>CAVYBY010000006.1:0-410292 GCA_963766935.1 uncultured Actinomycetes bacterium | reverse complement strand
ACCATCCCGGTTGCCTGCATGAAGGCGTAGCAGACGGTCGGGCCGACGAAGCGGAAGCCGCGGCGCTTGAGGTCGCGGCTCATGTCGCGCGAGGCGGATGACTCGGCGGGGACCCGGTCCGTCTCGGTCCATTCGTTGACCATGGGCGCGCCGCCGACGAACGACCACAGGTACGCGTCGAGCGATCCGTGCTCGGCTTCCACCTCGAGGACGGCCTTCGCGTTGGCGACGGCCGACTCGACCTTGGCTCGGTTGCGAACGATCGACTGGTCCTTCAGCAGGCGCTCGATCCGCCGCCGGTCGAACCGGGCGACGGCTGCGGGATCGAACCCGGCGAACGCCTCGCGGTAGCCCTCGCGCTTGTGCAGGATCGTCGACCACGAGAGCCCCGCCTGCGCGCCTTCGAGAACGAGCATCTCGAACAGCCGCGCGTCATCGTGCAACGGAACGCCCCACTCTTCGTCGTGATAGGCGAGGTACTCCGGGTCACCCAGCGGCGCCCACGCGCAACGCACCGGGGTGCCGTGATCAGCCGGCGTCGGCGGCAACCTCCGCCAGCACGTCGTCGACGAGGGCGAGACCCTTCATCGTCCAGCCGATGTCGAAGCCGATTCCGAAGCGAAGGCCCCGCTTCAACCCGAACATGTCGCCGGCCACGAGCAGGACGGACTTCTCCTTGCGGATCTTCTCGACCAGCTCGCTCGAGCGCATCGGCAGGTTGTACTTCGCGTACGTGATCGCACCGGCCTCGGGTCGCGCGGCAGTGAACTCGGGGTGCGACCGGATCCACTCGTCGATCGGCGGGAAGTTGGCACGGACGATCGAGCGTGTGCGCGCCAGGATGTTCTCCCGGACCTCGGGCCGCATCGCAAAACCGGCCAGCACGTCGGAGGCCATCGCCGGCGCGAGGGTCGTGTAGTCGTGCATCTCCCAGAGCCGCTCGATGACCTCGGGCGGCGCCACGGCCCACCCGATCCGAAGGCCCGGCATCGCAAAGGCTTTGGACAACCCGCTCGTCACGACCACGCGGTCGGAGCGACCCCAGAACGTCGGCGAGGTCTCGTCCGTGTCCAGCTCCGCGCCGCGGTAGATCTCGTCGGCCACGATCCACGCCCCGACCCGGTCGGCCGCCGTCACGATCGCGTCCATCTCCGCCTCGGTCAGGACCGCCGCCGTCGGGTTGTTCGGATTGCAGACCATGACGACCTGTGTCCGGTTGTTGACGGCTTGATCCAGCTCGTCGAGGTCGAGCGCCCATCGGCCGCCGCGGAGCTTCAGCCGGAACGTGTCGGTGCGCCCGGCCAGGTGCCGGCCGAGGCCACGGCCCTGCAAGTAGTTGGGGAGCCCGAAGGCGAGGCGGCCGTCGTGGTCGAGCAGGCTCCAGAGCGTCAGGAAGTTCGCCTCCGACCCGCCGGTGGTCACGGTGACGTTCGCGGTCGTCGCGCCCGGATACCACGCGGCGATGTTGGCGCGCGTCTCCTCCGACCCTTCGGACAGGGGATAGCCCAGGCGCAGCGCGAGGAACTCCTCGGCGCCGGCCTCGGGTCCGAGCAGCTCGCGGATCGACAGCGGCGAGACGCCGGATTCCGACAGGTCGTAGTCCACGCGGTGCCAGTGCTCCGACTGGTACCGCTCCATCGCAAACAGCTCGATTCGGGCCATGCGGGCACCGTAGCAGCCACCGGGTCCCGGCGGGTAGCCTCGGCGCGATGACCGGCCTGCGAGTTCTCGGTGAAGACGACGTTCGTGCGGTGCTCGACATGGCGTCGTGCATCGAGGCGTGCGAGCGAGCCTTCGCGGCGTACTCGAGCGGCGACGCGGAACTCCCCGGCGTCATCCACCTGGACGTGCCCGAGCACGAAGGGGAGATCCACGTGAAGGCGGGCCACCTGCACGGCGCGCCTTACTACGCGGTCAAGGCGTCCAGCGGGTTTCCGCGCGGGGCCGACGGCATCGTCGTGATCTTCGACGCCACCACCGGTTCACCGGCGGCGGTGCTGCTCGACCACGGATACATCACCGACATTCGGACCGGCGCGGGCGGCGGCGTCGCGGCAAAGCATCTGGCGCCCGGCGACGTCCGGACCGTGGCCGTGATCGGGACCGGCTTCCAGGCCCGGTATCAGCTGGACGGTCTGGCGGCCGTTCGCGGGGGATTCACCACGGTCCGGGTTTGGGGGAGAACGCCCGAGCACGCCGAGCGATGCGCGAGCGATCTCCGAGCGCGGCCGTCGCTGCCGGCCGGGTGCTCGGTGACCACGGCCGGCTCGGTCGAGGATGCGTGCGAGAACGCCGACGTCGTCATCACGTGCACCGCGAGCCGCGAGCCGCTCGTTCGCCCGGAGCATCTGAAGGACGGCGCGCTCGTGACGGCGGTCGGCTCCGACGGTCCGGACAAGCAGGAGCTGGATCCGGCCGTCCTTGCCCGCGCCGATCTGCTGGTCGTCGACGCGCTCGAACAGTGTCTGCGTCTGGGTGAGCTCCACCACGCGGTTACGGCGGGAGTCGCCGGGCCCGAGGCCGCGATCGAGATCGGCGAGATCTGCGCCGGCCGGGCCGCCGGCAGGACGGATGCAGCGCAGCTCATCGTCTGCGATCTGACCGGTGTCGGTGTCCAGGACGTGGCCGCCGCGAACGTCGTGATGGAACGGATCGGCGAGCGGGGGACGACGATCGAGAGCTAGGCGCGTCTCAGGACGCGGGCTCGTCGCGTCCGGAGAGAATCGCGACGGCCGTGTCGTGCAGCAGCCCGTTCGTCGACAGCAGCGAACCGCCGTGGGCCGGTGGACGCCCGTCGATCTGGCTGACGCGGCCGCCCGCCTCCTCGAGGACCGGAACGAGCGCCGAGTAGTCCCACACGGCCAGCTCGGGCTCGACCATGATCTCGGCGGACCCGCGCGCCACGAGCATGTGGCTCCAGAAATCGCCGAACCCTCGACGGCGCCGGGCAGGGGCCTCCAGCCGGCGAAGGCGGGGTTCGATCTCGGTCCCGAACCATGCCTCGATGTCGCCGGTGAGCACTCCGGCCTCGCCGAGCGTCGCCGCCGACGAGACGTGGATCGGACGGCCGTTGAGCGTGGCCCCGCCGCCCCGGACGCCCAGGTAGCGCTCGCCGAGGGCCGGGGCGCTGACAAGCCCGAGCTGAGGCACCCCGTCGACCACCAGCGCCAAGAGCGTGGCCCAGATCTGGATCCCGTCGGCGAAGTTCTTCGTCCCGTCGATCGGGTCGACGACCCAGAGCCGGCCCGGACCTTCGTCGCCGCCCTCTTCCTCGCCCAGGACGCGATCGTCGGGAAATTCCGCAGCGAGACGTTCCCGGACCATCGCTTCGATCGCGTGATCGGCCTGCGTGACGGGGGTGCCATCGGCCTTCGTCGAGACCTGGACGTCGCCGCCGAAGACCCCGAGGGCGATCTCGGCTGCCCGGTCGGCAAGCTCGGAGGCAAGGGACAATTCGTCGTCCAGCACCGCGCGAAGAGTATCGCGGGCCGGCGAGGGGCGGGGATGCGCGCATCCGAACTGGCCATTCGGTCGATCCGCCCTTGCGCCGTTCTCCGGTAGCCTTGCTGCACGATGGAGTCCAACGTCAAGACGACCGAGCCCCACACCGTCCTGCTGACGGTCGAGGTTCCCCCCGACGAGCTGGAGAAGGACCTCGACCGGGCGTACCGCAAGGTCGCGAGCCAGGTCCGGATCCCGGGGTTTCGCAAGGGGAAGGCGCCGAAGCAGATCATCGACGCTCAGGTGGGCCGTGACGTCGTGGTCGAGGAGTTCCTGACCGACGCCGTGCCGGTCTACTACGGCCGGGCGGTCCGTGAGCACGACCTCGCGCCGATCACCGACCCCGAGCTGGATCTCGAGCCGTTCGAGGAGGGGAAGGCGTTCGTGTTCCGGGCGACCGTCGAGGTGCGCCCGCGCCTGGAGCTGTCCGAGGAGGACTACGCGGGGTTGAAGGTCGAACGCCCCTCGACCGAGGTCTCCGACCTCGAGGTCGACGAATGGGTGGACCGCCTGCGCGAGCGATTCGCCGAGCTCGAGCCGGTCGCGCGCCCGGCGATGGACGGCGACTTCGTGACGATCGACCTGACCACCACCGCGGGCGGAGAACCCGTCGACGCCGCGACGCGCACCGACTACCTCTTTCAGGTGGGGTCCGGCGAGTTCGGGCCCGCCCTCGACACGCAGCTTGCCGGATCGAAGCCCGGCGACATCTTGAAGTTCGACGATCACCTGCCGGAGCGCTTCGGTGACGAGCTCGCCGCCGCGCCCGCGAACTTCCAGGTGTTGGTGAAGGACGTGAAGGGCCGGCGCTTGCCCGAAGCCGACGACGAGTTCGCGAAGACCTCGAGCGAGTTCGACACGCTGGCCGAGCTTCGCGAGGACCTTCGCGTGAAGCTCGCAGAGCTGAAGGGACGCGACGCCGATGCGGCGATCCGCGACCGGGCGCTCGAGATGCTGATCGACCGCGTCGACGTCGAGCTGCCGGAGACGCTCGTCGAAGAAGAGACCCAGCACCGCATCACCCACGCGCGTGAGCGAGCCGAGCGACTCGGTATCACCCTGGAGCAGACGCTGCAGGCCCAAGGGTGGGATGAGGCGCGCTTCGAGGCGGATTCTCGGGACCACGCCGTGCGCGCGATCAAGGCGGATCTGGCGCTCGAGGGCGTCGCGCGAGCCGAAGATCTGCAGGTCAGCGCCGATGAGATCGGGGCCGAGATCGGCGTTCTGGCTCAGGCCTACGGCCGGGAGGCCAAGGAGCTCGCGAAACAGCTCGAACGAAGCGGTCAGATCGTGACGCTGGCTGGAGATATCATCAGAACCAAGGCACTCGACTTGCTCGTCGACAAGGCCGATATCCAGACCGAGGAGCACCCGCGCGATCCGGAGGAGAACTCATGAGCGACCCCCAGAACTATCTCGTCCCGTACGTCGTCGAGCAGACGAGCCGCGGCGAGCGAACCTTCGACATCTACTCGCGGCTGCTGAAGGAACGGATCGTGTTCCTCGGCACGCCGATCGACGACCAGGTGGGCAACTTGATCATGGCCCAGCTGCTGCACCTCGAGTCCGAGGATCCGGACAAGGACATCCACCTGTACATCAACTCGCCCGGTGGGGACATCACCACGCTGATGGCGATGTACGACACGATGCAGTACATCAAGCCCGACGTCTCCACGATCGTCATGGGTCAGGCTGCGTCGGCGGCGGCGGTGCTGCTGCTGGCGGGCGCCAAGGGCAAGCGCTTCGCGCTCCCGCACTCGCGCGTGCTGCTGCACCAGCCGCACGGTGGCGCGCAGGGCCAGGCGGTCGACATCGAGATCCAGGCGCGTGAGATCATCCGCTACCGCACGCTCCTCGATCAGATCATCGCCGAGCACACGGGCCAGACCATCGAGAAGGTGGCCAAGGACACCGATCGCGACTACATCCTGACTTCGATCGAAGCGCAGGCGTACGGCATCATCGACGAGATCATCACCACGCGCGGGATCACGGCCGCGCCCGAGCTTGCTGCGGCGGGCACGAGCGGGGCGTAGAATGCGCGACGCGACCGGGTGATGAGCCCGGTCGTCGTGTAAACGGGGAGAGAGGAAGGGCACCCGAGATGGCGAAGTTCGGGGACTCCGATCTGCTGAAGTGCTCGTTCTGCGGAAAGAGCCAGAAGCAGGTCAAGAAGCTCATCGCCGGTCCCGGCGTGTACATCTGCGACGAGTGCATCGACCTCTGCAACGAGATCATCGAGGAAGAGCTCTCCGAGACCGCCGAGCTCAAGCTCGACGACCTTCCCAAGCCGGCCGAGATCTACGCGTTCCTCGACGAGTACGTCGTCGGGCAGGAGCTCGCGAAGAAGGTGCTCTCGGTCGCCGTCTACAACCACTACAAGCGGATCCAGGTCGGCGCGAAGGATCCCGAGGTCGAGCTGCAGAAGTCCAACATCCTGATCCTGGGGCCGACCGGATGCGGCAAGACCTATCTCGCGCAGACGCTCGCCCGCATGCTCAACGTGCCGTTCGCGATCGCCGATGCCACCGCGCTCACCGAGGCCGGCTATGTCGGCGAGGACGTGGAGAACATCCTGCTCAAGCTGATCCAGGCGGCCGACTACGACGTCAAGAAGGCCGAGACGGGCATCATCTACATCGACGAGATCGACAAGATCGCGCGCAAGAGCGAGAACCCCTCGATCACGCGCGACGTCTCGGGTGAGGGCGTGCAGCAGGCGCTGCTCAAGATCCTCGAGGGCACGACCGCCAGCGTCCCGCCGCAGGGCGGCCGCAAGCACCCGCACCAGGAGTTCATCCAGATCGACACGACGAACGTCCTGTTCATCTGTGGCGGCGCGTTCGCCGGGCTCGACAAGCTCATCGAATCGCGCATCGGCCGCAAGGGCATCGGATTCGGCGCCGACGTGCGCCGCTCCGAGGACAAGGACCTCGGTGAGCTGTTCGGCAAGACGCTCCCGGAGGATCTGCTGAAGTACGGGCTCATCCCCGAGTTCGTCGGGCGGCTGCCGGTCATGAGCCACGTGAACAACCTCGACGAGGACGCGCTCGTCGACATCCTGACGAAGCCGAAGAACGCGCTCGTGAAGCAGTACCGCAAGTTCTTCGAGTTCGACGGTGTGGAGCTCGAGTTCACCGAGGATTCGCTGCGGGCGATCGCCGAGCAGGCGATCCTGCGCGGGACCGGTGCGCGCGGGCTCCGCGCGATCATGGAAGAGGTCCTGCTCAACGTGATGTACGAGCTGCCGTCGCGTCGCGACGTGACGCGGTGCCTCGTCGATCGCGACGTCGTGCTGACGGGCGTGAACCCGACGCTCGTGCCGCGCGACCGCGCCGCGGGAAAGCGGCCCACGAAGCGCGAAGAGCGCTCGGCCTAGCCCCGATCCAGCTCCCTCGTCCTTCGAAGCTCCTCGACCGATCCGAGCTCCTCGAAGACCGCCTCGGCTTCGTCCAGCCGTTCTCGCATCGACTCGAGCACGCCCCCCAGCTCGGCCGCGATCAGGTCGGTCCTTGCGGCCTCCCACCGGGCGCCGCGTTCTGCGAAGCCGTCCCGCGTTCGCGCCAATAGCTCTCGGCCCCGGCGTTCGTCGCCCGATGCAAGCGCCGCCGCTCCCTCCAGACGGTCGGCGAACAGTGCCACCCCGTGAAGCTCGCCCGCCACGGCCATCCTGCGGGCCTCCTCGACGGTCGCCGCTGCGTCATCCCACGATTTCAGCGCGATGACGAGCTCGCACGCGGACTCGAGCGCCGGCGCGGCTTGGAGCTTCCACCCGCGCGGCCGGTCGGCGAGCTGCCGCTGCACCTTCTCGAACTCCCCCCGCGCGACGAGCACCCGGCACGAGTACGACCAGATACGGCGGGTGGTCTGGGTGATCCGATCGAGACCCGCGAACAGGTCCGTCAGGTGCTGCGCCGCCGAACGCTCGCCCCGCAGGATGTGGATGAGCGCGGCGATCCCGTAGGCGGGGAGGGCAAAGTAGGGCGGGTCATCCTTCTGATCGTCCAGGAGGCTCCGAAGCGTCTCGAACGTCGAGAGGCTCTCGTCCCAGCTGCCCAGCCGGAACGTGCCCTCCGTGAGCCAGGCCAGTAGGTGCACGCTCGCGTTATCTGCGCGATTGCCGATCGCCTCGATCCCCTCGCGGCTGAGACGGACCATGTCGCGCCAGTTCCCGGTCTCCGCGCTGCACCAGCCCAGCATCGCGTACATGTCGCCGAGCTCGAGCGGGTCGCCCAGGGAGGGTCCGAGGGGGATGCGGCGCTCCTCGATCCGGAGCGCCCGCCCGTACCATCCCTGACTGAGCGCTGCGGCCGCCGCCGCGTCGAGTGCCGCCGACGCCAGGTCGTAGGCACCGAGGCGGATCGCCGCGTCCGATGCCTCCAACCCAGACGTTTCGAACTCCTCGAGCTCCTCCCGGCTCAGCTCGAGATCCGGAAAGGCGAACGGCCAGGCCGATCGCACCGCTCCAAGTCGCACCCCCGCCACGCTGTCGCCGGGCGGAAGATGCGCGATGCCCATGTCGAGATAGCCGCGGACCGTGGCCTCGTCGAGACTCGTGCGCATCGAGCCCGGCCAGCGAGCCGGCAGATCGACCGCGCGCGCACACAGGTATGCGACCCGGAGCGGGTCTCCGGCGTCGCCGGCTCCCAGCTCCGCATGGACGGCCGCGACGAACGCGTGCCAGGCCTCGTCCCCGCGGTACTCGTTGAAACATGCGTCCGCATACGCCTCCTGCGCGAGCGAGAGCTCGAGTGGCCGGGCGGCGAGATCGATGGCCTGCTCTCCCAGACGCTGGGCCCGTCGGAGAGCGAGCTTGCTCCGCGCATCGTGGGACGCGCGGAGCACGTAGTCGAAGGCCTTCGTCCGTAACGGTTCCACTTCGTCGGGCCGGGTCCGTGCGTCGTCGCGGGCCGCCCGGTACGCCGATAGGTAGTGGTGCGCAAGCAGCTCGAGGAACTCCCGGACGCGGTCTCCGACCGTTTCCTCGATCCACGCGCCGACGGCCGTGTGGGCATCGGCGCGTTCGCGACGGGGGAGCGTCTCGTAGGCGACGTCCCTCGTGAGGACGTGCTTGAAGATGAACTCCGGCTGGCCGGCAACCGCGGACGCGACGCGCGAACGGACGAGGTCGCGGTCTTCCAGCTCGGCGAGCGCGAGGTCCATGTCCTTGGCTTCACCGTTCAGCAGCCGTGCCACCGGCCCGGGCCAGAACGTGCGGCCCACGACGGCCGCGGCCTGCAGGACCCGCTTGTGCGGGGGGTCGAGCAGGTCGATCCGCGCCGCGAGCACGCCTTGCACCGTGTCCGGGATCACGACGGCACCTGCGCCCTCGGCCGCGCGCCACCGGCCGCCCTCGTGGGACACGATGCCGCTGTCGATGAGCTGGCGGATGATCTCCTCCAGAAAGAACGGATTCCCCTCGGCCCGCGTCAGGATCTGCCGGCGCACGTGGTCGGGGAGGTCGTCGATGTCGAGCAGCGCCCGGATCAGATGCTCGGACTCTCGCTCGGTCAGCGGATCCAGCGCGACGGTCGAGAAGTTTCTTCGCCCGCCGCCCCATGTCGGACGGCCGGCCGTGAGCTCCGGCCGCGAGGGGCAGATGAACAGCACGCCGCCCTCGACCCGTTCGGCAAGCTCCTCCACCAGATCCAGGAGCGCCGTGTCCGCCCAATGGATGTCCTCGATCACGACGAGAAGCGGCGCCGTCGCCGCCATCGACGAGAAGAACGCGCGCCAGGCGGTGTGCGCCTCGGCGCGGACCTGCTTCGGCTCGAGATCCGAGATCCGGATCTCGGGGTCTTCCAGCCCCATCGTGTACGCCAGCGCCGCGGTGGCGCGCGAAGGATCGGCGACCGAGGCGAGCAACCGGTGTCCGGTCTCCCGAACCTTCGCGAGTGCGATCTCGGGCGGGTCGGTGTCCTGCACGCCTGCCGCGCCCTTCAGGATCTCCGCGAGGGGCCAGTACGTGATCCCGTCCCCGTAGGGGAGGCACCGCCCCCCGAGGGCCACCGGCGCGGGGTCGCGCCGTCCCGCCCATTCCAGGAACTCTCGGGTGAGGCGGCTCTTGCCGACGCCCGGTTCGCCGTAGATCGTCACAAGATGCGGCCGGCGCTCCTCCGACACCGACTCGAGAAGGGCGCGAAGCACATCCATTTCCCGCCCACGCCCGACCATGGGGGCCTGGAGACCAAGGATGCCGCGCTCCGGGGCATCCGATTCAGCGGGCGTCGCAACGAGGGCGAGGACCGGTTCGGCCTTGCCCTTCAGCTTGAGCGGCGCGTGCTCTTCGAACCGGAAGCCGCGCACCGAATGGGCCGTCCGCTCCGACACGAGGATGGATCCGGGGTCGGCCGCCGACTGCAGGCGGGCCGCCGTGTTGACGGCGTCGCCCGTGACCATCGGCTCGCCCGGAGCGGGATCGGTGGCCGCCAGCACCTCGCCGGTATTGACGCCGATCCGGATCTGCAGGGTCACGCCGAACGCCGCGGCGAGCTCTTCGTTCACACCGCCGAGGCGTTCGAGCATCCGGAAGGCGGCCCGGACCGCCCGGGCGGGATCGTCCTCGTGCGCGGCCGGCACCCCGAAGGCGGCCATCACTGCGTCGCCGATGAACTTCTCGACGGTCCCGCCCTCGGCCTCGATCTCCTCGCGCATCGCGGCGAAGAACGTGGCCAGGACGTCGCGCATCCGCTCGGGGTCCAACCGTTCGCCCAGATCCGTCGAGCCGGTGACGTCGGCGAACAGAACCGTCACCACCTTGCGTTCCTCGCCGGCGTCGCGCGCCGCGAGCGGGCCGCCGCACGACTGGCAGAACCTGGCCTCGGTGGGCACCGCGGCGCCGCACGCCGGGCAGACCGGACCCAGGGCCGCCCCGCACGCATGGCAGAACCGGGCGTCGGCGGGGTTGGAGCGGCCGCAGTTGGGGCAGTCCATGCGGCCGGAGCATAGCCCCGTAGACTTCGCGCCATGTCCGCGGAGCGCACCGAGACACTGGATATGGCGCCCCAGTACGACCCCGCCGAGGTCGAGCCGCGATGGGCCGCGGCATGGATCGAGCGGGGCTATTTCCAGGCGCGGACGCCCTCGACCAAGCCGGCGTTCTGCATCGTCATCCCGCCGCCCAACGTCACCGGCCGGCTGCACGTCGGCCACGCCCTCGGGAGAACCATCGAGGACACGCTCGCACGTCGCGCACGGATGCAGGGCTTCGAGACGCTCTGGCTTCCGGGGATGGATCACGCGGGGATCGCCACGCAGGTGGTGGTCGAGCGCGAGCTTCGCAAGGAGGGGATCGAGCGCCGCGACCTGGGCCGGGAGGAGTTCGTCCGGCGCGTATGGGAGTGGAAGGACCGCTACGGCGGAGAGATCGTCGAGCAGATCAAGCGGATGGGCGCGTCCCTCGATTGGTCGCGCGAGCGGTTCACGATGGACGCGGGGCTCTCGCGCGCCGTGCGCGAGGCGTTCGTTCGCTGGTACGAGCAGGGGCTCGTGTACCGCGGCGAGCGGCTCGTCAACTGGTGTCCCACCGACCGCACCGGCCTTTCCGACTCCGAGGTCGAGTACGACGACGTCGAGGGCGAGCTGGTCACCTTCCGATACCCGAAATCCGACGGGTCGGGGTTCGTCGAGGTCGCGACCACGCGGGTCGAGACGATGCTCGGCGACACCGGCATCGCGGTCAACCCGGACGACGACCGCTACCGCGGCCTCGTCGGCACGACCGTTCGTCATCCGTTCGACGGCCGCGAGATCCCGATCGTGGCCGACGCCGCCGTGGACCCCGAGTTCGGCACCGGCGCCGTCAAGGTGACGCCCGCCCACGACCCGACGGACTTCGAGATCGCGCAGCGGGCGGTCTGCCGCTGCTCAACATCTTCGACGCCGACGCCACCATCAACGCGAACGCGGCAGAGGAGTTCTACGGGCTGGGGCGCTACGACGCGCGCACCGCCGTGCGCGACGAATTGGAGAAGCTCGATCTGCTGGTCGGCGAGGAACGGCCGTACGTCCACGCAGTCGGTCATTGCTACCGATGCCATAGCGAGATCGAGCCGTGGATCTCCGGGCTGCAATGGTTCGTCGCCGTCGAGCAGCTGAGGACTCAGGCGAAGCAGGCGTCGGTCGAGGGCCGGGTGCGCTTCTGGCCCGAGCGGTGGCGGCGCCCGTTCGAGACCTGGCTCGACAATTTGCGCGACTGGAACATCTCGCGCCAGCTCTGGTGGGGTCACCGGATCCCCGCGTGGTACTGCCCGGACGGCCACATCACGGTCGCGCGCGAGGATCCGGCCGCGTGCGCGACGTGCGGGTCCGCCGAGATCGAACAGGACCCCGACGTGCTGGACACGTGGTTCTCGTCGCAGCTCTGGCCGTTCTCGACGCTCGGATGGCCCGAGCAGACGGAGGACCTCAGGTTCTTCTATCCGAACACGGCGCTCGTCACCGGCTACGAGATCCTCTACCTCTGGGTCGCGCGCATGATCATGTCGGGACTCTCGCTCGTCGGAGACGTCCCGTTCCGCAACGCGGTGATCCACGGTTTGGTGCGCGACGGGCACGGCCGGAAGATGTCCAAATCGCTCGGCAACGTGATCGATCCGATCGAGATGATCGACCGGTTCGGAGCCGATGGGCTCCGCTTCGCCCTCGCCCGGTCCGCGACCGGCGGCCAGCAGGACATCCCGCTGTCGATCGAGTCGATCGAGGGCGGACGGAACTTCGCGAACAAGATCTGGAACGCGGCTCGGCTCGTGCTGGGCGCCCTGGGCGAGGGCTCGCCCGAGCTTCCGCCGCCGGAGCGCTGGACCGTCGCCGACCGCTGGCTTCTCTCTCGCCACGACGCGTGTCTGGCCGAGGTCGACGCGGCGCTCGACGCCTATCTGTTCGCCGAGGCCGCGCAGGCGCTCTACCGGTTCATCTGGTCGGAGCTCTGCGACTGGGGTCTCGAGGTCGAGAAATCGCGGCTCGACGGCGACGAGCGCGCCGACGCCGCGGGCGTCCTGGCCTGGGTGCTCGAACGGACGCTTCGGATGCTCCATCCCACGATGCCGTTCGTGACGGAGGAGATCTGGCAGCGGTTCGGGGTGGGGGAGTCGATCGCCATCGCCGCCTGGCCCGAGCGGCAGCCCGGTCATCCAGACGAGGCGGCGGAGGCGGCGTTCGGCGTCGTGCAGGAGGCCGTGACGGCGATCCGCCGGTTCCGCGCCGTCCACCACATCGGCCACGGCGAGCGGTTCGAGGCCGTCGCCGGCGTGCCGGTCGCGCACGCCGACGCCGTCGGCTCGCTGACGGAAGCCGTGCTGCGGCTGGCCGGACTCTCGTCGCTGCGGATCGTGGGGCCGGACGGCGGCAAGCAAGCAGGCTGGACGACGCTCGCGCTGCAGGAGGCGTTCGTGAACCTTCCGCCCGGCCTGTTCGATACGGGCGAGGAGCGTGCACGGCTCGAGGCGCAGCGCGACAAGGTGACGGTGCTGCTGGATCGCTCGACCGCGAAGCTCGCCAACGCGGGGTTCCGCGCGAAGGCCGACCCCGAGATCGTGGCGGCCGAAGAGGAACGGCGCGCGAGCCTGCTCCGGCAGTGCGAGGAGATCGACGGACAGCTTGGGGAGCTTGGCGGTTGAGCTTCGCACGAGCGATCGCCGACCTGGACGCCAGACAGCCGGAGCACATGCCGGGGCCGAGCCTCGATCGGATCCGCGCCGTCTCGGAGCTGATGGACAACCCGCAGCTTTCGTACCCGACGATCCATGTGACGGGAACGAACGGGAAGACCACGATCGCGCTGGCGGCCGCGACCCTCGCGTGTGCCCAGGGCCTCTCGACGGGGCTGTTCACCTCGCCGCACCTGCACACCGTGCTGGAACGCCTCCGCGTATGCGGCGTCGAGATCACCGAGGAGGAGTTCGGGGAGGAATGGGATCACCTTGCCCCGTTCCTCCAGGTCGTCGACGCCGGCGAGCACGGCGCCGTCACGTACTTCGAAGCCGTCACGGCGCTGGCGTACCTGTGGTTCGCCGACAAACCGGTCGCGCTCGGTGTGTTCGAGGTGGGGATGGGTGGCTCCTGGGACGCGACCAATCTGGTGGCGGGTCAGGTGGCCGTGATCGGCCAGGTGAGCCTCGACCATCCCGAGCTCGGCTCCACGGTCGCGGAGGTCGCCACCGAGAAGGCGGGCATCATCAAGCCGGGAGCGTCGGTGGTCGTCCGCGAGCAGTCGCCGGAGGCGCTCCGCGTGATCGAGTCGCGCGCGGCCGAGGTGGGGGCGAAGGTCCTGCTCGAGTACCGCGACTGGGAAGTCGTGGACCGGCTCCCGGCGGTCGGGGGCCAGTCGTTCGGGCTTCGCGCGATCCACGGCGAGATCGAGGATCTGTTCGTCCCCATGTTCGGGGACCATGCGGCCCGAAACGCCGCCGCCGGAGTGGTTGCGGTGCAGGCGCTGATCGGTCACGAGCTGGACGCGGGGACGACCGCGGGCATTCTCGCGACCCTGACGGTGCCCGGACGCCTCGAGGTGGCCGCGCGAGGGCCGCTGGTCATCCTCGACGGCGCCCACAATCCCGCCGGCGCCGGGGCGCTGGCCGCCGCCATGGCGGAGTTCTTCGCGTGGAGGAACCTGCACCTGGTGATCGCGGTCAGCGAGAACAAGGACGTCGCCGGCATCGCCTCGGCGCTCGCCCCGATCGCCGACCGGGTCTACGTCGCGCGGAACGACAGCATCCGGAGCGCGAGCACGGCGCGGGTGGCACAGGCGTTCGGGGACGCCGTGCCGGTTGCGACGTTCGACTCCGTTGCGGCGGCGATCGAGGCAGCACGATCGGGCGCCGAAGCCGAGGACTGCGTGCTCGTGACGGGCTCTCTGTACACTGTCGCCGACGCCCGGCGGGCGCTCGGTCTCGCTTCGGCTGCAGGAGTTTCGACGACATGGCGATCGAATCCACCCTCCTCATCGTGAAACCCGACGGCGTGCGCCGCGGCCTCGTCGGCGAGGTCCTGCGGCGCGCCGAGACCAAGGGTCTTGCGATCGAGGCGATGCGACTGATGACGATCGACCGGGATCTGGCGGAGCAGCACTACGCCGAGCACACGGACAAGCCCTTCTTCGGCGATCTCGTGACCTTCATCACCAGCGGGCCGGTCGTGGTCGCCCGGCTCAGCGGCGAGTCGGCCATCACCGTGTGGCGGACGCTCATGGGTCCGACGAATCCGGTCGACGCGCCGCCGGGATCCATCCGCGGGGATCTCGCCACGCTGATCGGCGAGAACATCGTGCACGGAAGCGACTCGCCGGCCTCGGCCGCGCGCGAGCTCGCGCTCTTCTTCCCCGGCGACTGAGTCCGTGCCCGGTCTGAGCGACGGCCTTCGAGCGGATCGGCGCCGCCCTCGAACGACAGCTCACCGTCTCCCACGCCGCCGGGGCGGCGATCGCCGTCACCGACCGCGAGGAGATCCTCGGCGTGGCCGTGCGTGGGATGGCCGATGTCGCCGCCGGGACCCCGGTCCGGCCCGAGACGCGTTTCCAGATCGGATCGATCTCGAAGTCGTTCGCCGCGATCGCGGTGATGCAGGAGGCCGAGGCCGGACGGCTCGACCTCGATGTCTCGGTGAACGAGATCCTGCCGGACCTCGGGCTGCCGGAGCCGTTCGGACCCATCACCTTGCATCACCTGCTGACGCACACGGCGGGTCTTCGCGCCGGGACCGAAGACGCCGCGACCCTGGCCGGCTGTCTCGAGTCGCTCCGCAGGACGCCGGCCACGGTCGCGCCGGGCGAACGGTTCTGGTACTCGAACGACGGCTACAAGATCGTCGGCGCGTGTCTGGAGCGCGTCACGGGTTTGTCGCTGCCCGACTTGCTGCACGAGCGGGTCTTCGGACCGGCCGGGATGGGATCGAGCGTGGGCGAGATCACCGACGCCCAGCGCGGCGATATCGCGATCGCGTACGTGCCCATGCACGCGGACCGGCCGCCGCAGCTGCGGCACGCGCTCGTGCCGGGCGCGTGGATCGTCTCCGACACGGCGGACGGGTCGATCGTGTCCGACGTCGTCGACATGAGTGCGTACGCGCGGCTGCTGCTGAACCGGGGGGACGTTCCCGACGGCCGGGGCGGGCGCGTGCTGACCGAGGCGATGTACGAGCTTCTGACGACTCCGCGCGTCGACGACGGTGAGGGTGGCATCTATGGCTACGGCCTGTGGACCGAGGAGGCGGACGGTCATCGGTGGATTGCCCATTCCGGGGGGATGATCGGGTTCACGGCATATCTCGTGACGTCGCCGGACGAGGGACTCGCGTGCGTGATCCTGCAAAACGGCGACGGCGGGAAGCGCGACGTCGTGCGGTACGCGCTGGCCGCGGTACGCGCGGCGCTCGCCGGCGGCGAGCCACCTCCGGAATGGGTGCCGCCCGCGCAGACGGCCATCCCGGACGCGGCGGCGTTCGCCGGGCACTACGAGGGCGACGACGGCCGCCGGCTCGACGTCGAGGCCGAGGCGGACGGTCTCAGATGCAGATCGGTCCCGTCTCCGTTCGGCTGGAACGCGACCCGCTCGCCGACCCGGACGATGTCTTCCTCAGTTCCGCATCCGGCGCTCGAACGCTTCGCACTCGAGTTTCGACGCGACGACGCCGGCCGGGTGGTCGAGGCGTTTCACGGTGAGACCTGGTTCCGCGGCGAGCGGTACGAGGGTCCTGAGCCCGGCGACCCTCCGGCGGCGTGGCGCGCGATGACGGGAACCTACCGGAGCACGAACGCGTGGGCGCCGCTCTTGCGCGTCCTCTTGCGGAAGGGGCGGCTCTGGCTGGACTGGCCGGTGGGGTGGAGCGACGAGGAGGGCGAGGCGTGGCTGACGCCGCTCGAGGACGGCTGGTTCGCGGTCGGCGACGCGTGGACGCCGCGCCGGATCCGGTTCGACGGCGATCTCGACGGCCGTCCGTCATCGCCGAGTTCAACGCCGGCCGCTGGTATCGCTCGTCGGTCGACGAACGGGCATGAGCCGGAGCGGTCAGTCTGGTTGCCGCAGGGGATATCCGGACGCGGTGAGCGCCGATGCGACCACGGCGCCGACGACGATGGTCACGAGGAACCCGATCCAGCGGGCCCGCTTCGTCGGCAGATAGCAGAACAACAGCCATCCCGACGTTCCGGCCAGCGCGGCGACGAGGACTCCCAGCGTCAGCAACCCGTCGTTGACGGCCGTTTCAGGGACTTCGATGTTCCTGCCGACGGCGGCCACGGCGACGGCGAGGATTTCCAGCGCGAAGCCGCACCCGAGGCCGATGATGAGGTTCAGGATCACCCAGCCTCCGGTTCGCTGGTAGAACGACGCCCCGTCCAGCCGCTGGTACCGGCGCAACGCTTCGGCCCACCCCTCGGGCGTTCTCGGATGCACGGAGACCTTCACGGGCCGCGTCCGGCGGAGATCCCAGACGACCCACGCCGTGCCGTCGTCTTCCAGCGCGTAGCCGATCCCCCGCAGATCGAGACTGACTGGGCCGAACGGGCTGTCGGGGAGCGAGGGGAGGGGAGGCGGTGGGGGGAGTGGAGGCGACCCGCTCACGCGCCGTCGATCGCCCGGAAGGCGACGCAGGCGTTCTGCCCGCCGAACCCGAACGAGTTCGACAGGGCCAGGCGCACGTCGAGCTCGCGCGCCTCGTTCGGGGTGACGTCGAGATCGCAGTTCGGGTCGGGATGCTCGTAGTGGATCGTCGGCGGGATCGTTCCGTGCGTGATGGCGAGCGCGCAGGCGGCGCCCTCGACGGCGCCCGCCGCACCCGAGCATGTGCCCGGTCATCGACTTGGTCGACGACACGGCCACTCGGTGCGCGTGCTCCTCCCCGAGGGCCGCCTTGATGGCGGCGGTCTCGGCCGCGTCGTTCAGCTGGGTCGATGTCCCGTGCGCGTTGATGTAGTCGACGGCCTCCGGCGCCTCATCGGCGCTCTTGAGCGCCCAGCGCATCGCAAGCGTCGCGCCGGAGCCCTTCGGATCCGGAGCGGTGATGTGGTACGCGTCGGCGCTGGCGCCGTAGCCCGCCACCTCCGCGTAGATCCGCGCGCCGTGCGCCGCGCGCGTGCTCCTCGGACTCGAGCACCATGGCGCAGGCTCCTTCGGAGAGAACGAATCCGCTTCGTTCCGCGTCGAACGGCCGCGACGCCGTCTCGGGGTCGGGGTTCTTCGTGAGCGCCGTCATCTGGGCGAACGCCGGCGACCGTCAGCGGCACGGTCGCGGCCTCCGATGCCGCCGACCATGCACACGTCGAGATACCCGTCGCGGATGAGCCGCATGCCCTCGCCGATCGCGTGGTTCGACGACGCGCACGCCGAGATCGTGCAGAGGTTGGGACCGGTGAAACCGTAGATCATCGCGATGTGGCCGGCCGGCGCGTTCGCCATCAGCGCCGGCACCATGAAGGGCGAGACGCGGCCGGGTCCGCGCTCGAGCAGGACGTTGTGCTGGGTGAGCAGCGTCTGGATGCCACCGATGCCGGTGCCGAAGATCACCCCGGCCCGCTCCGACATGACTTCGGGGCGGCCGGCGTCCTCCCACGCCATCTTGGCCGCGGCGATGGCGTACTGGGTGAAGCGGTCGGTGCGGCGGGCCTCTTTCGTGTCCAGCCAATCGGCCGGGTCGAACCCCGGCACCTCGCCGGCGACCGAGACGGACAGGTCGCTGCGTCGAAGCTGGAGATCGTGCGGACGCCGTTTCGGCCGCCGGTCAACCCGGCCCAGAAGTCCTCGACACCGGTCCCGACCGGCGTTACCGGGCCGATGCCGGTGATGACGACGCGGGGACGGTCGGGCAAGGGTCCGGTCAGCTCCTAGGACGCCGAGCTTGCCCGCGACCAGGTCGATCGCCTGGCCGACGGTCTTGACGGCTTCCATCTCGTCCTCGGGGATCTCGATGCTCCACTCTTCCTCGAGTGCGAGCACCGCTTCGACCAGGTCGAGCGAGTCGGCGTTCAGATCCTCGGCGAACCGGGCGTCGGGGACCACTTGGGCTTCGTCCACGGCGAGCTGCTCGGCAAGCACCTTGCGCACGCGCTCCTCGATCTCGGACCGATCGGTCATCTTCGGTTCCTCCCCATTCCTTGGCCCATCCTTGGCCCATTCTTGGCTGGCGGTTCGCCCGAGCCTACCGGCGGGCCCGGCCCGCCGACTATGCCGTGAGCCCTCCGTCCACGGGGATCACGGCTCCGTTCACGTACGAGGCCTCGTCCGACATCAGGAATCGGACCACGGCCGCGACCTCGGTCAGCGAGGCGGTCCGCCCGAGCGGCGTCTGCTCGAGGTAGTAGTCGCGCGCGCGTCTCGTCGAGGTACGAGGTCATCTCGGTGTCGACGAGCCCGGGGCAGAGTGCGTTGACGGTGATGCCCTTGTGCCCCGACCTCGCGGGCCAGCGACTTCGTCAGGCCGACCAGCGCCGACTTCGATGCGGCGTAGACGGTCTGCCCGGCGTTGCCGTGGATCGCGACGGCGCTGGACATGTTGATGATCCGGCCCCATCGCTCGCGAAGCATCCCGCGCATCGCGGCCTGGGAGCACAGGAAGGCGCCGCGGACGTTGGTCGTCATCGTGCGGTCGTAGGCATCCATCGGGTACTTGAGCAGCAGGCCGTCCTGCGAGAACCCCGCGTTGTTGACGAGCCCGGTGACGTTGCCGACCTCGTCGGCCACCCGGCGAAATGCCTCCGAGACACTCGTCTCGTCGGTCGTGTCGAGGAAGACGGCGATGCCCTTCGTGCCGGCGCCCTCCAGCTCTTCGAGCGTCTCTTTGGCGGCGGCCTCGTTGGTCCGGTATCCGACGCCGACCGTCCAGCCGGCGGAGGCCAGCTCGAGCGCGCATGCGCGTCCGATCCCTCGGGTGGCGCCGGTGATGACGACGACGCGGCTGCTCATCGGCCCGGCTCCCGCATCGTCCAGCGCAGGAGCGTGGCGCCCCACGTCAGCCCCGCGCCGAACGACGTGAACAGGACGAGGTCGCCCTCCTTGATGCGGCCGGCGTGCCACGCGCGGTCGAGCGCGATCGGGATCGACGCGGCGCTCGTGTTGCCGATCTCGGCCACATCGACGACCGAGCGCTCGAGCGGGATGCCGAGGCGCTCGGCGACGGCGACCATGATCCGCGCGTTCGCCTGGTGGGGGATGAGCACGTCGACGTCATCCGGCACGTGTCCGGACTTCTGGAGCAGCTCGCGGCATGCGGCGGCCATCTCGGTCACGGCCCGCTTGAAGACCTCGCGACCGTTCGGCATCCGGATCGCGTGCTCGTGGTGCGCGACGGTCTCGGCCGATGCCGGAAGCCGCGAGCCGCCGGCCGGCATCAGCAGGATCTCGGCCGAGCTTCCGTCGGCCCCGATGAGCTGACCCTCGATGCCCGGGTGGTCCGATGCCGCCACGATGGTGGCGCCGGCCCCGTCTCCGAACAGGATGCTGGTTCCGCGGTCTTCGAAGTCGAGGATCCGGCTGAAGATCTCGGCGCCCACGACGAGCACCGTGTCGGCCATCCCCGCGCGGATGAACGCCGTGGCGGTCGAGAGCCCGTACGAGTAGCCGGCGCATGCCGCGTTCACGTCGAACGACGGGCAGTGCACCCCGAGCTTCTCCTGGATCCACACGGCCGTCGCCGGGAACGGCACGTCGCCGGTCACCGTCGCGCACACGATCAGGTCGAGCTGATCGGCGGACATCCCGGCGGTCTCGAGCGCCTTGCGGCCGGCATCGACCGCCAGGTCCGAGGTCGTGACGCCTTCGTCGACGAAGTGCCGGGACTCGATCCCGGTTCGTTCGCGGATCCAGCTGTCGCTCGTATCCAAGAAGGACTCGAACCAGCTGTTCGGAACGAGCCGGGATGGAAGGGACGAGCCGACGCCGGCGATGGTGACGTGGCGGGTCACGGGGCCGAGGATATCCGATGCGCCGCCTCGGGGCCCCCGGCCGGGATCGCTTCCGCGTCCGGAACGATGCGCCGTGTCAGCTTTGTCAGCACGTCGCCGGGCCCGGCCTCGACGAACCTGGTCGCGCCCGCCGCCGCGAGGCTCCGTACGGACGAATCCCAGCGCACGGGCGACACCACCTGCCGTCCGACCAGCGCGCGGAGCTCGCCGGGGTCCGAGACGAGGCCGCCGCTCACATTCTCGGCGATCGGCAGCCGGGGGTCGGCGAACCCGATCCGGTCGAGGATCTCGAGCACGGGAAGCCGGGCGGGCTCCATCAGGGGACTGTGGAACGCGCCGGCGACCGGAAGACGGACGGCGCGGATCTTCGAGGCCCCGGCCATCGCCTCGGCCCGCTCGATCGCGCCCACCATGCCGCTGATGACCGTCTGGACCGGGCTGTTCTCGTTCGCGACGACCAGGACGTCCTCGTGCCTGGCCCGGTCGCAGAGCTCGCCCGCCCCCGCCGAATCCACCCCGAGCAGGGCTGCCATCGCCCCGGGCACGGCCTCGCTCGCCCGTTGCATCCAGGCGCCACGGATCGCGACCACCTCGAAAGCGTCTGCGATGGTGAGCGTTCCGGCCGCCACGAGCGCCGCGAACTCGCCGAGCGAGTGCCCGGCGACCCCCACGATCTGGGTGATCCCCTCGGCCTGGAGCACCCGGAAAGCCGCAACGTCGCAGGCCAGGAGGGCCGGCTGCACGAACTCGGTGGTCGCAAGCGCCGCTTCGTCATGACAGCCGGCGACGATGTCGCGCCCCAGCGCCTCTGAGGCCTCATCGAGGACGGCGAGCCCCGCGGCATGCCCGGCCCACGCGTCGGCCATCGCCACGAACTGCGATCCCTGACCCGGAAACAGCACCGCCGTCGCCAATCGATCCCCTCCGCCGTCATGTTGTTTCTGCGTGCTTCTGGGCGACTCACCGTAGCCGACGCTTGCCAGGTCGCACGAACGTCCTGTTGAATGGCCCGAGAGCCCATGGCCGACAGGGTTCACAAAACCTCTTCTCCCACGTCCCGACCGGGGACGGAGGGTGTTCTGGGGGTACTTGGCCGCGACATGGCGGTTGACCTCGGGACGGCGAACACGCTCGTCTACGTCCGTGGACGAGGCGTCGTCCTGAACGAACCGTCTGTCGTCGCGATCAATACCCTGTCTGGAGCCATTCTCGCCGTCGGCACCGAGGCGAAGCGGATGATCGGCCGCACGCCCTCCCACATCCAGGCGGTGCGCCCGCTGAAGGACGGCGTGATCGCCGACTTCGACGTCACCGAGAAGATGCTCCGCTACTTCATCCAGCGGGTGCACAAGCGCCGCCTGCTGGCGAAGCCGCGTGTCGTCGTGTGCGTTCCCTCGGGCATCACCGGTGTGGAGCAGCGGGCGGTCGAAGAGGCGACGATCGCGGCCGGCGCGCGGCGCGCGTACATCGTCGAGGAGCCGATGGCCGCGGCGATCGGCGCCGGGCTTCCGATCTACGAGCCGACCGGCAACATGATCGTCGACATCGGCGGCGGGACGACCGAGGTCGCGGTGATCTCGCTCGGGGGCATCGTCACGTCGACCTCGATCCGGATCGGCGGAGACGAGCTGGACGAAGCGATCATCCAATACGTAAAGAAGGAGTACTCCCTTCTTCTTGGTGAGCGCACGGCGGAAGCCATCAAGCTCGCCATCGCGTCGGCGTTCCCGATGCCGGAGGAGCTCGTCGCGGAGATCAAGGGTCGCGACCTCGTCAGCGGTCTGCCGAAGACCATCACGATCACCGCGGAGGAAGTGCGCCGCGCGGTCGAGGAGCCCGTCAACGCCATCATCGACGCGATCAAGACCACGCTCGACCGCACGCCGCCGGAGCTCTCGGCCGACATCATGGACCGGGGCGTGGTCCTCACCGGCGGCGGCGCGTTGCTCCGCGGCCTGAGCAAGCGGCTGCGCCACGAGACCGGCATGCCCGTTCGCGTCTCGGACATGCCACTGCAGGCGGTTGTGCTCGGGTCCGGGAAGTGCCTCGAGGAGTTCGAGGTCCTCCAGCGGGTCCTGGTGAGCCCGTCGCGGCGGTAGCCGCGTGGTCACCGGTCAGCGTCCCCGCAGCAGCCGATTCCTCGTCATCACCCTGGTCGTCGTCTCGCTGGCGGTGATCACGCTCGACTATCGCGAGGGCGACTCGGGCCCGTTCGCGTCGCTCGGCCGCGGGCTGCTCTCGGTCATGGCTCCCATGCAGCAAGGGGTCACCGACGCAACTCGCCCGGTGGGCAACTTCTTCATCGGCCTGGCGCACCTGCCCTCCCTCCAGAGTGAGAACCAAGATCTGAAGGACCAGGTCGCCAAGGACAAGGCGCAGATCCTCCGCCAGCAGGAGCTGGAGCAGAAGTACAACGCGCTGCTGCAGGACACGGGTCTGCGCGACACCATCTACCCGTCGGGCGTCGTGGCGAGCGTCATCGCCAACGGCGTCGGGAACTTCGACTGGTCGATCACGATCGATCGCGGATCGGACGAGGGCATTGCTCAGGACATGGCGGTGATCGCCGGCTCCGAGGAGGGGCCGCAGCTCGTCGGGCGGGTCGTCGAGGTGACCGGCAGCACTTCGACCGTCCAGTTGATCATCGACCGCGGCGCGGCCGCGGCCGCGTACCTCGCAACGAGCCACGAGACGGGGCTCGTCACCGGTCAGGGCGAGGACGATCTCCAGATGGAGCAGGTCACGCCGGGCACGGTGGTCGCCGCCGACGAGCCGGTGTTCACGAAGGGCTACGAGGTCAACGGTCAGCCCGGCGTGTACCCGCCCGACATCCTGATCGGAACCGTCTCGCGCTCGTTCACCAGCCAGGACGACGTGCAGGAACTGGTGACGGTGCGGCCGGCGGTCGACTTCTCCACGCTCGACTTCGTCCTTGTGCTCCGATCGCCCGCCCGCGGAGCCGACGGCTAGTGGGTAGGCGGATCGGCGTGATCGCCGTCATGATCGTGACGGGCCTGCTGCTGCAAACGACCGTTTTCTCGCAGCTCCGGCTTCTCGGCGTGAAGCCCGAGCTGATCTACGCCCTCACCGTCCTCGTGGCCGTGCTCGAGGGACCGAGCGAAGGCGCCGTCGTCGGGTTCATCGGCGGCATGGCGCAGGACTTCCTGCTCAACGTCCAGCCGAAGGGGCTCACCGCGCTCACGCTGGTGTTGCTCGGCTACGGGATCGGGATGGTCAAGACGTACGTGGTGTCGTCGTCCCCGCTGTTGCCCTCGATGCTCGTCGCCGTCGGCACCGCTGCCGGCATCGCCTTCTACCAGGTCCTCGCGTTTCTCCTCGGCCAGCTTACGGAGCCGATCGGCTACGCGGTGAAGGTCACGCTGCTCACGGGCGCCTACGGCGCGATCCTCACGCCCATCGCGTTCCCCGCCGTGCGGCGGGTGCTCGAGGGATCGCGCCCAACCAGGGTGGTGCGGTTCTAGATGGAACGGACCGGCTCGCGGCTGAAGGTGCTCGCGCTCCTGGTGGTCGTGATGTTCATCGCCCTCACCACGCGTCTGTGGTTCCTGCAGGTGCTGGCCTACCAGGACAACAGCGCGAAGGCGAAGGACAACGGGCTTCGCCGGGTGCCGGTCGAGTCGATCCGCGGACGGATCCTCGACTCGCGCGGCCGTCCGCTCGTGGACAACCGGCAGAGCCTGGAGGTGCAGGTGACGCTGACCCGGCTGCAGGCGAGCGGGCGGGAAGAAGAGACGGTCCATCGGCTGGCCACCCTCCTGCACCTGCCGCCCAAGAAGATCTACCAGCGACTCCAGGATCCCCAGTACTACCCGTATCAGCCCAAACCGGTGGCCGTGTTCGTCGACAAACCGGTCGCCTGGTCGATCGCCGAGCATCCGCGGCTCTACCCGGGCGTGCAGATCGTCGAGACGAGCGTGCGGAACTACCCCGAGGAAGGCCTTGCGGCGCAGTCGCTCGGATGGGTGGGTCAGATCGACGCGTCGCAGCTCTCGGACCCCGTCTTCTCGAAATACGGACCGACGGACACCGTCGGGCGCTCGGGTCTGGAGCGCGAGTACGAGAAGTGGCTCCGTGGGACGAAGGGCTCCCTGACCTACCTGGTCAACTCCGACGGGGACGTCCTGCGCAAGCTGGACGAGCGTCCGGCCGTCTCCGGAGACGATCTGGTCCTCGGGATCGACACCCGCATCCAACGGGCGGCGGAGGAGGAGCTCTACAACGGGATCGTCAACGCCAGGGGCCACCTCGACGTGAACAGCGGCCACAACCTGGTCGCCAACGCCGGGGCGGTGGTCGTGATGCGGCCCGACGACGGCGGCGTCGTAGCGCTCGCCTCGTGGCCGAGCTTCCGTCCCTCCTGGTTCGTCCCAGGCCCCACGGACCAGCAGCGCGCGTACCTGTTCAAGAGCGCCGACGCCCCGACGCTCAACCGCGCCACGCAGGTGACCTACGCGCCCGGGTCCACCTTCAAGCCGTTCGTCGCGTTGGCGGCGATGAAGGAGGGGCTGGTCTCGGAGAACGGCTACTACCCGTGCCCCAGCGAGTATCGGGCCGCCACCGACCCAAACGGCCGTCCGTTCTCGAACTGGGCGCCTTCGGGTGGGTCGATCAGCATCGCGAAGGCGCTGCAGGTCTCGTGCGACACGGTGTTCTACGCGTTGGGCGACCAGTTCTGGCAGCGGTACCGCGACAACTTCGCGGGCTCGAACAACCTGCCGTTCCAGCGTGACCTGCGCCAGTGGGGGTTCGGCCGCTCGACGGGGATCGACCTGCCGAGCGAGACGAGCGGACTCGTGCCCGACCCCGCGTGGAAGGAGGCGTACGCCGCCCAGCACCCCAGCCTCTTCCTCCCGGACCAGCGAGCGTGGCTGCCCGCCGACTCGATCCTGCTCTCGATCGGATCGGGGAGCACCCTCGTCACGCCCATCGAGCTGGCGACGGCCTACTCCGCGCTCGCGAGCGGCGGGAAGATGTGCCGCCCGCATCTGGTCGACCGGATCGTCGGCCCGGACGGCCAGACGATGCACCGAGTCGGCGGGCACTGCACCAAGTCCCTGCCGTACAGCGCCGCCCAGCTGTCGTACATCCGCAACGCGCTCTCGCAGGTGACGGTCAACGACGGAACGGCCGCGCGCGTGTTCGCCGGCTTCCCGCTGTCCCAGGTGCCGGTCGCGGGCAAGACCGGGACCGCGGAGCGAGGGTCCAAGGACTTCCAGGACACGTCCTGGTTCGTCGCCCTCGTGGGGCCGACGGATCATCCGGACTACGTCGTCGCGGTCATGGTGGAGCAGGGCGGTTTCGGCGCCGAGACGGCCGCCCCGATCGCGCGCCGCGTGATCGAGCGGATGTACCACCTGGGCACCTCCGGTTCGATCCAGGGCCAGCAGGCGGACTGACATGGACGTCATCGCAGGACGCGCGTGGGCGCAGGAGCGCCGGCCGACCAGGCACCTCGATCTGACGCTGCTCGGGACGACGGCCGTCCTGCTCGGGATCGGCTTGGCGTGTCTGTACTCGGCGACGAGTCAGACCCTGCGCGCCGACGGGTTCGACCCGTTCGCCCGCGTCGACAAGCAGTCGATCTCGATCCTGCTCGGCATCGTGTTGATGATCGCGGTCGCCGCCTTCGACTACCGGTTCTTCAAGGTCTACGCGGGGTTCATCTGGGGGGCGACCCTGTTCGGGCTCCTGCTGCTGCGGATCCCGGGCGTGGCTTCCAGCACCTCGGGCTCGACCAACTACATCAATATCCCCGGGGTGCGGCTGTTGCAGATCAGCCCCGACGAGTTCGCAAAGGTCGGGTTGATCGTGATGCTGGCGGCGATCCTGTCCGAGCTTCGCGGGCCGGTTCCCACACGCCTCGACGTGTTGCGCTCGTGTCTCGTGTCGGCCGTGACCGCGTTGCTCGTGTTCATCAACGTCGAGATCGGAACGACGATCGTCCTGGCCGCCGTCACGGTGGGCATCCTGGTCGTCGCGGGAACGAAGGCGAAGCATCTGGCCGCGCTCGCTCTGACCTCCGTCGTGCTGATCTTCCTCGCCTTCCAGCTGCACGCGATCCGCGACTACCAGCTGGACCGGATCAAGGCGATCTGGGACTCGGGCGCCGTCCAGAAGGACGCCAAGTACAACCTGGAGCAATCCGAGATCGCCGTCGGCTCCGGCGGGTTGTTCGGCGCCGGCTACCTCAAGGGCAGCCAGACGAACCTCGACTATGTGCCCGAGCAACACACGGACTTCATCTTCACCGTCGTGGGGGAGGAGTTCGGCTTCACCGGGGCGTTGGTCGTGCTCGGGCTCTACGCGCTGCTGCTGTGGCGAGCGATCCGCATCGCCTATTTATCCAAGGACGCGTTCGGCGCGTTCGTCGCGGCCGGGGTGGCCTCGATGTTCGTCATCCAGATCTTCGTCAACATCGGCATGGTGATCGGCATCATGCCGATCACCGGCATCCCGCTGCCGTTCATGAGCTACGGGGGCACCGCCATGCTCGTGAACTTCATCGCGATCGGCCTGCTGCTGAACGTCCACATGCGGCGGTTCACCTAGAAGCGGGTCTGGGGCTCCGGTCCTTCCTCGGCCGGTTCGACGCGGGGCATCGGGGCCGTGGCGCGCTCATCGCCGGCCACGATCCAAAGGAACGTCGAACCCTCGGGACCGGTCGTCTCGAGCACCACGTCCCCGTCCATCGCCCGTGCCGACATCCGGGCGAGCGCCAAGCCGAACCCTGCGCCCTGGTGGGTTCGCGTGTGGAGGGATTCCGCCTGTTCCAGCGGGGAGAAGATGCGGTCCGAGGCGGCCAGCTCCACACCGGAGCCACGATCGATCACGCGGACCTCGGGGGCCGCGCTCCGCCGGCTGACGGAGATCGTGACCGGCGTGTCCTCGGGCGAGTAGGCGAGGGCGTTCTCGACGAGCTCCTCGAGGATCCGGATACCGGCCGATCGATTGAGGGTCGCCATCGCCGGGCCGGAGGTGGTCTCCACGGTCAGCCTCGGGTTGGAGGCGGCGACCTCGCGTGCCAGGGCATTCACATCGGCCCACTCCGTGATGCCGCTCTCGACGGCCACCTCGAACCGTTCCAGGAGCCGGACGAGCGCCTGGGCCCGCTCCGCGAGCACGCCGGCCGCGTTGCCCCGTTCCTCGGGTGGGAGGGTGCCGCGCGCAAGGAGCTGCGCCGTCGCGAGGATGACGGTCACCGGCGTCCGGAGCTCGTGCGAGAGACGCGAGATCAGCTCCCGCCGTCTGGCCGCCCGTTCCAGCAGCGCCTCCTGAGCGATCTCGAGCTGCCGCGCCCGGCGCCGCTCGCGCTCGAGGGACTCGGTGAGCTGATCGATCACGGTGGGCGTGACTTCGGGCGAGAGCACCCCGTGGCCCGACGCCGCCTGCTGAACCGCCTGGATGATCTCGTCGCCGTCGGAGTCCTTGAGGACGTAGCCCGAGGCGCCGGCAACGAGCATCTCGCGGACGATGCGCTGGTCCTCGTGCCCGGTGAGCGCCACCACGCCGATATCGGGGAACCGCTGCTTGAGATGCCCGGTGGCCTGGATTCCGTCCATCTCCGGCATCCGCACATCCATCAAGACGACATCCGGATGCGTCTCGGCCGCGAGCGCGAGCACCTCTTCGCCGCTCGAGGCCTGCCCCACGACCGTGATCTCGTCCGACTCGAGCAGGGACACGAGGGACTCTCGGAACTGGGCATTGTCGTCGACAAGCAGAACCCGGATTGGGTTCGGCCCGGCAAGGGCGCCCTCGGCGATCATGCCTAAAGTGTCGGCCCCTGTGCGTCGTACCGCCATCCGGCGCTCGATGGTTCCGAATGGGGGACAGCATCGAGCGAGGTTGGTCCGGTTGGCCTAACCCGGAGTTGCCCGCTCGTGGCTGATATCCTCCCCACAGATGTGCCCGCCGGACGGCGAATCGGCCGGTCCGAGCGGGGAGGTTCGAGGAGGCGCGCCCCCACCGCCGGCTGCCCAGATGGCCGCCGGGGTCCGGGATGCGGCGCCGGAACGAGGACGATGGCTTATCTGTTCCGTTGACGCGGAACGACCCAACGACGCTCCTCCTTCCCGGCTGCGCCGCCTCGTGAGCGGAAGGAGCGATCCCCAGTGACGACGGAAAGCGACGCGGCGGTCTCCGCCGGCGCCGGCATCCCGGCTGCGACGGGTGAACCGGAGACCGGTGGTGCCCCCCGGCCGAGACGCCGCCGCCGGGGTGGCCGCGGGCGAGGCCGAGGCGGATCGTCCGGAGCGGCCCGCGAGTCGGCGGGAGCCGATTCAGCCACCGACGCGCCTGCCGGCGAACCCACCGAGGCGCCCGCCGGCCCATCCACCGACGCAGCTTCCGCGTCCGGCGACGCGCCGTCCGCCTCCACGGGGTCGCGGTCCGGGAACTCTCGAAGCCGGAGCCGGGGCAGCCGCGGTGGCCGGGGCAGGCGGCCGTCCACCGGGGGCGGGGGCCCGCGAACCCCTTCGACGTCCGCCGAGGCCGACTCGTTCTCCGCGGATTCGGCGGCGCCTTCGCTCGACACAGGTGCCGACGGCGGGCCGGACCCACTCGGCGAGAACGAGGCAGGTGTGGCCGGGACGGATTCATCCGGGGACGGAGCCACGACCGGGGCCAAGCGCCGCCGTCGCCGCGGCGGCCGCGGCCGGGGCCGGTCGGGCTCGCGCCCCGGGGGCCCGGCACGTGCCGCAGGCGAGCTCGGTGACGACGCCGAGCCCGGCGAGCCGCTCGAGGCCGACGCTCCGGAGTCTCAGCGCGACGACGCGCAGCCGGATTCGCCCGCCGCGGGCACACGCGCGCCGCGCCGCCGACGCCGCGGCGGATCGGGTTCGGGAGCGTCGGGGACGGCGCCGGCGACCGAGGAACGAGCACGGCCGGGGACGCTCGAGGATCAGGTCGCCGCGGGTGGACCCACGCGTGGCATCCGCTCGGCGCGGTCCAGAACCGGCCGGGTTCGCCGCCGCGAGCAGACTCCGATCCCGCCGCGAATCACGGACAAGGTCATGGTCATCACCGAGCACGGTGACCGCGACCAGATCGCGGTCCTCGAAGAGCGCGTGCTGGTGCAGCACTACGTGACTCGCCAGGGCGCGCACTCGATGGTCGGCAACGTCTATCTGGGCCGCGTGCAGAACGTGCTCCCGGGCATGGAGGCGGCCTTCGTCGACGTCGGCCGGGGACGAAACGCGGTGCTGTACGCGGGCGAGGTCAACTATTCGCCCGAGGACCTCGACGGCGGGATGCCGCGGATCGAGCAGGTCCTGAAGCCCGGCCAGGCCTTGCCGGTCCAGGTGACGAAGGACCCGATGGGTGGCAAGGGAGCGCGCCTCACGGCGCAGATCTCGCTCCCGGGCCGCTACCTGGTCCTGGCGCCGAACCAGAACGTCTCGGGCATCAGCCGCCGCATCCCCGATGCCGGCCGCCGGCACCTCAAGGCGATCCTTCGCCGGGTCAAGCCGGAGGAGCACGGTGTCATCGTCAGGACGGCGGCCGAGGCCGCTTCCGAGGAAGCGATCGAGGCTGATCTGGCGGCGCTGCTCGCCCAGTGGAACGAGATCCAGAAGGCGGCGAAGAAAGTCGAAGGCGCCGGCGGTCCTTTACGAGGAGCCGGAGCTCACCGTTCGGGTCGTGCGGGACCTGTTCACCGACGAGGAGTTCAAACAGCTGGTGACCGACTCGCCGAGGATCTACGACAAGGTGATCGCGTACGTCAACGCCGTTGCCCCCGACCTCGCCCCGAAGATCAGCCTGCACGAGGGCAAGCTCTCCGCGCTCGAGGCGTTCCATGTCGAGGAGCAGATCCACAAGGCGCTCGACCGGAAGGTCTGGCTGCCTTCGGGCGGCTACCTGATCATCGAGCGGACCGAGGCGATGACGATCGTCGACGTGAACACCGGCAAGAGCGTCGGCAAGACCAACCTCGAGGAGACCGTGACCACCACGAACTTCGAGGCAGCCCGAGAGGTGGCGCGGCAGCTCCGGCTGCGCGACATCGGCGGCATCATCGTGATCGACTTCATCGACATGCTGCTCGATCAGAACCGCAAGAAGATCGAGGACACCATGAAAGAGGCGCTCGCCATCGACAAGACGAGGAGCCAGGTGTTCGAGATCGGGCCACTGGGCCTGATGCAGGTGACCCGCAAGCGAGTCAGCGGCGGTCTGATTGAATCATTCTCGGAAACCTGCCCCACCTGTGAGGGCCGGGGCATCATCCTGAACTACAACGTCGGCTGAGTGGGAGACGAGACGCCATGTACGCGGTGATCAAGACCGGTGGCAAGCAACACCGGGTAACGACCGGCGACGTGATCGAAGTCGAGAAGATCGTCGCCGACGGCGAGACCCTGACGTTCCGACCGCTCCTGCTCGTGGAGGACGACGGCACGGTGCACGCGGGGCCCGACGCGGCCAGGGCCGAGGTGATCGCGACGCCGATGGGCGAGAAGAAGGGCGACAAGGTCAAGGTCTTCAAGTACCGGCCGAAGTCGGGCTATGCCCGCCACGCCGGGCATCGGCAGCTGCTGACCCTTCTGGAGATCAAGGAGATCAAGGTCGGAACCAAGCGGCCGGCGAAGAAACGGGCCGCGACTGCGAAGGCCGAACCCGCCCCCGAGGCGGCCGAGGTGGTTGCCGAGACGCCCGCCGAGGACGCCGAGTAGGTCTGCTAGCCTGAGGATCCCATGGCACACAAAAAGGGCGGCGGCTCGTCCCGAAACGGCCGCGACTCGAACTCGAAGCGGCTGGGCGTGAAGACGTTCGGCGGCCAGCAGGTCACGGCCGGCTCCATCCTCGTGCGCCAGCGCGGGACCAAGATTCATCCGGGCGACGGGGTCGGGCGCGGCGGGGACGACACCCTGTTTGCGCTTCGGACCGGCGTGGTCGGGTTCCACGAGTCGCGCGGCCGCAAGTTCGCGACCGTCGTCTGAACACCCGCGCCGTCACAGCCCGCGCATCCGGGTCGTCAGCTCGTCCGCCCACTCCTGGATCAGCTGCTTGCGATCGCTCAGCGCGGTCTGCAAGTAGCGCACGTTGGTCCGCTGGTGACGACGTCTGGACGGCCGGCCGAGCAGGCGGGGCCGCTCGGCCAGTTCGCTCCCCGGGTCCGGCGGACGAAGCGGCGGCGGCTGCACGAAGTAGAAGGCCGTCGCGCGCGTGCGCCCGTCTCGCAGCCACTTCAGCATGAGAATGGGCGAGCCGCGGACCCGTGTCGCCTTGCTGGCGTCGGCAAGCGGAAACCGGCGCACGTCGAGCGTTCCGGCGAACGAGAAGACGAGCGTGTCGCCCTCGAGGGTCAGGGTGCCCTTGTCCTCGCGGTCGGCGCGGCCATCGCCGAGCTCCACCATCCATACGGTCACCGGGGCGGGCATGCCGGCCATCTTGCCTGCTTCGCCGCGCTCCGGCCACCCAGTCGAACGCCGGCCGGCGGCTAGGCTGAGACCGTGAGCTTCGTCGACGAATGCCGGCTGATCGTCCGCGCCGGGCGTGGTGGCAACGGGTCGGCGTCCCTTCATTCCGAGCCGTTCAAGCCGCGTGGCGGGCCCGACGGCGGCGACGGCGGCAACGGCGGCTCGGTCGTCCTCGAGGTCGACCGTGGCGTCAACGACCTCTCGGTCCTGGCCGACCACCCTCACCAGCGCGCGGCCGACGGCGGTCCCGGACGGAGCTCGAAGCGAACCGGCGCCCGCGGGAAGGACCTCGTGCTTCGCGTTCCCGACGGCACCGTCATCCGCGACGAGCGCGGGTTGCTCGCGGACCTCGTCGGTGAGGGCGCTCGCGCGGTGGTTGCGCGCGGCGGCCGCGGCGGGCGTGGAAACGCGGCGCTCAAGGGCCCCAAGAACGTCGTCCCGAAGACCTCGGAGCCGGGCGAGGAGGGCGAGGAGCGGCGTCTGGAGATCGAGCTTCGGACCGTTGCCGACGTCGGTCTCGTCGGACTGCCCAACGCGGGCAAGTCGACGCTGCTCGGGTGTCTGACGGCCGCGAGGCCGAAGATCGCCGACTACCCGTTCACGACGCTCACGCCGAATCTCGGTGTCGCCGGGGCGGAGGACGACCGGTTCGTCGTCGCGGACGTCCCAGGACTGATCGAAGGCGCGAGCACGGGGCGTGGTCTCGGCCTGCAGTTCCTCCGGCACGTGGTGCGGTGCCGCATCCTGGTGCTGGTGATCGATCTCTCGGGAGATCCCGCCGGCGACCTGGAGGTCTTGCGCGGCGAGCTGCGCGCCTACGGGCACGGCCTCGTCGAGCGGCCGTCGGTGGTGGTGGGCTCGAAAGCCGATCTTGTCGAGGACCCGGAAACGATCGTGCGCGGGCTTGGGGAGGGCGCGATCGCCGTCTCGTCGGTGAGCGGCGCGGGTCTCGAAGAGCTTGCAGGACGGCTGGCGGCCGCCGTGACGGGAGCCGTGGCGGCCGAGCCCGAGCGCGGCTCGCACGTCGTGCTGCGACCCGGTCGCGCTCCGTTCTCCGTCGAACGCGCGAGCGACGGCGCCTTCGAGGTGACCGGGCGCGCGGTCGAGCTCGCCGTTCGCCAGGTCGATCTGGACGACGAGCGACAGGTGGCCGACCTCCAGCGGCGCCTTCGGCGGTTGGGGGTGTTCCGCAAGCTCGCGGCGCTTGGGGCCGTCGCCGGAAACGAGGTTCGGATCTCCGGCTCGGCGTTCGACTACGTTCCGGACGAGCCCGACGGTGGCTCGGTCGAGCACGACGGGGAAGGGAGGAGCGCGAGGTGACGGACCCGGAAGCAACGCGGATCCTGGACGACGAAACATCGGCGTGGCAGAAGCTCGAAGGGATGTTCGCCGCCATCCCACCGAACCGTTTCGAGGAGCCGGGGGTAACGCCCGAGGGCTGGTCGCCCAAGGACGTCATGTTCCACGTCGCGCGATGGTCGGCGGAGGCCGCCGACGTGCTGGAGCGGATCGCCCAAGGCCGGCCCGTCCCCGAAGACCATCAGGACACCGACACGAAGAACCGCGCCTGGTTCGAGGAGTCCCGGGACATGGGTCCGGATGCGGTCCGGCGCGCATCCGCGTCCGACCGCGAGCGCATGCGGGCCGCGCTCGAGGCGCTCTCCGAGGTCTCGACCAACGCTCGCGAATGGTTCGAGGAGTCCGGCGCCATCCACTACCGGTCCCACATGCCCGACCTGGACGCCTGGCTGGGTGGCTCCTGAACGTGAGCCGTCTGGGGGTCATGGGCGGGACGTTCGATCCCATCCACGCCGGCCACCTGGTGACCGCGGAGGAAGCCCTCCAGCAATTCGAGCTCGACGAGGTCGTGTTCGTCCCCACGGGCGTTCCGTGGATGAAGGTGCACGAGGTCGTCTCGCCGGCCGAGGACCGCTACCTCATGACGGTGATCGCCACGGCGTCGAACCCCAGGTTCAGCGTCTCGCGGGTCGAGATCGACCGAGCGGGACCGACGTACACGGTCGAGACGCTCCGCAGCCTCAAGCAGTCGAGCGGTTCCGACTCGGAGCTGTTCTTCATCACGGGCGCGGACGCGGTGCGCGAGATCGTCCAATGGCGCGAGCCGCAGGAGCTGTTCGACCTGGCGCACTTCATCGCCGCCACGAGGCCCGGCTACGACATCGCGGCGTTCGAGGCCAACGCGCCGACCAGCCACCCCGGGATCACCGTCATGAACGTGCCGGCGCTCGCGATCTCGTCGACCGACGTGCGCACACGTGTGGCCGAGGGACGTCCGATCCGCTATCTGGTGCCCGAAGGCGTGAAGAGCTACATCGAGAAAGCGGGCCTGTACCGGTGAGCGGCCTCGTGCGGCCGTCGCGGGCCGCGCGAGGGGTGCGCGCGCGGCGGTGGCGGCGCCTCGAGCTCCTGGTCGTGGTGCTCGTCGTGGTCGTCGGTGTGCGGTACTCGTCGGGTCTCGGCGGCGCCGGTCCGGCGGCCGCGGCTTCGCAGCCGCCGCCGTCGGGCGGGGGGGCCGCCGTCTCCGGAGCCGTGCTCTCGGTGACGGACGCCGGCCATGCGCTGCTGGCGGCGGTCGACCAGGGCCCGCCGGTCTCGGCGATCGCGCTGCCGCCGAGGATCACGGTGGTGCTCCCCGGTCAGGGCGACGTGCGCACCGACGACCTGTCGTCCCTGACCGGACCGAGCGTGCAAGTCGGCGTCTCCAACGTGCTGGGCACCTGGGTCGACCACTACGCGGTCCTCGACCTGAACGCGCTCGGAGCGATCGTGGAACGGACGGGCGGGATCCGTGTCGACCTGACCGACGCCGTGACCCTCGGCACCCGCCAGATCGGCCCGGGCACGGTGAAGCTGGACGGTCCGTCGACCGTCGCGCTGCTCGCCCCCGAGGTTACGGACGCGTATTCGCGGTGGCGGGCGGTGCTGGCCGGGCTGCTCGACGCCCGGCCGCGGCTCGTGCCGGAGGATCTTGCGGAGGTGGACGACTTCGGCGCTGTCCAGACGATCCTCGCGGGCGCGAGAGGGGCGCGATTCGTCGACTTCTCGACGGTCCCCGGCTCCCCGGGCGTTCGCATCCCACGTTATGACCGGATCGACCAGGCCCTCTCGGACGCGTGGGGGACGCCGGTCCCGACGCCGGTCATCGTGCAGAACGGATCGGGCGTGCCGGGGGTGGGCCAAGAGGTCGCCCGCCTGCTGATCCCGGCGGGATTCCGCGTGGTGCGATCCGAGGATGCCGCATCGCAGGGACATGCCACGACGGAGGTGGTCGCGATGGGCGAGACTGCGGTGCCGGCGGCGCGACGGGCCCGCCGGGCGCTGGGGATCGGTCGCGTCGGCGTCACCGGGGTACCATCGGACGTCGGCGACATCACCATCGTGGTGGGGAAGGACTTCACGGTTTGAGGAAGCACGGCGAACAGGAAACAGCGTCGAGTCGCGATCTCGCCGCCGTCGTCGCTCGGGCTGCCGCCGAGAAGCACGCCGAAGACATCGTCATCCTGGATGTCTCGTCCATCATCGTGATCACGGATTGTTTCGTGATCTGCACCGCGCAGACACAACGCCAAATCCGGACCGTCATCGAGGGGATCGAGGCCGCGCTGCGCGAGGTCGGCGTCAAACCGGCGCGCCGTGAGGGCGAGGTCGAGGGCGGCTGGTGGCTGCTCGACTGCATCGACGTGGTGGTCCATGTGTTCGGGCCAAAGGAGCGCGAGTACTACGATCTGGAGCGCCTCTGGCGCGACGCTCCGCACGTTTCGTGGAGCTTGCCCGCACCCGACGCGGCGACGCAGGTACGCTAGTCGGCGCCGCACACGTCTTTCGCCTCGTTGGCCGGCGTGCGTTGACCGGGTCGAGGCAATCGGTCTACGGTCAATCATCGCGCCGGATAAGCGAAGGGGAGACGTGATGCCGGGACATCGACGTCGGATGGCGGTTTCGCTCGTCGGTACGCTCGCACTGGTGACACTCTCGCTTGCGGTGCAGGCCGTCCCGGCGACCGCCGCGCCGGAGCTGCTCGCGAATGGCACGTTCGAGGGCGGTGGCTCCGGATCGGTCTCCGGGTGGGGAGCCAGCGGCGGGTCGATAAGTGTGACGTCGGGCAACGGCGGAGGTCACGCGGCGCACATCACCGCGAGCTCGGGCGGGAAGTCGGTGTACGCGTACACGGCGTCCAAACCGGTGACGAACGCGTCGGCGGGGGCGTCGTACGTGTTGTCGGGCTTCACACGCGCCGCCGGCCCATCGGGCACGGTGTGCCTCGAGCTCAGGGAGATTCCCGCGTCCGCGGCCTCGACGGTCGGCTCCGCGCAGTCGTGCCTCTCGGCCTCGAGCAGCTGGCAGGCCTTCGCGCCGGTCTCGTACACGGTCAAGACATCGGGCGATCGGTTGACCGTCAACGTCGTCCGGTCGTCGCCACCGAGCGGCTGGTCGTTCGAGATCGACGATCTGTCGCTGATGGCCGGGACGACCCAGCCCGACAACGGCCCGCCGACGGTGCCCCAGAACGTGACGGCGAGTGCCAACGGGCCGACGTCGGTGACGGTGTCGTGGGACCCCTCGACCGATGACGTCGCCGTCTCGGGGTATGACGTGTACCGCGACGGCGCCAAGGTAAGGAGCGTCGGCGGGGGGACGACCTCCTGGACGGATACGGGGGTCTCACCCGAGACCACGTACTCGTACGCGGTTCGAGCGCTCGATGCGGCGGGGCATGTGTCGGCGCCCTCCGACGCCGCCTTGGTGACCACGCCGGCCGGCGGCGGCGGCGGCGGTGGCGGCTGGCGGTGCGGTGGCGGTGGCGGTGGCTCGGGGCCCTGCGGGACCGCGGCTCAGAGCACGCGCCCGTATCAGCACATCGTCGTGATCATGGACGAGAACCTCACGTACCCCGCCTGGCAGAAGGCGACCGACGCGCCGTACACGCACATGCTGGCGAACGACTGCCGGCTGCTGACGAATGCGGCCGGCGAGACCCACCCGAGCTTCCCGAACTACCTCGCGCTCGCGAGCGGGACGTTCGAGACCTGCCTCGCGTGCTCCTCGAAGGCCGACAACATCTTCCACCAGCTCAACGTCTCCGGGGGCACGTGGAAGGACTACAACCAGTCGATGCCGAAGAACTGCTCGCCGAACACGAGCAAGGTGTCGTACTACCGCAACGGGCACAACCCGGCCTACTGGTTCACCAATCTCAAGAGCGGCAGCGGCTCATGCTCGACCAACGACGTGCCCGCCGATCCGTACCTGTGGAACGACATCTCCGCTGACCGGCTGCCCGACTTCGCGTGGATCGCACCGGACGACTGCCGTGACATGCACTGGCGAAGCGGCGTGTGCGAGGGCGTCACCGGCAAGACCAAGGCGTCTCGGGTCAAGATCGGCGACGACTACATCGACCGGATCGTTTCGGCGATCGCGAACACGCCGAGCTACAAGGCCGGCAACACGCTCGTGATCGTGACCTGGGACGAATCGAACGAGGAGTCGGTGCTCAAGAAGGGGAACTGGGGGATGGACTGCTCCAACCCCTCCGTGTACCAGTCGAAGAAGGCGACATGCCAGGTGACGACGATCCTCGTCTCGGCGCGGATCCCCGCCGGGAACGACGGCTCGTTCTACAGCCACTACAGCCTGACCAAGGCGATCGAGCAGAACTTCGGTCTGCCGCTCCTCGGCGGCGCCAAGAACGTCCCCCGCGCCCCGATCGACTGAGCGGTCGACCCGTGCCCCGTACAATGCCCATCGCCACGGGCCCATAGCTCAGCTGGTAGAGCGCTTGGCTGGCAGCCAAGAGGTCGGGGGTTCGAGTCCCCCTGGGTCCACCCAAGTATCTGCACGTCAGCGCAGGTAATCGACGTCCTCCCCAAGCCCCGTCGCGTGCACGAGGTCACAGCGAGGTCACATGAGGTCACGCCGACACGCGGCCGACCGTGTCAGTGCGACGTGATCGACTGAGGGCGAGGAGACGGGCATGGCGAGCATCACGAAACGTCCGGGTCCAAAGGGCACCACGTGGCGGGTGGTATACCGCGAACCCGATGGCCGACAGCGTGCGAGGCACTTCCCGACGAAAGCCGAGGCCGAACGGTTCCGCGCTGAGGTCACAACGGATCTGCACCGCGGCGTCTATCGCGATCCTGACGCTGGCAACGTCTCGTTCGAGGCCGTGTTCAACGCGTGGCTGGACGGCCGGCGCGTGGACCTCGCCCCGAGCACGTGGGCGCTCTACGAGTCGGTCGGGATCACTCACGTCGCGGGCGAGTTTGCTGAGCAGCGGATCGGGGACATTCGGGCTGCCCACGTGCGGACGTGGATCGCCGCCCTCGCCAAGGAGGGACGCGGCCGCAGCCTGATCGGGACGGCGCGGCTGGTCATGCACGAGGTCTGCGCGCAGGCCGTGGCCGATGGCCTGATCCCGTCGAACCCGGTCGCTGGATCGAGCTGCCCCGCCCCGAGCACGTGCCGGACCGCCGCGTGCTGGTGCCCGAGGAGGTCGAAGCGATCGCCGACGCCATCGACCCGCGTTACCGAGTCCTCGTGCTGATCGGCGGGTACTGCGGCCTTCGCCTCGGCGAGGCGTTGGGCCTGCGGTGGAAGCGGATCGACATACTCACGCGGACGATCATGGTCGCCGAACAGCTCGACCGGATGACGTTGCAGCTGGCCCCGCTCAAGACGCGGGCGTCGCGTCGGGTCGTGCCGATGCCCGCCTTCATCGCCGACGAGCTCGCGGCCATTGCTCCGGCGCCGGTCGATCCCGAGGCCCTGGTGTTCACGACCGAGGCCGGTGGGCCGATCCGCGACGGCAACTTCCGGCGTCGCATCTGGGCGCCCGCGCTCGAGGCGGCCGGCTTGGCGCCCGCGAAGTTCCACGACCTCCGGCATCACTGCGCCGGATTCGCGATCTCGCTCGGCGCGCACCCGAAGGAGATCGCCGTGATGCTCGGCCACTCGTCGACTCGCGTGACGCTAGACACATACGGTGACCTCTTCCCTTCGCTGGCTGCCGGGCTCGCCGACCGCATCGATGAGGCGCGGCAAGGCCGGGGCCTCGCCGCGTTGCCCCGATCATCGTCCCAATCATCGTGACGCCCGCCGCTCGCGTCAGGACGATCGAGGACGCGAGTTCCCGCACCGACGCGGCAAGGGGGACGCGGGGAATGGTGCGCTCGTCCTGATCGATCCTGGGCGCGGCATCACCCGAATCGACAACGCCCCCAACCATGGGGATTCTTGAATGTCAGTGGTCGCCGATAGGGTTCCCGATCACGCGATGTTTGCGCGGGGTGGGGCGCCCGACCGAAGGACCGCGCGGCCGGGCGTCCCCGCCTCCTCCCTGACACCGCCACGACGACGGGGCGGCCTGCTCCTGTGCCAAAGCGGGCGGCAACTGTCGCGCGGTCGGGAGGAGGAGACGCGCAGTGCGTTCTTCAGATGAGACAGCGAGCTTCGGCCTGCCCCGCAAGGAGCTTGACGCCGACAAGCCCGCCCGGCGCGAGTACAGCAGTGAGGACATGTCGTGGGCCATCAAACTCGTTCTTCAGGGCCATGACGTGGCATTCATCGCTCGCACGTTGTCGAAGAAGCCGAGCGGCCGGCGCGGGTGGAACTCGTTGAAGTACGGGCGCCTCTACGAAGAGCGCGGGGCGACCCGCGCCGACGAGTACGCCCGGCGAACAGCGCGGAACGCGGTCGAGTTTGTGAAACAGCTGCCAACGATCCGGGACCCGCAAGCTGCAATCGTTCGGCTGCTCGAGATCGAGACGGCCGCCCGGTCGCAACCGTGGGGAGGGGGGATCGGTTCGAGCGCACGGCGGGCGTTCTTCGGGGCCCTCCTGGTGGGCACTCGCCTCAACGCCGTGCGGTTCGGCCTCGCGTGGCGAGAATGGGCCGAGCTCGTCGGAACGGACCACAACCGTTTGCGATACGTCGTGAAGTCCCGGCTGGACGGCCGGTGGATCCAGCGCAATCCCGCTGATCGTTGGGGCCGCACGTCGCGCTGGACTCTGCGAACGCCCGTCGAGGACGGATTCCACATTCACGTCACACCGGGTGATCTGAATGTGGAAACGCTGACGCGGGTCGGATGGAAGCGCGGCGACCGCGACCTGATGTCCCCGACGCGGCTCCTGGCACACAACGCGTTCGTGGCGCTCGGCGACGACGCCTGGCACGTGGTCGATGTTTCGTTCGCCCAATGGCGAATGACGACTCGCCGTACCATCGCGCTCGCGACAGGCATGGATGCCGCGACCCTCGATCACACACTGGCGCTGCTCGCTCAGCACGGGTTCCTTCGCCAACGTGGCCCGTACCTCGTCGGCCCCCGAGACCCGTCGCTGGTGCTCGATGACCTGGCCTTTCATCTCGGCACCCTTGGAGCGCTCGATCGACTCAAGGCGCAGCACGCGGCAGATCGGTCCGAGTGGCGAGCGAAGCAACTGGGCGCCGGGGAGATGTGAATGTGGAATCGAAAGAGAGGGTGCCCATACGATCGGCATATGGCTGTTCGTGGGCGGCGTGGTGCTCGGGACGCGGGGCAAACGTCGCAGCGTAGCCCGCCCGCTCAGCCAACTGGCGGCTTCGGCAGGCTGAGGTCGCCGTGGATCTTGCTCAAGAAAGAGACTTGACCAGATCCGCGGACCACCGACTGGATCACGAACAGGCCCTTGCCCACGAAGTAGATTCCGATGCCGTGGGCGATCGTCATGAGATAGCTATTGGCGTCTTGGGTCCGCGATGTGAAGAGGTACACACCCGCGACCAGACAGAGAATCCCTCCGATGATGCCCGCCACGTCTGCGAGTGCCATGTCCTTGTCCATGGGGGGGGCCACCTTTCCATTGATGGAGTTGCCTTTCCCCATTATCGACGCTCGAGCTCCAGGGCGCCAGGGGTCAAGCAACTCGGGGTGTTCGGCGACGATAACACGGGGTAGCACCGCGACTTTTCGATTCTTTCTGTCACCGGGCGCGGGTACGCTGGCTGGTGTCGATCAGCGGTGGACGGGGTTGGATTGCGCGTAGGGGGGCCTTCGACGACCCTCGGCCACCGAGCGGCAGCACCCCACGTGAACTTCGAGCGACCACCGCCCAAATCGCCGAAGTATGCACAGCCGCGTCCTGCACGACCGAGGATCCGAAGGAGGCCGACTATGGACCGTGACGAAGCCAAGCGCAGGATCGAGGACCTGGAAGCATCGCTGCCACCGCCGACGCCAACAAAACCGATGACGCTCGCCGAGATTGCGGACGCCGCGACGCGGGCGATCCACGACGAATGGTTGCGGTGTTGCGCGCACTTGCCCCGAGACGTGCACGAGGCGCTGGGTGACGAGCCGTTGATGCGGAGCGTGCCTGATCCGAACGCCGACGATGGCGTCCACGGCATGTTCCTGTTCGACGGCGGCCATACGCTCGTCAGCTACATGGACGAGCACGCGGTGGTGCAGCGCAAGCAGGTCGACGGGTCGGTACTCGTCATCTGGTACGGCGACGGCGAGGAGGCCGGTCGTCGGATCGTGCCGCGTACCGCGTTCGAGCTCGGCGATCCGAGCGCGAACTGATCGGCGCGGCCCCGCCTTCAGGTCGGCGTTCCTACGCCCGATGGGTCAGGGAGAAGGAGAAAGAGGCAATTGGACAAGTCCACGAATTGGGGCGAGTGGGTTGAGCGGGTAACCGATGCCGCCCAGCAGGTCTGGGATTCAGGCCGGACCTACCATTTGCTCAGGCTGGACATCGCTAGCCAGGGTGCATTGTTCGTGGGGACGAGTGAGAAGGATGGCGACGACGTCCCTGCCGCTCTGCAGGCGGTCGAATCCGCGGGATGGAAACTCTATCTCGTCGGATGTCATCTATCGCCCGCTCGGCATCAAGAAGAGTTTCGTGGGCCAGTCTGAACACTCAGTCGGGAGCCTTCTCGGTGTGTATCTCTTCGGCAGGTAGGCCGGGTCTTACATCACCCCGCGTGCGGCGTTCGACCCCGGCGACCCGCGACCGAACTGATCGAGCCGCTAGGAGCGTGGGGAGGAATCGAACCTCCCGACATCCCGGTCAATAGCCGGGTGCTCTGCCACTGAGCTACACGCTCAGGGGCGATGGTTGTGCGCCGGTCAAGGAATCAGGCGAGACACGACTCAGCAGCCGCCGTCCCGGCATCGTCCAGGAGGAGCGTCCCGGCTGGCGAATCCTCCGAGATGTCAGCGCCGAGGTCAGAGAGCTGGGTCGCCGTCGCGTTTGACGCCGCGATGAGGCCGGGGTCGGACTGCAACGGGGCGTCGCTTGTCCCGAAGACGGCCACACCGCTGACGCCCTCGACTGTCACGGCAACGTAGTACGCGACTCCCTGGTCTGTGTCCTGTTTCACGTAGCCCGAACCCGTGATGCCGGCGCTTCTGAAGTCCCGGTAGAAGCCGCTCTGGAGTGTTTCAAGCCAGGCGGTAGCGGGCTGATCGCACCCAGGTCCCTGATCGGCCGGGGTGAGTTGATCCGTCGGGCTGGCTTGGCCTTCGGGCGCTCTATCCCCTTGCGTTTGCGCGAGCCCGATCAGTACGACCACGACGGCCAACACCCACACCCACCAGCGCTTCCAGAGCGGCTTGGAACTCGTTCCTTGATCTGGGCGAATCGGGACTTGCGCCATCGCGCAACGATACCTCCCGCGCGATGTGCGCGCCCGATCCCGCGCGGGTGACGAATGACACGCGGGTAGTTCCCCGCGTTCGTCCTGGGCGATCTGGTGACGAGCGGCGGGGTTTCACGACGAACACCCGGACGTCCGGGGGGTCGTACGGGTGATTGACCATCAGGTAGTACAGGTGCTTGACGACCGCGCTACCCTGGGATCGCAGGTCGCACGGGCAAGAGCGAGGAACGGTCCGGCCGCAAGCTCAAGGACCCCCAAGACCCGCGAGTGCATCAGGAACGCGCGGCATACCGCCGTGCCCAAACTCGTGGAAGGGATTCCTCATGGACACCAAGGAACGATTCGACCAAGAGGTCGCCGCTGCCAAAGCGATCCTCACCGAAGCGAAGAGCGCCGGCCGCGATCTCACCGGCGCGGAGAACTCGAAGCTCGCACTACACCTGGCGACGCGCGGGACCTGAAGCTCACCGCCGAACTCGAACGACTCGCGAGCGAAGGCGGCGCGCGCGTACCGCACCGCCAAGAAGCTGTCCGCGTCGTCAAAGACGCACTGCGGCGCGCGCTTCAAGGACTTGACCGCGACACCGGCATTGTTGGCCTCGGTGGCTTTCCTCGGATCGCCGGCCCCGCACCAGAGCTTCCAGGAAGCCGATCTTCTCCGCTTTCCCCGAGCGTCGCGTAACCGTGGCAGCGTCCGATACCTGCGTCAGGAGCAGGTTGCGCAGCGGTGCCCGCCGCCGTGGTCGCGCCGGTGGGGCGAAGCCCGTGGCCTCCTGGATCGTGAGCAACGTCGATGCTGACGTGCCGGTGATCGCGCTGATCAGCCCGGACATCAGCATCAAGTCCTGCGCGATTCGCAGATGACTTCGAACGCTTCATCGACACGTGCTCGCCGCCGACATCTACCGCGCATTGACGCCCTGGCGTTCGACGCGTTGAACGCTGCGCGATAGCAGCAACGAACACGCAGGCGTTCGTCACGTCCGAGACGTCACGATTCGGAAGGCCGTGAGCATAGCTCGAGCAGACGGATTCGTGGCCACCCACGCGTTCGTGAACCCGACGCAGCATGAAGCGTTGGCGTTGCGACCGACTCTACCGGCGCTACCTGTTCGCCGTTCGCCGAGCGAGGCGAACGTTCCTCGCGCGTGTCTCTCCAAGTGGTCAGCTCGCCGGCCGTCGACGCGGAGCGGCGTCGTTACGAGTGCACGGTCGCAGCGATCGGGTGCTGCGTGAGGATGTGGAGCTCGCGTCGATTCGATCTCTGGCTTCAACGTGAAACGAATCGCGAATCAGGCCGACGAGCGCGCGCTTCTAGCGATCACGACGCCAAACGCGATCATCAGTTGCGACCTCACAGCGTAGCGAACGCGGCACGAACACGCCGAGGTCGAGGTTCGTCGGACGTAGAGGGAGCGAGCTCCCGCGCTCGGAGCCGACCCGTGGAAGACACGGACCTCGACCCCCCGCGCGATGGTGACACCGTGCTCGTCGTCGTCGCTACTACACGCCCCCGGGCGTTCACGCCGCAACCCGTCGTGCGCGAGGTTCCCCGACGCCTTCGTGCGCACTGGATGATCCGCATTGGCGTTCGTGCTACTCGAGGTCTTCGTCCTCGTCTACCGCGTCCTGACCGTCGTGGAGAACGCTTTGCCCTGCGTGATCCCGAGCCCGCTCCGTAGAGCATCGCACCTTGAAGTTCAAGCCTGCCCGTTCGAGGAAGCCCAATTCCGTCAGCACTCTGACCTTCTCGCCGACCTCATCCTCCGAGATGTCCAATAGTGCCGCCAGAGTTGTGGTGTTGTGCTCAGCCTTCTCAGAACTAAACTCATCTATCTGTAGCGTATTCGCCTCCTCAGCCAGCAGTGTCCTCTACGCTCTCCTCGCTGTGTCTAGCCAACCCCTCTTCAACTATCCTATCCATTGATCGCTGCCCGCGCACTTAGTCCACGCCTTCTATCCTCCCGTCATCGCTGTTCCTGTTTGCCTTCTGCACCAGTCTATCAGTGCGCGCGCTTACCCCGTTGCCATCCACAGCGCTTCATCATCCAACACCACATCGTCGCTTACATCACCCTTCAACCTTCTCAAATCATACCTAAAGCGCACCTTTTAACTCATCACCTATTCTCTCACTAACTCTTCTTTCTCACCGAGCTCTAGTAGCAGCCTATAATCATCTTCTCCCAGACATTTCTACTTTTCGCGCTTCACTTGTTATTACTCCTCCTTCATGTGCGCGAGATCCTTGCACAACAGCTTTAACAATACTGTAGCATTGAATCTCAGCAACTCTCTCAGTGCTGAATCTCCGCAGCAAAACCCGCAACACCTCATCTAACATCCAAGCTAGCCACAGCGTGATATCATCTCATCTAACCTTTTCTAAGCCAGCACCTCATCTTGCATAATATACTCAGCTATATCTCTTTCCTCTAACTCTACTCTGCCCGCTACATCAAACCCATCAAGCTTACACCACCTCTTACCTTCTTCATCAGCCACTAGAATTCAACATCTAAACACAGTTTCAAGCAACCTCAGCTTTTCTCAGCCCCACCTTCTGCAGCAGCTCATCAAACTCCCTATCTTTCAGTCAATCTTAAACTCACAGCCAATCCCGCCAGCCCAGCACTACACCTTCCAAAATCCCTCACCCCCTCCTCCATTGCACCCTCTAACTTAACACCCTACCCTCACATTAACCCCACACCTCAACTTTAGCTCATCTTTAACCTGCTGAATCCGGAAGAGGGCGGTCTTCCCCGTCCCCTTGTCTCCAGCGATAACGTCGGCTCGGTCTTCGATCACATCCTCGAACGTTGCTGTTTCGACGAAGTAGCGTTCGAGAGCTGCGTCGTGCTCAGCGACGGAGTTCCCCAGATCAAGGAGCTGGAGGAGATTGCCCACCTGCATATTGCTGCCCTTTCGCATTCGTCGACGCAACGTACCGCAGTTCCGTACAGCGCTCGTTCACCGAGGCAAGTCCTCCAGCGCCCGAAACGCCGCATGCCCGCTCCGCATCCGATCACAGAGTAGCGCCAGCACATCAAACGAGTCAAGAGCACCAATGGTGTTCCGAGCGCGCCTTCGCGATAACAGCGATACACCACTCTTCCCCTGATCACACACAATACCTGATCACTTCACACTCGAGCCTTGGCTGGCAGCCAAGAGGTCGGGGGTTCGAGTCCCCCTGGGTCCACGCAGACAGGGTTTGCGCATTGCCTAGTCGAGTCGTACGGCCCCGAAATGGCGGCTCACATGCCATCGTGCCCTTGGTTGAAGGCAGGATGGTCCTCAGGAGATCATGATGCAAACGATGGCAACGTCCGACAGGGCCGCATTGCTCGTTCGCGTGGCGATCGCCCTCGCGTGTGGCATACCCATCCTGGTCACACTGACGTTGGCAGCCATCAGCGAGACGGCACCTGGCCTCTGGTTCTTCCTAGCCCTCCTATCGCTTTCCCCGATCGCCCAGTATGTGTGGAAGGTTCGCGGTCTTCTCCGATCCGTCGTTTCTGGTGCCATCGTCGGTGCACTAACGGCTTGGTGGGTTGTCAGCAACGGGACCGCGCTGCGAAACCTTGACGACGGCCTGGAACTCGTCACCCCGATCCTTGCAGTCGGCCTTCAGTTCGTGGTCGTGGCGGCAGCCATTGGAAGGCCGCCCATACCACCCCGGCCTGACAATGAGAGTTCCGAACGAACGGGCCAGTAGCATCGGATTCGTGACCGGCCCGCGCGTCGAGCACCGGCCGCCGACGGACAGCACCGGTCGCGCTTCGATATCCAGGTGGACCTATCTCAGTCAGTACGCCGCGAGCTGTTCTCGCGTCAGGCCGGACAGGCCCATCTTGTCCATCGTGCGGGCACGCTCGGTGGCGAAGTCTTCGCCCACGACGATCGAGGCGATGCGGATGACGGCATCCATGGTGGGGGTCGGCACCGACAGGTGCCGAGCCAGGTCGGTGAGGAACACCATTGAGTAGCCCACGTCCTCGGTCAGGTAGCGGTGATGAAGCTCGCCCTGCGCCTTGATGCCACGAAAGCCTGGTGCGGTGGAGTAGCCGGTGGAGTAGTTGGACTCGCTCATGTAGCCCTGCCGAACCCCGAGATCCGGCTCGGCGAGGATTTCCACGCCCAAGGCCCTGGCGACGGATAGCCGCTCGCCGTCGACCGCCTTCATGAGGCGACCGACCGCCTCGGTAACCCCTTCCTCATAGAACATGAAGTCACCACCCGTGCGTTCGATGAGGGCGGCGTTGAGCAAGGTGACGGCCGGATGGATGACCGGGTTGCCGTTCTGCAGCGTCGTCTGGAAGATCCCCGCGGCCTCGTCGGTGTTGCGGTACACCTGCCGCAGGACCTCGAGCAGGCGAGGTGTGTTGCTGCGCGGGGCGGCAGCGGCCGAGAAGCCGATGTCGAACCGGTGGAAGATCCGCACACTGGCGTGCGTCGATGCGCGTGCGGCGTACGGCAGCGTGCTGGTCTCGCCCACGACGACGCTCTCGTCATGGAGGTCCAACCCCGCGGCGTGCTTGAAGGCCAGACTGCCGACGCACGAACTGGGGCAGACCACGACGGTCATCCCGGGGCGCAGGTGACCGCGAGTGTCACGGCCGAACGGCTCCGTGGCATAGGCGGGGCCGACGACGAAGACCGCGTCCACACCGTCCAGCGCCTCGGCGATGTCGGTGGTGACCGTCGCCAGAGAGACGAAGCCCTCAAGTTTGCCCTCGGCTTGGATCCCGCCGCGCTCGCGGACCGGCACCAGATGGTGCTCATGGGCATGTTGTGCGTACAGCGCGACCTCATGCCCCTGACTCGTCCACTCGTAGGCGACCGCTAGCCCGCCACCGCCGGCCCCCAGCACCGCGATCCTCATTCGGCTGACTCCCTTCGTGCGCACGCCTGCAGCGTCGTCAACCAACCGTCTCACACAGAGGCGCGCGACAGTCCAGCGGCATCGTCCGTTAGGGCGATCCATGGGGCGGTACCCCGAATCACCGATTCGAGGGCATGCCCCATCGCAACCGGCCTCGACCCGACGGACCCGGAAAGGATGGTCGCCGCGTGGACGGGCGACGCCGGTCGTGCGTTCATGACATGCGATGGATGACGGGTCGATCGGTCACGCAACCCGGCTGGCCGAAGCCTGGGCGTCGGTCGGTTCCGAGACGCTGCCATTCGAAGCGTTCTTCGAGCGAGAGAAGGTAGGACTGTTTCGAGCGCTCTGCCTGGTGACGCGAAATCGGTTCGAGGCCGAGGAGCTGACCCAGGACGCCTTCCTCGCCGTGTTGGAGCGATGGGATCGAGTCGGAGCCATGGAGGATCCCACGAGCTATCTGTACCGGACCGCGATGAATGGGTTCCGCTCGTGGCATCGGCGATCGGTGCTCGCGGCGAAACGAACGATCGGCCTCACGCCGAACGACGACAGCATCGCCGAGCTCGAGTCTCACGACCTGATGATCCGCGCGTTGGCTCCCCTGAGCGCTCGACAGCGAGCAGCGGTGGTCCTCGTCGATCTCTACGGCTACTCCTCGAAGGAGGCAGGAAGCATGTTGGGTATCCGCGCCTCGACCGTCCGTACCCACGTCGCCAGAGCGCACGACGAACTGAAGTCCACCATCGCGGGAGACGGCCATGAGTGAGTTCTCGGACCTCCTGACTCGATCGGGCGCCCGATACGAGCCGCCGGTTCTGCCCATCGATGAGCTCCTGCGACGCTGGGATCGCAAGCGCTGGAACCATCGGATCGCGGCAGGCGTCGTTGGGCTCGCGGTCTTCGCTGCCTCGATTTGGCTCGTCGTTGGTGGACCGCTAGTGACGACCGACAGACCGTTCGATCGGACACCGGGCCCGGCCGGCCAGAGCTCGACGGTTCCCTCCAGTGCTCCCAAGGTGACGGGGGTCGGTCTGCAAGCCTTGCCTCCGAAGGGGGCGACGCCGAGCATGCCCGAGCGCGGAAGGCTCGTCCTGCGCATCACGTTCGGGCATACCTCTGGAGACGGAGGGAGGTTCTCCCTCTACACGTACGCGGACGGACGGGTGATCTGGGAGCGGCTGGGCGAAACGGAGGGCCTCATCGAGCAGCGCCTCACGCCCCACGGGGTGAAGCTCGTCCTCGCCGACGCCCGTTCGACCGGTCTCTTCGACCACGACCGGACCTTCGCCGCCGACCGCCCCGGTCTCCATTACGGCCTGATCGAGGTCCGTGCCGCTGGCAGCTTGGTCAACCTGGCCTGGGGCGGCCTCGTCGGCTCCGAGGAGGCAGGTATCGGCCATCCCCCGACGACGCCGACGCAGGAACAGGTGAGCGCGCTCACGCGGCTGGACGCGCGGCTCGAGGATCTGGCCGCCTGGTTGCCGGCGAGCGCCTGGGAAGATCCCGAGTATCGGGCCTACGTACCCGCTCGGGCCATCGTTTGCTACATGTACATGGGGCCGGACAAGCCGATCGGACGGCTCCGCGTCCTGAACCTGCTCCCGGCACCGGCAGCGGACATGCTCCGCGCGGTCGCTCCAACGCAGAGCTATCCGAACGGGTACCGGGACTCGTCGCCGTACTGGTGCACCGACATGTCGGTGGGGAAGGCCCGCGAGCTCGCGGCCGCCTTGGACCCTTCGGGGGCCCCAGGCCGCGTCCCGTATGACATCCCACTATCCGGCAGGCTGGTCAATGTCCTGATCGGCCCCGCGCTCCCTGGTGACTAGCCATCGCCTGCTCGGGGAGCGTGTGGCCCCGAACCGGAAGGGGGCCGCACCGTCACCTTCCAGTACGCCGACGTCTACCACGTCCGGGACGGAAAGGTGACCGAGCATTGGCACCTGGCCGTCGACCCGAAGGCGAACGAAGAGTTCCTCACGAGCTGAGACTTCAGGCAGGCCCGAGCTCGTCCAGCGTCCGCGCCGGGGTGTCGGTGCGCTTGGACACGAGGAGATAGGTCTGCATGTCGCCCTTGCCTTTCACGGAGACGAGGCCGCGGGACTCGCAGACGAACCGGTCCCGGATCAGCTCGTAGGTGGCCGTGCTCACCTGGATCGACCCCGGCACACCCTCGGACTCCATGCGGCTCGCGGTGTTCACCACATCGCCCCACAGGTCGTAGGCGAACTTATGGGTCCCGATGACTCCGGCGACCACCGGCCCGGAGTTGATCCCGATTCGCAGGCTGATGTTGTGTCCGTCGAACCGGTTCGTCCCGACGTGGTCACGGATCTGCAACGCCAATTCGGCGATCGCGTCTGCGTGGTCGGGCCGCACTCCGGGCACGCCCGAGGCGACCATGTATTCGTCGCCCACGGTTTTGATCTTCTCCAGCCCCAGCTCGTCCACGAATCGGTCGAACACCGTGAACACCTCGTTCAGCAGTCCCACGAGCTCCGGAGGCGTCATCCCCGCCGACATCGGCGTGAACCCGACCACGTCGGCGAAGAGCACCGACGCCGCGTCGTAGTGGTCGGCGATCATCGCATTCGACGCCTTCAACCGTGCGGCGATCTCTTCGGGCAGGATGTTGTGCAGCAGGTCGTCCGAGAGCTTCTGAGACGCGTCAAGCTGGCGTAAGAAGTACACCATCACCGCAAACGTGAGCGCGCACGTAACGCTCAGGTTGAACGCGGCGGTCGCTCCCGGAGCCTCGACGGCGTAGACGGGCTTCACCCAGGTCGGGATCGCGGCCGCGTAGATGACCGAGGCGATGACCGCCACCAGCCACCACGTCGCCGCTCTGACGCCAAATCCCACCAGGACCGCCAGCACCATGATCAACCCGAAGACGACGTCGAGCCCGCCCGCCAGGAGCCCACCATGCATCGCCGTAATGATCAGCTGCACCGCGAAGAGGGACGCCAGCTCCAACTGGAAGATCAGCGCGAACCTCCGGGGCCAGCGCCGGATGGCGAAGATCGCCGCGTACCCGGAGACGATGGTTGCGCCGGTCAGGACCGCGATCCAGAACGTGCCGAGCTGCGTCACCAACTCTGGGATCGAGAGGGTGTTGGCGATCCAGAAGGCGCCGATGAGAATCCGACGCTTGCCCCGTTGCTCGACCGACTCTTCCGGATACGCGCCGAACGACAGCAGGTATTCCCAGAACCGCTTCAGACGAGGCGCGGTACGCACGCGGCGACTGTAGTTGCTCGCTTCGAACGTCGATGCAAGGGAGTCATCGACCGGCTGATCCGCCGGGTGCCGGCCACGGCAGTTCGAGGGCGTCCAAGAGGTCGAGCTCGCCCGGTGAGTGGCCGCATTCGGTGAGGTAGCGAGCCAGCTCGCTGCGGTGCTGCGTCCCGTGGTTCACGATGTGGGCCAGGACCAGCCACTGCGGTGGCGCGAAGTCTGCGCTCACCGCCAACGACTTGGCCAGCGTCGCATCGCCCATGGACTCCACGTAGCTGCGCAGGCGTACGTCCTCTTCGAGGCAGAACGCGTGGATCGCCGGGAGGTCGTCGAGCACGAACCCGTGGTCCCAGACGTAGGTCTCTCCGACGTCGTTCCCGGTGCACAGCTCGCGCCAGCTCCAGTCGACGTCGACGAGGTGCCGGAGCGTCCGGAAGGCGCTCTCGTGGTCGAGATTCACCGTCCCGCGGAGTTCCTCGTCCGACAGCCCCGCCGCCGTCGTCAGGATCCGGTCGTTCGCCCACGCGTGGAACCGAACGAGCGCAAGCAGGGTGTCTGCATCCATCCGCGCATCCTATGGTCTGGCGTCCGGACCAACGTGACCGTCGGATATGCCTGGATGACCCGCCGAAGCGCGGCGCTCCGATCCGTCGTCGCTACCCGATGCTCAGCTCCGAGGCCATGTCGCTGCTGGTCGGGTTCTCGGGATCGCTCGTGTGCAGCTTGCAGTAGAGGATGTATGACCCCGCCTTGGCCGGGATGTCGACCAGCGCCGAGTCGCCCGGCCCGAGCACCACGTCGATCCCGAGCGCATCGATCGTGAACGTGTGCACGAACGGATCCTGATTGCGCACGACGACCGTGGTGCCGCCGGTGACCGAGTACCCGGACTGATCGAACTCGAAGTTCTTCAGGTCCACCTCGGCCGACGCGCTGGATGCGTCGACGCTCGTTCGTGACGAGATCGTCAGGACCGCCGAGACGACGGCCAGCACGCCGACCAGGCCGAGCACGACGCTCATTGCGCGCCGTTCCCCGCCCTCGCGTCCGGCCACCACGTGGCCCCGTCGCGCTGCGACGATCCCGGCGATCGAAGCCACGAGCGCGATCAGCCCACCCGGAACCACGAGCAGGCCCGGAACGAAGTCGAAGAAGCTCGCCGGATGCGCCAGGCCGAAGGCGGTCCAGAACAGGGCGGCCAGGCCCGCCAGCGCCACGACGATCGCGACCACCTTGGCCCACGTGCCGAAGCGCCAGACGAGGAACGCGGCCACCCACGGCAGGACGATCCCGGGCACCAAGAACCCGAGTTGGTCGCCGACGTCGAGTCCCCACAGAAGCGCCGCCGCGAGCATCAGGAACGGCGCGAGCCCCACCATCGCCAGTCCCAGCGCCGCCAGTTGCGTCCACCGCGCGCGCGGTTCGCCGGTGGAGGCAAGCTCCTGCTCGTCCATGGGCGTTCTCCTCTCGTCGCGGACACCCCGAACATAGCGGGCGGGCATCAAGGGCTCAACCGGGATGACACGAACGTCGAATGTGGTGCTGACACACCGGACCATGGCGGCCACCGACCCGGGATCCCTGTCGTCGAGCGCTAGAGTTGCCCGGCGTGACCGCGGTCGCCAGAAAGCTCTCGACCTCTTTCGAAGGGGCGCTGGCCGGTGGTGGGGATCCGGCCACCTCTCCGCTGTACGTGTTCGGACCGTTCCTCGCGCTCATCGTGCCGGCGGGCGTGGCGGCGGTGACCTTCGGGGCGAGCATCTGGCTCGTCGTCCTTACCATCGCGACGGTCTCGGCGATGTACCGGCTCGTGATGGGCTGGGTCACCGACGGGAGCGGGGGGAGCGGGCTCTCCGAGGAGGAGCTCGGGAGCCCGGCGGTCAAGCTCAACGCCGGCATCACGTTCGTCGAGTACACGCTGACCTTCGCCGTGAGCATCGCCGCCCTCGTCACGTTCATCGCCGACCGGATCCCGGCGCTGGATGAACGGGTGCTCGGGGTCCCGCAGCGTACCTTCGTCGCCATCGGGTTCAGCCTCTTGACCGGCTGGCTCGTGAATCGGGGGCCACGCTCGACCGCCCGGGCGTTCGGCCCGGCCACCGGCGCGGTCTTGCTCCTGCTGTGGGTCATGGTCGTCGCAACCATCGCTCGGGACGGCCTGCGACTTCCCTCGCTCCAATTGCGCGCGTTCACGCCTCCCTACCTGCACTTCACACTGGGGGGCTTCGCGAGGATCCTCGCGGTGATGACCGGGATCGAGGTCTTCGCCAACCTCGTCCCCGCTTACTCGGGGACCCGCGCCGAGCAGAGCCGCAAGGCGTTTCGGAGCCTCGCCATCATCATGGGCACCACGTCGGTCGCGATGCTCGTCGTCGGACCGGCGGTGCTCGAGGCCTCCGATCCGGCTCGCACGGACGTCTCGGTGTTCACGCAGACCATGGACGCCCTGCTGCCGCATCCGGTCGCGGTCGCCGGGACCGTGGTCGGCGTGGCAGTCCTCCTGTCGGCGTCGGCGGCGAGCGCGCTCGGGTTGCAGAACCTCTTCGTCGGACTCCACCTGCGCCGATATCTGCCGGGGCGCCTCGCCACGCTCAACCGGTTCGGGGTCGCACCGGCTCCCGTCTGGATCGAGGTCTCGATCGTGTCGGCTGCCTTCGTCGCGCTCGGAACCGACGAGACGACGTACCTGGCGGTCTACGCGGCAGGAGTCTTCATCCTGCTGAGCATGACCGGCTGGGCGGCGTGCCGGCGCTTGGCGCGCCGGGTGCGTGCGGAGCCCGGAGGGAGGGCGACGGCGCAGCTCGTCGGGTCCGCGGGCGCGGCGATCCTCACCTCGGCCGCCACGGCCATCGTCTTCTGGGAACGATTCACGAGCGGCGTCTGGGTCTACGCGGTGTTGCTGCCGCTGCTCTATGTCCTCCTGGGTTACTTCCGACAGGTGCTCGGGACCCCGTCGGAGGTGGAGGAACGCGTCGGTACCGTCGTGGAGCGCGGGGTCATCCTGACGGTCCCCGAGGTCCTGCACCGGCTCGAGGCCGATCGCGAGTCGGCGCGGTTGCTGGTCCCGCTGGACGGATCTGCGTTCGGCGATCGATCCCTGCCGATCGTGACCGCGATCGCTCAGTCCTTCCGTGACTCCGTGATCCTGTTCACCGTTACCGACGACGGCCTCGCGCCGCATCTCGACCGGGTCGTGGCAAACCTCCTCGAGCTGAGCATCGATGTGTCCAGTGCGACGGCGACCGGACCGGTCGCTCCCGCCATCTGCTCGTTCGCCCACGAGGAAGACATGGGCATGATCGTGATGAGCACGCACGGTCGAACCGGCGCGAGACGCCGGGTTCTCGGGAGCGTCACCGAACAGGTCGTGCGGGAGGCACAGCGCCCCGTTCTCGTGGTGCCGGCTCACGCCCGGTCGAACCCCGCGCCATCGCTGGAACGAATCGTCGTCGGTCTCGATGGATCGCTCGAAGCCGAACGCATCCTGCCGTTCGCCTCCTCGTTCGCGCGAAGGTTCTCGGCGACGCTGTTGCTCGTCCATGCCGCGGATCCGGCGGCGGGAAAGGCTCGCGCGGAGGAGATGCAGCGCTATCTGAGCAATGTCGTCGACGAGCTCGACAGTTTGGATGTCCGAGCCCGACCCAGGCTCGAACGAGGGTCTCCGGACCGGGCGATCCTCGAGGTGGCGCAGAGCGTTGCCGCCGACATGATCATGGTCGCCACTCACGGGCGCGGCGGGGTGAAGCGGCTGCTCCTGGGCAGCGTCGCGGACTCCGTGGTCCGCGGCGCCGAGACGCCCGTGTTGCTGGTGCCGATCCTCGAGCGGCGCGTCGCGCGCGTCGCCATGCCGGCCGCGCCGCGCGTGGTGACCGCACCGTCGAGCGTGCTCTAGGCCGCGGCCTAGCCTTCCCCCGATCGTCGCTCGGCCGGGATGCGTCCGGTGACGCTCGTGCCGGTTCCGATCACCGAGGTGACCTCGATGGCGCCGTCGAGGGCGGCCAGGCGGTCGGCCATCCCCTGCATGCCCGTTCCGTAGCCGGTCGCGGCCGGGTCGAACCCCTTCCCGTCGTCGCGGACCTCGAAGCGCAGGTGGCCGTCGGTCTGCGCGAGTCCGATCGTCGCGCGTGTGGCCTGGGCGTACTTCGCGACGTTCTGCAACGCCTCGAGCACTGAGAAGTACACGGCCGCCTCGACGTCCTGGGAGTAGCGGCCGATCCCGGAGGCGTCGACCTCGACGGGAATCGGGGACTTCCGCGCCTGCGATGCGAGGGCGTCGGGGAGTCCCTTGTCGGCGAGGAGCGGCGGGTAGATGCCGCGCGCCAGGTCGCGGAGGTCCTCCAGCGCCTGCTGCGTCTCGGTCTCGATCTGCGCGAGCATCTCGGCCGCCCGGTCCGGGTCGCGCTCGGTGAACTGCCGTGCGAGACGTGCCTTCACCGTCAGGGCGACCAACTGCTGTTGCGCGCCGTCGTGGATATTGCGCTCGAGCTTTCGGCGCTCCTCGTCCTGCGCCGAGACGAGCCTGCGGCGCGAGGCGCGGAGGTCTTCGAGGAGTCGCACGTTCCGAAGCAGAAGTCCGGCCTGCGACGCGAGGTCCGATACCAGCTTCTCCTTCGAGGGGTCCATCGGGTCGTTGAGTGGCATCGCGACCGACAGCGCCCCCAGCAGTTCGCCCTGATGGCGCACCTCCGTGCGGTGGTCGTCGTCGCGCGAGGGGTCGATGTCGTCACGAGACCATGTGGCCACCGGCCGGAGCGCGCCGTCGGCCCACAGCCAGACGCGCGCGCGATCGGCGCCGACACCCTCGGCGAGCAGCCGAGCCGTCCTCGGGAGCACGTCGTCGGCCGCGTAGGTCTCGGCGAGCCGGTCGCCGAACTCCGCGAGCACCTCGTACGGCGTGGCCCGCCTGCCGTAGACGACGCGGTCGGCGAACCGCCGCGCCCGGGCGAGCACCGGCTGGAACAGGATCGCCACGATCGCTGCTGCCGCGAACGAGAGGGCGGTGCTGCTGGAGGACGCCACGAGGGCGCCGATCCCACCCACCACCAGGGCGTAGACCGCGCCGAAGAACACGGCGATCGCGGCCACCACCACCGCCTTGCGGATGACCACGTCGATCGCGTACAGGCGGAATCGGAGGATGGAGATGCCGATCGAGACGGGGATGGCGGCGTAGCCGAGCCCCGTCAGGTACTGGGCCGCAAGGACGACGACGCTGTTGTCGGCCGCGCCGAGCCACGAGGGAATGAACGAGACGACGTACATCGTCAGGAAGCTCCCGGCGCCGGCGGCGACCCATCGGATCTGCCGCCGCTCGTCGGCTCCGGCGCGCCGGGCCCGAAGCACGAGGGAGAGGATCGATGCCAGCGAGCATCCGACCAGCAGCAGGAGTCCCACGAGCGCCGCCACGACGATCGGCGAGAACGTTCCGCCGTCCTCGTCGGGGATGAAGGACGCGAGGACGATCGCGAGCGTGGCGGCGCGGGAGACCCAGCGCCAGCGTGGAGACAGGAGCGCGCCGTTTGGGAGGCGAAGCAGCAGGTGCGTCGACATCAGACCGAACGGCAACACCCAGACCACGCTTCCGATCGCATCCAGGAAGTTCCCGTTGGTGGCTGCGCTCGGCGGACTCGCGGCGACGCTCCAGAACAAGCCGATCACGAGCATTTGCCAGCCAGCCGGGTTTTCCGGACGGCGGAGGGCGACGAGGACGCCGACCACCGCGAAGGCGAACGCCACGAGGCCCAGGCCGAAGAGGCTGGTGAGCACGTCGGCGGCGGACGTGGAGCCGCGAGCCAGGCGGAGCCCGTAGACGACGAACGAGGCAGTGAGCACCCCGATCGTTCCCAGGAACAATGCCCAGGCCAGGACTGGCCGCCATCGCCGTTCGCTTGTCCGATTCATGCCGCCGCTCCGCCGTCGCGAGTTCGAGCGGAGCCTACGCTCGGCTCCGCGCACTCCGCGAGCGGGTGGTCACCACGATCTCCCGGTGATGCCAGCACCCCACGCCCAGGGCGTTCAGCGAAGAGCCCGCCGGACCCGTGGGTCCGGCGGGCTCGAATCGCGGTGTCGAGACGCTCAGCCGGTCTCGATCTTCAGCCAGTCGATCTCACCGGTGAAGTAGTCGCAGGTGACGTGACCTTGGTCGCAGTTGCTCTTGCCACCGATCGTGAGCGGGACCGTGTTCGTGATGCTCCCGGTGCTCCCGGATTTCGTGATGGTCGTCGTCCCATCGATCGTCATGCTGACCTGGTTCCCCTCGCGGGCACAGCGGACGGTGTGCCACTGGTTGTCGTTGAGCTTCATCGGCGAGTCCAGCGCCTTGCGCTTGAACTTGCCGTTCACGACGCCGCGGAAGACGCACTTGAGGTTGCCGTGCGGGATCTCCCACTTCCAGTAGCCGCCCGTCGAGCCCGCTTGGCCCTTCTGGGTGATGTTGCCGAACGTCTTCTTGGTCCGGAAACGCATCGTGACCGCGTAGTCGCCGGTCCCGGGGTTCAGCCGGTCGTCGTTGCCGACGATGATCAGCCGTTCCGGCTTGGGCGGCGGCTTCGTCGGGCTGGTGAACGCCCAGTGATAGCCGGTCGCTCCGTTGGCCTGGTACCCGGTCTGGACGGCGCTTCCGATCGTCCCGTTGAGGCCGTGCCCGCTGCTGTCCGCCATCACAGTGGCGCCCTTCCCCTCGTTCATCTCCCAGTTGGCGACGAGGTTGTTGGCGGCTGCGTGGGCGGCCGGCGCCGGCAAGACCACGCCGACGGCGAGCAGTTCGGCGGCGGTCGCGAGGACCACAGCCCCGATCGCCCTTGCACCCCTTCGCATCTCGCGATCCCTCCCATCTCGGCTATGTGCTGGCTCGGTGTTCTGCCGATGGTACACGCCAATCGGCCGGAGGAAATAGGTCTTACGCCCGAACCTGTATCCATGTGGGAGAAACACCTCGCCTCGCCGACCGTCGATCTGGGCGACCGGGCGGCGACGTCCCTCAGCCGATCGCGGCCTTGGTACGCCATCCCTCGGCGTATGAGGTGCGGGCCGTCTCGGAGTACGGGCACGGACCGACGGTCGCCCGGATCTCCATCTGCCGGTGCCGCTCGACGACCGGCTTGGAGGATCCGCCGCCGGATTCGCCCCATACCAGCATGACCTCGGTGCCCAGTTTCACCTCGGCGTCCAGGACCGCAAGCGAGAGCATGCTCCGCTCGTTGTAGCTGTATCCGGAGAACGTCGAGACGCCGACCGTCTTCCCGCCCTCGAGCACCTTGTCATGCGGCCACGTCGCGTAGTTCGAAAGCGGCAGGTTGATGTACTTGACCGGGTCTCCCGGTTCGAACATGGTGCCCATCGCGCGCGCGACATCCTCTGCGTTCCAGGCCAGCGTGACCTTCCTTCTTTGCGGCCGGTCCCCAAGCTTCTCCAGCGCGTCCCTGCCGACGAAGTCGTGGTCGAACTTCACCAGCGGCCCATAGCCGAGGCCGTGCGGGGTTTGGTAGTAGTCGGCGATGTCATCGGAGTCAAAGCTGCCTCCGAGCGAGCCCGTGCCCTCGTAGCCCTCGGCCGGCAACCATTGCCGATAGGCCCGCATGTCGTCCCCGGTGAAAATGGCCGGCAACGGACAGGGGATCCACCCCGATTCGAGCGTATTGGTCGCGTACACCCTCGAGCCGACCTGCCGGAGCCCGAAGTCCCGGCCGGCCTCGACGATGGCGGACTTGACCTCGTCCCCTTCCACCCAAGGGCCGAACAGCTCCATGCCGGGAACGCCCGACATGCCGTGGTGCAGTGCGCGGACGCTCCGGCCCGCGATCGTCAGCTCGCCCATGTGGAAGAACTTGATGTCGGGCAGTGGGCCGCCGGTCAGTCGCTCCAAGACATCGAGCGCGGTCGGGCCCTGCACCTGATACCGATACAGCTTGCGCCGTCCGCTCGGGTTGACGGCGGCCCGCTCGTCCCGCTCGACCGCCACGTCGTACCCGGCGGTCTCGGCGTGGTACTGGACCCAGTTGTGGGCCGATGGGCGTCCGACGAGGCTGACGCTGTTCTCCGCCAGGTAGAAGAGGATCGCATCGCCGATCACGTACCCGTCGGGGTTGCACGCGACGAACTGTTTCGCGGTGTTCTCGCGGAAGTTGTCGAAGGTGTTCACACCGAGATCCGACAGCAGCCGGATGACGTCCGGGCCCTCGAAGTAGACATCTGTCATGTGATACGACTGGTCGAATAGGGCGCACGTTTCCTGCCATGAGCGTTGCTCGTCGATCCAGTTCGTGAACTCGCCGGGCACGCTCGGATACACGTACGGCCCGATCTGCGAGTTCCGAAGGAGTCCCACGATGTCTCCGGACGCCTGCAGTGTGTCCTCAAGGCTTCGTCCGCTCATCTGCAACAAGCCTCCTTCCGGGATCCTGCGAGGTCCATTTCGTGTTCGCGATCGATGGTACTCGGCTGACTCCGAGTCGTTTCACGCGAGACCGATGAGGCTTGTCGCACCTGGGCCGCGCACTCGAGCCCGGACGCAGTTGCCCCCGGTGCGTCTGCGGAGGAGACGACCGGGGGCGAGATTGCGATGAGTTGGTGGGTCGGTTGGAATCAGCGAGGCTTCCAGCCGGCGCCGATGGCCATCGCCAGGGCAGCCAGGGAAGCGAGTGCGTAGATCGTCTTGCGCATTGAGCCTCTCCTTCCGTTCAATCTTCGACTCTTTGCCTTCGACCGGTTGCTTCGATCGTTGCTTCCGGTGGTCCTACATCCGGAAGTGGGGCTTCCATCTGGCACCGGTAGCGAGGACCACCGTGGCCAGCGCAACCGCGGAGTACTTGCAGGGGTTCCGGCGCGACGCACGGCTCCCAGAAACCTCCAAGAAAGATCGCAGGGTTCGCTCAACCCCGTACGGTTGAATCCCCCCGATGCCATCCAACATCGAGGGGGAGCTGTGAACGCTCGAACGCTGAAGATCGTCGCCGCCGCCGCCGTGGTCGTGCTGATTGGAGCCGGCGCGTTCGCGTGGAACGCGCTGTTCGGCGGTCCGGAGCCGGCCGCGGTCGCGCTCAGCAGCGATACCTCCGGCACGTCGTCACCGGGCCTCGGCGGTGCGAGTGGCTCGGGGACCTCCGACGGCAGCTTCGACGGCGACTGGACGATCGACACGCAGTCCGGCTCGTTCAGCGACTTCACCTCCACCTTTGCCGGCTATCGCATGAAGGAGGAGCTCGGAGGGATCGGCGCCAACACGGCGGTCGGGCGCACGCCGAACGTGGATGGCTCGCTGACCGTCGACGGCACGTCGATCACCGCGATGCAGGTGACCGTCGATATGACGACGCTTTCGAGCGACGACCACCGCCGCGACATGTCCATCCACGAGCGCGGGCTCGAGACCGACCGGTTCCCGACCGCCACCTTCGAGCTGACCCAGCCGATCGACGTCGGCAGCGTCCCGGGGGAGGGCAAGGAGCTGAACCTCGACGCGACGGGCAACCTCACGTTGCACGGCGTGACGAAGGAGGTCACCGTGCCGATCAAGGCGCAGTGGACCGGCAGCCGGATCGAGGCGGTCGCAAGCTTCACGGTGGCCCTGGCCGACTACGACATCACGCCGCCCGTCGGATTCCTCGTCCTGTCGCTCGCCGACCACGGCCAGGTCGAGCTGCACCTGCTGTTCGAAAAGGCCTGAGTCCCCAGGTCCGGCCCCGGTGCCGCGGCGAGGTCCAGGCGGGCGTAGCCGGAGGGGCGGAGTAGGCTCCAGTGGATGCATGACGCGGTCGTCGCGCCGAGCCGGTCGGGGGCGGGCTCGACGCCGGAGGGCCGGCCCCACACGAGCCATGTGCCCGCTCTCGACGGCATGCGTGCCGTCGGCGTCATCCTCGTCTTCCTTTTTCACCTGAATGTTCGTGGTTTCGGCGCGGGCTTCCTGGGCGTCGACATTTTCTTCGTCCTATCCGGCTTTCTCATCACCTCGCTCCTGCTGAACGAGATGGACTCGACCGGCCGGGTCCGGCTGGCTGCCTTCTGGTCGCGCCGGGTTCGCCGCCTGTTGCCGGCACTCGTCATCCTGCTGCTCGTCATCGCCGCGGTGACCGCAGCCACGGCGACCTACTCGGAGCGACAGTCGGTGCGGGGCGACCTGCTCGCCACCACGACCTACGTGGCCAACTGGCGATTCATCTCGACCGGCAGCTACTTCGAGAACACCGGTGTCGAGAGCCCGCTGCAACACACGTGGTCGCTGGGGATCGAGGAGCAGTTCTACCTGCTGTGGCCGCTGCTGCTGGTCCTGCTGCTCCCGCTCTTGCGGCGGCCGAGGCTCACGGTCCTCGTTCCCGCGGCGCTTGGGGCGGTTGCCTCCACCGCGCTGCTGGCCCTGTTATGGGAACCCGGTGCGGCGGACCGGGCGTACATGGGGACGGACGCGAGGATCGTCGAACCCTTGCTGGGGGCGATCGCGGCCGTCGTGATCGCAAGCCCGAAGGGGCGGGCGTTCGTGCAGCGCTGGGGCGTGTGGATGGCGACGATCGGCGCTGCCGGGCTCCTCGGCCTGCTGGTCGTGATCCGGCCCGACACGTCCTTCTATTACTACGGCGGCGCCGTCCTGGTCTCCGTGTGCACCGCGGCGGTGATGGCGGCGCTCTGGCTCGACCGGGGCGGCGTTCTGCACCACGTCCTGGAGTGGCCCCCGATCGTCTTCCTCGGCGTCATCTCCTACGGGGTGTACTTGTGGCACTGGCCGTTCATCCTGTGGCTCGGCGTGCGCAATCCGCAGGTCGGGAACGCCCTTGCGCGAAGCCTGCTCGCCGTCGCGCTCACGATCGGCGTCGCCACGGCTTCCTTCTACGTCATCGAACGTCCGATCCGCCGGGGCCGGCAGGTGGCGAGGCACGCGGCCATCGGGCCGCTGCGCCGCCGGCCCGTCCTCGTCCTTGCACTCGTGCCCGTGGTCATGATGTCGGTGATCGGCGTCTCGCTGGCGGCGACGACGGTGCCGCCACCGCCGCCCGGAGTCCCGGTGCTGATGATCGTGGGCGATTCCGTCCCCTTGCGGCTCGAGCCCGCTCTCGAGCAGATGGCGACCCTCCGTGGCTGGCGCGTTGCTTCGGCCGCGCGCGGAGCCTGCCCCGTGACGGGGGAGGAGGAGCTGTCGGCGGACGGCGAGCCGATCCACGAGGCGCACGAGTGCCCCGGGGTGCCGGCCGAGCAGGACGCGCTGATCCAGAAGATCGACCCCGACATTGTCGTGTGGTGGGACCGCTGGTCGCTCTCGAGCTTCATTGCCGCCAACGGGACGCATGTGACGACGGGGACGCCCGCGTTCTGGAAGGCGAGACGTAAGGCACTTCGAGCCGCCGTTTCCCGCCTGTCGGTGGACGGCGCCATGGTGCTCTTTGTTGCCACCGAGCCGCCGGGCATCGCCGCGGGGGAGCGCTGCGAGGAGTCGTGGTGCCCGGCCTGGCGGCAGTTCCAGATCGACCGATACCACGACATCACGACGAGGTGGAACGGGATCCTGCGCCGGTACGCGCAGCAACACTCCGACGTGGCCGCCTTCGCCTCGGTGACGAGCGTCGTCTGCCGGACCGATATTGCCCCCTGCGACGACAGGATCGACGGCACACCCGCCCGGCCCGACGGCACGCACTACGGCGGTCCGGGCGTGAACGAGGTCGTCGGGGCGCTCGCCGGGTTTCTCCCGGCGCTCCTCGCACGCGCGAGGGGTTGAGGTCGGCCCCGCGCTGTTGTCCGGTCCGGATACCGGTTCGGCGCAGCGCGCGAATTAGACTCCCGGCCCGATGAAGCTCTTGGTGGTGGGGTCCGGTGGCGTCGGGGCCGCGGTGGCGCCGATTGCCGCGCGGCGTGATTTCTACGAAGCGATCGTCTTCGCGGACTACGACGAGGCGCGGGCGAAGACGGTCGTCGAGCGCTACGGGGACGGAGGGCGATTCGGGTCGGCCCAGGTCGACGCGTCGGACGCCGGCCAGGTGGCCGAACTGATCCGGTCGACCGGGACCACTCACGTCCTGAACGCCGTCGACCCGCGGTTCGTGATGCCCATCTTCAACGGGTGCTTCGAGGCGGGCGCGACGTACCTGGACATGGCCATGTCCCTGTCTGAGCCTCATCCGGAACGGCCCTACGAGCGGGTGGGCAAGAAGCTCGGCGACGACCAGTTCGCCGTCTCCGACGCCTGGGCCGAGCGCGGCCTGCTGGCGCTCGGTGGCGTGGGGGTCGAGCCGGGCCTGTCGGACGTCTTCGCAAGATACGCGGCCGACACGTTGTTCTCCTCCATCGACGAGTGCGGGGTGCGCGACGGCGCGAACCTCGTGGTCGAGGGGTACGAGTTCGCGCCCGGCTTCTCCATCTGGACCACGATCGAGGAGTGCCTGAACCCGCCGGTGATCTGGGAGAAGGACCGGACCGACGTCGACGGCGGCTGGTACACGACGGAGCCCTTCAGCGGCGGAGAGGTGTTCCGGTTCCCGGAGGGCATCGGCGACGTGGAGTGCGTCAACGTCGAGCACGAAGAAGTGCTCCTCATCCCGCGCTGGGTCGACTGCGGGCGCGTCACGTTCAAGTACGGGCTCGGCCAGGAGTTCATCGACGTCTTGAAGACGCTGCACAAGCTGGGGCTCGACCGGACGGCGCCGGTGTCGGTCCGCGGGACGCAGGTCTCGCCTCGCGATGTCGTGGCTGCCTGCTTGCCGGATCCGGCCACGTTGGGGCCCAACATGAGTGGGAAGACCAGCGCCGGCACCTGGGTCACGGGGACCGGAACCGACGGGCGCCCGCGCGAGGTCTACCTGTTCCACGTGGTCGACAACGAAGAGACGTGGGGTCGCGACCAGGCTCAGGCCGTCGTGTGGCAGACCGCGATCAACCCGGTGGTCGCACTCGAGCTGCTGGCCGGCGGCGTTTGGAACGGAACCGGCGTGATCGGACCCGAGGCGCTGCCCCCCCAGCCGTTCCTCGATCTGCTGGTGGACTACGGATCGCCATGGGGCATGGAGGAGCGCACTCCCTCCACGTAGCGGTTCCCCGGGGTTTTGTCGCTCTACCTGCTTTTGGGGAGTCAACGCGAGGGCAATGGCTGCCGATGCATTTGTCGTGAGCCGTGGCAATGAATTGGAGGGGCCCGGCACCCATGGGGCTGATGTCCCCGGTGCTCGGCCGGTTCTCGAGGCGACCTCGCTGTTGGAGGCAACGCCCGAGTGTCTCGTCTTGGCCGCCCACGACGGACGGATCGTCTTCGCGAATCCCGCCGCCGAGGCACTGACCGGCTTTTCCCGTCAAGAGCTCGAGGGTCAACCCGTCGAGCTGCTGGTCGCCGTCGAGCTCGCGACCGGCAAACGGGGCGAGCGCATCGAAACGGTCTGCCGTCGCAAGGACGGTGACGCCGTTCCCGTCGAGATCCAGGTCGGCAGAACCACCCAGGACGGCGGACTCGTGGTCGTGGCGCTCCGCGACTTGTCGGAGCTCCAGGCCGACCGGCAGGCGCGCTTCGAAGCGGAAGCCAAGTACAAGACGCTCATCGAGCAGATCCCGGCCGTCGTCTATCTGGATCCGGTCGACGAGAACGAGAGCTCCATCTATGTCAGCCCGCAGATCGAGCAGCTCCTCGGAATCACTCCAGAGCAGTGGCTGGACGACCCGGAGTCGTGGGCTTTGCACGTCCACCCGGAGGATCTCGACAAGGCCTGGGGCGAGTTCGAGGAGGCATGCCGGAGCCACGTCCCGCTGGTCCACGAGTACCGGATGGTCGGGGCGGACGGCAGCATCCGCTGGGTCATCGAACACGCGCTTCCGGTGGACGACGGCGACGGAAATCCTTGGCTCATCCAGGGTGTGATCTTCGACATCACGGAGCGCAAGCGGACCGAGGACGAGGTGGCGTTCCTCGCCTACCACGACAAGCTGACGGGCCTGCCCAACCGCGTCCTGTTCGAAGAGATGCTGGAGAACGCGGTATCGCGCGCGACGCGCCACAGCCTGGGCGTCGGCGTGCTCTACCTGGATCTCGACAACTTCAAGCTCGTGAACGACTCGCTGGGGCACCCCGCCGGCGATCTGCTGCTCAAGGAGCTGGCCGACCGGCTGCGCTCGAGGATGCGCGGCGCGGACCTGGTCGCCCGGCAGGGCGGGGACGAGTTCCTGGTGCTGTTGGCCGATCTCGAGCGCGACGGGCCCGTGTCGGGCGAGGAGTCCGCGGGAGCGATCGTCGATGCGGTCGTCGAACGTCTGCACGACTCGCTGCGGGAGCCCTTCGACCTGGGCGGTGTCATGTTCTATGCGACCGGCTCGGTGGGAGTGTCGCTGTTCCCCCGCGATGCCACCGACGGGCCGTCGCTCCTCAAGAACGCGGACGCCGCGATGTACCAATCCAAGCGGCGTCAGCCGGGCGGGTCGGTGTTCTTCTCGGCCAAGCCTCGCGATGGCGTCGAACAGATTTCGTTCACGACCCGGCTCCGTCAAGCCGTCCACGACCACCACTGGGTCCTGCATTGGCAGCCCATCCTCGACCTGCTCGACGGCCGCGTGACGGGTGCCGAGGCCCTGATCCGCTGGCAGCACCCCGACGGCGGCCTGACCGCTCCCGGCGAGTTCATCCCCGTGGCCGAGGAGCTCGGGCTGATCGAAGCGATCGGCGACTGGGTGATCGACGAGCTGGCTCGGCAACAGGGGATCTGGAAGGAGCAGGGGCTCGATCTCAACGTCGGATTCAACCTCTCGCCGCGTCAGCTGTGGTCCGCGCACCTGTCGGAGAAGATCCTCGGCAAGCTAGCCGCCGCCGACGTCGACCCGAGCTCTGTGGTGGTCGAGATCACCGAGTCGATGGCGATGGCCGACCCGGACCGGACCCAGCGCATCCTGAACGAACTGAACGCCTGGGGCCTGACGCTGGCGATCGACGACTTCGGAACCGGGTACTCCTCGCTGGCCCGCCTCAAGCACCTGCCGGTCGACATCCTCAAGATCGACCAGTCGTTCATCCGCGACGTGCACCGGGATCCGAGCCTCGCGAGCATGGTGCGGGCCATGATCCAGCTGGCCCAGGCGCTCGACATGCTTCCGCTCGCCGAAGGCATCGAGACCTTCGAGGAGTACGAGTTCCTCCGGGCCAACGGCTGCCGGCTGGCGCAGGGGTTCTACTTCGCCCGCCCGGTTCCCGGGGACCAGATCCCCGAGCTCGTCAATCGGCCCGGCGGGCTGATCCAGCCCCAGCTGGCTCGTCGCTAGCCCTCGTTCCCGGCCGGGCTCAGTCGGTTCGTTACCATGCTCGGCACCATGCGCCGATACGACCCGTCCGAGACCGAGCCCACGTGGCAGCGTGTCTGGGAGGAGGAGGGGCTCTACCTGGCCTCCGACGACCCCGCCGACACGCGGCCGCGCTTCTACGCGCTCGACATGTACCCGTACCCGTCGGGCGACCTGCACATGGGCCACGCCGAGGCGTTTTCCGGCGGTGACGTGGTCGCCCGGTACGCGGCGATGCGCGGCCACAACGTGCTGCACCCGATCGGGTGGGACGCGTTCGGCCTGCCCGCCGAGAACGCGGCGATCAAGCGAGGCATCAATCCAAAGCCCTGGACCTACGAGAACATCGAGCAGCAGGCCGCGTCGTTCAAACGGATGGGGATGTCGTTCGACTGGACCCGCCGGCTGGCCAGTTGCGACCCGGAGTACTACCGATGGACCCAGTGGCTGTTCATCAAGCTGTTCGAACGGGGGCTGGCCTACCGTCGCACTGCACCGACTAACTGGTGTCCGAAGGACCAGACGGTCCTGGCGAACGAGCAGGTGATCAACGGGTTCTGCGAGCGGTGCGGGACGGCCGTCGTCCGCAAGGACCTGACGCAGTGGTTCTTCAAGATCACGGACTACGCGCAGCGGCTGCTGGACGACGTGGATCAGCTGGAGGCCTGGCCCGAGCGCGTCCTCACCATGCAGCGGAACTGGATCGGACGCTCGGAGGGCGCGGAGGTCGAGTTCCGCGTCGCCGAGACGGACGAGCCGGTGCGCGTGTTCACGACGCGTCCCGACACGCTGTGGGGCGTCACGTTCTTCGTCTTCGCGCCCGAGCATCCCCTGGTGGAGCAGCTGGCACGCGCGGGCGGCTCGTGGGACGCCGTGAAGGACGTGCTCGACCGCCTGCAGGCGACGCCGCTGACCAACCGCGAGCAGGCGGAGAGCCGCGAGGGCATCTCGCTCGGCGTGCACGTCGTGAATCCGGTCAACGGCGAGCGGGTGCCGGCGTTCGTCGCGCCGTACGTGCTGATGGAGTACGGGACCGGAGCGGTGATGGGAGTTCCGGCGCACGACCAGCGCGACTTCGAGTTCGCCCGCGAGCACGGCCTGGAGATCCGAGTCGTCGTCCAGCCGCCGGGGGAGGAGCGCTCCGCCGAGCAGATGACCGAGGCGTACGGCCACGAGGGACTGATGGTGAACAGCGGTCCGTTCGACGGCGTCGAGTCGCCGGGCTCCATCGGGCAGGTCACGGCCTGGTTGGAAGAACAGGGACTGGGCCGGCCGGCGGTGTCCTTCCGGCTGCGGGACTGGCTGGTCTCTCGACAGCGCTACTGGGGCGCGCCGATCCCGATCGTGCACTGCGAGCAGTGCGGCGAGGTCGCGGTGCCCGACGACCAGTTGCCGGTGGAGCTGCCCGACGATGTCGACTTCCAGCCGGGCGGCGAGTCGCCGCTGGCGCGGCATCCGTCGTGGTCGAAGGTGACGTGTCCCAACTGCGGTGGGGACGCGCGCCGCGACACCGACACGATGGACACGTTCGTCGATTCCTCTTGGTACTACTTCCGCTACTGCTCGCCGGGCAACGAGTCGGCCCCATTCCTCCGCGAGGACGTGGACCGGTGGATGCCGGTGTCGCAGTACACGGGCGGCGTCGAGCACGCGATCCTGCACCTTCTGTATTCGCGGTTCTTCACCAAGGTGCTCTACGACATGGAGATGGTCGGGTTCACGGAGCCGTTCCCACGGCTGATGAACCAGGGCCAGGTGATCTTCGACGGGACGCCGGATGTCGAAGACGAAGGGCAACATCGTCCAGCCGATGCCGATCGTGCAGCGCTGGGGGGCGGACACGATGCGCCTGATCATGCTGTTCGCGAACCCGTTCGAGGACGACATCGACTGGCAGCTGATCGCGGGCGACCCGGATCGGCGTCCGGGGGTGTCGTCGTGGCTCGGGCGAGTGTTCACGGCGGTGACCGAGGCGATCGCGGCCGGAGGCGAGGAGCCCGAGGATTTGGTTCGCCTAACGCACCGCACGATCAAGGGGGTCACCGAGGATCTGGATCGGTTCCGGTTCAACACGGCGATCTCGAAGCTGATGGTGCTGACGAACGGGATCCGGTCGTCGCTGGACGCGGGGTCGGGAGCGGCGGCGGCGTCGCGGGCGCTGGTGCAGATGCTGGCGCCCTTCGCGCCGTTCGCCGCCGAGGAGCTGTGGCGGACCGATCTGGGTGAGACCTCGTCCGTGCACGTGAGCTCGTGGCCGGAGTTCGACCCGGCGCTGGCGGCTCAGGACACGGTCACGATGGTGATCCAGGTCGACGGCAAGGTTCGCGACAAGGTGGACGTCTCGGTCGACATCGAGGAGAGCGCGGCGCTCGAGCTGGCCCACGTGAGCGAGCCGGCCCGCCGTGCCACCGACGGCCGCGAGATCGTCCGCGAGATCGTCCGCGTCCCGAGGCTCGTCAACCTGGTCACCAAGCACTGACGGTCCTTCATCCCTTCTGGCGTCCCTTCTGGCGTCCTTCTGGGAGTGACGGCCGTCACTGTCCAATCTGAACCGCGCGGCTAGCGTCCCGCGGCGTGTCTTTGCGGGAACGGCTCGACACGTTGTCGAGGGGTGAGCTCGGCGGGCTGGCGCTGCTGCTCGTGGTGACGCTGGCCGGCGCCGGGCTTTGGTACACGCGGTCGCTGCCGCGGCCGGTGGAGATCTCGACGTCCGCGTCCGTCGTGGCGGTGCCGCTTGGCGGATCACCATCTCCGGACGTAGCTGCTTCACCGACGGCAGCCTCCTCAGCGGCGGCGGCCTCGCAGTCTCCGTCGGTGGCGCCTGTCGTGGTCGATGTCGCCGGACACGTGCGGCGCCCGGGTGTGTACCGGTTCGCGCCGGGGGCCCGCGTGATCGACGCGATCCACCGGGCGGGTGGCGCCTCGCACGGGGCTGCGCTCGTCGCGCTCAATCTCGCGGCGCTCCTCGTCGACGGTTCGCAGATCTACGTGCCGGCGGCCGGGGAGACGGTGCCGGTGGGAACCGCGCCCGGCGCGCCGGCGCCACCCGGTGCCCCCGCCGCGCTCGTGAACGTCAACACGGCGGACGCGACCGCCCTCGAAGGGCTGCCCGAGATCGGCGAGGTGCTTGCCGCCGAGATCGTGCAGTACCGGACCGAGCACGGACCGTTCTCCTCCGTCGACCAGCTCGAGGACGTCAGCGGCATCGGGCCGGCCACGATGGAAAAGCTCCGCCCGCTCGTGACGGTGTGAGCGGATGGCTGCTTCCGGCCGCCGCGTCCGCCTTCTGGGCGGGCTTGCTGGCGTGGTCGCTGCACCCGGCATGGCTCCGGCCATGGATGGGGATCGCGATCGGCGCCTCCGCCTCGATCGGCGCCTGGCTGGCCGTCCCGCCGCCGGCGAAGGGCCCGGGCGCGCGGGTGCGGCTGTGGTTGGAACCGGACGAGCCGGCGCCGGTTGCCATCCTTCGCCCAGAGCTGGCGGTATCCGGCGGCGTGCCTCCCGCCGCGATCGCACTCGCTCTTCTCGGCGTCTGGTCGATCGGAGCCGGCTGGGCCGGGCTCGCCGAGGCGAGGACCCTCGGCGAGCTGCCCGCGCGGCTTGCCTCCAGGAACGTGACGGCGGTCGGGACACTTGCGAGCGATCCTCATCGAGGCGGCTTCGGCTGGTTCGCGGTGGTCGATCTCAGCCGGCTGGATTGGGGGAGCGGCGCGGCGACCCTTCGCGCGCCGGTCTGGGCGGAGTGGTCGGGAGACCCGACCGACGCGGTGCGCGGCGATCAGGTTCAACTGGATGGCCAACTGCGGCTGCCAGACGATCCCGACTTCGCGGCGTCGCTGCTGCATCAGGGGATTCCGGCGACGCTCTCCGCCGACCGGCTCGAACGGCTCGGTCCCGCGCCGAATCCACTTGTTCATGCGGCGCAGGTGACACGCGCGTTCGTCGGCAGATCGATCCAGCACCTGTTCGGGCCGCGCGAGGCGGGCCTCTTGCTCGGCTTGGTCCTCGGCGACGACCGCGGCCTGGACCCGGGCGTGGCGCGCGACTTCCAAGCGTCGGGCCTCGGGCACCTCCTGGTCGTCTCGGGCGAGAACGTCGCGATGGTCCTCGCGCCGGTTCTGGCGGCGGCCGTGGTCCTGCGGCTGGGTGGACGCGCTCGGCTCCTGCTCGGGGTCGGAACCGTGCTCTTCTTCACGGTCCTCACCGGTGGAGAGCCGTCGGTGCTTCGCGCGGGCGTGATGGCGACGCTGACCCTGGTCGGGGTGGTCCTCGGCCGGCCCCGGCACGGCGGAAGCGTGCTCGCCGGCGCGGTGCTGGTGCTGCTGGTGATCGACCCGTGGCTCGTCTGGTCGGTCGGGTTCCGGCTGAGCGTGGCGGCGACCGCCGGGATGGTGGCGATGGCGGGAGCCCTGACCGCGCGGCTGCGGTTCCTGCCGGCGCCGCTGGCCCTTGCGGCCGGCGCGACGCTCGCGGCGCAGATCGGTGTGGCGCCCGTTCTGCTCTCCCAATTCCGCGCGGTGCCGCTTGTCTCGCTCCCCGCGAACCTGCTGGCGTTCCCGGCCGTGGCGCCGGCGCTCCTGCTGGGGATCGCGGCCGCCGGGCTTGGCCTCGTCTCGCATCCGCTGGGGGCGATTGTCGCCATGCCGGCATCCACGCTCCTGCGATATCTCGAGTGGCTTGCCGACCGGTCGGCGAAGGCGCCGCTTCCGTCGATCACGAGCGGCGGCGGGATCGGCGTGCTGCTGGTCGCCGGCGCGGTCGTGGTCGCGGTCGCCTGGTGGATCCGGAGCCCGCGGCGGCTGCCGCGCGCCGTCGCGACCGGAGTCCTGATCGCGGCGCCGGTGCTCGTCTGGGCGATCGCGATCCGTGCCGGGCCGCCGGGCGGGCTTCGGATCGTGTTCCTCGACGTCGGCCAGGGCGACGCCGCGCTGATCGAGAGTCCCGCGGGCGCGCACGTCCTGATCGACGGCGGGCCCGACGAGACGCAGGTCGCGACCGACCTGGCGTCGCTTCGGTGTGCGCCGGCTCGACCTGGTCGTCGCGACCCACCCGCACGCGGATCACATCGTGGGCCTGCCCGCCGTGCTGTCGCGGTACGCGGTCGGGGTCGTCGCGGAGCCGGGATGCGGGCCTGATCCACCGCTGCAAGCCGATCTCGACCGGGCGATCACCGACGAGCACGTGCCGGTGCGGACGCCGCGCGCCGGTGACTCGTTCCGCGTGGGCGATCTCCGGTTCGACGTGCTCTCACCGGATCGCTGCTGGCACGGCACGGACTCGGACCCGAACAACGACTCGCTGGTCCTCATGCTCACGTACGCGGGGCACACGGTCCTGTTTGGCGCCGAGCCGGAAGAGCCCGCGCAGCAGGTGATGCTCGACGACGGTGTGCCGCTTCACGCCGACGTCCTCAAGGTTCCGCACCACGGCGCCGCGACGTCGCTCCCGGAGTTCTTCGACGCCGTCGGCCCCGGGGCCGCGGTCGTGAGCGTCGGCGAGAACCCATACGGGCACCCCGTTGCCTCGACGCTCGCCGAGATCGCCGCGACCGGCGCGCGGATCTGGCGCACCGACCTCGACGGCACGGTCACGGTCACCGTCGGCCCCGGGGGGATCACCGTCTCCGCGGCAAACGGGTAGGCCGCGGCCGTCACGGGCCGGTGATAGCGTCCGACTCGATGACCTCGAAGGCCGCCCCCGTCACGCTGCTCGTCGGGGACGACGCATTCCTGCTGCGTGAAGCGGCGCTCGAGCTGCTCGGCGACCTGCGGCCTCGCGAGGTGGATGCGGCCGAGTGGCAGGGGGGCGAGCTGGGCGATCTGGCCACGCCGTCGCTTTTCGGAGAACCGCGCGCCCTCCTCGTTACCAATGCCAAAGCGCTGACGAAGGACGCGATCGCGGAGCTGGCCTCCTACCTGGCAGTTCCCGACCCCAGCTCGCGGCTGATCCTGTGCTGCCGGGTCGAGCGAGGAAAGGCGCCGGCCGCCCTGCTCAAGGTGGTCGAGCCCCTGGGTGAGGTCAAGCAGGTTCAGGTCGCCCGGAAAGACCTGGAGACGTGGCTCGTCCAGCGGGCCAAGCGCGCGCAACTGGATCTGACGCCGCAGGCGGCGCGCGCGCTCGTCGGCACGATCGGCGAGGACCTCGGGCAGCTCGCATCCTCGCTCGATCAGCTCGCGGACGTGTTTCCGTCGGTCCGAGTCACACCCGAGCTGATCCACGCGCAGTTCCGCGGTCTGGGCGATCAGAAGGTGTGGGACCTGTGCGACCGGGCGCTTCGCACGCGATCTGCCCGGCGCGATCCGGTCATTGAGAGCCGTGGAGGAAGGCGGGGACGACGCGCTCAAGGTGCTCGGCGGCGTCGCGGCCAGGCTGCGCGATCTCATCAAGGTGCGGGCGCTCCCGGACCGTCTGCCGCCCGGCGCAGCTCGCGCGCGAGGCCGGGCTCCGATTCGAATGGCAGGCTCGCCGCTACCAGCAGCAGGCGCGCAACTTCTCGATGGACCGGCTGATCGCGCTGCACACGCATCTGACCGAAGCCGACCGGGCGCTCAAGTCGGGGGCATCGGGAGACGTGGTCATGCCCACGCTGGTTGCGGCGATCGCCGCGGGCTAGAAGAAGCCGGACTCAGCCGGCGTCGGCGGGCGCCGAGGCGGCGTTGACGGCCTTGGCCAGGCGGCTCTTTCGCCGAGCGGCGGTCCGCTTGTGCAGGATCCCCTTGCTGGCGGCCTTGTCGAGCGCCTGGGATGCGTCGCGACGCCGGGTCTCGGCAGCCTCCAGATCGCCCTCGTCCACGGCCGTCTGGACCTTCTTGATCGAGGTCTTGAGGCCGCTCTTGACCGCCGTGTTCCGCTCGTGGAGCCGGTCGTTCTGGCGGTTGCGCTTGATCTGGGATTTGATGTTCGCCATCGGGGCCGGAGTCTACCAGCGGGTTTCGGGCCCACCGGCGCTCGGAGCCTGGCCGGCCGACGCCGTTCCTGCCCGTACGATGACGGGGCCGTGGCCGACACTTCCCACATCCGCAACTTCTGCATCGTGGCGCACATCGACCACGGCAAGTCCACGCTGGCCGACCGGTTGCTGGAGCTCACCCACGCCGTGCGCGCGCGGGACATGCGGGAGCAGTACCTCGACCGGATGGACCTGGAGCGCGAGCGCGGCATCACGATCAAAGCCCAGGCCGTCCGGCTGCCAGTACGGCGGCTTCGAGCTGAACCTGATCGACACGCCGGGACACGTCGACTTCACCTACGAGGTCTCCCGCACCCTGGCCGCGTGCGAGGGCGCGATCCTGCTGGTCGACGCGGCGCAGGGGCTCGAGGCGCAGACGCTCGCCAACTACCACCTGGCGCGCGACGTCGGGCCTGATCATCATCCCGGCCATCAACAAGATCGACCTGCCGGCGGCCGAACCCGACCAGCGCGCCAAGGAGCTGGCCGAGCTGGTCGGCTGCGACCCCGAGGACGTGCTCCGCATCAGCGCGAAGTCCGGCTCCGGCGTTCCCGAGCTGCTGGAGGCGGTCGTCGAGCGAGTTCCGCCGCCGGCGGCGACCCGGCGAACCCGCTCCAGGCGCTCGATCTTCGACTCGAGCTTCGACCCCTACCGCGGCGTGATCGCCTACGTCCGCGTGCGTGAAGGGCGAGCTCCCCAGCCGCTCGACGATCCGGATGATGGCGACCCGCGTCGACTCCGAAGCCGAAGAGGCCGGTGTCGATGGCCCCCGAGCCGGCCCCGGTGGACGCCCTCGGACCCGGCGAGGTCGGCTACGTCGTGACCGGCCTTCGTGACGTGCACCAGGTGAAGGTGGGAGACACGATCACGCTCGCCGGCAAGGGCGGCGCAACCGAGCCGCTCCCCGGCTACCGCGAGCCAAAGCCGATGGTGTGGTCGGGTCTGTTCCCGGCCGAGGGCGGCGACTACTCCTCGCTTCGCGACGCGCTCGACCGGCTCAAGCTGTCGGACTCCGCGCTGCACTACGAACCGGAGACCTCCCGCGCGCTCGGGTTCGGCTTCCGTTGCGGGTTCCTCGGCCTGCTGCACATGGACATCGTCAAGGAGCGCCTGGAGCGCGAGTTCGGACTGGAGCTGATCGCGACCGCGCCGAACGTCGAGTTCCAGGTCATCAGCGGCAGACGAGATCACGGTCGTGCACAACCCGGCCGAGATGCCGACGCCCGACACGTACGACCGCGTCGAGGAGCCGGTCGTCTTCGCGACGATCATCACGCCGGCCGACTACCTGGGCGTCGGTGTTCGAGCTGTGCCAGTCGCGGCGCGGCGAGCTGGTCGAGATGAGCTACCTGACGCCCGAGCGAGCCGAGGTGCACTACGTCCTGCCGCTCGCCGAGATCGTCTTCGACTTCTTCGACCAGCTGAAGTCGGGGACGCGCGGATACGCCTCGCTCGACTACGAGCCGTGGGGATACCAGCCGGCCGATCTCGTTCGCGTCGACGTCCTGCTGCACGGGCGAGGTCATCGACGCGTTCAGCTCGGTCGTCGCGCGCGAGCGCTCGTACCGCTACGGCAAGCAGATGGTCGATCGCCTGCGCGAGCTGATCCCGCGGCAGCTGTTCGACGTGGCGATCCAGGCGGCCATCGGGTCGCGGATCGTCGCGCGCGAGACGGTCAAGGCCAAGCGCAAGGACGTGCTCGCCAAGTGCTACGGCGGCGACATCACGCGAAAGCGCAAGCTGCTCGAGACCCAGAAGAAAGGAAAGGCGCGCATGCGCCGCGTCGGGCGCGTCGATGTTCCGCAAGAGGCATTCATCGCCGCGCTTCGCATGGACGACAACGAGAAGAGCAAGAGCAAATGAGCGCCGGCATCTACGTCCACATCCCGTTCTGCCTCACGCGCTGCGGCTATTGCGACTTCAACGCCTACGCCGATCTCGGACACCTGAGCTCGCGGTACGTGACGGCGCTCCTGCGAGAGGCCGAGCTTGCATCGCCCATCTGGGCCGGCGAGACGATCGGTTCGATCTTCATGGGTGGCGGCACGCCGACGACGCTCGAGCCGGCCGACCTGAAGGCACTGCTGGCGCATCTGCGCGACCGCTACTCGGTCCAGGACGACGTCGAGGTCTCGATCGAGGCGAACCCCGACACGGTCGACGCCGTCGTACGTTGTCCAAGCTCCGCGAGTCCGGGTACGAGCGGCTGTCGATGGGCGCGCAGTCGTTCGATCCGCTGGTCCTGAAGGCGCTCGAACGCGTTCATCAGCCCGCGTCGGTGCGGGCCGCGTTCGCGGCCGCGCGCGCGGCCGGCTACGACAACGTCAACCTGGATCTGATCTACGGCGCCGAGGGCGAGACGGTGGAGTCGTGGGGGGCAACGGTGGACGCGACGATCGCGCTCGCGCCCGAGCACGTCAGTGCCTACGCCCTGACGATCGAGCCTGCGACGCCGCTCGGGCGGAAGGTGGCCGGGGGAGAGACCCTCGAACCCGACCCCGACCTTCAGGCGGAGATGTTCGAGGTGGCGTGCGAGCGCCTCGGCGCCGCCGGCTACCGGCACTACGAGGTGTCGAACTGGGCGCGGCCCGGATACGAGTGCCGTCACAACCTCGGGTACTGGCGCCGCGGTTCGTATCTCGGTCTCGGTGCCGGCGCGCACGGGTTCCGGGGCGGTGTGCCGGTCGTGGAACGTGCGTCCGCCCGAGGAGTACCTGCGGCTCGTCGAGTCCGGCGAGTTGCCGGTCGGTGGCTCCGAGACGCTGGAGCCGGCCGATGCCTATCTCGAGGAAGTGTTCCTGCGCCTCCGGACGTTCGAGGGGATCCCCTCCAGCTGGGTCGAGCCGGGCACCGCGGCCCCCTTCGTCGAAAGCGGTCTGCTCCTCGACGACCTCGACCGCCTCGTCCCCACGGAGCGCGGCATGCTCCTTCTGAACGAGCTGGTGCTGGCGCTGACGGCGAGCTCCGCGCCCTCGGCCTGACGCCGTCGGTTTCGTTCGGCCGAGAACACGCAGCGTTTCGATTAGGGTCTTTCGAATGCGAACGATCCGGGGGCGGCTGGCGTGGGCGACCGCCGTCGTCGGCCTCGCGTTCATCCTGTCGGGATCGGCCGCCGCCCTTGCGCAAAGCCTGCCTCAGGCCACCGAGCAGCCCAGCATCCTGTTCTTCCTGACGGACGATCAGACGTGGGATTCCCTGTGGGCCATGCCGAACGTCCAGCGATTGCTCGTCGACAAAGGGGTCACGTTTCCCAACGCATTCGTTGTGAACCCGCTGTGTTGCCCGAGCCGCACCTCGATCCTTACGGGCGACTACTCGCACACGACAGACGTCTACCGGCAGATCCCGCCGCACGGTGGCGTGGCGACCTTCAACGACACGTCCACCATCGCGACGTGGCTCCACGATGCCGGGTACACGACGGGGCTCATCGGCAAGTACGTGAACGGATTCCAAGATGCCGCCGCGCGAGGGTACGTCCCGCCCGGCTGGGACAAGTTCATGGCGTTCTCGACGCCGGACTATCAGAACTACACGCTCGACGTCGACGGCGCGGTGGTGAAGTACGGAGACGCGCCCAAGGACTACTCGAACAAGGTTCTCACCAACGCGGCCGACGAGTTCATCCGGACGACCAAAGGACCGCTGTTCCTCGAGTTCTCGACGAACCTCCCGCACGCGCCCGCGTTGCCGGAGCCGCGGTTCGCACACGCGTTCTCGGAGCTCACCCCGTCGCGTCCTCCGTCGTTCGACGAGGCCGACGTCTCCGACAAGCCCGCCTACATCCGCGACCTGCCGACGCTTACTCCCCGAGCGGTGCGGCACCTCGACGATCTGTATCGCGACCAGTACCGGACGCTCCTCAGCGTGGACGACTCGGTGGGCCGGCTGATGGACGCCATGCGGGACACCGGCAGGCTCGACAATGCCCTCGTCATCTTGATGTCGGACAACGGCCTGCTGTTCGGGCAGCATCGTTGGGCGAAAAAGGAGGTCCCGTACGAAGAGAGCATCCGCGTGCCGCTTGCGATCCGCGACGACCAGTTCGCGCAGGCCGGCGTCACGGACGCGCGGTTCGCGTTGAACATTGACCTCGCGCCGACGATCGCGGATGTCGCCGGCGTCGACCATCCGCAGACCGATGGGACGAGCCTCGTGCCGATCCTTCGCGGCGACGAGGTCCAGTGGCGCGATCGGTTTCTCGTGGAGCACTACGAGGGATCGAATCCGGTGCCGACGTACTGCGCCTTGCGAACCACGAAGGATATGTATGTCCGGTATGTCGACGGCGAGGAGGAGCTCTACGACCTTGCGTCGGACCCGTACGAGCTGAAGAACCTCGCGGAGGTGCCCGCGGACCAAGAGCGGCGCGTCCAGCTCTCGGCGAGCCTCGACGCGCTCTGCGTCCCGCGGCCACCGGGATTCGGCGGCGGCGGCGTTTCGTGGACGGGCGCAGCCGTTGCGTTCGCCGGTGTCGCCGCTGCGGCGATGGGGCGTCGATCCGTCCGCCGAGGCTCGCCGAGCCTCGGCGATCGAGGGGATAGCGTCGGGTAGGGTTGGCGCTGCATGGCCCACGCCACATGCCCGAGTTGCAAGTCGAAGCAGGAACTCCCCGCCGGCTCTGATGGGTACCGCTGTGAGGTCTGCGGTCGCGAGTGGCTCCTCGCCAGATGTTCGGGCTGCTCGGGACGGTTCCACGCGCGGCCGGGAACGGGCGCATGGACCTGTCCCCGCTGCGGGACCCACAACGTCACCGGGGCCGGCGAAACGGCCCCCGCCCATGCGAGCGGCGAGGGGATCCGCGAGCGAGTGGCGCAGGCCGCCGCGTCCGCTCGATCCGCGACCGGACGTCCCTCCGCCGTTCGTGCGCCGCTTCCCGGCGGACCGTGGGCTCCCGTGTTCACCGGGACGGGGGCCGCGGTCGTGGTCTTCATGGTGCTCCATCTCGTCGGGGTCTTCGACAGTGGGCCTGCGACGCCGGCCGCGTCGCCGCGCGACGTGATGTGCGGTCATATCTCGGGTCTGCAGATCACGCGCGTGGACGCGCTCAACCGGACGGCGGGGGTGCTCGACGGAGACGCCGACGCGCTGCGGGCCGCGGGGGACGCCGCCACGGCCAAGAAAGTCACCCGTCTGGCCAACGCGGCCCGCGCGCTCTCGACGGCCCTGCAGACCGACGATCCGAGCGACGACAGCGCCGCCATCGACGGCGAGCAACGCGCGAAAGCAAAGCTCGGCTGCGGGCTCTAGCTCGGTGCGTCTTCGCCGTTAGCACTCTCGTGCAAAGAGTGCTAGTAGCATGTCCCGCATGAGCGATCCCAGGCCGGAGCTCGGCCAGCGAAAGGCCGCAGTTCTTCGTGCCGTCGTCGAGGAGTACGTGCGAAGCGGCGAGCCGGTGGGGTCCGAAACGATCGCCGAGGGGTCGCGTCTGGGCGTCTCGAGCGCGACGATCCGAAACGAGATGGCGGCGCTCGAAGAGCTCGGCTACCTGCAGCATCCGCACACGTCGGCGGGACGCATTCCGACCGACGTGGGCTACCGCTACTACGTGGACTCGCTGCCCGGGGTCGCGCGACTGCGCGAGACCCAGCGGCGGCTGATCGCCGCGCACTTCGCCGAGGCGATCCTCGACCTGGAGGAGGTCCTGAAGGGCTCGGTGAACCTGCTCAGCCGGCTCACCCAGTACGCCGGTCTGGCCGTGCCGCCCAGCGCCTCGGACGAACAGATCGTCCAGCTCGAGCTTGTCGACATGGGACCGACGGTGCTGATCCTCGCGATCGGGCAGCACGGCCGGGTGGACAAGCGAGTGATCGACCGTCCGGAAGTGTCCGCCGCTTCGTCGCTCGCCGGTGCGGAGCGGCGCCTGAAGCAGCTCCGCGGGCTCACCTATGCCGAGGCGCAGGCGCAGCTGTTGCGCCTCGCGGCCGAGGGGCCGGCGACCGAGCACGACCTCGTTCTCGAAGTGGCCGACACGCTTCGCACCGCGTCCCAGGGCGAGGGGTCGGCGCACGTCGTCATCGGCGGCGTCGCCAACCTCGCCGACGAGGCTCAGGACTGGCGCCGCGAGACGCTCCGGCGCCTCTTCGAGACGCTCGAACGCGAGCAGGAGATGTTGCACGTGCTCCAGGACGTGGCGGCGCGCGGCGACGAGGACGTCAGCGTCACGATCGGCGCCGAGCATCCGAGCACGCACGAATGGGAGGCGTCGATCGTCACGGCTCCGTTCAAGGCCGGCGACGCGACGCTCGGCACGATCGGCGTGGTCGGGCCCACGCGGATGGACTACGTGAGCGCGATGGCCTCGGTGCGCGCGGTCGCCAAACGGCTCTCGGAGCTGGCGACGGAGCTCGAGGGGTAGGGATGGCGGTCGCGCGCGATCTGTACGAGGTGCTCGGCGTGGGACACGACGCCTCGGTGGACGAGATCAAGAGCGCCTACCGCAAGCTCGCCCGCGAGCTGCACCCCGACGTCAACGGCTCGACCGACGCCGAGGCCCGGTTCAAGGAGATTGCGGGGGCATACGAGATCCTGTCCGATCCCGACAAGCGCGCGCGGTACGACGCATACGGTTCGGCGGGCGGCACGCAATTCACCGACATCCAGGACGTCTTCGACCTGTTCTTCGGGGCGGCGGGTTTCAGCACCGGCTTCGGCCAGCGCCGCCGCCGATCTCGCTCGCCGGTGCGCCGTGGCGAGGACCTGCGTGCCGCCGTGACGCTCTCCCTCGAGGAGGCGGCGTTCGGCGTGCGGAGCGAGCTCGAAGTCGATCGGCTGGTCGTGTGCGACCGGTGCCTCGGCAACGGCGCGGAACCCGGGACGACGCCGATCGCCTGCCGGACCTGCGGCGGAGTCGGCGAAGTGCAGGCCGTCCGGAGAAGCGTGTTCGGCACCGTCATGACCGCGACCGCCTGTGGGACGTGCCGTGGAACCGGTCAGGAGATCCCCGACCGATGCGAGCGGTGTTTCGGCGAGGGACGCGTCCGAAGCCGGTCGACGGTCGTCGCCGAGATCCCGGCGGGCGTTGCCGGCGGGATGGAGCTCCGCGTCGACGGCTACGGCAACGACGGTGTCGCCGGAGGCGGCCCGGGGGACCTGTTCGTCGCCATCTCGGTCGAGCCCGCCGACGCGTTCGAGCGGCGAGGCCAGGATCTGTTCGCCGTGCTCGACATCACGATGACGCAGGCTGCCCTGGGGGCCGAGCTGGAGATCGAGGGGCTCGACGAGACCGAGACCGTGAAGATGGAAGCCGGTACCGAGTCGGGGACCGTCGTGCGATTGAAGGGCAAGGGGGTCCCGAATCTCAATCGCCGTGGCCGCGGCGACCTCTACGTCACGATCCACGTGCTCACGCCGCAGGAGCTCTCGCGCGAGGAGAAGAAGCTGCTCGCGCAGCTCGCCGAGCTCCGGGGCGAGGCCGCCGGGCGCCACGGCCGGGCCACCGGCGAGCTCCGCCGGCCGGAGTTCTGATCGGTCGTGGGCCAGAGATACGACGAGCGATATGAGCGGAGTTCCGGGGGGGTAGGCTGCACGTGATGGCCGTCGACACCAACTGCATCTTCTGCCGGATCGCCGCTCGCGAGATCCCCGCCGAGATCCTTCACGAATCCGATCGGATCGTCGCGTTCCGCGACATCCACGCCAAGGCGCCCGTACACATCTTGCTGATCCCGAAGGATCACATCGAGTCGCTGACCGACCTCGACGCCGAGCACGGAGAGCTGCTCGCCGACATCGTCCAGTCGGCCGCGCACCTGGCCAAGGCCGAGGGGATCGCGGAATCGGGATGGCGCCTGGTGGCCAACGTGGGCCCCGACGCCGGGCAATCCGTCTTCCACCTGCACATGCACCTGCTCGGCGGGCGGCACATGGCGTGGCCCCCGGGTTGATGGGCGGCTACGATGGCGGCGTGGCGAATCCCGCCGCGCAAGTAAAGATTCTCGTCCCCGGCCACCAGCCGATGGTGGCTCTCCTCGGGCAGCGCGACGCCTTCCTCAAGCTCATCGAGTCCGCGTTCGACTCCGAGATCCTGGTCCGCGGCAACGAGATCACGATCAGCGGTCCCGAGGTGGAGGCCGAGCGGGTCGCCCGCATCTTCGAGGAGCTGCTGACGCTGCTCGAAAAGGGCCTCGACCTATCCGACGACTCGGTCGGCCAGACGATCGCCCTCGTCAAGGGCGGCCCGATGGAGCCGGAGAGCGGAGCGCCTGGTTCACCGGAGCCGTTGCGGGCGAGCGACGTCCTCGGCGACACGCTCCTCAACGCGAGGGGCAAGGGCATCACGCCCAGGACTATCGGGCAGAAGCGATACGTGGACGCGATTCGCTCGAACACGGTCACGTTCGCGATCGGACCCGCGGGGACCGGCAAGACCTACCTCGCGGTCGCAACGGCCGTACGTGCGCTCCACTCACGTGAGGTGTCGCGATTGATCCTCACGCGCCCCGCGGTCGAGGCCGGCGAGCGACTCGGGTTCCTGCCCGGGACGCTCTACGAAAAGATCGACCCCTACATGCGCCCGCTCTACGACGCGCTGTTCGAGATGACCGGCGCGGACACGCTCCCGCGGCTGATGGAGCGCGGCACGATCGAAGTCGCGCCGCTCGCATTCATGCGGGGTAGGGCGCAACCGTACGAACGCCGCGTGCTCACGCCGACCGGTTTCCGCGCGATCGGTGAGCTGGCGGTGGGCGACCTGGTGATCGGATCGAATGGGCAACCGACGCCGGTCCTCGGCGTCTACCCGCAGGGACGAAAGGCCGTGTTCGAGGTCCGAGCCCAAGACGGCGCGTCGACCGTGTGCTGTGGCGAGCACCTGTGGGCCGTCACGACGCCGGACGATCGCCGGCGTGGGGAGGCACCCCGCGTGGTCGAGACCCGGGAGATGATCGGCCGGCTGCGGCAGGCCCACAATCATCGCTTCGAGCTTCCGCTCCTTTCTCGTCCGGCCGAATTCGAGCCGCGACAGGTCCCGATGGATCCCTACGCCCTCGGCCTCCTGCTGGGCGACGGAAAGGAGAGGATCGAACGACCCCAGCTGGACGCCGTTCGCGTGAACCAGACCGGCGGGCGTGGGGGAACGATCGTTTCCGACCCGGAGACGTTGCTCGTCTCTGATTCCTACCTTCACAACACGCCCGAGGTCCGACTCGGAGCCCTCCAAGGACTCCTCGACACGAGCGGCCGACCCGCGCGCCGGCGTGGGGGTACCTGCGGCGTCCGGTACTCCACCGCCTCGCCGAGGCTCCGTGACGACGTCGTGTTCCTCGTCCGATCGCTCGGAGGCGTCGCCTGCTCCAGGGCTCGCCGGCGCGGATACGTCCTCGATATCCGGCTGCCGCGGGAGATCGACCCGTTCCGGTTGACACGGAAGCGCCGGACTTACAAGGCCATGGGTGGCGGCGGGCGTCCGATGCGGTTCGTCGACAGCATCGAGCCGGCGGGCGAGCAGGAGACGATCTGCATCCAGGTTGCGGCCGCGGATTCCCTCTACGTGACAGACGACTTCCTGGTCACGCACAACACGCTCAACGACGCGTTCATCCTGCTCGACGAGGCGCAGAACACGACGCCGGAGCAGATGAAGATGTTCCTCACGCGGATCGGGTTCGGCTCGAAGGCCGTCGTGAACGGGGACGTGACGCAGGTCGACTTGCCGAACGGGCAATCCTCGGGGCTGCACGTGGTCGAGAAGATCCTCTCGGGGATCGAGGGCATCGCGTTCTGCCAGTTGGGTGGGCGCGACGTCGTCCGCCACCGCATCGTCCAGGACATCGTCGAGGCCTACGGTCGCGCGGGCGACCGGCAGGCGCGCGTGGACGGGTGACGGCGCGGCCATGTCCGACGGCAACCAACCGGGGATCCTCGTCCTTATCTCCAACCGCCAGGAACGCGCGGTCGAGGAGGCGCCGCTCGTGACGCTCGCCCATGCCGCGCTCGCCGCCGAGGGGATCGCGGACGCCGAGCTGTCGGTCTCGCTCGTGGACGAGGACGAGATGTCGGGGCTGCACCAGCAGTACATGGGCGAGCCGGGACCGACCGACGTGCTGTCGTTTCCGCTCGATGCGGACGATGTCGACGAGCAGGGGCGCCGCCTCCTCGGCGACGTCGTGATCGCGCCGGCGGTCGCCGTCCGCAACAACCCCGACGACCCCGACGGCGAGATCCGCCTGCTGCTCGCGCACGGGATCCTCCACCTGCTGGGCTACGACCACGAGGCCGACGGCGAGCGCGCCGAGATGTGGGCGCGCCAGGCGCGGTACAGCGGGGTGACACCGTGACGGGCGAGGACTGGCTCTCGATCGTCGCGGTCGTGCTCTCGATCATCCTGGTCGGCTTTAACGCGGCGTCCGAAGTCGCGATCACGAGAATGAACCGCGTGCGGGCGGCGCGGCTCGTGGAGGAGGAACGCCGCGGCGCGAACGCCCTCGCCCGGATCACGTCGAACCCGGCCCCGTACCTCAACGTCGTCCTGTTCCTGACGCTGCTGTTCACGATCGGCGGCACGACGATCGCGACATCGTTCGCCGTCCGGCACTTCAAGGGGACGGGCGAGCTGGTCGCCACGATCGCGATGACGCTGCTGCTGTTCATCTTCGCGGAGGTCACGCCGAAGACGTACGCGATCCTGCGGACCGATCGCCTCGGCCTGATGGTCGCGCCGATCCTCGTGTTCCTCGGGACCGTGTTCGGGCCCTTCGCCGCGCTGCTGCTCAAGGTCGCCAACGTCCTCATGCCCGGCAAGGGTCTGAAGGAAGGCCCGTACATCACCGAGGACGAGCTCCGTGCCTCGGCGGACGTGGCGTCGGAGGAAGGCGAGATCGAGGAGGAAGAGAAGGAGCTGATCCACTCGATCTTCGAGTTCGGCGACACGATCATCCGCGAGGTCATGGTCCCGCGGCCGGACATCATCGCGATCGAGCACGACAAGTCGCTTCGCGACGTGCAGGCGCTGGTGCTGCAGCACGGCGTCTCGCGCATCCCCGTCTTCCGAGAGGACCTCGACGACGTCGTCGGCATCGTCTTTGCCAAGGACGTCTTGAAGGCCCTGCACCAGGGCAAGCACGACATCGCCCTGTCGGAGATCGTGCGCGAGGCGAGGTTCATCCCGGAGACCAAGAAAGCCGCCGACCTGCTTCGCGAGATGCAGCGCGAGAAGTTCCACCTGGCGCTGGTCACGGACGAGTACGGCAGCGTCTCCGGGCTCGTGGCGCTCGAGGACCTGCTCGAAGAGCTGGTCGGCGAGATCACCGACGAGTACGACCGCGAGGAACCCCAGGTGGTCGAGGTGGCCGAGGGCGTCTACCGCGTTTCCGGCAAGGCGTCGGTCGACGACGTGAACGACCTGCTCGAGGTCGCGCTGCCAGACGAGGAGTGGGACACGGTGGCCGGTCTCGTCCTCGACTTGTTCGGCCGGATCCCCAACGACGGTGAGGAGATCGCGTTTCACCAGCTCTCGTTCAAGGCCGAGAAGGTCAACGGGCGCCGGATCCAAACGGTGCTGATCACGCGGCTGCCCACCGAGGTCGAGAGCGAGAAGCAAGAGGTCGCCGGTGAGTGACGTCACCTTGCCGCCCGAGCTCGAGACGATGGTTCAGACGGCGCGCGAGGCGATGGGCCGGGCGTATGCGCCGTATTCGGGCTTCCAGGTCGGCGCCGCGATCCTTGCGGGCGGACACATCTTCGCCGGGCAGAACATCGAGATCGCGAGCTACCCACTGTCGGTCTGCGCCGAGCGGAACGCCGTCGCGGCCATGGTCGGAGCCGGCGAGCGCATGCTGTCGGGCGTCGTCGTCGTGACCCGTGCGGACGCTCCGACGATGCCGTGCGGCGGCTGCCGGCAGGTGCTGTGGGAGTTCGGTCCCGACGCGTTCGTGGTCTCCGAGGCGTCTTCGGGGGAGCGCCGGGTCTGGGCCCTGCGCGACCTGCTGCCGTCGGCGTTCGGACCCGACGATCTGGGCGTCGACCGGGCCACCGGCCGGGCCTGAGTGGCCGGCCCCGCGTTTCGCTCCGGAGTCGTCGCCGTCATCGGACGGCCGAACGTGGGCAAGTCGACGCTCGTCAACACGCTCGTGGGGCAGAAGGTGGCGATCGTCTCGAACCGCCCGCAAACCACACGGCGCGACATTCGCGCCATCCTCACGACCGACGACGTCCAGGTGGTGTTTACGGACACGCCGGGCTTTCACAAGCCGCGAACCCAGCTCGGGACCCGGCTCAACGCGCTCGTCGGCCACGCCGTCGAAGGGGTCGACGTCGTCGTCCACGTCGTCGACGGGGCAACCGGGATCGGGCGCGGCGACGCGTTCGTCTACGAGCGCTGGATGCGTTCGTCGGACGCGGCGCGGTTCTGCGTGGTGAACAAGCTGGACCTCGTGAAGCACCGCGCCGAGGTGCCACAGCTCGCGGCGGCCGCGGCGCTGGGCGACTACGACGAGATCATCCCGGTCTCGGCGGCAACCGGATCGGGGGTCCCCGAGCTTCTGGAGTTGATCGTCGCGCGCATGCCCGAGGGCCGGGCGCTCTACCCGGAGGAGCTCGTCACGGACCAGCCGCTCGGGGTCCGGCTCGCCGAGCTCGTTCGCGAGCAGGCGCTTCGCGTGACGCGCGAGGAGGTGCCGCACTCCGTGGCCGTCGTCGTCGACGAGATCGAGGAGACCCCCACGATGACCACCGTTCGCGCGTCGATCGTCGTCGAGCGCGACTCCCAGAAGGGGATTCTCATCGGCAAGGGCGGCTCGACGCTGACCACGATCGGCTCACGGGCCCGCAAGGAGATGGAGGAGCTCCTCGCGACGAAGGTGTACCTGGATCTGCACGTCAAGGTGCTCGACGCCTGGCAGCGCGATCCGAGAGCGCTCGATCGCCTCGGGTTCTGACGCGATCAGCTCGAGGTGCGGACGACCTCCAGCGTGCCCACCATCTGCGGGTGATACGAGCAGATGACGTCGTAGGCTCCCGCGTTCGCCGGGATGTTCAGCTTCTGAGATCCGCCGGCGCCGAGGTCGACGTTGATGCTCACGGCCGTGACCGTGAACGAGTGCGCGGTGGCCCCCGTATTCGAGACGGTGATGGTCGAGCCTGCCGCGACGCGCAAGCACTTCGGGGAGAAGGAGAAGTCGCGCAGCTCGACGGTCGTCGCGTCGACCGGCGACGCACACTCGGCCCCGGATCCGGACTTGCCGGTGCAGGCGGGCAGGAGCAGCACGACTCCGATGACGATTGTCGCGATCCGCATGGCATTCCCTCCCACGACGTCGATGCGGCGGTGAGGCTACCCGGTCGGTGAGAAGACCGGCCGGTCGCCGTCGCGGGGAGACCCGGCGAGACGGACTGGGCTACGATGCCCGGACATGTCCCAGCCTGCGGAGATCTATCCGGCGACCTCGAGTCCCGTGCTGCGGCCGGCCGAGGCGGTGCGCCTGGTCGCCCGAACCACGGGGGTCGACGCCGTCGGGATCGAGGAGCGCGCCGCCTCGCTTGCCAAGCGTTCGATCAAGCGAGACGCCAAGCTGTTCGGTCTCGATCTGGCGATCCGGTGCATGGACCTGACGACCCTCGAGGGTTCGGACACGGTCGGCAAGGTCATCGCGATGTGCGCGAAGGCCATCCGCCCCGAACCGCTCGACCCGTCGATCCCGTCGGTTGCCGCCGTCTGCCTGTACCCCCACCTGATCCCGACCGCGGTCGAGCACCTCCGCGGAACTCGGGTGCGAGTGGCGAGCGTCGCCGGCGGGTTTCCCGCCGGTCTCGGACCGCTCGACGCGCGCCTGCAGGAGATCCGCGAGGTCGTCGCGATGGGCGCCGACGAGGTTGACATCGTGCTCAACCGGTCGCTGTTCCTGGGCGGCCGGTACGAGCAGGCGTTCGAAGAGCTGGTGGCCGCGAGGGAAGCGGCCGGGACCGTTCACCTCAAGGTGATTCTCGAGACCGGCGAGCTCGGGTCCTACGACCGGGTCCGGCAGGCGTCGGTCCTGGCGATGGCGGCGGGGGCGGACTTCATCAAGACCTCGACGGGCAAGATCGGGATCAGCGCCACACTGCCCTCGGCGCTCTGCATGATGGAGGCCGCGCGCGACTTCCATCGCGACACCGGACGCGCGGTCGGCATCAAGGTGGCCGGAGGCGTGCGGGTGTCGAAGCAGGCGATCCAGTATCTGGTCCTCGTGCACGAGACGCTCGGCCCCGCGTGGATGACGCCGGAGCGATTCCGCATCGGCGCGTCGTCGCTCCTCAACGACGTGCTCCAGCAGATCGCCAAGGAACGCACCGGCCGCTACAGTGGCCCCGACTACCAGACGATCGACTGATGAGCGAGCTCGAGCCCGTCCGTCCCGATCTTGCCGAACCCGGGTTCGCGTGGGAGTACGTCCCCGCGCCGGAGTCGACCGAGATCGTCTTCGTCCGCGATCGCGCCGGCCTGTTCATCGACGGCCGGTTCGTCGAGCCGAAGAGCGGCCGCTGGTTCGCGACGATCAACCCCGCGACCGAGGAGCCGCTGGCAGAGGTCGCAGAGGCCGACGACGAAGACGTGGCGATCGCGGTCGATGCGGCTCGCGAGGCCGCTCCGGCATGGGCTGCGCTGTCGGGCGCCGAGCGCGCGAAATACCTCTTCCGCATCGCGCGCGAGCTGCAAGAGCGCTCGCGGGAGTTCGCCGTCCTAGAGACGATGGACGGCGGCAAGCCCATCAAGGAGTCGCGCGACGTCGACGTGCCGCTCGCCGCCGCGCATTTCTTCTATTACGCCGGATGGGCGGACAAGCTCGACTACGCGTTCCCCAACCGCCGCGCTAAGCCCATCGGCGTTGCAGGGCAGATCATCCCGTGGAACTTCCCGCTGCTCATGGCCGCGTGGAAGCTCGCGCCGGCGCTTGCCGCCGGCAACACCACCGTGTTGAAACCGGCCGAGACGACGCCGCTCACCGCGATCCTGCTGGCGGAGGTGCTACAAGACGTCGAGTTGCCACCGGGCGTCGTCAACATCGTCACGGGCGCCGGCGCGACCGGTGCCGCGCTGGTCGTTCACCCCGGCATCGACAAGGTGGCGTTCACGGGCTCGACCGAGGTCGGCAAGACGATCCGCCGGGCCCTCGCCGGTACGCAGAAGCGGCTCACGCTCGAGCTCGGCGGCAAGGCGGCCAACATCGTGTTCGAGGACGCGCCGCTCGATCAGGCGGTCGAGGGCATCGTGAACGGCATCTACTTCAACCAGGGTCACGTCTGCTGCGCCGGCTCGCGGCTGCTGGTCGAGGAACCGGTCTTCGACGAGCTGCTCGAGAAGCTGAAGGTGCGCCTCGGCACGCTCCGCGTCGGCGACCCGCTCGACAAGAACACCGATGTCGGGGCGATCAACTCGCGTCAGCAGCTCGACAAGATCAGCGAGCTGGTGGCCTCCGGCGTCGCCGAAGGCGCGGAGCTGTATCAACCCGAGTGCAACCTGCCCGAGCGCGGGTTCTGGTTCGCGCCGACCCTGTTCACGAACGTCAGCCAGTCGCACCGCATCGCGCGAGAAGAGATCTTCGGACCCGTGCTCTCGATCCTCACCTTCCGGACGCCGGAAGAGGCCGTCGAGAAGGCGAACAACACGCCGTACGGTCTGTCGGCCGGCGTGTGGACGGAGAAAGGCTCGCGCATCCTGTGGATGGCCGAGCGGATGCGGGCCGGCGTGGTGTGGGCGAACACGTTCAACCGGTTCGATCCCGCCTCGCCCTTCGGTGGGTACAAGGAGAGCGGGTTCGGGCGCGAGGGCGGCCGTCACGGTCTCGAGCCGTACGTTCTGCTGGAGGCGCGCCGATGAGCAAACAGCGTCTCCCCATCCGGCGCACCGCGAAGCTCTTCATCGGCGGCGAGTTCCCGCGAAGCGAGTCGGGCAGGACGTTCGAGGTCCACGCGGAGGACGGCCGGCTGCTCACGCACGCGGCGAAGGCGTCGCGAAAGGACCTGCGGGACGCGGTGCGCGCGGCGAGGGCGGCCCAGCGCGGCTGGGCGGCGAAGACGCCGTACAACCGCGGGCAGGTCCTCTACCGGGTCGCCGAACTGATGGAGGGCCGGCGCGCCCAGTTCGAGGCAGAGGTCGGAGATGCCGGCGAGAAGGATCCGGTTCGCGAGGTGGACGCCGCGATCGACCGGTGGGTCTGGTACGCGGGGTGGTCCGACAAGCTCCACCAGGTGCTGGGTGGAACGAACCCCGTTGCCGGGCCGTACTTCAACTTCACGTTCCCCGAGCCGACCGGCGTCGTCGGGATCGTGGTTCCGGAGGATCCGCCGCTCCTTGCGATGGTCTCGCGCCTGGCGCCCGCCATCGTGTCGGGCAACACGGCCGTCGCCGTCGTCGGAGCCCGGACGACGATGCCGGCCGTCTCGCTGGGGGAGGTGCTCGCCACCGCCGACCTCCCGGGCGGAGTCGTCAACCTTCTGACCGGCCAGGCCGAGGACCTCGTGCCGTGGCTCGCGGGGCACATGGACGTGAACGCGATCGACCTGACCGGCTGCCCGCCCGCCCTTGCCAGAGAGGCGGAGACGCTCTCGGCCGAGAACGTCAAGCGGGTGCATCGCGGACCCGATGCGGATGCGTTCGCCGCCGCGGCCCAGAGCCCGTACGAGATCGAAGCGCTCATGGAGATGAAGACCGTCTGGCACCCGATCGGCGCCTGACGGCCGGGAGGACCACGCCCCCGGGCTGCGCTGCAACGGAAACACCACACCGGATCGCGAGGTTCGGGCCTCCGCGGGAGCTACCATCGCTCCATGCCCCCTTACAAGGAACAGGGCGTCGTCCTGCGGTCGATGAAGCTCGGCGAGGCCGACAAGATCATCACCTTCATGACCCAGGGCTCGGGCAAGGTCCGCGCCGTGGCCAAGGGCATCCGCAAGACGATGAGCCGGTTCGGGGGGCGCCTCGAGCCCTTCACGCACGTCTCGCTGATGCTCTACCGGGGCCGCGGCCAGCTCGACACGGTGACCCAGGCCGAGATCATCGCGCCGCACCGCGCGCTCCGCGACGACCTGGCGCTGTTCGCGGCGGGCGAGACGATGGTCGAGGCCGTCGACAAGATGGCCGAGGAGCACGAGCGGAACGTCCGGGTCGTCGTGCTGCTGCTGGCGGGTCTCCGAGCGCTCGAGACCGGGCCGGCCGACCCCGCCGGTGTCGCCGAGTCCTTCATGTTGAAACTGCTTTCGGTCTCGGGATTCCACCCGAGCCTCAATGCGTGCGCCTCGTGCGGGTCGACCGACGTTCGGCTGTTCTCGCACGGCCTCGGCGGGGCGGTCTGCTCCTCGTGCGCCGAAGGTCGCGCCGTGCCCGTGTCGGCGGAGGCGCTGGGCGAGCTCTCGCGGCTGGCTTCGGCCGATCTCGTCGACGCCGGCCGCCCGGCCGAGACGGGGGAGCGGGTTCGCCGGGAAGCCAGGACGCTGCTCTACGGCTTTGCCGAGTGGCACCTGGAGCGGCGGATGCGATCCGTGCCGATGCTCGTGAGGACGGCCACATGAGCAGCTATCTGGGCGACATCGACCCGGCGCGCGTGCCGGCCCATGTGGCGATCGTCATGGACGGCAACGGGCGATGGGCCGAGCAGCGGGGCCTGCCGCGCACGGAGGGCCACCGCATCGGCGAGGAGGCGCTCTGGGACACGGTCAAGGGCGCCGTCCAGGTCGGTGTCCGGTGGCTGACCGTCTTCGCGTTCTCGACGGAGAACTGGCGCCGGCCCGCACCCGAGGTCCGGTACCTGATGAACTTCAACCGAACCGTGCTTCGCCGCCGCCGCAACGAGCTGCACGCGATGAACGTGAGGATCCGGTTCATCGGCCGGCGGAACTGGCGGATCCCGCGGTCGGTGCTCGCCGAGATTCGCGACGCCGAGGCGATGACACTCGACAACACGGGGATGACGCTTGACGATCGCCCTCAACTACGGCGGTCGCGGCGAGATCGTCGACGCCGTGAAGGAACTCGCGCGCGACGTGCGCGCCGGAACGCTCCGGCCGTCGCAGATCGACGAACACGCGATCGCCGAACGGCTGTATCAGCCCGACATGCCGGGCGCCGACCTGTTGATCCGCACCAGCGGCGAGCAGCGCATCTCGAACTTCTTGCTTTGGGAGACGGCGTACTCCGAGCTCTGGTTCACGCCGGTCTTCTGGCCGGACTTCGACCGCGAGCACCTCTTCGAGGCCATCCGCGACTTCCAGAAGCGAGAACGCCGCTACGGCGGCCTCGCGGAGGACTGACTCAGCCCGTCGGGCCGAGGCAGTCGGCCGGCGGGGTGCCGCTTCCCACCTGGGCCGGCGTGTAAGACGGCGTGACGAAGACCGCGACGCCGCTGCTGAGCCCCGCGACCTCTCGCAGCTCGAGCCCGGGCAGGTACTGCTGAACCACCTTCGCCTCCAGGTCGTGCCCGGTCGCGTAGGCGATCACATTGCCGGTGACGGGCGCACCCGCGCTCTCGTAGGTCACGATTCCCGGTGTCACGTCGAACCCGCTTTGCGTAAGGACCCCCTCGACGTCCTCGGCCTTGCCGGCCGAGGCGTGGTCGACGACGGGCACCGTCACGTTGGCGGGGGAGGGCGGGGTCTGAACGGGCGTCAGACCCAGGTTTCCGAGCGGCCGCCCCTCCCGGACGGCGCGGAAGATCGTGTTCGCCGACGGATCCATCTTCAGGGCGTCGACGCCCGGGAGTTCGCAGCCGTGAGGTCGGCACCGACCGGAACTCGACCGCGCCCGTTCCGATCCCCCGGAGCTGACCGACCAGATAGGCGAGGTCCGCGATCTTCAGCCCATCGTCGCGATGCAGGCTCGACAGGATCGGCCCGACCAGCGACTGGGCGTGGATGAGCTCGGCCGGCTGCAGGAGCCGGTTCAGCACGGCGCGCAGGAACTGCTGCTGCCGACCGATCCGGTAATAGTCGGGGGCGGCGGCGTCGCAGCGCAGGTGCCGCGCCCGGACGTAGGCGAGCGCCTGGAGCGGATCGAGCCGCTGACAGCCGGGCGCGACGTCGAGCAGCGTGTTCGGGTCGGTGATCCGTCCGGTCGCGGGGTCCGCGTTCTCTGCCGGGATGCACATGTCGACGCCACCGAGCGTCTTGACGACGTTCTCGAAGCCGGCCAGGTCCACGTAGAGGTAGTGGTTCACCTTGAGCCCGCTCAGCTGGTGGATGACCCTGGCGAGCATCCGCGGGCCGCCGCCGTTCGTCAGCCCACCGCCGTCACCGAACGACGTGCTGATCTTCCCGTCGTCGTTTCCCGGGATCTTCACCCAGAGATCTCGGGGAAACGAGAGCACGATCGCCTTCTGGAGCTTGGGGTCGGTGTGCACCAGCATGATGACGTCCGCGTTCCGGCCCGCGCCGGCCTGGCCGTTCGTCCCGAAGTGCCCGGTCTGGTCGGGGTCGAGTCCCGCTCGGGAGTCGCTTCCGAGGATCAGGTAGTTGCAGACGTCGTTGGCGCAGGGACCGACGGCCGCGTCCGGACTGCTGCTCGGACCGCAGTTCGGCCCTCCGTAGAAGCAGGGATCGGTGCCCGCCTTCGAGTCGATCTCGTAGCGCGCGAAGCCGAGACCGGAGACGATCGCGATGACCAGCCCGATCGTGCTCGCCGCTGCGACGAGCCGGCGCGTGACGCGGCCGAGCGGCGGGGCGGGCGGTGCCGGTGGCGGGCCGTTCATGTCCCTGCCAGCCTAGCCGGGGGACCGGCTAGCATGGGCGGCACGCCAGCGGCCGCAGCCAGCGACCGGGAAGGAGCCAATGCCCGACCTCATGGACGAGATCACGTCCCTCGCCAAGCGCCGGGGGATCGCCTTTCAGTCATCCGAGATCTACGGGGGCCTTCGTTCCTCGTGGGACTACGGGCCGCTGGGGGTGGAGCTTCGCCGCAACATCCGCAATTCGTGGTGGCGTTCGATGGTGCAACTTCGCGACGACGTCGTCGGGCTCGAAGCCGCGATCCTGATGTCCCCGAAGGTCTGGGAGGCCAGCGGCCATCTCGGAGCCGGGTTCGCCGACGTGCTCGTCGAGTGCCTCAACTGCCATCAGCGGTTCCGCGCCGACCACCTGCCCGATCCCAAGGTGTGCCCCAACTGCGGCGGCAAGGACTTCACCGAGCCCCGGCATTTCAACCTCATGTTCAAGACGCACATGGGGCCGGTCCAGGACGAGGGGAGCGCCGCCTATCTGCGCCCCGAGACGGCGCAGGGGATGTTCGTCGACTTCCCGACGGTCCAATCGGTCTCGCGCAAGAAGATTCCGTTCGGCATCGCGCAGATCGGAAAGTCGTTCCGAAACGAGATCACGCCGGGGAACTTCATCTTTCGCACGCGCGAGTTCGAGCAGATGGAGATGGAGTTCTTCGTCGAGCCCGGCAAGGACGACGAGTGGTTCGAGTACTGGGTGAACGAGCGATTTCGCTGGTATCTCGATCTGGGGATCCGGGAAGAGAAGCTCCGCATCCGCCCGCACGACCCCGACGAGCTGGCGCACTACGCGAAGGCCGCGTCCGATGTCGAGTACGAGTTCCCGTTCGGATGGTCCGAGGTCGAGGGGATCGCCAACCGAACCGACTTCGACCTGAGGGGGCACCAAGAGGCGAGTGGCGAGGACATGAGCTACTTCGACCAGGAGCGGGAGGAGCGATACCTGCCGTTCGTCGTCGAGCCGGCGGCCGGAGTGGACCGGGTGGCGCTCACCGTGCTGCTCGATGCGTACCGCGTCGAGGAAGCGCCGACCGCGAAAGGTGGCACCGACCGGCGCACCGTCCTCAAGCTGCACCGCGACCTGGCGCCGATCAAGGTGGCCGTGCTGCCGCTTTCTCGAAACGACGCGCTCGTGCCCGAGGCGCGACGGGTGCACGACCTCGTGAAGCCCCGGTGGATGACCCAGTACGACGACGCGGGGGCCATCGGACGTCGCTACCGTCGCCAGGACGAGGTCGGGACCCCGTTCTGCGTCACGGTCGACTTCGATTCGCTGGAGGACAAACAGGTGACGATCAGGGAGCGCGACTCGATGGCGCAGGAGCGCATTCCGATCGAGCACCTCGCCGGGCATCTCGCGGAGCGGCTCGACGGAGGGCGGTGAACGGCTCGTGGCCGATCCCGAAGCATCCCCGCCCGAGGCGGCGACCCGAACCGGGTGGCGCGACCGGAGCTGGCTCACGCTGTTCGCGCTCTCGTTCGTGTTGATGCTGGCCGGGGCCGTCGCGCTGCTCGCGTCGGTCCGCGGCTTCCTCTCGTCCACGCAGCTCCTGTACGTCTCGGCCGTCTTCTCCGGACTCGCCGTCGTGAGCGCGACGGCCTCGTTGGTGATGAGCAGGCGCAGATGAAGGGGCGCCGGGCGGCAGTCCTTGCGGTCGCCTCCGCGTTCGTCGCGAGCTGCTCGCTGCAGATCGGCGGGCAGAAGAGCGCCCCGCCGTCCACGCCCGGCCCGAGTCCGTCATCGCCGACGCCGGCCGGACCGGTGCCGTCCCCGCTGCCCTCGTCGGGCCGGACGGCCGCCGAGGCGATGAAAGCGCTCTGCCCGAAGGCGGAGCCCTACTCGGGCGGAACCCCCGCCCAAGCGGTGGCTCCGCCCGCGATCACCCAGGTCGAGAGCGAGGTCGAGCAGGTCCGCCAGCTTCGGTACCTGCGCGACGTCGGTGTGGAACCGATCACCACCGCCGAGATGGACCGCAAGCTCGACGCCGCGTTCGACGACAGCTATCCGGCCGGGTACTACCGGCGGCGGAGCGCGGCGTGGCGCACGATCGGCGTGATCCCGCCCGGTTCGGATATTCGTTCCGCGCTCCGATCGTTCCAGCAGGGCCAGGTCGTCGGCTTCTACAACCCCGAGAACGGCGAGCTCGTCTACATCGGCGACGAGAACCTCGGCGTGAACGAGACGTTCGTGCTGGCGCACGAGCTGACCCACGCGCTGGACGACCAGCACTTCGGGCTCAAGAAGATCGACCGGCTCCAGCTGAGCTGCCGCGACGAAGCCATCCAGGCCTCGCTCGGCCTCGTCGAGGGCGACGCGCAGCTCGCGGCAGGGCAGGTGGTCGCGCGATTCCCGCCGACCGGGTCGGACTCCGGCGACTTCGGAGGCGGACCGCCGAGCGATGTCCCGCGGTTCATCCAGGAACTTCAGTTCTGGCCCTACGACGCTGGTCAGGCGTTCGTGGCCGCGCTCGAGGCGCGAGGCGGCGAGCAGCTCGTCGACCAGGCCTTCGAGTCGTATCCGGTCTCGACCGAACAGATCATGCATCCGGACCGCTGGCCCGGCGACGTGCCCACGCCTGTCGACATCCCAGACGAGGGTCCGGCGCTCGGGCGCCGATGGGGGGACCTCGACGTGATGGAGGTCGGCGAGCAGTGGCTCCAGACGATGCTCGGTCTTCGTCTGGGCGATGGCGAGGCGAGCGACGCGGCTGCCGGTTGGGACGGCGGTATCTATCGGGCATGGAGCGACGGGAGCAACGTTGCGGTCGATCTGCGAACGGTCTGGGACACGGGCGCCGACGCGCAGGAGTTCCGGTCGGCGCTTGTGGACTGGACCGGCGAGAGTCAGCTCACCGAGGTGCTCCAGGCCTCCGGCACCCAGGTCGACGCCGTCTTCGCAACCGACCCCGTCTCCCTCTCGAAGCTAGCCCACGCCCTCGGAGTCTGAGCGACCCGTTCGACGAACTAGGAGGGGCCGAATCTCCCGCGTCTCATCTCGTCCAGATCGCCGATCCAGCCCGTACCACGCATCTCGAGCATGCGACGCTTGGAGTCTCCGCCGATGGCGCGCCGGAGCGCGAAATCGATGGCTTCTTGCGTCGTCCTCAGGCCATGGAGACGCATGACGTTCGTAACAAGCGCCTGATCGACCGCCACGTGTATCCAGACTTCTCTCGTCATGGGGCAAGGCTACGCCGATCAGACCCGCGAGGGCCCGATTGAGATGCGCCACTCCCGGGATCCCGGAAAGGTCTCAACCCTCGCCGTAGACTGACGCTTCCGGAACCGAACGCGCGGGCGGAGGCATATGCCGTGACCAAGTACGTCTACGACTTCAGCGAAGGCAACACGGGCATGAAGGACCTCCTGGGGGGGAAGGGGGCCAACCTCGCCGAGATGACGAACATGGGCCTACCGGTTCCGCCCGGGTTCACGATCACGACCGAGGCATGTCTGGAGTTCCTCTCCCGGGGCGGCGCGCCGCCCGAGATGCTCCAGGAGGCCGGCGAGCACCTGGTCGGTCTTCAGGAGGCGATGGGCAAGAACCTCGGCGACCCCGAGGACCCGCTGCTCGTCAGCGTGCGAAGCGGCGCCAAGTTCTCGATGCCGGGCATGATGGACACGGTCCTCAACCTGGGACTCAACGACGAGTCGGTGAAGGGCCTGGCGAAGCAGTCCGGCGACGACGTCCGCTTCGCCCGCGACGCCTACCGGCGGTTCATCCAGATGTTCGGCAAGATCGTGATGGACGTGCCGGCCGACGCCTTCGAGCACGCGCTGGATGAGGCCAAGGAGAAGAAGGGCTCGAAGACCCAGGACACCGACCTCGATGCCAAGGACCTGAAGAAGCTGATCGAGCGGTTCAAGGCCATCTACCACGAGCACACCGGCGAGGAGTTCCCGCAGGACCCGAAAGACCAGCTGCGTCTCTCGATCGACGCAGTGTTCAAGTCCTGGAACGGCAAGCGAGCGATCGACTACCGCCGGCAGAACAAGATCAGCGACGACCTGGGCACCGCCGTCAACATCGTGGCGATGGTCTTCGGCAACCGCGGGGACGACTCGGGCACCGGCGTCGCCTTCACGCGGGACCCCTCGACCGGCGAGAAGAAGGCCTACGGCGACTACCTGGCCAACGCCCAGGGCGAGGACGTCGTCGCGGGCATCCGCAACACGCTTCCGCTGGCGGATCTGGCGACGCTCGACCCGGCCTCCTACGACGGGCTCGTCAAGGCGATGGGGACCCTCGAGGGCCATTTCCACGACATGTGCGACATCGAGTTCACGATCGAGAAGGGGCGGCTGTGGCTGCTCCAGACTCGCATCGGCAAGCGCACCGCGCTCGCGGAGTGGGTCATGGCGGCGGAGATGCTCGAGGAGGGGCTCATCGACGCGGACACGGCGCTTCTTCGCGTCGACGCCGACCGGCTGGAGGAGCTGTTCAAGCGACGGGTGCGGGCCGACGGCGCCACGCCGATCGCAACCGGGCTCAACGCCTCACCCGGCGCGGCGACCGGAGAGGTCGTCTTCAGCGCAGACGACGCCCAGGCGCGGGCGAAGCAGGGAGCAAAGGTCGTCCTCGTCCGGCGCGAGACGACCCCCGACGACTACCACGGGATGATCGCCTCCCAGGGGATCCTGACCTCGGCCGGCGGGACCAACTCTCACGCGGCCGTCGTCGCGCGCGGCGAGGGCATCCCGGCCGTCTGCGGCGCCGACGCGATCAAGGTCGACCTGGGGTCGCGTTCGTTCAAGGCGAACGGAACCAAGGTGGCCGAGGGCGACGTCATCACGATCGACGGGTTTACCGGGAACGTCTACGTGGGGGAGCTGCCGCTGGAGGAGTCGGTGCTCGAGCTGGCCCGGCAGGGCGACGAGAAGGCCCGAGAGGAGCCGATCTGGAAGGCGTTCGCGACGATCATGGCGCGCGCCGACGAGGTCCGCCGGCTCCGCGTCCGGGCCAACGCCGACACGCCCGACCAGTCCTCCAACGCCCGGGAGCGCGGCGCCGAGGGGATCGGCCTGTGCCGCACCGAGCACATGTTCCTGGGCGAGGAGCGGGTAGAAGCCGTCCGCCAGATGATCTTCGCGGAGACCCCGGAGGAGGAGGCGGCCGCCTACGACGTGTTGCTGCCGCTCCAGCGGCGGGACTTCATCGGGATCTTCACCGCCATGAGCGGCCTGCCCGTCACCGTCCGTCTGCTGGACCCACCGTTGCACGAGTTCCTGCCCGACTTCACCGACCTCTCGGTCGAGGTGGCGCTTGCGGAGGCCCGCGGCGAAACCGGCCCCGAGCTGGACCAGAACCGCGTGACGCTTCGCAAGGTCGGCGAGCTGCGCGAGACCAACCCGATGCTCGGGCTCCGAGGGGTGCGCCTCGGGATCCTCAAGCCCGGCCTGTACGCCATGCAGGTGCGCGCGATCGTCGAGGCCGCGTGCGAAGTGAAGCTTGCCGGCGGCGACCCGCAGGTCGAGATCATGATCCCGCTCGTCGCGACCGCGCCGGAGCTCCGCCAGATGCGGGCCGAGCTCGAGCCCATCGCGGACGCCGTCCTCGAGGAGGCGGTCGTGGAGCTCGACCATCTCGAGTGGGGGACGATGATCGAGCTGCCGCGCGCCGCGGTGACCGGCGCGGAGATCGCCGGGGCGGCGGACTTCTTCTCCTTCGGGACGAACGACCTGACGCAGACCGCCTTCGGCTTCAGCCGCGACGACATCGGCAAGTTCGTCGGCATGTACGAGGAGCGCAAGCTGCTTCCGGCCAACCCGTTCGTCACGATCGATCGTCCGGGGGTCGGCCGCCTGATGCGGATCGCCAGCGAGGACGGTCGCGCGGCCAACCCCGCCCTGCACATCGGGATCTGCGGCGAGCACGGCGGCGACCCCGCGAGCGTCGTGTTCTGCGACGAGCTTGGCCTTGACTACGTCAGCTGCTCGCCGTTTCGCATCGAGACCGCGCGTCTCGCCGCCGGCCAGGCGGCGGTCGGCACATCCGAGTCAGCGTCAAGGTAGCTCCGCGTGGGCCGCGTCCGCCGGCATCCCGTTCGCTCCGCGATCGGGCTGGTGCTCGTTGCTGCCCTCCTCGTCGTCTCGTCGAGCTTCGTGGTGGTGTGGCGAGCTGCCCACCACGACGGCGCGGCCGACATCCAGCGGGTCGACGCGATCGTCGTTCTCGGGGCCGCGCAGTACAACGGCACGCCGTCGCCCGTGTTCCGCGGCCGCTTGGAGCACGCCCTGCTGCTCTGGCAGCAGCACCGGGCCGGGCACATCCTGGTGCTCGGGGCGAACCAGCCCGGGGACCGGTCCACCGAGGCGGAGGCGGGGCGCAGCTTCCTGCTCGACCGAGGCGTCCCGGCGGAGGCCGTGGAGGCCGTCCCGGTCGGGCACACGTCGTTGGAAAGCCTCCGTGCCGCGGCCGACCAGATGCGGTCGGAGGGGATGAGCTCCGCGTTCCTCGTCTCCGATCCCTGGCACAACGCGCGGATCGATCGGATGGCCGGCGACCTCGGCATCCGGGGGTACGCCTCGGCAACCTGGACCTCCGCCGCCAAGACGGAGCACACTCGGTTCGAGGGCTACCTGCGCGAGACGTTCGCCTATCTGTACTACCGCGCGACCCAAAACTAAGTTCGAGTCGCGCTGCGTCGCCCGTCCCGGCTACGATGGCGCCATGGTGGTCCCTCGCGAACGCACCGAGGAGATCGAGCGCGCCACCCTTTCTCCTCAGGCAGTGCTTGCCGGCAGCAGCAAGGGCCGCGAGCGCGCCGAGCCCGACGACCCGATCCGGACCTGCTTCCAGCGCGACCGCGACCGGATCGTTCACTCCAAGGCATTCCGGCGCCTCAAGCACAAGACCCAGGTGTTCATCGCACCGGAGGGCGACCACTACCGAGTTCGGCTCACGCACACGCTCGACGTCTCGCAGATCGCGCGGACCGCCGCGCGGGCACTTCGCCTGAACGAGGACCTCACGGAAGCCATCGCGCTCGGACACGACCTGGGGCACACGCCGTTCGGACATCTGGGCGAGCAGGCCCTGACGCCGTTCCTCGGGCGCCCGTTCCGCCACTCCGAACAGTCGCTGCGCGTCGTGGATTTCCTGGAGAACGACGGCCAGGGGCTCAACCTGACGTCGGAGGTCCGCGACGGCATCGTGAACCACCCCTGGTCGATGCCGCCGCCGGCTTCGCTCGAGGCCCAGATCGTCCGGTATGCGGACCGGATCGCGTACCTGAACCATGATCTGGACGACGCGATGCGCGCCAAGATCCTCGAGGAGAACGAGCTGCCGAAGGAACCCATGCGGGTGCTCGGCGACACCCATTCCGCCCGGATCGACACCCTCGTGTCGGACCTCGTGGGTCAGAGCACCGAGCAGCAGGAGATCCGCCTGTCGCCCGAGGTCTTCCGGGCGCTCGACGAGCTGCGCGACTTCATGTTCGAGCGGGTCTATCTGAGGGCCGGGAGCCACGACGAGCACGAGAAGGCCGTAAAGCTGCTCCGGGATCTGGTGGCGCACTTCATGGATCACCCCGACGAGATCCCGCCCGAGTATCCGGAGGTCCCCGGGGATCTCCCGACCCGCGTCGCCGACTACATCGCCGGCATGACGGACCGGTACGCTTTGAGGACCTACGAGCGGCTCTTCCTTCCCCGCGGCTGGCTCCTGGACCGCTGAAGGCCGACAAAAAGCGGAAAGGACGCGAGTGGCAAGGATCAAGCAGGACGATGTCGATGCCGTCAAAGAGCGCACCAACCTCGTCCAGCTCGTCTCGCAATACCTGACCCTCAAGCGAACCGGCTCCGACTCCATGAGCGGGCTCTGTCCGTTCCACCAGGAGAAGACTCCGTCGTTCAGCGTCTCGCCGGCCAAGCAGGTCTTCTACTGCTTCGGGTGCGGCAAGGGGGGGGACGCGATCACGTTCCTCCGCGAGCTGGAAGGGCTCACCTACGTCGAGGCGGTCGAGCGACTGGCGCAGCAGGCCGGGGTACATCTGAGGTACGAAGGCGACTCGCCGGCCGACCGGAAAGAGGCGCAGCGGCGCGCGTCGATCATCCGCGCCACGGAAGAGGCGGCGGAGCTCTACGCGAAGATGCTCACCGAGGGCCGCGAGGGAGCCGACGCCCGGGCGTATCTGGCCGAGCGCGGGGTCTCCGAGGCCTCCATCGAGACGTTCGGAATCGGGTACGCGCCCGGCTATCCGGACTTCCTGCTGCGCCGGCTGGCCCAGCGGCTCTCGCCCGAGACCTTGCTCGAGGCGGGCCTCGCGACGCGCGGGGAGGACGGCGGTGTGCGGGATCGGTTCCGCGGCCGGATCACGTTCCCGATCCACGACCTGCAGGGGCGCGCGGTCGCGTTCGGCGCGCGCATCCTGCCGTCGGACCAGCGCGCGGGCGACCAGGCCAAGTACCTCAACACCGCGGAGACCTCCGTCTACCGCAAGCACGAGGTGCTCTACAACCTGCACCGCGCTCGCGCCGCGATCGCCCGAACGGGAGAGGCGTTCGTCGTCGAGGGCTACACGGACGTCATCGGCCTCGCGCAGGCGGGGATCGAGAACGTGGTGGCGACGTGCGGGACGGCGCTGGGCGAGCGCCATGTCGAGCTCCTGTCGAGATTCGCGCGCCGGGCCGTGCTCGCGTTCGACTCCGACGAGGCCGGTGCGCGGGCGGCCGAGCGAGGGTTCGTCTTCCACGAACGGTTCCCCGTCCAGATGGCCGTGATGATCATGCCCGACGGTCTCGACCCGGCCGATCTGGTCGCCAAACGCGGGGTCGATGCGGTTCGCGAGGCCGCCGCCGGCGCCCGGCCGCTGGTCGAGTACATGGTTCGCCGGACCGTGGCGCGCCACGATGCCTCGACCGTCGAGGGCCGTTCGGCGGCGGTGGCCGAGGCGCTCCCCATCGTCCAGAAGCTCACCGACCCGGTTCGCCGCAGCGAGTACGCGCACCTGCTGGCAGATCTGGCCGGCGTGGAGGACTCGGGGGTGCTCCAGCTGCTGGGCCGCTCGCCGGGGCAGGCGGAGGCGGCGCCCGCCGGACGGCGATCCAGCGCCCGGGATCGGCGCGAGCGAGAGATGCTCAGGCTCCTCGTCCGCGACGCCGGGATCTTTGAGGAGTTCTCCGGCCTCATCACCGACGATCACCTTCGGTCGGCGTCGTCGCGGCGCCTGCTGGCCGCACTGGTGGCGGTTGGTGGGGACGTCTCGGCAGCGGTCGACGACGACCCGGCGCTCGGCGCGGCGATCTCGGCGCTCGCGGTCGAGCCGCTCGAACGAGAGCTGTCATCCGGCTATGCGGCGTTCGTGTTCGACTGGCTCGAGCAGCTCCGTTTGAAGGACCGTTCCGACGCGCTTCGCGCCGAGCTTCAGCGGCGGAACCCGACGACCGATACTGGCTATGACGAGCTCTTCGACGAGCTGGTGGCCATCGATGGCGATCTGCTCCGGCTGCGCCAACGGCTTCGCGAGGAGTAACCGCCGGCCGAGGGATGCCGCCGGGACGAACAGTCACCGGCGGAGCCCGTTCCGTACACTGGAGCCTCGTGGCGAAAACCTCTCAGGAGTACCGGTGAGCGACCCTGCCCGTCTGCCGGAGGGTGAGCCCTTCAGCCTCGACGAGATCAAGGATCAGCTGACGACGAGGGGTCGTGAGCGGGGGTTCGTGACCTCCGAGGACCTGCTCGAAGCGGTTCCGGTCGACGACTTCACCCCCGAGCAGATCGAGGAGTTCCTGACGCAGGTCCAGGAGCACCTGACCGCCGAGGCGATCGAGGTCATCGAGGTGCCCGGCGACGACACCGACGCCGCGACCCAGGTCCGGATCGAAGTCGACCTGCTGAAGGCGCCGACGAACGACCCGGTCCGGATGTACCTCAAAGAGATCGGGAAGGTCCCGCTCCTCAACGCCGCCCAGGAAGTCGATCTGGCCCGCCGGATCGAGGCCGGCGAGATGTCGACCGCCCTGCAACGCCGGGTTACCGACGAGGAGAAGATCGAGCCCAAGCAATGGAAGCTCGTCACCCTTCGGGTCTGGGAGATCCGCGATCACCAGTCGAACGCGTTCGGCAAGATCGAGGGGATCGGCCGCGATCCCGCCGCGCTCAAGAAGAGCTGGCGAGCGAAGACCGAAGGCGACGTCCACGAGTTCCTCCATCGCGTCGAGCGCGACGGCCAGCTGGCCAAGAAGAAGCTCATCGAGGCGAACCTGCGGCTCGTCGTTTCGATCGCCAAGCGGTACGTGGGCCGCGGGATGCTCTTCCTCGACCTGATCCAGGAAGGGAACCTGGGCCTTATCCGCGCGGTCGAGAAGTTCGACTACTCGAAGGGCTACAAGTTCTCGACGTATGCGACGTGGTGGATCCGCCAGGCCATCACGCGAGCCATCGCCGACCAGGCGCGCACGATCCGGATCCCCGTCCACATGGTGGAGACGATCAACAAGCTGGTCCGGGTCCAGCGCCAGTTGCTGCAGGATCTCGGCCGCGAACCGACCCCCGACGAGATCGGGAAGGTCATGGGGATCAGCGCCGAGAAGGTGCGCGAGATCCAGAAGGTCTCGCAGGAGCCGGTCTCGCTCGAGACGCCGATCGGGGAGGAAGAGGACTCACACCTCGGCGACTTCATCGAGGACAGCGACGCGGTCGTCCCGGTCGACGCGGCCAGCTTCATCCTTCTGCAGGAGCAGCTCGAGGGCGTGCTCCACACGCTGTCGGAGCGCGAGAAGAAGGTCATCCAGCTGAGGTTCGGGCTCGTCGACGGTCATGCGCGCACGCTCGAAGAAGTCGGGCGTGAGTTCGGCGTCACGCGCGAGCGCATCCGCCAGATCGAGTCGAAGACGCTGTCGAAGCTCCGGCACCCCTCGCGGTCGCAGAAGCTCCGCGACTACCTCGAGTAGAGCCCCGGGTTCAGTTCCAGGCGGCGGTGCTGCCGTCGCTCGCGCCGAGCCGCTCCTGGATCGCACCGCGCGCCTTGCGGATCACTCCGAGGCTCCGCTCGGTCGCTTGGCCGAGGATGACGTCCGTCACGGCCGCCAGTCCCGACTTCGATCCGGCCCTCGGGCCCACGACGATGTTCGGATCGTCCTTGACCATCCGGCGGGCGACGGAAACACCGGCGGCGAACCCCAGGCCAAATGCAACGAGCAGCTTCATGGGACTTCGGACCTCCTCGAGACGATGGACGAACGGCGGGCGACCAGCCTACCCCCGCGACGATAGGCTCACGCGGACCATGGACAAGGTTTCGGAGCAGAAGCGCGAGGCGGCGGCGTTTGCGGCCGGGTTGGTGCGCCCGGGGATGGTGCTCGGCCTCGGGACCGGCTCGACCACGGCGTTGGCGCTTCGAGCGATCAGCGCCCGCAGGAAGGCCGGCGAGCTGGACGGGATCGTCGGGATCCCGACCTCGATGGCAACGAACGAGCTGGCACAACGGCTGGACATCCCGCTCACGAACCTCGAGGAGTACCCGCTGGTGCATCTGACGATCGACGGCGCGGACGAGGTGGACCCGCAGCTCGACCTGATCAAGGGCGGGGGAGGGGCGCTTGTCCGGGAGAAGATCGTGGCGCAGGCGAGCCTGCGCGTCGTGATCGTCGTCGACGACGGAAAGCTGTCGGAGGTGCTCGGAACCAACCACGCGCTGCCGGTCGAGGTGGTGCCATTCGGCTGGAAGCCCGAGGCGCGGTTCATCGAGGCCGTCGGGGGAACGCCGAAGCTTCGGATGGGGCGCGGCGGCAGTCCGGCCGTGACGGACAACGGCAACTTCATCCTGGATTGCGCGTTCGGCTCGATCGGCAACGCCCCCGGGCTCGAGGCAGAGCTCCGGACCCGGGCCGGGATCGTCGAGGTCGGCCTCTTCATCGGCCTCGCAACGGACCTCGTCGTCGGCGGCCCCGACGGCGTCGAGCATCGCGTCCGGAACTAACGTCGCTGCTAGACTGCCCAACGCTTCCATTCCGGGGTAGCTCAATCGGCAGAGCGGCGGACTGTTAATCCGTAGGTTGCGAGTTCAAGTCTCGCCCCCGGAGCCACGCAATCTCCTGCGCCGCAGGATGCAGGGCCAGTCCCGGCGAGTTGACGACTCGGGTTGACAGCCAAGTTGACAGCCATTCATCCGTTGAACAGCCTGTCCAGCGCCTCGATCGCGTCGCGACGTCGCTCCGACGACGTGTGCGTGTAGTGCTTCATGGTCGTGCTCTGATTCGCGTGCCTCAGTACCTGCTTGGCGGTGTCGAGGTGGATGTTGAGGTCCGCGAGCCGAGATCCCGCCGTGACGCGCCAATCGTGTATCCGCCTTGGCCGCACCTCCGTGTGCTCGCACACTCCAACGAAGAAGGCCCTGACGTTCGAGGCATCGAGCGGAGTCCCACGGTCGGATGGGAACACCAGATCGTGATCCTGCCACAACGAGCCTGCCGCTAGCCGCTCTTGGTTGAGGAGCAATCGGTGCTTCCGCAGCATTGCGACATGAGTCTTCGTTAGTTCGAGAGTCGACCTCGACGCCTTCGTCTTGGGCTCGACGAACTCGAAGCCGCCACCCTTCGTCCGACTGACTTGATGCCTAATGTGGATGAGTCCACCGTCCAGGTCGACATCTCTCCACCGCAGCCCGAACGCTTCGCTCTCACGCAGACCGAGGGCCAGACCAACGAAGAACAGCGGCAGCAGGTGAGCTTGCCCCTGAAGCCGGACACCCAACACTGGGACGAACGATCCCAGGGAAGGGGGTGTCCGATGCCCAACCCGCATCCGCCCTATCCGCCGGAGTTCAAGGCTGAGGCGGTCCGCCTCTATCGCGAATCGGGTCGCAGCCTGCAGGCCGTGTCGAAGGATCTCGGGGTCTCGCTCGAGTCGCTTCGGGCCTGGGTGAACCAGGCGAAGGTCGACGCCGGCGAGAAGGCCGGTCTCACGACCGAGGAGCGAGCCGAGCTCGCGAGGCTCCGCAAGGAGAACCGAACGCTTCGCATGGAGCGCGACCTGCTGAAAAAAGCCGCCGCCTACTTCGCCAGGGAGAGCGAGACCGGGTGAGCATCTACCGGTTCATCGCCGCGGAGCGGGCCGCGTTCGACGTGAAGATGCTCTGTTCTCACCTCGGGGTCTCGACTTCCGCCTTCTACGACTGGTGCACGAGACCCCCGTCTCGCCGGGAGGTCGACAACCGGGCACTTACGAGACGGATCGGTGAGATCCACGAGGCCTCCCGAGGCACCTACGGGGCGCCAAGGATCTGCGCCGAGCTTCGGGCCGAAGGGCTCCGCATCACCCGCAAGCGCGTTGCCAGGCTGATGCGACTGGCCAGGGTGCAGGGCGTGCACATCCGCCGGCCGCTGGCGCAAGGGTCCCGGCGAGCTCGGACCCGCCCCCGACCGCGTCGCCCGCCGGTTCCGGACCACAGCGCCCGATCTCGTCTGGGTCGCCGACATCACCTCGATCCCCACCGACGAAGGATGGCTGCACCTGGCGGCGGTCGAGGATCTGTTCTCCCGAGGCGGATCGTCGGGTGGTCGATGGCATCCCATCTGCGGGCTGAGCTCGTGATCGACGCCGTGCAGATGGCGATCGCAAACCGACACCCTGGCCCTGGGCTCGTGCACCACTCCGATCAGGGCCCGCAGTTCACGTCCTTCGCCCTTGGGCGCAAGCTCCGTGAGTCCGAGATCCTGGCGTCCATGGGCGCCGTCGGCACCGCCTACGACAACGCCGTGGCCGAGAGCTTCTTCTCGACCCTCAAGCGCGAGCTCTGTCATCGCGGCGGTTCGAGACGAGGGATCAGGCTCGGGCGGCGATCTTCGAGTTCATCGAGGTCTTCTACAACCGTCAGCGACGCCACTCGACGATCGGGATGGTCTCGCCGGCACAGTTCGAACGGGACTACGCTCGTGCGCTCACGTCATAGTCGAACGTGTCCGGCAAACGGGGTCAAGGTCATACGACGCCGACGGCAACCTCGCGACATACATCGACGACCGCGGGACGACGACGAACACCTACGATCTCGCCGGGCGGCTGACACAGACCGACGACCCCCGCACAGACAACCTCTTCTATGGCTACGACAACCTGGGCCGCCAGATCTGCCGGGATACAGCGGACTGCGTTTCCTCGCCCACGTCCGGCGTCGAGACCTACGATTACGACGCCGCCGGCAACATGGTCCAGGCCGAGAACGCCAACGCGACCGTCTCGATGCGCTATGACGAAGACGGCCGGATGATCGAGGTCTGGGACGGAGAGCTCGACACGGGGACCATCCGTACCTCGTATGACTACGATGCCGAGACGGGCCTGCTCGTCTCGATCGACGATCCGGCGACGAGCGGGGATCCGACGCTCTTTACCTACAACGCGGCCGGGCAGGTCGAGACGATGGACGACCCGCTCATCTCCTCTGACGAGGTCTCGACCTGGGCTACGACTCGGCTGGGCGCATGAGCACCCGTGTCGACGATCAGGCCGACCTCGCCTGGACCCGGACCTACGAGGCGAACACCGGCCGGGTGGACACCGAGACGATCGAGAAGGACTCCACGTCGGCGACGCTCGCGGCGTTCGACCTCGGCTACGACAAGGCCTCGAACGTGACCTCCAAGAACTCCGAGGTCCTGTCGAATCCCTCGAACGGAAGCTGGACTTATGGCTACGACGCGGCGGGCGGATGACCGAGGCCGACGGTCCGGACGCGACGGGGACCGCCACCACCTGGACCTACGGCTGGGACGGGGCGTCCAACCGCATCTCGGTCCAGGTGGATGCGAACACGCCGGTCGAAACGACCTACAACGGGGCAGGAGATCCCGTCTCCGACACCGACGGCAACGACTACACGACGGACGGTGTCGGCAACCTCGTGGCCATGGAGAACACCTCGGATCCCTCCAAGAACTGGACCTACGACTACGATCCGTTCTCGCGGCTTGTCTGCGCGGAAAATGACACGAGCTGCTCGGGATCAGGGGCGATCACCTTTGCGCTCGACGCGCTCGATCGGGCCGTCTCGAGGACGAAGGACTCCACGACGACCACCTACCGCTACCGCGGCGTGGGGGAGGTGCCGGCGAAGACCACGACCGGCGGCACCAGTACCCGGTATGCGAACACGCTCGCGGGAGAGCCCATCGCGCAGCGAACCGGCTCGACGACCAGGTTCTTCCTGAAGGACCTCCACGGCGATACCGTTGGCCTCGTGAACACGCTCGCCCAGGACCGCATGAGCATGGCCTTCGACCCCTGGGGAAGCGGACTTGGCACGACTGGCACGGAGTCCACCTGGTTCGGGTTCCAGTCGGATCCGACGGACCCCGACACTGGACAGGTCGACATGGGGACCCGGTGGTATGAGGGTGGGCTGGGCCGGTTCATCACCCGGGACGCCCTGTTCGGGAACTTGAACGACCCCGAGAGCCTGAACCAGTTCGCCTACGCGACCGGCGCCCCGGCGACCTTTGTCGATCCGAACGGCATGTACAACGCCGCCGTTGGGGGGAACGGTCAGAGCCAGTCCGACTACACGGAGATCGACACCGAGGGGAACGTGATCACCAGCCCGGACATGCGCCGGCACGGCCCCCATCACTCATCGTATGACGTCCCGCCTGACGCTGATGGCGGGGGAGCGTGCCGCGGCTTCGGAGGATGCATCGCGCATGCGGCAAGTGCCTCTGTTTCCGCACCTGCGCACGCGGTCCGCTCCGCAGTGCACGCCACTTCGAGTGTCCTTGGCTGTTGGTCGGACTGGGGCTGCAGTGGTCGAACTGTGCAGAATACTGTCGGGTGGGGCCTCGGTCATGCCAACGATATTCTTCGAACACTCAATGCCGGGAATCCCCTTGCTCCTCTGCTGTTTCCCCCCACCAAGGCTACCGATTGCTCGGCCGGAAACACGCACGCAACGTGCTACCTCAACTCGGTCGCCAATACCCCTCTCAAGGCGTCTGGCCTTGATGCATATACGGTTGGCCACTCCATCATCTGCCGCGATTGTTCAGACCCCACGACACGCGCCCATGAGCTGGTACATGTTGGTCAACAGGATCGAGACACCTACGCCTTCTGGGTGCGGTATGGAGTGCAGTTTGTTCAGGGTGGCTACTGTGGTGTGGACTATGAGCGGGAGGCATATGCCGCGACAGGTTCGACCTGTAGGTAGCGCGATAGCTTGCCTCATCGCGATTGCGATGCTGCCCGGGTGCAGGTACAGCGTCGGCGTCCAGGTGACGAATGAATGCGACATGAAGCTTGAAATCGCTTTCTGGGGGCACGACACCGCTCCGACACGCGCTCAACTCACGAAGTTCGAACTCATCCGTTACCAGGTCCGGCAGGGGGAAGAGGTCACGTTCCCTAGCGCCCTTGATGCTCCAAGTCACCGGTGGGCTGGAGGCTACGCTGTTGTGTGGTCTCCTTCAGGAACGTTCGTCACTATTCGAATGCCGTCGAGTGCCGCTGACCCTGTACCTGTCTCAATATCGAAGACTGACTGCGAAAGGCTGACCTGAACAAGTCGCCCGCGCAAATGCTTCGATCTCCGCACGACGGACCCACCGCGACCGGCACGACTGGGAAATCCCCCCATGTGGGGAACAAGGGTCTCAATGGGAAGTACACGCTCCGCGGTCAACTGGTTTCGGCGTCGGGGGCTGACCGTCGCAAGTACCGCGTGCGGCTTTGGGCCGATGCGGTCGTTCAGGCAATCACGAGCGAGCAGGGTGTTTGAGAGTGGATCCCTCCACCTTCGCGAGGCTCATTGACTCGGGCGAGCTCTCAGGACGGACCCAGGAAAAAGAGGAGGACCTTCGCCGTGGACACTACGGAAACGGGCCGACGGACAAACAGAGGGAGAAGCGCAGGGGCATCCCCGCGGAGTCCCTGGTCGCCTCCATGTTCGTCCTCGGCAGCGATGGCGAGTTGAACGTCGCCACCTCCCTGGTCGATGACGAGGGGGTGGACCTCGTCTTCTACCGGTCGGCGGGAGGACCCAAGCTTTCCGTCCAGGTGAAGTCCCACTTCTTCGACGCCCCAGGGAAGATCGAGCGAAGGGGCGCGAAAGCCCTCCTCAACCCGGGCACGTTCCGTCCGCGCCCCGATCTGTATCTGCTGTTCTTGGTAGTCGACCAGTACGCGGCGCGGATCCAGACCGCGTGGCTCGTTCCGAGCGAGGAGTTCAGCAAGAGCAGACGGGCAAGAACCTCCGGTTCCAAGCCAGCCCCGATCCCGACTCGGGGAGTCCCTGGGCGCACTTCCTGGTGGATCCTCCCGGCCCCAAAGAGCTTGCTGGCCGCATCATGAGCGTTCTTGCTGGGCTGGAGTGAGGGGTCGAGGGTGCCGGACCGGGCGTCCGTTCGCCCTCGCTGCTACCGACGGCAAGCGCCTGGGGTCGCCGATCAGCCCAGGCCGCTCGTCGCTCTCCAGTCCTGGATGGCCTCTGACCTGCTGTGGGAGATACCCCGCTTAACCTGTGGGAGCTCCCCCAGGAGTGCTCGAAACCGTGTGGTCATCGACTTATGAGAACACCCTACCAACCAACCAACCAAGACGGGTCTGCTCGCCTCGATCGACGATCCGGCGACGAGCGGGGATCCGACGCTCTTTACCTACAACGCGGCCGGGCAGGTCGAGACGATGGACGACCCGCTCATCTCCTCTGACGAGGTCTCGACCTGGGGCTACGACTCGGCTGGGCGCATGAGCACCCGTGTCGACGATCAGGCCGACCTCGCCTGGACCCGGACCTACGAGGCGAACACCGGCCGGGTGGACACCGAGACGATCGAGAAGGACTCCACGTCGGCGACGCTCGCGGCGTTCGACCTCGGCTACGACAAGGCCTCGAACGTGACTTCCAAGGACTCCGAGGTCCTGTCGAATCCCTCGAACGGAAGCTGGACTTATGGCTACGACGCGGCGGGCAGGATGACCGAGGCCGACGGTCCGGATGCGACCGGGACCGCCACCACCTGGACCTACGGCTGGGACGGGGCGTCCAACCGCATCTCGGTCCAGATCGATCGAACACGCCGGTCGAGACGACCTACAACGGGGCAGGAGATCCCGTCTCCGACACCGACGGCAACGACTACACGACGGACGGTGTCGGCAACCTCGTGGCCATGGAGAACACCTCGGATCCCTCCAAGAACTGGACCTACGACTACGATCCGTTCTCGCGGCTTGTCTGCGCGGAAAATGACACGAGCTGCTCGGGATCAGGGGCGATCACCTTTGCGCTCGACGCGCTCGATCGGGCCGTCTCGAGGACGAAGGACTCCACGACGACCACCTACCGCTACCGCGGCGTGGGGAGGTGCCGGCGAAGACCACGACCGGCGGCACCAGTACCCGGTATGCGAACACGCTCGCGGGCGAGCCAATCGCGCAGCGAACCGGCTCGACGACCAGGTTCTTCCTGAAGGACCTCCACGGCGATACAGTTGGCCTCGTGAACACGCTCGCACAGGACCGCATGAGCGTGGCCTTCGACCCCTGGGGAGAGCTGCTCGGCCAGACCGGGACCGAGTCCACCTGGTTCGGGTTCCAGTCGGACCCGACCGATCCCGACACCGGCCAGGTCGACATGGGCACCCGGTGGTATGAGGGGGGACTGGGGCGGTTCATCACCCGGGACTCCCTGTTCGGGGACCTGAACGACCCCGAGAGCCTGAATCAGTTCGGATATGGGCAGGGAGCTCCTGTCACGTATTTTGATCCGACTGGGATGTTCTCTCGTGCTGTCTCAAACCCGGGTGGCATACCGGGTACCGCAGAGGACAATGACTCTGGCGCGCCGAGCGCTCGGCAGATTGCACGGCATCGAGGGGGCTGGGGTCCCGGCTCCGCCGCAAATACGACCGCGCTCAGCCCGGCAGAGAAGGCTCGGATCAAGAAGTACATCGATACCAGTGCCATGGAAGAGGACAAGGGTTGCGGGGTCCTTTGGCTCCATTGTGCCGCACACGTTGTCTCTCATGCGGTCACCAGCGTCGCCCAGTCGCTCTACGATGCCCGTTGGCAACTTATGGGCGCCCTTGTGACTGGCATCTGCCTGGCAGCCACCGCCGGTATCGGTTCGTTCGGTTGCCTGGGCGCCGCCTTGATCGTCGCAGGCGCCAAGGAGTTGGAGGTTCTTGACCGTGAGATCGAGGCGCCCGGACCCTTCAATTGGGGGCGCGTCGCGAAGAATACTGGGTTCAATGCAGCGACCACAGGCCTCGGCCTGTTCGGGGGCGTTGGGATGGCGTTCACCGGAGCATGCTCGGGCAGTCGCTGGTGCTCGGATCCCTACGTGGACGATCCATTGGATCCTAATGATGATCCCGGAGTGTTCTCTTGAATCGAGCAAGCAAGTCTTTCTTCCAGGCTGGGGTTCCTGTGGGTTTTGCGTACTTCGCGGGTGGTCTCTTCGCATTGGTGACTGTGCTTTTCCTGGCGATCGCTCCAGGGCTCCCTTGGAAGGCCCTCTTTGCAATACCGAATGCAGCCTGCTGCTGGTTCTTCCTGGATCGGTTCGCGCGGACAGGAGCCTATTTTCTTCCCGGGCACCTGAAGATCCGTCGGATCTTTTCCACCGTGATTGTTCCCTGGCCTAGCGTCCGTAGATTCGTTCTGCTACCACACGGCCTTTCTACACTGGCGTGTCATGTTGAGACAACAGATGGATCGCTGATCTGGGTCGAGGGAATAGGGCCCTGGGGCCGACTTACGAAGTTTTCACCTGAGACCGAGGCTCTTGTCCTAGAGATGAATCGACTGTTGCGAAGCCATGAGTGACCCCAGGTTAACGGCGCGTTGGAGTCCCGAACAGGTCGGTGGTCGAGTAGAGAGTGTCCGTCCTCGCCAGCTGCGTCCCGCGCCATCAGGATCCTGTAGGGCGGCATCGGTCGACACGATCCGGGATCCAACCGTTTGTGCTGTCGGCGGCGGAGGAGTTCTCGGGGGAGCGCCCGAGCGACGAGCGGATGAACGAGCTGGTGCGGCGCCGATCGCTGACGCCGCTCTTCATCTAGTTCTCGCGATCCTCGCTGCACGGGACTCACCGCCGTCCTGCCCCGCCCCGGGGCTGCGATACTCCCGGCGACCGGACGGGGAGGACGGGACATGGAACGACTTCGGTGGGGGGTGCTCTCGACGGCCGCGATCGGCGTCGATGCGGTCATCCCGGCCATGCAGGAGGGGACGCGCTGCGACATCGTGGCGATCGCGTCCAGGGAGGCGGACCGAGCCGCGGCGGTGGCGGGCCGGCTCGGAATCCCGCGCTCGTACGGAAGCTACGAGGACCTGCTCGCCGATCCGGAGGTCGACGCCGTCTACAACCCCTTGCCGAACCACATGCACGCCGAGTGGACGATCGCGGCGGCGCGGGCCGGCAAGCACGTGCTCTGCGAGAAGCCGCTCGCCCTGAACGCGGCACAGGCGGAGGAGGTTGTGGCGGCCTGCCGGGAGGCCGGTGTGCTCCTCATGGAGGCGTTCATGTACCGGCTCCATCCACAGTGGGCCCGCGTGCGAGAGATCGTCGACTCGGGGCGGCTCGGCGAGCTCGCGGCCATCCAGTCGTTCTTCTCGTACCGCAACCTGGACCCGGCCGACATTCGCAACGTTCCCGCCTTCGGCGGCGGCGGACTGCTCGACATCGGGTGCTACTCGATCAACGCGTCGAGGATGATGTTCGGCGCGGAGCCGCTTCTCGTGCGCGCCTCGATCTGGCGGGACCCGAAGTTCGGGACGGACGCGCTCACGTCGGCCACGCTCGATTTCGACGGCCGCCACGCGTCGTTTACGTGCTCGACGCAGATCGAGCGGGACCAGTGGCTCCGGCTCGTCGGAACCGACGCGCGTCTCGACGTCGAGATCCCGTTCAACCCGCCCGCGGACAAGCCGGCCCGCCTCGTGCTCGTATCGGGAACACACCGGCCGGCCGAACGGGAGATCGAGGTCATCGAGGTTCCCGCCGTCGACCAGTACACCCTTCAGGGCGACGCCTTCTCGGCCGCGGTCCTCGACGGCGTCGATCTGCCCACGCCTCCCGAGGACGCGATCGCCAACATGCGCGCGATCGATCTGGTGCTGGCCTCCGCGGACTCCTGACGGAGTTCAGTCCTCACGCGACGGCCGTGCCGGCGTAGTAGCGCTCCGCGAGCGCCCAGGCCGTCTTTCCGCACTCCGATCCCATGCGCCGTCCACTGAAGTCGTCGGCGGGGATGTGGATCCCGCCGAAGATCCGGCTGATCCCGGCCTGATCGGAGGCGTCGAAGTAGGTCGCCCACTCGAGCACGACGTCGTGGGTCGGACCCTTCTCGAACTTGAGCGAGCCCGCCGGGTAGTCCCAACTCGAGAGCCCGCCCGGGAAGTAGGGCGTCCCGGTCGCCGCGGCCAGGACCTCCGCGGCCGCGCGGCTGAACGTGCTGTGCCCCGAGACGTAGCCGGCGAAGGAAGGCGTCACGAACGTCGTCTTCTGATACGGCACCCACCGGGCGGCGAGCATCCATCCGACGTGGCCCTCGAGGGTCGGGTCGGACGGATTGCCGGTCCAGGTGTGGATGGCGATCTCCCCGACGTGATCGGCGAGATCGGCGTGGCGGTGGCCCGGGGCGCTCGAACGGCGCGTGACCACCTCGACGAGGCCCGGCACGAGCGGCAGCCCCTCGGGGTCGTACGAGGGCCCGGCGGGGTTGGTCGACTGTCCCTTGCCGCCCAGGTAGCGGATCATCGAGATCGGCCGGACGGAGTCGTAGAAGCCCTTGACCCCCCAGGCCGCGATGGCGGCGTCGTGGACGGCGCCGTTGAGCGCGAAGTACAGCTTGACGTCCCACTGCAACCGGTCGAGCTCCGGGCCCGACCCACCGAGCCGGCGAGAGAAGCCGGGGACGTCCGAGACGGTGTTCGCGATGACGTTCCAGTGGCCGGGCGGGGTCTCCGAGGCGGGTCCGTCGGCCCAGAACTCGGCGAGCACGCGCGCGAAGTCGCCTCTGCGAACCATGTCCGGCTCGTAGGGCTCCCCGGTGGTGGGGTTGCGGGCCCGGCCGTGGCCGTCGTTGGTGCCCAGGTCGTTGTTGCCGAGCGAACCGGGCCCGATGTCGACCATGACGCCGTCGTGCGGATCCAGGTCGCTGCTCGCCCGGATGACGTCGATCGCCGCCTGCTTGTACTCGGCGTCGGTCGCCCTCGCCGAGGCGGGGAGGCGGTCCGGGATCGATCGGCGTGCCCTGGGCCGACGTGGGCAGCCCGAACGATCGCACGTGTCCCCAGTGCGGCCCGACGAACCGCTGGACGTTGCCCGGGACCGGCAGGCCGTTCTGCGCGACGTTCTGGCTGAGCGCCAGCGGCTGCCACCGGTTTGGATCCCGCAGGCTCGTCCCGGGATCGGCGACCACGAGCGGGTCGTTGACCGGCCGGTACGTCGTGTCGATGTAGCGCTGCTGCTCGAGCGCCCCGTCCTTCATGCCGTAGGCGATCGCGGCCGCGGCGATGCGGTTCCCGAGCGCCGCCGGAGAGTCGCCGTCGGTGCTCGTGTAGTCGATCCGGTAGCAGAGGGACTGCATGGTGTGAACCAACTCGTCGAACGTCTGCTGCAACCCGGCGGCCCGCGAGTACCGCTCCAAGAGCAACCGGTAGGCCGCGAAGCTGATCGCGGCCTCGCGCGCCGACTCGACGTCGGAGGCCGTGTGCTTCTCGTTCACGAAGTACCCGTCGGCGGTGGGGTCGTAGGCGGCCCACGCGTCCCACATCGCGGCGGAGAGATGGAACAGATTCCGGGAGTGGATCGTCGGAGCGGGAAGATCCCGGCGGATCGCGTCGAGCGTGGCCTCGTCCCAGATTCGCGCCACCGACCATCCGTGCAGGTTTCCTCGGTGGCAGCCATCCATCAGGTACGAGGGCGAGCCGGTGCAGCCCACCAGGGTCGCGGCGACCAGGGCGAGCGCGAGCGCGGGCGCGGCGATGCGGCGGGTCACGCCGGCGACTCCACGACGAGGATCTGGTTGGGCGGGGGATCCGGGACGTGGGTCACGTTTCCGTCCGGCCACCGGACCGTGAGGTCGGTGACGGTGCTGTCGCCGAGGCCGAACTCGCACCGTGGGTCTTCCGAGGACAGGTAGCTGCCTCCCGCGCGAACCTCCCGCGACATCCGGGTGCCGTCGGCGAGCGTCGCCGTCACCAGGGCGCCCGGATGGAAGCCCTCGAGGCTCACCTCGAGCCAGTTGCTCACGACCCCCTCGTTTCGCAGGAGCACGAGCGGGCCGCCGACGGTGAGCACGGCGACGTCGGGGTCGCCGTCGTTGTCGAAGTCGGCGACCGCGCTCCCGCGCGCGAGCCGGGGACCGACCGCGCTCAGTCCGGTCGCCGCGCTCCGGTCGACGAACACGCCGGTTTGTCCCTGCGCGGTCAGGTTCTCGAAGACCTGCATCGGCTGGGCGTCGCGGGCCAGGTTGCGCACCGGCACGGCGCCGTCGGCGATCACGAGGTCGAGGTCGGTGTCGAGGTCGAGGTCGGTCCACGTGACGCCCCAGCCGGTCGAAGACCCGAGGTCGATGCCGACGTCCTGGCGCACGTCGGCGAAGGACGGGCTCACGAGGTCCGAGGCCTGGGCGTGATAGACCGCGTGGGTCTGACCCCTCGCGTTCGTCACGATCAGATCCGGCCGGCCGTCGCCGTCGTAGTCGCCCACCGAGACGCCCATCCCGGCGTTGGGATCGGCGACCCCCGCCTGTCCCGCCAGCTCGTCGAACCGGAACCCGAGCCCGGCCGGATCGGCGGCCGCCCCTCCGGGCCAGGCGACGTTCTCGTACAGCCGGTTCGGTTTCGTGTCGTTCGCGACGTACAGGTCCGGATCGCCGTCCCCGTCGAAGTCGGCGAAGGTGGCGCCGAGGCCGTATTCGAAGAAGGCCACCTCCAGCCCGGCCGCCCGGCCGACCTCCCGGAACGTCACGTGCCCGCCGCCGTCCGGCCCATTGTTCAGGTACAGCAGGTCGCGGACGCCGGTGACCGTGTTCGGGAACCCGAGCGTGGCGCCCTCGATCGTCGAGTTGAGGCTCGCGTATCCGGACAAGAACAGGTCGGGCCAGCCGTCGCCGTTGACGTCGGCGACCGCGGCGCCGGTGTACCAGCCGATCGCGGGCGCCCCGGCCTCGGCAGCCCCCTCGGTGAACGTGCCGTCGCCGTTGTTCCAGAGCAAGGCGCCGGCGCGGTCGGTGCTCACGTAGAGGTCGGTGTGCCCGTCCAGGTCGAAGTCGGCTGCGACGCACCCGCTGCCGCGCACGGAAAGGTCGGCGCCCGAGCCGGCGCTGACGTCCACGAACGTGCCGTGGTCGTTGTGGTACAGGACGTTTCGAGGAAGGCCGCCCGCCGCCTCCCACCGGGGCGCCTCCGCCAGCGCGTAGGAGTTCACGACGTAGAGGTCGAGCCAGCCGTCGCCGTCGTAGTCGATCCAGCACAGCCCCGAGCCCATCGTCGCCACGGGGTCGGACGTCACGCCCCAGTTGAAGGCGCCCTGGCGCATGTCGAGCCCGACCTGCTTCGCGACGTCCACGAGCTTCAGGTGATCGGTGGACACGGATGCGACCGGCCGGGCCGGCGTGACCGAGCCGAGCGTGCACGAAGCCATCTCCGCCAGGCACAGGCAGGCCGTGAGCATCCGGGCGCCGCGCCTCAACGCGCCTTCTCCCCGGTGGCGTGGAACGTGGGGGAGAGCGCGGGATACAGCTCGGCGTATCGATCGCGCTGGGCCCGGACCGCGCCGAGATCGGGCGAGGGCTCGACGCGCTCGTGGATCTCGACGAGCCGGGTGCAGGCGTCCTCGACCGTGGAGAACGCGCCGATCGCGACGGCGGCGAGCAGGGCGGCGCCCTGGGCCGCCCCCTCGGAGGTGGACGTCGTCTCGACGGCGGTTTCCATGGCGTCGGCGAGGATCTGGCGCCAGAGCGGGCTCCGGCTGCCGCCACCGGTCACCCGCACGGCGGCCGGGTCGGGCACCCCCACGCCCCGCATCAGGTCGAGCGAGTCCCGCAGGCCGAACGCGACGCCTTCGAGCACCGCGCGCGTGAGGTGCGGTCGGCGGTGCCGGACCGTCAGCCCGACGAAGGCGCCGCGGGCGAGCGGATCGGGATGAGGCGAACGCTCGCCGCTCAGATAGGGGAGGAACAGCAGGCCGTCGCTCCCGGGCGGCGCCTCCTTCGCCTCGTCGGTCAGGTCGGAGTACTCGACGCCGGGGGCCACGACGTCGCGGTACCAGCGCAGGCTCCCCGCGGCCGAGAGCATCACGCCCATGACGTGCCATCGGCCCGGGACCGCGTGACAGAACGCGTGCAGCCGGCCGCCGTCGTCGACGAGCGGGGCAGCCGTCGCGGCGAAGACCACCCCGGAGGTCCCGAGCGATACGGAGACGACGCCCGGCTCCACGGCCCCGACGCCGACCGCGGCGGCCGACTGGTCGCCGCCGCCGGCCGCAACCGGCGTTCCCTCTCGAAGTCCGGTCGCGGCCGCCGCTTCGGCCGTGACGGTGCCGGTGACCTCCGGTCCTTCGAACGTCGGCGGCAACCAGGCGGGATCGAGACCGAGTGCCGCCACGATCTCGTCCGACCACGTGCGGCGGGCGAGGTCGAAGAGCATCGTGCCCGAGCCGCCCGCGCGATCGAGGGCGTACGCGCCGGTCAACCGGAGCCGGACGAAGTCCTTCGGCAGCAGCATGTGCGCGACCCTCGTCCAGACGCCGGGCTCGTGACGCCGCACCCACAGGAGTTTGGGGGCGGTCAGGCCCGGCAGGGCGTCGTTGCCGGAGGTCTGGATCAGCCGGGCGCGGCCGACGATCTCCCGGATGTGGTCGCACTCGGCGCCCGTCCGCTGGTCGTTCCAGAGGATCGCCGGTCTGAGCACGGCGCCGGATCCGTCCAGCAGCACGAGGCCGTGCATCTGGCCGGTCAGCCCCACTGCCTCGATGTCGCCCCCGTCGATGCCCGAGCGATCGAGGGCCTCGCGGATCGCACCCACGGTCCCGGCCCACCACGCGCCGGGATCCTGCTCGCTCCACAGGGGGTGCGGGGACTCGGTCGGGTATGCCACCGACGCCGACGCGAGGATGCGCCCGGACTCGTCCATCACGATCGCCTTCGTGGCGGTCGTGGACACGTCGATCCCGACGACCCGGGTCATCCGTCGCCTCCGGGTGGCGGGAGGTGCGGCTCGAACGTCCATCGCTCTCGATGGCCGACCGACGCGCCCGGCTCGATCGCTCGGAGCGGTCCGACGGTCTCCAGCTCACAGAACTCGTCGCACAGATAGGCCTGGATCGCGGCGCCCCGGTCGGGGGCCGCGGCGCCTGGATCGGGGTCGACCTCGACGTGCTTTCCGAAGAGGCCGCCGTCCATCCGGTAGGCAACGCGGCCCGATCCGGGCGCGATCCCGAGCTTGAGCGGCGCCGGACCTGGCACGGCGTCGATCCGAACCTCGTCGCGGCCGAAACGCAGGCGCGGGTCGCCGAGGTCCGTGTAGGGCCACAGCACGAGCGACCGGTCGGCAGTCGGCCCATCCGCGGACGGCCCGATCGGAATGATCACCTCGCCGCCCAGCCGCAGCTGCGTGATGGCCCAGGGCGCGACGGTCATCGTCGACCCCGATCCGTTGGTGAGGCGGTGATCGACGATCCACCCGCCGGCCGACGGCCGGATCTCGAGGCGCTTGATCAGGCCGGCCCCGTCTGCCGGCGCTTCCACCGCGACGCCGTCGCCGACCGCCTCGACCCGGGACGGACGCTCGTCGGCCTCGTAGGTGATCTCCGGGATCTCCGGAGCGGTCCAGAGCCGGTGGCCGCCGAGGAACCGGTACCGGCTCCCGTCCGGGCGCGTGATCCCGGCGTCGGGGAGCACCGCGAATGGGTTGCCCTCCGGCGTCTCCAGCGCCAGGACCCGCGGGCCGACCGAGGTCGTCACGATCACGGCCGTTCCGTCGCCCTCGACACGTACGCCGTCATGGCCTTCGAACCGGACGGCTTCGAGCGTCACCGCGTCCCGAGCAGCAGGTCGATCGTGAGCTGGTCCAGCTCCTCGTAGGGCTGTCCCCGCGTCGCGAGCGTCCGACGGTCGAGGTCCGCGTCCGTGAGCGCTTTTGCGCGCCCGGGCGAGTAGGGCCCGAGGTAGGTGGACGTCGAGCCGTCGTCGGAGTTCACCTCGGCCACGAGCGCCTGAATCTGCGGGTCGGCGTTCCACCGCTCTGCCTTCTCCTTGAGGATCAGATAGGTGCGCATGCAGCCCCGCGCGAACGCCTTCACGTCGTCGTAGTCGGAGGTGCGATACGCGTGCGCGTCGAAATGGCGGCTCCCCTTGTAGCCGACGTCCTCGAGAAACTTGACGAGGAAGAACGCGGCCTTCGGGTTGGCCGAGCCGAACCGCAGATCCTGGTCGAATCGCCCAGGGATCTGATCGTTCAGGTCGATGTGGAACAGCTTGCCCATCGACCATGCCAGCGCGACGTGGTGCGTGAAGTTCAGTCCGGCCATGTGCTCGTGGGCGACCTCGGGGTTCACGCCGACCATCGCCTCGTGCTCGAGCGTCGAGATGAACGCGAGCAACGCACCGGTCGTCGCAAGGTAGATGTCGCCGCGGGGCTCGTTCGGCTTGGGCTCGAGCGCGAAGCGCAGGTCGTACGCCTGGTCCTTCACGTACCCGCAGAGGAAGTCGATCGCCTCCTTGTAGCGGGCCAAAGCGACGAGGGGATTCTTCGAGGCGTCCGTCTCGACACCCTCACGTCCGCCCCAGAACACGTAGGTCGTCGCGCCCAGCTCGACGCCGAGATCGATGGCCCGCATCGTCTTGCGGATCGCGAACGCCCGGACCTTCGGGTCGTTGGCGGTGAAGGCGCCGTCTCGGAATACCGGATCCCGGAACAGGTTGGTCGTCGCCATCGGGACGACGAGACCGGTGGCGTCGAGCGCCTTCTTGAACTCCGCCACGATCTGGTCGCGCTCGTGGACGCTCGCGTCGATGGGGACGAGGTCGTTGTCGTGCAGGTTGACGCCCCACGCGCCCACGTCGGCGAGCAGCTCGACGAGCTGGACGGGGGAGAGCGCCTCGCGCACGGGATCGCCGAACGGGTCGATCCCGATGTTGCCGACGGTCCACAGGCCGAAGGAGAAGCGGTGCTCCGATGTGGGTTCGTACGTCATGCGAGTCTCACCTCCACGTTGGGTTCGGGCGTCACACCACGCCGCGGGCCGCGCGGCGGCGCTTCGCAAGCGCGTCCACGAGGACGGCAGCCAGGAGGACGAGGCCGGTGATCACCGACTTGTTCCCCTGCGGCAATTGCAAGAGCCCCATGCCGTTGTTGATCGAGGCAATGACGAGGCCGCCGAGCAGCGCCGTGATCACGCGTCCCCGGCCGCCGAACAGGCTCGTACCTCCGATGACCGCGGCGGCGATCACGCTGAGCAGCAGGTCGCCGCCCCCCGAGCCCGTCGAGACGGATCGAAGTCTGGAGGCGAGGATGACGCCTCCCACACCGGCCATGAAGCCGTTGATCATGAACACCACGATCCGGACGCGATCGACGCTGATCCCCGCTCGCCGCGCGGCCTCGGCGTTGCCGCCGACCGCGTAGACGTGCCGGCCGAACCTCGTGCGGCCCGCCACGAAGCTCCAGAACACGAGCGCGACCAGCAGGATCAGGGTGACCGTCGGAACGCCCCGGTCCTGGTTCGCGTACCAGACCGCGGTGAACGTGACGGCGGCGAGCCCGACCACCTGGATCGCGATCACCACCATCGGCTTGGCGTCCAACCCGCCGGCGCGACGGGACCTCGAGGTCTGGACCTGAAGGATCGCGTACACGCCCACGACGATCCCCGCGACGATCCACCCCCACGTCGTGCTCAGGAAGTTGTTGGCGATCCCGATCACGAATCGGTCCTGGACGCGGACCGTCCCGGAGGTCGAGTACTGCGTCGTCAGCACGAGCACGACGCCGGACCAGATCAGATAGCCGGCGAGCGTGACGACGAACGAGGGAACTCCCGCCTTGGTGATGATGATCGCGTGCAGGAACCCGATGCCCGTCGTGATGGCGAGGGCAACGCCGATCGAGGCCCACCACGGCCAGTGCGAGGCCTCCGGGCGAAGGAGCAGGACCATCATCACACCGCCGACCGCGCTCACGTACGACACCGACAGGTCGATCTCGCCGATCAGCAGCACGAACACGGTGCCGATCGCCATCGTGGCCACGGCGGCCATCTGCAGCAGCAGGTTCGTGAAGTTCCGGTGGGTGAAGAACGTGTCGCTCTTGTTGCCGAAGACGATCGCGATGACGATCAGGCCGACGATGATCGGGAGGGAGCCGAGCTCGCCGCGGCGGAGGGCGTCCGCCTGCCGACGAACATAGCCGCCGAGCGTCAGCGGGGTTCGGAGCGGCCCGGGCTCGACCGCCGCCGAAGAAGACGCCGGATCTTCGTCGCCGCCGACCTGGACCGCGGCGTCCGCGTCGGAGTCGGCGCTCATATGTCCACCGCCTCGGCTCCGGCCATACCCGGGACGTGGCTGATCGTTCCGGCTGTGATCGCTGCCACGACGTCTTGCTGCGTCGTGCCGGCGCGCTCGAACAGCGCCACTCGCTGACCGAGGCGCAAGACCGTGATCCGGTCCGACACCTCGAAGATGTCGTGCAGGTTGTGGGAGATGATCACGACGGCCAGGTTCTGCTCGGCCAGCCGCCGAACGAGCTCCAGCACCTGCCGCGTCTGGGCGACGCCGAGCGCCGCCGTCGGCTCGTCGAGGATGACCACCTTCGAGTTCCACATCACCGACTTCGCCACGGCGACCGCCTGTCGCTGGCCGCCCGAGAGCCCGGCCACGGTCTGCCGGACCGACTGCAGCGTCGTGACCGAGAGGCTCTCGAGCGTCTTGCGCGACGCCCGTTCCATGGCGGCCTCGTCCAGCAGGAGCCCACCGACCACTTTCTCGCGGCCGAGGAACATGTTGGCGACGACGTCGAGGTTGTCCGCGAGGGCCAGGTCCTGATAGACGATCTCGATGCCGAGACGAGCGGCCTGACGAGGCCCGTGGCTGTGCATCGGGCTGCCCTCGAACCAGATCTCACCCTCGTCGAACTGGTAGATGCCGGCGATCCCCTTGATCAGGGTGCTCTTGCCGGCTCCGTTGTCGCCGACCAGGGCCATGACCTCACCAAGCTTGACCTCGAAGTCGACATGGTAGAGCGCCTGCACCGCACCGAAGACCTTCGAGACACCGCGGCACTCGAGGACCGGTGTGTCGGCCATGTCTCATCCTCTCATGGAGCCCGTTTCCGAGGCGATTCGAGAAGCGGGGGCGCCTGCCGGCGCCCCCGCTCCGCGTACTGACGAGCTCGGACCGGGGCCCGATTACGTCATCGACTTGCAGAAATCCGTCTTCGCGACGTCGCCGGTGCAGATCTCCTCGACCGTCCGGAAATTATCGGCGATCACCGTCGCCTCCATGTTGTCGGCGGTCACGGCGATCGGCACGAGCGCCACGTACGGGACGCCGTCGGTGGCCGACGCGGTCGGGTTCCCGGTTGCCGGGTCGATCCCGATCATCGAGAGTGTCGAACCGCCGGAGGCCAGCGGTGACGTGTATGCCTGCGCCGCGGCAGTGAAGTCCGAACCGTCGCGAAGGGCCAGCGCAACCGCGGCCGCGACCCCGGCCTCATCCTGGATCGGCTTATAGACGCTCACCGTCTGGTTGCCGAGCAGGATGTTCTGCATCCCCTCGGAGGTGGCGTCCTGGCCGCTCACCGGGATCGGCCCCATGACGGCCCCCTGGACGGCGTTGATCGTCGAGTTGGCGAGCCCGTCGTTGGCTGCGAACACGGCGTCGACCTTGTTGTTCGCCGCGACGAGGATCTGCTCCATGATCGTCTGAGCCTTGCCGTTGTCCCATCCGGGCACGAACTGGTCCGCGACGCGAGCCCAGCTGCCGTCGTCGACGTGCTTCTGCACGGTCGCGTCGTAGCCCTGGCGGAACAGCTTGGAGTTGTTGTCCTCCTCGCCGCCGTTCAGCTCGACGACCTGCGCCACCGGCAGGTTGAGGGCCTCGATCGCGGGCTCCATCGCCTCGGCCATCTTGGCGCCGACCTGGACGTTGTCAAAGCTCACGTAGGCCGCGCCGCCGGAGCCGCCCGTGTTGAACCGGTCGTACTCGACGACCTGGACGCCGGCTTCCTTTGCCTGGTCAATGATCGTCGCGCCCGAGCCCGTGTCGAGACTCGTCAGCACGATGACGCTGGCGTTCGCCGCAATGGCCTGCTCCGCCTGCGACTGCTGGGTAGCGGCGTCGCCCTCGGCGTTCACGATGTTGTAGTCGGTCCCCGAAGCCAGCCCGGCCGCGTCGAAGGCCTCACCGAAGTACTTGCGGTCGTCCTTCTCCCAGCGGTCCGAGGACGCGGTATCCGGAAGCAGGACCCAGATCGGCCCCGTCTTCTCGCCCCCGGAGCTGGTCGTGCTTCCGGACGGCGTCTTGTTGTTGCTGCAGGCCGCGGTCACCAGCGCCAGCGTCAATACGCCGGCCACGACCACGCCCCATCGCGCCTTACGAGATATCACGTGCCACCCCCCTTTGCGGACACCACTTCGAACGCTCTTCCTCTCACGCAGGACGGCCCGGCCCGCTGGGCGAGCGCACCTGCCCCCTCACGAGGACAGTAGGGCGGGAAGCGGAAACGGAACGTGAACGTTGCCCATCCGACATCAATGATCCGTAAACGGGGTTGGGGCCTCAGAAGGCCGGTTCACCCTCGCCTCGCCTCGAGACGGTGTCGAGCCAGACGGCGGCGAGCAAGACGGCGCCGTTGGCCACGAACCGCGCGGCCTCGGGGACGGCGAGCAGGTCCATTCCATTCGTCATCGAGCCGACGACGAGCGCGCCGATGAGCGCCGACCAGGCCGACCCTCGGCCGCCGTAGAGGCTGGCTCCCCCGATGGCCGCCGCGGCCACGGCGCTGAGGGCCAGATCCGTGCTCCCGGAGGACTGGTTGACCGCGAGCAGGCGCGAGGCGCCGAGGATGCCGCCGGTCGCCGCGAACACGGAGGCCAACGCGAAGACCGCCAGGCGGACGCGATTGACCGGCACACCCGTGCGCCTGGCGACGGCGCGATTGCTGCCGATGGCGACGGCGTGGCGGCCGAACGGGCTTCGGGTGACGAGGAGATTGGCGCCGGCGACGAGGGCGAGGAACACGAGCACGGCCAACGGCGTCCCGCGGTCGGCGTTGAATACGGCGACGGCGATGCCGCCGACGGCTGCCAGCAGGCCGGTCCGCAGGGCGACGCCCCCGAGCCCCGCCGGTCGGCGCCGGCTCGATCGCACGGTCAGCAGGGCGTAGATGACCACCGCGAGGGCCGCGAGGGCCCAACCAAGCCCCGGTGAGAGGAAGGTCCCGGTGATCGCCGCAAGGGTCGGATCGGCGATGTTCACTGTGCCGGTTTCGCCGAGCGTCGCGAAGAGCGCTCCCTGCCACAGCAGCAGTCCGGCCAGGGTGACGACCAGGGACGGGATCCCGGCTCTCGTCACCCACATGCCGTGCAGCAGACCGACGGCGGCTCCCAGCACCAGCCCGGCCGCGACGGCTCCGGCCGCCGGCACGAAGTGCTTTTCGACCAGCACGGCCGTCGCCGCGGCGCAGAACCCGCTGACGGCCCCCGCCGACAGGTCGATCTCGCCGATCAGAAGCACGAGCACCACGCCGACGGTGATCGTGCCGAGCGCGACGATCTGCAGCATCAGGTTCGTCAGATTGACCGGCGAGAGGAACCGGGGATTCGCGATCTGGAATACGGCCCAGATGACCGCGATGCCGAGCACGCCGGCCGCCCGGACGATCGCGGCTCGATCGATCCACCCTGCCGGTCGTCGGCGCGGCCGGCCGGCCGAACTGTCGCCGTGGTGCTGCTCGTCCAGGGTCGTCACGTAAGCCCCCACAGCGCGCACGCGGACCGAAAGCGGCCCACACAGATGCTCTTCACCGACCAGAACCCGTCGTCGACGACCACCGACCCGATGGTCCGACGGGTCACGGCCTCGGGTTGGAGCACGATCGTGGGGACGGAGCCCCAGCCGTTGTCGGTCCGGGTGACGCCGTCGGACGGGGGCGCCTGGCCGCGGGCAAATGCCACGGCCGCGTCGGCCGCCGTCTGCGCCTCCCGGGGGATGGACTTGTACACGGTCATGTACTGATCACCGGACAGGATCCGCTGGACCGCCGAGAGCTCGGCGTCCTGCCCCGTGACCGGTGGGAGCGGTCGCATCCCCGCACTCTTCATGGCCGCGATCGCGCCGCCGGCGATGCCGTCGTTCGCGGCGTACACGCCGGCGATGCGATCGGCCCCGACGGCGGCGAGGGCCTGCTCCATGAGGTCCTGGGCCTTGTCCGGCGACCAATCGGGGACGTCGTACTCGGCCAGGATCGGGACGTCGGCACGATCCAGGACTTCGTGCGCCGACGAGCGGAAGTGTTGCGCGTTGTCGTCGGTCGGGGCTCCGTTGAGCATGACGATCCCGGCGCCGGGCGGCAGGTTGCGGGGGATGGCCGCGAGCAGCGCCCGCGCTTGCAACGTGCCCACCAGCTCGTTGTCGAACGTGATGTGGAAGTCGACCGGCGCGTCGAGCACCAGACGGTCGTAGGTGACGAGCGGGATGCCGGCCGAGGCGGCCAGCCGGGCGATCGCGGCGGCCGCCACCGAGTCGACGGGGTCGAGCACGATGACGTCCGCGCCGTTCGTCAATGCCGCTTCGGCCTGCGACAGCTGCCGCGACGCACCCTGGCTCGCGTTGAAGTACAGCGTCCGGCACTCGGAGCAGTCCTTCTGAACCCGCGCTTCGAACGCGGGACGGTCGTGGGTCTCGTACCTCGCCGTCTTGCTCTCCGGCAGAAGGAGCGCGATCTGCAAGCTCGAGCTCCCGACTCCGCGCGAGCACGAGGGCAGCAACGAGATCGCCAGCGCCACGACCGCGACCGGCAGGCGGGGAGGGCCCACGTCCTCAGACCGCCGCAAACCGATAACCCGAGCGCGGCTCCGTTATGAACAGGGCCGGGCCGCCGGGATCCTCGAGCTTCGCCCGCAGCCGGGCCACGTACACACGCGTGTACTCCGTCTGGGTCTCGTACCCGGCCCCCCACACGCGCCGCAGCAGTGTGGCGTGCGTGAGGAGCACCCCCGGGTTGGTCGCGAACTCGCGCAGGAGCGCGAACTCGGTGGGTGTGAGATGGACGAGCTCACCCTCCTTCGTCACTCTCCTCGCCCCGAGGTCGATCTCGACGGTCCCGACGCGGACAACGGCAGGCTCTGGTTCGTCGGCCGGCCCGGGGCGGCTCCGGCGAAGCGTGGCGTTGATGCGAGCCAGGAGCTCGTCGATGCCGAACGGCTTGGTCATGTAGTCGTCGGCGCCGAGGTTGAGGGCGCGCACCTTGTCTGTCTCGCCGCGCCGGGCGGAGAGCACGATGATCCCGACCGGCGACCGTTCTCGCAGATCCCGGCAGAGCTCGAACCCATCCGCGGCGGGGAGCATCAGATCAAGGATCACGATGTCCGGCTCCTCGACCTCCAGGAGATGGACGGCATCCGCGCCGCTCTTGGAGACCACGAGGTCGTGATGGCGGGCGGTCAGATTGGAGCGGATCAGGTCGACGATATTCTGGTCGTCCTCGACGAGGAGCACCGTGGTCCGGTCAGCGGACATCCCCCAGCCTCTCCGGCTCGGCGACGCTCCACGGCGGCTGGTCCTCCCGGATGCCGGCGTCCGCCGGCCCGCCGACCGGCAGCGAGACCGCGAACGAGGCGCCTCCGCGGGTCGGGACCGCGGCGACGTCGCCACCGTGGGCCGCGACGATGCCCTTGGCGATCGAGAGCCCGAGCCCGGCGCCTGCGATCGAGGACACACCGCGCACGCGCGGCTCAAAGATGCGATTCACGAGCGAGGAGGGGATGCCCGGGCCGTGGTCGCGCACCACGATCTCGACGGCCTCCTCCGACGTCCGGCGAACGGCCACCTCGATGCCGCGCGAGGAGGCGCCGTGCGTCAGGGCGTTCTCCAGGAGGTTCACGAGGACCTGCTCGAGCCGGTCGTGGTCGGCCCAGATCGGTTCGATGTCCGCATCGACCTCGAGGCCGATGCCTGCCCCGTGAGGGACGCAGGCGATGGCCGCTTCGACGACGAGACGGAGATCGCACCAGTCGCGCTGGAGCCGGAGGATCCCCGATTCGATCGCGCTCGAGTCCAGGAGGTCGCCGACGAGACGTTCCATCCTCGAGGACTCCGCGGAGATCGAGCGCAGGAATCGCTCGGTGGACTCCTCGTCCCACGTGAGATCCGGCTGGCACAGCGTGGATGCGTATCCCTGGATGGCCGTGAGCGGGGTGCGAAGCTCGTGGCTCAGCCATGACATCAACTCGCGTTGGATGCCTTGGGAACGACGCAGCCCGGCGGTCTCGCGACGGGCCTTCTCCAGCGACTCACCCTCCATTGCGAGAGCGAGTGAACGGCTCGCGTCGCGCAGCAGCTCCAGGGCATCGGCGCTGGCACCGCTCGGGTGCCCCCACGTGGCGACGAGCGCCGCCCGGCCCTCGGGCAGTCTGAGCGGCGCGCCGGCCAGGTGCGAACCGACGAGTCGAGCGCCGCCGCCTTCCTCGGTCAGCACCGCCTCGGCCCCGGCCACCAGCTGCGATCGCACCACGTCGTCCTCGCCCCGGACCACGATCGCGGCGTGGAATCCGAGCTCGCGCTCCGGTCCTTCGGTGAGCACGCCGACCGCGTCGGCCCCGAGCCCGCCGCACAGCGCCAGCAGCGAGACGCCGAGGCCGCCTTCGACTCGCTCCGGGCCCGCGAGCGTCTCGAGCATCCCGCGAAGGGTCTCCAGGACCCGGTTCCTCCGTGAGACCTCGCCCAGCAGCCGTTCGCGCTCGATCGCCGCTGCCGCGTACCCGAGGTAGAGCGTGGCGAGCTCGAGCCGGTCCTCCTTCGGATGGCCGACGAAGCTTCCGTAGCCGGACACGGTGCCGAGGACGCCGTGGCTCCCGACGATGGGCGCAGCCCAGGCGCTTCGGATGCCCGAGGCGGCGGCGGCCTCCCGATATCGATGCCAGCTCGGATGCGTCCGCACGTCGTCGACGACCGCGACTTGGCCCGTCGCCGCCGCGAGGCCGGCGCTTCCTCCCGACGGGCCGATGGGAAGGCGGGCGTTGACGCCGAGCATCGGGCCGGGGATGCCGACGGCGGCCGACCGCCGCAGAGCCGGTTCCTCTCCGGTCGTCTCGAGCAGGTGGACGCAGAGCATCTCCTGGTCGAGGGCGGCCGCCATGGCGGACACGATCAGGGGCAGGGACGCGGCCGGCTCTACGTCGGACAGCTGGTCGACGAGGCTCTGAAGCCGCCGCAACTGCCGGTGCGCCATGGAGTCGATCTCGATGCCGGACATGAGCGCCACCACGTCGTTGCGATGGATCTCGAGGGGAGACACCTCGGCGGTGATGCCGCCGTCGCGCAGAACGGCGATCCGATCGGCGAGGGCGAAGACGAGGTCGAGATCGTGAGAGACGAGGAGCACGGCCGTGCCGGCGGCCGGCAGCTCCGCGATGAGATCGAGCACGCGCCGGGTCTCGGTCACGCCGAGCGAGGCGGTCGGCTCGTCCAGCACGAGGAGCTCGGGGCGCACCAGGAGCGCTCGAGCCAGCGCCACCATCTGACGCTGGCCGCGTGAGAGCGTGCGGACCGGTCGGTCGAGTGGCAGGTCCTCGGCGCCGACGCGGTGCAGCGCGGCGATCGCCTCTTCGCGCATGCCGGCGTCGGCGAAGATCCATCGTCCGCGCCTGCGGCCGAGAAAGACGTTGGCGACGACGTCCAGGTCGTCGCAGAGCCCCTGGTCCTGCCAGACCACCTCCATTCCGGCGCCCCGCACCTGATCGGGGCTGGGCGGCATGGGCTGGCCCCGGAACCGGATGGTGCCGCTCTCCGCTTCCAGCACTCGGGCCAGGCAGGCGACGAGGGAGGACTTCCCCGCGCCGTTCTCGCCCACGACGGCCAGGATCTCTGCGGGGCGGATCCGCAGGTCCACGCCGCGCAGGACGGTGAGGGGGCCGAACCGCTTGGTAAGGCGGACGACCTCGAGGAGCGGATCCGGATCGTCTCGATGGGCCTGCTGAGCGACCAGCACTCGAACCTACCCTCCGTGAGGCCGCGCCGGGGCTCGGACCATACCGCAGCCACCGCCGCCGGTCGATGCAGGCCGGATGGTTCGGTCCGGCCACTTGGCTATCCTCACGAATCGGGATGCGATCCGAAAACGACCTCGTGGTCCGGAGAGTTCTTCGAGGCGTCGCGCCCATCGCGGTCTCGCTCGTCCTGGTTGCCGGATGCACGCTCAGCATCGGCGAGACGTCGCAGAGCCCGTCCGCCGCGTCGACGTCGACATCGACTCCGAGCGGCGCGGCCGGCCTGCCGAGCGGCCCGGGTCGTCTTGCCGTGCTCGACGACGTGGGCAACCTCGTCACGTTCGCCCCGGACGGATCGGATGTGATCGTGCTCGCCAAGGCCGTGCAGGGAGAAACGGCGATCCAGCAGCCGACGTGGTCGCCGGACGGCTCTCGCCTCGCATGGGTTCGACTCGACGCGAGCGGGGCGGCCGTCGTGACGACGACGGCCGACGGAACGCTTCCGACCGAGACACCGACCTCGTCGGCAGCTTTCTACCTGTTCTGGGATCCAACCGCGTCGCGGATCGCCTATCTCGATTCGCCGTCGCCCCCCGCAATCGAGCTCGGCGTCGCCGAGATCGACGGCGGCGGCGCGGGGCCCATGCCACTCGGCTCCGGCCGCCCCTTCTACCTGTCGTGGAATCCCTCGGGAAAACAGATGCTGGTGCACGTAGGGGCCAACCGCTTGCAACAGCTTGCGATCGACGGCACGCGGACCACCGTCGACGCTCACCCGGGGGCTTTCAACGTCCCGTTCTGGACGGCCGACGGACGACGATTCGTCTACGCGTCGGCGACGGCAAAGGGCCAGCGCCTCCTCGTCCGCGACCGCGACAAGGAACGGGGCCACGAGCTCGTACGGTTCGATGGAGCGATCAGGTTCGTCGTCAGCCCCGACGGGGATCGCGTCGCCTTTCAGGTCATCCAGACGGACAGCGTTGGTCCACTCTCGGTGGTGGACCGAGTGACGGGGGCGATCGAGCGGGTGGCGTCCGGCGTCGCGCCGGCCTTCTTCTGGAGCCCGGCAAGCGACCGGCTTCTCTATCTGGCGCCGGAGTCAGAGCAGGGTCGTGTCTGGTTCCGTTGGGGCGTTTGGGGCGGCGACTCCCCGTTCACCACACCTCGGTTCGTTCCCAGCTCCATGTTCGGGAGTGACTACCTTCAGTTCTTCGAGCAGTACGCGCAGAGCATGAGCCTGTGGGCCCCCGACGGCAGCGCCTTCACCTATGCCGGGTCAAACGAGTCGGGAGAAAGTGGTATCTGGGTCCAGCCGGCACGGCCGGACGCCGAGCCGGCCCTGGTGGCCCAGGGCCAATTCGCGGCGTGGTCACCCGGATGAGGCGCCTCCTCGACGCCCTTCTTTCCCGGCTCCGGGAGAGAGCTGAGATTCGCCCGCGCGGCTACCACTACCTCTAGGTCGCTACCAGCCGGCGGTTCCGGTGGTGCTGGCCGAGACACCGGTGCAGGCGGTCGGGGAGGTCCAGTACGTGGTCACTCCCGCGGAGTCCCTGATCCCGAAGCACGTGCCCGAGACGGACATCCGTGCAGCGGCCCAGAGGGTCGCCGTCGGGGTCGTCATCACGCTCACGTTCGGGGCGGCGGTCGTCGACGCAGCGGTCTGGAAGGTCAGGTTGCCTTCGGCCCCCTGCATCCCCGCAACCGTGGCCGTCGCGTACGTGCTGTTGTCGGTGTAGATCGTCTTTGCCGCCACGAGCGAGTTCCGCAGATCGGACTGCGCCGCGCGGTTCTGCGCCCGCGTACGGGCACCGAGGAACGTTGGCAGAGCGATGGCGACCAGGATGCCGATGATCAATACGACCACCATCAACTCGATGAGGGTGAAGCCTTGCTCTTCGCGAGCGCGCTTCAAGAGCCTCGAAAGCATCAGCCTTCACCTCCTTCTTTCTTTCGGCGGAATTCCATAACCATTCGGCATGCTCCGCGCGCGACTGAAGAGCATCGTTGGGGGAAGAAGCGGGCACCGATTGACCTACAGTCAGCCTTGTATCCGGAATGCGGTGATCCCGAGTACGAAGGGAAGAGGCGGGAGGTCCGAATTCAGGTGGTCGACGCCCCGGACCCTTGCTCGGGGGGCGGGGACGGCTTGCGGCCGGGAAACTGATCCTCCTCGGTCTCGTCCCAGACGGTGGAGCGCGACACGTCCTCGACGTTGAACTGGTAGTCGAAGACGAGAGAACCGCCGTAGGTGGCCCCGTAGGAGACCAGCGCTCCGGCGAGGATCGACAGGACCGTGACCGAGAGCGAGGCGTGGTGACGGTCGTACTTCAGGAACCGGACGACAATGTCGACGATCACGATGGCCGTCACCGTCAGCATCACGGTGGCGTGCCAGTTGATGGTCCGCCAAACCTGCGTGTGTTGCGCGCGACCCAGAACCCCAGTTCCCTTCTTCCGAGGGATCCCCTTCCACCAGTCCCAGAATCCGGTGAGCGCCGTCCCGAGCGAGACGATTCCGCCCGCGACGATCACCCAGGTGGCGGCGATGAACGCGTCGTACGGGATCGTCGACTCCGCCCCCTTGGACTTCCAGACGACAAACGAGATCAGGTCGAACGCCGCGGCGAGGACGTAGGCCACGATCGGGAAGTCCGTCAGCGGCGGGTGCGTCGGCTTCCCGGACCAGCCCCGAACCCCGAAGAACTTCCTGCCGCGCATCGTGATCGCGGGCTTGATCGAAAAGAGCCTCGGCACCCTTCCCTCCTCCGTCGCACCTGAGCAAGGCGAGCATAGTCAGCCCGTCGCGGTCTTGGGCGCGAAGGAGACGATCGCGTCGACCAGTTCGGGGTGGGCGTGGAACATATGGCTCAGCCTGAGGATCCGGCTCCTCCCTGGCCCGTCCCTCCGAAGCCGCCGGGGAAGCCGCCGCCTTCGCTGATCGAGGTGGCGTCGACCGTGCTCCCGTTCAGTGTGCCGGCGACCACCACGGTGGACCCCTTGCTCAGGTCGCTCACCGATCCGTCCTTTGTGACGCGAACCTGCGTGTCAGCGCCCGCCTTGACGGTCACGGTGTCGCCGCTCTGGGTCCGGATCGTGATGGTGTCGCCGTCGATGCTCTGGATCGTTCCGAAGGTGATGTCCGCGTTCGCCTGCCCGTTGCCGCCGTTGTTGCCCTGGCTGCCGCCGCCCGGGAACCCGCCGCCGGGGAGCCCACCTCCGTTCCCGCCGTTGCCGAGGAAGCCGGGTCGCGAGCCGATCCCGGCCGCGACCTGACGCGTCGACTCCACGTGCTTGCCGACGATCAGCCCACCGATGAAGCCGATGGCGAGGAGCGCGACCGCCGCGAGCACGAGCGTGAACGTGGTGGATCGCCCACCGCCACCTCCGCGCAGCATCGCCTGCAAGTCGTCGTTCGGCGGGGGGGTGGGAATCTGGGTCTGAGGTTGCTGGTCCATGTGGGATTCCTCCTTGGATCACTCGTAGCGGAGAGCCTCGACCGGTCGGAGCGAGGCCGCCCGGTTGGCCGGATAGCTGCCGAAGAACAGCCCGATCGCGATCGCGACGGCGAGCGCCAGCGCGATCGATCCGGGGACGACGACCGGCTTCACGCCGGCGATGGTGAAACGGCTCCCGATGACGCCGGCGGCGACGCCGAGCAGCCCACCCGTGGCCGAGAGCATCGTCGCTTCCACCAGGAACTGGCCGAGGATGCTCCCGCGCCGGGCGCCGACTGCCTTGCGGATCCCGATCTCCCGCGTCCGCTCGGTCACCGTGACGAGCATGATGTTCGTGATGCCGATCCCGCCGACCAGCAGGCTGATCGCGGCGACGGCGCCGAGCAGCACCGTGAACGTGCGCGTGGTGTCGGAGCTCGCGGAGAGCAGCTGCGCTTGGCTGAGGATCTGATACGGGGCGTCGGCCGCATTGGTCACGTCCAGCTGGCGATCGAGGATGGCGGTGATCTCGGCCTCGGCGGCGTCCACGGTGTCGGGGCTCGTCGCTTCCACGACGATCGAGGAGACGGGGCCGTAGCCCGTGATGCTCTGCTGGACCGTCGTGAGCGGCGCCACCACCACGGCGTTGGCATCTCCGAACCCCGCCGAGCCCTTGTCGCCGAGCACGCCGACCACGCGCAGCAGCGTCCCGTCGACGGACATCTGTTTTCCGATCGGGTCGTCCTGGCCGAACAGGCTGTCGGCGACCGTGCTCCCGATCACCGCCACCTTCCGCGCATCGAGCACGTCGTTGTTGGTGAAGTACGTCCCGGTCGTGACCGGGCTGTTCGACGCTTCGAAATAGCTCGGGTAGGTCCCGACGATCTGGACCGAGGAGCTGTCCGCGCCGGAGGTCGCCGTCGCCTGGGAGGTGACCTCCGGCGAGACGCTCTTGACGTCCGGCGCCCCGTTCGTGTCAGCGAGCGCCGCCGCGATCTGGACGGTGAGCGACGTGTCGCGGCTCTGGGTCCCGCCGGAGGTGGCCGGTCCGAACCGCCCGGAGAAGATCGTGAGCGAGTTGGTGCCGAGTCGCTCGATGTTCTGCTGGATCTGGAGCGCGGACCCGTTGCCGACGGCGACCAGCAGGATCACGGCTCCCACACCGATCAGGACGCCGAGCGTCGTCAGGGCCGAACGGAGGCGGTTCGCGCCCAGCCCGCGCCACGCGAACCGGAAGACTTCGACCGGGCTCATGGACTCACATCCGCGCTCCGCCGGTCTTCGGCGACCGCTCCGTCGTGCAGCCGGATGATCCGGTCGGCATGCGCGGCGACGTCCTCCTCGTGCGTGACGATCACGATCGTGTGGCCGGCGTCGTGCAAACCGTCGATGACGCGGAGCATGTCGGCCGTCGAATGGCTGTCCAGGTTGCCGGTGGGTTCGTCGGCAAGGAGGAGCGACGGCGACGTCACGAGGGCGCGCGCCAGGGCGACCCGTTGCTGCTGGCCGCCGGAGAGCTCGGATGGGGGGCGATCCATCCGGTCGGCCAGGCCGACCATCTCGAGCGCCGCCTCCGCCCGCCGCCGTCGCTCCGCGAGCTTCACGCCGTCGTAGGCAAGCGGAAGCTCGACGTTCTCCAAAGCCGTGGTTCTCGGCAGGAGGTTGTATGCCTGGAACACGAACCCGATCCGCCGATTGCGCACGAGCGCCAGGTCGACGTCATCCAGGATCGTGACGTCGATGCCGTCGAGCAGGTAGCGCCCTGCGGTCGGGATGTCCAGACATCCCACGATGTGCATCAGCGTCGACTTGCCGGATCCGGACGCGCCCATGATCGCGACGTGCTCGCCGCGGTCGACGCGGAGGTCCACGTGGTCGAGCGCGATCACCTCCGTCTCGGCGGCGCCGTAGATCTTCGAGACGTCGTCGAGCTCGATGACCGGGGTCGCGGCCTCCATCAGTTACCGCCCGGTCCGCCCCCGCCGGTGAACCCGAAACCGCCTCTCGGGAATCCGCCCTGCGGGAAGCCGTTCGATCCGGTGGTCGTCGGGATCACGACCTGGTCTCCTTCGGAGAGCCCGCTCACGATCTCGGTCGTCTGGTCGCCCTCGACCCCGACGCTCACCGCGACCTGGGTCTCCTGCCCGCTCTGCAGGATCGTCACGACGGACTGCCCGCCGATCGTCTGCACGGCCGCCGACGGGACCGACAGGGCGTTTCGGGCGCGCTTCGTGACGATCTGAACGGTCGCGGTCTGCCCCGGTCTGATGCCTGCGGGCCGCTTCTTCAGCCGGAGCGTGACGCCGTAGTCGACGACGTTGTTGCTGACCGTCGACGTGACGTCGATCTGCGTCACGACCGCGTCGACGGAGGTTTGGAGGGCATCGATCGTCACGGTCGCCGCTTGGCCCACCTCGAGCTTGGCCACGTCCGTCTCGGAGAACGAAGCGAGCACGATCAGGTGGGAGAGGTCGGTGATTTCGATGGAGCCGGAGTCAGAGCCGGCCGTCGAGCTCGCGTCGGTCCCGGCGGGGGAGACGGCCTGGTTGCCGACGGTGCCGATCGTCTCGCCGGCCACGAGGTCGACTGCCGAGACCCGGCCCGCCATCGGCGAATGCAAGCCGACGACGTCGCCGTCGGTGTTCTTCAGCTTGGCGAGCAGATCGCCCTGTTCGACGTGATCGCCGACGCCGACCAGCACCGACCGGACGCGGCCCGAGACGGCGAAGCTCACATCGAGCGCATCGGCGCTCTGGATCGAGCCCGAGGCCGAAACCGTGGATTCGACCGTCGCGCGCGCGACGCTGGCGGTGGCGGGGCTTGTGCTCGACGCCGTGGGGCCCCTGAGCGCCAGATAGGCGACCGCGCCGCCCACGAGCAGGACGACCAAGAGCGCCGCGTTCACCCAGCGGAACCGGCGGGACCTTCGTGAGCGTGCCATGGCCCGGAGCCTGCCATCCGATCCTGGGGCGGGTGTAGGAACGGACTGTGAGTCTGTTGAGGCCGGGGAGCCGGTCGATCCGGATACCCGGTGGCGTCGATATCTTGGTGGGGTGAGCACGAGGATTCCCGAGGTGCTGTTCGTCTGCGTCCACAACGCCGGCCGTAGCCAGATGGCGGCCGCACTGCTGGATCACCTCGCCGCCGGACGGGTCCGCGTGCGCTCCGCCGGGAGCGCGCCCGCCGACGAGATCAACCCCGCCGTCGCCGCCGCGATGGAGGAGGTCGGCCTCGACCTGTCGAAGGAGTTCCCCAAGCCGCTCACGAACGAGGCGGTCGAGGGCGCCGACGTCGTGGTCACGATGGGCTGCGGCGACGCCTGTCCGGTCTTTCCCGGCAAGCGGTACGTGGACTGGGATCTGCCCGACCCCGCCGGCAGGAGCCTCGAGGAGGTCCGGCCGATCCGCGACGCGATCGACGCCCGCGTCCGGGCGCTCCTCGAGGAGATCGTCACGACCGGCTGACGCTGGGTCGGAAACGGCGGCCGTCTTCCCTCGTGAGGATGATTCGGTCCCGGCCCTTTGGGGGCTATCCTCAGCGCAACGCCATGCGATCCGAGCGTGACTTCCTCGTCCGGATGCCCGAAGCCGTCGACCCCGTCGCGGAGCCGGATGCCTACCGCCGGCAGCTGTTGGGTTTGCTCGGCGACGACGACCCCGGTGAGGTGCAGATCCGAACCCCGGCGGTCCTGGCCAGGCTCGTGGTCGACGCCGGCCCGGACATCCGTTCCAAGCCGGCGGCGGGGGAGTGGTCCGTCCTGTCGTGCCTGGCCCACGTGGTGGACGCAGAGATGGTCATGACGGCCCGGTACCGGTGGATCCTCGCCGAGCAAGCGCCGGCCCTCATCGGCTACGACCAGGATCTCTGGGCGGAGCGGCTCCACCGCGACGACGACGCCTCCAGCCTCCTCGACGTCTTTTCGGCGCTGCGAGCCGCGAATCTCCGGCTCTGGCGCTCGACCGGCGCATCGGAACGCCGGCGCGTCGGGGTCCACGCCGAGCGGGGCGAGGAGAGCTTCGAGATGTCTTTTCGGATGATCGCGGGTCACGACCGGCTGCACGCGGCGCAGGCCGAAGAAGCTCTTCGGATCATTCGGGCCGAGTAGCCCGGCCGGTCGCCTAGGCTCCCGAATCCGGCCCGACCATGTCCTCGGGCCGAACCGCATCGTCGTACTCCGCCTCCGTCAGGTAACCCAGTGAGACCACTGCCTCCTTGAGGCTCGTGCCCTCGTGGTGGGCCCTCTTCGCGATCTCTGCCGCCTTGTCGTACCCGATCCGCGGGCTGAGCGCCGTCACGAGCATCAGCGAACGGTGCACCAGGTCGTCGATGCGAGCAACGTTCGGCCGGAGGCCGTCGACGCAGAACTCCCGGAACGAACGCGACGAGTCGGCCAGCAGCCGCGTGGAGTGGAGCACGTTGCGGATGATCACCGGCTTGAAGACGTTCAGCTCGAAGTTCCCTTGCGAGCCGGCGAACTTCACGGCGGCATCGTTGCCGAACACCTGCGCGACGACCATCGTCATCGCCTCGGATTGCGTCGGGTTTACTTTGCCCGGCATGATCGAGGAGCCCGGCTCGTTCTCGGGCAGCTCCAGCTCGCCGATGCCCGCGCGGGGCCCCGACCCGAGCCAGCGGATGTCGTTGGCGATCTTCATGAGCGAGGCGGCGAGCGTCGCCTCCGTGCCCGAGAGGAAGACCAGCCCGTCGTGGGCGGCGAGCACGGCGAACTTGTTCGGGGCGCTCACGAAGGGGAGCCCGGTCAGCTCGGCGATCTTTGCCGCACACGCCTCGCCGAATCCGGCGGGCGCATTCAGGCCGGTTCCCACGGCGGTTCCGCCGATCGCCAGCTCGTAGATCTTGGGCAGCGCCGACTCGATCCTGGCGATGTCGTCGTCGAGCTGCGCGACATAACCGGAGAACTCCTGCCCCAGGGTGAGGGGCACCGCGTCCTGCAGGTGGGTGCGCCCGATCTTGACGATGTCCGCGAACTCCGCGGCTCGGCGATCGAGCGCCTCGCGAAGCTCGCCGATGCCGGGGAGGAGCCGCTCGACCACCATCGTCGCGGCGGCCACGTGCATCGCGGTCGGGAACGTGTCGTTCGAGGACTGCGACATGTTGACGTGATCGTTGGGGTGCACGGGGGTCTTGGAGCCGAGCTCGCCACCGGCCAGCTCGATCGCGCGGTTCGAGATGACCTCGTTCGCATTCATGTTGGTCTGGGTTCCCGAACCCGTCTGCCAGACATACAGGGGGAAGTGGTCGTCGAGCTTGCCGTCGATGACCTCGTCGGCCGCCCGGACGATCAGCTCGGCGATCTCGGGATCGAGGTGGCCCGACTCGCGGTTCGCCAGCGCGGCGGCTTTCTTGAGGACGCCCATCGCGCGGACGATTTCGACGGGCATCCGGTCGGCGGCCGGGTCCCCGATCGAGAAGTGATGCAAGGACCGCTCGGTCTGGGCGCCCCAGTATCGATCCGCCTCGACCTCGATGGGCCCCATGCTGTCGGTCTCGATCCGGCGCTCCGTCGCTCTTGGCATCGTCAAAGGAGAACCTCCGCCCCTTCATCCTCCCATGCCCCTGCAGCCCTCAGGCGGAGGCCGGGGAACGTCCCGATCCACGCGGGCATGCAGGGCCGACCCGCTCAGATCGACCTCCTGAGGCCGGACTCAGGCAAACCCACCGTCCGGTCGATGCTTCAACTATGGGCATCGAATCGATCTCGGACCTCGGGTGGGGCCTGGGCGGACCCGAGGACCCCCCCGACGAGCGAGAGCGCGGCTTCCGCGCGGTCGTTGAGAGCATTCCGGGCGTCGTGACCTTTGTCGACCTGATCACGGACGACCCCGGCATCTCGATCCCGCTCTACATCAGCCCTCAGGTCGAGCAGTTGCTCGGCTACCCGGTCGAGGACTGGCTCGGCAACGGTGAGCTGTTCCTTCAGATCCAACACCCCGCCGACCGAGAAATGCTTGCGGCCATCGAATCGGAGGCGAAGGGCAACCTGTCCTCGATCATCGCCGAGTACCGGCTGATCGCGCGCGACGGTCACATCGTCTGGATCAGCGAGAAGACCGCGGTTGTCACCGACATGCGAACGGGCTCCCGCTATTGGCAAGGCGTCTTCGTGGACATCACCGAGCGCAAGCGGGCCGAAGGGGCGATGCGGGACAGTGAGCTCAAGTTCCGAACGGTGTTCGATGCGGCCGCGATCGGCGTGCTCACCGTCGACCTTCGCGGGCGGATCGATGCGGCGAACCCGACCGCGGAGCAGCTTGGGCGGTACGGTTCGGGCGAGTTGATCGGGAGGCCGCTCGTGACGCTCATCCATCCTGAGGATGAGGAAACCCTGACCGGCGTGAGCGAGCTGTTGATGGGCCGCCGCGAACGATGTGACGTCGAGCATCGATTCCTGCGGTCCGACGAAACCTCTGCATGGTGCCGAACCGTGATGGCGCTCGTCCGAGCGCCCGACGGCGGACCCGCCTATGCGATCGCGATGCTCGAGGACATCAGCGACCGGAAGGAGGCCGAGGACGAGCTGATGCGCCGGGCGCTTCACGACCCCCTCACGGGGCTGCCGAACAGGCGCCTGCTGCTGGACCGGCTCGCCGTCGATATCGCCCGCTCCGAGCGAAACCCGGGGACCGGGGTCGCGGTCATCTTCCTCGACCTCGACAACTTCAAAGGCGTGAACGACACGCTCGGTCATCGCGCCGGCGACGAGTTGCTCGTCGCGGTCGCAAACCGTTTGACCAAGGCGGCAAGGCCCGCCGACACGGTCGCCCGCTTCGGCGGGGATGAGTTCGTGGTGCTCGTCGCCGACGTCCCGTCGATCACCGAGGCACAGTGGGTGGGGGAGCGGATGGGAAGCGTGATCCGAGGGGTCTATCACCTCGAAGGTGGTGAGCAGCCGTGCACGGCGAGCGTCGGGGTCACGCTGGGAACCGATCCCGCGGCCGTGCCGCACGATCTGCTTCGAGAGGCCGACAAAGCGATGTACCGAGCCAAAGAGGACGGACGCGACCGGACGGTGGTGTTCGATCGTGCGGCCGCGGTCTCAGCGGTACGCTCTCGGCCCGGGGCGGTAGCTCAGTCGGTTAGAGCAGCGGACTCATAATCCGTCGGTCGCAGGTTCGAGTCCTGCCCGCCCCACCCCTGTTACCTGCGGGGATGCGATCGGGGCTCGCGCGAACTCCCGAAAAGTGCCGCCAGTTTGCCGCCAGCTGCGGCCGGCCGCGGGCCGCCGCGGATCACGGCAAGCGCGAACTCGAAGCACGGCCCGCATAGCACCTGCTCGACGTAGAACGCCGGATCGGCTCCGAGCCATGCGCCGTCGACGTCGAGTACGCGCACCACGCACCACAACCGTCGGCTCTGGCTGCCGGATTCCTGGGGGCCTCGCCCTCGGGATCCGGCCCCCGCCGGACCACGGTCGCACCGCTCTCCAGGTCGAAACCGGTCTCGATCGACATCCCAGTGATCGGTGTTCACTCTTCGATGCTCACCCTTGGCCTGAAGGCCGACGGCACGAACGAGGTTCCGTCGGGCGCCTCCTTCGATGAGGCGGGCTGGTACAAGTACTCGCCCACTCCGGGTTCCGTCGGACCCTCGGTCATCCTCGGCCACGTCGACTCGGGGAACTACGGCGCCTCGGTCTTCTTCAAGCTGGCAAAGCTTCAACCGGGCGACAAGGTGCTGGTGACGCGACGAGATGGCACCGTCGCGGTCTTTCAGATCACCGGCGTTCGCGAGGTCTCGAAGACCGCGTTTCCCACCAAGCTCGTGTACGGAAACACAGACTCGGCCAAGATCCGGTTGATCACATGCGGCGGCCGGTTCGACTCCTCGACGGGTCACTATGTCGACAACATCATCGTCTTCGGCTCGTTGATCGGTTCTCACGCGGCGCCGGCACGGGCCGCACACGCCTAGCGCTCGAAGGCCGACCGATCCTTGCGGGTTGCTCGAGGGCGAAATATGGGCCGACGGGCCGATCGTGCTGCTCGCTCGGGTCACCGACGTCTACTCAATGAGCGTGCATCGCGGCTACGCGTCTGCGGTTGGAATCCTTCTGGCGGTATGCCTTGCGACGCTGAGCGTGGCCATCCTTGCGTCCCGCAAGAGCACACCGCACCCTTCGGCTGAGGCGGCCGCCCCTTCCAAGAGCAAGATCCCGGCGCCGTCGCCGAGCCCGATGGCGACGATCGTCGGCCCGGAGGTCAGGCCCTCGCGGCCCGTCACGATCGACATCCCGGCGATCGACGTCCACTCGCCGATGCTCAGTCTCGGACTGAACCCCGGCGGTTCGGTCAACCTGCCGTCGGACGCCTCCTTCGGCCGGCCCGGTTGGTTCCGGGACTCGGCTGCTCCCGGAACCGTCGGATCCGCCGTCATCCTCGGCCACGTCGGCTCGGAGCCCGGCGCCGCGTCGGTGTTCTCCAACCTGTCGGACGTGCGTCGCGGCAACAAGATCATCCTGACGCTCGAGAACGGCGTGGTCGCCGTCTTCCAGGTCACGCGCGTGAAGAGCTACCCGAAGAACCATTTCCCGACCGCCCTCGTCTACGACAACGAGAACTCGGCCGCGCTGAAACTGATTGCGACCGATGATGCGTCGAGCTTCTTCTCGAGAGATCAGTTCGCGGGCAGCCTCATCGTGTCCGCGTTCCTGGTCGCCTCACACCGCGGATAGCGTCTCGTCCCTCACCTCGAGGGGCCGTCGAGGAGAAAGCGCGTCACCTCGCCGGCGACGCGCTCCGGGTCGGCGCGGGCGCCGGCGTGGTCGAGACCTTCAAGCCGGACGAGCCTGCCGGCGGGCAGCATTTCGGCGAGCGCCTGGGTGCCGGCGAGCTGCCAATCCGGGCTGGCACCGCCCTGGAGCACGAGCACCGGAGTTCGAATCCTCCTCACCTCTTCGGGGATGCGCCCGTCTCCCATGATCGCGGCGTCATGCGGCGTCGTGTGCCCGAGCGCGCGGAGCCCCTCCCACGCGGGCGATGCCACCATCGCGTCGATCGCGATATCCGGGATCTGCGGCCCCTCGCGAAGGAACGCGCGGACCGCGGCATCGGGACCCTGTTCGGTGAGCAGCGACATCAAACGGCCGTCCAAATCGAGTGGCAGAGGCTCGCGCGTGCCTTCGAGGATGAACGGCGGCTCGTACACGACGATGCGTGACGCGGGCATGCCCGCCGCCGACGCTCGGAGCGCGAGGACCCCGCCGCTCGAGTGCCCGTACACGAACGGTGGTTCGGTCGACTCGGCGGCGACGGCAATCAGGTCCTCGATTTCCCGCTCGACCGCGTACGGGGGTGTGTCGCCGCTGTCGCCGCGCCCTCGCCGGTCGTACGTGAGGACGGTCAGCGAGCGCGCGAGATGCTCGGCGAGCGGCCCCGCCGACGATCGATCGCTGAGTGCCCCCGCCACGACGACGAGGTGGGGACCATCCTCGCCGCGGCGCTCGAACGCGATCCGCGTCCCGTCGCGCGATCGAACCTCGTGCGTCGCAGCCGTCCCCGCCATGGCGCTCGCAGGGTAGCCGGGCGGACCGGAATCGGGCCAGCCGGTCCACCGAATCCGGCCGGACGACGCCGGCCACCGCTGAGCGGGGACGAGCTCTCAGCCCGAGGAGCGGTCCTCGATTTCCCACGCGTGGTCGAGTGCGTGCCAAGCCGCCCTGCGCACGAAGTAGCGCGGCGACCACAACGCGGCAGACCGCCGCGGGTGTGGGACCTCGCCGCGAACACGGGCCGACAATGTGGTTCGAACCGCGGCGCGTTCTTCCGCCGTTTGGTCGGCGCCGGCCGATCCGGGGCGATACCGGCCTCCCAGCCCGGACAGGTAGGCGATCTCGGCGTCGAGCACGTGCCGGACGATGGCGTCGAGCGCGCGGCCGCCCCCGCGCGGACCCGTGCTGAGCCGTTTCCCCGCCGCGGCCTTGGCCGATCGGTCGAGCGCGCGCCACGCCGCCGCCAGCAGAGCGATCTGACGCTTCGCCTCGGCGTCGTCCAGCGGCCGGTCGTCGGCGGATGGGGGGATGCCCGGTGCGCCGAATTCGGTCGTCGCGTTGCCCTCGAGGCGCTCGACCACCTTGAGCGAGCGCGTGGTCTTCGGCGCGGAGAACCCCCGGCGCGCCCCGACGACACGGGCGTACCGCCCGGCGTAGTCGAACAGCGCCTCCATGGCGGCGTTCTCGTCGCGGCCGCCGCGGCACCAGCCCGGCCAGTCCAGCGCGCCCGCGAAGGTCCGCCGGCGTCCGACCTCCATGTAGACCTCGAACACGGATTCCCTTCCCTTGGGGTGACCGGGTCACGGTATCCGTCACGAGCGCCGCCCCGCATATCCTTGGGCGGAATGTCGGGGAGTACGAGCGTGACCGGCGAGGCCAGGCTGGCGGAGCTGCTGTCCGCCCTGTCGCTCGTCACCGATCTGGCTCGTGGGCGCCCGCCCGAAGAGGCGATGCGGGCATGTCTGATCGCGACGGCAGTTGCGCGCTCCATGGGTCTGCCCGCCCACGAAGTCTCGTCCGTGTACTACACGACGCTTCTCCGATCGATCGGTTGCACGGCGACCTCACACGAGTACGCCGCCGCGTTCGGGGGGAACGACGTCGCCGTTCGAGGCACGGGAGATCTCATCGATGCGTCTCGAGCCCGAGAGGCACTCGGCTTCCTCTGGTCGGGGACCGGGGAGGGGCCCATCGCCGGGCGCCTGCGACGGTTCGTCGCCGTGGCTCCGGGCGCGCCTCGGGCCTCGCGAGAGGGTGCACAGGCCGACTGCGAGGTGGGGGCGGCGATGGCGAGACGCTTTCGACTGGACGAGGAAGTCGAGGCCGGACTTCGCGACGTCTTCGAGCGGTGGGACGGAAAGGGCTCGCCCCGCGGAGTCGCGGGCGATTCGATCGCCGTCCCGGCACGGCTCGCCGCGGCCGCGACGGCGGCGGTGATGTTCGAAGCCGAGGCCGGAAGGGCAGGGGCGCTCGAGGTCCTTCGGCGGTGGTCGGGCCGCCGGCTGGATCCCGCGATCGTGACGGCGCTGACTCGAGATGGTGGCTTGGATCTCGATGCCGGATGGCCGGAGGACCCCTGGGCGGCCACGGTGGCCGCCGAGCCCGAGCCACACCGAGTCGTCCGACCGGAACGGCTCGACGAGATTGCGGCCGGATTTGCGGACGCGGTCGACCTGAAGTCGCCGTACTTCGCCGGACATTCGGCCGGGGTCGCCGATTTGGCCGAGCGGGCAGGCTCGATTGCCGGACTCGAAGACGAGCAGACGGCCACGCTGCGGCGTGCCGGCCTCTTCCACGATTTGGGCCGAGTCGGCGTGCCGTCCGGCATCTGGGAGAAGGCCGGCCCGCTCACGACGACGGAGTGGGAGGCGGTACGGCTGCACCCGTACCACTCGGAGCGGATTCTCGGCCGTTCACCGGCGCTCGCCGGGATCGCTCGCCTTGCCGGGATGCACCACGAGCGACCCGACGGCTCCGGCTACCATCGCGGAGCTCCCGGATCCATGCTCGACACTTCTGCTCGCATCCTCGCGGCCGCCGACGCGTTCCACGCCCTCACCGAGGAGCGGCCGCACCGGCCCGCCCACTCGACCAACGAGGCGGCACGCACCCTCGAGGCGGGAGCCTTCGATGCCGATGCGGTTCGCGCGGTGATCGAGGCGGCGGGAGAGCGACCCGGGCGCCGGCCCACGCGCCCCGCGGGTCTCACGGAGCGCGAGCTCGAGGTTCTGCACCTGTTGGTTCGAGGACGCTCCGAGAAGGAGATCGCGCACGATCTCGTCATCTCCGGGTCGACCGTCCATACGCATGTGGTCCATATCTATGGCAAGGCGAGCGTCTCCACCCGGGCGGGGTTGTCGATGTTCGCCATGGAGCATGACTTGGTGCGTCCGGGCCGGCCCGAGTAGACGCACGAAAAGATCGACTGAACCGTCGATGCGACGCGCTGCCGCGATTCCCTATGCTCGATGAACCGACGAAAGGAGCAGGAGATGACCGAGGCGATCACGGACCGGGCGGCCCGAAACGCAGAGCTCTTGCGATCCGGCTACGAGGCGTTCGCGGCCGGGGACATGGCCACGATTCAGCGCCTCTTCCATCAGGAGATCGTGTGGCACGCCCAGCGACTCGGAATCCTCGGCGGGGACCATCGCGGCATCGAGGCGGTCATGAGCTTCTTCGGCCGCACCATGGAGCTCACCGCCGGCACGTTCCGGGTGGAGGTCCAGGAGATCCTCGCCAACGACGACGGCGCGGCGGCGGTCGCCCGCTCGACCGGCCGGCGCGGCGACGCCGTCTTGGACAGCCTTCAGATCCAGCACTTCCACATCGTGGACGAGCGTGTCGTCGAGGTTTGGCAGTACGTCGCCGACTCGCCGGCCGTGGACGCCTTTTGGTCCTGAGGGCGCCGCAGGCAAACTCCGAGCCGGGCCGGTCAGACCGTGACCGGCTCCGGCTCGAGCGCCCATGAAAGGACATCGTCCACGGTCTCGGCGGGGTGGAACGCCATCTCCTCGCGCACCTGTTCGGGCACGTCCTCCAGATCGCCCTCGTTGCGAAGGGGCAGGACGACCTCCTTCAGACCGGCCCGGTGGGCGGCGAGCACCTTCTGCTTGAGTCCGCCGATCGGAAGAACGCGGCCGGACAGCGTGATCTCGCCGGTCATCCCCACGGTCGAGCGAACCGGCCGCCCCGTGAGCAGGCTGGCGAGCGCCGTCGTCATCGTGACGCCGGCCGACGGCCCGTCCTTCGGGACCGCGCCCGCAGGAACGTGGACGTGGAACCGCCGGTTGAGCCGCTCGGGGTCGATCCCCAGCTCCTCGGCGTGCCCGCGCACGTACGACAGCGCGATCTGCGCCGACTCCTTCATCACGTCGCCGAGCTGACCCGTCAGCGTGAGCCCGGGCTCGCCGTCCATCACGTTCGCCTCGACGAACAGGACGTCGCCGCCGGTGCCCGTGACGGCCAGGCCGGTCGCCACGCCGGGGACGCTCGTCCGCTCGGCGGCCTCGAAGAAGAACCGCTGGCGCCCGAGATACGTGCGCACGTCGCCGGCGTCGATGACGACCGGCGGTGTGACCTCGGCCCCGGCGATCTTGGTCGCGACCTTTCGAAGGGCCTTGCCGAGCTCGCGCTCGAGGTTTCGGACGCCGGCCTCGCGTGTGTAATCGCCGACGATCGCCTTCAGCGCGTCGTCGGTGATCTCGACCTCGGCCGGCTCCGTTTCGAGGCCGTTTCGCTCGAGCTGGCGGCGGAGCAGATGGTCGCGCGCGATGAGGACCTTCTCGTCCTCGGTGTAGCCGTCGAGCCGGATGACCTCCATCCGGTCGAGCAGCGGGCCGGGGATCGTCTCGGCCACATTTCCCGTCGCGATGAACAGCACCTCGCTGAGATCCAGGTCGACGTCGAGGTAGTGGTCGCGGAACGTGTGGTTCTGCGCCGGGTCGAGAACCTCGAGCAGGGCGGACGACGGGTCGCCGCGCCAGTCGGCGCCGACCTTGTCGATCTCGTCCAGCATCATCACGGGGTTCTTCGTCCCCGCGTCCTTCAATGCGCGCACGATGCGTCCGGGCAGGGCGCCGACATAGGTGCGGCGGTGACCGCGGATCTCCGCCTCGTCGTGGATGCCGCCGAGCGAGACGCGGACGAACTTCCGCCCGAGCGCACGCGCGACGGACTCGCCGAGCGAGGTCTTGCCGACCCCGGGGGGTCCGATCAGCGTGAGGATCGCGCCCGAGCCGCGCCCGGTCGCCTCGCCGAGCCCGCGCTCCTTGCGGAGCTTGCGGACGGCCAGGTACTCCAGGATGCGATCCTTCACGTCGGTCAGGCCGGTGTGGTCCTCATCGAGGATGCGCTTGGCGTCGGCGATATCGAAGTTGTCGTCGGTCCGCACGTTCCACGGAAGCTCGGTCATCCAGTCCAGGTAGGTCCGGATCCAGCCGTACTCGGGGGACTGCTCGGATGTGCGCTCGAGCCGGCCGAGCTCGCGCTCCGCCTCGGCTCGAACGTCGTCCGGCATCCCGGCCTCGGCGATCTTCGTGCGGTACGTCTCGATGACGTCGTCGCCGGCGTCCTCGCCCAGCTCCTTGCGGATGGCGTCCATCTGCTGGCGCAGGATGAACTCACGCTGGCGCTTGTCGAGTCCTTCCTGGACCTCCTCGCGGATCTGGTCCTTCACCGTGATCTCGGCCAGGGTGTCCCGCGCCCATTCGACGACTCGCTCCAGACGGCGCTCGACGTCGAGGGTCTCGAGGACCTCGATCTTCTGGGCCGTCGAGAGATCGGGGGAGTAGCCGGACATGTCGGCGAGGTCGCCGGGCGAATCGATGCCGCGCAGGATCTCGGCGATCGGTGCGGCGCCGCGTGTCTCCAGGATGTTCTCGAGGGTCGCGCGATACTCGCGCCCCAACTCGCGGGCGCGCTCCGTGTCGCCGCTCTGCTCGACGGCGTCGGCGACCATCACCCATGTGGCGTCGCCGGTTCCGGCCACGCCGGTGGTGACCACCGCGCGTCGGACGCCGCGGATCACCAGCGCCTCGACCCCGTTCCGCAGCTGGCCGGTGTCCTCGATCTGGGCCACCGTGCCGACGCGGGCATAGGCCTCGCCGACACGCGGGACGAGAAGAATGGTGTCGTCGCCGGCGCGTGCCGCGGCAGCGGCGGCCTGGGCCTCATCGGTCTCCAGCATGAGCGTCACGACCATGCCGGGCAGAACGACGCCGCTCGAAAGCGGCAGCAGAGGAAGGATCTTCGTTTCCAGTTGTTCGGGCATCTTGGCTCCCACCTATCGAACGGCGCTGCTGCACCGCAACCAGAAGAACGGTACGGCCCCCATGAGACATTCCCGGGACGGGCTTCGCGGCGGGCCCGGGCGATCCGCCCGGCGCTGCTAGGCTCCGCGACGTGGAAGCTGCGCCGGCGTCGGAGGGAACCTACGAGCGGGGCGACGACGGCCGCTTCGCCGGCGAGGTCTGGCTCCGAGGCACGCTCACCGCATCCGACGGGACCAACGTCGGGATCGTGAATTTCAGTCCCGGAGCGCGGACGCACTGGCACCGGCACCCCGGCGGTCAGTTCCTGTTCGGTGTGTCCGGCCTCGGCCGCGTTCGAACCCGGGGGGAACAGGGCCGCGTGCTCGAGGCCGGGGACGTCGTCCACGTGGGGTCCGACGAGTGGCACTTCCACGGCGGGACGCCCGACACGCCGGTCGTGCACGTGGCGGTCAACGGGCAAGGCGCGCCGGAGTGGGGAGCGCCGGTGACCGACGCCGAGTACGACGAGGGGTTCTGAGCAGCGGACGCGGTGCCCACGCGGCGCAGGCCGCATCGATCGTCGCGGCCCTCCTGATCGTCGCCGGTGTCTATCTGGGCACCTATGCGATCCACGACGTGCGGACGGCGGTCGGTTCCGACACGCCCCAGGCCGTCTGGCGATCCAATGTCGTTGCGCAGCTCGGATTGGACGGGTTGCCGGCGCCCGGGCCGAACGTCATCGATGCCGGCGTCGACCGGCCGGGGCTGCCGATCGTGGTCGCCGTGGTCGCCGGCATCGGCGGCGTCTCGCCCGCCGAGATCGCCTTCGGGCTCCCGGCCGCGGCCGCGGCCGCGCTCGCCCTGGCCGCCGGCGCCTTTGCGATCGGCGTTCTGCGCCGGCCCGTTTGGCTCATGGGGGTGGTCGTCTTGTTGGTCGGCGCGTCCGCGAACGTGGACCTGTTCGCGGCCGGCTACTTCGACAACCTGCTCGCCGCGGTCGTCCTGCTCGGCGGATTCACGTTGCTGCTGCTGCCCTCGACGGGTGGCGCCGGCCTGGCGGGCGGCGGCCTGCTGCTTGCGGGCGCGGCGGCGTTCCACTGGCCGATCGCGTCGTTCGCGGCGCTCTTGCTGCTCGCGACCGCGGTGTGGACCGCTGCCGCCGGCCGCGACCGCGCGACCGCGGTCCGTCTGGCCGCCGGAGTGGGGATCGGCGCCGTCGCCGGCTGGATCGTGCTGGCGCTGGCACCCGGGCGGCTGCTCTCGCCACAGCTGCCGGATCGAACGGAGCTGCTCGAGAAGCTGAATCGCCTGTACCCGATCGTCTCCGTCCCGATCGTCGTGGCGCTCGCGATCGCCGGTCTCGTCCTGCTCCGGGCCGCGGATGGGCCGGTCCCGGCGGGCCGCCGTCTGCTCACGGTCTGGGCGCTCACGGGCGCGGCAAGTGTGGTCGCGATCGAAGTGGGTGTGGATCTGCCCGCACACCGACTGGTCGCGTTCGCCCTCGCGGTTCCGATCCTTGCGGCGGTCGCCGTCGGAGGTCTCATCCGGGCCGGTGCCCGGGTGCGACCCGCCGCGGCGCTCGGCTTGGGAATCCTGGGTGCGTCCGTGGTCATCGGCGCGGTCGTCCTGACGGCCACCTCGTGGTGGGACCGGCCCCCGGCGATTCCGGACGCGCGGCTCCCCGCGCTCCAGCAGCTGGCCGGAGTCGTCGACGCTACGTCCGCGGGCACGAAGGTCGTCGTCGTGGTCGACGCTCCGCGGCTGCCGGTCCACGGCGCGACGACGGCGATTCGCCGGATCCGCGCGCTGATCGATCCCTCACGCGTCGGTGACGTCCACGTGTTCGTCGGCGACCCCGGCGACGCGCTGGCCGGGCGGCAGACCGAACGTCCGTCCGAGCCGGCGTTCACCCACGATGCGGACCTCGTCTGGCCTTCCGTCCGGTCGGTGTTGCCGCACGATCCGGTCGTGATCGTCTCGGGTCTGTATTTCAGGAGCGTTGCCCACGTCGCCGCCACGCATCCGGAGGCCGACGCGGTGGACGGGCTTGTGGTCTTCCGGGGATCGATCCCAAAGGTGTCGCTCGCATATCGCGTGGGTCCCCGCGCGCGGGTGATCGCGCCGGAGACGGCGGCGATCTTCTTCGCGATCGTCTTGTTCGCGGGGATCGGCTGGGCCTGGTTCCTCACCCGCGAGGCGTGGCTCCGGGCCGGCCTCGCCCCGGCGCTCGGCCTCGGCGGCCTGGCGCTCGCCGGCATCATCGCCGATCGCCTCGGAGTCTCGGTCGGCTCCCGCGCGGGGGCGTGGGGAGTGACGCTCGTCGTCGGCGCCGCCGGGTGGGCCGCGGTCGCGGTCACCCGCCTCGGCCGCGGGTCTCAGGCGCGCAGCGTGCGGTAGATCGGCGGGGTCTGCCCCTCGGGAACCGCGTACAGCGCGCCCGGCGCAAAGGTGATGGATTCGCCGAACCCGATCTCGACGGTGCAGGGCCGTCCTCGGATCGCCGTTGCGACTCGACGGTCATTCGCCCAGCGATACAGCAACCCGTGCCGGTAGTTCTTCACGATCAGGCCTTCGGGCCCGAGATCGGCTGCCGTCACGTTGCCGATGGGGATCCGCCCGATCCGTTGGAGCCGTCTGGTCGCCCCGCTGCGGAAGTTCGTCACCTTCACGCGATACACGTCGGCGAAGTCCCGGTCGCGTTCCTTGGTGATGATGAACAGACGACCGACGACGGGGTCGACGACCATCGCCTCGGCGTTGTGGGCGCCGTCGGGGTAGCGAAGGTTGAGCACGCGCGCGGGCGCGCGATGGACGGTCAACCGCGGTTCGGGCAGGACGTAGATCTGGATGTCGGGCCGCTTGCTGCCGTTGTCGCCGATGTCGCCCATGTAGATCCGGTTGCCGGCAAGCGCCATGTCTTCCCAGTCGTGGTTGTGGGCATTGGGGATGAGGATGTTCGCGCGCGCCCGGCCCGATCTGGTGGCGGCGTACAGACGCGCCGGGTTCCCGGAGTCCTGTTCGAACCAGAGCACACGCCGGCGAGCGCTCCATTCGAGCCCCGAAACCTCGTGGATGCCGTTCGTGTGGATCGAGCCGCGTTTCACGACGGTGGGGTAGCGGGGACACGCCGCGGCCGAGGCGGCAGTGGCGGTGGCGACGAGGTCGAGGCTCGCCGAGGCGAGCAAGAACGCCGCGACGGCGACGAAACGGCTGCGCACCGAATGACCTCCGAGGATGGATTGCGCTGCAGACTTGGCCACGGTACCCTACGTCAAATGCTGCATCGCTGAGAAGGCAGCCATTCGGAGGATTGAGTGGACGCTCCCAGGCGGCGTAGCATCGCCATCCGCGGGTGGGGTGCCGCGGCTCCCGAGCGCAGTGGAGGACGGTGAAAAGGTGAGCGACAAGAGGATGAACGGCCCCGGTGGGGTGCACGGCGAGGTCGTGGACGGGTTGCTCGGACTCCAGGCTCGGCTGCGCGGTGAGGGCGGCATCGGCGTGGACCGGCCGAAGACCTCGGACGGGGTCGGCGTCACCGAGGGTGATCTGACGATCCGCATGCCTGCTCCGAAGCGCGGCGAGCAGGACGTCGCCTCGCTCACGGAGCGCATCAAGCGGCTCGAGGGGCTCCTCGACGACGTCGAGAAGCGGATCGGCGAATTCGACAAGGCCGTCTCCTTCCCACCGAAGAAGTGACCGCTCGGCGCTCGCCGTTCCTGCTTGCGGGGTGAACGCCCCGCCCGCTGCTAGCGTGCGGCACCGTGACCCCCGACCTTCATCCCGACCTTCGGGGCCTCGCGTTCCTCCTCGGCATGTGGACCGGAACGGGCAGCGGGTCCTACCCGACGATCGAGGACTTCTCCTACACCGAGCAGATCCAGATCGACCATGTCGGGGACCGGTTCCTCAGGTGGAGCCAGGAGAGCTGGTCGGCCGAAGACCATGAGCCGCTCCATTTCGAGCAGGGGTTCCTGCGTCCAGGCCGCGACGTTCGCACGGTGGAGTTGACGCTCGCGCATCCGCTGGGTCTCGTCGAGGTGTCGGAGGGAACCGTCGAGGACGGTGTGATGGAGCTCGACGCGCGCCCGGGCGCGATCGGGAGGACTTCGACCGGAATGGGGGTCGTCGCGATCCGCCGCGTCTACCGGGTCAAGGACGACGTGCTGCGATACCAGATGGACATGGCCACCGAGAACGTCGATCTGACGCGCCATCTCGAGGCCGAGCTCCGCCGGTCTACGAACGAATTGTGAGACCGCGATAGCCGTCGGCGAAGCCGGCGCTGCGAAGCGCCGGCGCGGCCCCGCTGTCGGCGGCCGGTTCACCGTCGATCCGCGTGAGCTCGATCCGGCGCATACGTCCGTTCTTCACGATCGATGCGAGCGCGTCCGTCCACGAGGCCGGCTCCTCGTCGAACGTCACGAGGCTGCGCCCGCCGCGCTCGAGAAACGCGCCGGGCCGTCCGTCGACCAGAACGACGAAGCCGCCGGCCGACCGGGAGGGTCTGGAGGTTCCCGAGCGCGGCCACGGCAGCGCGGCTCCGTAGGGCTGAGCCGGGTCGGCCGCGGCCAGGACCAGCGCGGTGGGCTTGTCCGATCCATCCGCTCTGATCTGACGCAGCCGGTCGACCGCGCCGGCCTCGCCGAACTGGGCGGCGCCCAGACCGGCGACGAAGTACCCGCGGCGGACCCTTCCGGCGGCCTCCATCGCCCGAAGCACCGGGTAGACGCCGGCGAACCCACCGGGTCTCGACTCGGCGAGCACGGTCTCGCGCGTCACGATCCCGTGGCGATCGAGCAGACGAAGCGCGCGAGCGTGGGCGACCTCGGTGTGCGAGGGGGCGGTTTCACGAAGCCACGACACGAGCGACCAGCGTCCGGCGCCGGCCGCGGGCCCGGCCGAGCGGAGACCACCCGGACGCGGCCGGCGGCTGCCGCGAGCAAGCTTGGGACGACCGTGGATCCCGCGTACGTACGCGCGAAGCGGAGCCAGGGTGTCGTTGGTGATCTCGCCGGCCCAGACCAGGTCCCACAGCGGGCCGAGCAGCTGCCGTTCGTCCGCGGTGCCCGCGGCGTGGACCAGCTCCAGCCAGAAGGAGGCGCCACGGGTCTCGAGCCGGTTGCGGATGGCTTCGTGGATCGGTCCGGTCGGACGTTCGTCGGCGGCCGGCGGGACGAGCGCCGCCGCCCCCTCACGAAAGAGCAGCGTCACACGGCCGTCGTCGAGACCCAACGGGCCCGCGCCGATCCAAACGAGATCGCCGCTCGCGAGCAGCGCATCCAGGTCGGCCGCGCGGTACCCGAGCACGCGCGCGGGCAGGACGTCGGCCTCGAGGATGGAGGCCGGGATCGCGGCGCCCTGCAGGCGCGCGAGCGCATCCGACAAGGTCCCCGGCCCCGACCGTGGTTCGTCCGCCCCCTGCCACGCCGGCAAGAACTGCCCGAACGTGCCGGCCCCGACCGGCTCGACCTCGCGCCGCAGGGCGGCAAGCGAGCGACGGCGGATCCGTCGCAGGACCTCGACGTGGCACCACTCCAGCTCGGCGCCGTGGCGCATCGTCCCGCGGGCGACGATCCGTTCGGTCTCCAGCCGCTCGAGAGCGGCCAGCACCTGTTCGACCGGCGCTCCGAGCCGGGCCGCGACGTCGCTTGCCGAAAACGGCCCGTGCGTGCGCGCGAAGCGGTGAACCAGGCCCTCGAGCGGGCGTTCGGTGAGGCCCGTGAACGCGCCCGGCAACCCGTCGGGAAGCACCACCCCGAGCCCGTCGCGAAGCCGCGCGGCATCCTCGGCCGCGGCCAGGCGCGGCTCGCCGCCGACGATCACGAGGATCGCCCGGCCGTCGTCCAGCAGTGAGATGACCGGCTCGGTCGGATCGCCGCCCGACCGGGCGGCCACCTCCAGCTCCGTCAGGTCGCCCAGGGTTTGGAGCAGATCGTGGATGTCGTCGGCCGACCGGGCGGTTCGCTCGGGGGAGAGGCGCTGCAGGGACAGCTCCACCTCGTCGATCGACGCGGGGTCGAGCAGGTCGCGGAGCTCCTCCTCGCCCAGCAGCTCTCGCAGCAGATCGGGGTCGAGCGCGAGCGCCGCCGCCCGCCGCTCCGCAAGCGGGGCATCGCCTTCGTACATGTAGACGGCGATCCAGCGAAACAGCAGCGAGATGGCGAACGGCGAAGCACGCTCGGTGTCGACCCCGACCAGCCGCGTCTGCCGCGAACGAAGCCAGGCCATGACCTCGCGGAGCGCCGGGACGTCGAAGACGTCGCGCAGGCACTCGCGGGTCGCCTCGAGCAGCATCGGGAACGTCGGGTGTTTGGCCGCCTCCGTCAGCAGGTCGGCGGAACGCTGCCGCTGCTGCCAAAGGGGAGTGCGCTTGCCGATCCGCCGCCGAGGCAGCAACAGGGCGCGCGCGCACGCCTCTCGGAACACGCCGGCAAACAGGGCTGTGTTCGGCAGCGCGCGAACGACTTCCGCCTCGATCTCATCTGGATCGAAGATCAGGTCTTCCAGCGGTACGCGGTCGACCGCCTCGGGCAGCCGCACGACGATCCCGTCGTCGGACCAGAGCACCTGGGTCCCGGAACCGAATCGCTCCTGCAGGCGTGCCTCGATGGCGAGCGCCCACGGCGCGTGCACCCGGGAGCCGAAGGGCGACAGGATGCACATCCGCCAGTCGCCCAGCTCGTCGCGGAATCGCTCGACCACCACGGTGCGGTCGTCGGGCACCGCGCCGGTTGCCTCGCGCTGCTCGTCGAGATACGCGACGAGGTTTTGCGCCGCGAGCGGATCGAGTCCCACGTCGCGCTCCAGGCGCCGGAGCACGTCCTCGCGGCTGACCCCCTCGAGCGAGCGGACGAAGGCGCCCATCGCGCGGCCGAGCTCGATGGGGCGTCCGGGTCCGTCGCCCTTCCAGAAGGGCATCCGCCCGATCTCGCCCGGCGCCGGTGAGACGACGACGCGGTCGAGCGTGATCTCGTCGATCCGCCACGCGCTCGCGCCCAGCAGGAAGACCTCTCCCTGCCGGGACTCGTACACCATCTCTTCGTCCAGCTCGCCGACACGCGTGCCGTCGGCCATGAAGACGCCGAACAGACCGCGGTCCGGGATCGTGCCGCCGGAGGTGACCGCGATGAGGCCGGCGCCCTCGCGCGCCCGGACGGTGCCGGCCTCGCGGTCCCACACGACGCGCGGGCGGAGCTCCGCGAACGCGTCGGACGGATACCGGCCGGCGAGCATCTCCAGCACGCCGAGGAACAACCCTTCCGTCAGGTCCTCGAAGTTGGCGGCGTGGCGGACCGTTCTGAACAGGTCGTCCACGTGCCACTCGTCCATCGCGGACATCGCGACCAGCTGCTGGGCCAGCACGTCGAGCGGGCTTCGCAGATAGCGCGTCTCCTCGATCTGGCCGGCCAGCATGCGCTCGGCGACGACGGCCGCCTGCAGCAGGTCGCCGCGGTACTTGGGGAAGATGCGGCCGCGGCTCGGTTCGCCGACCTGGTGACCGGCTCGCCCGATCCGCTGCAGTCCGCTCGCGACCGACGGCGGCGATTCCACCTGGATGACCAGGTCGACCGCCCCCATGTCGATGCCGAGCTCGAGCGAGGACGTCGCGACGAGCCCGCGCAAGGTCCCTCGCTTGAGCGCGTCCTCGACCTCGATCCGCTGCTCCCGCGCGAGCGAACCGTGATGGGCGCGCACGAGTTCCTCGCCGGCCAGCTCGTTGAGGCTGGTTGCGAGTCGCTCGGCCAGCCGGCGCGCGTTGACGAAGATGATCGTCGAGGTGTGCTCGCGGATCAGCTCCAGCAGACGCGGATGGATCGACGGCCAGATCGAGTTCGTCGCCCCGCGGTCGCTGCGCGGTCCGCCCTCGTCCCGTCCGTAGGTCGCCATGTCCTCGACCGGCACGACGACCTGGAGCTCCATCGGCTTGCGGTGGCCGGCGTCGACGACGGTCACCGGTCTCGGTCCGGTCTCGTCCCGGCCGCCGAGGAAGCGTGCGATCTCATCCAGCGGGCGCTGCGTGGCCGAGAGACCGATGCGTTGCGGCGGCGCGTCCGTCAACGCCTCGAGCCGCTCGAGCGAGAGCGCCAGGTGCGCGCCGCGTTTCGTCGCGGCCAGGGAATGGATCTCGTCCACGATCACCCAGCGCACGCCGCGCAGCGTTTCGCGCGCGGACGAGGTGAGCATCAGGTACAGGGACTCGGGCGTCGTGATCAGGATGTCCGGCGGGTGCTTGATCATCCGCCTGCGTTCCGACGCCGGCGTGTCTCCGGTACGGACCGCGGCCTCCGGAACGTGGGCCAGGCCCTCGTCGCGAGCCAGCTCTCGGATGCCGGCCAGCGGCTCGCGAAGGTTCTTCTCGACGTCGACGGCGAGAGCCCGCAGCGGCGACACGTACAGCACGCGGGTGCGGCGGTCATCGGGCGGCGGCGCCTCGGCGGCCAGGCGGTCGATCGCGAACAGGAATGCGGCGAGCGTCTTGCCGGAGCCGGTCGGCGCCAGGATCAGCGTGTGGTCGCCGCGCGCGATGGCCGGCCAGCCACCGCTCTGGGCTGCGGTTGGCTCCTCGAAGCTGTGCTCGAACCACGACCGGACAGCGGGAGAAAATAGGTCGAGCACCACCTAGTCACCGTACCTGCAATTGGCGACCCTTCACGGCGCAACCCCCGGCTAGGATGCGCGGATGTCTCCTGTTCGCCGGTGTGCCGCCGCGGCCGCGCTCGCCCTGTCGATCCTTGCCTTCCCCGTCGCGGCTCGCGCGCAAGGGATCACCGCCGATCCCGAAGACCAGGTAGTCCTGTCGGGTACCGTCAACGTCCCGCGGGGCAGCGTCGTTGGAGAAGTCGTCGTCTTCCACGGGCGGGCAACGGTGGCCGGGGTCGTGGACGGAGACGTCGTCGTGCTCGATGGGCCGATCACCGTGTCGGGCCAGGTGACCGGGAGCGTGATCGCGCTCAACGGGCCGATCCGCGTGGCGGCGACGGCGCAGGTGGCGGGGCAGGTGCTCGGCTCCGGCCGGGTCGACGTTGCCGACGGGGCGAGCATCGTCGGAGGTGCGCGCAAGCACGTCGGCTTCACCTTGCGCGGCACGCTCGCCGTGCTCGGCTTCCTGCTCGCGACCGTATCGGTGGCCGCATCGACGCTCGTGCTCGGGCTGCTGCTGCTGCTGATCGCACCGCGCGGGCTCGACCGGGCGGGGACGGCGCTTCGCACCGCTCCCGTCGTGTCGTGTCTGTGGGGCCTCGGGCTTGCGCTCGTGGTTCCGTTGATCGCCGTGGCGCTGGTCGCGTCGATCCTCGGACTTCCGCTGGGCCTCTCGGCGCTGCTCGGGCTCGGCCTGTTGTGGATCGCCGGCCTTGCGATCGGAGCGTTCGCGGTCGGCAGGCTGCTCGTTCGCGAGCCCCGGTCCCGGATCCTCGCGTTGCTGGCGGGCTGGGGGATGGTCGCGGTCCTCGGGTTCGTGCCGTTCGTCAACCTGGCCGTCTGGGTGCTCGGGTCGATGGTGGGGCTCGGCGCCGGAGTCGTCGCCGCCTGGCGAGCTCGCGGCGGCCACGGACGGCACCGGCCGGGCTCGGTCTCACCGCGAGAAGACGTGCTCGGGTTGCAGGCGCCGCCGGCGGACAGCAGTTCGCGGACGGGCTAGGAACGATCCCGCCGGCCTCGGATGAGAAGGGCAAGCCCGACGATGGAGCCGAATACGCCGCCGAACGCGAGTGCCTGCCGGGTGCTCATCAAGATGCGGCTGCCCTCCTCGACGACGACGCGAGGAGACAGGACGGCGCCGACGAAGGCCCTCGGGCCGAGGGTGACACTGCCGAGCGAGATCACGCTCTGGCTGCCGCCGTTCTCGATGCTGACGTCGCCCGCGGCGATGACCGGTCCGCACCCTCCGCTTCGGATCGACACGTCGCCGAGGGTGGCGATCGGACCGCAGAAGCTCTGCTGGATCGCGACGTTGCCGCGGGCCGCGACCGGGCCGCAGAGGCCCTGGTGGACGAAGAGGCCGCCGCGGGCGGCAACCGCACCGACGGCGCCGAAGCGGACGTCGACGTCCTCGGCGGTCAGGGCGCCGACCATTCCTCGCTCGACGCGGATGTCGCCTTCGGTGCTGAACTCGGCGGGCTCGCTCATCGGTGCCTCCTCGTGAAAGACGGACGGGTGGATCGGTATCCTAGGCGCGTGTCGCCACAGGACGACTCGGTCCCGGATGGGCGGCCAGGATGCTTCCTGTGCGGACGCGCCACCTACGACCCCGACAAGCGCGAGGCCCCGTGGGTGCGTGCGGTCGCGGGGGAGAAGCAGGTGTTGATCTGTCCGCAGTGCCAGCGCGACCGGCCCGACTGGGCGGATCGCCTGGACCGGTGCGTCGCGTGCGGCGGGACCCGCCTGTCGCTCACGCTCGGTGAGATCGTGTGCCGCGCGTGCGGACATATAGAAGGAGCACGAGCGGGCGCTTAGCTCAGTTGGAAGAGCGTCGCCCTTACAAGGCGAAGGTCGGAGGTTCGAGCCCTCCAGCGCCCACTGCACAGCCGCTCGTGCAAGGTCACCTCAAGAATCCGCCCACCGCCGACTACAGGGCCGACACGCAGCCTCAGCTCAGGATCTCGATTCCGTCTCGAAGGAGCCCTGTGGCGGCCAAGATCGCCATCGCCGCCAAGGCGGTTCGGCCGAGCCAGGTGGCGACCCTGGTCCGCCACGCAGCCACCAGGGCCGGGTTTGCCCGGCCGAGAGCCAAGATGCCCAGCGCTCCGAGCAAGACGAGTAGCCCCACGACGTTCGCGAACAGGAGGGGCGCCAGGCCCGCGATCCAGCCCCAACGCGTTCGGCGCAGGATCGAATCGTCGCGCAGCAGCCGCTCGGTGAGCCATGGCATCGCGGCGCCGTAGGCAGCGGGGATCGCGATGAAGAGGCCAACCGCGAGCGAGAGCGGAGACAGGCGCGAGAAATCCACTTCGCTCGGCGTGCCGATGATCCCGGCGCCGCCGACCAGAGCGAAGAACAACGACATGATCGGGATGCGCCCCGCCCTGGGGATCCAACGTCGAACCACCAGGTAGAACAGACCACCCACAATCCCGAGACCAGCGGTGACCCCCAACAAGAAGAGCGTCTCGAAGCTGATGCGGCCGATCGTGAACCCGTCGTCCGTTTGCACGCCGTGCAGCCCTGAATCGGAGGTCACCCGCAGCAACAGCATCGCGAGCCGACCGCCGAGACCGCCGATTACGACCCCCATGAGGAATCCCGCGCTGACGCCGGCGCCAAGTGTGCTCGCCGGTGATCGGAGGTCGTCTGCTGCCAGGTGCTTCATCGCGCCATGATGAGCCGTCGATCGTGGACGCGCCAGCTTCTGCCGGGCCCTTCGACAGGTGGACGAACGCTCGGTCGATTGTTCAGCGTTCGGTGATCGGGCGGTAAGGATCTCGTAAGGACCGGCTCCCTAAGGTGGTCGTGACGCACCACCGAGGGAAGGGAGTGGTCCATGCACGCAAGCAAACGCATCGCCGGTATGGCCGCGTTGCTCGTCGGGTTTGCCGCCGGTCTCGCAGCGGTTCCAGATGTAGCCGTGGCGCATCCGAAGGCCGGTGTCGTCGGCCACGTGTACGTGAACGACAACACCGTGGGCTCCAACACGATCGCAGCGTTCGCAAAGCACCGCGACGGGACATTGACGCCGCTCGCCGGTTCACCGTTCAACATCGGTGGGGCCGGGACCGGCACACCTGTTGGATCACAAGGCGCAGTCCAGGTCACCGCCGACGGGCGCTTCCTGATCGCGGTCGACGCCGGCAGCAGCCAGATCTCCGTCGCGCGGATCCACGGCAACGGCTCGCTCACCAAGGTGGGCAGCAGTCCGGTGTGGTCGTTCGGAATCGCGCCGGTGAGCGTCGCCGTGCACGATCACCTTGTCTATGTGGCGAACCTGGGCAACGGAACAACGGGCGCCAACTACACGGGTTTCCGCCTCAATCGCTGGGGTCGCCTGACCCACCTGAAGAACTCGACGGTCTGGCTCCCGGCGACTGCCAACCCCGGCGACATCTTGTTCAACTCGTCGGGCCACCACCTGGTCGGGGTCGAGGTCGGCACGACCGATCCGAGCACCTTCTTGATCGACAGCTTCATGGTTCGCCGAGATGGTCGGCTGCGTGCAGCCCCCGGCTCGCCGTTCCCGGCCGAGGCTCCCGGGCCGTTCGGCAGTGAGTTTTCGCCGACGCACCCGCATCGCCTCTACGTGTCGAACGCCCACGGTCCGGCGGGCGCCGGCTCCGTTTCTGCGTTCGCCGTGAGCAACAACGGGACGCTGTCGTCGCTGGGCGGCTCGCCCTACCCCAACGGGCAGACGGCTCCATGCTGGGTCGAGATCTCCCATGACGGCCACTACCTGTTCACGGTCGACACGGGCAGCACGACGCTGTCGAGCTATCGGATCCAAGCCGACCAGTCGCTGCGCTACCTCAGCAGCACGGCGTTCAAGAGCGGCCCCGGGATCCGTCCATTCGATGCGCGCCTCGATCCTGCGGGCACGCACCTGTACGTCGTCGATGAGGCCGTGGCCACGGTCAGCATCTTCAACGTCCACGGAGGCAACCTCGACGAGCTCGCCGGCTCCCCTGCGGCACTTCCGAGCGGTGCGGCCCCGTTTGGGATCGTGGTGACGTAGCCGGACAACGAGGATTCGCAACTCGGCCGCCCTCTCTCGAGGGCGGCCGAGTCGCTCCAGGAAAGGATTCCCGTGAACCTCGGGGGTGTATTACGCCAAGGATCCTCGAGCGGTTCGGCACGACTGATTGGGCAGCTTGCGGACCGTTGCTCGAGTTGCGAGGGGCTCCTCAGCTGAGGTCCAATTGGGATCCGTTACGGGCAGGAGGTCGGCGATGGGGTACCTAGGGGCGGTTGTCTTTCCCGTTCTTCCGGGTCAGGAGGACCGGGTTCGCAACTTCGGCGAGGAGGTCGCTCAGCACCAAGACGAATGGGAGCGACTGAACCGCGAAGCCGGCGGATGGACTCAGTTCGCGATGTTTCTGCAGGAGACCCCGATGGGAAACTTCGCGATCAACACCTGGGAGCTGGAGAACCCCTCCGAGGTACGGGGCGCGTTCACCGACTCCGCGCATGACTCCTGGTGGCTTGACTACATCCGCGACGTGTTCGGTCTGGACATCCGCAACTGGCCGACAGATCAGCCGCCGCCTTCCCCCCCGCCCATGGTGTTCGGGTGGAGGGCGTGATGCTGGATGGCCATCCAACTCAGGCAGCACGTCGATCGCCCACCGGAGGATGCCTTCCGGTTCGTCGCGACGAACCACCTCGCAAACCACGCACGATGGGATTCGGGGATCGAATCGCTCACGCAACGCGAGCCCAAGCCCATGCATGAATGGACCGAGCGCGCAGGCTGACTCAACAGAACCGAGGGCAGACGCAGGGGCCTGGAACCGAGCCTCCTGCTGCCCGGGATAGTGTTGGGGGGTGTCTCCTGGACGACGAGCCCCGAGCTACGTCGGGGTATGGGGAGTCATCGCCATCGGCGTCGGGGGCATGGTGGGAGGGGGCATCTTCGCCGTCCTCGGTCTGTCGGTGCGGATCGCCGGGGGCGGGGCACCGGTCGCGTTTCTGATCGCCGGCACGGTGGCGATGCTCACGGCCAGGTCCTACGCGCTCTTGTCGAAGTCCTATCCCAGTCGCGGTGGCACGGTGACGTTCGTGAACCGCGGGTTCGGCACGGGGTTGTTCCCCGGCGGGATCAACGTGCTGCTGTGGCTCAGCTACATCGTCATGCTCGCCCTCTACGCCGAGGCGTTCGGGAGCTACGCCGCGAGCTTGCTTCCCCCAGCGCTCCGCGGGTCCGCGAAGCACGTGTTCCTCAGCGTGGCCATCATCGCGATTGCCGGGCTGAACGTGGCGGGTGCGTCAACCGTGGCTCGAGCCGAGCGGTTCGTCGTGGGGATCAAGATCGCCATCTTGCTGCTCTTCGTCGCCGTGGGCTTGGCGGGGGTATCGGCGACCCGGCTCGCCCCGGCCACGTGGAGCTCTCCGGCCGCGTTGGTGGCCGGAGGGATGATCATCTTCCTCGCCTACGAGGGCTTCGAGCTCATCGCCAACGCAGCCGAGGATGTCCAGGATCCGGCTCGCACCCTGACGAAGGCCTACTACATCTCCGTGGTGTTCGTGATCGCGCTGTACGTGCTGGTCGCCGTCGTGGCGGTGGGGTCGGTACCCGTGGCGGCACTCGTGCGCGCTCAGGACTATGCGCTCGCGATCGCCGCCCGGCCTTCGCTCGGCTCGGCCGGGTTCGTGATGATCGCCGTCGCGGCGATGCTCTCGACTGCCTCCGCAATCAACGCCACCCTCTACGGATCGGCGCGCCTCACGTACACGATCGCGAAGTCGAAGGAGCTGCCCGCCGGGCTGGAGCGGCCCATCTGGAACGAGCCCCTGGAAGGCCTGTTCATCACGGCCGGGGCCACGCTGTTGCTGGCGAACCTGTTGAACCTGAAGAGCATCTCGACGATGGGGAGCGCGGGGTTCCTCATCATCTTCGCCGTCGTGAACGTGTCGGAAGCCCGGACCTCGAGCGAGCGCGGCTCGAGGGCATGGATCTCGCTCGTTGCCGCCGCGGCGTGCACGCTGGCGCTGGTCGCGCTCATCGTCTATAGCAGCCTGCCATCGATCGCGGTCCTCGCCGCAATGGTGGCGCTGTCATTCGGGATCGAGGCGGCGTTCCGGCGGCAGAGCGCCAGGAGACGCGCTTAGGGCAGGGGCCGGCTGCCCCGTCGTTGCTCAGCGCCGAGGGGCTCCCATCGTGACGTTGCGGACTTCAAGATACCTGGTATATATACCGGGTATACTCCTGTGAGACGGAAGGGCGAGGCGGATGAGCGTTCGGCACGCGTTGTTGGCGTTGTTGGCCGAGGGCCCGAAATACGGCTTGCAGCTTCGCCATGAGTTCGAAGAGCGCACGGGCGAGGTGTGGCCCCTGAATGTCGGCCAGGTTTACACCACGCTGCAGCGGCTCGAACGGGATGGGCTTGTCGAGTCCGACGGTGAAGGAGAGGTCGGACCGCAGAAGTCGTTTCGCCTGACTGCTGATGGCGGCGCGGAGCTGGACGCCTGGCTGCTGACCCCGCCGGATCTCAGCTCCCCACCCCGCGACGAGCTGGTCATCAAGGTTCTCGTCGCCAGCCGCGTCCCCGGCGTCGAGGTTCACGATGTGATCCAGACGCACCGGCGCCACATCGTCGAGCTGATGCAGGAATGGACCCGGGTCAAACGCGATGCCGGCCCGGACGAGGTGAACCTGGCCCTGGTTGTGGAGGCCGAGCTGTTCCGCCTCGACTCGGTGATCCGCTGGCTCGATGCGGCCGACGCCCGGCTGCGCCGCGCCGGTCTCGCTCGGACACCGATCGACCCGTCGCCGGTGTCCGCACGAGACCCCGACTCCGGCCCGGACCCGAGAGGTGGACGTACCCCGATGAGCGCGCTGCAACTGACCGAAGTCAGCAAGGTGTACGGCAGCGGCGTCGGCGAGATCCAGGCGCTGCGCGGGGTGGATCTGACCGTGGAGCCCGGTGAGCTGGTCGCGATCATGGGGCCGAGCGGCTCGGGCAAGAGCACGCTGCTCACCATTGCCGGCAGCCTGGAAGAGCCCTCCGCCGGAGAGGTGATCGTGGGTGGGGTGCCCCTGTCGCGGCTCTCGCGTGGCGAGCGGGCCGCACTGCGTCGCCGCGCGATCGGCTACGTCTTCCAGGACTTCAACCTGCTCGCCGGGCTGACCGCGGCGGAAAACGTGTCGTTGCCGCTGGAGCTGGACGGCACGAGCGCCAAGGCGGCCCGAGCCGCCGCGCTTGCCGTCTTGAACCGGCTCGGACTCGGCGAGCGCGCGGACCGGTTCCCCGATGACCTTTCCGGTGGCGAGCGGCAGCGGGTCGCCATCGCCCGCGCGGTCGTCGGGGAGCGGCATCTGGTGCTGGCCGACGAACCGTCCGGGGCCCTGGACTCGGCCAACGGCGAGGCGGTAATGCGACTGGTCCGCGAGACGTGCCAGGGCGGAGTCGCAGGCGTTGTCGTCACTCACGACGCGCAGCTGGCGTCCTGGGCCGACCGGGTGATCTTCCTCCGCGACGGGCAGATCATCGATCACACCACCCCCGCGAAGGGACCGGAGTCGCTGCTGGGCGCGGACCCTGCAAGATGAGCACCACCATCGCCCCACCACCGCCGATGACCGGGCCACGCTCGGCCGGTGGGGGGGCGCCGGCACGTCGCGCGATCCGCCGCTGGGCGTGGCGGTTGCTGCGCCGCGAATGGCGCCAACAGGTGCTCGTGATCGCGCTGCTCACCGTTGCGGTCGCTGCTACCACCGTCGGGCTGGGGCTCGTCGTCAACGTGCAAGGAACCGATCAGGGCGTTTTCGGCACCGCCGACGCGCGGATGGACATCGGTAGTCCCGGGCCGAAGGGAGTCGCCGCCGACGCAGCCGCCGCCCGGCAGCATTTCGGCACCGTCGAGTCGATCGTCCACGAGAGCGTGCCGGTGCCCGGATCGATCACTCCGGTAGATGTGCGCGCTCAGGACCCCCACGGGGTGTTCGGCACACCGATGTTGCGTCTGGTCTCCGGCCACTACCCGGCCGGAGCCGGCCAGGCGGCCGTGACCCGGGCAGTTGCCACAACGTTCAGCCTGAAGGTCGGATCGACCTGGCCGGTGAAGGGGCGGTCACTGCAAGTGGTTGGAATCGTCGAGAATCCGAAGGACCTGCAGGACGCGTTTGGATTGGTAGCTCCCGGCCAGATCGACTCCCCGTCGAGCGTGACGCTGCTCTTCGACGCGGGAGGCACGCAGGTGATGAGCTTCCATCCACCGGCCGGGACGGTCCAGGGGATCATGTCCTCCGGCGTCCATTCGGCGCAGCAGGAGCGCAACCAGGCGCTCGCGGTCCTGCTGCTGGCAACCATCGGGCTTCTTCTCATCGGGCTGCTCTCGGTGGCCGGATTTACCGTGATGGCGCAGCGACGGTTGCGCGCGCTCGGCATGATCGGCGCGATCGGCGGCACCGACCGGCAAGTGCGGCGAGTGATGCTGGCCAACGGCGCCGCGGTCGGTGGCGTGGGCGCCATCTCCGGCGTGGTGCTCGGGCTCGTGGTGTGGTTGGCGCTGACCCCGGCCTTCGGGCAGGTCGTCGGGCACCGTTACGATCCGTTCGCCCTGCCATGGTGGGCCGTGATCGCGGGCGCGATCCTGGCGGTCCTGACCGCGATCGCCGCTTCGTGGTGGCCGGCCAGGGCGGCGGCGAAGCTCTCGATCGTCGCGGCGCTGTCCGGTCGACCTGCGCCACCGCAGCCCGCCCACCGCTCCGCCCTGCTCGGCACGGTGCTGGCGGCGGCCGGGTTCGGCGCACTGATCCTGGCCCGCGGCGTGCGCCCGCTGCCGATCGTGTCCGGCATCCTCGCCACCACCGCGGGCATGCTGCTGCTGGCTCCCCTCGGGATCAGAGCGTTGGCGGCCCTGTCCAGGCGCGCCCCCGTCGCCATCCGCCTGGCGCTGCGCGACCTGGCCCGGTACCAGGCTCGTTCCGGCGCCGCACTCGCCGCGGCCAGCCTCGCCGTCGGCATCGCCGCCACGATCGCAGTGACTGCCGCCGCACAGCAGACTCACGACCACACCCTTACCGGCGGAAACCTGCCGACCAACCAGCTCATCGTCTGGCTCGACAACCCAAACCGGCAGGGGGGTCCGGGGCTGAGTGTCGCGCCGGTGGGGGGTGCCACGACGACGCCGGCGGTGCCCAACGCGGCGGTCGTTGCCAGCGCCCGGTCGACCGCCGGCGCCATCGCGAGGGCCCTCGGGAGCGACATCGTCGTCGAGCTGGACACCGCCGAAGACCTGACCTCGCCCGTGCCGGCCGGGGCGCCATCCGACGCCGGCCGGGCAAGCCTTGTCCACCCGATCAGCGAGGAGGGGAAAGACAAGGGCTGGACCCAGGTCGCGACTCCCTTCGTGGCGACCCCCGCCGTGCTCGAGCTCTACGGGATCCCGGACGCCGACATCGCCCAGGGCAGTGACATCCTCAGCTCACGCCGAGACCTCGACGGGGTCGAACTCGGTACCGGATTCAAGGCGGGCTTCCAACCCGTCACGGTTCGGGTGTCCCCACTGTTGCCGAACTACACCTCGGCCCCGAATACGATCATCGCCCCGAGGGCCATGGCCGCCAACGGATACACGGGCGAACCGGTCGGCTGGCTGATCCAGGTCCAGCACCCGATCACCTCGGCGCAGATCACCGACGCCCAGCACCGCGCCGCCGCCGCCGGGATCACCATCGAAGCCCGGACCGGGTCGGACCGCACCCTGCAGCATCTGCGCGACTACTCGACATTGGCCGGCGTGCTCGTGGCCCTGGGCGTTCTGGCCATGACCGTCGGGCTGATCCGCAGCGAGACCGCGGGCGACCTCCGCACGCTCACCGCGACCGGCGCGAGCGGCGCCACGCGCCGCGCGCTAAACGCGGCATCCGCCGCATCGTTGGCACTGCTGGGCGGAATTCTCGGCACCACCACTGCCTACCTGGCACTGATCGCTTGGTACTGGCACGACATCAGCTACCTCAACAAGCCTCCATACCCGGACTTGGCGGCCCTGGTCCTCGGCCTGCCGGTCGTGGCCGCTGCCGGCGCCTGGCTCCTCGGCCGTACCCCGAGAAGCCTCGCCCGGCGTCCGTTCGAATAGCCCGGCGGAATCGGCCGCGTTCCAGCAAACCCCGCGGGCGGGAATGCCGAGCGTTCGACTCCCCATGAGAAGTAAGGGTCCGGCTACCGGCCCGTAAGGGTTTCGAAAGGTCTGCTCGACATGCTTGCGGTGTGGCAAACCGCGGCAGCGCCTCGACGATCGGTCCCGGTGTGGCGATCGGCCTGGTCGCCGGGGGCGTCGCGATCGGCGTGGGTCAATTGGTCGCGGGAATCCTCAACCCGCAAGCCTCGCCGGTCATCACGGTTGGGCAGGCGGCGATCGACGTCACCCCCGAGTGGGTCAAGGAGTGGGCGATCGCGCGCTTCGGCTCCCACGACAAGACCGTGCTGCTGGCCGGGATCGGCCTCACCGTCGCGGTCCTTTCTCTTGGTCTTGGGATCCTCTCGGTCCGCCGGCCGTGGATCGGCATCGCCGGACTGGGGATCTTCGGCGCCGTCGGGGTGCTCGCCGCGCTCACCCGGCCCGCGGAGGTCCCGTCCGATGCCTTGCCGGTGGTGGCCGGGGTCGTCGCCGCGGGCGGCGCTCTGCTTGCGCTCCAGCGAACGCGGTCTCGCGGCGATCCGCCGGCGCGTTCCCCGGTGATGCCCGGCGGGTTCGACCGGCGGCGATTCCTGATGGCCGGAGCACTGGGCCTCGCCGGCGCGGTCGTCTCGACGGGCGCGGGCAGCCTGCTGTCGCGGCGCTTTCGCGCCGACGCCTCTCGAGCGGATGTCCGCATCCCGGCGCCGGCAAGCCCGGCGGCCCCGGCGGCCGCCTCCAACCTCGACGCGCCCGGACTGGGACCGTTCTTCACGCCGAACGACGTGTTCTATCGCGTCGACACGGCGCTGCTGGTTCCTTCGGTGATGGCCGAGGATTGGCGGTTGCGAATCCACGGGATGGTGGATCGCGAGATCACGATCGACTACCAGCAGCTCCTCGACCGGCCGCTCATCGAGCGGGACGTCACGCTCACGTGCGTCTCGAACCCGGTCGGTGGGCGATACGCGGGCAACGCACGCTGGATCGGCGCCCCTCTGAAGGACCTCTTGGAAGAGGCCGGCGTGCACGCGGGAGCGGATCAGATCGTGTCGAGGTCGGTCGACGGTTTCACGGTCGGCACGCCGACCGCGATCGCGATGGACGGTCGAGACGCGATGCTCGCCGTCGCGATGAACGGGGAGCCGTTGCCCCTCGCCCATGGCTTCCCGGTCCGGATGGTCGTGCCGGGTCTGTACGGGTATGTGTCGGCGACGAAATGGGTCGTCGACATGGAGCTGACGACGTTCGATGCGTACGACCCGTACTGGATCCAGCGAGGGTGGGCCACGCGGGGCCCGGTCAAGACGATGGCGCGGATCGATTCACCCACCCCGCTCACCCGCGTCGTCGCCGGCCAGATGTCCGTGGCCGGCGTCGCATGGGCCCAGCATCGCGGCATCGAGCGCGTCGAGTTCCGCGTCGACGACGGCGAATGGACGCAGGCGGAGCTGGCGCCGGTGGACACGATCGACACCTGGCGCCAGTGGGTCGCGCCGTGGGACGCGACCCCGGGCGAGCACCACCTGCAGGCGCGCGCCACCGACGCAACCGGCGAGACCCAGCCGGAACACCGCGTTCCTGCGTTTCCCGACGGGGCGACCGGCTGGCACACGCTCGCCCTGACGGTGGCGTGAAGCGACCAACGAGGAAGGGAGAAGAAGATGCGGACCAAGACCGGCATTGCGGTCATCCCGGCCATCATTGCGCTCGGGCTGATTGCGGCGGCATGCAGCAACGGCACCAACGATTCCGGGGCGTCGCCGGCGGCCGGAGGGGGGAGCGGCACCGAGATGGTGCCGTTCGGCTCCGCCTGCTCGCAGATCCCGGCGAGCGGAAGCGGAAGCTTCGAGGGGATGATGACCGCACCGGTGGTCGACGCGGCGGCGGCGAACCCCCTGCTCACGTCGCTCGCGATGGACGTGCAGCTCGCCGGGCTGTCGGACACGCTCAACTCGGCCGACGGGCTGACGGTGTTCGCGCCGTCCAACGACGCCTTCATGGCGGCGCACGACGCTGATCCTGACGGGATGTCGGCGATGATGGCCGACCCGACCGGGGACTTCGCCGGCCTCCTGTCGTATCACGTGGTCTCCGGGCAGCTCTCGCCCGACCAGCTGGCAGGGACGCACGAGACGCTCCAGGGCAGCTCGATCACGGTGGCCGGCAGCGGCGAGGACTTCACCGTCGACGGCATGGCACACGTGGTCTGCGGCGACATCCACACGGATAACGCCACGGTCTACGTGATCGACGAGGTCCTGCACCCGGCCTCCGGCTGACGGTACGTGCCAGGATGTCGGTCATGACGCCGCAGAGAGTGCTCGTGGTCGACGACGAGCCGATGGTGCTGGAGGTGCTCTCCAGATATCTGCGGAGCGACGGCTTCGAGGTGGCGACCGCCGCCGACGGCAGGGAGGCGTTGGTCCGGTTCGGCGAGTCCGAACCGGACCTCGTCCTGCTCGATCTGATGCTGCCCCACATCGACGGGTACGAGGTGTTCCGGCAGCTTCGCGAGCGAGCTTCGACTCCCGTCATCATGCTGACCGCACGCGGGGAGGAGATCGACCGCATCGTGGGCCTCGACGGGGGCGCCGACGACTACATCGGAAAGCCGTTCTCGCCCCGGGAGGTCGTGGCCCGCGTGCGTGCGGTGCTCCGACGCGCGGGGCCGGCCGAGGTCCCATCCGTGCTCGAGATCGGCCGCATTCGCATCGATTCGGATCGACGTGAGACGACGGTCGCCGGCGACGCCGGTGGCGCTGACTCGCAAGGAGTTCGACCTGCTGCTGCATTTGGCGTCGCACCCGGGGATCACCTTTACGCGTGCGCAGCTGTTGGAGGACGTTTGGGACTTCGCCTGGTCGGGAGACACATCGACGGTCACCGTGCACGTTCGCCGGCTGCGCGAGAAGATCGAGGAGACGCCTTCGGAACCGGTGCATCTGTTGACGGTCTGGGGCGTGGGCTACCGGTTCGAGCCGTGAGCCAGTTCGTTCGCACCGTCCTCGTCCTGCTCGGCGTCGCCGCGGCGAGCGTCGCCGGCGCCCTGCTCGTCGGCGTGGCACTGGGGATGGCGAGCGAGACGGCACATGTCGCCGTGTTGCTCGTCCCCGCAGCCGTCGTCACCGTCGCGGCGGCCTACATCGCCCCGCGTGCCCTGGCCGGGGCCACGCTTGCAAGCCGTCTTGCCGCGGTGGCGATCGTGGCCATCGTCGTCGCCTTGGCAAACCTCGCGGTGCTCGCGATGGACATGGTCGTGGGCGGGGAGGACGCGAGACTGCTCGCGATCCTGCTCGTGTACGCGCTGGGGGCCGGCGTCACGGTTGCGGTCTCGCTGGCTCGGACCCTCGGTCCTCCGCTGCGGCGTCTCCGACGGACCGCGATCGAGCTCGGCGCCGGCGACCTGGATGCCCGCGTCGGCGAGCTGACGGGCGGGCCGGAGCTGGACGCGCTCGCTCGGACCCTCGACGAGATGGCCGAGAGGCTCCAGCGGACCGAGGCCCATCGCGCCGAGATCGCGGCGATGCGACGGGATCTGATCACCGCGGTCTCCCACGACCTTCGCACCCCCCTCGCGTCGCTCCGCGCGATGGTGGAGGCGATCGACGACGGCGTCGTCGACGATCCGCCCACGCTCGCCCGCTACGCGGCCGAGATGCGGGGATCTGTCGTGCAGCTCTCGACGATGGTCGACGACCTGTTCGAGTTCACGCAACTCGACGCCGGTGCGATCGAACGCGAGACGAAGCGCGCACGCCTTGAGGAGGTCGTGGGCTCGGCCATGGCGACGGTCGAACCGCACGTGGCGGCCAAGGGCCTTGCCGTCGAGGCGGACCTGAGCGCGGCGGCCGGGGTTTCGTGCTCGCCCCGGATGACGAGGGTGTTCCAGAACCTGCTCATGAACGCGGTCCGGCACACGCCGGCCGACGGCGTGGTCCGCCTCTCGGCCCGCCGCGAGGGAGCGTTGCTGCAGGTCTCGGTTGAGGACACCGGCACCGGCATCCCGCCGGCCGATCTCGACCGGATCTTCGAGCCCTTCTACCGGGCCGATCCCGCCCGAAGCGGCCCCGGTGCCGGCCTCGGCCTGGCCCTGGCGAAGCGGATCGTGGAGGCGCTCGGGGGCCGCATCACCGCGGCCAACGCGATCAGCAGGGGCGCCCGGTTCGCCGTCACCTTGCCGATCGCGGCACGCGACTGAACGCGGGCTAGGCTTCCCCCCCGTGGATCGGCTCCGCTTCGGCACCTACCTGGCCCCGAACGTCATGCCGGTGTACGAGTTCGTCGCGGAAGAGGTCGGGCGGCGGCTCGGCATCGCGACGGAGCTGGTCGTGGAGACCGACTACGAGAGTTGCCGGCGCGACGAGAACGACGTGTGCTTCGTCTGCAGCCTGCCCTACGTCATGTTCGAGCGTGAAGGCATCTCGCCCGCGGTGCCGGTGGCGGCCCCCGTGCTGGAGGGGAAGCGGTACGGGGGGCGACCCGTCTACTTCTCCGACGTGATCGTGCACCGCGAGAGTTCGTTCCGGTCGTTCGCGGACCTGCGTGGGCGGTCCTGGTGCTACAACGAGCCGCTGTCGCATTCCGGCTACGGCATCACGCGGTACCACCTGGTGCAGCTCGGGGAGACCAACGGGTTCTTCGGCGAGGTCATCGAGGCGGGGTTCCATGAAGCGTCGTTGCGCATGGTTGCCGGCCAAGAGGTCGACGCCTCGGCGATCGACTCGCAGGTGCTCGCCGTCGCGCTCCGGGACGACCCGGCGCTCCGGGACTCCCTGCGCGTGATCGGCGCGCTGGGGCCGTCCACGATCCAACCGGTCGCGGTGTCCAAGCGGGTGCCGGCGGAGCTCACGGAGCAGATCCGAACCGTGCTGCTCGCGCTCGGCGACGAACCGTCGTGCCGGCGGCGACTCGGCGCGGGCCTCGTGGACCGGTTCGTGGCGGTCGACGCGTCCTCCTACGACGACATCCGGATGATGGTCGACGCGTGCGAGGCAGCCGGCTTCATGACGATCAGGTAGACGCAAGGGAGGCATGATGCTTGGAGATTGCCTCACTGAGGGGAGCCGGCATGGCCGCATCAACCAGCGTCGACGACTATCTGGCCGCGCTTCCGGAAACCCAGCGGGCCGCGCTGGAGAAGCTTCGGAAGACGATCAGGGCCGCCGCGCCCGAGGCCACCGAGACGATCAGCTACCAGATGCCGACCTTCAAGCTCCACGGCCGGTTCCTCGTGTCCTTCGCGGCGTTCAAGCACCACTGCAGTCTCTTCCCCGCGAGCGCGAAGGTTCTCCAAGCGCATGGGGAGGACCTGAAGCCGTACTTCTCGGGGAAGGGAACGATCCGCTTCACGACGGACGAGCCTCTCCCGGCGTCGCTCGTGAAGAAGATCGTGAAGACGCGGATCGAGGAGAGCGCCGCCCTCGGCCCATGCTCGCGCGTACCGGTCGGTCGCCGGGGTCGCTCGCAAAGGTGAGCTGATCGATGGCCGAGCTTACTCCTCGGCGCACTCCCGGCAGAGGCCGATCAGGTCCAGGCGGTGGCTCACCGACGCGAAGCCCGCGCGCTTTGCGACGCGATCGAGAGTCCTGGTCATCGAGGACTCGAGCTCGGCGGGGATCGTCACGTCCTCGACCCGGCCGCAGTTGGAGCACATCAGATGGTGATGGTGCTCGGTCAGCTCTTCGGCCAGCTCGTAGCGCGCGAACTCGTCCTCGGTGATGACGCGCCGGACGGCGCCGGCCTGCTCCAGCACCGTGAGGTTCCGGTACACCGAGCTCTGGGGGAGCCGGGCGCCCTCGGACACGATGTCGGGGATCGACATCGGCTGACCCGCGTCCTCGAGCAGCGCCACCAGGTTCCGGCGCTTCGTCGTGTAACGCTGCCCGGCGTGCTTGAGGCGCTCGGCGACGCTCGTGTGCAGATCCTCGGACATCGCCATCACGGCGCGTTCGCCTCCTCTCGGTTGACCACCATTCGCGGGAGCCGCCTCGTCGCGATGGCGACCACGCCGAAGATCGCCGCCGTGATCAGCACGATCGTCCCCCCGGCCGCCAAATTCCAGATCCGAGTCGCGGCGAGCCCGCCGAGAACCGCCACCACACTGACCGCGACCGACCAGCGGAGCGTGCCGGCGAACGACCGCGCAAGGAGCTGGCCGCTGCCCACGGGCAGCACCATCATCGCGGCGACCAGCAGAATCCCGACGATCTTCATCGCCGCCACGACGGCGCACGCGGTGAGCACGGCGAGCAGCGCGTTCATCAATCCCACCGGGATCCCCGCCACCCGCGACCATTCCTCGTCGGTGACGACCGCGAAGAGCACGCGCCGAAGGGAGATGACGGCCACGACGATGGCGATCCCGAGGACGACGATCACCCGGACGTCCTGGCTGCTCGCGGTGAGCGGCGTCGCCGAAGAGATAGGTGAGCACGCCGGCGCCGAGCCCGTTCGCATGGCTCAGCAGCACCACGCCGAGCGCGATCCCGGAGTAGAAGAACAGCGCGAGCGCCAGATCGCCCGAGGCGCGGCGTTTCGCGCGGAGCCACTCGATGCCCAGCGCCCCCACCACGGCGAACGCGAGCGCCGTCCACACGGGAAGGGTGCCGGTCAGCGACCCGGCGCCTGCGCCTGCGAGCGCGCCCGCACCGACCCCGGCGAAGGCGATGTGACCGATCCCGTCGCCGATCAGCGACATTCGCTTCTGCACGAGGAACGCGCCGATGAGCGGCGCGAAGATGCCCACGGTGAGACCCGCGACCAGCGCGCGCTGCATGAAGAGCAGCTCGAATGGATAGGGGAGGGGAGCGGCCGCGATCACCGGAGCCGCTCCAGCCACAGTGGGAGGTCCTCGGCGTGAACACCCATCGAGACGCCGGCGCCCGTCAGCTCCGACGGCGGGCCGTCGAACTGCACCGATCGCTTCAGCACGACGACGCGATCGAGATCGCGGGCGACGGAGGACAACTCGTGCGAGACGAGAAGGACGCCCGCTCCGTGTTCGTCGACCAGGTGGACGATCGAGTCGCGAAGGCGTCGCTGCGACTCCGCGTCCACACCGGCGATGGGCTCGTCGAGGATCAACAGGTCGGGCTCGCTCGCGAACGCGCGCGCGATGAAGGCACGCTGCTGCTGGCCGCCCGAAAGCTCGGCAACGGGGAGGCGGGCCATCTCCTCCAGGCCGACCGAGGCGATCGCGTGGTGGATCTGCGTCCGGTCGGGCTTGGTCAGAGGCCGCCACCACCCCCGGCGGCCGAGGCGACCGGCCGCCACGATCTCCTCGACCGTCGACGGCGCGTCGGACGAAAGCACCGGACGCTGCGGCACGTAGCCGATCCGCCACCGATCCGCGACCCGATCGGGCGGCAGGCCGAACAAGAGTGCCGAACCGGCCGTCGGCTTGGTGAGCCCGAGCAGGATGCGAACCAGCGTCGACTTGCCCGCACCGTTCGGGCCCACGAGCGCCACGAACTCGCCGCGGCCGACGACGAGGTCGACGTCGAGCAGGACCTCGTTTCGGCCGTAGGCGTACGAGACACCGCGGGCTTCGACGAGCGGCGAGCGTTGATCATCCACAGCCGAGCGCCTCCTCGAGCGACGAGAGGTTGGTTCGCATGAGCGACTCATAGTCTGCCCCGGCCGCGATCTCGTCCTTTGTGAGGCCCTCGAGCGTGAACAGGACCTTGGTTTTCACGCCGGCCTCCTGTGCCAGCGTCTCTGCCACCTTCTGGGAGACGAGCTCTTCGGTGAAGACCGTGGTGATGCCGTCACGTTCGACCAGGTCCTTCAGCTCGGCAAGGCGGTTGGCGCTCGGCTCCGCGTCGGGCGCCAGCCCGCTGATGGCCTGCTGGGTCAAGCCGTACCGCTGTGCCAGGTACCCGAACGCGGCGTGGCTCGTGACGATCGTCGTCCGGGCGCAGTGCTCGAGTCCGGAGGCGTAGTCGGCGTCGAGCGCGTCGACCTTCTTCTCGAATGCCGTCGCGTTCCGGTCGAACGTGGACGTCCCGCCGGGGTCGGCCTGAGCGAACGCCTGCTCCACGCGCTCGATGATCTGCACGTAGAGCTTCGGGTCCAGCCAGACATGCGGGTCGACCGACAGGTTCTCCTGGGCGCCGGCGGGGGGTGGAGCGAGGTCGAGCCCCGATAGCAGGTCCACGGTCGCGCCCTGGGCGTCGGCGACCGCGTCCTGCACCGCCGGCTGGAACCCGTCCCCCAGATACAGCACGACATCCGCGGACTGGATCGCGGCGACCAGATCGGGCCTGAGCTCCAGGTCGTGCGGCTCGACGCCGGGTGGGGTCAGGTTCGTGACGTGGACCAGATCGCCACCGACCCGCTCGGCGGCTTCCTGGATCGGATAGAAGGCGGCGACGACGCCCAATCCAGACCCCGAGGCTCCGGTGCCGCCGTGGGAGCACGCGAGCGCCGTCGCGACGACCACGAGCACGATGACCGGACCCGGTTGGATCCGCCTGCTTCCAATAGTGAGACTCGCTCTCATTATCGAAACAGAACGATAGGTCGCGCGGCGCCGCGCTGTCAAATCAAGCGCGAAGAACCGTTGCCGCTAGAAGACGTCGGGACGAGGAGCCAGGGGCGGTGCGATGCGCGGAGTCCCGCGGTCGCGGAAGAAGAGCCAGGCGGCGGCCAGACCGAAGACGAAGCCGCCCACGTGCGCCCAGTAGGCGACCCCACTGCTCACGCCCGTGCCGAGTCCGCCGACTCCCGAGAACAGCTGGAGCACGAACCAGGCGCCGAGCACGACCACGGCCGGCAACTCGACCGCGGTGATGAAGTAGAAGATCACCAACGTCCGGACCCGCGCCCTGGGAAAGAGCACCACGTAGGCGCCCAGGATCGCCGCGATGGCGCCCGAGGCGCCGAGGTTGGGCACGACCGAGCCCGGCCCGAACGCGAGTTGGAGCCCCGTTGCCGCCAGGCCGCCCAACAGATAGAAGACCACGAACATCACGCGCCCGAGCCGGTCCTCCACGTTGTTCCCGAACACCCAGAGAAAGAGCATGTTCCCGGCGATGTGCAACCAGCCTCCGTGCAGGAACATGGCGACGAAGACGGAAGCGAGCCAGCTCTTGTTCGGGCACGCCTGCCTGAGCAGGGCTTGCAACGAGGCGGCGCTGCCCGCATCGACGCCCAGGTCGTTCTCGATCGCCACGATCGCGGCGGGCCCGCCCCGAGCAAGGTTGGTCTGATGCACCACCTCGTACGGGATCTCCGCCCGGCAGAAGAAGAACCGCTGTTGGGCGCCCTGGGACTGAAACGTCGGCTCCCACAAGAGAAACACGGCGGCATTGGCGGCGATGATCACGGCCGTGACCCATGCGAACCGTCTTGTGGGGTTTCGGTCCCCGATCGGGATCATGCCGGTTCCGCCCCTGCGGTCGCGCGCGCCACGGCGCATTCTCCCACGGCCCTCGGTTATGCTTCCGACCGGCGATGGAGCTCGCCTACTGCCGTCCCGGCTGATGGCTCCTACCGGATTCGAGGGGTGGGAGCCATTGTCATGACCGAGCGGAGCGCGACCGATCTCCTCCGGCAGCGATCGGTGGCCGTGTTCGTCGGCGGATCGGCCGGAGCCCTCGCCCGATGGGGAGTCGCGACTGCGCTCGCCGCGTCCCCGACCGGCTTCCCGATTGCGACGCTCATCGTCAACACGACCGGCGCATTCGGTCTCGGTCTGACCGCCGTCCTCCTCACGGAACGGCTGCGCCCGTCAAGGTATGCGCGAAGTCTCATCGGGATCGGGTTCTTCGGCGCCTACACGACGTTTTCCACGATCGCCGTCGAGGGCGTCCGGCTGATCGACGCCGGGCGGGTCGGGACGGCGCTCGGCTACTGGCTGGTGACGCTTGTTGCCGGCCAGATGGCCGGCGTGTACGGAATGTGGCTCGGGCGGCTGGACGTCAAACGAGGAGGGAGGGACGCATGACCATCGAAGGTGAAGGCAAGCTTCTGCGCATCTTCATCGGTGAGAACGACCAGTGGAACCATCGCCCGCTCTACGAGGAGATCGTGAATGCGGCGAGGGAGCGCAACATCGCCGGGGCGACCGTGCTCCGAGGGATCGAAGGTTACGGTCGGAGCTCCCACCTGCACACGACGCGCATCCTGCGGTTGTCCGAGGATCTGCCGATCATCGTGGAGGTGGTCGACTCCGCGGAGGTCATCGACGCCTTCCTAGCGGAGATCGACCAGATGATCACCGGCGGGATGGTCACGGTCGAGCGGGTGGAGGTCCGTGCCTATCGAGGGGTTCCACCGGATTCCGCATGAACGCGATCGGGGTGCTGATCGGGGGAGGGTTCGGGGCGTTGGCCCGGTATCTGGTGGAGGGCGTCGTGGCCGAGCGCCAGCGGTCGCCGTTCCCGCTCAGCACACTGATCGTCAACGTGTCGGGCAGCGCGGCGCTCGGCGCGGTCGTCGGGGCGATCACGCACGGATGGCTCTCGACGACGGCGGGGCTCTGGATCGGAACCGGGTTCATCGGTGCGTTCACGACCTTCTCCACGTTCACGTACGAAACGGTCCGGCTCGTCGACGACGGAGCATGGCGCTACGCGGTGTGGAACGTGGCGCTCTCCGGTCCCCTTAGCTTTGCGGCGGCCTACCTGATGTTCGTGGTGACGAAATGACGACGTTCGGCTGTTGCGTCTCGATCGGCCCGGACGCTAGCCTCGGAGTCCGCACCGCAAAGGAGCCCCCCGATGCATCGGATCGCCGCAACGCTCGCATGTGTGCTCGTCCTTGGCGTGATCGGACCCGTCGGCGGCTCGATCCTTCCGGTGAGCGCGGTCCGGGCGCCGGTCATCGTCGTGATGCTCGAGAACCAAGAGGATGTCAAGCTGACCCTCGCCAACGCGCCGTACCTCACGCACCTCAAGGCGAAGGGCCGGTACTTCTCGCATTACTACGGCGTGGTGCATTCGAGCTTCCCGAACTACCTTGCGTTCGCCGGCGGCTCGACCTTCGGCTTCGCCGGCGGAGCCGTGAAGGCCGGGATGATCAAGGGCCGGAGCCTCTGGGACCAGCTCCAGAATGCGGGGATCAGCTGGGGCGTGTACGAGGACCTGATGCCCTCGGCCTGTTATCCGAAGCCGTCCAGCGTCGTCACCACGCCGACCAAGGACAAGTACGCCGTCAACCACAATCCGGCCACCGTCTTCGCGAACGTCTTCACGTCGGCGGAATGCCGCCACGTCAAGCCGCTGTCGGCCATGCCGTCGAAGCTTCCCTCGGTCAGCTTCGTGACACCCAGCTACTGCAACGACATGCACGGGATGAAGGACTCGTCGTTCCCGCCCGACTGTCAGACCAAGACGAACGCCCTCGTCACCCGGGGCGACTTCTGGCTGCGCACACATGTCCAGGCCTGGCGCGCGGCCGGCGCGATCGTGATCATCACGTTCGACGAGGGAACGACGAAGACCGGGGTCGGCGGCCACCTCTACACGATCGAGGTCGGCGCCGGCATCGCCCAATCCGTCGATCGCACGACCTTCAATCACTACTCGTTGCTGGCCGGTATCGAGGACCGGTTTGGTCTCCCGCGCCTGCGAAACGCCGCCGGCGCAGATCCCGTCCCGATCGGCTGACTCGCCCGATCAGACCTTCAGTCGAATCGATCGGATGACCGGGGATCCTCCCTCGGGCACGGTGAATACCTGGTTGCTCCAGCGCGAGAACGCGATCGCCTCGCCCGGGGCGACCCGCAAATCGCATCCCCCCGCCTCGATCGCGGTGGCGACACCGTGCCGCGCGCCGACCCACGGATAGAACAGGCTGCGGCCCCCCAGGGACCGAACGATGAAGCCGCTGTCGTCGGCGTCCGCCGCCGTCACCCGGGGCATCGCAACCGCGCCGATCGATCGCAGCACCCGCGTGTCACCGCTGCCAAGCGTCGCGAGATTGGTTCCGAACACGAAGCTGCGCCCACCCTTGCGCTCCTTGGTGACGATGAACAGCCGATCGTTGGATTCGACGACGAACATCGCTTCGGAGTTGTGCGTCTGGCCACCCGGATACCGCAGCGTCGCGTGCTTCGCCACCACGGATGTCCTCGTAAGCGCGGGCTCCGGGAACCAGTACAGCGTCATCGCGTTGCGATTGCTTCCGATGTCCCCGACGTAGATCGTGCGGTTGGCGAGGTCCAAGTCCTCCCAATCGTGATTCGTCGCGTTGCTGACCAGCACGTTGGCGTGCAGAACCCCGTTCGTCGTCACCGCGTAGACGCGAGCCGGATTCCCCGAGTCCTGCTCGACCCACAACACGTGGGCGCGGACACCGGCCGCGGCGCCGGAGATCTCATGGACGCCGGCGACGCGGATCTCTCCGTGGTCGCGGATGGGTCCGACGGCGGGACAACGGGCTCGCGCAACCGCGCCGGTTCCGGCGACGAATGGTCCGGCTCCGACGGTCGTCGCCGCAACCATCGCCACTGCAAGCATGCGCACGCGCATGGCTACCTCCCGGGGGGTCGAGGTCTGGCGACAACCTATCGAGGGCTTCTCGTCGACGGCAACTGAGCGTCGTCGCGACCGGTGATAGCCTCGCGACGTCCCATGCGAACCTCGAGCGCACTGGTCGCGGCGGTCGCAGTGCTGGCTGGGGGATGCCATTCCGCCGCGCCCGGTCGCTTCTCGTCGGGCGACCTCGAGCGCATCGTGCTGGTTTCCCAGGACGCGCCGAGCGGGACGCAGTTGCAACTCGACTACTCCGGCCGCCGTGACCTCGGTCAGTTCGCGCACGACGACACCGAGCTGAAACATCTGAGGGACGACGGATTCGTCCTCGGCGACGTCGTCTTGTTCGCCACACCGGGCCCGGTCCAGGGAAAGCAATTCGACCCCGGCAAGACGATCGTCGTGCAAGGCATCACGAGTCTCTACGAGCATGCCGACGGAGCCCGGACGGCGTTCGAGCGGTACGTGGGCGATCTGGAGACGCGTCAGCTGCCGGGCGTCCCGACGATCGAGGCCCCCGGTCTCGGTGAGGAGTCCATCGCGTTGGCAGGGGACGCCGCCGATGGGTCGCCGGTCACCGTCTATGCCTGGCGAATCGACAACCTGGTGGTGGTCGTGACCGGATCGGGAGCGATCGACCCCGGCGACGTGCGGTTTCTGGCCGACGAGATCAGCCGGCGCGTCGACGCGGTCTGATCGACGCCGACCACCTTCGGACCGGTTCGCGCGAAGGGCCTAGGCCCTTGGCCCGGCGACATCGTCCCCCGCTCCGGCTAGCGTGTCGCCTGTTCGACCGGGCACCGCGGCCCGGTCAGAGGAAGGAAAGGAAATCCTCCCGATGCGATCCACCTTGAGGTCGAAGTCCCTTGTCGTGGCCGCCGCCTTTGCGGCGATCGCCGTCGCCTTCTCGGTGACGCCGGCCGGCGCCTTCAATCCGCTGCACAGCGGCGTCGTCAGCGACAACCCCGCCTCGTTCACCCCCAACGTCATGAACGGCAGGGTGAACGCGCTGCTCGTCACGGGCAGCCGCGTGATCGTCGGCGGAACGTTCTCGAGCGTGCAGGCAGCCGGCAGCTCCACCAACGTGAGCCGCAACTACATTTTCGCGTTCAACGCGACCACCGGCGCGATCGACACGGGATTTCACCCGACGCTCACGGGGCCGGTCGAGGCTCTCGCTCCGAGCACCGACGGCCTCTCCGTCTATGTGGGCGGCTCGTTCGCCAAGGCGAACGGGAGCGGCACCTACCGGCGGCTCGTGAAGCTGACGCTCTCCAACGGCGCCACGGTGACGGCATTCAAGCCGAAGCCCAACGGGTTCGTGTACGAGCTCGTGACCCGTGGCGGACAGCTTTACGCCGGCGGCCGCTTCACGACCATCGGCGGCGCATCGCGATCCACCCTCGCAAGGCTCGACATGACGACGGGTGCGGCGGACCCGAACCTGAACATCCCCTTCACCGGTCCGCAGCTCAACGGTCCGTTGCAGGTGTGGCGGTTCGACGTGACCCCCGACAACACCAAGCTGGTCGCAACCGGCAACTTCAGTCAGGTGGCCGGCCAGCCCCGCAACCAGATCGCCATCCTGAACGTGGGACCCGGCGCCGCCTCACTCACGTCATGGGCGACCGACCAGTTCCCGTTCGTGGACGCGTCCGGGCGTTCCTGGTGCGCCGGGATCTTCCCGCACTGGATCCGCGACATGGACATCGCGCCCGACGGCAGCTACTTCGTCGTCGGCACCACGGGTGCGAACCATCCCGGTCACCTCTGCGACACGATGACGCGTTGGGAACTGTCCGCGACCGGACCGGGCCAGCTGCCCACCTGGATCGACCGCAGCGGCGGCGACTCGTTCCACAGCGTGCTCGCGACCGGCGCGGCGGTCTACGCCGGCGGTCACGAGCAGTGGATGAACAACCCCTACAACCCGAACATCTGCGGCAGGTGCACGGGACCGTTTCCCGGCGGGATCACGCGAACCGGGTTCGCGGCGCTCGACCCGGTCAACGGTCTGCCGTTCACGTGGGACGCCTTCCGCAACCCGCGTGGTAAGGGCGTCCTCGCCATGGTCGGGACGCCAACCGGGTTCTTCTTCGGCAGCGACACCGACCGCGTGACGGGGAAGCTCCACCGCAAGCTGGCGTTCTTCCCGCTCGCCGGCGGAACCGTCGTTCCGCCCAACAACCCGGCGACGCTGCCCGGCTACCTGTACGCCATGACGCCGGCGGGCACCTTGGTTCGCCGGTCCTTTAACGGGACCGTCGCGGGATCTCCCTCCAGCGTCCCGTCGAGCGTCGACTGGAGCAACGCGCGCGGCGGGTTCGACCTCAATGGTCAGCTCTACACCGGCTGGAGCGACGGCACGCTCACCGTGCGCACATTCAACGGGGGAGGCGTCGGCGCCCCGGCCACGATCAACCTGCACGGCCTCCAGACGGCCCCCGACCAGACCGCGTTCACGATCACCGGGACGAACCTGCCGATCCCGGGCCTCGCCACCCAACTGGCGGCCATGACCGGGATGGCGTTCGACGGCGGCCGGATCTACTACACGGTCGCCGGCGACCCCCGCCTCTACTACCGGTACTTCACGCCCCAGAGCCAGATGGTGGGCGCGGAGCTGGTGCAAGCGAGCGACTCCGCGAGTGTGGACTGGGCGAATGTCCGTGGCATGACGATCGCGTCGAACCAGATGTACTTCGCGCTCGCCGACGGAACGCTCAACCGGATCGCTTGGGCGGACGGACACCCGACCGGCGCCGCGACGGCGATCGGCGGTCCGGCCATCGACGGAACGAACTGGGCGTCGAAAGGACTGTTCGTCCTGGCCGGCTGACCGGCGTCAGTCGTGGCCGGCGGCGTAGCCGGCGGCACCCATGAGGTGAACGGACACATACGGCTGGTCCCCGACGACCCAGCTGTCGTGTCCCGGCGGGATCGCAAAGACGTCTCCGGGCTCCATCACGAACTCTTCGCCGTCCTGCATCCGGACGGCGGCGCGCCCGGAGACGACCATGCCGATGTGCTCGACGGGGCAGAGCGACTGGCCGAGCGCTGCGCCGACGTGCGTCGACCAGACCCAGCCCGGCTCGTATCGTGCCCGGCCGATGGTCATTCCGCCGTCTTGGCCGCCGTCTTGGCCGCCGTCTTGGCCGCCGTCTTGGCCGCCGTCTTGGCCGCCGTCTTGGCCGCCGTCTCCCCGATGTGGAGCACCTCGAATACGCCGTGCTCGAACGTCCGGGACTCATCCGGTTCCTCGAAGCGACCGATGCGGAGCTCCATGTGTGCCTCCTCGTGACCTGGGTGACATGAACCTACCCGGGCGGGGCTAAGCTTCGGCGATGGCGATCGCCGACCTCCCCCTGCGCGTGACGCGCGGCGCCTGCCCTCACGATTGCCCGGACACCTGCGCGTGGACGGTCACCGTGCGCGACGGCCGAGCCGTCGAGCTCGCCGGCGACCCGGATCACCCGTTCACGCGGGGCGGCCTCTGCACGAAGGTCAACCACTTTCTCGAAGAGCGCACCTATCACCCCGACCGGCTGCTTCACCCACTTCGCCGAGTTGGACCGAAAGGGTCCGGGCGATTCGAGCAGGTGACGTGGGACGAGGCGCTCGACGAGATCGTGACCCGGCTTCGTATGGTTCTCGACGAGGCCGGCGCCGAAGCGATCCTGCCCTACAGCTACATGGGCACGCAGGGGCTGGTGCAATCGGAAGCGGTGAGCGACCCGTTCTTCGCGCGCCTTCGGGCCACCCGGCTCGTGCGTGCCGTCTGTGGGAGCGCAGGCCAGGCCGGCGAGGAGGCGACGATCGGCGAGGGACCGGGGCTCCTTCCCGAAGAGCTCGCGCACAGCCGGTTCATCGTGCTGTGGGGAACGAACACGCTGACGACCAACTTGCACCTGTGGCCGTTCGTCCGTGAAGCGAAGGCCAACGGCGCGACCGTCGTCGCGATCGACCCGGTGCGAACCCGGACCGCCGCCGCGGCCGACTGGCACGTGCGGCCCATGCCGGGGACCGACGCGGCCTTGGCGCTCGGCATGATGCACGTGATCGTCGCCGACGGCCTGCACGACGCGATCTTTGTCCGCAGCCACACGGTCGGGTTCGACGAGCTCCGCGCGCGGTTGGAGGAGTACCCGCCGGATCGGGTTGCGCGGATCACGCGCATCCCCGAGCAGGAAATCCGCGACCTGGCGCATGCCTACGCAACCACGCGGCCCGCGGCGATCCGGATGCTCGTCGGGATGGAGCACCACGCCCGCGGCGCGGCGGCCTTCCGAGCCGTCTCCTGTCTCCCCGCCCTCGTCGGTGCGTGGCGGGAGCGGGGCGGCGGGCTCTGCCATCTGACATTCCAGCACTTCGGCGAGCTCGACTGGTCCTGCGGGGTCGGGATCGTGGAGGACACCTCGGTTCGCGCGGTCAACATGGTGCAGCTGGGGCGGGCTCTCACCGATCCGGATCTGGACCCTCCCATTCGCGCTCTCGTCGTCTACAACTCGAACCCGGCAGCGATCGCGCCGAACCAGAATCGCGTCCTCGAGGGTCTTCGCCGCAACGACCTCTTCACGGTGGTGCTCGAGCACGTGATGACCGACACGGCTCGGCACGCCGACTACGTCCTGCCCGCCACGACCCAGGTGGAGCACCACGATCTGCTGTGGTCCTGGGGTCACACGTACCTGACGATCAACGAACCGGCGATCGAGCCGGTCGGCGAGACTCGGTCCAACGCGGAGATCTTTCGCCAGCTCGGCCGGCGGATGGGCTTCGACGACCCGGCGTTTCACTCGAGCGACGAAGCCCTCGTGGCCGCGGCCGTCGCACCCCTCGGCGAGGACCGGGTCGTCGAGCTGCGCTCGCGAGGATGGATCCGGATGGACAGGCCCGAGCACGTTCTGCCCTATGCGCAGGGTGGCTTTGCGACACCGAGCGGCCGGTGCGAGTTCTTCTCGGCGACGCTTGCGGAGGAGGGCATGGACCCGCTGCCGGCGTACGTGCCGGCACCCGAGAGCCCCGCGGGCGATCCCGAGCTTGCCGCGCGGTACCCGCTCGCGCTGCTCTCGGCCAAGGGAGCGCACCATTTTCTGAACTCAAGCTACGTCCACGCCGAGCGTGCAGTTCGAGCGGAGGGCGCCCCATCGCTGGACCTGCATCCCGATGACGCGGCGGAGCGGGGGATCGCCGACGGCGAGCGCGTCCGCGTGTTCAACGACCGGGGATCCGTGACCGTGGCCGCTCGTGTCGGCGATCGCGTCCCGCCCGGTGTCGTCTCGATGCCGTCCGGCTGGTGGGCCTCGGCGATGCCGTCGGGGTCGTCGGTCAACGCGCTCACGCCGGACGGGCTTTCCGACATGGGCGAGGGCGGCGACTTTCACGACGCCCTCGTCCAGGTCGAGGCGGCTCCCTGAGGGCCCCTACGGCAGCCGCCGAACGTACCGGACCGGCGGGTTGTGTCCCTCCGGGACGGTGAACAACCCACGGTTCCACCACGTGAACGCGACGGATTCGCCGCGTCCGACCGTGATCGGGCACGGCCGGCCGTGCAAGGCGGCCACGACGCTTCGCCCGTTCCTCCACCGGTAGAACTGTCCGGTGCCGCTCAGGTTTCGGACGATGAACCCCTGCGGCCCGATGTCGGCGCCGGTGACGTGCCCGATGGTGACCCGGCCGATGCGCCGCAGCGTGCGGCGCCCGCCGGTGCGAAGCCCCGCGATGCTCGCCCGGTAGACGAAGCCTTGCCACGACGTCAATTCCTTGGTCACGATGAAGAGCTTGTGCGTCGCCTGGTCGACGAACATGGCCTCGGCGTTGTGCTCTTCGCCGCCGGCATACCGAAACGTGGCCCGGTTGGCGCGGACGGCCTTGCGGGACGGCGCGGGCTCGGGGAACCAATACAGCTGGACGGCGTTTCGGCGGCTGCCGATGTCGCCGACCCATACATTGCCGTTGGCGTAGCCGATGTCCTCCCAGTCGCGGTTGCGCGCGTTCAGCACCCGGACCACCGCAAGCCGCCGGCCGCTCGGCGCGATCGCGTAGACGGTGGCGGGATTGCCCGAGTCCTGCTCGGCCCAGAGCACGTGGCCCCGTCGACCGGCGACCACCCCCGAGATCTCGCGGATGCCGGGGATCCGGACCCGCCCGACGATGCGAACCGGACCGTACCGGGGACACGTCGCCACGGCGGCCGATGCGATCGTGCCGCCCGGTGGCACCGAAAGAACCACGAGAAGCAGCAGCGTCGCGATCCGCGTGGGCATGGATTCTCAGCGATGCTTCATCGCGCCCCGGCCGGAGCCGAGCACGCCCACGTCCACGAGCACGCCGAGAACCACGAGCGCCGCGCCCCACCCGCGCATGCCGTTCATGCTGTTTTGCGCGATCGCGTAGCTGAGCGTGGTGGTGGGCAGGAGGAAGAACCCGAGGAGCGGGATCAACCAGCTGTGGTCATACGCGCGGCTCAGGTAGTCGCTGAAGATCCAGAGCAACACCATGATGAACCGTGGGGTGACGAGCCCCAGAAACGCCAGCACGATCATCCTGCGTCATCCCTTCGACGGTCTCGCCGAGAATCCGAAATGTCGCCACGAACAAGGGCAGCGTAGCCGAGGAGCGCGATCGTCGCGAAGGCGAACCACTGGATCGCGTAGCTGCGATGCGGCCCCTCGCTCAGCTCGGGGAGCGGCGCCGGAATCGGGAACGTTCCGGTCTGCGCCGGCGACTGCGTCTGAAGCTGGAGGTACATGGGCACGAGTGAGAGTCCGCTCCGGCGCTCGAGCACACCTTCGTCGACCTTCGCGATGGTGTCGCTCGCGCCGGACCCGCCGCTGTGCTCGTCGAACGGGATCAAGATGCCCTGGACGGTGACCGCGCCGCCCGGCGGGCTCGCCGCCGGAACTGGCGGTCCGGGTGCGTCGGCGGGGACCCAGCCCCGGTCGACGATGACCGCCCGGCCGTCGTCCAGGCGCAGCGGCGTCAGCACGTCGCTTCCCGCCGACTCGACGTTCGATCTCCCGTACAGCAGCGTCTCACCCGCGCCGACGTAGGTGCCGGTCGCCGAGACGCGCCGGAAGGTCAGGTCGTCGTCGGCAGCCGCCCCCTGCGGCAGGAGGTCGTCCAGGGGGACGGGAGCCGCGGCGAACCCGGATCGCACGACCGCGTTGAACGCGCGGCGATCGTGAAGCCGGCGGATCTGCCAGAACCCCAGCCGGATGCAGAGGGCGGCCGCCGCGACGGCAAGCACCCCGAAGGCCGCGGTCCGCGCGACCGAACGCTTTCCGCGGCCGCGCTCCGTTTCGCCCCTCGCAACTTGGTCGTCGCGCACCGCGCGGAGCGTACACGCGGCGATGACGCGCGTTCCCGCCCGCCGGCGAGGGACCCGAACCTCGTGGCGTACAGCGCACTCTGGCTGGGTGTTCGCAGAGATCCGTCCGCTACGGTAGCGTTTGAGCCCTACCGACCCAGGTCTATTGGATGGCACCCGCACGTCCAGCGACCGTCCCCTTCTTCCCCGGCGTCGTTTGCCGGGTTGATCCGATGCACCGACGGGGAACGGCCGATGGTCGGGGAGCCGCCGGAATGAGGTGGCGAGATGACACGGACGAATCACCTGCAGCCACGCCTGGCTGCCGTCGTCGTCGCGGCGACGGTGGCCGTCGTCGTGGCGACGGGCATGCCGGCGGCAACGGCGGCTCGGCCCCAGCACGTCCTGTTCGGCTCGCACGTGAGCCCGCGGTGGGGGCTTCGCCAGCAGGACGCGATCAAGCACTTCGAAGCGATGATCGGCCGGAAGCTGGCGATCGTGGATCGCTTCCTCGGCTTCAGCCAGACATCGATGGGCTTCGCCGTCCATGTGTCCGCCCAGGGGCGGATCCCGATGATCTCCTGGCGAGCCGTCGACCACAAAGATCTGGACCCGAACCGCGCGGCGAAGATCGCCCGGGGTGACTTCGATCAGCAGATCCGGCGGTTCGCCAATGCGGTCAAGGCCGTGCACCGCTCGGTGCTGATCCGTTTTGCCTGGGAGATGACCGCGGGTCCCGGGAACGTCCAATACATCGGCAAGCCCGCCGACTTCATCCGGGCCTGGCGGCACGTCGTGTCCCTCTTCCGGCAGCAGGGAGCGGGCAACGCGCGCTTCGTCTGGGCACCGCGAGCTCGGAGCTTCTGCAACGGAAAGGGTCTGGCGTACTACCCGGGAAACGCCTGGGTCAACTGGATCGGAGCCTCCGCCGTGCCGTACAACACGTGGTCTCCGTTCCGCCGGCTCTTCGGTTGCTTCTACTCGTGGGCGGCTCCCCACGCCAAGCCGTTGCTGGCCTGGGTCGGCGTTCGGGAGCGGCCGGGGGACCCCCAGTGGAAGGCCAGGTTCCTCAACGGGGCCAGACGGGCGATCGGCACCTCGATGCAGAAGCTGAGCGCCTTCGTCTACTTCAACTCCACGAGCAACAAGGCGAACCACTGGGCGGACTCGAGTGCGGCCTCGTTCCGGGCCTACAAGACGATGGCCTGCGGGCAGTTCTTCAACCGACGCTTCGGCTGCTAGGCCAACCTCGACCGCGCTCAAGTTTGCGGACCCTGGATGTCGATGACCGGCGATGAGGCCCTACGAAGCTTGGGCTGAAGAATGGGGGGTGACCGATGGTGGTTCGAACCATCGTCCGGGGGCAGGTGCTCTGGAGCGCGCTGAGCGACCGGTTGCGAGACGACGAGGGGGCGACGGCGGTCGAGTACGCACTGATGCTCGGCCTGATCTTCATGGCCGTCGTCATGGCCGTGACGTACCTGGGGCAGGCGACCAAAGGGCCGTTCGAAGACGTCCACTTCTAGGCGTGGACCGGCAGCTCGCGGAAGGGTTGCGGTGATCGAACGTATGTTCTAGTCTGACCCCATGCCCGCTGCGCCCCAGCTCTTCGAGATCGCCCGGCGGCGGTTCGACACTCCCGAGTTCCAGGGGGTCGAATTCATCGAGGTCGAAGCTCGCTCGATCCTGAACCACGTCCCGGCAACCTCGAAGGTGCCCTTTCGCTGGTCGATCAACCCGTATCGCGGCTGCACGCACGCCTGCGTCTACTGCTTCGCCCGCCCGACCCACACGTTCCTCGACATGGACGCCGGCCGGGACTTCGAGACCAAGATCGTGGTCAAGGTCAACGCGGGGGAGGTGCTCGCCCGTGAGCTGGCCGCTCCCCGTTGGAAGGGCGAACACGTCGCCATGGGCACGAACACCGATCCCTACCAGCGGGCGGAGGGCCGCTACCAGCTGATGCGCGGGATCCTCCGGGCCCTCGTCGAGCGCCGCAATCCCTTCTCGATCCTCACCAAGGGAACGCTGATCCTTCGCGACCTGGATCTGCTGAGCGAGGCCGGCCGGGTGGCCGACATCTCCGCCGCGCTTTCCATCGGGACCCTCGACGAAGATGCCTGGCGGCGGACCGAGCCCGGCACGCCGCACCCTCGCGCTCGGATGGAGACGGTCGCGGCGCTCAACCGCGCGGGCGTGCCGACCGGGGTCCTGATCGCGCCGGTCCTGCCGGGAATCACGGACCGGCCCCGGATGCTCCGGCAGGTCGTCGAGGCCGCGATCGAGGCCGGCGCCACGCACGTTTCCCCGATCCTGCTGCATCTGCGTCCGGGGGTGAGGCAAGAGTTTCTTCCCTGGCTGGCCTCGGAGTACCCCGATCTCGTGACGCGATACGAGCAGCTGTATCCGCGCTCCTACGCGCCGGCGGCGGCGCGGCGCGAGCTGGCCGCACGCGTGTCGTCGATCACCCGCGCGCTCGGCGGCCTCCGGCCCGCGGAGCCATCGTCTCGGCGGCGCCGCGGTCCCGCTCCGGACCAGCCCGGCGGATCGACGCCCGGGCGCGCGCGCCAGCTCGCGATGCTCTGATCCGGCTCGTGCCGCGGACGCCGGGGCCGCGTCGTTGCGCGAGCATCGGCTAGGCTCGCGTGCGATGCGAGGCATGGATCGGTTGCTGGAGCTCCAAGCGGAGGACACGGCGATCGACCGGTTGGAGGCCCGGCGGGCGGTGGCCGAAACCGGCGCGGTCCTCTCGGAAGCCCGGGCCAAGGCCGAGACCGCGGACGCGGATGTGGGGGAGCTCGGTCTCTCGCTCTCGGAGCTGGACCGGGACCAGGCGCGGTTCGAACACGAGATCGACACGCTCAACCAAAAGGCCGCCGACGAGGAGAAGCGCCTCTACGACGGAAGCGTCGCCAACGCGAAGGAGCTGGGTTCGATCCAGCACGAGGTCGAGAACCTCAAACGCCGGCGGGCCGACCGCGAGGACGAGCTCCTCGGCCTGATGGAGCGCCGAGAGGAGCTCGACACCCGGATGACCGAGCTGCGCCGCACGTCCTCGGAGCTCCGCGCCGCCGCTGAGGAGGCGGAGCGAACCGAGTCGAGCGGGCTCGCCGAGATCCTCGAGGAGCTGGCGCACCTGCGAGAGCAGCGTGCGGCGATCGCGGCGACGATCGACCCGGAGCTGCTCGAGCTGTACGACGACATCCGTCCGCAGAAGAAGGGCGTCGCGGCGGCCGCGCTGGTCGACGGCGTGTGCCAGGGCTGCCACGAGCAACTCTCCTCGGTCGAGCAGGATCGGTTGAAGCGCACGGAGGGGGTTCGCCGCTGCGAGCGCTGCCGCCGGATCCTGGTGTTCTGACGCGGTGAGCGTGGCCAGCGTCGTCATCTACTGCGACGGAGCCTCCCGCGGCAACCCCGGTCCCGCCGGCGCGGGGGCGATCATTCGAACCCCGGACGGGAAGGTCCTTGCCGAGGTGGCCGAGTGGCTCGGGGTGACCACCAACAACGTCGCGGAGTACACCGCCGCCATCCGCGGCCTCGAGCGGGCGCGCGATCTCGAGGCCGAGTCGGTCCTGCTGCGTTCCGACTCGCAGTTGCTCGTCAATCAGCTCACCGGGCGGTACCGGATCAAGAGCCCGCATCTTCGACCGCTGGCTCAGCGCGCGGCCGCACTCGTCGCGTCGTTTCCCGGCGGCGTCCGCATCGAGCACGTCCCGAGGGAACAGAACACCGACGCCGATCGTCTCGCCAACCGCGGGGCCGATCTTGGGAACCGGCCTACAGAGGACTAGGTATTTGTCGTCCCGTTGCGTCGTGGTGGGATGACGCCCCCGACAGGCCAATATGGGACGAATCTCGCGCCGGACGTTCCTCCGGGGCGTCGCCGGTGTCGGGGCGCTCGGTGTCCTCTCGACCGTCGACCGCGGCCTGGCCGACGAGGGTCCCCAATCCCCGGTCTCGATGGCCATGCACGTCCACTCCTCATTCAGCGAGGGGACGGGCTCGATGCGCTGGCAGCTGGATCAGGCCGCGCTGGGCGGCGTCGACGTCGTCTGGTGGAGCGACCATGACTGGCGCATGTCGGGCCACGGGTTCCGCCGGGAGGTTCACTTCACCGGACAGACCGAGTCCGAAGACGGGAACGCCCTCACGTGGAAGTCCAGCAAGAAGGGGAAGCTCTCCAGCTGGAGCGGGACCATCGTCTCGTCGCCGGCCTCACCGCTCGATCCGGTGGGTCCGTCGAGCCTGCGGCTGGACGCGACCGGGACGAAGTCCACGTTCGCAACATGGCGATGGACCGCCGACGCTGCGGCGTCGCGCCAGAACCATCGCGGCACCCTCGCGGGAATGACCATTCAGATCGAGGTCTACCCGCAGAGCGTCGGACCCAACGCCTATCTCGAGGTGCTGGTGACGACCAGCCAGCTTCCTTCGGTCGGTGGCCGGCCCGCGGGAACCTACGTCATCTCCTACCGGGTCGGCGGGCCGGACGCGCCCGGGACAATCCGGACGGAAGGGATTCTGGGCATCGTGACCCTGGCGGCCCCCGCCGGCTCGTGGACCTCGCTCGCCCTGACGCCCTCCCAGGACATTGCGCGGCTGTGGCCCGACGTCGAGCCGCTCGACGGCGCCCTCTACGATCTGTCCCTCGGCGTGGCGAGTCGTTCGAACGCACGTGCAACCGGATGCTTCGACTACCTGCGCTTTGCCCGGACGCTGACGGGCGACCAGCCGCTCGAGGTCCAGCGCAGCATCATGACCGCGTACCATGACGACTTCTCGCCGGCGCAGCTTCAGGGGCTCGAGGTGTCGCTCGACGCCCACCACGTGAACTGGTTCGGCGGCCAGGTGACGCTGCCCGACTACGGCACCAAGAGGATCCAGCCGACGCCCAACAGTCCGGCCGCCACGCGGGACATGGTCTCGATGATCCATGGTCGCGGTGGGATCGCTTCGTACAACCACATGTTCGGGACGAACGGCGGCGTCAAGCCCGACGCGACGCAGGAGACCAAGCGGCGAAAGGTCGCGGCGAACCTGATCTCGCAACGGGTCTTCGGCGCCGACCTGTTGGAGGTCGGCTACCGCGAGCGCGGGGGGGTGGACCTTGCGCGGCACCTCGCGGTGTGGGACGCGTGCTCTCGCAACGCCATCTTCACGACGGGAACCGGCGTCAACGACATCCACGGCGGCGTGTGGACCACCCAGGCCAACCGGTTCCTCACCTTCGCATGGGCGCAGGACTCGGCCGAGCAGAGCCTGACGGACGCGCTCGGCGCCGGACGGATCACCTTCGGCGACATGGGCTTCTCGGGCGCGATCGACCTGCTGGTCGACGGCGTCTGCCCGATGGGAAGTGCGTCGGTGTCGAACCTCACGACGAGGCGTCTTCGCATCTCGGCGTCCGGTCTGCCGGCCGGGAGCTCCGCCCGTGTGATCCAGGGACCGGTCGACCTGGCCGGGCCGGGGTCGCCGGACCCCGCGACCAGCGTTGTCGGGTCCGTCCCGGGCTCCGCGTTCGCGGCGGGCGACGTCGACATCGATCTCAACGCGAGCGCCGCGTCGTTCGTTCGCGTGGAGGTTCTCGACGAATACGGCCGCACGATCGGGGGGTCGAACCCCGTGTGGCTCCTCCAGGGCCAGCCACCCGGCGGCATCCCGGTCGCCCGGGCCGTGTGAGCCGGCGCCCCCGGCGTATGCTCGGCCGGGAGGAGCCGGCCGGGCGGCCGCGGCGGGAAACCGTCGAGGAAAGTCCGGACTCCGAAGGGCAGGGTGCTGGCGCGAGCCAGGCGGGGGCGACCTCGCGGACAGGGCCACAGAGAACAGACCGCCTTCGCGGGCGACCGCGCAGGTAAGGGTGAAACGGTGGGGTAAGAGCCCACCAGCGCGCCGGGCGACCGGCGCGGCTCGGCAACCCCCACCCGGAGCAAGGCCGAGCAGGGAGCGTTCGAGGGCGGCCCGCCCGAGCTCCCGGGTAGGCCGCACCGGGCCGGCGAACGGCCCGGCGGCGCCGCAAGGCGTCGAGATGGATGGCCGCCGGCGGCTTTCGGGCCGTGCACGGGATCCGGCTTACAGGCCGGCTCCTCCCAATCTCAGCGCGCGAGGGCGACGCCGCGCTCGAGCGCGCGCGCCAGTTGGTCGCCGGCGTGGTACGAGCTTCGGACCAGGGGCCCCGCCTCGACGGAGGGGATCCCGATCGCGAGCCCGTCCGCCGCGTGGCGATCGAATTCCTCGGGCGTGACCCACCGGTCGACGGGCAGGTGGAACGGTGTCGGACGCAGGTACTGGCCCATGGTGAGGATGTCGATCCCGGCGTCGCCCAGATCCGCCATGGCCGGGGCGACCTCGTCGGCGCGCTCGCCCATTCCGAGGATCAGGTTGGACTTTGTCACCTGGCTGGTCCGAAGGCGCTTGGCCATTCGCAGGACGTCCAAGGATCGGTCGTAGCCGAACGCCGGCCGGATCCGGTCGTGAAGCCGGCGCACCGTCTCCAGGTTGTGGGCGAAAACGTCCGGCTCGGCCCCGAGCACGGTCGCGATGTCCCGTTCTCCGCCCTTGAAGTCCGCGGGAAGCACCTCGATGGAGCAGCCGGGCGCCCCCGAGCGCACGGCCCGGACGGCCGCGGCCCAGATTCGAGCGCCCCCGTCGGGAAGGTCGTCGCGGGCGACCCCGGTAAGGACGACGTGGCGAAGACCCATCCGCCGGACCGCCTCCGCGATCCGTTCGGGTTCCTCCTCGTCGACGGGTTCGGGCCGTCCCGTCATGACGTCGCAGAAGCCGCAGCGGCGCGTGCAGGTCGATCCCAGGATCAGGAAGGTGGCCTCGCGTTGCTCCCAGCACTCGCCGAGGTTTGGACACATCGCCTCTTCGCACACGGTGTGCAGGTCGAGACCGCGCATGATCGACCGCAGCTCGGTCACGTTGGGTCCGCCCTGGAGCCGAACCTTGAGCCAGGGCGGCTTGCGGCCCTCCTCGGCCCGGTCCCCGGCCCCGCTGCCGACGCGAACGATCGGCAGGTGCAGGCGGCGGCCGTGCGGGTTGTGGTCACGGGAAGACATCCGGGCCGAGTGTATCGATAGCATCCGAGGAGGTGCGTTTGGCGGCGATCTGCCTCGTGGTCGCGGTGGCCGGAGTCTCGCTCGCAGGGTGCGGCAACCGAGCCGACGCCCGGGCCGAGCTCTGCTCCGACCTGGACCAGCTGCGGCCCACGCTCGCGCTTCTGGAGCACCCGCCTGCCTCGAGCCACGTCGCGGAGCTGCGGGACGGGCTCGAGAAGGTCGAGACCATCGTCGATGACGTGGACCGGCTGTCGGCCGGCGATCCCCGCCGGGTCGGTGACCGGCTCTGGTCGGCGGTGACCGGCTACCGGGCGAGCCTCGACGGCGTCCGCGACGACCGGCGTGTATGGGGCGACGGCGGGCCGAACGTGCGCCCCCCCGCGGCGATCCTGCCGATCGCCGTCGGTGCGGTGCGCAGCTCGATGGCCTGCGATGGCTGAGGCGCGCCGCTCGCATCCGCGGCGAATGCGACCGGTAGGCTGTGGCGCGAAGAGGGGGTCGGCCAGCCGATGACGGAGAAGAATCCGGGCGACGCGCCCGAGGGGAATGCTTCCCGTCGTCCCGCACTGATCGTCAGCCTCGAAGGCACCCCGTGGCGATGGATCGCCCTCCTCGCGCTCTTGGTGATCGGCATCAGCGTGGGGGTCTCGTTCGCGTTGGCGCTGATGGCGCTGCTGCGAAGCCTGATCTGGTGGCTGATCACCGCGCTGTTCCTCTCGTTCGCGCTCGAACCCGCGGTCAGCTGGCTGAACCAGCGCGGGATCCGTCGCGGCCTCGCCACCTTCCTGATCCTGTTCGGGATCATGTCCCTCGCCATCGCCCTCGTCGTCCTGATGGTTCCGGTGCTGATCTCCGAGCTCGGCGCGCTCTTCGACGCCCTTCCCGGCATCGTCGACAAGGTCGGCACGTTCACGCAGAAATATCTGGGCATCCAGCTCTCGGCCGCCAGCATCCAGACGAGTCTTCAAAACGCCAGCACCGACCTCACCTCGTTTGCGAAGAACGTCGCCGGGAACCTGCTCGGGGTCGGCGGGGCCATCGTCGGCGGGATCTTCCAGCTGCTCACGATCGCGCTCTTCACGTTCTACCTGGTGGCCGATGGTCCGCGTTTTCGCCGGACCGTCCTGTCCGTGCTTCCCCCGCGCTACCAAGAGCGGGTCCTGTGGACCTGGGAGGTGGCGATCGACAAGACGGGGGGCTACCTCTATTCGCGTCTGCTGCTCGCGATCTTCAACGGGCTCGCGACGTTCGTGGCGCTCCGCGTGCTCGGGGTGGAGTTCGCGCTGCCGCTCGCGGTCTGGGAAGGACTCGTGTCGCAGTTCATCCCGACCGTCGGCACCTACATCGCGATGTCGCTGCCGCTGCTCGTTGCCGTGGTCGGCGACCCGGTCGACGCGCTGATCCTGCTCATCTTCTTCACCGCGTACCAGCAGATCGAGAACTACATCCTCAGCCCCCGCATCACGGCGCACACGATGCAGATCCATCCCGCGCTCGCGTTCGGAGCGGCGATCGCGGGAGCCCTGCTCGGGGGCGTGGTCGGGGCGTTTCTCGCGATCCCGGCCGCCGCCATCATCCAAGCCGTCATCTCGACGCTCATCGACCGGCACGAGGTCGTGGACAACGAGCTCACGAGAGACCAGGACGAGCCGCCGGACGCGCCGCCGAGTGAGCCGCCGGATAAGCCGCCGTCGCGTCTCGGTGGGATGCTCCGGCGAGTGGTCGGCAAGATCCGGCGGTCGGAGCCGCCCGGCCCCTAGGAGACGTCCGCGGTCTGGTCCTTCATCTGGCTCTCCGGCATCTGGCTCTCCGGCATCTGGCTCTCCGGCATCTGGCTCTCCGGCATCTGGCTCTCCGGCCGGCTGTCGGTATGCGAGCGGAGGATCCCTAGCGGACCGTCGGCGGGCGCGTCGCCGGGGGCCGGCAGGAACACGCGGAACGACGCCCCGCCCCCATCCCGAGGCTCGACCCACGCGCGGCCGCCGTGGAGCGCGCTGAACCGCGAGACGAGGGAGAGCCCCACGCCGGTGCCGGGAGCATGGGTTGCCGCCGTCGGGCCCTGTCGGAACGGCTCGAAGATGGCCTCGCGCAGGTCCTGCGGCACCCCAGGGCCGTCGTCGTCGACGCGGATCAGGACCCCGCCGTCGCGTGCAGCCACATCCAGCCAGATCTTTGCCTCCGCGGGTGTATGGCGGACCGCGTTGGTGAGCAGGTTCTCGACGATCCGCTCCACCTTCGCGGGGTCGACCTCCATGACGACGGGGTCCACGCGGAGCGACACGTCCTTGTCGCCGAGCTCCAGGCTCCCGAGGGTACGGGTTGCGAGCGCGCCGAGGTCGGTCGTCCGGTAGTTCGGCGTCACGATCCCTCGGTTGAGGCGGTCGATGTCGAGCAGGTCTTCGAGCAGCCGGTCGAGCTTCCGCGCGTTGGCGGCCAGGCGGCCGAGGAGGTCGCGGCGGTCCTCGTCGGACATGGTCGAGCTTCGGTCGAGCGTGAGCGAGAGCCCGAGGATGGACGTGAGCGGGCTGCGAAGCTCGTGCGAGACGGCGGCAAGGAACGTGTTCTTCATCTCGTCGAGCGCGCGCAACCGCTCAGCCGCGTCGCGTTCGCGCCGCTCGCTGTCGCGAAGCGCATGCTCGGCAAGCTTCTGCTCCGTGATGTCGAAGATGACGCCCTGGATGAGCTCGTGCCCGGCGTGATCCCGCAGGTACGTCGTCTCGTCCTGCACCCAGATGGGGCGGCCGTCCTTCGTGATCATGCGGTACTCCGCCGAGAACGGCCGGCGCGTGACCACCGACGCGGTGTAAGCGTCGATCACCCAGCCCCGGTCCTCCGGGTGAATGAGGTCGATCCACGCGTCGGTCGCGGACATCCACTCGGCCTTCGTCATGCCGGTGATCCGTTCGATCTGCGGGCTGACGTACAGGGGTCTCGGAGGCGTGTCGATGCGGTCCACGTAGATCGCGGCGGGCATGTGCTCGACGATTGCCCGGAACCGCTCCTCGGCCTCTCGGATCGTCTCCTCCGCAAGCTTGCGGTCGGTGATGTCTTCGATCACGCCCTGCCAGACGGCCTCGCCCTCCGCCCCGACCGCGAGGACCGCGTGGTCGTGGACCCACCGGACGGTGCCGTCCTTGCGGACGATCCGGTACTCGATCTCGAATGGATCGCCGGTCTTGTTCGTTCGTGCGGACTCCGCCAGCACCCGGTCCCGGTCGGCCTCGTGCAGCAGCAGGTTGGCCCAGTAGTCCGGACGCGATTGCCGGATCTCGGAGGGATATCCCGTCAGCTGCTCGAACTGGGGACTCTCGTACAGGGCGGTGCTCACGTTGTCGACGGCGTCGATGTACACGGTGACCGGAAGCTGCTCGATCAACTTGCGCAGTCGGTCCTCGGCGCGCACGAGCCGCGTCTCGAACTCCTTTCGTCTGCTGATGTCGAAGAGCATCCCGTGCCATGCGCGCGGCCCGCCGTCGGGATCGCGAACGAGCGCCGCCGTGTCGTGTACCCAGACCGTTCGTCCGTCCTTCGCGATGATCCGGTAGTCGGCGGACCACGTGTCCTCGTCGTCGGGACGGTTCACCACGACGTCGCGGTCCTCCGGATGAACCCGGCTGGTGGAGAACTCGGCGCTCGACATCCACTCCTCGGGCGTGAAGCCCAAGATGCGCTCGACCTGGGGACTGACGAACAGGGGCTGCTTGGTGGAGGCATCCTCAGCGTAGGTGACGGCAGGGACGTGCTCGGCCAGGATCGGGTATCGGTCCTCGGCCGCCTGCAACCGGCGGTTTGCCTCGTCGAGCTCGCGGCGGATCCTCGCCTCGGCCTCCGAGGGGTGCCGGCCACGGAGCCATCCGGCCAGGCCGGAGCGGTGGGGGCGGCGAGAAGGCAGGCCGGAGCTCATACCTCTTCTTGTATCGGAAGGCATTCGCGCTCGCTGAACCGCCCGTTCCCGGCCCGGATCCGGACTCGGGCGCAGAACCTAGGCCAGCGCCAGCTCACGCATGCGCACGAAGATCCGATCGGGCTCGGGCTCCAGGTAGAAGTGCTCGAGGGCTCCCGCATAGGGCATCGCGGGGATGTCGGGCCCTCCCACGCGAACGATCGGCGCGTCGAGGTCGCCCATGGCCTCCTCGGCGATCGTCGCGGAGATCTCCGCGCCGGCCCCATACGTGCGGTTGTCTTCGTACACGATCATGGCCTTCGAGGTCTTTCGGACGGACGCGAGGATCGTGTCGCGATCGAGAGGCGCGAGTGAACGGACGTCGACGACCTCCGCGGAGACTCCGTACTCGGCCTCCAGCCGCTCCGCGGCCTCGAGACACCGGTGCAGCTCGTACCCGTAGGTGACGACGGAGAGGTCCTCGCCGGGGCGCTTGACCTCCGCCACACCGAGCGGCGTCTCCCAGTCTCCGTCGGGGACCTCGCCCTTGATCGCGCGGTAGGCGCGCTTGTGCTCGAGGAACAAGACGGGATCGGGGTCGTGGATGGCCGCGCGCAGGGTGCCCGCCGCGTCGGCGGGCGTCGCCGGCATGACGACCTTCAGACCGGGCACATGCGCATAGAAGGCCTCGATGGACTGCGAGTGGTAGAGCGCCCCGTGGATCCCGCCGCCGCACGGCGCACGGATCACCATCGGCACGCCGAAGTCGCCGTTCGTCCGGTATCGCATCCGCGCCGCTTCCGAGACGATCTGGTCGAACGCGGGGTGGATGAAGTCGGCGAACTCGATCTCGACGACCGGCAGCAAGCCGTGCATCGCCATCCCGATCCCGATCCCGACGATCCCGGACTCGGCCAGTGGCGTGTCGAGCACGCGCATCTCGCCGAACTCCTCCATCCATCCCTCGGAGACGCGGAACACCCCGCCGCGCGCGCCGACGTCCTCGCCGAGCAGCACGATGCGATCGTCCGAGGCCATCTCGTCGTGCAGCGCGTCGCGGATCGCCGTCACGAGGTTCTTCTCGGCCATCTCAGCACGGCTCCATGTCAGTCCGTCTCTCCGGCAGCTTCTCCGGCAGCCTCGAAGAAGACATGCCGCATGGACGTCGCCGGATCCGGGTCGTCGGCCGCCCAGGCCTCGGTGATTGCCGCGTCGATCTCCGACTTCAGGTCGGCACGGAGTTGCTCGTCGTGCTCGGCGTCCAGCAGTCCTCGATCGGTGAGGTACCCCTCGAACCCGGCGATCGGATCGTGGTGGCGGGCTTCCTCGACCTCTTCGCGAGAGCGGTAGCTCTTGTCGTCGTCGTCGGAGGTGTGGGGGAAGAACCGATAGGTCTTGCACTCGATCAGCGTCGGTCCGTCGCCGGCGCGGGCGCGGGCGACGGCCTCCGTCATCGCCGCGTAGCAGGCAAGGATGTCGTTCCCATCGGCGACGACGCCGGGCATGCCGTACGCGGCTCCGCGGTCGGCGACGTTGCGGACGGCCATCTGCTTGGCCTGGGGGACGCTGATCGCGTACTGGTTGTTCTCGCACACGAAGATCACGGGAAGCCGATGGATACCGGCGAAGTTGAGGCCCTCGTGCCAGTCGCCCTCGCTCGTCGCGCCCTCTCCAAACCACGACGCGACGACGGCGTCCTCATCCCGGTAGCGCATGGCGTAGGCGATCCCGACCGCGTGCGGGATCTGGGTCGCGATCGGCGACGAGTGGCTGATCACCTTGAGCCGGTTGGATCCCCAGTGTGACGGCATCTGCCGGCCGGCGGAGCTCGGATCCGCGGCCTTCGAGAACAACCCCAGGAAGAGGTCCAGGGGCGTGTAACCGGCCACGAGGACGACCCCGAGATCCCGGTAATAGGGGACGAAGACATCGGTTCCCCGTCGGAGCGGCCAGGCGGTGCCGATCTGGCAGCCCTCGTGGCCCGAGACGGGCACGACGAAGGGGGCACGGCCCTGCCGGTTCTGCCGAAAGGAGGCCTCGTCCACGAGCCTGGCGGTCAGCATCGTGCGGTACATCCGGAGGCAGTCGTCGTCGGTCAGACCCAGGGCCTCATGGGAGAGACCGCTCACCGTCACCGCCACGTCGTGCTCCCGGGAACCGTGGCGCGAGGATAGCACTGCCCCAATGGGTGCTCAGACGGGGCGCCGGAACACGTGCCGGCCATCTCGCGTTGTCAGCGGCGGACGCGTCCCGGAGACTGGTTTCGGCGAGGTGGAGGGAAACGGACGTGAGCGCAACGATGCAGCACGTGGTCGACGTGACGGATGCGACCTTCGAGCGCGTCGTGGTCGAGGGTTCCCGGGACCGGCCGGTGGTCGTCGACCTCTGGGCCGCCTGGTGCGCGCCGTGCCGGACGCTCGGCCCGATCCTGGAGAAGGTGGCGCAGGAGCGTGAGGGCGCCTTCCTGCTGGCGAAGCTCGATACGGACGCCAACCCGATGGTGGCGGCCGCCCTCGGCGTCCAGAGCATCCCCATGGTGGTCGCGTTTCGAGACGGCCAGCCGGTCAACGGTTTCGTCGGTGCCTACCCCGAACCCGAGGTTCGCCGGTTCGTCGACACGATCCTTCCGACCGAGGCCGAGCTGGCGGCGGCCGCCGCGCTGGCGGTGGAATCGGCGGGCGATCTGGCGGAGGCGGAGCGCGGTTACCGGGAGGTGCTCGCGGAGGACCCCGGCAATCGCGACGCCGCGCTCGGGCTGGCGCGCATCCTGGCCGATCGGGGCGAGCGTGAGGAGGTCGCGCGGCTGATCGCGCCTCACCGCCCCGATCCGGAAGCGGAGCGTCTGCATGCGCGCCTCGAGGTGGAGTCCTGGTCGAACGAGACGGCGTCCACGCTCCTCGGCGAGGCGAAGCGCTTGGCGGCCGGGGGGCGGTGGGCGGAGGCGCTCGAGGGAATGATCGGCGCGCTCGAAGCGGATCGCGACGCCGCGCGGGAGGCGATGGTCACGGTCTTCGCGGCACTCGGTGAGGACGAACCGCTCGTTCCCTCGTATCGCCGCAGGCTCTCGAGCGCGTTGTTCTGAGATGCCGGACCCGATCGATCGGATCCGCGAGTACTGGAACCTCGACGCGGCCGGCTACGACGGGAGCCCGTCGCATTCGATGAGCGACCCGGTGGAGGCGGCCGCCTGGCGCACGACGATGGAGCAGCTGCTGCCGCCATCGCCCGCGCGGGTGCTCGATGTCGGCGCCGGGACCGGAGCGCTCAGCCTGCTTGCGGCCGAGCTCGGTCATGAGGTGACGGCGCTCGACCTGTCGCCGGCGATGCTCGCCCGCGTGAGCGAGAAGGCTCAGGCTCGCGGGCTCGATATTCGCACCGTCAACGCGGCGGCAACCGACCCGCCCGCGGGTCCGTTCGACGCCGTGATCGAGCGGCATGTCGTCTGGACGCTTCCGGACCCGGCGACGGCGCTGGCCGCGTGGCGCCGGGTTGCGGCAGACGGCGGCCGTCTCGTGTTGTTCGAGGGCGTCTGGAATCCCTCGGGTGCGGCCGCGCGTGTCCGCGAGGTGCTCCGGCGGATCGACGATGCCGTCCACCGGCGCAAGCCCGACCACCACGCGCCCTATCCGCCCGAGATCGTCGAGAGCCTGCCGCTCGGGCGGCTGAGCTCACTCGATCCGATGCTCGAGGCGGTCCGGGCGGCGGGTTGGAGGAGTGTGCGCGCCGAACGGCTGCCGGCCGTTGAGTCCGCGGCTCGCCGGTCGCTCGGCCCGATCAGCGGACCCTTGGCGCATCGCGATCGCTACGCGGTGCTGGCCGAAGCCTAAGGGGCTTCGAAAAGGGCCGGCCGGCGGTGCGGGTCCGGATCAGCCGGACGAGCGCGGCCGGCCGCCGCGGTTTCCCGAGCGGCGCTTGCGTGAGCCGGTGCGCTTGCCGGAAGACCGTGCGCCATTCTTCGAGGTCGCGTCGGGCGTGGGCTTTGGCATCGGTTCGGTCACCGGAGTCGTGGCGCCTTGGGCGGCGTCCGTGACCGGAGTCGTGGGGGGCGCAGGCGCGGGCTTCGCGCCATCTCCGGAAGCCGGCACCGCAGCGGGCACCACAGCCGCAACCGGAGCGGGAACCGGAGCGGGAACCGGAGCGGGAACCGGAGCGGGAACCGGAGCCGTAGTCGCCGCCGGCGCCCCGCCGGTTGAGATCGGCGCGGGAGCCTTCGCGGCAGGAACCGGGGCGGGCGGGATCGCCGCTGCCGGCTTTGCCGCCTCCGGGGCAGCTGCCACCTTCACGGGTTCCGCGGCCTTCACGGGTTCCGCGGCCTTCACGGGTTCCGCGGCCTTCACCGGTTCCGCGGCCTTCACGGGTTCCGCGGCCTTGACCGGCTCCGCGGCCTTCACGGGTTCCGCAGCCTTCACGGGTTCAGCGGCCTTGATCGGCTCCGCCGTCTTGGCTGGCGGCCGCGCCGGCTTGCGCGCCGGCTCGGTGGGTGCGGGTGCCGCCACCGCCACCGCTGCCGGCGGCGTCTCGATCTCCTCGGCTGCGACCGTTCCTCCCGACACCGCGCGGCCCTTCTTGTAGTAGTAGTACGCGCGGTTCCCCGCCGGCCCCCACGGTGCCTTCGAGCGGTTCAGCACGACGCCCATCCGCGGGAGCCCGATCCGCTGAAGCAGCTCGCGTGTGCGGCGCAGCGCCCGGCGCGTCGCCTTGCCGGCATCGACCACGAACAACACGAAGTCGACGGCGGGGACCATCAGCATCGGGTCCGAGATGGCGAGCGGCGGGGCGTCGACGACGATGAACTCCGCCGACTCGCGAAGCGTCGCCAGCGTCTCGGCGAACGCCTCCGTTTCGAACAGGTGGGCCGAGATCTCGGCCGGGGGACCGCTCGGCAGGACGCGCAGACGTTCGACGTCCGTCGGAAGCGGCGCCGGCTTCGAGCGCCCCTCGAGGACGTGGACGAGTCCGGTGTCGTTCGGGATCCCGAAGAGCGTGTGCAGGTCCGAACGGCGGAGGTCGCCGCCGACGAGGATGGTCCGGTGGCCGGCCTGGGCCAGCGAAACCGCGAGGTTGGCCGCCGTCGTGCTCTTGCCGTCGCCGACACCGGGGCTCGTCACCATGATGATGTGGTCCTCGGGATCGCGCGCGAACAGGATGCCGGATCGAAGCAGCCGGTACGCCTCCGCGGCCGGCTCGCTTGGAGCGTCGCGCGAGACGATCGGCAGGCGTCCACCGCTTCGGCGCAGATGCATGACCGGGACGACGCCCAGCACCGAGCTTCCCAGCTCTTCCTCGACCTCCTCGGCCTCGCGGACGCGCCCAGTCAGTCCCTCGATGACGAAGGCAAGGACGGCTCCGAGCAACAGCCCGAGCAGACCGGCGCCGGCGGCGACCAGGGGAGCGCCGGGCGAAGCAAGCTTCGCGTCGTCGGCGTTGCCCAGCAGCCGCCCGGGCAGCGGCTGGTCGTTCGTGATCTCGAAGATTCGTGTCGTGATCGCGTCGATCTCGGCCTGGAGGGCGGCCTTGTCGATGTTCGCCTGGGCGACGGCGACGGGGTCGGTGCCGTTCTCGATGATGTTCTCGGCCGCCTGGGCATCCTTGATCTTCGCGTCTCGCTCCTCCGTCAGACCCTTGATCTGCGTATCGGTCGACTGGACCCGCAGGTCGGTCTTGTAGTCGAGGTAACCCTGAGAGACGGCGTCGGCGCCCTGGCGCGCAAGCACGCGGTTCGTGTCTGTGAACGTGAAGGTGAGGATCGCGGCCTCGGAGGGGAGTGTCACGGTGTAGTGGCCGAGCAGGTCCTCCTCGGAGACGAACGAGCCCTGGAGCTTCGTGAGCGCCTTGGTCGCGACGGACTGCGAATGGGCGATCCTCGCCTCGGTCTGGAGGTCGACCGTCGTTCCCAGGGTGCTGTCCCCAGGGAAGATCTGGATCTCGGCACTCGACGAGTAGACGGGCGTGCGAATCGCCAGGTAGGTGCCCGCTGCGCCAAGCGTCAGCAGCGTCATTGCCAAGACGAGCCACCTCCGGGCTCGGATGACTGCTACATAGTCACCGAGCTGCGGGACGCGGCCGATCGACTGGTCAGATTCCACGCGGGGATCTCCTCTCGGGCCAAGCCTTGTATACCAGAAGGTCATCCTTACAGGGTGCGGGGACCGAAACCATCCGCCGAAGGGCCGCGGATATGAATGACCCCGGTCGTCGCCGGGGTCCGGGTGTCACATCGGAGGGTCCGCCTTCACATCAACGTGTCTCCGATACCCGGCCTGAAGTAGTTGGACGAGCTCATGCGCCGGAACGCCCGAAGGGCCCCGGCCGAGGTGTCGATGAAGTAGTTCATCCCCTTCGGGGTCCGTGCGTGGTAGTAGACCAGCGCCTTCACGTGGCGCCAGCCGCGGACCGTCTGGTTCATGTTCTGGATGAACGTCGCCTTCCACCCGGCCGCGCCCGGACGCTCGCGCACGCCGACCCAGATCAGGACCGGCTTGAGCTGCCGGCTCGCCCAGTGGTAGAAGCCGCCGAACAGATCGCGGAATCCGGCGAAATTGTGCACGGGCACCGCGGACCCTCCGATCCAGTCCACCCACGCCGGGCCCGGGTAGTAGTGCTGGCCTTCACCCTTCTTGAAGCTCCCGGCGCGCGGCGCCCAGACGAACTCCGCGTTCGTGACGCGGCGAGCCCGGAAGATCGAGACGACCCGGCGCCAGGCACGGACGAACTGCGCCGGTGTGCCGATGTACTGTCGGTCTCCCGGCGACTGGTCCATTTCCCAGTTGAAGCGGATCAGCACCCGCCCCCGGAGCTGCTTGATGGCCGAGGCCGCCGCGCGGATGAGCCCGTCGTATTGACCGGACGCGATCTTGGAGGCCCGGTGGGGATCCGGCGTCTGCTCGGTCGCCCGCCAGGAGATCAGCGGAATCCGCCCGCCGGCGATCACGTGGCTCTCGAACGCGTAGGAGTGGTTGGAGAACGAGTGGTACTTGTTCACGATCTTGATCTTTCGCCCGAGGAGGTTCTCGACCTCGGCAAGTGCGTGATCGTTGCTCCCACTCGCGTCCGGGAAGGCACCGAGCCAGATGCCGGATGAGGGGACCCGAACCTTGGCCTCCGCCGCGGGAGCGAGGAGGGCCCCGGCGAGCGACGCCAGCAACACGCCGACGACGGCGGTCCGGATTCTGTGTCGATCCCGGGTTGCGAACGCCTGCCCGGATCGAGCCTTTGAGCGTCCCCTCTGCACCTTCGGCACCCCCTGGACACGTCTCGCACCGTGCCGGGCACACGCCATCGGGACGCGTGCGGTCAAGCTTTAGGTGATAGCTTGAACTTGGTTCCCCTCACGCAAAAGATTTAGCCGGACGCCCTAATCCCTCCGTAGGTCAAGGACCCTAGCACAGGGGAGGGACCACCGGTACACTCTCGCTCACCCTATACGACCCCCGAGCCACTGCCTGCGAGGCCAGTCATGAAACGCCATTCTTCCTCCGCGCTCGTTGTGTTGAGCGTTATCGCTGCGTTGCTTGCCATTCCGACCTCTGCATCGGCCCTGCTCAACCTCGCACCCGACGACACGTGGGGCGCCAACGACCGGGTCACGACGATCCTGCAGGTGGGGTCGACGACGTTCCTCGGCGGGATGTTCACCGGACTCGAGACCGATGCCGGCGTGGTTCAGACGCGGAACCATCTCGCCGCCGTGGACGCCAGCGGGAACCCGACCTCGTTCGACCCGAACGTGAACGGCAACGTCTTCAACATGGCGGTCTCCCCGGACCTCACCCGGCTCTACGTGGTGGGCACGTTCACCAAGGTCGGGACCACGGCCCGCAAGCGGGTCGCGGCGTTCAACCTGACCACCAGCCCACCGTCCCTGACGACCTGGAACCCCCCATCGCCGAACGCCGCGGTTCGGGCCGTCTTCGTGACCAACGACGCCGTCTACCTGGGCGGGAACTTCACGAAGCTCGGCACGAGCGTGCGGTCGCGGCTCGCAGCGGTCTCGCCCGCGACCGGGGCGATCCTGCCCTGGGCGCCGACGGCCGACAACCTGGTCCGTGACATGACCCTCACTGCCGGGCGGATGTATCTGGGCGGCAACTTCAACAGCATCAACGGTGGCGCGAACAAGCGTTTGTCCGCGGTCGATCCCGACCCGACGAAGGCCAACCCTCCGACGCTCGCCACGTATCACCCCGGCTATCCGGTGCTCGACATGGAAGCGTCCGGCTCGCAGATCTTCGTGGCCGGCGGCGGCGGCGGGGGCCGAGCGCTGGCCGTCACCGCAGCCACGGGTGCGAAGCAATGGGAGAAGAAGACGGACGGAAACGTCCAGGGCGTGGGCGCCCAGGGCTCCCGCGCGTTCTTCGGGGGCCACTTCTTCAAGTACGACGGCGTGAACGTCACCCAGATCGTCAGCGTCGACCGCAACACGGGGAACCTCTTCACCGACTGGCTCCCGTACTCGAACGGGTTCCTCGGCGTGTTCGCGATCCACGGGTCGGGCTCGATGCTGTACCTGGGTGGGGACTTCGACCACGCCGGCGTGCAGGGAAACGCCGGTCACCAGCTGCACTTCGCCCGGTTCACCGACCCCAACACCACCTCGGCGAACCTCGGCGTGACGCTGGGCGACGCGCCCGACCCGGTCAACCTCGGCAGCAACCTGACCTACACCGCGCAGATCTCCAACGCCGGACCGGACAACGCCACGAGCGTCGGGCTCACCGACGTGCTGCCGGCATCGGTTACCTTCGTGAGCGCTTCGGCGGCATGCACGTACGTGAGCGTCACCTCCACCGTGTCGTGCTCGCTCGGTTCCATCGCGAACGGCGCGAACGCGTCGGTCACCATCACGGTGAAGCCGGGTTCGGCCGGATCGCTGCAGAACTCGGTCACGGTCGGCGGAGCCGAATCCGACCCGAACACGGCCAACAACAGCGCGACCGCGACCACCACGGTGAACAGCGTGGGGGGAGCCGACCTCCACGTGACGGGCAGCAGCCCCGAGCCCGTCAACACCTCGGCCGCGTTCGCCTACTCGATCCAGGTGCTGAACGAGGGCCCGAACGCCGCAAGCTCCGTCTCCCTGTCCGACGTGCTGCCGGGCAACGCTGCCTTCGGCGGGTCGTCCACGACCCAGGGCTCGTGCAACGGAAGCGGCCCGGTGAACTGCTCGCTGGGCACGATCAACTCCGGCCAGACGGTCACCGTCACGATCAACGTGACGGCGCCCGGTTCGCCCATGACGTTGACGAACCAGGCGACGGCGTCCTCGAGCACCTTTGATCCCGATTCGGCCGACAACGCGGCCACGACGTACACGACCGTCCGCACCCCGAGCGCCGACACGACGCCGCCTCAGCAGCAGTCGATGCTGATGCTCGACCAGGACGGCGACGGTTTCGTCGACCGGGTGGTCGTGACCTTCAGCGAGAACCTGGCGACGTGCCCGGCACCGTGCACCGCGGGCTGGGTGCTCACCGACATCCCGTCGGGCGGCACCCTCGCGTCCGTTACGACGTCGGCCAACAAGGCCACGCTGACGATCGCGGAGCCTTCGAACCCCGACCCCGCGAACGCCGACACCTCGGTCGGGCTCTTCAAGATCGCGCTTGCGACGCCGAACGCGATTCAGGACGCGGCCGGGAACCACGCCTCGTTCGCCGCCGCCGCTCCTTCCGACGGCGCGGGTCCCGTTCCGATCGCGGTCAACAAGACGCAGGCACCCGGGGGCACGAACGGTCTTCCCGAGTCCGGCGACATCATCCGGATCGAGTGGAGTGAGGTGCTCAGCTCGGGCTCCTTCCCCGGGACGACCACGGTCACGATCTCGGACCCCGCCGGTTCCGGCAACGACCAGCTGTCGGTGCCCGGTCTGTTCACGGGCACGATGAACCTGGGGAGCGACGGGTACGTGACCTCCGACGGGGCCTCGGCCGTGTGGGCCGGGTCGACCATGAACCTCGGCCCGGACCAGGACGCCATCGTGCTCAAGCTCGGACCCTCCTGCTCGGGCGCCGGATGCGCGTCGCTCGGCGTGGTCGGCTCGGTCACCGTGACCTACACGGCACCGGCGAGCATCACCGATCCCGCGGGCAACCCCGCCGGTGGCAGCTTCACCAAGATGTTCACGGTGTTCTGACCCGGAGGGCCTTTCACGATGCGGACCAGGTGGATCGTTGCCAGTCTGACCCTGGTCGTGGTGGCCGCCGGGCTGATCCTGCCTCCCGCGGCCTCGGCGGCGCTGCCGCTGCTTCCCGACGACACGTGGGGGGCCGACGGGCGGGTTCTGGCCGTGCTGCGGGTTGGGGGTGCCGTCTACCTGGGCGGCGAGTTCACCGCGCTTGTGCCCGACGACGGACCCGGGCTTGCCCGTAACCACCTGGGGGCCCTGGACGGCGCTACCGGTCATCCGACCCCGTTCAACCCGGACCTGAACGGCAACGTCCTCAACATGGCGCTCTCGCCCGACGGCAGCGTGCTCTACGTCGTGGGCGATTTCACGAAGGTCGGGACGGTCAAGAGGAAGCGGGTTGCCGCGTTCAGCGTGGCGACCGGCGCGCTGCTGCCCTGGGTTCCCGCCCAGTGGCCGAACAGCTCGGTGCAGACGGTCGCCGTGATGGGAGCGACGGTCTACCTGGGCGGCGGCTTCACGAAGGTGGGGTCGAACGCCCGCCTGCGCCTCGCCGCGTTCGACGCGACGACCGGCGCGCTGCTGCCCTGGGCGCCGGGCGCGAACAAGTCGGTGCGCGACCTGATCGTCCTGCCCACGCGGATCTACGTGGGCGGATTCTTCACCACGATCGGCGGCGTCGCCGGTCGGAGCCTGGCGGCGGTCGACCCCACGACCGGCGCGTTGTTCGGGGGCGTCTATCACCCCGGCTACCCGATCCTCGACCTCGAGATGAGCGGCACCCGCATCTTTGCGGCGGGCGGGGGGGCCGGTGGGCGGGCGCTCGCCGTCACCGTGTCGGCCGGCGCCAAGCTCTGGGAGAAGAAGACCGACGGCAACGTGCAGGGCGTCGGGGTCGAGGGATCCTTCGCCTACTTCGGTGGCCACTACTTCAAGTACGACGGCAAGGCGGTCTCGCAGCTCGTTCGCGTCGACCCGACGACGGGTGTGCTCGATCAGTCCTGGCTGCCCACCTCGAACGGATTCCTGGGTGTGTTCGCGGTGGACGGGTTCGGTTCCCGTCTGTACGTCGGCGGAGACTTCGATCACGTCTCCCAGACGAAGCAACTCCACTTCGCGCAGTTCACCGATGGCGCGATCACGAACGATGCCGACCTCTCGGTCTCGCTCTCGGACGCACCCGATCCGGTCAGCGTCGGCGACGCCCTTACCTACACGGCGCTCGTGTCGAACGCCGGACCGGACCCGGCAACGAGCACGATCCTTACCGACGTGCTGCCGGCCGGCGTCACGTTTGTCAGCTCGTCCACGGGGTGCGCATACGCGAGCGGATCGCGCACCGTCACCTGCTCGCTGGGGCCGGTGGGGGTCGGGGCGACCGTGTCGCCGACGATCACCGTCGCGGCCGGATCCTCCGGGACGGTCCAGAACACCGTGTCGGTCGTCGCGAACGAGACCGACCCCACGCCGGGGAACAACAGCTCGACGGCTTCGACGACCGTGCAGAGCGTTCCCGGTGTCGACCTGAACCTGAACGTGTCGGCGCCGGTCACGCAGTCGGTCGGCACGCAGTACGCCTACACGCTGACGCTCGTGAACCAGGGTGGCGACCCGGCCACCGCCGCGACCGTCGCCGACCTGCTCCCCGGTGACGCGTCCTTCGTCTCGGCCGTCGCGAGCCAGGGATCGTGCACCGGCCAGTCGACCGTCTCGTGCTCGCTCGGGGCCATGGCGTTCAACGCGACCGCAACGGTGACGATCACCGTGACGGCACCGGCGTCGCCCATGACGCTGACGAATGCGGCGACGGCCTCGGATCCCGCCTTCGACCCCGACGGATCGGACAATGCCGTCACCACGTACACGACGGTCAGGGTGCCGAGCGCCGACACGACGCCGCCTGCCAAAACCGGCGCGCAGATGTTCGACGACGACCACAACGGCAAGGTCGACCGCGCAGTCGTGACGTTCGGCGAGCCCATCGCGACCTGTCCCGCTCCCTGCACGGCGGGATGGACGCTCACCGACGTGCCCTCCAACGGTCACCTCCTCGGGGTCTCGACATCCGGATCGCAGGCGACCCTGACGATCGCCGAGGGCGCGGATGACGCCGACACGAGCGTCGGTCAGTTCAAGATCGAGCTGTCGTCGCCGAACGCGATCCAGGACGCCGCCGGCAACCACGCGACGTTCGCGGCGAGCGCCCCGGCCGATGCGGCCTCGCCCGTCCCGATCGCGTTCCGCCACCAGCACAACAGCAACAACAGTGCCGGGTGCTCCGGAACCTCGAACACCACCACGGCTCCCGACGTCTGCGACGAGCTCACGTCCGAGTGGAGCGAGGCCCTCGATCCGTCCTCGATCCCGTCGACGACGACCCTGACGCTCTCCGATCCCCTGGGGCCGGGGAACGACACCGTCACCATCCCGGGGTTCTTCGCCGGTGACTTCGACGGCGGGGGGGACACCTACGTCACCCAGGACGGCGCCACCGCCTCGTGGGCCGGGACCAAAGTCATCTTCAACGGACCGCTCGGTTCGGACTACCTGAACATCCGGGTTTGGGGGGCCTGTACCGGCAATGGTTGCGGAGCCCTGGGTGCGGGGCCCAAGATAACGGTCACGTACATCCCGTCGTCGTCCATCCGGGACCTCGCCGGGAACGCCGCGGCCGGACAGTTCGTCAAGCCGCAGAAGATCACCTTGTTCTAGCCGCGGAGGCGAACACCGACGCAGACGCTCCGACCTACGGCGCCCAAGACTGCCCCCGTGCCGCCCGCGAGCACCGGTCGCCCGCGGCCGGCCTTGCGAAGCCTGCTTCCGCGGAGCTGGCCGCTGCTTCCGTACCCGGCCTTGTTGGTGCTTTGGCTGCTCGGCATGACCTATCTGGTCTGGCCGATCGTCGGGATCCTGCTGCTGGTCGTTCTGTTCCGCCGTCGCACGGTGAACGTGCCGCCCGGATTCGGTGTCTGGATGCTCTTCCTCGCATGGATGCTGCTGTCGGTGACACAGATCAACGCCTCCGACCGGATGATGGCCTGGGCCTACCGCGGGACGATGTACCTGTCGGCGACGGCGCTCTTCCTCTACCTCTATAACGAGCCGCGTCGATCGCTCGCGACCAAGACCATCTTCGGCGTCATTGCCGCCGGATGGGCGATGATCGCCGTCGGCGGGCTGGTGGGGGACCTGTTGCCCGGCCTGACGCTCAAGAGCCCGTTGCAGCTGCTGCTCCCGAGCGGTCTGAAGAGCATCCCGCTCGTGAGCGACATGATCACCCCCGCGTTCTCGAAGCAGAACGCCTTCGGTGGACTCGGCATCCACCGAACCCAGGCGCCGTTCCCCTACCCGAATGCGTGGGGGTCGAACTTCGCGCTACTGACGCCGTTCGCTCTTTATTGCTACGCGCGCGCGACGGGGCGTCGCAAGACCATGTGGGGCGTGCTCCTCGTCGCGTCGGTCGCGCCGTTCGTGCTGTCGCTCGACCGCGGGGCGTGGCTCGCGCTTGCGCTCGGGCTTGCGTATGCCGGGTTGCGACTGACCCAGGCGAACGACGGTCGTGTCGTGCGCTGGGGTGTGCCGGTGGTGGTGGCCCTCCTGCTCGCCGTGGTCTTCACGCCGCTCGGCGGCGTCGTCGTCGGCAGGATCCAGCGCAACTACAGCGACCAGGGCCGGATCGGGCGGAACCTGATCGCCATCGACCTCGTCGGCAATCAGCCCGTCCTCGGCTACGGCGCTCCGCAGGCGGCCGACGACAACCCTGCGAACGCTTCCGTCGGGACTCATGGGCAGCTGTGGCTCGTGCTCGTCTCGCAGGGGATCCCCGGCGCGCTGCTGTTCCTGGGTTGGATGGGGCTGATCCTCGTTCGAAGCGGCCGCAGGTTGCGATCGGCCAACGACGTGCGCTTTTGGCCGCACCTGACCGCCGCAATGGCGATCGTGATGCTGCCGTACTACGAGCTGCTGCCGTTGCAGTTATTCACGCTCATGGCGACGGCGGCCATCGTCTTCCGCGACGGGGTCGAGGACCGGCTGCCGCCGCGTCCGCTGAGTAGCTACGTGTCCACGATCTGGTCTCGGCGCTGGCTCGTCGTGTCGATCGCGGTAGTGGCCACCTTCGGCACGCTGGCGTTCACGCTGACGCGATCGCCGAGCTACTCCTCGACGGCCACCGTGGCGATCGGCAACGACGTCGTGAGCTCGAGCGTCGAGTCGGAGAACAACCGCCTCGTTACCGAGTCCGAGATCGCCGTGTCGCCCGGTGTCATCGCCACGATCCCGAGCCGTCTCCCCGCGGGGCTGGCGAGCGTCAACGAGATCCGGGCCGGGCTCGCCGTCCGGGCGGTCCCGGACGCCAGGGTGCTGGAGTTCACCATGTTGGCGGGCAGCCCCAGAACGTCCAGGCTCGTCGCCAACGCCGCCGCGGACGCCTATCTGGCTCGGGAGAGCGACCTGCTCACCTCGGAGCAGGCCGCGAAGGTCGAGCGCCTCCGTCGCGAGCTCAATCGGGATCAGAAGCAATTGAACAGGGCGGTGAGGACGGTCGCGACGAATCCCGCGACGTCGGCCGTATCCCGGGCGGCAGCGACGGACCGAGACCGGCTGAACCGGATTGTCGTGGCGGTCGCCAACCAGATCCGCGAGGAGGAGGCGCGCGCGGCCGACATCGGGACGATCATCACCCGCGCCACCGTGGGCGTGCGCACCGGGCGAGGCCCGGCGTTGCCGGCCGCGACGGCGGGCGGAATCGGACTGATCCTGGGCTGCGTCCTCGCGTTCGCGCTCACGTCGGAGCGCGCCCGCGTGCGCCGCGTCGACGAGGTGTCGCGCGTGCTCGGCATCCCCGTGCTCGCGGTCGTCTCGCCGCGTGGACGGGCGCCGAGCGACGGGCTTGCGCTCAGGGACCGGCCGGGGGAGTCCGAGGCCGACAGCTACCGAGTGCTTCGAACGGCCGTGCTCGGTCTGTTGCCGGAGGGCAGGGGCAGCGTGGTGCTGTGCCGCGGGCCGGGGAGCCGTGGCGAGGTGGCCTCCAACCTGGCCGCGGGTCTGGCAATGGGCGGACGCCGAACCGCTCTTCTTGACCTCGTTCCCGGAGGTGGCGCCCCTCCGGGCCTGCTCGGCCGCCCGCTCCCGAGGCTCTCGGTCGTCCGTCCGGACCGGCGGGCGCGCCGCGGCGTTCGTGGGTTCGACGGCGACGCGGTGGCCGGCGCGTTGCACACCCTGACGGAGCGGCACGAGGTGGTCGTCATCGACGCACCGTTCGCCGGCATCGCCGATGTGCTTCCGGTGGCGCGGGCCGCCTCGCTCGTTCTCGTCGAGGTCCACGCACGGGGCGCGACGCCCAGCTCGCTTGCGTCGATGCGGCAGATGCTCCGCCGCGCGGAAGTTGCCCCGGCAGGGGTGATCGTGCGAGGACGGCTCGGCGGCTGAGACCCAGGGCCGTCCCGGCCGACGAGGTTTAGGAGGCGGAGCCCCACCCCGGATCCCAGCCGAGCTCGTCGGCAAGCTCGCGGTTCGCCGGGACGAAGTCGGCGCGCAGACGGGCTTTCGTCTCGGGGCGCATGGGTTCGGAGCGCGTGGCGTTGTAGGCGGTGGCGGCTCGCACGGTCCGGGCCGGCAGACCGAGAAACTCGAGCGTTCGGGCATGGGTCGCCTCGGTATCGCGGAACAGGTCCTCCGCCCGCAGGACGAGGAGCCGCTCGCGCGGGACCCAGGACCACCACCGCCGGAGCTGCTCGACGTAACGGCCCCGGGCGAGATATCCGAAGTGTTGGTGCGCGAAGCTCTGGTAGGCCGGGTCGGAGCGCAACCGCTCCTCCTCGCCCGCGAGCCGCTCGGGCTCCGCGGCGAGGGCCTCCTCGAAGGTCGCGAGCGGCTCGAACCCACCTTCTCGTTCGTGCTGGAACTGCGAGTAGGCGCGACCGACGGGGTCGCGCAGCAGCACAATGAGCTTGACCTCCGGCAGGGCTGCCGCAACGCGCTCGGGCACGAGCGGATGGAACAAGTAGTAGGGGCTCGCCTCCCCCGTGATGAGCGGTGCGTGGTGCAGCCCGCGGTGGATGCCTCGGTAGGCACGAGTCGGGAAATGGCCCCGATACCACGAGCGGCCCTTCCCCGGGGCCATGGAGAAGTACTGGACGCCCTTGGACACAAGGGTGGGGGCGACCGACGGGTGCTCGGCCAGATACCGGTACATCGATGTCGTGCCCGACCGCTGTGCGCCGATCAGGATGAAATCCGGATCCATGCGAAGCGGGCCAGTCAGTTCGAGGTATCTCTCGAGGCCTCCCTTCCCGAGGGAAAGGACCGCGCGGCGCGCACTCACACCGGTGCGCGGCCGACGTTGACGAGCAGTTCCCGCAGGGCCGACAGGTACATGGCGTCGCGGACCTCGAGTCCGATGGCCTGCCCCTCCTGGAAGCGAAGGTTCATCTCGACCAGGTGCAGGCGCGCGAGCAGAGGCGCCAGTGACCGGTCGATTCCGAGTTTCTGCAGCACGCGCCCCATCCGGAGCAACGAGGTGCGAATCGCCCGGTCGGGCGGGTCGCCCATGATCTTCGCGCGGACGTCGAAGTCGAAGTGCGCCGCGTCGAGTCCGATCGGGACGTCCTCTTCGCTTCGCTCCCAATCCCAGACGAACAGGCGGCCGTCGACGACGGACATGTTCCACGGAGTCCAGTCGCCATGCCATCGTCCGAACATCATTTCCGTCGCCCCGTCGTCGTTCCCGATCCGATTCGCCGCGATCCTGAGCGTCTTGCCCCCATCGGAGTCGTTGTCGGTCCGGTCGATGCGCTCCATCGTGCGGCGCCAGTAGCCGCTCTCTGCGAGGGGCGCCCGCACCCCGATCCCGAGCTCGGCCACCTCGCGGGTCGCCGAAACCGGCAGATCGATGGGGGGCCCGTCGTGCCACCAATGATCGCGAGGCGCCGCCGAGACCACGAGCAGCTCCATGCCTCGCCAGACCCCCGCGTGGAGCACGCTCGGAACGTCGAACGAAGACGGGCGGGACGGGTCGATGCTGAGGGCGCGAAGCACCGCTCCTTCGTTGCGAACAAGCTCACGCGAGAGCTCGTTCCAGCCGACCTTGGCGAAGGCGACCGTTTCCCCGGTCCGTCCGACAAGACGGAGCACCGGCTTGCGATTTGGGCGCCGGCTCTGGCCCAGGATCACCGCGACGGAGAGGTTCTCGATGCCGAGCACCTCCTGAAGATGATCGGCGATCGTTTCCAGTTCCTCTGCGTCGGACCCGTCAGCGACGCTCAGGTGCAGGCGTCCGGGAAGGAGCCGCAATGGAAGACCGGTCGCCATTCCGGTCGCCAGGAGTGCCTCGGCAAAGCGTTTTCCTTTTCCGGCGGGGTTGCCGAGACGTCGCAACGCCTCGGCGGCACTTCTCGGCGAACCCTCGGGAACGAGGACGTACGGTCTGGAGGCTCGCGGCAGGGCGCGAAACGACAGGATCGCGTGATGGCCGGGCGGGATGCGCCGGCTCACGGTGACGGAAGCACTGCTGCCGATGCCCAGGAGAACATCGGCGACCCAACTGAGGTCGGGTTGATGCTCCAGTTCATCGTTCTCCCCGTTGTTCTCCTGGGATCGCCCGGGAGGCATCAGCCGTCCTTCCATGCCGTCATACGTGTCCCCTCGACGCGTCACATGATATGCGGCTGAGGTTGCCCGGGGCGAGATGGACCTTCGCCATCGGACTTTTGATGGATGAAAATTAGGTCTTCCGTCGTCCGTCGGTTGGCGTCGGGGGAGGCCCCGCGTGGTGTACTGTCGCTTGATCGATTCGCGGATGCCCGATGTCATGACCTCCCCCCGCAACGAGCCGGTTCCAACAGGGCCACCTGGGCCTTTGCGTGTCGCGTACGTCGGCGGCTGGGGCCGCTCGGGCAGTACCCTGCTTGACCTCCTGCTGGGCCAGGTGGACGGCTTTGTGCCGGTCGGAGAGCTCCGGCAACTCTGGAAACGAGGGCCGGTCTCGAATGCATCCTGTGGCTGCGGACGGTCGTTTCGCGACTGCGAATTCTGGGAGCGGGTCGGCAAGGAGGCCTTGGGCGGTTGGGACTCCCCGGCGGTCGAGCGGCTGTTCCGCCTCCGGCAGAGCCTGGACCGGGGCTGGACGACGCCGTTGCTGTTCTCCAAGCGGACGTTGCCGCGCCTTGCCGCCGACCGGGAAGCCTATGTCGAGGCGCTCGGGGCGCTGTACCGGGCGATCGCCGATGTCGCCGAGGCCCGGGTCGTAGTCGACTCCTCCAAGCTTCCGTCCCACGCGCTGCTCCTGCGCCGGGTCCCGGATCTGGATCTCCGGCTGGTCCACCTCGTTCGGGACAGTCGCGGTGTGGCGCACTCGTGGCAGAAGGTCGTTGTGAAGGATCCCGGGACGGGCGAGCGGATGCGGCGGTATCACGCGTGGTCGGCCGCGCTGCGGTACGACGGCTACAACGTGGGGACGCAGGCACTCGGCTGGACCGGGACCCCGTCGATCCGGATCCGCTACGAGGATCTGGTCTCGAGCCCCGAGTCCGTGCTCCGGCGCGTGATCGGGCACGTCGCGCCGGAGATCCAGCCCGACCTGGGGTTCCTCGACGGCAACGGCGTGAATCTCGGGGTGCATCACACGATCGGCGGCAACCCAATGCGGTTCCAGCAGGGCCCGACGATGATTCGTGCCGACGAGGGCTGGCGGACGGGCCTTCCCGAGTCCGACCGGAGATGGGTCACAGCGCTCACCGCCCCGCTTCTCGTCGCCTATGGGTACCGCGTGTTCGGGAGCGGCGGGGGAGATCGCCCGACGTGAGCGCCACAAGCGTTCGGCGGGCGCCGGACGCAGCCCAGGTCTCGGGAGGCGTCAAGGTGCTGTTCCTCGGGGGCCAGGCTCGCAGCGGCTCGACCCTGCTCGATCGGATGCTCGGGCAGATCGACGACGTGTGTTCGGTCGGCGAAGTGCGGTATCTGTTCGCCCGGGGTCTCGCGGCCGACGAGCTGTGCGGCTGCGGGACACCGCTTCGGTCGTGTGCCTTCTGGCAGCGGGTCGGGGACGAGGCGTTCGGCGGCTGGGACCGGATCGACCTCGGGGAGGTCCTGTGGCTCCAGCGTGAGGTCGATTCGCCGTCGCGGATTCCCAAGCTCCTCGCCACTCGTATGGACCGCGAGTTCGAATTGATGCTTCGCCGCTACACCGACTATCTGGAGCGCGTGTTTCGAGGGATCCGGGCGGTCTCGGGCGCCTCAGTCCTCGTGGACTCCACGATGTCGCCGCCGTACGCCCTGGCCCTGCGAGCCGCGGCCGGGATCGACCTTCGGGTCGTGCATCTCGTCCGCGATGCCCGCGGGGTGGCGTTCTCCTCCGCCAAGCGGGTGCGACGGCCGGAGGCCACCGCCGGGACCGACTTCATGCCCGTCTATCCGCCTCGAGAGGCCGCGCTGCGATGGGTCGGCGCGAACCTCGTCTTCGAGGTGCTCGCCCGATCCGTCCCGACGATCCGCGTGCTCTACGAGCGGCTGGTGGCCGATCCGCATGCGGAGGTTCGTCGCATCGCAGCCCATGGAGGAGTCGAGCCCGGTGAGCTTGCGTTCCTTCGCGACCGTCACCTCGATCTCGCGGTCGGTCACACGGCCGCGGGCAACCCCATGCGGTTCCAGACCGGGCGCATCACGCTTCGTGACGACGACGGCTGGCGCCACGAGATGCGCTCGCGGGACCGCCGTCTCGTGACGACCCTCGCGTGGCCGCTCCTCAGCCGGTACGGATACATGCGTCCCACGGGTCAGGCCGGCCGGGGTGCCGGAGTGCCCGCATGAAGCCGCTTCGCGACCAGACGATCCGCGCGCGGTTCCCGGGCCGCGTTCGGGAGGCCCTGAAGGCCGGCGTGGGCGCGTTCGGTTCCATGACGAGCAGCCGACGCCTCCTGCCGTCGTTCATCATCATCGGCGGCCAGCGGTGCGGCACTACATCGCTTTACCAGTACCTGGCGGAGCACCCGGCGATCGCTCCGGCCGCGACGAAGGAAGTCCATTTCTTTGACACGCGGTACGGGCGGGGACTCGCCTGGTACCGGGGTCACTTTCCGACGAGGACCGCGGCCGAGCGCGTTCGCAGGAGAACCGGATTCGAGCCGATCACGGGAGAAGCGACGCCGTACTACCTGTTTCACCCGCTGGCGCCGGAGCGGATCGCTCGGGAACTGCCGTTCGCGCGGTTCGTCGTCATGCTTCGTGAGCCGGTGTCTCGCGCGATCTCGCAGCACCAGCACGAGCGCTCGCTCGGGTCCGAGAGCCTGACCTTCGAAGAGGCGGTCGCCCAGGAGCCCGGCCGGCTGGCGGGGGAGGAGGAACACATCCTGGCGGATCCCTCGTACCAAAGCTACGCGCATCAACATCACAGCTACCTCTCGCGCGGCCGCTACGCGGAGCAGCTCGAGCGCTGGTTCGCACTGTTTCCCCGGGAGCGATTTCTGATTCTCGAGACCGGACGGTTCTTTCAGGACCCCGAGTCCGGTTACAACGAGGTGCAGCGGTTCCTCGGCATCCCCGTGCAGCGGCGTCGAGACTTCTCGACCTACAACGCAAGCTCGGGGGGGAAGGTGTCCGACGCCGAGCTCGAGCGTCTCGCCGACTACTTCAAGCCGCACAACCTCCGGCTCTACGAGCTGCTGGGCGAGGACCTCGGGTGGGATTCGTGAGGGGGGACGCAACCGCGTCTCCCGAAGCGGCTGCGATCTCGGTCCCGAAGGGCAGCGCCGCCGACGACATCAGCCGGTTCGCGCGCGGCGGCGCCCTCAACCTGGTCGGCACCATCTCGTTCGGGCTCCTCAGCTTTCTGCTCGTCGTGATCGTCACCCGCGGGCTGGGCAAGGAGGCCGGCGGCTATTTCTTCGAAGCGGTGGCGTTGTTCACGATCGCCAGCAACGTGGCGGAGCTCGGGGCCGACACGGGTCTCGTCCGGATGATCGCCAGGTACAAGACGCTCAGCCGGACTCACGATGTGCGGGCCACGCTGATGGCCGCGGTGGTGCCGGTGGCGGCGGCGGGACTTCTGCTCGCCGTGATCGGCTTTCTGCTCGCCGGCCCCGCCTCGCGGCTGTTCGGCCATCACGGAAACGCCGACTCGCTTGCGCCCTACGTTCGGCTGCTGGCGTTCTTCCTGCCGCTTTCTTCCATCTACACGGTCGTGAACGCGGGGACGCGGGGGTTCGGAACCATGCGGCCCACCGTGCTGGTGGACAAGATCGGCAAGCCACTTACGCAATGCCTCCTGGCGCTCTTCGCCGTGCTGGCCGGACTGGGGACGTGGGCGATGGCAGCGGCGTACGGCGTTCCGATCGGCCTCGGCTTCGTGGCCTCTGGGATCTGGATCGTGAGGCTGGAGCGAGCCGCCGGCCGGCGGAGCACGGTCGTGGACGCCGTCGTCACGCCGACCCGGCTCTTGTTCGTCGAGTTCTGGAGGTTCACCGCGCCGCGCGGCCTCTCGGCGGTGTTCCAGGTGGCGATCCTGTGGCTCGACACACTTCTCATCGGGGTGATCCTGGGGGCGTCGGACGCCACGGTATACACGGCGTCCAGCCGCTACATCGTCGCCGGCCAGGCCATCCTCGCCGCCGTGGTCCAGGCGATCGCCCCGCAGATCAGCAGCCTTCTGGCCGCGAGGGAGCACGACCGGGCCGAGAACGTCTACCAGGCGGCGACGGCCTGGCTCATGGTGCTCACGTGGCCGGTCTACCTGTTGATGGCCGTGTTCGCGCCCGCGCTGGTGCGGGTCTTCGGCTCCGGCTTCCAGGGCGGCGCCGGCGTCCTGTCGATCCTTGCGCCGGGGATGCTCATCAGCATGGCTGCCGGTCCCGTCGACGTCGTTCTGCTGATGGGAGGGCGCAGCTGGTGGAGCGCGTTCAACACGGCCGTCGCTCTGGTGCTCAACGTGGTCCTCAATCTCCTGCTCATCCCGCGCTGGGGGATCCAGGGGTCGGCGGCGGCGTGGACGGTGAGCATCGTCGTCAAGAACATCCTGCCGCTGATCCAGGTCTCGAGGTTCCTGGACCTCGACCCCTTCGGACCGGGGTCGCTGGTCGCGGGGCTCGCATCGCTCGGGACGTTCGGCGTCCTCGGGCTCGCGTTTCGGATCGTGTTCGGGCCGACGCTGTTGAGCCTGGTCGGCGCGGCGATCGTCGCCGGCGCCGCCTACGCGGCGATCGTGTGGCGGAGCCGGGACGTGCTGCAGCTGTCGGCGCTCGTCAGCTCGCTCCGTCGCAGGACCGCCGGCGGCGCGCCCGCATAGGAGGGAACCGATGGGAACCGCGCTCAGATGGATCGTCGGCGCCGGTCTCGTGGCCGTCGCGGTGTTCGCGATCGTCGAAGCTACGCTGCTCAAAGCGAGTCGGTACCGGCTCACTCACGGGGACGGCCGGGAACGGACATTCCGCAGCAAGGGCTAGAACGCGTCTACGGATTGCGAACGAACATGCCGCGTGAGGCCCAGGCCTGACCCGCCGACGTGTCGACGGTCGCGAGCGTCGACGCGTTCGCCGTGCCGCCGGAGAACGAGACCGAGTAGAGCGTCCCGTTCGATCGGGCGAAGTAGAGCTTCCCGGCGGCGAGCGCCATGCCCTGCACGTCCTGCCAGGCGATACCGCCGGTCTGCGCCGTGAAACGCTGGGCCCCGACCGTCTGGCTCTCCGGGGTGAAGTATCGATAGTAAAGGGTCGAGTCTCCGCTCACGGTGTAGTAGAGACGGCCTGCGTCATAGACCATTCCGGTGATGTTCGCGACCGGGAAGAAGCCGGGCGATGCGGCGGTGAGGCCGTGCAGGTCCACCTCGACGGCCGGACCGACCGTGGCGGCGTTGAAGGTCCTCGAGTAGAACCGGCCGTCGCTCCATCCCATGTAGATCCGGCCGTTGGTGATGAACGCGCCGCGCGCTCGCGACCAGTCGACGCCCGGTGTGGAGATCGTGGAGGTGGCGCCCGGGGTCGTGCCGTTGAACGACCGGCGCGTAAGGGATCCGCCCACCGCGGTGGGAAGGGTCCAGAGGGTTCCGGGCAGCGTCGCCGCCTGGTGAACGGGGACCGTCGTGCCGCCGGCGAGCGGCATGAAGGCGATCTTCTCGTGGATCTCTCCGCCGATCCGGTTGGTGTCCGAGCCGACCCACAGACCCGCCGACGTGCCGACGAGCGCGAAGACGCCGCGGCCGCGCGGCATCCGGGTCGGGTTCCACGAGAACGGGAGGCCGTTGGCGGGATCGAGCGCGGCGATGCCCGTGCGCGCGGAGGCGCCGGGCCCGGGTCGGTCGCCCGCAAACGGGTTGTTCCACCAGCGCTGGTGGCCGCCGGCGTAGACGGCTGTTCCCGTGACGGCCACGCTGAACGTCGTGTCGCCGCCCGTGTAGTCGACCCAGGTCGGCTGCTGGTTCGGGCCCGTCGTGCCGAGCGGCCACCGCGACACGGAGTCGCACATGACGCCGGCGCCCGGTCCGCCCATGAACGCGCCCGTGGTGCCGATCACGAAGTACTGCCCGGTCGGATCGACGTCGACGTCGCGCATGTAGGTGTCGAACCGCGAGGTGCATTGCGGGACGAAGCGCTGGGTGCTCCAGCTCGTCACGCTGACCGGGGTCGTGGTGAGGTCGAGGATGGCGGCTTGGTTGCGGTCGAGGCCGTCGGCGGTGAGGAAGTTGCCGAGGACGATCATCCTGGAGCCATCGGGCGTGACGTCGAGCTTGTGGACGCGGACGGTGCCGCGGTTGTGCTTGCCGGCGAACGTGACTCTGACGTCGGGATCGAGCGCGCCGGTCTGCGGGTTCACTGCGGCGAACCGCTGCCGGGTCGCCGTGCCGATCTTCGAGAACGCTCCGCCCAGCCAGAGCCGGCCGCCGGAGACGGCCATGTCGTAGACGGCCGTGCCCGAGGTGATCTGCGGGTCGAAGGCGACCACATTCCTACCGAGGAGGTTGAGCTTGACGACGCGCCGCTTTCGTACGCCGTTGACCACGCTGAAGGCCCCGCCGGCGAACACGCGCGTCCCTTCCCTCGCCAGAGTCAGCACCTCGCCGTTGACCGTCGGGGCGAAGCTCGTGATCTGGCCGGTTGCCGCGTCGAACGCGAAGAGGTTCGTCCGTGAAAGCCAGGGTCCGCCGGGTGTCTTCACCTGGGTGAAGAGGCCGCCGGCGACGATGGTGCCGCCCACCTGCACGATGGCGTTGACGTGGCCGTCGCGGACGTGGGGCGTGAAGTTGGCCGGGTTCGCCGAGACGATCGAGCTCTGAGCCGCGTTGACCGCGAGGGCCGAAGGCGACCCGGCCAGGCCGAGCAGGGTAAGGCTGAGCCCCAAGGACATCGAGATCGAGATGACGCGGCGTCGCAAGAGAACCTCCGTCGGGCGTTTCGGGGAGCCCGGTATGGGCCGTACGGACGAAGCGTACGCCGCGGGGAACCGGGTGTCCCTCGTGCGTTGGACCACATGTGGCGTCCGGAAGTCCGTGTCGTGGGCCGGCCCGGCCGATGCCGGGCTCCGGCATTCGGCTCAGCCTGCGGCGCGGGACGGCTCCGGGCTGAACGCGGCCACCTCGGCGGCCGGTGCCGGCTCGACCCGCAGATCGAGGAGGAGCCCCAGATGCCGCTCGAGGACCGGGCGGATCTCGGCGACCGTCACCCGGCGGCCGGCGAGTCGCGAGAGTGACGTGACGCCGTGGTCGGGCAGGCCGCAGGCGACGATTCCGTCGAACCAGGACAGATCCGTCTCGCAGTTGAGGGCGAGCCCGTGCAGGGCGACGCGCGCCCGCATCAGCCGGATCCCGATGGCGCAGACTTTTTCGTTGCCGGCCCAGACGCCGGTCTGGACGTCGGCGCGCCGCTCCAACGTCACTCCCACCGCCGCCCCCGCACCGATGACGGCCTCCTCCAGCAACCGGAGGTAGCGGCCCACGTCGGGTCTCGCGCCGAGGTCCACGATCGGATAGCACACGAGCTGTCCCGGACCGTGGAACGTGTACGCGCCGCCGCGATCGATCCGGTGCACCTCGCCGCCGCGCGCGGTCACCTCGGCCGGCGACCAGCGGAGGTCCTCGGTCTTCGACCGGCGTCCCGCCGTGAAGACCGGCGGGTGCTCGAGCATCACGATCGAGTCCGGGACGGCACCGGCCAGGCGCCGCTCGGCGAGGCGGTGCATCGCGTCGTTCGCGGCCCCGTAGGGAACCGGCCCGCCGGGCCGCAGCAACCAGGCGGGGGCGCCCACCCGGCTAGAGCCCCAGGTCTTCGGTGAAGTCCCAGGTCTCGAGGTTCTCCTTGACCCGGGCAAGGAACCTCGTTGCCACCTCGCCGTCGATGACGCGGTGATCCCACGACATCGACACGTTGACCATGTGCCGCACGGCGATGGCGTCGTCGGCGACGACGACCGGCCGTTTCGTGATTGCGTCGAGCGACATGATGCCGGCGTTCGGCCGGTTGATGATCGGCACGCTGGCGACCGAACCGTACGGCCCGGGGTTCGTGATCGTGAACGTCGAGCCTTGCACCTCGTCCGGTTTCAGCTGGTGGGAGCGTGCCCGCGCGGCCAGGTCGGCGATCGCCTCGGCGACGCCCACGGTGCTGAGCCGCTCGGCGCCGGTGATGACGGGGACGATCAGACCCTGGTCGTAGGAGACGGCGATTCCCATGTTGACGGATCTGGGCACGACGAGGTTCTCGCCGTCGATCCGCGCGTTGACCGTCGGGTACATCTGGAGCGCGTCGACCGTCGCGCGGACGACGAATGGGAGATACGTCAGCTTCACGCCGTGCGCCGCGAGGAACGCATCCTTCGCGCCGGCGCGAAGCCGCACCAGATGCTCCAGGTTCACCTCGACCATGGTCCATGCGCGCGCGGTCACCTGCACCGACGCGAGCATGTGCTCCGCGATCGCCTTGCGGATGTGGGACATCGGTGCGACCTCGTCCCCGGCCGCCACGGACAGCGGCGGGGGAGCGGGCCGTGCCGCCGGTGCCGGGGCGCCGGGCATAGAAGCAGCCGGGGCGACGGATGCCGCCTGAGCGCTGGAAGCGGCCGGAGCTCCGCCCGTTGCTCCGACCGCGGCCGCCAGCACGTCCTTCTTGGTGATCCTGCCGCCGGTTCCCGTGCCGGCGATGCGGCTGAGGTCGAGGCCGTGTTCCTGCGCGAGCTTGCGCACGATCGGCGAGACCACGTCGCTCCGCTCGCCGCTCTTGGGAAGCTTCGTCAGGGTGCCCCCGGTCGCCGCCGCCGCAGGCGCCGCAGGCGCCGCGGTGGGGGTTGCTGCGCCGGCCGCCGCCTCCGCTCCCACCGATTCGCCGGCCGCCGCCTCATCCGAACCGGCCGGCCCGTCGATCTCGGCGAGCTGGGTTCCGACCGGAACGGTCTGTCCCTCGGCGACGAGGATCTTCGTCAGCGTGCCCTCGACCGGCGAGGGCACCTCCGTGTCCACCTTGTCGGTCGAGATCTCGAACAACGGCTCGTCGATCCCGATGTGCTCGCCCTCTTTCTTGAGCCACTTGAGGATCGTGCCTTCGATGATCGTCTCGCCGAGCTGTGGCATCTGGATCGAAGTCATCTCTCTCCTCGGTTCGTTGGTGTCACCAGGCCGACAGCCGCTGGATCGCGCGCTCGATATCGGCAACCTGCGGCAGGTAGGCGTCCTCGAGCGGCGGAGAAAACGGGACGGGCGTGCTCGGGGGAGCGAGCCGTTCGACGGGGGCATCGAGGTGCTCGAACGCCTTCTCCGCGATCATCGCGGCGACCTCGGCGCCGATCCCGAGGAACCGGTGGGACTCGTAGACGACCAGGGCTCTCGACGTCTTCTCGACGCTTCGAATGATCGTCTCCTCGTCCAGCGGAACGATGGTCCGCAGATCGATCACCTCGGCGTCGACACCCTTGCCGGCGAGGTTCTCCGCCGCCTCGAGAACCCGGTGCACCATCGCGCCGTAGCTGATGACGGAGATGTCGGTGCCTCGACCGCCTGACTGCCGCGCTCCCGATGGCTACGAGGAAGTCGGGGTCGTCGGGAACCTGCTCCTTGATCCTTCGGTAGATCCACTTGTGCTCGAGAAAGATGCACGGGTTCTCGTCGCGGACGGCCGATTTCAGCAGCCCCTTCGCGTCGGCGGGAACGCCGGGCAGATGACCTTGAGCCCGGGCTGGTAGGCGAACCAAGGCTCGGGGTTCGTCGAGTGGAAGTTGGACGCGCGCACGCCGCCGCCCGAGGGCGCCCGAAGGACGACGGGGAGCCGCACACCGCTTCGGTAGTGGTACCGCGCGAGCACCGTCGTGATCTCGTCGAAGCCGGACGACATGAAGTCGGCGTACTGGAACTCGGCGACCGGGCGCAGGCCCTCCATCGCCGAGCCGATCGCGCACCCGACGATCGTCTCTTCGGCGATCGGCGTGTCCATGACGCGGTCGGCGCCGAAGCGATCCAGGAACCCCTCGGTGACCTTGAACGCGCCTCCGTACGCCCCGATGTCCTCGCCGAGCAGGTAGACGCGCTCGTCGCGCTCCATCTCCTCCCACAGGCCCTCGGCGATGGCGATCAGATACGTGGCCTGGCCGTCCTCACCCCGCTTGCCCCGCGGCTCGGCCCCGTGGCCGGCAGCCCCGGCTTCGATCTGGCCGGCCGACATCAGCCCGCCTCCGTCCCGCCGCCGCGACCTGGCTCGCTCGCCCAGTAGCCGTCGCCGGTCCACAGACCCTTCGTCACGTCCCCGGGCTCGGGGAACGGCGATGCCAGGGCAAAGTCGTACGCCTCTTGGAAGGTCTGCTCGATCTCTTCCTGGATCGCCTCGACCTCCTCCTTGGTCACGACCCCCGCCGCGAGGAGCGAATCCTCGAAGTTGCGGACCGGATCCTTCTCGTTCATGTACCGCTCGAGGAGCTCCTTTGGGACGTAGGTAGCCGGGTCGTGTCCCGCATGACCCTTCCACCGGAGCGAGACCGATTCGATGAGTGACGGGCCGCCGCCGCCCCGGGCGAGCGCGACGGCCTCGGTCGCCGCCCGGTAGACCTCCAGGACGTCGGCGCCGTCGACGCGGATGCCGGGCATCCCGTACGCGGCCGCGCGCTCGGCGATCGTCGGTACGGAGAACTCGAGCGCGTTCGGCGTCGAGTAGGCGTACTGGTTGTTGTTGACGACCCATACGACCGGGAGCCGCTGGACGGCCGACCAGTTGAGCGCCTCGTGCCAGCGGCCGTTCGACGTCGCGCCGTCACCGCAGATCGCCATGGCGATCCGCCGGTCGCCGCTGCGTTTGTAGGCGAGGGCGGCGCCGATCGCAACGGGATAGGCGATCGGCAGATGCGAGATCACCGTGAAGGTCCGCGTTCCCTGCCAGTCGCCGATGTGGCTGTTGCCGTCGCGTCCCCGCGTGTAGCCGTCGATCCGTCCCCAGAACTGCGCCATGACTCGCTTGAGGTCGAGGCCCTTTGTCAGCTGCGCCGAGAGGTCACGGTGCGTGGGGAACAACGAGTCGGCCGGCTCGAGCGCCGACGCGACCCCGACGTGCGTCCCCTCCTGCCCGCGTCCGGAGTAGATCGCGCCCGGCAGGCGCCCCTGCCGGTAGAGGGCGTCCATGCGCTCGTCGAAGTACCGGCACAGCTTGAGCATGCGGAGCATCGCGAGCAGCCGGTCGTCGGAGAGTGTGCCGCTCTCCGAGCCCTCCGGCGAGGTATCGCGTCTCAGCTCCGTTGCCACCGAGCGAGCTCCTCCTTACAGGGAATGAAGCGGCTTGCCGGCCAGGGCCAGCGCCGCCTCCCCGATCGCCTCGGACAAAGATGGGTGCGGATGGTGCATCTTGGCGAGATCCTCCACCGAGGCCTCCCAGTTGGTCGCCAGCATGCCCTCGGCGATCAGGTCGGTGACGTGGGGGCCGATCATGTGCACCCCGAGCAGCGTCCCGCCCGCTTCGACGTCTGCCTCCGCCACGAGCTTTACCAGCCCACCTTCATCGAGGATGTTGGCCTTCCCGATCGCGCGCAGGTCGAGCTTCTCGACGGCGATGTCGTGGCCCGCCTCGCGCGCCTGCGCCTCGGTGAGACCGACGCTCGCGATCTCCGGAGAGCAGTAGGTGACCCGTGGGATGTTGGCGTAGTCGATCTCCGCGACGTCGAGGCCGGCGATCCGTTCGGCCACCGCGTAGCCCTCGGTGAACGCGACATGGGCGAGCTGCAACGGCGTGGCCGCCGCGTCGCCCACCGCCCACACGTGTTCGACGGCGGTCCGAAGCTGCCCGTCCACCTCGACGAACCCCTTGGCATTGGTCGCGACCCCGAGCGCCTCGAGCCCGAGCCCGTCGGTCACCGGCGCGCGGCCGGTGGCGACGAGGCAGACCTCCGCCGAAACCGTCCGCCGCGAGCCTCCGTCCTCGACATCGACCTCCACGTGGTCGTTCTCGTCGCGAACCTGGGCGACCGATACCCCCGACGACGCCTGGATCCCGCGACGGCGGAACGCGCGGGCGAGCTGGGCCGAGATGTCTTCGTCCTCGAGCGGCGCGAGCCGAGGCAGCGCCTCGAGCAGCGTGACCTCCGCACCGAACGAGCGGTACATGGAAGCGAACTCCAGACCCACGGCGCCGGCGCCGATCACCACGACGCTTTCGGGAATCCGGTCCAGGACCAAGGCCTGGTCGCTCGTGAAGATCCGTGGGCCGATCTCGATTCCGGGAAGCAGGCTGGGTCGGGATCCCGTCGCGATCACGACGTCGGCGGCCTCCAGACGCCGGCCGCCCGCCTCGACGGCGGGTCCGGGGACGATCGCCGCGCTCTCGTGCATCACCTCGATGCCGCGCGCCTTGCCACGAGGCCCGATACGCCCTTGACGAGCTTGTCGACGATCCGGTCTTCGAACGCTCGGATCTCGTCCCAGTCCGGTGAGCCCGAGGCCTTGACCCCCCAGGTCGCGGCTCGTTCGACGGTATCGAGCACCTCGGCCGAGCGCAGCAGGGCCTTGGTCGGGATGCAGCCTCGAAGGAGGCACGTGCCGCCGATACGGTCGTCGCGATCGACGAGCGCCACGCGCTTGCCCAATTGGGCGGCTCGCAGGGCACAGGAATAGCCACCCGTCCCCGCTCCCACCACGATGACATCAAGGGGATCGGTCATCCGGGATCGAAGTCTACCCGCGTTCTAGGATGCGGCCGGTGGACGAATCCAACGAGCTCAAGCGAACGCCCCTCGGCGCGGAGCACCGGGCCGCCGGCGCCAAGCTGGGGGCGTTCGGCGGCTGGCTCATGCCGATCGAATACGTGGGCGCGTTGCGGGAGCACCAGGCGGTCCGCGAGCGCGTCGGGCTGTTCGACCTCACGCATCTGGGCAAGGTCGACGTCACCGGACCCGGCGCCTTGGGGTTGCTCCAATCGGTCGTCACGAACGACCTCGCACGGATGTCCATCGGGGATGCCCGGTACAACCTCGTCCTCAACGAGGGTGGAGGCGTGATCGAGGACCTGATCGTGTACCGGCTTGAGCCGGACCGGTACTTCGTCGTCCCCAACGCGTCCAACACGCAGCGGGTGCTCCAGATCCTCGGCGAGGCCCCCACCGCCGAGCGGGTCCACCTCATGTACCACCAGGACTGGTGCTTCCTGGCCGTCCAGGGGCCGCGATCGACCGATGTCGTCTCCGGGTTCTTCCCGGAAGCCGAGGCACTCGAGTTCATGCAGTGCGCGGAGTCGGAGTACCGCCGGCGCCCGCTCATCGTCACGCGCTCCGGATACACCGGCGAGCTCGGCTACGAGCTGTTCACCTATCAGGACGTCGCGGTGCCGCTCTGGCGCGACCTGCTCGATGCGGTCGCGCCGTTCGAGGGCCTGCCGTGCGGGCTTGCGGCGCGCGACGTCCTGCGTCTGGAGATGGGCTACCCCCTGTACGGCCGGGACCTGTTCGAGTCCTCGACGGCCCTCGAGGCGGGGCTCGGCTGGGCGGTCGACTTCGACAAGGGGGATTTCACCGGCCGCGCGGCGCTCCTGCGGCAGCGGGAGGAAGGGCTGCCGTCACACCTTCGCGGTCTGCGGATGTCCGGCCGGCGCCACATCCCGCGTGCGCACTACCCGGTGTTCGAAGCCGACCGGCTCATCGGCGAGGTCACGTCCGGAACGTTCTCGCCGACCCTGGGGGCCGGGATCGCCCTCGCGTACCTGTGGCCCGGGGACGCCGTCGATGTCGATCTTGGGGCCAAGGTCGAGGTGGACATCCGTGGACGCCGCGGACCGGCGACGGTGGTGCGCCCTCCGTTCGTGGAGCGCAGCCCGCGTTAGTGGCTGACTGCGGCGACGAGGTCGGCGACGGCGGCGCCGCCGAAGCTCGTTCCCGCGATGAGCTTGCGGAGCTGCACGCCGGCCCTGGCGGAGTTCTGCACGATCGCGACGACCACATAGAGCCCGGAGTTCGGGATCCCCATCCGCCGGACCGGGCCGAAGCCGGGCGCGGCGATGAAGTACGCCCAGCGCGTCGGTCCCGCGCCGACCCGGCAGGTGCCCTCGCCTCGAGCCACATAGTCGCCGGGCGACGACAGCCGCCCGTGGGCCAGGGTCGGAAGGTTGTCGGAGAAGACGCGCTGCGAGAGCACCCGGCACCCGGCCCCGGCGCGCAGTCTCGAGAGCAAGAGGTCCCGGGCGGCCAGGTAGTAGAAGTCCGAGGGCACACCGACCCTGGTTGCGTCGACCCAGGAGGCCGTCATGCCGGTGATCGATCCATCCATGTGGCGCCAGGCGTCGGGCTCGGGCGAGGCGATGAAGCCGCCTCGGATATTGTCGGGCGATCCCACGGGAACGGTCTGCCAGCCGGTCGGCACGAACGCGTGGACGGGTCCGACCGCCACCTGAGCGTAGGGCGACGTGGGGCCTCCCCCGACCACGGCCGGCTGCGCCTCGGGTGGCGCGATGGTCGCGTTCACCGTCCCGCAGCCCGCGCCGAGCGATGCCACCACGATCCCGAGGATGATCTTCTGCACCCGGAACCTCCCGGGCGGACAATAGACCCCCCCACGGGGCCGCGCCACCCGGGACAGGCCGGGGGCGGCCTTCGGGGACGATCAGGCTGCGTCGATGGGCGAAGCGGTCAGACGTGCCTCGCCGAGCGGTGGGAGGCAGAACGTCGACCCGTGTGCCGCCGCCCGGCAGCGGATCCGTCCACAGGATCCCGCCGTGCTCCACGACCAACTGGCGCGCGAGGTGCAGTCCGACGCCGACCCCGGCTTTCTCTTTTCGAAGGGTCGGCTCGCCGGGGGAGAAGGGCTCGTCGAAGGCACGGCGCGCGACCGGCCGTGCCAGCCCGGGCCCCTGATCGGTGATCGAGACAAGGATGCCCTCATCGGCATGGCGGGCACGAACCTCGACCTCGCCGCCGGCCGGCGAGTAGCGGCAGGCGTTGTCCAGCAGCTCGCGCACGACGTCTCCGAGGCGCGAGGCATCGCCCAGCACCCGGAGCCCACCGCCCACGCTCGCCCGGATCGGGATCTCGGGATACCGGCCGGTCGCTTCCTCGGCGGCCCGGTCGACGAGCGGCCCCAGGTCCACCTCGGCCTTGCGGAGCGAGAAGTTGCCGCGTTCGATCTCCGAGACGGTGATGATCTCGTCGATGAGCGTCATCAGCTCGTCGAGGGAGACCTGCAGCTGGCTCAGGAAGTCGGCGCGCTCCTCGTCGCTGACGCTCGGGTTGCGGAGCACGTAGGCGATGCCCTTGGCGACGGTGGCCGGCGTTCGGAGCTCGTGGGACACGTTCGCCAGGAACTCCGACTTGGCCGAGACGTTGGCCGACGTCTCCTCGCGAATCCGCATGATCTCCGCCTCGACCTCGTGAAGACGTGACCGCATGTCCACCATCGAGCGGGCGAACGGCCCGACGAGGCTCGGCGAGATCAGCGCGGCCCCCGGGTCCAGCAGAGCCTCGACGACCTCCCGGAGGCCACCGCCCTTGACGATGAAGGCCTGGGCGCCGGCCGCGATCGCCTCGGCGGCCAGGGCCGGGTCCTCCAGCCGCGTCCGGACCACGACACGGGTGTCGGGCGCCACCAGCCGCAGGCGACGGACCAGCTCGTCGCCGCTCAGCCCGGTGTGCGCGTACTCCGTGACGATCACGGTGGGGCGAAGGCGACGGGCGGCCTCGACTGCCTGGAATCCGTCGGTGGCGACCTCGACGATGATCCCCGGATCGGCCAGACGGATCTCCTGTCGAAGCCGGGACACCTCCTCGGAGGAGTCGCAAAGGAGCGCAAGGATGGGCATCTCCCACGAGTATCGGCCGGCCCCGATGAAGGTTGAGCCGGAGGCGATCCGGAGGATGGCGCGCGGCCGGAGGGGTCCGGCTAGTGGACGATGCCGGTGCGGATGGCGATCGCGACGGCCTGGGCGCGGTCGTTCGCGCCGAGCTTCTCGAAGATCCGCTCGAGATGCGTCTTGACCGTGTGCGGGGAGATCCCCAGCTCGCTCGCGACGAGCTTCGTCGTGGCGCCGTCCGCGACCTTCTGGAGGATCTCTCGTTCGCGCTTCGACAGCGGCGTCTGGAGCGACTGCTCGCCGTCGCCGATCCCGACCTCCTCGATGAAGGTCTTCGTGAGCTGCGGGTGGATCACGGCGTTGCCCTCGACGGCGTTTCGGGCCGCGTCGATGAGGGCGTCGGCGGAGGCATCCTTGAGGAGGTACCCGGACACCCCGGCCTGGATCGCGTCCGAGATCGCACCGCGCGACTCGTCGATGGTGATGAGGATGACCTTGGTGTCGGGGACGACCTGCCGGATGCGCCGGGCGGCCTCGATCCCGTCCATCCCCGGCATGCGGACGTCCATGAACACGACGTCGGGCGTGAGCTCCCGGGCCCGTTCCACGGCCTCTTCGCCGCTCGCCGCCTCGCCGACGACGACCACGGCGTCTTCGGAGTGCCCGAGTGCCTCCCGCAGTCCCTCGCGGGTGACGGGGTGGTCATCAACGATGAGCGCCCGGATTGGGCCCATGCGGCAGAGCTCCTTCTCGGTCGTTAGGCGTACGCTGGTCGTAAGGATAGGACGTCAGGACGGTGCGAGGTCGTATGCAAGAGCAGGAATTCGAAGCGGTCTCACAGCCGCCGGTTCAGCCCGTGCCGGAGCCGGAAACCCCTGTTGGCGGGTCATCCACCGAGGGCGAGATCACGGATGGGGCCGCCGTTGAGACCTCTGGGCCTCCAACGAAGGAGCAGGTCCTCGAGGCGCTGATGAAGGTCTTCGACCCCGAGCTGGGCCTGAACATCGTCGATCTCGGGCTCGTGTACGAGGTCCAGGTCGGCCCGGACGGTGGCGTGGACATCGAGTACACGCTGACCACGATGGGGTGCCCGATCGGGCCGCTGATCGAGGACCAGATGCGCGGCGTGCTGGCTCAGGTCCCGGGCGCCGGCGAGGTCAGACCGGAGATGGTCATCCGTCCGCCGTGGAGCCCCGAGATGATGTCGGATGAGGCGAAGGCCTCGCTCGGGATCTTCTGAGGTTGCGCGACCGGTTGACGCTGCGGTGCCCGGCGCGCTAGAACCCCAAACGAGATTCCCGACTCCGGAGATCGGATTCGATGGTTCGCACACGTGAGCGTGGTCTGGTCGCCGCGATGATTCCGTCGCGCCTGTGCTGTATGCGCTGAAGCGCCCGCCGGGAGCGCGGACCTCGCGCTCGACCGGCAACTTCAGCTCCAACCACGCATCGATCGAGAGGAGAACCACGTGAGCGACTACGCCAATCCCGATGTTCTGGTCTCCACCAACTGGCTCGAGGAGCACGCCGCCGACCCGGCGATCCGCGTGATCGAGGTCGACGAGGACACCGGCGCCTACGACAAGGGTCACATCAAGGGCGCCGTCGGCTGGAACTGGTCGACGGATCTGCACACCGCGGTCGGCCGGGACTACGTCGACCAGAGCGGCCTCTCGAGCCTGCTCTCCGCCGCCGGCGTCGGCCCCGACTCGACCGTCGTGCTGTACGGCGGCAACAACAACTGGTTCGCGGCCTATGCGTACTGGATCCTCAAGCTGCGCGGGTTCGACAACGTGAAGCTTCTCGACGGCGGGCGGAAGAAGTGGGAGCTGGAGAGCCGTGAGCTGGTCGGCGACGTGCCGGCCTACGACGCGACGGGAATCCAGGTGACGGGGAGCGAGCGTCCCGCGATCCGCGCCCTCCGCGACGAGGTGATCGCCAAGCAGGGGACCGGGATCGGTCTCGTGGACGTGCGTTCGCCCGAGGAGTTCCGGGGCGAGAAGATCGCCCCCGACCACCTGCCGCAGGAGCAGTCGCAGGTCCCGGGTCACATCCCGGGCGCGGCGAACATCCCGTGGGCCAAGGCGGCCAACGACGACGGGACGTTCAAGTCCGCCGACGAGCTGCGCGCCCTCTACGAGGAGCAGGGGATCACGTCGGACCGCGAGATCATCGCGTACTGCCGGATCGGCGAGCGGTCGAGCCACACCTGGTTCGCGCTGCAGGAGCTGCTCGGGTTCCCCAACGTCAAGAACTACGACGGCTCGTGGACCGAGTACGGCTCGCTCGTCGGCGCGCCGGTCGAAGTGGGGTAGGGCTCAGCCGGCTCAGCCCGCCCGAGGCGGCCTGACGCCCATGCGGTCGCGGACGGTGGCTACCGTCACCGACGCGATCGCGCGGGCTTTGGCCGCGCCCGATTCGAGCGACGTCACCAGCGCCCGTTCGTCGGGGCGAATCGCGGCGTAGCGCTCCCGGACGGGAGCGAGCAGGTCCACGACCGCCTCGGCGACCGCCCCTTTGAACGCGCCGTAGCCGCTGCCGGCGAATTCGCGCTCGATCTCGGCGTGATCGGCACCTCTCGCCGCAGCGAGGATCTCGATCAGGTTGGTGACGCCGGGCTTGTCCTTGCCGCGCACGACGTCCGATCCCGAGTCGGTGACGGCGCTCTTGAACTTGCGCCGGATCTGGTCGGGCTCGTCGAGCACGTAGACCGTGCCGAGGTCGGTGCCGCCGGTCGTCGACATCTTGTTGTCGGGGGCCTGCAGGTCCATGACGCGGGCGGCGACGGCCGGGATCCGGTGCTCGGGCACGACGAGCGTGTCGCCGTAACGGTGGTTGAATCGCTCGGCCACGTTCCGCGCAAGCTCGAGGTGCTGCCGCTGGTCTTCGCCGACCGGCACCACGTCGGTGCCGTAGGCGACGATGTCGGCGGTCTGCAGCACCGGGTAGGTGAAGAGCCCCGCCGAGACGAAATCCTTCTGTGCCTCGGACTTCTCCTTGAACTGGGTCATCCGTGAGAGCTCGCCGTAGGCCGTCACGCCGCCCAGCAGCCAGGCGAGCTCGGTGTGCTCGTGAACGTCGCCCTGGCGAAAGAGGATGCAGCGATCCGGATCGAGCCCGGCGGCCATGAGCAGCGCGGTGGTGTCGAGCACCAGTGTGGGCAGCTCCGCGGCTTCGTAGGCGACGGTGATCGCGTGCAGGTCGACGATGCAGTAGATGGCGTCGCCTTCCTCCTGGTAGGCGACGTACTGCCGGATCGCGCCAAGGTAGTTGCCGAGGTGCTTGCGGCCCGTCGGCTGGATCCCCGAGAAGATTCGCATGATCGGTGAAGGGTAGCGGCTGATCGGGTGCCGGTCCTGCCGCCCGGCGTCGATGTCCGGGTTCAGCCGGCGTCCATCAGCCAGTTGGCGACCTCGAGGTGGCCCCGGAGGACGCGGCTGCCGTCGAAGGCCCAGGCGATCGATTGGGCCATCGCCCAGCGCCGAGTGCGGTCGCGATCGAGCCCGAGTCCGGACGTGAGGCGGTCGAGGCGGCGAAGGACGGCCTCCCGGGAGTGACCGAGCTCGGCGCCGCGGATGAGCGCGACGACTCCGAACTCTCGCTCGCCGGCCAGCGGCTTCGGGTCGATGACGAGCCACGGCTCGCGCTCGGCACGAAGGATGTTGTCCGCGTGAAGATCCTGATGGAGCAGCACCGCATCACCCTGGGTCCCGGCCAGGGTCTCGAGCGCCTCGACCGCCGCGGCCAGCAGGAATCGGTCGAACGGCTCGCCCGCCTTCTGCCAGAGCTCGGGCAGACCCTCGGCCCAGTCGGCAGCCTCCTCGGCCAGCGGACGAAACGGCGCACCGGCTGTGATCCAGAGGCGGGGGAGCAGCTCGACCGCCACATCGAGCGCGGCCTCGAGCCCGATGTCGTGGAGTGGCGTTCCCGGCCGGCAATGCTCGAGCAGCAAGGCGCGGCGGTCGGGATCGTGGTCGAGCAGCCGAACGGCGCCCCGGCCGTCCCAGTGAGCGAGGGCAGCCGCCTCGTGCTCGTTCTCCGGGCCCGGGTACTGGATCTTGAGAACGGCCGGGGAGCCGCCGGCCCGCGTCGCCGGGATGGCGAGCGACTCGAAGGCGTAGGAAAACGGCTCGCCCAGCTCGAGCCCCCACCGCTGCACGCACTCCCGGGTGAGCTCGGGGAGCCGAGCCAGCCACGCCCTGCCCTCCGGCGACCCGCGCAGCCAGTCGAGCCCGGGGTGGTTGGTCCACGAGCTGCTGCCTCCAGACACCCTGCGAGCCTATGCGGGGCGCTCGGAGAGGAATCCCACTTGCCAGGTGGACTTTGGCTCGTAGACTGGTGGTGTCTCTCGCCCGTCGATCGGGCCCTTCGGGGCCCAGGAGAGGAATGCCGACGTGGTCGTCAGCCAGGAAGAACACCTCAAAGAGCTGAGCAAGGGCTACCGGTTCGACTGGAAGGACGCCTCGCACGCGGTCTTCGAGCCGAAGCGTGGCATCTCGCCGGCCGTGGTCGAGGAGATCTCGGCGCTCAAGAGCGAGCCCGACTGGATGCGCAAGTACCGGCTGAAGGCCCTCAAGCACTTCGAGGCACGCCCGATGCCCTGGTGGGGCGCGGACCTGTCCGACATCGACTTTCAGAACATCTACTACTTCATCCGCTCGACGGAGAAGCAGGCCCAGAACTGGGAGGACCTGCCCGACGACATCCGCGGCACGTGGGACAAGCTCGGGATCCCCGAGGCGGAGAAGAAGTACCTCGGCGGGGTCTCGGCGCAGTACGAGAGCGAGGTCGTCTACCACAAGATCAAGAAGGAGCTCGACGACATCGGCGTCCTGTTCACCGACATGGACTCGGCGCTCCGCGACTACCCCGACCTCGTCAAGGAGTACTTCGGCACGCTGATCCCGGCCAACGACAACAAGTTCGCGGCGCTCAACTCCGCGGTGTGGTCGGGCGGGTCGTTCATCTACGTGCCGCCGGGCGTGAAGGTCGACATCCCGCTGCAGGCGTACTTCCGCATCAACGCGGAGAACATGGGCCAGTTCGAGCGGACGCTGATCATCGCCGACGAGGGCTCGTACGTGCACTACGTGGAGGGCTGCTCGGCGCCGATCTACTCGAGCGACTCGCTGCACTCGGCGGTGGTCGAGATCATCGCCAAGAAGGGCTCCCGCGTCCGGTACACCACGATCCAGAACTGGTCGACCAACGTGTACAACCTGGTGACCAAGCGCGCCGCGGCCTACGAGGACGCGGTGATGGAGTGGGTCGACGGCAACATCGGCTCCAAGGTCACGATGAAGTACCCGTCGATCTACCTGCTCGGCAAGGGCGCGCGCGGCGAGGTGCTGTCGGTCGCGTTCGCCGGCAAGGGCATGCACACCGACGCCGGCGGCAAGGCGATCCACGCGGCGCCGTACACGACGAGCGTCATCACGTCGAAGTCGGTTTCGAAGGACGGCGGCCGCACCGGCTACCGCGGTCTGGTTCGCGTCGAGCCCGACGCCCATCACGCGAAGTCCAACGTGCGATGCGACGCGCTGATCCTCGACGAGGAGTCCCGCTCGGACACGTACCCGTACATCGAGGTCGAGGACGAGACGGCTTCGCTCGGCCACGAGGCCACGGTCTCGAAGGTGGGCGAGGACCAGCTCTTCTACCTGATGAGCCGGGGCCTGACCGAGGTCGAGGCGACCGCGATGATCGTGAACGGCTTCATCGAGCCGATCACGCGTGAGCTTCCGATGGAGTACGCGGTCGAGCTGAACCGCCTGATCGAGCTGCAGATGGAAGGCTCGGTCGGCTAGCAGCGTCCCGGACGCGGCCGCGTCGCTACGGCGGCGCGCGCTCCAGCACCGACCCGTCGGGCCGTCTGAAGAGCAATCGTCCGTCTTCGAGGCTCATCCGGAACTGACCGAGATGGATCATCCGGTGGTGGCGGCGACAGAGCAGCGCCGTGTTCGTCATCGACGTCTCGCCGCCGTCGGCCCAGTGTTTGATGTGGTGCACGTCGCACCATCGGGCGGGGCGATTGCACCCGGGGACCTGGCAGTGGCGGTCGCGAAGGATCACCGCCCGCCTGAGCGCGGGTGAGATGACCCGGGTTTGCCGCCCCACGTCGAGCGGCTCGGAAGCTCCGGCCATCACGACCCGGCGGACGGAGGCATCGCAGGCAAGCCGGCGCGCCGTCTCGACCGAGACCGGGCCGCCGTGATCGAGCTCGCAGAGCCGCTCCGAGGACACGGTCGGGACCTGAACCGGCATCACGCCACGCCTGGTGGGCACCTCACCGGCCGGTTGCATCAGCATCTCCGCGGAGACCGTCACGGTCACGTGCGGTCGTTCGCCTCCGACCATGGGCCGGTCGGAGCGATCCAGGAACCGCCGGCAGACCTCCACCATCGCGTCGAGGCGGCGCTGGGAGGGTGTTCGGACATCGTCTGGGCTTCGATGCTTCGCCTCGTCATCGAGCACCGCGTTCACCGCGGTCAAGATCACGTCTCCGGACTCGGGATCGCAGAGGCCATCCATCTTCACCATGTTGAGGAAGGTCATGGACAGATGCAGCCGCCGCTGCTCACGGAGCCTCTCCTCGCCGTCCAGGCCATGTTCGCGTTCCACGGCCTGGCGCCAGTAGGCGGCCACCTTGGAGAGGTCAGCGAGCGAATGGATCCGAGCCGCCTCGACGAGCGCCGTCTCGGCATCACGGAACGCCTCAGGATCGGTTTCCCGCGAACTCACCAGTACCTTGGCCGCGGAAACGGACAGCTCGCCGGCCTCCATCGCCGCACGGTCGCGGGCATCTGTTCCAACCCACGGGCCATCTGGACGAACCCCCGCGCCGCACCCCAGGCGAGCTTGAATCTCGAGGCCAGCCAGGAAACGGCCGACAGGCACCCGTCTCGCTCGAAGATCCCTCGCTGCTCCAGATCGGGGAGCCTTCGAAGACACTCGGCCTCAAGCGATTCCTTCGCCTGCCAGAGCTCGATGAAGTCCTCTTCGACCCGGGCATCGGGCAGCTCCGAGAGCACGTCGGATCGAAAGCCCTCCAGCGCCGACCGCAGCTCACTCACGACGCCATCACCCCAAGGTCCAGCCTCGAACACATGTTCGTACTGTAGGGCGTGGGTCTGACACTCCAAGCTCGCCGCCGATTCCGCCACCACACACGACCCGTTCCACCACAGTCGCCCTCGGAGAATCCCACCTGTCCGATAGACTTTCTTCGTGACCCAGCACACGACTGCCTCGGCCGACGCCAAAACCACTTTTGACGAACGTGCGCTGGCCGAACTTCCCGAAGCCATTGGGTTCACCCAGCAACTGCGCAAGCAGGCGTTCGAGGAGTTCCAGGAGCTCCCGGTCCCATCACAGGAGACCGAGGAATGGCGCTACACGGACCTCTCGGGCTTCGAGCTGGACTTCGACCCCTTCGCACCGGGCGCCCAGGCCGAGACGCTCGACGACGTCCCGGGCCGGATCCTCGAGGCCGCCGGCGTAGTGGGGGAGCGCGCCGGCCTCCTGATCCAGCACAACTCCCAGACGACGATCGCCCACCTGGACACCGCGCTCCAAGACGCCGGCGTCCGGTTCGAAAGCATCGACGCCGCCGTCCGAGACCATCCGGAGCTGATCGAGCCGTATCTGCACACTCTCGTTCCCAGCGCCAGGACGAAGTTCGTCGCCCTGCACGCCGCCTTCCGCACCGGGGGAACCTTCGTCTACGTACCTGCGGGCGCCGTCATCGAGACCCCGCTCCAGTCCTTCACCTACCTCGACGCCGACGGCGCCGCCGTCTTCCCGCACACCGTCCTGGTCGTCGGCGAGCATGCCGACGTCACCTTTATCGACCGGTACGCGTCGCCGCCTCTGACCAGGGCGTTCTCGAACGCCGTGGCCGAGATCCACGTCGGGAAGGGCGCCCACGTCCGGTACGTGTCCGTGCAGGACTGGGGTTCCGGGGTCACGCACCTCGGAATCCAGCGAGCCCGCGTCGGCCGGGACGCGGAGCTGCGCACGCTCGCGATCGGCTTCGGCGCCGACCTGGCCCGCGCGGAGTCCGAGACCGTTCTGGCCGAGCCGGGCGGGTTCAGCGAGATGCTCGGGGTCTTCTTCGCGGACCACGACCAGCACTTCGACCACCGCACCCTTCAGGACCACGTGGCCCCCAACTGCACCAGCGACCTCCTGTACAAGGGCGCGCTGCGCGACTACAGCCGCGCCGTCTACAGCGGCTGGGTCCACGTCCGCCCCGAAGCGCAGAAGACGAACGCGATGCAGACGAGCCGCAACGTCGTCCTGTCCGAGCACGCGAAGGCCGACGCGATCCCCAACCTCGAGATCGAGGCGAACGACGTCCGCTGCGGCCACGCCGCCAGCGTCGGCCCGGTCGACGAGGAGACGATCTTCTACCTGCAGAGCCGCGGGATCACCCGCGAGGCCGCGGAACGACTGATCCTCACCGGCTTCTTCCAGGAGGTGCTCGACCGCGTCACGATCGACGAGGTGCGGGCCGGCGCGGAGGCGGCCATCGCCGCGGAGCTGGACGCGCCGGCGGCACCTCCTGCCGAGACGGAGGAATCGCGTTGATGACCCTGGTGAAGATCTGCGCGGCCGCCGACGTTCCCGAAGGCGAGGCCCGCCGGTTCCAGGTGGACGACCGGCTGATCGCGGTGGCGAACCTGGGCGCGTCCGGGTTCCGCGCCGTCGACGCCATCTGCTCGCACGCCCAGTACTACCTCGACGAGGGCGAAGTCGAGGTGGAAGACGAGACCATCGAGTGCCCGAAGCACGGATCGACGTTCGATCTGAACACCGGGCACCCGATCACCCTGCCGGCGACATTGCCGGTGCGGGCCTACGCGGTCACGACCGACGGCGACGACATCATGATCGAGGTGGACGGATGAGCGAGCACAACGGCGCGGCGACCCTGGAGATCCGGGGTCTGCACGCGAACGTGGAGAACAAGGAGATCCTCAAGGGCATCGACCTGGTGGTGAAGCAGGGCGAGACGCACGCCCTCATGGGACCGAACGGATCCGGGAAGTCGACGCTGTCCAACGTGATCATGGGCCGGCCCGGCTACACGATCACCGCGGGCTCGGTGCTGTTCAACGGCGAGGACATCACGAAGCTCACCACCGATCTGCGCGCGAAGCGGGGTCTGTTCCTGGCGATGCAGTACCCGACCGAGGTTCCCGGGGTCAGCGTCGTCAACTTCCTTCGGACGGCCTACCAGTCGGTCAAGGGCGAGCAGATCTCCGCGCTGGCGTTTCGCAAGCACATGAAAGAGAAGATGGACATGCTCGGCGTCGAGGACGCGATGGTTCAGCGGTACGTCAACCAGGGGTTCTCCGGCGGCGAGAAGAAGAAGAACGAGGTGCTGCAGCTGGCCGTCCTCGAGCCCGCCGTCGCCATCCTCGACGAGACCGACTCCGGCCTCGACATCGACTCGCTCAAGGCGGTGGCGACGGGGGTCGAGAAGCTGATCGGCCCGGACCTCGGGGTGCTGATCATCACCCACTACCAGCGGATCCTGAACTACCTCACGCCCGACCGCGTCCACGTGATGATGGCCGGGCGTATCGTGAAGTCGGGCGGTCCCGAGATCGCCTACGAGCTCGAGGCGAAGGGCTACGAAGGCATTCGAACCGAGCTCGGGATCGAAGAGCTGCCGGCGGAGTGAGGGTTAGGCGATGAGCGAGCGGTCGATCGGACTCGACGTCGCGGCCGTTCGCCGCGATTTCCCGATCCTGTCGCGCACGGTGCGCGGCAAGCCGCTCGTCTACCTGGACTCCGCGGCGACCTCGCAAAAGCCCAAGCAGGTCATCGACGCGGTCTCGACCTTCTACTCCCAGCACAACGCGAACGCGCACCGGGGGATCTACGCGCTGGGGGAGGAGGCGACGGAGCTGTTCGAGCAGGCCCGCGCCACGCTCGCTCGGTTCTTCGGCGCGCCCTCGCCCGAGACGATCGTCTTCACGCGCGGGGTCACCGAGTCGATGAACCTCGTCGCGCAGGGCTGGGGCCGGACGTTCCTGCACGAGGGCGACGAGATCCTGCTGACCGACATGGAGCACCACTCGAACATCGTCCCCTGGCAGATGACCGCCGCGGCGACGGGTGCCGTGCTCCGCTACATCCCGCTGACCGACGACGGGCTGCTCGATCTGTCGCAGCTCGGGTCGCTGCTCACCGAGCGGACCAAGATCCTGTCGGTGACCGGCATGTCGAATGCCCTCGGAACGATCACACCGCTGGGGCAGCTCGTGGAGGCGGCGCATGCGGTGGGCGCCATCGTCGCCGTCGACGCGGCTCAGCTCGCGCCGCACCATCGCCTCGACGTGACGGAGCTCGACGTCGACCTGCTGGGTTTCAGCGGACACAAGATGCTCGGGCCGACGGCTTCGGGCGGGCTCTACGGCAAGCCCGAGATCCTCGAGGCGATGCAGCCCATGTTCGGCGGCGGCGAGATGATCCAGGAGGTGTTCCACGACCACTCGACGTGGAAGCCGGTTCCGTACAAGTTCGAGGGCGGCACGATGCCGATCGCCCAGCAGGTCGGGCTTGGCGCGGCGGTCGACTACCTGGAAGCGCTCGGCATGGACAACGTCCGGGCCCACGAGGAGGAGATCACGCGATACGCGCTCGACCGGCTGCTCGACGCCGGCGCCACGATCTACGGTCCGAAGGACATCGCGGTCCGCGGCGGCGCGGTCTCGTTCTGGTTCCGCAACGTCCACCCGCACGACCTCGCGCAGGTGCTCGACGCGGAGGGGGTGGCGATCCGGGCCGGCCATCACTGCGCTCAGCTCGTCATGCGGCGCTTCGAGGTGCCGGCGACGGCACGGGCGTCGTTCTACGTGTATACGACCAGGGAGGAGATCGACGCCCTGATCGAGGCGCTCGCCAGGGCGGAAGGGATCTTCGGCTCCTGAGATCGGCGAAGGCGGGCTACGGCCCGCATGGGAGGAAGCACCGTGGGGCTCGACGACATCTACAAGGAAGTCATCCTCGACCACTACAAGAACCCGCGGAACAAGCGGGCGGTCGAGGGGGCGGAGCTGACCTGTTCGGGCAACAACCCGCTGTGCGGCGACGAGATCACCGTCTTCGCCCACGTCGAGGATGGTTCGCTCGCCGACGTGGCGTTCCAGGGGGCCGGCTGCTCCATCTCGCAGAGCAGCGCGTCGATGATGACGGAGGCGGTCACCGGTGGGTCGGTCGAGGACGCGCAGGCCCTGGCCGCCCGGTTCCGCAACATGATGGCCGGTGAGGCCGAGCCCGACGAGGACACGTTCGGCGACCTGGTGGCGCTGCACGGGGTCGTGAAGTACCCGATCCGCATCAAGTGCGCGGTGCTTGCGTGGGACGTGCTGCAGGACGCGCTCGCGGGGACCGGCGCCTCCAGCGGGTCGGCCTCGCACGCCGGCTGACGTGCGCCGCGCACTGACCATCGCCGGGCTCCTCGGCCTGGCGGCGGCGCTGATGCTTTCGGGCCCGGCGGCGGCCCAGACCGCCGAGACGATCCACCGCTACGACGTCGACATCCGGATCCAAAGCGACGGCGTCATCCGGGTCGTCGAGACGATCGACTACGACTTCGGGACGACGCCGCACCACGGCATCTTCCGGCTCATCCCGACGACGCTTCACTACGACGACACCAACGACCGCGTGTATCCGCTCGACGTGGTCTCGGTCTCGGCGACCGGGGGAGCGCCCGCCGGCTTCTCGGTCGACTCCGTGCCCGGCGGGATGACCGAGATCAAGATCGGCGACCCGGACCGCGAGATCACGGGGGAGCACGCCTATCGGATCGAGTACCTGGTTCGCGGGGCCCTCAACGGGTTCGCCGACCACGACGAGCTGTACTGGAACGCGATCGGCGCCGACTGGAGCGTGCCGATCGAGGCCGCCCGCGTCACCGTGACGGGTCCCGCACCTTTCACCCAGAGCACCTGCTATGCAGGCTCTTCGGGAGCCTTTACGGCCTGCGCCCGGTCGCGCCTCGACGCGTCCGGCGTGGCGCAGTTCGCCCAGACCGGGCTGGAGCCGTTCCAGGCGTTCACCGTCGTCGTGGCGCTCCCGAAGGGCGGCGTCCCCGCGCCGGCGCCGATCTTGAGGGAGCGCTGGGCGTTCTCGCGCGCGTTCCGGGTGTCGCCGCCGACGCTCACCGCCGCCGCGGTCACCCTGCTGCTGGGCATCGGCGGGTTCGTGTTGCTGCTGTGGCGCCGCGGACGCGACCGCCGGTTCGTCGGTTCGCCGATCGACCAGGTCATGGGCAACCCGACGGGCGCCGATCAGGCGGTCCCGATCTTCGAGGGCGACGCCAGCGCCCCCGTCGAGTTCGCGCCGCCCGAGGGGCTTCGTCCCGGCCAGATCGGCACGTTGATCGACGAACGCGCGAACACGCTCGACGTGACCGCCACGATCGTCGACCTGGCGACGCGTGGGTTCCTGCTGATCCGCGAGCTGCCGAAAGGCGGCTGGTTCTCAAAGCAGGACTGGGAGCTCGTCAAGCTGGAGAAGGATCCGGGCGAGCTGCTCACGTACGAGCGCTCGCTGCTGGACGGGCTGTTCAAGGACGGCGACGAGGTCACGCTGTCGTCGCTGCGGCGAACCTTCTCGGCGCGCCTTGCGACCGTGGAGGACAAGCTGTACGCGGACGCGATGACCCAGAAGTGGTTCCGCGGCCGGCCCGACAAGGTTCGCGGGCTCTGGCTGGGCATCGGGATCGGCGTGGTGGTCCTGTCCGTCGTCGCGGCGGTGATCATCGCGCGCTGGACGCACTTCGGGCTCGTGGGTGTGGCGGCCGTGGTGTGCTCGCTGGTGTTCGTCTTCGGCGCCCGGTGGATGCCGAGCCGGACCGCGAAGGGGACGGCGATGCTGCGGCGGATTCGCGGATTCCGAACCGTCATCGCGACCGCGGAGACCCACATGTCGCAGTGGGCGGAGAAGGAGAACGTATTCACGCGGTATCTGCCGTACGCGATCGTGTTCGGCCTGACGGAGAAGTGGGCCCACGCCTTCGAGCAGCTCGGCCTTCCCGAGGGCGACACGTCCTGGTACGTCGCCACTCGCCCGTTCATCTTCGCCGACTTCGGCCACGCGATGGACTCGTTTACGGTCTCGACCAGCGGGACGATCGCCTCGACGCCCGCGGGGTCGGGATCGAGCGGGTTCGGCGGCGGCGGGTTCTCCGGCGGCGGCGGAGGCGGCGGAGGCGGCGGTTCCTGGTGACGATGCGGATCGTCTTTTCCGACGACGGGCGGGACTTCCAGCGGCGCGACTGGAGCGTGCTCGTGCACGCAGACCCGTCGGGAACCTTCTTCCACACGCCCGAGTACCTGAAGCTCTACTGGGAGGAGTTCGGGGAGACGCCCGATCACCTGCTGCTTGCGTTTGCCGAGGAGGACGACGGGACCCAGGTCGGAGCGGTGGCCTTCGAGCGGATCGAGGGGATGCTCCGGTTCCTGGGTGGCACCGAGGTGACCGACTATCTGGGCCCGGTCGCGCTTCCGGACCGGCAGGAGCGGGTGGCGGCGGCGCTCTGGACGGCGCTCGCCGCTCGTGAGGACTGGGGCGAAGCCGATCTTCGCGGCCTGCCCGAAGACTCGCCGTGGCTGGGGTTCCTTCGCAAGGAGGCCGAGGCGCGCGACTTCGAGGTCGAGGAGACCGACGACCAGAACGGCCCCGCGCCGTTCTTTCGCCTTCCGGGCAGCTGGGACGAGTACCTCGCGTGGCTGCCGGCCAAGCCGCGGCACGAGATCCGGCGAAAGGCGAAGCGTCTGGCAGAAGACGCGGGCGAGATCCGCGTCGTCACCGCCGATCCAACGACGCTCGAGGCGTACCTGGACCGGTTCGTCGAGCTGCACCGAACGAGCGAAGGACCCAAGGGCGTCTTCATGGTGCCGGGGATGGAGATCTTCTTCCGCCGGCTGGGGGAGGCGTTCTGCGAGCGCGGCGTGTTCCGGCTGACGTTCATCGAGGTCGGCGGGGTGCAGGCGGCGGGGACGATCGGGTTCGTCTTCGGCGACACGTTCTCGCTGTACAACTCGGCGTTCGATCGCGAATGGCAACGCCTCGCGCCCGGCATGGTGCTCGTCGCCGAGGACATCCGCCTCGCGATCGAGGAGGGCCTGCGGACCTTCGATCTGCTGAAGGGCGACTACGCGTACAAGTACCGGTTCGGAGCGGAGCCGAGGGCGGTCAGGAGGCTGGTCGTCCGGCGCTGAGACAGCTCGCGCGTCAGACGAACGCGCGGATGTGCCGCAGGATCAGCTCGCCGAGCTCGACGTCGCGGCCGAGCACCACGGTGCCGTTGGCCAGCACGTCGTCGGCCGACAGGCGCCGCCCGGCGACGAGCGCCGTCTGGGGAGCCCGGCCCTGGATGAAGGCGTCGGGCTTGTGGTCGGGGTCGGGGATCTCGCCCGATCCGAGACCCCAGTGCCAGGTGCCCTCGCCGGCGCCCTCGAGATCGAACTGGACCGTCTTGCCGGACGCGTCGATGCCGGCCCGTCCCAAAGCCCACGGGAGCATCCGCACGCCCATGTCGATGGTGAGCCAGATCGGCCAGTGCTGGACCACGGGCTTGAGACCGTTGGTCGCCCGCACGTCCTCGCCGTGCAGCCACCACTCGACGAGGCGCGAGTGCACCAGGTAGCGCGCGCGGATCGGCCCGGCGAGCCATTCGAACCGCTTCGTGGTCCAGTCCTCCTCGGAGAGCGCGGCCGCGTGCGACAGCATCGACTCCGCCGCTTGTCCCCATAGCGTCAGCACCTCGCGCGTCTCGGTGCCGGAACGCCGGTTCACGTGCCAGGCGTTCCAACCGTCCACCGTGAACCCGTCGGGCCCCACCTCGGCGCGGTACTCCTCGAGCTCGGAGGCCGGCTCGCCGGCGAGGAGCTGTGCGGCGGCCGTGTCCCCGGCCCCCAGGTGCGCGATCACGTCCCGGTTCCACCAGCCCGCGGCGGCGCTCGGCTGGTCCCACGTGTCGGGCTCGGCGAACTGGATCATGCGGCCCAGGCGCTGCCGTTCGGCATGGGCGATGCCCAGCAATTGGAGTCGGCCGAGGCTCACGCGGCGGATTGTACAGTCCCGTCGTGCGCGCCCTGATCTGCCCAGACAAGTTCCGCGGCACGCTCTCCGCGCGCGCGGCGGCCGACGCGCTGGCTTCCGGCTGGCTCCGCGTCCGGCCCGCCGATCACGTCGACGTGCTGCCGATGGCCGACGGCGGCGAGGGCACGCTCGGGTCGCTCGTGGATGCGATGGGGGGTTCGACGACGACCGTCCGCGTCAGGGGTCCGCTCGGAGATCCCATCGACGCGGCCTTCGGGCTGGCCGACGGACCGGGCGGGCGGACGGGCATCGTCGAGATGGCGCGGGCGTCGGGGCTGTCGCTCCTGGCGGCGGGGCGGCGCGACCCGGCGCGAACCACCACGGCCGGAACCGGAGACCTGATGCGTGCTGCGCTCGACGCGGGAGCCGGGCGCCTGATCGTGTCCGTCGGGGGGAGCGCCACCAACGACGGCGGCACCGGGATGGCGTCGGCGCTCGGCGTGCGGTTCCAGGACGTCCACGGCGAGGACCTCGGCGCGGGCGGCGGTGAGTTGCTCGAGCTCGCGCGGATCGACATGGGCGGGCTCGACCCGCGGATCCGCGGCACGGCGATCGTGTGCGCGTGCGACGTCGACAGCCCGCTCTGCGGTCCGTCGGGGGCGAGCCGGACGTTCGCGGAGCAGAAAGGGGCGACGGCGGAGGACGCCCTGGTTCTCGATCGCGCGCTGGGACATCTGGCGGCGGTCGTCCACCGTGACCTCGGTGTGGATGTGGCCGACGAGCCGGGCTCGGGCGCGGCCGGCGGGCTGGGGTTCGGGCTTGCCGCGTTCTGCGGCGCGCGCCTGGCACGTGGGGCGGACGTGGTGATGGCGGCAGCCGGCTTCGACGCGCATCTCGCCGAGGCCGACCTGGTGGTGACGGGGGAGGGGGCGTTCGATGCGACGTCGCTTCGCGGCAAGCTGGTCGGCGAGGTCCTTCGGCGGGCCGAGCTCGCGGGGGTCTCGGCCGTGATCGTGTGCGGCCGGACCGACGGAACGGACGCGCCCGTGCGCGTCATCTCACTCGTCGAGCGGGCCGGGGCCGAACGCGCCGAAGCCGAGGCGCGCCGGTTGCTCGACGAGGTGGGGGCGGAGCTGGCCGGAGACGTGCCGGCACTCGCCGGGGGAGTGCCGTCGTGACGCCGGCGATCGAGCGGTTCACGGAGGCGGCGCGCGCGGCCGGTCTCCGGCCGGACGTTCGGCGGTTCCCGGAGGGGACGAAGACCGCGGGCGACGCAGCCCGGGCGATCGGGTGCGACGTGGGTCAGATCGTGAAGTCGCTCGTGTTCATGGCCGGCGAGACGCCGGTCCTCGCGCTCACGTCGGGGGCGAACCGAGTGGACACCGACGTCTTGGCCGTGCTGGCGGGGTCCGGGGCGGTCCGGCGGGCCAGCCCCGAGGAGGCGAGATCCGCCACCGGGTTCGCGGTCGGCGGCACCCCGCCGTTCGGGCATCCGGCGCGGGTCAAGACGTTCGTCGACCCCGACCTGCTGGGCTGGGAGGTCGTCTGGGCAGCGGCCGGCACCCCGGACGCGGTCTTCCCGCTCACCCCCTCCGACCTGCTGCGGGTGACCGGCGGCACCGTGGCCTCGTTCTCGGAGGCTTGATCTGCCGGATTGGCCCCCGGACGGGCTACAATTGGCGGACGAGACATCCGATACCCCTCGAGGGACGTCCCCTACGGAGGAACGAACGACGATGATCCAGCTCACCGAGAACGCAGCCGGCAAGGTCAAGGAGCTCCTCGAAGAGGAGGGCCGCCAGGACATCGCGCTTCGCGTGGCCGTCCAGCCCGGTGGCTGTTCGGGACTTCGCTACGCCATGTACCTCGACGACCAGTTCACCGAGAAGGACCAGGCCGAGGAGCAGTTCGGCGTTCGGATCGTCATCGACAAGATGAGCGTGCCGTACCTCGCGCAGGCCACGGTCGACTTCGTGGATACCCTCGAGCAGTCGGGCTTCACGATTGACAACCCGATGGCCCAGGGCGGCTGCGCCTGCGGCAACTCGTTCCACTGACGCGCTGCTACTTCGACTCCCAGGCACGCCGGTTGAGGTCGAACGAATAGCGGGTCCCATCCTCGGCGACGAGATGTAGAACCCGTCCCCTGACTGAGTCCACGACAACCGCGCCGTGCCGGCCCGGCGTGTCGAACACAGCGGTCGTCTCGCCACCACTCCCTGGCGGCCAGTCGACGACCATCACAACGACTAGACCTTGACCCGAGTCGGTCGTGCTTGCGCCCGCGAACACCTGTGTCAGGCGATCTCGATTCGGACTCATGCCTTGCCAGCGGTTGCTGATCGTGTAGGTGTCCGCCGGCAAGGGCGCGGCTTGCATGTCGAGGATGCCCAGCGATGGCGCCTCCGCGTTCGCCTGCTCGGATGCGGGCCTGCGCATTGCCGGTCGTTCAGTCGACCGGGCCCATGCCGGCGGCGGCGGGTCCCTTCGCGCGAGGCCGGACCAGGCGATCCAGAGTGTGAACGGCAAGACGATGATCGCGATCCACCGCTTCGCCGGTCTTGGGATACGCGGCCCGGCTTCGGAAGACCGAGCGACCGCCGCCGGTGCGTTCATGCGTCATCTCGACAAGGGGAGTGCCGCGCGATATCGAGGGTGAAGGGGAGCCGCACCCGGTCGGAGTGAGGAACTCCGAGCACCGAGATCTCGATCGGCACCTCCGAGTACACGGCGCCCGTCCGGCTTCCTGGAACCGAGCGCTCCCAGGACGAGCAGTTCGCAAAGCGCGTCTCGATCACGACCATCCGTCCCACATCCGGCGCCAGGGTGAAGGGCGTGAATGGGCGGGCAGCCTTCTGGTCGAACATGTGAGGGCCATCGGCCGGCGCCACGAGAGTCCTGACGTACTCGAGCATGACGCAACACCCCGAACCGACGTCGCCGATCGATCGGATCGTCACAGGAAGGGACCCGTCGTTTGTGAGGGTGAACGCGAATCCGAAGGAGGCACCGTCTTCGAACGAGATGTCGAATTGGGTGAAATCGGCGGCCCCAGGTGGCGTGAAGTCGCCCAGATTCCGCGCGTGTGTGGGGTCGACCCAGGTGCCGCCTCCGGCCGTGTCGACGGGTTGGTAGTTCGACGACCAACCGATGACGCCGGCGATCGCGATCGCGAGGATCACGCCGAGGAGTGGCTGCCAACGGCGGGAACGACGCGGAGGCGGATCGATCCGGACCGTGCCCGGTCCCTGCGGCGGAGCTTGAGGAGGCCCAACGGCGGTGTCCATGCGCGCAACCATAGGTCTGGACCCCGGTTGGGTAAAGCGGCGATTTCTACAGCGCTGCGTCGAGGCCGGCGCGGAATCCTTCGGTCATCTCGGCGAGCCCGTCGGGGTCGATCACGAGCGGCGGCGATACCGCCAGCGCCCCTGCAACGAGCGGGCGGATCAACATCCCGGCCGCGCGGCATCCGGCGGCGACCTTCGCCGCGAGGCTCGGGTCGTTCTCGACCGCATCGGGACGGAGCTGCACCGCCGCCAGCACCCCGACGCCGCCTCGTACCTCCGAGACCAGGTCGTGATCGGCGAGCGGCGCGAGCGCGTCCATCAGCTCGACCTCGAGCCCGAGCGCCCTCGCGCACAGATCCTCGCGCTCCATGATGTCGAGGTTGGCGAGGGCGGCCGCGGCCACCGCGGCGTGGCCGCTGTAGGTGTAGCCGTGACGCCACATGCCGGCCTTCGGCGCCCAGAACGGTTCGGCGACCGACGGCGACGCGAGCACTGCGCCCATCGGCAGGTAGCCGCTGGTGATCCCCTTCGCGCACGTGACGACGTCGGGCTCCAGCGCGAACCGCGAGCTGGCGAACCAGTCTCCGCACCGGCCGAAGCCGGTGATCACCTCGTCGGCGACGAACAGGACGCCGGTCTCCCGGCAGATCTCCCGGACCGCCTTCAGGTAGCCCTCGGGCGGCGGGAAGACGCCGCCGGCGCCGATCACCGGCTCGCAGAAGAAGGCGGCGACGCGCCCGGGCCCGGCCGTCTCGATCGCGGAGCGGAGGTCGTCGGCCGAGTCCCACGGGACTTCGAGGACATCGGAGAGCAGCGGGCCGTGGCCGCCGGCGTTCGCGGCGATGCCGGCGAGCGAGGTCCCCGCCGCGTGCATCCCGTGATAGGCCTTCTCGCGGCGGATCAACACCGTTCGCTCGGGCTCGCCGACGAGCTGCCAGTAGTGGCGCACCATCTTGGTCGCGGTGTCGATCGAGTCCGATCCGCCGCTCGTCAGGAACACCTTCGATCCCGGCTCCGGCGCGAGCGCGCCGACGCGGTCGGCCAGCTCGAGCGCCGGCCGGTTCGCGATGTCGCCGAAGGTCGAGTACGCGGGCAGCTCCGCCATCTGGACCGCCACGGCGTCGGCGATCTCCGTCCGGCCCCAGCCGACGTTGCAGTACCAGAGCGAGGCGGTGGCATCGAGATATCGCCGGCCGGCCTCGTCCCAGACATGTGCTCCCTCGCCCCGGACGAGGACCAGCTCGCCCTTGGCGGCGACGGCGGACATGTCCGCGAACGGATGCCAGAACGTGTTGCTCATGATGGACTCACGCTACCAACGACGCCGCGGCGGGGATGCGGACAGATGGGAGCAGGCGGACCCTCGGTTCAGTCCGCGTCGTACGAGAGGTTGGGCCGGAGCCAGCGCTCCGCCTCCGAGACCGACTCGCCGGAGCGGCGCGCGTACTCCTCCACCTGGTCCTTGCCGATCCGCCCGATGTTGAAATACCGGGCCTCGGGATGGGCGAGGTACAAGCCCGAGACGGCCGCGGCGGGCAGCATCGCGCCGGTCTCGGTCAGCTCCATGCCGATCTCGCTCGCACCGACGAGGTCGAAGAGGGTCCGCTTGCGGCTGTGGTCCGGGCAGGCGGGATAGCCGAACGCCGGCCGGATCCCGCGGAACTTCTCCGTCAGCAACTCCTGGCTGGACATCGGAGCCGACTGGTAGCCCCACGCGATCCGAGCCTCCTGATGCAGATGCTCGGCGAAGGCCTCCGCCAGCCGGTCCGCGAGCGACTTCGCCATGATCGCGCGGTAGTCGTCGTTCTCGGCCTCGAAGGTCTTCGCGAGCTCGTCGGCGCCGAACACGGCCACCGCGAAGGCGCCGATGTGGTCCTGCAATCCCGAATCCACCGGCGCCACGAAGTCGGCAAGGCTCAGGTTGGGCCGGTCGTCGCCGTGGTCCGTCTGCTGGCGGAGCATCGGGATCACCGTTCCGTCGCCGAGCACGATGTCGTCGCCCTCGGCGTTCGCGCGGAAGAACCCGTACACGCCGCGAGGCTGCAGGCTGCCGGCGGCGGCGATCTCGTCCATCAGCTCTTGCGCGTCGGCGAACAGCTCGCGTGCCTGCGTGCCGTGCCGGGGGTGATCGAGAATCTGCGGGTAGCGGCCCTTCAGCTCCCATGCCGTGAAGAAGAAGGTCCAGTCGATGAACGGCCGCAGCGCGGCGACGTCGGGTTCGGCCGTGCGGGTCCCGGTGAACGCCGGAGCCGGGATGTCCTCGGACCGCCAAACGATCGGCGGGTGATGTTCGATCGCCTTGCGGTAGGGCAGGAGCGGCGTGCGCTGGCGTTCGGCGTGCTGCTCGCGCAGGTGGTCCTGTAGAACCCGGTTCGACGAGTCGAGCTCGGTCTTTCGCTCCGGATCCAACAGCGACGAGACGACCCCCGCCACGCGGGAGGCATCGATGACGTGAACCACCGGCTCCCCGTCGTAGGCGGGCGCGATCCGCACCGCTGTGTGCTGGCGCGACGTGGTGGCGCCGCCGATCAAAAGGGGCAGATCCATCTTGCGCCGGGTCATCTCCTTGGCGACGTTCACCATCTCGTCGAGCGAGGGAGTGATGAGACCGGAGAGCCCGACGATGTCGCAGTGCTCGTCGCGCGCGGTGTCGAGGATCAGGTCGGCCGGCGCCATGACGCCGAGGTCGATCACCCGATAGTTATTGCAGCCGAGCACGACCCCGACGATGCTCTTGCCGATGTCGTGGACGTCGCCCTTGACGGTCGCGAGCACGATCGATCCCTGGGCGCGGACCTCTGCGCCCGCGGCGAGCAGCTCCGCCTTCTCCGCCTCCATGAACGGCTGTAGATAGGCGACCGCTTTCTTCATCGCGCGCGCGCTCTTGACGACCTGGGGCAGGAACATCTTGCCCGCGCCGAAGAGGTCGCCGACGATCTGCATGCCGGCCATCAGCGGCCCTTCGATGACCTCGAGCGGACGGTCGTACGCGCGGCGAGCCTCCTCGGCGTCCTCCTCGATCCAGTCGTCGATCCCGTGCACGAGGGCGTGGGAGAGGCGGTCCTCGACCGGCGCCTCGCGCCACGAGAGATCCTCCTCGCGCGTCACGGCCTCGCCGCGAACGGTCTCGGCGAAGGTCACCATCCGCTCCGTGGCGTCGGGCCGCCGGTTGAAGATCAGGTCCTCGACATGCTCCAGCAGGTCTTTCGGGATGTCGTCGTAGACGGGCAGCTGTCCGGCGTTGACGATCGCCATGTCGAGCCCCGCCTGGCGCGCATGGAAGAGGAAGGCGGAGTGCATGGCGCGGCGCACCGCGTCGTTGCCGCGGAACGAGAACGACAGGTTGGACACGCCGCCGGAGATCTTCACGCCGGGGCACCGCCGTTTGATCTCGCGCGTCGACTCGATGAACGCCTTCGCGAACTCCGAGTGCTCCTCGATCCCGGTGGCGATCGCGAGGATGTTGGGGTCGATGATGATCTCGGAGGCGTCGTAGCCGGCCTGGTCGATCAGGAGCCGGTACGCGCGATGCGCGATCTCGATCTTGCGGTCGACCGTGTCGGCCTGCCCGCGCTCGTCGAAGCACATCACGACGACCGCGGCCCCGTACCGGCGGATCCGGCGCGCCTTGGCGAGAAAGTCCTCCTCGCCCTCCTTGAGGCTGATCGAGTTGACGACGCCGCGGCCCTGGAGGCACTTGAGCCCGGCCTCGATGACCTCCCACTTGGACGAGTCGATCATCACCGGCACCCGCGAGATCTCCGGTTCGGCGGCGATGAGGTTGAGGAACCTCGTCATCGTCTCGGCGCCGTCGATCAGGTCGGCGTCCATGTTCACGTCGATGACGTTCGCGCCGTTGCGGACCTGGTCGAGGGCCACCTGCACCCCGGCCTCCAGGTCGCCGGACTCGATCATCCGGCGAAACGCGGCCGAGCCGGTGATGTTCGTCCGCTCGCCGACCATGACGAACCCCGTTTCCGGCGTGATCCGGAAGGGCTCGAGCCCGGCGAGCGACGTGACCGGATCCTCCGACGAGGACGGCATCGGGCGGGGCGGGATCGACTCGACGGCCTCGCGGATCGCCCGGATGTGCTCGGGCGTCGTGCCGCAGCAGCCGCCGACCACGTTGACGAGACCCGCCTCGGCGAACTCCCGAAGCAGCCGGCTGGTCGTCTCGGCGGTCTCGTCGTAGCCGCCGAACGAGTTGGGGAGCCCCGCGTTGGGATAGCAGCTGACCGGGATGGGGGCCAGGCGTGCCAGCGTCTCGACGTAGGGGCGGATCTCGGTGGCCCCGAGGGAGCAGTTCACGCCGACGATCAGCGGCTCCGCGTGCTGGATCGAGGTCCAGAACGCGTCGATCGTCTGACCGGACAGCGTGCGGCCGCTCCGGTCGACGATCGTGACCGAGATCCAGCGCGGCAGCTCGGGTGCGACGTCCATCGCCGCGCGGATCGCGGCCTTTGCGTTCAGCGTGTCGAAGATCGTCTCGATCAGCAGCAGGTCGACCCCGCCGTCGCGGAGCGCGCCGATCTGCTCGGCGTAGGCCTCGTAGACCTGATCGAAGTCGACGGTCCGAAAGCCCGGGTCCTCGACCTTCGGAGACAGCGTCAGTGTCACGTTGAGCGGCCCGACCGACCCCGCCACGAGCCGGCCCCCGGCGGCATCCGCGGCCTCCCGCGCAAGGCGGGCGCCGGCCAGGTTCATGTCGCGGACGGCATCCTGGAGCCCGTAGTCGCGCTGGCCGATCGAGGTCGCGGTGAACGTGTTCGTGGTCGTGATGTCCGCCCCGGCCTCGAGGTAGGCGCGGTGGATCTCCGACACGACGTCGGGCCGGGTGAGGTTGAGCAGGTCCGGGTCGCCCTTGACGTCGCGCGGGTGGTCGCGGAACCGCTCGCCGCGGAAGTCCTCCTCCGACAGACCCCGGCCCTGCAACAGGACGCCCCACGCGCCGTCGATGATCGCGATGCGCTCCTCGGTCAGCGCGCGGATGCGGTCCTTCACGCTCGTCGTTTTCACCGCTGCTTCACCGTGCTCCCACCTTGTTCCCACCTTGTTCCCACCTTAGTGGCACCCTACCGGCGACCGATGAAACTGACCAACGGTCATGGGCGGGCGCAAGTGGCGGCCCGTCCCGCGGGCGCGGTAGGCTCGCGACTCGATGAGCCAGAGCCTGCCGGAACTCGCGCTACAGGAGTACCGAGGTCGTGGGATCGGCGGCCGCCGCCCCGAGCAGAGGGCGAAGCGGACCCGCCGCCAGAACGTCGTAGCCCTCATGGGCGTGCCGCTCTTCTCGGGGCTCGGCAAGCGGGACCTCAACCGGCTGGCCGCGGAGGCCGACGAGCTGGAGTTCAACCCGGGCGAGACCGTTGTTCGAGAGGGCGACCCAGGGGAGACCCTTTTCGTCGTGCTCGAGGGGGAGGGCAAGGTGGTCCGTGGCAAACGCCGGGTCGGCCTGGTCCTGCCGGGGGACTTCTTCGGTGAGCTGTCGGCCATCGACGGGGGCCCGAGAACGGCCTCGATCGTGGCGACGACCTCCGTGCACGTCCTGCGGCTCTTCCGCCGTACGCTCGTTCGCCTGCTCGCCGACGAGCCGCGGCTCACGCTCAAGCTGATCGACGGCGTCGTTCGCCGCGTTCGGGAGGTCGAGAAGACGCTCACGGGCTGATCGACCGCCCGTCCGGGCCGGGCATCACGCAACCTTCATCGGTATTCGGCGCCATCGGCGCTAGTCTGGTCGCAGATGTCCCTTCCAGATGCCGACGCTGCCGAAGCAGCGCGCCCGCGCGAGCCAAAGTCGGTCGAGGAGCGCGAGCGCGTCGTGGTCCGGTTTGCCGGCGACTCCGGCGACGGGATGCAGCTGACGGGGGACCGGTTCACAAGCGCGACCGCCGTCCTCGGCAACGACCTGGCGACGCTGCCGGACTTCCCCGCCGAGATCCGGGCGCCGGCCGGGACGGTCCACGGGGTCTCGGCGTTCCAGATCCAGTTCGCCTCGATCGACATCACGACCCCGGGGGATGCGGCCGACGTGTTGGTGGCGATGAACCCGGCGGCCCTCCGCTCCGACCTGCACACCGTGCGCCCCGGCGGGATGGTGATCCTCAACGAGGACGCCTTCACCCAGCGCAACATCGACAAGGCCGGGTATTCGGCGGACCCGCGGCAGGACGACTCGCTCTCGGGCTTCCAGGTCTACGCGGTCCCGATGACGAGCATGACCCTGCGCGCGACCGAGTCGCTCGGCATCGGGAAGAAGGAGGCCGAGCGGTCCAAGAACATGTTCGCCCTCGGACTGCTGTCGTGGATGTACGGGCGCCCGCCCGAGGTGACGATCGACTGGCTCGAGCGAAAGTTCGGGGGCAAGCCCGAGATCTTCGACGCGAACGCCCTGGCGTTCAAGACCGGCTACAACTTCGGCGAGACGACGGAGCTGTTCGCGCACTCCTACCGGGTGGCGGCGGCGCCGGCCGAGCCGGGGACCTATCGCAACGTCGCGGGGTCCACGGCCCTTTCCTGGGGTCTGATCGCCGGCGCCGAGCGGAGCGGGCTGCGGCTGTTCTACGCGAGCTATCCGATCACGCCGGCCTCGGAGCTCCTGCACGAGCTCAGCCGGCACAAGAACTTCGGGGTCATCACGCTGCAAGCGGAGGACGAGATCGCGGCCGTCAACATGGCCCTCGGCGCCGCGTTCGCCGGACAGCTCGCGGTGACCGGGACGAGCGGCCCCGGGATGGACCTCAAGGCCGAGACCATCGGACTCGCCGTGATCATGGAGCTGCCGATGATCGTCGTCGACGTGCAGCGGGCCGGGCCCTCGACGGGAATGCCGACCAAGACCGAACAGACGGACCTGCTGCTCGCGATGTTCGGCCGCCACGGCGAGTCGCCGATCCCCATCGTCTCGGCGTCCTCACCGTCGGACTGTTTCGACGCGGCGGTCGAGGCGACGCGGATCGCGGTCCGGTACCGGACGCCCGTGATCCTGCTCTCCGACACGTTCCTGTCGAACTCCTCGGAGCCCTGGAAGATCCCCGAGGTCGACTCGCTGCCGAGGATCCACCCGGACTTCGCCGCGGCCAACGGCGCGCCGTTCCTTCCCTACTCGCGCGACGACCGGCTCGCGCGGCCGTGGGCGCTCCCGGGGACCGAGGGTCTCGTCCACCGCATCGGCGGGCTCGAGCGCCAGGACGGTACGGGCAACATCAGCTACGACCCCGAAAACCACGAGCGCATGACCTTGATCCGCCAGGCGAAGATCGCCGGGATCGCGGAGGACATCGAGCCGCTCGCGGTCGACGATCCCGACGGCGACGCGGAGCTGTTGATCCTCGGCTGGGGATCGACGCTGGGGACCATTCGCGCCGTGGCGCGGCGCCTGCGCGGGAACGGCAGGAAGGTCGCGACGGCGCACATGCGCCATCTCAACCCGTTCCCGGCCAATACCGGCGAGGTGGTCACGCGGTACCGGACCGTGCTGATCCCCGAGATGAATCTCGGCCAGCTGTCGCTGCTCATTCGGGCGCGCTACCTGGTGGACGTGTCGTCGTACTCGAAGGTGCAGGGGCTGCCGATCTTCGCCGACGAGCTGGAACAACGAGTCCTGGAGCTGCTGGATGCCTGAGAGAACCGAGGCGGCGGCCACGAACGGCGGCGCCGCGACGCTGACCAAGAAGCAATTCACCTCCGACCAGGAGGTGCGGTGGTGTCCGGGCTGCGGCGACTACGCGATCCTGTCCACCGTCCAGGGCCTCATGCCCGAGCTCGGCATCGAGCCGCAGCAACACCGTGTTCGTCTCGGGGATCGGGTGCAGCGGCCGGTTCTCCTATTACATGGACACCTACGGGATGCACGGCATCCACGGCCGGGCGCCGGCGCTTGCGACCGGCATCGCGACGGCGAACCCGGATCTGTCCGTGTGGGTGGTGACGGGCGACGGCGACGGGCTGTCGATCGGCGGGAATCACCTGATCCACGCGCTGCGGCGAAACGTGAACATCAAGATCCTGCTCTTCAACAACCAGATCTACGGGCTCACCAAGGGGCAGTACTCACCGACGTCGGAGGAGGGCAAGATCACCAAGTCGAGCCCGTTCGGCTCGATCGATCATCCGTTCAACCCCATCGCGCTGGCGCTCGGAGCGGAAGGAACGTTCGTTGCCCGCTCGCTCGACAACGACCGCCAGCATCTGACGGAGATCCTGCGGCAGGCCGCCGCGCACCGAGGCGCCGCGTTCGTCGAGATCTACCAGAACTGCAACGTCTTCAACGACGGCGCCTTCGACCTGCTCCGCGAGAAGTCGCAGGGGGTCCACAACCAGATCCGGCTGAACCAAGGCGAACCCATCATCTTCGACGAGGGTGAGCGTTGCGTCGCGGTCGGCGAGAACGGCCGCCTGGTGGTCGCCCGGACCTCGGAGACCTCGACCGACCGGATCGTGGTGCACGATTCCCACGGGCGGCCCTCGCTCGCCTTCGCGCTGGCGCATCTGTCGCGTGGGCCGGAGGAGCCGACGGCCATCGGCATCTTCCGCGAGTTCGACCGGCCGGTGCACGGCGAGGCGATCCACTCGCAGATCGACCGGGCAACCGAGCGGCTGGGTCGTGGCGATCTGGGCGCCCTGCTCGGCAGCGGGGACACCTGGACCGTTCCGTGAACCCGGCCGGGGCCCAGGGCCCCGGGCTTTAGGAATTGGGCCCGAGGAATCGGGCAAAGCTCTCCTTCGAGACGCGGTCGACCGTTCCGAGATCCTGCACCAGCTGAGCGAGGGCGCTCGCGAAGCGGTCGAGCTCCTCCTCGGTCGTCGCGGGACCGAGGCCGACGCGGAACCCGCTCGTGCGTGGGAACCCGAGCTGTCCCAGGACCGGCGATGGGTCTTCGGGGCGGCCGCTGCAGACGGAGCCGCCGCCGACGTGGAAGCCGCGATCGTCGAGGGACATCATGAGGATGGCCGGATCGACGCCGTCGACGCTGAAACACACGAGATGCGGGGTGCGATGCGTCGCGTGGCCGTATACGTGGGCTCCCGGCACGCTCGAGGCGATCCGTTCCCGAAGCGCCGCGGTCATCGACCACTGGCGCGCGGCCCGGTCGGACATCATCGCAACCGATGCCGACAACGCCGCCGACATCGACGCGATGCCGGGGATGTTCTCCATCCCGGAGCGGCGCTTGCGTTCGCGCTCGTCGCCGCACGGGTAGGCGGCAAGCGGAATGGCGCGCCGGACGAACAACGCACCGGCTCCCGGCGGTCCGCCGAACTTGTGGGCCGAGAGCGAGAGCAGGTCGACGTCGAGCGCCCCCACATCGACGGGCAGCCGGCCCACCGTCTGGCAGGCATCGGTGTGAAACGCCACCTTCGACTCGTGCGCCAGACGCGCCGCCTCGCCGATCTGCTGGATCGTGCCGACCTCGTGGTTGGCGTGCTGCAGGCTGGCGAGGATCGTCCCTGGGCGTCGCACCTCGGCCGCGAACCGGTCGATGTCGACGCGGCCCTCGTGGTCGGCCGGCACGAGAACGATGTCGACCCCGTTCGATTCCAGGACGCTGCAGATGCCGCCGACCGAGGGGTGCTCCACGGCGCCGACGACGATGCGGTTGCCCGGCGTGGCCACCGACCGCGCCGCGCCCCAGATCCCGAGTGCGACCGATTCGGTTCCGCCCGACGTGAAGACGATCTCTTCGGGCTGCGCGCCGATCGCCGTCGCCAGCCGTTCCCTGGCGTCGTCGAGCAGCTCGCGTGCCCGCCGTCCGGGATCGTGGATGGCGAGCGGGTCGCCGACGACGTCCAGCGCCTCGATCATCGCCTCGCGCGCCGCCGGGTCGAGCGGCGTCGCGGACGCGCTGTCGAGGTAGAGCTCTGGCATTCGCGGGACTCCTAGGGCGTGGCCGGCTCCTTGCCGCGCAGGAAGACCGCCGTGTACAGCTCGGCGGCGATCACCCCTCCGGCGAGCGGTCCGACGATCCAGACTCCCCAGTTCGCCCAGCTTCCCGAGACGAGCGCCGGCCCGAGCCAGCGCGCCGGGTTGAGCGCCGCACCCGTCCACGGTCCGATCGCGAGGATGGCGAACGAGATGGTGAGGCCGATCGTGAACCCTGCCGTCTTTGCGAAGGGGCCGCGGTCGTCGATCAGCGTGGAGAAGACCGCCCACACCAGGAAGAACGTGGCGACGGCCTCGAGCAGGACTGCCTTGCCGGCGGTGATCCCGGTGGCGACGGCCGGAGCTCCGCCTGCGGCTGCGTCCCAGGCCTGGGCCGGCACGAGCGCCTTCAACGCGAGGGCCCCAACGATGCCGCCGAGCAGCTGGGCTCCCACATAGGCCACCGACCGGCTGGTGGACATCTTGCCCGTCACCCACAGGGCCAGCTGGATCGCGGGGTTGAAGACGCCGCCGGAGAGGTGAGCCATCTGGGAGACCATGATCGCGATGACGAGCCCGTGTGCGAGCGCAACGCCGACCAGGTCGAGCCGGCCGTCGGCGAACAGCACCACCGAACCGGCTCCGAAGAAGATCAGGGCGAACGTGCCGATGAACTCGGCGACTACGGCTTTGCGGACCTGCTCCACGAGTTCTCCTCCTGCGGTTCCTCTTGGCGGGGGGGCGTGCCGCGAGGGTAGCCGAGCGGGGACTGCCGGGCAAAGGGTCCCAGATACCCCGTAGTACGATGCCCGCCGTGGACGTCCTGCTCGTGTCGCCGGATCCGGAGTCGCGCGAACTGACGGCATTGGGGGTTCGCAGCCTCGAGCGCCGTCTCGGCGTCGAGTTGCGATTCCGCGCGGCGAAGGACGGCGCGCTGGGGATCAAGGCCGCGCTGCGGGACCGGCCGGACATCATCGTGGCCGACGAGATCGCGAGCCACGCGGGTGCCTTCGCGCTCGCCAAGCGGCTGCGCGACGACGTCCGCCCGTACACCGGGGTCATCGTGATCCTGCTCGAGCGGCACCACGACACGTGGCTCGCGCGCTGGTCCGGCGCGGACGCGTGGTTCGTCAAGCCCGTCGACCCGTTCGCCCTCGCCGACCGGCTGGTCGACCTGGTGACGCAGAAGGAGAGCGCGTGAAGATCTTGGGAACGTGCAAACGAGACGGCCGGGGGTTCCTGGCCGACCAGGTCATCGAGTCCGGCGGGGAGTGCCCCTGGGACGGCGAGTCGTTCAACTCCGATTACGCGGTGACGCTCGTCAACGCGCTGCGCGGTGCGCAGGAGCACGGGTCCGCTCTCGAGCAGTCCCTGCAGCAACTCGCCGATCTCGCCCCGGCGTTCACGCTGGACGTGGACTCGGTGCTCGGGGACCTTCGGAAGAGTCTCGGCCGGCTCCAGCAGAACGTCGTCAAGACCGGCTGAGCCCGTGGCCGTCGGCGAGAACGGATACGCCGTCGAGATCCGCCAGACGGATGCCGGCTGGCGCGTCGTCATCCTGGACCCGTCCGGAGTCGTCGTCGGAGAGCGCGCGTGCCGCGACGCCGCGGATGCCCGGACGTTCGCCTCGACCGTTCGTCAGCACCTGTACTGGCTGTCGGTCGAGACCTTCCGCGAGTACTACCGGGTCTGAGGCGCCGGCGTGGGCTTCAACTACCGGCAGCCGGGACGGATCAAGCGCGCCGACTGGGTGATGCTGATCGCGGCCGTGGTCGTCGTGGCCGCCCTCGTGATCTGGGCGGTCCACTGACGCCCGACGGCGGGCTCGACTACGCGTACCTGACGACCACCGGCCGCGTGTCGGGGCGCCCGCATCGCATCGAGATCTGGTTCGCGCTGCGGGGCCGGACCGTGTACCTGCTCGCGGGAGGCCGGGAATCGGCCGACTGGGTCCGCAACCTCGTCTCCACGCCGGAGGTGACCGTCGAGATCGGCGATCGAACGTGGCATGGAGTGGCCCGCGTGCTCGATCCGGAGCATCAGCCGAATCATCAAGAGGACGCGCTTGCCCGCCGGCTGGTCGTCGAGAAGTACGCGCCCCGGGACCCGTCCGACCTGGACGAATGGGGGAGGACCTCGCTGGCGATCGCGATCGCGATCGACATCGACATCGACGCCGGCCCGTAGGCGACGGGTTCGATCAGCCGGCGTCGAAGCCGATCGAGAACATGCGTTCGAGGTCGTGCCGCGAATAGACCTGGAACGCGATCAGCGTCTCGGTGCGCGCGACCCCGGGAACCTTCGCGATCCCACCCGGGATCACGGCCGCGAGATCGTCGTGGGCGAGCACGCGCACGATGGCGACCAGGTCGAACTCGCCGGCCACGGAGTACACCTCGCTCACGCCCTCGATATCGGCGATGGCCTCGGCCGCCTCGGGGATGCCCTCGGTCTCGCACTGGATCAGCACCACCGCGTGCACGCTCATGGCCGCTCCAGCACTACCATCCACGCGCGCTCCAGCACGACCATCCACGCGCGCTCCAGCACGACCATCTACGCGCGCTCCAGCACGACCGCGAGTCCCTGGCCGCCGCTGACGCAGAGCGTCGCAAGCCCCAGGTTCACCCCACGGGCGCGCATCTCGTAGGCGAGGGTGAGGACCAGACGCGCTCCGCTCATGCCGATGGGGTGTCCGATCGAGATGCCGCCGCCGTTGACGTTCAGCCGGTCCCGGTCGAACTTCAGCTCGCGCTCGCACGCGATGACCTGCGCGGCGAACGCCTCGTTGACCTCGATCAGGTCCATGTCGGCGAGCGAGAGGCCGGTGCGCTCCATGACCTGCGTCGTGGCCGGGACCGGGCCGATTCCCATGATCTCGGGGGGGACGCCGGCCCAGCTCATCCCTGCGATCCGGGCGAGCGGCTCGCGTCCCTCGGCCGCAGCGCGGGATCCGCTCATGAGGACCAGCGCGGCCGCGGCGTCGGTCAGCCCGCTCGAGTTGCCCGCCGTGACCGACCCGCCCTCGCGGAACACCGCCGGCAGCTTCGCGAGCGCCTCCATCGTCGTCCCGGGTCGCGGGTGCTCGTCCTCGGTGACGGTGACGGTGCCGCCCTTGGCGGGTGCCTCGATCGGGACGATCTCCTCCGCGCGCCGGCCGGCGCCCTGCGCCGCCTTCGCCTGCGACTCGAGGGCGAACGCGTCCTGCTCCTCGCGGGAGATGTCGTACTGGTCTACGAGGTTCTCGGCGGTCTCGCCCATGATGAGGCCGCAGAGCGGGTCGAGCAGGCCGTCGCGGTACATGGCGTCGTAGATCTGCGCGTCGCCCATGCGGTAGCCGGTGCGCATCCGGTCGAGAAGGAACGGGACGCGCGACATGTTCTCCATCCCGCCGGCAAGCACCACCTCCGCGTCGCCGAGCGCGATCTGCTGCGCGGCGAGCTGCACCGCCTTCATCCCCGAGGCGCAGGCCATGTTGACGTTGTAGCCGCTGACGCTGGTCGGGATCCCCGCGCGAACGCTCACCTGCCGTCCGGTGTTGGGTCCGTTCCCCGCCTGCCTCGCGTGACCGAAGATGGTCTGGTCGATCTGGTCGGGTTCGACGGCGGCGCGCCGGAGCGCCTCGCGAGCCGCTGCGACGCCGAGATCGACCGCCGGGACCTCGGTGAGCGAACCGAGGAAGCGCCCGATGGGCGTACGCGCGCCCTCGACGATGACCGCGGTCTCCATGACGTCCCAGTCTAGCGGCGGCCCGCTCGTGACCGGTCCCGGCCGCCGGCTTCCTCGCGTTCGGGACCTCGCAGCCGCCGAAGGATCGATGCGAGCTGACGCCCGCCGTCGACGGGTTCCGCGGGCGGCCGGTCGGCGGCGGTCACGCGTACCCGGTTGCGAACGAGCCAGGAGCGAACGGCGCGAAGCTCGTCGGCCCGGTCGCGTGGACACGGCAGCGGGATCGGCTCCGCGCCGTCGCCGCGGACGAGAGCGCCGCCCGAGAGCCGGAGCACCGCGCCGTCCTCGGACTCGAGCACGAGCGCCCTCGCCGCGGTGATCCAGGCGTCCTGGCGCGCGCGCGACAGCCCTTCGGCAAGCGCGCGCAGGCGGTCCCGCACGAGCCCGGCCTCCTCGAACCGTTCCTGCTCCGCGAGCGACGACATCCGGACCTCGAGTGCCGCGAGGAGCCCGCCCGGGGCGGTCAGGGAGGAGAGGAGCCTCCGGACGAGCTCTCCGTAGCCCTCGAGGTCCGTGCGTCCGTCGCACGGTGCGAGACAGCGGCCCATGTCGGCGAGCGCGCATGGGGCGAACCGGGTGCGCCGCCCCATCGACCGCGTGCACCGCCGGATGGGGAAGACGGTCTCGACGGCTTCCTTCGCGCGCGTCGCCCGGGCGCGCGTCGAGAACGGTCCGAGGTAGGTCGCGCCGTCGTCTCGCACCGCGGCGACGACTTTGAGGCGGGGCCACGCCTCCGCGGGGTCGATCTTGAGATAGGCGTAGCGGCGCCACGTGCGGCCGCTTCGGTTGTAGGCGGGCTCGTGCGCGCCGATCAGCCTTGCCTCGACGACGAGCGCCTCCAGTTCGTTCGCGCACGGGATGCCGTCGATGGTGCGCACTTCCGCGAGCAGGTCCTGCACCTTCTTGCGGCTGTCGCCATAGAAGTAGGACTTCACGCGCGACCGCAGATCCTTCGACTTGCCCACGTACAGGATCCGGCCGTCGCGGCCTCGGAACAGGTAGACGCCCGGCGCGTGGGGAAGGCCGTCGGCCAGCCGGATCTTGCCGAAGTTCGGCCTTCCGCGCGCCCGGCACGCCTCGCGGAGGTCGCCCAGCGTGAGGATGCCGAGCCGGCCGCCGAGATCCAGCAGACCGTGGAGCACCTCCGCGCACGCCTCGGCGTCGGCGAGTGCCCGGTGACAGGGCTCGACGCGCGTGCGGAAGTACCGGGCCAGCGTCTGCAGCTTCACGTTCGGAACGTCGGGCCAGACGACGCGCCGCGCGAGCTTGGCGGTGCAGACGGCGGGTCCGGCGGGCGGGGGATAGTCGAGCCGGCGGGCCTCAGCGGTGAGGAACGAGACGTCGAAGCTCGCGTTGTGCGCGACGAGGACGGCGCCGCGCGCGAACTCGAGAAAGGACGGAAGCACCGCCTCGATCGGTGGTTCTCCCACGACGGCCGTGTCGTCGATGCCGGTGAGGTGGGTGATGAACGGCGGGATCGGCGTTCGGGGGTCGACCAGGGTCTCGAAGGTCGCCAGCCGCTGCCCGCCCCGGTACAGAACCGCACCGACCTCGGTGATCCTGGAGGTGGCCGGCGAGCCGCCGGTGGTCTCGAGGTCGACGACGCAGAAGGTGACCTCCGCAAGCGGCACCCCGTCCTCGAGCGTGCTTTGAACCGGCGCGTCGAGCAGTTCGTTCGCCTTTCGTTCGTGCGGCCGGTCCGGGGGGGCCGTGGCGGCCATGGCCGGGGCATGCGGGACCCGGGGAAGGCTATCGAACGTGTGTTCGGCGGTCAAGGCGCCGCGCGCCCCGCCGCCACGGGGCCGGTCCGGAGCTCAGGCGGGCGGGGCCGGGTACAGCTCGTCCTCGACGATCAGCGCGAGCAGCTGCTCGATCGCGAGGTGGCACTCCTGGATGTGCGCCGTGCGGTCGCTCGGAACCCGGATGGCCACATCGGCGAGCGGCGCCAGCTCGCCGCCGGAGGCCCCGGTGAGCGCCAGCACCTGGAGCCCGTCGGCCGAGGCGCGCCGGGCCGCCTGAAGGACGTTGGGGGAGTTCCCGCTGGTCGAGATCGCGATGAGCACGTCGCCCGGCCGGCCGATCGACTCGACCTGCCGCTCGAAGACGTGGTCGACCCCGAAGTCGTTTGCGATGGCGGTCAGGATCGAGGTGTCGGTGGTCAGCGCGACGGCGGGGATCGACGGACGGGTGCGGGCGAGGGTCAGCGAGCTGACGAACTCCGCCGCCAGGTGCTGGGCGTCGGCGGCGCTCCCGCCGTTGCCGCACAACAGGAGCTTGCGGCCGCCCTGGAGTGCGGTCACGAGGAGCTCGGCCGCGCGCGTGATGTCGTCGGCGCACTCGGTCTGTGCCCGGCGCATCGTGTCCGACGCCTCCGCGAGCTCGGCCGTCACCCGGGCGCCGATCCGGCCGGAGTCCATGCTCAGCCGTTCCCGGGCTCTGGCGACGGCGCCCAGGCATCGGCGCCGCGCCACGCGCGCACGCCGCTCGGGTGGAACCGGAACGGCGCGAGCTGCCCGCCGAGCACCTCGAGCGCGTCCGCGACCTCCAGGCGCGCGATCGGGCGGGCACGCGATCAGGAGGTACCCGCCGCCGCCGGCGCCGCAGATCTTCCCGCCCGACGCGCCGGTCCGGCGCGCGCGCGCGAGCATGGCCTCGATGGGGGTTCCATCGGCGATGTGGGGGTTCATCCGCAGCTTCGCCTCGAACGCCTGGTGCAGCATCGCCCCCAGCCCCTCGACGTCGCCCCGCTCGAGCGTTTCGCGCATCGCGTAGGCCATCTCGAGCAACTGCTTGAGCCCGAGCATCGTCTCCTCGCGACCCTCCTTGACCATGCGGAGCTGGGTGTCGATCAGCCCGACGTTGCGCCGAACCCCGCCCGTGTAGCACAGCAGCAGGTGTTGCTCGAGCCGCTCGAGCAGCGCGGGGGCGGCCCGGACCGGGCTCACCGCGACACCGGCCGCCGAGAACTCCAGCAGATTGAAGCCGCCGAACGCGGCCGCGTACTGGTCCTGCCACCCACCGCTGATGCCGAGGTCGTGACGCTCGATGTCGTAGGCGAGGGTCGCGACCTCGCGCGCCGTGAAGGAGCGTTCACCCAGCATCGCGAGCGCGGCGACGACCGCCGTGACGAGCGCCGAGGACCCTCCGAGCCCGCTGCCGGGCGGCGCGTCGCTGCGGATCCGGACATCGACGCCGCCGGGAACGCCGATCCGTTCGATCGCCGCCTTTGGAAGGTCCATGACACCGTCGTACTGCGGTCCCTCGTCGAGGTGGTACTCGACGAGCCGGCCCAGGTCGTGCGAGCGGACGCGAACCTGCCGGTCGTCTCTGGGCGTCACGTCGACGGTCACGCGATGATCGATCGTCGCGGACAGCACGGCGCCGCCGTGTCGCTCGTAGACGTGGGGAAAGTCGGTCCCGCCGCCGACGAAGCTGATCCGGAGCGGCGCGACGGCCGTGATGGTGTCCCGGTCCGTATGCATCGGCCGGACCAGTCTAGGGGCTCGGCGAACGGCCCCTCAGGCGACGTGGCGGAGGACCCGGCGGCGATGCTGCTCGGTCATCCCGCCCCACACGCCGTATCGCTCGCTGTTCTTGAGCGCCCAGGCGAGGCATTCGGAGCGGATCGTGCAGACGCCGCAGAACGCGAGCGCCGGTCCCGCCTCCTCTTCCGACACGGGGAAGAACACGTCGGGGTCGATTCCGAAGCACGCCGCTCGTTCTTGCCACATGTCGGGGGGCGTGGGGTTCGACGGCAGGGCGTCGAGATCCACGTCCCGGAACCGCTCAATCCGCACTCGACCATCCCCCCTCGGCACCGGTTCCGGTTGGACCGGTGCACCATCGATTCATAGCATCGGTGGCGTTGCGGGGGAAGGGGGCGAATGCCCTTCGGCCTCATGACCCGGGCCCGCGGACGGCGGCGCCCGTTTGGGCTAGCTCGGCCGCGGGACGACGAGCAGGTCCGTTCCGGAGGCCGTTCGCAGCCGGCTCCCCCGGTCGGCCCACCGCACCCGGATCAGGGCCGACCACCCACCGGCGGCGTCGAGCGCTGCGCTGGTTACCATCCCGGCCGATCCGTGGTCGCCGACGATCGTCTCGCCCGGCCGGGGCCTCGAGTCCGCATGCGCGGGGACGAGCAGCCAGGGCGCGTGCCCCAGGTTCCGAATCTTGGCGACGGCCTCCTGGCCGGGGAAGCAGCCCTTGTCGTCGATCGTTTCTTCGAGGCCCACCTCGGAGGGAAGGGCGTCGGCATCGAAGTCCACGCCCATCCGCGGGCGGCCGCCACGGATCCTCCAGGTCTCCACCTCTGCGCCGGCCGCCTCGACGAAACCGGCGGCGGCGAGCCGGTCCCGAAGCGCCGGTTCGTCCCGGGGATCGGTGATGAGATCCACGCCGGGGCCGAGCGCCGACGGGCCGACCCGGGCGACGCGCTCGCCGTCGATCTCGATCGGGGGCCTGCCCGGCCCGGGGACGGCAAGGACGGCCACCGAGCCTGCCACGTCCTCGAGGGTCACCGCTGACGAGAGCAGGTACGGAGCGAGGAGGTCGTCGATCCCGCGAGGCTGGGCGTCGTCCTGCAGCAGGAGCATTCCGGGTGGTTCGGCCACGACGTGCAGGTCCGCGCGGATCCGGCCCGTCGGCGCGAGAAAGAGCGCCCGGCGGGCGAGTCCGGGCCGAAGCGAGGCGACATCGGCCGTGAGGAGGTCGTGGAGCCAGGTTCGCGCGTCGGCGCCCGCGACCCGGACCTTCCTCCACGACGTGAGCGCGACGAAGCCGCGGCCCTCTTCGAGGGCTCGAAGGGGTTCGGGACCTGCGGGCGCCGTTTCCATGGCTCTGGGAGATTACGCGTGTGGACGTGCCGGGGACCCTGCCGAGGACACTTCTGGTCACGAACGACTACGCGCCGCGGGTCGGCGGGATCCAACGGACGCTGGAAGCGCTCTGGAAGACGCTGCCGGCGGATCGCGTCGCGGTGTTCGCGCCCAGCGGGGACTCGAGCGCCGAGTTCGATCGCGACGCGCCGTACGAGGTGTTCCGGCAACCGGAGCCGTTCCTGTGGCCGACCCCGGAGGTGGCGGGCCGTCTGCACGACGCCGTCCGCGCGTTCGATGCGCAGGTCGTCGTTTTCGGAGCGATCTTTCCGCTCGCGTTGCTCGGGCCCGGGCTGGCCGCGCGGGGCACGCCGTATCTCGCGGCCGCGCACGGCTTCGAGTACTGGCTCTCGATTGCGCCGGGGACGCACGCGATGATGCGCCGGGCCACGGGCAGGGCGGAACGGGTTCCCGTCATGTGCAGCGCGTTCATCGCCCGGTCGGTGCGTACGGCGGTGCCGAGCCCGGTTCCCGTCTCGGTGCTGCGGCCCGGGGCCGACCCGTCGGTGTTCCGCCCGGATCTGCCGACCGAGGAGCTGCGGGCGCGCTACGGGCTGGGGGAGCGCCCCGTCGTCGTGTGCGTAAGCCGCCTCGTCCGGCGAAAGGGTCAGGACGTCCTCATCCGCGGGATGGAGCTCGTCCGCCGCAGCGTCCCCGGTGCCGTGCTGCTCGTCGTGGGAGGCGGGCCCGACGCGACGCGGCTGAGAGGCCTCGCGGCCACCGCTCCCGCGGGGAGCGTCGTCTTCGCCGACCAGGTGTCCGAGGCCGAGCTTCCCAACCACTACGCGGTCGGGGACGTGTTCGCCATGCCGTGCCGCAGCCGGTGGGGTGGTCTCGAAGTGGAGGGCTGGGGCAACGTCTTCGTCGAGGCGGCCGCGTGCGGCCGGCCGGTCGTGGTCGGGGACTCCGGCGGCGCCCGCGAGTCCCTGGTGGATGGGGAGACGGGTCTGCTGGTGGACGGGGCGGACGTCGGCGCGGTCGCCGGTGCCGTGGCGGGGCTGCTCGCCGATCCCGACCGCGCGCGGCGCATGGGGGCCGCGGGCCGGGATCTGGTCGAACGGCGCCGCACCTGGCCGCAGATCGCGGCACGGTTTGCGCCGTGGCTCGCCGAGGCGGCGTCGCGGTCTGCCACATCGCCCTGACGCCTCGTTCCGTCGGCCCCGGGGCACGGGTACGCTCCGTGCATGGGTGTCCCCGGCGGCGAACGACGGTGTCCCGCCTGCGGCGCGCTGGTGACGGACGACGCCGCCTGGTGCGGGCAGTGCCTGACCCCGCTCGGCCGGCCGCCGGGACCCGATCCGTTCCCGCCACCACCGCCGGCGCCGGCGCCATCGGGGGAGGCGCCTGCCGCCCCCGGCGCAGTGGCCACCGCGCAGGGAGCGGTGCCCGCGTGGCCGTGCCCCGTGTGCGGCGGGCGGAACGGGCTCGACCTGGATGTCTGCGCGACCTGCGGCACGCCGTTCGCGGTCCTGATGGAGGGCGCGCGGGCACAACCCGTCGTCGACCCGGCGGTGGCGGTCCGGCGGTCTCTGGTATTTCCGGGTCTCGGGCACCGGCTGCTGGGCCGCGGCGTGGACGGGCTCGCTCGCGGGGTGCTCTTCTCGTTCGCACTCCTGCTTGCGATTCTTGCCGCGCTCGCCGGGCTCTCGACGCCGGCGCTCCTTGCGGAGTTCATCCTGTTCTTTGTGACGGCGCTGGCCGTCTACGTCGGGAGCGCGATGGAGGCGCGCCGGCTCGCCGAGGGCGGAGACCTGCTCATGTCCTCGCGGATGCTCCTGTGGGCGACCGTGAGCGTCGTGCTCGTGTCGGGGATCATCGTCACGATCGCGATCGTCACCGCGGGCAAACGCTAGGCTTCGGGGCCATGGAGCATGCGGAGGGCTCCGTCCTCATCGAGGCCCCGATCGAGGACGTCATGGAGGTCATCGAGGACTACGAGGCCTACCCGGAGTGGGCCGAGGTCCGCGCGGCGCGCATCCTCCAGCGCGTCGAGGGCGGCCGCGCGACGCAGGTGGCCTTCGAGGTCGACGTGCCGATTCTCGGACGCGCCTCGTACACGCTCGCGTACCGCTACGCGCCGGGCGACACCGGTTTGTCGTGGGTCACCAAGGAGGCGCACGGGGCGGTCCGCGACGTCCGCGGGGAATATCTGCTCGACGAGACCGCGGAGGGTCAGACGAAGGTGACCTACCGACTGGCCGTCGAGCTCGGGGTCCTCGTCCCCGGCTTCGTTCGGACCGAGGGGGCACGCCGCGTGATCGAAAACGCCCTCGAGCGCCTGAAGCGCCGGGTCGAGCGGGGCTGAGCGCCACCCTGTTCGCCGTCTCTCGGTAAGCTGCGGTTTCGTGCGCGTGATCCTGTTCACCGGCAAGGGCGGCGTGGGCAAGACGACCATCGCCGCCGCCACCGCCGTTCGGTCGGCCGGCTCCGGCCTGCGAACGCTCGTGATGTCGACCGACCCGGCGCATTCCTTGGCCGACGCGTTCGAAGTCCCGATCGAATCGGCCGCCACCATGATCGCACCGAACCTGTGGGCGCAGCAGATCGACGCCCAGGAACGGCTCGAGGGCAACTGGCGCGAGATCCAGGACTACCTGAACCAGCTGATGAACTGGGCGGGGACCGACACGATCCAGGCCGAAGAGCTGACCGTGATCCCGGGGCTCGACGAGATCTTCGCCCTCATCGACGTCAAGACCCATGTCGAGAGCGGGCAGTACGACGCGCTCGTCGTGGACTGCGCACCGACCGCCGAGACGCTTCGGCTGCTTTCGCTGCCCGAGATCATGAACTGGTACATCGAGCGGATCTTCCCCGTGGAGCGCCGCGTGGTGCGGGCGGTGCGCCCGATCGTGTCGAGGATGACCACGCTCCCGATCGCCGGGGACAGCGTGTTCGCGGCGATCGAGCGGTTGCACCGGAACCTGGATGCCGTCAAGCGGATCCTGACGGAGCCCGATACGTCGTCGGTCCGGCTCGTCGTGAACCCGGAGAAGATGGTCATCGCTGAGGCCCGCCGGACCTACACGTACCTCGGACTGTTCGGCTACCGGGTGGACGCGGTCGTGGTCAACCGGATCATCCCGGACAGCGTCGTGGATCCCTACTTCGGCAAGTGGAAGGACATCCAGGCAGAGCACCTGGCGACGGTGCACGAGTCGTTCGAACCGGTGCCGATCCTTACCGCGCGCCTCTTCGACCGGGAGATGATCGGCGTCGCGCTCCTCGGCGAGATGGCCGGCGAGGTCTACGGGGAACTCGACGCCGTGAGCATCCTGTACCGCGACGACCCGATCCGCGTTCGCAAGCGCGGGACCGGCTACGTGCTCCGGATGCGGCTGCCGTTCGCCTCGCGCGACGACATGGACGTCCATCGCCGCGGCGAGGAGTTGTACGTCCGGGTCGGCTCGTACAAACGGAACCTGATCCTGCCGCAGACGCTGAAGCGGATGACCGTCAGCGAGGCGAATTTCGCCGGGGATCACCTCGAGATCCTGTTTGTCCGCGAGCCCTCTCCGGAGGCTCCGTCTGCGAAGAAGCCCTCTCCGCAGACTCGGGCGCGGGCCCGAAGGGGCCAGAAGGGCCAAGGAAAGGGCAAGGTGAGTTGACGTGGCCACGACCGCGAAGCGCAAGAGCGGTGCCAAGGTGGGGCCCAAGCCCGAGCCCAAGCAGCAACCGGCGGCGGACGAGCCGGCCGCGCCGGTCTGTACGGTCGCGTTCTGCCCGCTGTGTATGGCCGTGACCGCCGTCCAGCCGATGAAGCCGGAGGCGATCGAGCACCTCCTGCTGGCCGGCCGGGAATTCCTGCTGGCGGCCAAGAGCATCCTCGATGCCCGGACCGGCGACGCCGGCGACCAGCAATCCGGCAAGCCCGGCGACCGAGGACGGTCGACGCTCGAGAAGATCGACATCGAGTGAGCGACGCCGCCCAGGCGATCGGCGTCGACGTCGGGGGGACGAAGACCTCGGCCCTTCGCGTCACCGCCGACGGCGAGGTGCTGGCCCGGGCGGTCACGCCCACGCCCGCCGCCGACCAGCAGGGCACGATCGACGCGATGATCGACGTCGCGAAGCAGGTCGGGAGCCCCGACGTCGCCGCGGTGGGGCTCGCCGCGGCGGGGCTCGTCGAGACGGCGACGGGCGTGCTCCTGTTCGCACCCAACATCGCGTGGCGGAACCTTCCGCTCCGCGACGAGATGGCTTCCGCACTCGGGCTCCCGACCATCGCCGAGAACGACGCGACCGCGGCGACTTGGGCGGAGGTGCGTTTCGGCGCCGCCCGGAACCGGCGCAACGTCCTGTTCGTCGGCGTCGGCACCGGGATCGGGGGCGGCATCGTCGCGGACGGTCTGCTCATCCGCGGCGCCCACGGGTTCGCCGCGGAGATCGGTCACATCGTGGTGGAACCCGACGGCCCCGTCTGCGGGTGCGGGAACCACGGATGCTGGGAGCAGGTCGCGAGCGGTACGACGATCGAACGCGACGCGGTCGCCGCCGTGACCCGGCATCCGCACTCGCTCATCGCCGAGCTGGCCGCGGGCGACCCGGCCCGGGTGACGGGCCAGCTCGTGACCGAGGCGGCGCGGCAGGGCGACCCGACCGCGACCGGCATCTTCATGGAGGTCGGGTTCCGGCTCGGGCAGGGGATCGCCGGCCTCGTCAACGTGCTGGACCCCGAGATCGTCGTCGTCGGTGGCGGTGTCTCCGACGCCGGCGAGCTGCTGCTCGCGCCCGCGCGCGACGCCTACCGGCGTTACGTCGAGGGCGGCGAACACCGACCCGCCGTCCCGATCGTGCGCGCGGAGCTCGGCAACGACGCCGGCGCGGTGGGGGCGGCGACCCTCGCGCTCGCCGCGCGGGACAGCACCACGTGAATCTCGGCCTCGTCCTGCCGCTGACGTCGGCCGACCCCGGCGCGGCGCTCGCCGCCGCCGCGCGCGCCGCGGATGCCGGATACGACGGGATCTTCTCGTCGGATCACCTGATTCCGCCCGGCCGGCAGTCCGGGCCCACCCTCGAGGTGTTCTCCATCCTGTCGGCGATCGCGGCGACGGTTCCGGGAGTCTCGGTCGGCACGCTCGTCGCGCGGGTCTCGCTCCGCCCGGCCGGGCTGCTCGCGAAACAGGCCGCGATGCTCGACCACCTGAGCGGCGGCCGCGCGATCCTGGGTCTGGGGACGGGGGACAAGCTCTCGTTTCACGAGCACGAAGCCTTCGGCATCGCGCTGCCGACCGTCGCCGCGCGTCGCCTGCTGCTCGAAGAGACGGCGAACGCGTGCCGGGCGCTGTTCGCCAAAACGCCGTGGACCGGCGGGGAGATGGTCCCGGCGATGAGCGGGCCGCTGCTTCCTCCCGGGTCGCCGGCCATCTGGGTCGGGGGCGCCTCGGAGTCCGCCGTGGACATCGCCGGCCGGGTTGCCGACGCCTGGAACGGCTGGGGACTCGATCTCGAGGGGTTCCGGGCGCGCGCCGGCCGGCTCCGCGGGACGCCTCGCACGCCCGATCCGACGTGGGCGGGGATCGTGCTCGTCGGCGAGGATCGCGCGGACCTGGACCGGTTGCTGGCCGATCGTCTCGCCCGCAAGCGGCCGCTGGACGAGATATGGACGGGTACGCGAGACGAGCTTCGCGCGTTCGCGGCCGATCTCGAGGGGTCCGGCGCCACGTGGCTCATCGCCCTCGTTTCCGGCCCGGCGGATCGCATCGACCTGGTCGCGGAGGCGCTCGGGCGATGACGACGGACCCCGGCGCCGGCGGGCCCGCCGGGCGGGCCCGGCCATCCAGCGCGGATCTCAAGCGAGCCAAGCGGACGTTGCGCCAAGAGATCGTTCGCGTTCGCGACGGGCTCGCGCCGCAGGAACGGGCTCGCCGGGGAGCCCTGGTCGTCGAGCGATTTCTCGCGCTCCCGGAGCTGAGCGGGGCCCGGACCGTCATGGCGTTCTGGTCGTTCGGCTCGGAGTTGCCCACCGAGGGGTTGTTGCGGGCGCTGTTGGACGGCGGGTGGACCGTCGCCCTGCCGTCCACCGCCGGCGGCGACCTCGAGCCCCGCCGGTACGAGCCGGGGGTGCCGATGACGGCCGCCTCGTTCGGGGCGATGGAGCCTCAGGGCGATCCGGTCGACCCCACCCAGATCGACGTCGTCTGCACACCGGCGGCCGCGTTCGACCGCGCGGGACGGCGGCTCGGCTACGGCGGCGGGTACTACGACCGGTTCCTGGGCAGGACCAGGGACGACACGTTGCGCGCGGGGCTGTGTTTCGGCCTGCAGATCGTGGACGTGGTCCCGGCGGGGAGCTTCGATCTCGGCGTGGACGTCGTCGTCACCGAGTCCGAGACGATTCGATGCTCGCGATGAGAGGGACGTGCGCGTGCGCGTGAGCCCGCCGCCGCGACGGGCGCGAGGATCCGAGTGGCCGTCCGCGACGTTCGCCGCCCTCGACTTCGAGACGACCGGGCTCGACTTCGAGACCGACCAGGTGGTGTCCTTCGGGGTCGTTCCGATCCGAGGCGGACGGGTGATCGTCGGGGAGAGCGTCCATCAGCTCGTGAACCCGTCCGTTCCGCCGTCGCCTCGGTCGCAGACGATCCACGAGCTCCGTCCACAGGATCTCGCCACGGCGCCCCCGATCGGGCAGGCGCGCGAGACGCTGCGGCTCGCCCTCGAGGGCCGGTTCCTCCTGGCGTGGTTCGCCGACGTCGAGATCCATTTCCTGGAGGAGGTGTTCGGCGGCGGGTCCCGCACCTGGCGGCGACGCACGATCGACGTCCGCGATCTGGCCATCGCGGCCGCGGGCGCCCCGGCCTCGGACCGCGAGTACCCCGGCTACGGGCTCTCCGCCACCGCGGGGCTTTTCGGCGTCCCGGTCGCGAACCCGCACGACGCCCTCGACGACGCGCTGGTGACGGCGCAGCTGTTCCTCGTGCTCGCCGGAAAGACCGGCGCGGGGCCCCGGCCGCCGGTTCGGGACCTCCTGCGACTGGGCGGTGCGCGACGGCGGGCTTGAACGCCCGTTCAACCCCGTGATATGACGCCGGGGCTGCCATCGACCGCGACTGCGAGAAGGGGGGACGAAGTGGAGAGCAGGCACACGGCCTTTCACGGTGTGACCTCCGCCTCCGCCGCCGGGTTCGTCGAGGAGGCGGGCTGGTACTGGGTGACGAACTTCGGCGACCCCGCCGCCGAGTACCGGGCCGTCCGCGAAGGGGTCGGCATGTGGGACCTCTCGCCCCTCAACAAATGGGAGTTTCGCGGCGGCGACGCCCTCGAAGCGGCGCAGCGGGTGCATACGAACGACGTGCTCGGTATGCGCGACGGCCAGGTTCGATACGGGGCGTTCGTCGACGAGGACGGCCTGCTCGTCGACGACGGCACCGTATTCAGGCACGCGAGCGACCACCTGTGGGTCTGCACGAACGGCAACGACCGCGCCGAGTACTTCGCCGACGCGACGAAGGGGCTCGACGTCTCCATCGACTACATCGCGCCGGAGCTCCCCAGCATGCAGATCCAGGGGCCGCGTTCCCGCGAGCTCGTGGCGGGACTGACCGATGCGCCCGTCGGCGACCTTCGGTATTTCTGGTTCTTCCCGGAGCAGGTGACGATCGGCGGCGTGCCGGCATGGCTGTCCCGGACGGGATTCTCCGGTGAGCTCGGCTACGAGGTCTTCCTTCGGCCCGAGCACGCGGAGCAGCTGTGGGAAGCGGTCGCGGAAGCCGGCGCGACGCCCTACGGGGTGGACATCATCGAGCCGATCCGCGTGGAGACGGGCATGATCGTGACCGACTACGACTACGAGGCGCATCGCCGTTCGCCGTTCGACCTCGGTCTGGATCGGGTGGTCGCGCTCGACGGACCAGGGGCGTTCATGGGCAAGGACGAGCTCCGCGAGCTCGCGCAGGACCCGCCGAACCGCTTCAAGACCATTCTGCTCGAGGGCGACGTGCTGCCGGAGTACGGAGCCGCCGTGACGGTGAACGGCGAAGAGATCGGCACGCTGACGAGCCCGGCCATCAGCCCGTCGTTCGGTGCGATCGGGCTCGCGGTCCTTCGCAGCGACGCCGCGGCCGACGGCACGCGGGTGCAGGTCGCCGCCGGGGGCGGGCCCATTGCGGGTACCGTCGCGGTGCTCGCGATCTACGACCCGGAGAAGAAGAAGCCGCGCAGCTGACCGACGATCCCGACCGACGAGAAGAAAGAGGTGCACGAATGACGGAGGAACGCCGCTCGCCCCTGCACGACGCCCAGGTTGCCGCCGGGGCGGAGTTCGTCTGGGAAGACGGGTACCCGTGGGCCATGCAGTTCGGCGACCCCGCGGGCGAGTACGAGGCGATCAGGACGGCCACCGGCGTGTGGGACCTGTATTCGACGATCAAGTACGAGGTGCGCGGCGCCGACGCCGGCCGGCTCGTTCAGCGCCGGTGCACCAACGACCTGTCGGGGATCGACGCCGGGACCGTCCGCTACGGCGCGTTCGTCAACGCCGACGGTCTGATGGTCGACGACGGCAACGTGTACAAGGTGGCCGACGACCGGTACTGGGTGATGATCAACTCGGCCGGCCTCACGGACTGGTTCCGGGAGACGGCCGGCGGGCTCGACGCGACGGTCGAGGAAGTGACCGACCGGATGCCGATGATCTCCGTCCAGGGGCCGACCTCGCGCGACGTGCTGGGAAGCATCACCGACGCCGACCTGAGCACCCTTCGCTGGTTCCACTTCATGCCCGATCCGGTGACGGTGGCAGGGGCGCAGGCACGGGTGCTTCGCACCGGCTTCTCGGGCGAGCTCGGGTTCGAGGTCGTGGCCGATCCGGGATCGATCACCGGGATCTGGGACGCGCTGGTCGCCGCGGGCGGCAGGCCGTTCGGGCTGGATGCGGTCGACGTCGCCCGCGTGGAGGCGGGGCTCGTCATCATCGGCGTGGACTACCAGCCGGGCGAGACCTCCCCCTACGACCTGTCGATGGACCGGTTCGTAAAGCCCGGGACCGAGTGCGTCGGCGGGGCCGCGCTGGCGGCGGCCGCGGCGGATCCGCCCCGGCGGTTCAAGACGCTCAGGATCGAGGCGGATGCGCCGCCGGAAGCCGGCGCGGCCGTGACGCGAAACGGCGCCGCCGCCGGGACGCTGACGTCGCCGACGGCAAGCCCTCGGCTCGGCTCCATCGGTCTGGCGATCCTGGACGCGGAGGCGGCCGCCGAGGGCTCGTCGGTCGAGGTCGCCGTCGGCGGCGGCAGCGCGGCCGCGACGGTCGGGCCCCTGTCGCTGTACGACCCGGAGAAGCGCAAGCCGCGCGGTTGATCCCGGCGCCCGACGGCCGCCGGTGACGGGGCCGGTATCCTCGGCAACCGTGACCGACGCCGAGCCGATCGTGGGCGTCGTGCCCAATTTCAGCGAGGGGCGCCGCGCGGATGTGATCGATCGCATCTGCGCCGCGCTCGCCGTGCCCGGCGCTCGGCTCGTCCATCGCCAAGCCGACCCGGACCACAACCGGCTGGACACGACGGTGCTCGGGACCCCCGAGGCGGTCGCGCGCCGCCGCGCTCGCGGCCGCGCGGGTGGCGATCGGCCTGATCGACATGGACGCCCACCGCGGGAGCCATCCGCGGATGGGCGCCGTCGACGTGGTCCCGTTCATGCCGCTTCGCGGCGTGACGATGGACGCCTGCGTCGAGATCGCGCGTGCGTTCGGCCGGGACCTGGCGGGGACGCTCGACGTGCCGGTCTACTTCTACGAGCGCGCGGCGCTCGCGCCGGAGCGGCGGTCGCTGGCCGACGTCCGCCGCGGCGGGTTCGAGGGCGTGCGGGACGCGGTCGCCCGCGGCGAGCGGCTTCCGGATCTGGGCCCCCACGCACTGGGGCGGGCCGGGGCGACGGCCGTCGGCGCCCGCCCGCCGCTCGTCGCGTTCAACGTGTACCTCGCATCCGGGGACGAGCCGGCCGCGCGCGAGATCGCCAGCGCGGTGCGCGAGTCGGGCGGCGGGCTGCCGGCGGTGCGCGCGATCGGCTTCTTCGTGGCGGAGCGTGGATGCGTGACGGTGTCGATGAACCTGGTCGACGTCGCCGTGACGGGCGTCCGGACCGCCTTCGACGAGGTGGCGCGGCTCGCGGGTGAGCGGGGCATGAAGGTGAGCGCCTCCGAGATCGTCGGGCTCGTGCCCGCGACGGCGCTGGCCGCCGCGGACGCCGCGCACGTGCGCCTGGAAGGATTCGACCCGGCGACTCAGGTGCTCGAGCGCCTGCTGGAGCGGCCCAGAACGAAAACAAGAACGAAAAGGGGAGCGAAAGGGGACCGATGATGGCCGAGGACGAGCGACGCGACCGACGGATCGGCGAGCTGACGATCGCGGGATTCCTCGCGGGGCTCGGCTCGAACGACCCGACGCCCGGTGGGGGAGCGGCGGCGGCCCTGGCGGGGGGGACCGGCGCGGCCCTCATCGCGATGGTCGCTCGCCTGACGGTCGGAAAGGCCGGGTTCGAAGCCGTCCAGACCCAGATGGCCGCGGCGATCGAGCGCGCCGACTCGGCGGCCGGGCGGTTCCTCGAGCTGGCCGACGAGGACGCCGCCGCGTTCGAGAAGGTCATGACCGGATTCCGGATGCCGAAGACGAGCGACGAGGAGAAGGCGGCGCGGTCGGCCGCGATCCAGGAGGCCTCGCGGGGTGCGGCCGACGTCCCCCTGTCGGTGGCGGCGCTCGCCGCCGGCCTGATCGAGCTTGCGCGGGATGTGACGGCGGCCGGCAACGTCAACGCGGCCAGCGACGGACTCTCGGCCGCCGCGTCGCTCTACGCGGCCGTGCTCTCGGCGAGCGCGAACGTGTCCATCAACGCCGCGGCCCTGCGCGACACCGCCGCCCGGGACGCCTATCTGGAGGACATCGCGGAGATCCGCGGGCGGGCCGATCTCGGATTGGAGGCGGCCGAGGCCGCGTTCGCCGCTCGGCTTTCCTCCTGAGGGCACCGGCGGTACGCTTCCGCACCGTGCTGCGGATCGACGCCATCGCCTTCGATTGCGAGGATGCCGCCCCGCTCGCCCGCTTCTGGGCGGCGGCCTTGGACTGGTCGATCGCGCCCTACGACGAGGACGAGCTGGCCCGGCTCCAGGAGAAGGGGATCATCGATCCCGAGGACGACCCGTCCGTGGTCCTCGAGCCGCCGGACGGCTCGGGACTGCCCGTGCTCGTGTTCACCGAGGTTCCGGAGGAGAAGGCCACCAAGAACCGCGTCCATCTCGATCTGGTCGCGTCCAGCTCGCTCGAGGACGAGGTGGAGCGGTTGAATGCGCTCGGCGCGGCCCTTCGAAACTGGGCCGAAGAAGAGGGAAACGTCTGGGCCGTCATGCTCGACCCGCAGGGCAACGAGTTCTGTGTCATGCCGCCCGACGACGATCTCGACGACGATCTCGATCTCGACGCGCTCGATGATCTGGAAGAGCTCGGGGACGATCCGAACGGATTCGACCCACCCCCGCCGTGCCGGTCCGTAGACTGCGCCGATGCCCGAGGCTCGCACGTTCGCGCTGTTCGCCGTCGCCGCCCTGGCGCTGCTCGTGGTGCCCGGTCCGGCCGTCACGTACATCGTGACGCGAAGCATCCACCAGGGCCGGACCGCCGGCCTGATCTCGGTCCTCGGCATCCACACAGGCTCGGTCGTGCACGTGGTGGCAGCGGCGTTCGGAGTGTCCGCGGTGCTGGCCTCGTCGGCCACCGCGTTCCGGGTCGTGAAGCTCGCCGGCGCGGCGTATCTGATCGTGCTCGGCGTCCGGATCCTGCTCAAGGGTGATGGGGAGGGACGCGACGCGGACGGGGAGCGGCGCCAGCCGCTTTCCCGCGTGTACCTGCAGGGCGTCGTGGTCAATGTCCTGAACCCGAAGACCGCCCTGTTCTTCCTCGCGTTCCTTCCGCAGTTCGTTCGTCCGGGCCATGGTCCGGCCGTCGTCCAGATGCTCGTGCTGGGCGTGACCTTCATGGCGATCGGCCTGGTGAGCGACTCGGCGTACGCGCTGGTGGCCGCGCGCATGGGTGGATGGCTCCGGTCCCGCCCGGCCTTCGCGCGCCGCCGCCGCCGGTTCACCGGCGCGGTCTACATCGCGCTCGGCGCGCTGGCGGCCCTCGGCGGGCATCGCGCCCGGGTCGCCTCGCGTTAGAACAGACCCGTCGTCCTGCCACCGCCGTCGATGTCGACGCCGGTGAAGTTCGGCTTGCGGCCCAGCCCCGGCATCCGCTGCATGTCGCCGCAGAGCACGACCACGAACCCGGCTCCGGCGCTCGGCAGGACGCTACGCACCGGCAGGCGGAACCCGTGGGGCCGGTTGAGCAAGGTCGGATCATGGCTGAGGGACAGGTGCGTCTTGGCCATGCACACCGGGACCGTCCCGAACCCCAGCTCGTGCATCCGCGCGATGTCGCGGGCCGCCGCCGGCAGGATGTCCACCCCGTCGGCCCCATAGAGCTCGGTCGCGATCGCTTCGATCTGATCCTCGATCGACGTACCGTCTGGCGTCAGCCGGTGGAAGTCGCTCGGCTTGTCGCAGGCCGCCACGACCGCCTCGGCCAGCTCCACCGCACCGGCGCCGCCCTCGGCGAAGCCGCGGTTCACGACCACGGTCTCGGCGCCCGCGCCGCGGGCGAGGTCCCGCAGCAGGTTCAGCTCCATGTCGGTGTCGGTCGGGAACGCGTTGATCGAGACGACGCAGGGCAGGCCGTAGCGGCGGACGATCTCCACGTGCGCTGCCACGTTGTCGATGCCGGCGCGGACCGCCTCGAGGTCTTCGGTGCCGAGCCGGTCGAACGGCACGCCGCCGTGCGACTTTGTGGCGCGAACCGTCGTCACGAGCACGCTGGCCGAGGGCGTCAGCCCGCCGACGCGGCAGACGATGTCGCAGAACTTCTGGAAGCCCAGATCGCTGCCGAACCCGGCCTCCGTGACGACGTAGTCGGCCAGCTTGAGCGCGATGCGGTCCTCGACGATCGAGTTGTTCGCGTGCGCGATGTTGCCGAACGGCCCGGCGTGGACGAATACGGGCTGCCCTTCGAGCGTCTGCACGAGGTTTGGCTTGACGGCGTCCTTCATCACGACCGTCATGGCGCCGGCCACGCCCAGCTCCTCGGCGGTGACCGGGCGATCGTCGTGCGAGGTCGCCACCACGATCCGCCCGAGCCGGGCACGCAGGTCCTGGAGGTCGCTCGCCAGCGCAAGGACGGCCATGATCTCCGACGCGGCGACGATGACGAACTGGTTCTCGCGCGGGATCCCGTGGACTCGCCCGCCGAGCCCGATCACCGTGTAGCGCAGCTCGCGGTCGTTGACGTCGAGGGTTCGCGGCCACGTGATGGTCCCCGGATCCACGTTCGAGCGGGTTGTCGTGGAACATCGACGCGTCGAGTGCGGCGGCGAGCAGGTTGTGCGCCGCCTGCACCGCGTGGAAATCCCCGTTGAAGTGGAGGTTGATCTCTTCCATCGGAACGATCTGGGCGTAGCCGCCGCCGGTGCCGCCGCCCTTGATGCCGAACACGGGGCCCATGGACGGCTCGCGCAGGCACAGGGCCGCCCGCTTGCCGATCGCCCCGAGCCCCTGCGTCAGCGAGATCGACGTCGTGGTCTTGCCCTCGCCCGCCTTCGTCGGCGTCACGGCCGTCGTGATCACGAGCTTCCCGTCGGGAGCGCCGGCGAGCCGCTCGAGGATCGACGGGAGGACCTTGGCGCGGTAGCGGCCGAACGGCTCGAGCTCGTCGGGAAGGATCCCGGCCTCGGCCGCCACGTCGGCGATCGGGCGAAGGGCGGTCGTCTGGGCGATCTCGAGTCCGGACTTCATCTGGCTCCAATCGTGTCGAGGTCGGCGGCAGGGACGATAACCGTCCGGCGAATGGACCGTCCCGGCGCCCGCGCCTACGCTTGATCGATGTCCGACGAGCCGTCGACCCGCCGCAACGTGACCCCGGCCAGGGTGATCGCCGTCGACGACGGCCTTCGCACGGAGCGCCCGGACTCACTCGTGACCGAGGAGCCGCTCGAGATCCGCGCCGGCGGACCCGGCCAGGTGGCCGGGGCGGTCGCCGTGACGATGCGGACGCCGGGCGGGGACTTCGAGCTGGCGGCCGGGTTCCTGTTCACCGAGGGGTTGATCGGTCCGGGCGACGTGCGCCGGGTCGCCTACTGCGACGATCCCGGTCCCGACGAGCAGCGCTTCAACGTGGTGACGGTGAGCCTCGAGCGGCCCTTCGACCACGACGCCCTTCACCGCAACTTCTACGCGACGTCCTCGTGCGGCATCTGCGGAAAGGCGGCGCTCGAGGACGTGGAGGTCCGATGCGACGTCGTGGCCGCCGGGCCGGCGGTATCGCCGGGCGTGCTCCTCGGCCTGCCGGACTCGCTCCGCGCGGCTCAGCGGGTCTTCGACCGGACCGGCGGGCTGCACGCGGCCGGTTTGTTCACCCCGGCCGGCGAGCCGGTCGCCGTTCGGGAGGACGTCGGCCGGCACAACGCCGTCGACAAGGTGATCGGCGAGCAGCTGCTGGCGGGACGTCTGCCGCTGTCGGATCGCATCCTGCAGGTGAGCGGCCGGTTGTCGTTCGAGATCGTGCAGAAAGCCGCCGTCGCCGGGATCCCGATCGTGGCCGCCGTGAGCGCTCCCTCGTCGCTTGCCGTCGAGGCCGGGGACCGGCTGGGGATGACGGTCGTCGGGTTCGTCCGCGACGGGCGGCTCAACGTCTACAGCCATCCCGAGCGGATCACCGCCTGATCGTTGCGGCGCAGGGCGACCGGGGGTCACCGTCGGTCCGGGCTGCCGTCCCGGCCGAGCGCGGCGGCCACGTAGAATTCATTTCGCGACGGGCGCATCCGCCTGCCGACGGAAGGAGCGGGTATGAGCAGGGATCGTGCTCGGCTCACCGACCCGATGGTTCGCGACCACGGGACGCTGCGCATCGCCACTTGGGACGAGGCCCTCGACCGGGCCGCCGAGGGGCTCCGCGCCGCCCTGGACAAGAACCCGGGCTGGGGAACCGGCATCTTCAGCTGCTCCAAGGCCACCAACGAGATGAACTTCGTCGCGCAGAAGTTCAGCCGTCAGGTCCTGGGCAGCAACAACATCGATAGCTGCAACCGCACCTGACACGCACCCAGCGTGGTCGGTCTGGCCACGGTGTTCGGTGCCGGTGGCGGGACCAGCTCATACGAGGAGGTGGAGAACACCGACCTCATCCTGTTGTGGGGCTCGAACGCGCGCAACGCGCACCCCATCTTCTTCCACCATCTCCTCAAGGGCGTGCATCGCGGGCGCCCGAATGATCGTCGTGGACCCGCGGCGGACCGAGTCGGCGGCCTGGGCGGACCTGTGGCTCGGCATCGACGTCGGAACCGACATCGCGCTGTCGAACACGATCGCGCGCGAGATCATCGCGAGCGACCTTCACGACAAGGCGTTCATCGAGAACGCAACGGAGAACTTCGAGTCCTACGCGGCGAGCGTCATGGACTGGACGCTCGAGCGAGGCGCGGCCGAGACCGGCATCCCGGCGAGCGTCATCCAAGAGGTGGCTCACGCCTACGCGAGCGCCGACAAGGCCATGATCTGCTGGACGCTCGGGATCACCGAGCACCACACCGGCGACCGACAACGTGCTCTCGCTGATCAACCTGGCGCTGCTCACCGGGCACGTCGGGCCGCTACGGCAGCGGGCTCAACCCGCTTCGCGGTCAGAACAACGTGCAGGGCGGCGGTGACATGGGCGCCATCCCGAACAAGCTGCCCGGGTTTCAAGACGTCGACCTCCGACGTCGAGGCTCGAGAGCGCTTCGAGCGCGCCTGGGGATGCACGATCAGCCCCGAGCCCGGCTGGCACCTGTCCCAGATGTTCGAGGCGATGGAGCGCGGCGATCTCACGGCCTGCTACGTGATCGGCGAGAACCCGGCTTCGAGCGACGCCGACACGACGCGGGCCCGGCGGCTGCTCGAGGAGCTCGACTGCCTGATCGTCCAGGACATCGTGATGACGAAGACCGCGGAGCTCGCCGACGTGGTGCTCCCGGCGTCGAACGGGGCCTTCGAGTCCGAGGGGACGGTCACGAACTCGGAGCGACGCGTGCAGCTGGTCCGTAAGGCGCTCGATCCGCCGGGGCAGGCCAGGGACGACATCTGGATCATCGCGCAGCTCGCGAACCGCCTCGGTGGGGACTGGGGCGAGGTGACCGCCGCACGAGGCATGGGAGGAGCTGCGCTCGCTCTCGCCGATGCACGCGGGCATGAGCTGGGAGCGGCTGGACGCGCTCGGCGGCATCCGCTGGCCGTGCCCGGACGAGTCGCACCCCGGCACGCTCTTCCTGCACGAGCGGCTGTGGTCGAGCGATCCCGACGTGCGCGGGTCGCCCCGCGCCGTTCAGCGTCGGTCGTGCACGAGCCGCCGGTCGACCGGCTGACGAAGGAGTTCCCGATCCGGCTCACGACCGGGCGGCGTCTGGAGGCGTACAACACCGGGGTGCAGTCGGGGTCCATCGGATCGCCGCTCGACCGGCCGGAGGCGATCGAGCTGTCGCCCGACCGACGCCGAGTCGCTCGGCATGGCGCACGGCGAGAGGGTGCGGGTCTCGTCGCGGCGCGGATCGATCGAGGCGCCGGTCCACATCTCGACGGCGCTCCGCGCCGGGGCTCGCGTTCATGACGTTTCACTTCCCCGACCAGATCGAGACGAACCTGCTGACGCTGGACGCGTGGGATCCGAAGTCCGGCACCGCCGAGTTCAAGGCGACGGCGATCCGGGTGGAGAAGCTCGACGGCCGCCGCGAGCTGGAGGAGGCGAGTTGGACGTCCGGCTGATGTCGGCTGCGCCCACCGACGAGGAGCGCGCCGCCGTCGACGCGTTGCTCGGGCCGCCCGCCGTATCCGAGGCCCGCGAGGGCGAACGCGTCGAGTTCCTCCAGGGCCGCGTCGGCCGGGGCGGGCGCGAGGTCCGGGAGCTCCGCACCTTGCTGCTGCCGGCGCTGCACGCGCTGCAGGACCGCGTCGGCTGGATCAGCGAGGGCGGGATGAACTACGTGTGCCGCCGGCTCTCGGTGCCGCCCGCCGAGGCCTACGGCGTCGCCACGTTCTACGCGATGTTCAGCGTCGAGCCGCGGCCGCGGACGGTGCTGCATCTCTGCGACGACCTCGCCTGCCGGGTGAACGGGGCGAACGAGCTGATCGCCGATGTGGCCGGCGAGCTGGGACCCGATCGGAGATCAGTCGTCCGGAGCCCGTGCCTGGGGCTGTGCGAACGAGCACCGGCCGCGTTGGTGCAGCTGGCGGGCGAACACGGCGAGCGGCGCCGGGATCGGGTGGGTGACCCTGGACGTGCCCGGACCGTTCTTCCACGGCGGCGCGTGGGCGGCCGGCGGTGCGAACGCGGAAACCGCGCGCCGCAGACGAGCAGCCCCGCCGATCGCGAGGGGCTGCGCGCTGCTTCGGCGCGTCGGCGCGGTCGACCCGCATGCGCTCGACGACTACCGCGCCCACGGCGGCTACGCGGCGCTGTCGACGGGCGATCGAGCTCGGAGCCGAGCCGGGTGATCCGGGAGATCACCGACGCGAAGCTGCTCGGCCGCGGCGGCGCGGCGTTCCCGACCGGGGTGAAGTGGGACGGCGGTCGCCGACCAGCCGGCCAGCGACCCCACTACCTCGTCTGCAACGCCGACGAGTCCGAGCCGGGGACGTTCAAGGACCGCGTGCTGATGGAGAGCGACCCGTTCGCCCTGATCGAGGCGCATGACGATCGCGGGCTTCGCGACCGGCGGCGAGCGGGGTTCCTCTACATCCGCGGCGAGTACCCGCTGCGCGACCGCGCGGGCTGCGCCACGCGATCGGTGCCGCCCGCGGCGCGCGGGCTGCTCGGCCGCGACGTCCTCGGCGAGCGGTTCGCCTTCGACATCGAGCTCCGCCGGGGCGCCGGCGCCTACATCTGCGGCGAGGAGACGGCGCTCTTCGAACTCGATCGAGGGCAAGCGCGGCGAGCCGCGCAACAAGCCGCCGTTCCCGGTCGGCAGCGGCCTGTTCGGCAGGCCGACCGGATCAACAACGTCGAGACGCTGACAACGTGCCTGGAGATCCTGCGGATCGGCGCCCCGGCGTACGCCCCGGTCGGCGCCGAGCGCTCCACCGGCCGCAAGCTGTTCTGCGTCTCGGGCGCACGTGGCACGCCCGGGGGTCTACGAGGTGCGACTTCGGCATCACGCTGCGCGAGCTGCTGGACGCTGGCGGGCGGTGCGCGACGGCGGACGCTGCGTGCGGTCCTGCTCGGCGGCGCCGCGGGCGGGTTCGTCATGCCCGACCAGCTCGACGTGCCGCTCACCTTCGAGGGTACGCGCGAGGCCGGGGCCACGCTCGGCTCGGGCGTGGTGATGGCGTTCGACGACACCGTCGACCTGACCGACATGCTGCCGTCGCATCGCCGCGTTCTTCCGCGACGAGTCGTGCGGGCAGTGCGTGCCGTGCCGCGTCGGGACCGTACGGCAGGAGGAGGCGCTGGACCGGCTGGCATCCGGGGCGCGCTGGGTCCCGCGGCCGGAGCTCGTCCTGCTCGAGGACCTCGGCCGGGTGATGCAGCGACGCCTCGATCTGCGGGCTCGGCCAGACCGGCCTCGAGCGCCGATCGGTTCGGCGATGGCGAAGCTCGGCGCTTTTCGGCGGGAGGGGCCTGATGGGCGATCCGATTCCGCGTCGACACGCCGCGGCGGCCCATCGATGTCGACCGGTCGACGGCGCAGACCGTGCGCGTGCCGGAGGGCGCGACGATCCTCGACGCCTGCCAGGCGCAGGGGATCGAGACGCCGACGCTGTGCTACGCACGACAACCTCACCCCGGTCAACGCCTGCCGCGTCTGCGTCGTCGAGGTCGAGGGCTCGCGCGTGCTCGTGCCGGCGTGCGCGCGCAAGGTCGAGGAGGGCATGGTCGTGCGCACCGACACGGAGCGGGTGCGCCACAGCCGCGCGGCTGGTGCTGGAGCTGCTGGCCTCGTCGGTCGATCTCGTCGCTGGCGAGCGCGGACGTGCACCGCTGGATGGGCGAGTACGGCGCCGACGCCGCAGCGCTTCGGCCCGCCCGCGCCGCCGGCCGACGGGGACCGCGACGCCGCAGCGCCCGGCCACCACCACGCCCCCGACGGCGCCGCCGCCGAGACCGTCGCGCAGCCGGTCAAGATCGACAACGAGCTTTACGTGCGCGACTACGCCAAGTGCATCCTCTGCTACAAGTGCGTCGAGGCGTGCGGCGACCGACGCGCAGTACACGTTCGCGATCGCCGTCGCCGGCCGTGGCTTCGACGCCCGCATCTCCACCGAGTTCGCACGTCGCGCTGCCCGACTCGGCCTGCGTCTACTGCGGCAACTGCATCGGCGTGTGCCCCACCGGCGCCCTGATGTTCTCGACCGAGCACGAGATGCGGGCCGACGGCAGCTGGGACGAGGCGCAGCAGACCGTCACGAAGACGATCTGTCCGTACTGCGGAGTCGGCTGCAAGCTGGAGGTGCACGTGCAGGACAACGAGATCGTGAACGTCACCTCGCCGTCGGACCACTCGGTCACCCACGGCCACCTCTGCGTCAAGGGCCGCTTCGGATTCGCCTACGCGCAGTCGGGGCGCCGCCGCCCCCCGGCGACGCGACCGGTGACACATCGGGTGGGGCGGCGGGTGGGACGACCCGGCCGTAGCCCGGCCGCCGACGCCACCGGTCTGGTGCTCGCCGGCGGACGATCGACTCGCTTCGGCTCCGACAAGCTCGTCGCGCCGTTTCGCGGCGCTCCGTTGCTGCATCACGCCGTCCGCCGCATGACCGAGGTGTGCGCAGCGGTCGTCGTGGTGGTCGCCGCGGACGCTCCCGAGCCGGATCTTCCGCCGGGCCTCGGCGTCGTCGTGGCGCGGGATGCGGTCTCCGGCGGCGGACCACTCGCCGGCGTCGCGGCGGGGCTCCGGCACGCGAGGACCGAGTGGACCGTGGTCGCCGGCGGGGACATGCCCGATCTTTCGCCGGAGGTCCTCACGCAGATGCTCGCCGAGGCGCGGACCTCCAACCCCGATGCCGTCGCGCTGCTCGACGAGGGAGGGCTCCGGCCGCTCCCCGCGGTCGTCCGGACACGCCCGGCGATCGAGGCGGCCGCGTCGTTTCCGCCGGGACCGGGGGCCTCGGTGCGGGCGCTCCTTCGCCGCCTCGGCGCGCTGGAGTTGGCCGAGGACCGGTGGACCGCCCTCGATCCGTCCCGCGGCACGCTGCACGACGTCGACGAGCCGGGCGACCTGGGCCTGGGGGGCCGGTGAGGCCCTTCGGCCGGTGCGCGCGGGCGGGACTTCGGAGTAGATTGCGGATCGAAGAGCGGGCGCCCGTTCCCCGCGGATCAAACCACCCTCGACCAGGAGGAGCCTTGCCATGTCCGAGCGCCGTGTCCTCATCATGGGAGCTGCGGGCCGCGACTTCCACAACTTCAACGTGGTCTATCGCGACGATCCCGGAACCGAGGTCGTGGCCTTCACGGCCACGCAGATCCCGTTCATCGACGACCGCGTCTACCCGGCCGTGCTCGCAGGACCTCGCTACCCGAACGGCATCGCGATCCACCTCGAGTCCGAGATGGCGGATCTGATTGGCAGCCTCGGCGTCACCGACGTCGTCTTCGCCTACTCCGACGTCTCCCACGAGCACGTCATGCACACGGCCAGCCGGGCGCTGGCGGCCGGCGCCAACTTCGTGCTGCTGGGACCGGACGCGACGATGCTCGAGGCGCACCGTTCCCGTCGTCGCCGTGACGGCCGTGCGCACGGGTGTCGGGAAGTGCCAGACGACGCGCGCGGTCGCGCAGACCATCAAGGACGCCGGACGCCGCGTCGTGGCGGTCCGTCACCCGATGCCGTACGGGGACCTCGCCGCCCAGCGCGTGCAGCGCTACGCGGAGATGGCGGACCTCGATCGCTACGACACGACGATCGAGGAGCGGGAGGAGTACGAGCCGCACATCGCGAGCGGAACCGTGATCTACGCCGGCGTCGACTACGGCGCCATCCTCGAGCAGGCGCAGGCCGAGTGCGACGTCCTCCTGTGGGACGGCGGCAACAACGACCTGCCCTTCTACCGGCCGACCGTGCACATCGTGCGTCGTCGACCCGCTCCGGGCGGGCCACGAGACGCGGTACCACCCGGGCGAGGCGAATCTGCGAATGGCCGACGTCGTCATCATCGCCAAGATGGACTCGGCGACCTCCGAGCAGGTTGCGGAGCTCGACGAGACGATCGCGCAGCTCAACCCGTCGGCCACGGTGGTGAAGGCGAACTCCGCGGTGACCGTCGACGACCCGGAGCTGATCCGTGGCAAGCGCGTGCTGGTCGTCGAGGACGGGCCGACGCTGACGCACGGCGAGATGAAGATCGGCGCGGGCGTCGTCGCGGCGCAGCGGAACGGTGCGGCCGAGATCGTCGACCCGCGCCCGTGGGCGGTCGGAAGCATCGCCGAGACGCTCGAGCGCTACGACGTCGGGGCCGTGCTGCCGGCGATGGGGTACAGCGACGAGCAGCTCGCAGAAATGGCGAAGATCATCGACGCCGCCGACGTGGACCTCGTCGTGATCGGCACACCGATCGATCTGCGCAAGGTGGTCGACATCAGGAAGCCGGCCGTCCGGGTGCGCTACGACCTCGAGGTGCTTCCGGGGTCGCCGTCGCTCCGCGACGTGCTGGCTCCCGTCCTGTAGGCGAACCGTCGGGCGGAGACGCGTCGGTGGACCGGGTCGTCGTGGCGTTCGGTGGGAACGCGCTGCTGCGGCGCGGGGCCGACGACACGTACGAGGAGATGTACGCGGCCGCCCGCCGCGCTGCCGAGAAGGTCCACGAGATCGCCTCGCTCGGGTGGGAGGTCGTCGTCACCCACGGCAACGGGCCGCAGGTCGGCCGGATCCTGCTCCAGCAGGAGGCCGCGCTGGCGTCGGTCTCGCCGATGCCCTTGGACGTGTGCGGCGCCGAGAGCCAGGGCCAGATCGGCTACCTGCTGCAGGTGACCATCGGCGACGTGTTCTTCGAACGCGGGACGGAACGGCCGGTCGCGACGGTCCTCACCCTCACGCGCGTGCGACCCGACGACCCCGCCTTTGCCGACCCCACGAAGTTCGTCGGGCCGTTCTACGAGGCGGCCGAGGCGCAGCGCCTTACCGGCGAGCTGGGCTACATCGTCAAACCGGATCCCCACGGTGGCTGGCGGCGCGTCGTGCCGAGCCCGCTGCCGTACTCGATCGTCGAGGCGCCGGTGATCCGGCAACTCGTCGCCGACGGCGTCATCGTCATCGCGAGCGGCGGTGGCGGCGTTCCGGTCGTCGAGGAAGGTCCACGGTTGATCGGACGCGAGGGCGTCATCGACAAGGACCTGGCCGCCGCCATCCTCGCCAAAGAGGTCGAGGCGCGCGTGCTCCTCATCCTCACCGACGTGAAGAAGGTGCAGCGAGGCTACGGGTCGCTGATGCCCGAGGAGATCGACCGCATGACGGTCTCGGAGGCGACCGCGCTGCACCGGTCGGGCGCGTTCGGCGCCGGTTCGATGGGGCCGAAGGTGCAGGCGGCGATCCTGTTCCTCCAAGGCGGCGGGCAGCGCGCGGTCATCGCCGATCTCGAGGACGGTCCGGCCGCGCTCCAAGGGCAAGCCGGGACGGAGCTGGTGCCCGACTAGCCGTGTTCGGCGCCGCCGCCGACAGGATCAGCTCCGCCGGCGGCCGGGATTGCGAAACAGCTGCACGAACAGGAAGAGGGCGAACAGGCCGACGGCTCCGGTGAGCGTCGTCAGGAGCCCGACGAAGAACCATTCGAGGAATCCCCAGGTGGCAAACACGACCGACCTCCCGTCGGAGGGGCCCATCCTATCTGGTGTAGCCTTGTCCCGATGGACAGCGGCGAGCCCGACGCGGAAGCGACCCCCGACGAGAAGAAGCGGGCCAAGAAGGGCAAATCGGAGTCACCTTCGCCGGCCGACGAGCACGCGTACGAGGACGCTTGGTACAAGGTCCTGAAGCGCCGCTCGCAGGACAAGGCGAAGGAGGACGAGGACTGAGCGACACCGCTGGGATGCGGCTCGGAGTCCTCACCGGTGGAGGCGACTGTCCCGGTCTGAACGCCGTCATCCGTGGCGTGGTCCGGCGCGGTGTTTCCAATCTCGGACACGAGTTCGTCGGCTTCCGCGACGGCTGGCTGGGTGTGCTCGAGAACAACGCCGACGCGCTGGGTCTGAGCGAGATCCGCGGCATCCTTCCGCGCGGCGGCACCATCCTCGGAAGCTCCGGCACCGACCCGTTCCGCGCCGAGCGGGGCGTCGAACGGATCCACGAGACCATCGCGTCTCGCGGGCTCGACGGTCTCATCGTGATCGGCGGCGAAGGAACGCTCGGCGCCGCCGCGCGGCTCTTCCGCGAAGGCGTGCCGGTCGTCGGGGTCCCCAAGACCATCGACAACGATCTCCCCGGAACCGACATCACCGTCGGATTCCACACCGCGGTTCAGGTCGCGACCGATGCCATCGACCGCCTGCATTCGACGGCGGAGAGCCACGACCGGGTCATGGTCGCGGAGGTCATGGGACGAAGTGCCGGGTGGATCGCCGTGTACGCGGGGATGGCCGGCGGGGCCGACGCCATCCTCATCCCCGAGGTCCCCTTCGATCTCGACGAGGTCTGCGGCCTGCTTCGCGCGCGGCACATGACGCGCAGCCGGTTCTCGATCGTCGTCGTGGCCGAGGGCGCCGTCCCCGCCGAGGGAACGCTGACCCTGCCGACGCCCGACCTGGACGAGAACGGGTTCCCGCGCCTCGGCGGGCTGGCGAACGTCGTCGCACCCGAGATCGAGCGCCGTACCGGATTCCAGACGCGGGTGACCATCCTCGGTCACGTGCAGCGCGGGGGGTCGCCCGTCGCGTTCGACCGCGTGCTCGGGACGCGGATGGGGATCGCGGCCGCGAACGTCGCGACGGCCGGCCGGTGGGGGCGCATGGTCTCGCGCCGGGGCCAGGACGTCGTCGACGTCCCGATCGAGGAGGCGCTCGGACCCCGCAACGTCGTCCCGATCGAGCTCTACCGGGAGGCCGGGGTCTTCTTCGGGTGAGCCCATAGACTGGCCGCATGAGCGCCCCCGCGTCGACCTTCGCTCCGACACCGTCACGAAGCCCTCTGCGTCCATGCGCCGGGCCGATGGCCGACGCCGAGGTCGGCGACGACTGGTATGGCGACGACCCGACCGTCAACCGGCTCCAGGAGCGCGCCGCCGAGGCCGTCGGCATGGAGGCGGCCTGTACCTCCCACCGGGATCTCTGCAACCAGATCGCCTGCCGCTCCTCGTCCGCGGACCGGCCATACGTCGGTGTGCGAGGCAACCTCGCACGTTGCCGGCGTCGAGGTGGCGTACCGCGGCAGTCCATGTCGGGTATCGCGCTACCGCGCGGCTCCCCGGCTACGACCGAGGCCAGCTCACGCCAGGAGATCGGTGGAGGCCGCGGTCCAGCCCGATCCCTACGACGTCGACGTCGTCGACCTGGTATCCTCGAGAACACGCATCAGGTCGGCGGAGGGACGGTCATGCCGCCCGACGAGCTGCAGGCCATCCGAGAGGTGCACCCAGGACGCGGGGCTCCCGCTCCACCTGGACGGCGCCCGGATCTTCAACGCCGCCGCGGCCGGCGGCACGGCGGTGGGTGAGTTCGCTGCCGAGGTCGACGCCCTGATGTTCTGCCTGTCTCAAGGGCCTGGGCGCCCCCATCGGGTCGGTTCTGTGCGGCTCACGGGAGTTCGTCGCGGAGGCCCGCCGGGCCAAGGTCCTCTTCGGCGGGGCTTGGCGGCAGGCGGGCGTGCATGGCCGCGGCCGGTCTCATCGCTCTCGAGGAGGGGCCGAAGCGTCTGGGCGAGGACCACGCCAGCGCGCCGCCGGCTGGCTGAGGGCATCGCTGAGACGACTGCCGGGCTGCCTCGACCCGTGGGCCGTGGAGACCAACATGGTTTCGTGGACACGTCCTCGCTGGGGCTCTCGGCGTGGGACGCTCGGGGCCGGCTGGAGGACGAGGGCGTCTGGCAACCCTGGTGGCGGGAAGGTGCGGATGCTGACCCACCTCGACGTGACCGCGGCCGGCGTGGCGAGGCGGTCGCGGCGTGGGGGCGGACGCTCGGTGCGCTCACGGGAGTCGGGCATGAGGTCTGCTCGGCGGCCCAAGTACCCGGAGGAGATCGCCGCCCGGGTGCCACCTGGCCAGCGCCTGGTGAAGTGATGGCCGGTCCTGCACGTACGGGCCGATCCCCAGGTTCGACGAGGCTTCGTGGGACCTCAGCTCAGCGGCCTGGTCGAGAACCCCTTCAACGCTGACCTACCGGGAGCTGCAGGACCTGCGAGCCGGCGACGATTCCGGCCGACATGCACTGCGTCACGGGGTGGACGACGCTCGACAACGCGTGGGAGGGGATCCCGTTCCGGGCCCTGCTCGAGCGGGCCCGACCCAAGCGGGAGGCGCGAGTGGGTGATCGCGCACTGCGACTACGGCTACCGTCGGACCTCTCGCTTCAGGCCATGTCGGACGACGACGTGCTGGTCGCCTGGGCCAAACGGGGACCAGGACCTGAGCCGCAGCACGGCTGGCCGCTCCGGCTGGTGGTCCCCAAGCGGTACGCGTGGAAGAGCGCGAAGTGGCTGCGCGGCCTCGAGTTCACGGCGAACAACACGCCGCGGCTTCTGGGAGCTCCGCGGCTATCACGTCCACGCGGAGCCGTTCGCCGAGGAGCGGTACGCGCATCAGGAGGGGCCGCGGCGCCGAGATGGAGCCGTAGCCGGCTACGCGGCCGGCGAGCCCCACGCGCGGATCTTGGCGATGTCGGCGGCCTGACGGGCGGCGTCGCCGGGCGTCTCGAGGACCCAAGGGATGCGGGCCAGCTCGGGGGTCGACGCGAGGATCCGAAATCCCTCGTCGCCGATCCCCCCGTCGCCGATGTTCGCGTGCCGGTCGCGGCCCGAGCCGCGGGGGAACTCGGCGTCGTTGGCGTGGATCAGCAGCAGCCGGTCCAGCAGGCCGTGGTCGCGGAGCTCCGTGACGATCCTGGCTGCGCCGTCGGGCCCGTCCAGCGGATAGCCGGCCGCGAACAGATGTGCGGTGTCGAGGCAGAGCCCCAGCCGCGCCTCGCCGGCGTGCTCGAGCAGCCGCGCGCCCTCGGCGATCGTCGAGGCCACCGCCCCGCGCGATCCGGCCGTGAGCTCGACCGCGACCCGGACTCCTCGGTGGGCCTTGCCGAGCTTTCGGAGAGAGTCGGCCGCACGTTCGGCCGCCACGTCCGGGGCCGACCCGGCCGCGGATCCGGCGTGGACGACGACGATGCCGGCCGCCGCCCGCGCGGCCGCGCGCACGGTGGCGCGGGCGAGCGATCTCGAACGCGCGAGGGTCTCGGAATTGGGCGAGGCCACGTTGACGAGATACGGCGCGTGCGCCGCGAGCGGAGAGATCCCGGCCGCGGTGACGGCCTCACCGAGGGCCGCGACGGGCCCGTCGGCGGGTGCCGCCCAGCCACGCGGGTTCGAGAGGAACACCTGGGCGCAGTCGGCGCCGCGGGCCCGGCATGCGTCCACCACGCCGCGCGTCGCCTCGGCGCCGCGCCGGACGTGCGCGCCGAGGATCACCCGGCGAGGAAGAGGGTGATGACGTCGCCGGCGTGGACGGTCGCGCCGGGCCCGGGGTCCTGGCTGATCACGAGGGTGCCGGCGGTTCCGGGGATCGCGAAGAAGGACAGCCGGACGCCGGCCTTCTTGGCGAGGCCGATGGCGGCGTCCTTCGTGAGGCCGCCGAACGACGGGGCCGGGAACGTCTCGGGTCCGAGCGAGACGACGAGCTTCACGGTTCCGCCGAACGCGACGAGCGTGGTCTCCTTGGGCCTGACCGCGATCACGTTCCCGCGCGCGACCGTATCGGAGTAGCGGGTCGTCTTCGTCACCGAGAACCCGAGGTCGCGCAGCGACGTTCGGGCGGTCGCCGCGTCGAGCCCGACCACCGACGGGATCGCCCGCGGCGCAGGGCCGCGGCTGATCACCAGCTGGACCGCGCTGTGCTCGTCGGCCCGGCCCGAGCTTGGGCGCTGGGAGATCACGTGTCCGGCCGCCACCTCGTCGCTGTACCGGCGCGTCGTTGCGCCGACCGTGAGCTGCGCGAGCTGCAACGCGCGCGTCGCGTTTCGGAGCGTCTTGCCGGTGACCGCCGGCACGTCGACCTGCCGTGGACCGAGCGAGGGGACGAGCGTGACGACGGCGCCGCGGTCGAGCTCCCGGCCCGGATCCGGACGAACGGCCAGCACGCGGCCCGCCGGGACCTTCGCGTCGAAGACTCCCGGGGCGCGCCTGACGGTGAAGCCGAGATCGCTCAGCATCGTGGTGGCCTCGCTCATCGAACGCCCCGCGACCGGCGGGACCGCTACGCGGTGCGGGACCAGATAGGCCCATGCTCCCCACGCGGCGGCGGCAACCGTGATCAGCACGAGCAGCGGCAGGAGGAAGCGGCGCACGCGGCGCCCCCGGGGCGGTGGGGGCTCCGGGATCGAGGCCGTGGTCGTCTCGGCCTGCGGGACGACGCGGGGGTCGGGCCGGACCTCCGGCAGGTCCCCGACGAGGGAGGCGAGCGACCGCGCCTCGGGAAGCTCCGGGCGGATGGAGTCGAGGTCGCGAAGCATCGCCTCTGCCGACTCGGGCCGGAGCTCGCGGTTGGGATCGGTCGCCGACAGGACGAACGCATCCAGGTCGCTCGGGAGCGACGGGCGCGACGCCGACGGCGCCGGCACCCGGTCCGACAGGTGCTTGTACGCGATGCTCATCGGCGTCTCGCCCGCGAACGGCAGGCGCCCGGTCAGGAGCTCGTAGGTGAGGATGCCCAGCGAGTAGAGGTCGCTTCGCGGGTCGGCCGGCTCGCCGCGGATCTGCTCCGGCGAGAGGTATTGAACGGTGCCGGTGACGACGCCCGTGCGGGTCGCCCTCGCGTCCGCGTACGCGCGGGCCAGCCCGAGGTCCGTCAGCTTCACGACCCCCTCGAGGGTGACGAGCACGTTCTCGGGCTTGAGATCGCGATGGACGATTCCCTTGCGGTGCGCGTGCTCGAGGGCGACGAGGGTCTGACGGACGACCTCCGCGGCCTGGGCCGGCTCGAGCCGTTTGGCGGCGTTGAGGAGCTCGCGCAGGCTCCGCCCGCGGATGCGCTCCATCACCATGTAGTAGATGCCGTCGACCGAGCCCCAGTCGTAGACGGCCACGATGTTCGGATGGTTGAGGGTGGCGGCCGCGCGCGCCTCGCGGCGGAACCGGTCGACGAAGCCCTGGTCGCCGGCGAGCGACCGGTGGAGCACCTTGATGGCGACCTCTCGGGCCAGCACGGCGTCCTGGGCGAGGAAGACCTCGCCCATGCCACCGGCGGCGATCCGCTCGAGGACGTGGTAGCGCCCGTCGAGGGTCACCAATTCCCGGTCGCCGGCGTCGCCGGCGGCCGAAGCGTGCGTCATGCTCCGGGACGTGGTTGTCTCCTCCCTGGGGGGGAAGCGCTCAGGGCCGGATGCGCGTCCGGAGCGATTCTAGGCTGGAGGAGGGCGTGAGCGGTGGAGCCTTCGGGGACCCAAGGCGACGTTGGGGCCGATCTGGACCGGATCGAGGCGGCTCTGACGGGCGGCCAGACCGATCTGAGGGCGCTGGGGTTCTGGCGCGTGGTCGCCCGGGTGAAGCGGGATCCGGCGCTCGTGGCGGCCCACGCCGACCAGGTGGGGCGGATCGACCTCGCGGCGTTCCGGGCCCGGGTCGGGCACCGCCTGCCGGTCTGGGCAGGGAATCTCGTGCTGGGGCTCGGGGCGCTCGCCGGGGTCGCGGGGGTCTGGATCGCCACCTGGGCCACCTCGCCGGCGATCGCGGGGCTCGCGCTCGTGGCCGCCGGCTCCGTCTGGACGGTCGCGCTGCACTCGCCGGCGCACTGGATCGTCGGCCGCCTGGTCGGAATCCAATTCACCGACTACTTCATCGGGGGGCCACCGCCGCCCCGTCCGGGGCTGAAGATCGACTACGCGACCTACCTGCGCGCCGACCCGTCGCAACGCGCTTGGATGCACGCGAGCGGCGCGATCGCGAGCAAGCTGGCCCCGTTCATCGCGCTTGCCTTCTGGCCCGCCACGAAGGCACCGGGATGGGCCGCGCTTGTCCTGGTCGTGATCGGCGCGGTGACGATCGTCACCGACCTGCTGTTCTCCTGGAAATCGAGCGATTGGAAGAAAGTCCTGCGCGAGCTGGCGGTGGCGCGCGCACGGCGGTGAGGAACCCGGCGGGCCTATACTCCATCACGCCGTATCCCGGGGAGCTCGGGCAGGACCGAGCTGAGAGGCCGGCTGAAGTGCCGGCGACCCGCCGAACCTGATCCGGCTAGGACCGGTGGAGGGAGCGATGGTGGACCCACGTTCGCTTGGCGTCTATGTCGTGACGTCGGCGACCCTCGTTCCCGGCCGCTCCCATCTCGACGTGGCGCGCGCGGCGGTCGGATCCGGCGCAACCGCGGTGCAGTTGCGCGCGCCCGAGCTCGAGGACGAGGCCCTGCTCGAGGTCGCGACGGCGATCCTCGAGGTGTGCCGGGGAGCCGGCGTGCTGTTCTTCGTCAACGACCGTCTGGATGTCGCGGTCAAGAGCGGAGCCGACGGCGTCCATCTCGGCCAGCTGGACGAGCCCGAGGCGGCGCGGGAGCGGCTCGGCGCCGGGCCGATCCTCGGGGTGAGTGTCAACCGTCCGGGCCAGGCCCGCGCCGCCGAGCGGGCGGGAGCCGACTACCTGGGCGTCACCATCTGGACGACCGCGACGAAGCCGGTCGCCACCCCGGCCGGGATCACCGGGCTCCGGCGGATCGCGGCCGCGACGCCGCTTCCCGTCGTCGGCATCGGAGGCATCACCGCGGACAACGCCGCCGAGGTGCTGGCCGCAGGGGCGGCCGGTGTCGCGGTCCTGTCCGCCGTCGCCGGTGCGGCCGATCCCGCCGCGGCGACCCGCGAGCTGGCGGACGCGGTCCGGGCCGTGAACCCGGGACGATCGGGTCGTGGCTGAGGCGCCGGGCCCAGGAAGCGGGCAAGCAGGCGGCCAGCCAAACGGTCAGCCGACCGGGAAGGCCACCGCGGAGCTGTTCGAACGCGTCATCCTCAGCCGTCTCGGGCGGAGCGATCCGGAAGTCCTCGTCGGCCCCAAGCACGGCGTCGACGTCGGGGTCGTCCGCGTCGCCGACGGGACGGCGATGGCGATCACGACCGACCCCGTGTTCATCGTCCCGGCCTACGGCTGGGAGCGCGCCGCATGGTTCGCCGTGCACATCCTGGCCTCCGACGCCGCGACGAGCGGTCTGCCGCTCCGATGGATGTCGGTCGACCTGAACCTGCCGCCCTCGATCACCGACGAGGAGCTCACCTCGTTGTGGGACGCCTTCCATCGAGCCTGCGACGAGCTTGGGATCGCCGTCGTGACCGGCCACACCGCCCGCTACGACGGGTGTGCCTACCCGATGGTCGGCGGGGCGACCTGTATGGCGCTCGGGTCCGAGGACGCGTACGTCACGCCGACCATGGCGCGACCCGGCGACGTCGTCGTGGTGACGAAGGGCGCGGCCATCGAGGCGACGGCGTTGTTCGCCGCGACGTTCCCGGAGCGCCTCGCGGCCGCGGTCGGGCCGGCCACCGTGAGCGCGGCCGACGCCCTCTTCGAGCGCATGACCGTCGTCCCGGAGGCAACGATCGCGCGCACGTTCGGGCTCCGCGATGCCGGGGTCACCTCGATGCACGACGCGACCGAGGGCGGCGTGCTCGGCGGTCTGCTGGAGGTCGCCGTGGCCTCGCGTGTCGGGCTTCGCGTGGACCTGGCCGCCATCCCGGTCCGCCCTGAGGTCCGAGCGGTCTGCGACCACGTCGGGATCGACCCCTACATCTCGATCAGCGAGGGAACGCTGATCGCGACCGTGACCGGCGGACGCGCGGACGAGTTCGTCGTCGCGCTCGCCGCGTCCGGCATCGAGGCCGCGATCGTCGGCGAGGTGCTCGAGGCCGGGGACGGCCGGACCCTGCTCGCCGACGGAGAATGGCAGCCCCTCGTCCACCCGGGGGTCGACCCGTTCTGGGCCGCCTTCGGGTCCTGGGCGGCCGATGCCGCGTCCTGAGGCCCACCTAGACTCCCGGCCGTGACCCCGACGGATCCAACGGCACCGTCCCTCGTGTGCATCGGCGACGTGATGCTCGACGTCCACGCCGCTTCGGGCGCCCTCGCCGCGGGCGGGGACGTCCACGGGCGCGTGGTGGTGCAGCCCGGCGGGACCTCGGCCAACGCAGCGGTCTGGGGAGCCTGGGCCGGCGCGTCGAGCACGGTGATCGGCGCGATCGGCGATGACGCCGCCGGCCGCGTGGTGCGCGAGAGCCTCGAGGGCCGCGACGTGCGAGCGGGCGTGGTCGTCGTCCCCGGCGCGACGACCGGCACGATGCTGGTGGTGTTCGAAGCGGGGGATCGCTCGATGGTCGCGGATCGCGGGGCGAACGCACGGCTGTTGCCGAGCGACCTTCCGGGCGAGCTCGATCCCGATGCCCTTCTCGTCAGCGGCTATCTCCTGTTGCAGGAGCCGACCACCGAGACGGCCCTCGAGGCGCTCCGGCGTTCGCGGGCCCGCCTCTCGGCCGTCGACGCCGCGTCGTGGCCGCTCGTCGAGGGATTCGGCCTCGACCGGTTCCGGCGGGAGACGTCGGGCGTCACCGCGCTGCTCGCCAACGAGCGCGAGGCGGAGCTCCTGACCGGCCTCACCGGCGAGGACGCATGCCGCGAGCTGGGGGAGCGCCACCCGGTCGCGGCGGTCAAGCTCGGCGCCGCCGGCGCGGCCCTGTGCGTCGACGGGGCGTCGTTCCTCGAACCCTCGCCGGCCGTGACGGAGGTCGATCCGACGGGTGCCGGCGACGCCTTCGACGGCGTGCTCCTGACCGCGCTGGCGCGCGGAGACGATCCGCGCGAGGCGCTTCGGCTCGCCTGCCGGGCGGGATCGATCGTGGCGGGGCGCGAGGATACGTGGCCGCCGGCGAATGCGTCCTCCGATGCGCCGACGAATGCGGCGACGAGCTCATGAGCGGGGCCGTCGAGCTCGGCGAGGAGGCCGCCGACGCCCTCCGGGATGGCCACGGCGTGGTTGCGCTGGAGACGAGCGTCATCGGCCAGGGGTTGCCTGCGCCGGAGAACGAGGAGTGCGTCCGGCTGATGTCCGCCGCGGTCCGGTCGGCCGGTGCCGTGCCGGCCTGGATCGGGGTCCTCGACGGCTCGGTTCGCGTCGGTCTGTCGCCCGGCGAGCTGGCGCGATTCCTCGTGCCGGGGGCGGCGACGAAGGTGGCCCGCCGCGATCTGCCGGTCGCCGCCGCGACCGAGGCGCTGGGGGCGACGACCGTCTCCGCGACGGTGTGGGCCGCCGCCGCAGCCGGGATCCGGATCGCTGCGACGGGCGGGATCGGGGGCGTGCATCCGGGACCCGTGCCCGATGTGAGCGCCGATCTGCTCGAGCTGGCGCGGACCCCGGTGGTGCTGGTGTGCAGCGGTCCGAAGTCCGTCATCGATCCCGCGGCGACCGCCGAGCGCCTGGAGGAGCTCGGCGTCGCGCTCGTCGGCTACGGCGTCGACCGGCTGCCGTTCTTCCTCGCCAGGGACGCGGGGGTCGATCTGGAGCACCGCGCCGACACGCCGCAGGAGGTGGCCGCGATCGGCCGGTCGCTCACGCACCTGGGCGCGCGATCGGCGCTCGTCGTCTGCAACCCCGTGCCCGAGCCGCTCGCGATGGATGCCGCCGAGGTCGCGGCGGCCGCGCGCGGCTGCGAGGAACGGGCGGTGCGTGAGGGGATCACGGGGAAGGCCCTGACGCCGTTCCTGCTGTCGTGTCTGGCGGCCGCGACCGGCGGGCGGAGCCTGCGGTCGAACCTCGGACTCCTCGAGGACAACGCCCGGCTGGCCGGCGAGATCGCCGCCGCGCTATGAGCCGGCCGCGCCGCTGCGCGCGCCGGCGACAACCGCGACCCAGCCGGCCGCCGCGACCCCGAACCAGATGACGAGGCCGTCCACCCCGCCGGTTCGGGCGCCGGCAAGGCCCAGCAGCGAGCCGACGATCACGATCATCGCCAGCCCGATGGCCGGCGCCAGGGCGAGCTGCAACTCCCACGCGCTCGTGGGCCGGTCCGGCGACCGCAGATGCGCGAGCAGCGCCACCGACCACCCCGACCCGGCGGCGGCGATCGCGGAGAACGCCACGAGCGCGGCCACGACGAGCGCGGATCCCGGCGGGGGACGAAGCGGCGCCGGCGGGGACGCCACGGGGGCCGTCGCCGGACGCAGCACCAAGACGCCGTCGGCCACCTCGACGTTGGCCGGGTCGCTCAGCAGGGCGCCGTAGTCGCGGACGTACGGGCTCAGCGCCAGCGCGATCGCACCGGGTTTTTGCATCCAGACCACGGCGTCGGCTGCGATCTGCGCCGTGCGGAGCTTGAAACCGGTGAGCGAGGGATCGATCGGCACCGGCGTCGAGCTGGCGGCCCGGGTGAACAGGTCGCCGGCGTCTCCGGGGAAGATGCGGATGCGATCGACGATCGTTCCGGGTGCCAGCATGCGGATCCGCCGGAACGACGTGGTCGGGCCGTCGGCCACGACCACGGCGGCCGGTGGGTCGACCGAAGCGATGTACGCGTCGGCCGCCCGCACGGTGCGCAACTCAAAGGGTGTGATCGACGGCGTCGTCTTGTCGACGGAATGCGCGGCGTGGACGGTGAACGCCGCCAGGACCGCCAGGACGCCGACCGACAGCGCCGACGTGAGCGCCGTGCTGGGTCCCTCCGGGATGGGGAGCCGGGCCGGGAGCATGAGCAGGGCGATCAACGCGGCGGCGCCCAGGAGCGGGATCGGCAGCGCCGTCCCCAGGAACCGCATGACGGGGACGGGCTTGACGCGCAGGTACACCACGATGGAAAAGCCCAGCGGAACGAGCCACGCCACGTACAGAAGCAGCGCGCGACGCCGCGGGGTGGCGGGTCGGAGCCAGCCGAGCGCCGCACCGCCGGCGGCGGCGAGCGGAAGCGTCACCGGCAGCCGGTAGAAGGGGAGCAGACGCCCGACGTTCTTGACGAACAGCGCGCCCGTCCCCTGGGTGGGCGCGTTCGCGCCCGGCGTCGCGAGCAGCGGAAGCCCCCCGAGCGCCAGCCCGCCGCCGGCGATCGTCCCGACGCGCGCTGCGCCGCTGCGGATGAGCGGTGTCGTGCGGCGCTCACGCCAGGCCTGCGGGACGAGGCTGAGCGCGAACAACGCGAGGACGGCGACGAACAGCGTCCCCGTGGGCCAGTGCATCAGCAGCGTGCCACCCATGAGCACCACCCCGGCCGTCGTCGTGCCCGGCCGCTCGGCGGCGAGCAGCACGACGGCCGCGATCGCCACGATCATTCCCTCGGCGAGCGTGTTGTCGAGATAGGCGCGGCTCGTCAGCGCGAACGGGATCGAGGCCGCGGCGGCGACGGCGTAGATCGGGGCGCCCCACCGCGGCTCGGGGATCGCTCGGGCGAGGCCCCAGGCCGAGGCCGCCAGCACCGCGGCGCCGACCGCGGCGGTCACGTACATCAGGCGCCACGGCGTCACGCCCAGCCCCGACAGGATCGAGGCCAGAACCGGGAGACCAAGGCGGTCGGGGTTGGTCTGGATGCTGAGCGGCGCGGAGGAGAACAGCGCCCGGAGACCCTGTGTCGTGACGAGCCGTGCGCGCCACAGGTGCACGGGGATGTCGGCGCCCGACGGCACCGTCAGCGCTCGTTCGATCGGGGCGCGCAGATACAGCGCGAGCGCGAGCCCGACCGTCGCCGCCAGTCCCAAGACGGAGGCCACGTCCGCCACCAGGGAGGTCGAGGCAGCGCTCGACGCCCCGTCCTCCTGCGCGCGGTGGGCCATCGCCGCGACTATACCGGTCGCGTCCGGGCACGCCGGAGCGCGGCGACGGCCGCTCCCGAGAGCGCGGTGACGGCGAGGATCGCGATCCCGCCGGCCCCGGCCAGCGACACGCCGAGAAGGCTCGAGACGAGGCCGATCGGTCCGAGCAGGGCGATCCCGAACGCAGGGGCCATCGCGACGGCGCCGATCGGTGGGAGGCCGCCGAGCCCCAGGGCCCACCCAAGTCCCGCGAGCGCCAGCACCGCGAGCGAGGCGGCCGTCAGCCACGCAAGAGCGGCTGCGCTCGGCGCGCGGGGCGGCGGGACCGGCGTGACCGCGCCGGGGGCCGGCCCGGCGAACAGATGCACGCCCGGCCCCAAGAGTCTCCCGGCGGTCGCCGGCCGGGGCAGGTACGCGTCGAACTCCACGACGACGGTCCCGTTGGGATCGGAGCCGACGATCCCGGCACCCAGCCCGAGATCGGACGCGCCCGGATCGATCCTTCCCGGCACGACGCGGACGTCGGGCACTCGATCGATCGGAAGACCGCCGCGGACGAGGCCCGCGATCGGCTCGGCTCGACGATGCTCGCCGACGACGAGCACGATCGGCGTGTGCGCCGGCACCCCGGCGAGGTAGGAGCCCAGGGTTCCCGCCTGGGCCAGCTCGGTCGCCCGCACGCGCGCATCCCGAGTCCACCACACCGCTGCGCCCGGCCAGGCGAGTCCCACCCCGGCGGCGAGAAGCAGCAAGGCGCCGGCGAGGCGCCGTCCCCACCCGGAATGCTCGATGAGCCGGGTCCGGGCCGCCAGCGCCCCGATCGAGATCAGCAGCGGAATCCCGAGCGCGAATCCGGCCCATCGGTACGGCGGGAGGGGAAGGTGCAGCACGTACCAGGTGAACGGCCCGGCCACGGCGAGCAGACCCCACCCACCCAGCAGGATGGCGCTCTGCCGTCCGGCGCTATCGCGCCGAGCGAGCAGGAGCCAGGCGCCGGCCGCCGCGAGCGGCACCGTGACGGGCAGCGCCATCGTCGGCAGGCGCTCGGCGATGAAGGCGGCGCTGCCGGGTCCCCGGTTGATCCGGGGGAGCCCGCCGGGAAACGTGGGGGAGAGGGCGGCGCCGGCAAGGGCCAGGCCGATGCCCCCGAGGAGCATGAGACCGAGCCGGCGCGCGATGACCGGCGCGTCGGACTCCTTTCGAACCCTGGCGTCGAGGACGGCCGCGACGGCGAAGGCTCCGACGAGCGCCGCCGCGAGGATCGCGAACATCCAGTGAAGGATTGCCCCCCCGCCGATGAGCACCGCGCCGGCCAGCGTTCCCCGTTCGCCGCGGGCGACCCGGATCGCCATCGCCATCACCGCCACGGCGACCACGTCGAGCGCGAGGTTCGTCGCATAGCCGACCGCCGTCCATGCGACGAAGGCGGAGCCGCCCACCGCGATCGCGACGACGAACGTCCGTCTCCGATCGACGAGCGAGGCGTCGGCCGCGAGTCCGCCGGCAGCAAGGCCGAGCGCGGCGGCCATCAGGGCCGGGACGATCCACATGATGGTGAGCGCCGACATCCCGGTCGCGGAGCGAAGAAGGCTTAACACGACCGGGTAGCCGGGCCGCTGTCCAAGGACGCTGGCCCGCTCCACGGGAGCACCGATGCCGAGGTCGTGAACGACGTTGAGGTGAAAGACGTAGCCGGAGACGTCGAACCCGAAGGGCATCGTCGCGCGGTCCCGGACGAAGGGCGCGAGGTAGATGCCCGCGACCACCACGGTGGGGATCACGATCGCCAGCGCGGCCTCGGACCAGATCCGGTGACTCGGAGTGGGTCGTTCCTGCCCGTCGGGGGCCATCGCGCGGCCCACTACGCCTCGGGCCGGGTGCGTGCCGGTTCGCCGGCGCGCGAGCGCGGACGGGCGTGGTCGCGCCGGACCAGGAGCACCGCCGCCCAGCCGGCCACGGCGGTCCCGGTTGCGAGCGCCAGCCCGCGCCAGTGATCGGTCCGAAGGCCGCCGAGCCCCGCGAGCGTCCCGACGACCAGCAGCGTCGCCAGCCCGATCGCCGGCGTCAGCCCGGCCCGGAGCGTCCACGGGCGGGGCAGGAGCAGCACCGACCATCCGGAACCGGCGGCGGCGAGAACCAGCAGCGACGCGAGCGAGGCGGCGATCAGGGCCCGGCCCGTCGGGGGAGCGAGCGGTGCCGGCTGGGTCACCGCTGGGGGAGGCGTCCCGGGACGAAGGACCAGCACGCCGTCGGCGATTTCGACGTTGCGCGGGTCCTGGGCGAGCCGGTCGTACGTGTGGATGAAGGGCCGGAGCGCGAGCGCGGCGGCGCCCGGAAGCCGCATCCGGCGGACCGCGTCGGCGTTGATCTGGGCGCGTTTCTCGTTCGTTCCCTGCAGATCCGGATCGAGTGGCGCCGGCGGCCCGGCGGCCGCCTCGAAGAGGTCGCCGACCGAGCCGTGGAAGACGCCGATGCGCTGGATCATGCCGGCCGGCGCCAGCATCCGGACGCGGCGAAACGGCAACCCCGCGTCCCCGTCCGTCACGATCGTGACGCTGGAGGGGTGGTCCTGCTCCAGGAAGGCCGCGACGGCGTTGATCGGACCCAGTTGCGTGTCGGTGACGGACGGCCTCGCGGCGGCCACCGCGTCGTGGGCGAGGACGGCCGCGAGACCCACGGCCGCTGCGGCGAGCACCGAGGCGATGGCCACGACCGGAACCCGCACGCGCCCCGTCCGGGCGGCGAGCCGGATCACCCCGACGACGGCCGCCGCCCCAAGGAGTGGAATGGGAAAGGCGACCTGGAGGAACCGCATCAGCGGAATCAGCGCCCCCCGCGCGTACGCGACGGCCGCGAGCACCACGGGGATCGACCACGCCACGGCCAGCAGCAGCGCGCGGCGCTTCGGGGGGCGCGGTTCCGACACCGTCAGCGCGACTGCCCCTGCCGCGGCGACCGGCAGGACGACCGGGAGGCGGTAGAGGGGGAGCAAGCGCTGGACGTTGCCCCGGAAGAACCGCCCGGTGCCCTGGTCCGGCAGGTTCGCGCCGGGGGTTGCAAGCAGCGGCAGCCCCCCGACGGCAAGGCCTCCCGCGACGATCGTCGTGACGCGCGCCGCGCCGCTTCCCAGCAGCGTCTGTCCCCGGCGCATCCCGGCGACGGCTTCGGGCAGGAGGAAGAGTGCCAGCAGCGCCAGAACGACGGCGAACACCGAGCCGGTGGGCCAGTGCATCAGCAGCGATCCCGCCAGCAGCAGCGCGCCGGCGCACCGTCCCGCGGGTTCTGACGCGGCGAGCAGGGACGCGGCTGCGGCGGCGACGATCAACCCGTCGGCGAGCGCGTTGTCCAGGTTCGTCCGGGTCGTGAGCGCGAACGGGATCGAGGTGACCACCGCGCCCGCGTAGATCGCGCCGGCCCATCGCGGCTCGGAGACGGTGCCGGCAAGCGCCCACGCCGCCGGCGCCAGGATTGCGGCCGCCAGGGCCGGGACGATGAAGGCCAGAAGCCACGGGCTGACTCCCGCGCCCGTCAGCAGGGAGGCCAGCACGGGCAACCCGAGGCGATCGGGATTGACCTGAAAGTTGTAAGGAGCGGACGTGAAGAGCGCGTGCAATCCCTGCGCCGCGACGAGGCGAGCGCGCCAGAGATGCGCGGGCGTGTCGGCTCCGACCGGTACGGCCAGACCGCGCTCGATCGGAGCCCACAGATAGAGCGCCGTCGCGAGTGCGGCTGCCGCCAGCGGGCCCAGGACGCCCCAGATGATGTCGGCCGCGGCGCCTGAGCGCGGCGCCGGCTTTCCCTGCCGAGCCATCGCGCGCCGACTATACCCGCGGCATCTCTGCCGGGCCGGTCCCGGGTGGGAGTCCATCCGCCCGGATGGGGCGGCGTGAGCGAGCCGGCGCGAACGCCGCGATCGCCCATCCCGCGAGCGCAACGCCTGCGATCACGCACACGCCCGCCGGACCTCGCAGTGGGATTCCCAACCGGCTTGCCGTGAGCCCGACAAGGCCGAGCAGGGCCAGGGCGAACGCGGGTGCGACGGCGACGACCCCCAGCACGGGGAGGTCGGAGAGCCCGGCGGACCAGCCCGCCCCCGTCGCGACGAGGATGACGAGCAGCGCCACCAGCCCGGCGCCGAGTGAGGCCGCTCCGGGCGCCCGCGGGGCGGTTCCCGCTTGCACATCCCCCGGGCTGGGCCCGGCGATAAGCCGGACCCCGGGACCGAGGATGCGACCGGGGAGCGGATCGCCCTGCCGGTAGGCGTCCAGCGCGACCACGACGGTGCCGTCCCCAGCTGCGATGCCGGGACCGAGGTCGAGCCCGTTCGCCCCGTTCTTCGCGGCGACCAGCCGCACGTATCGAAGCCGCGCGGCGGGCAGGCCCGCCCACACGCGGTTGACCGGGGGGACCGTGCGGTGGGCGTTGAGCAGGATCACGATCGGCGTCGTGGGCGGCAGGGGACGCAGATAGGCCGAGAGCGTCCTCAGCTCCGCGAACTCCCCGGCCGACAGGGTGGGCGTCCGGCTCCACCAGACGGATGCGCCGGCGCCGGCAAGGCCGGCCGCCGCGACAAGACCCACCACCACGGCGCCGCTGCCCAGCAGCCGCCTGCCGGCGCGCGAGAGCAGCTGCGCGGCGGCAAGCGCCCCAAGGACGATCGCGGCCGGGATGGCGAGCGCGAACGCGGCCCATCGGTACGGGGGCAGCGGCAGGCCGAGCAGGTACCAACCGACCAGGCCGACGGCGGCAAGCGAGGACCAGATCAAGAGCAGCGCCGGTGCGCGGCCTCGCTCGTCGCGCCGGTCGAATGCGAGAAGCACCACGCCAAGCACGGCCAGCGGCAGCGTCACGGGCAGGGCCATCGCCGGGAGACGCTCGGCGATCCGTCCCAGCGGGCCGGTCATCCCGGGCTGGACGTTCGGCAGCCGCGCCGGATGCTGGGGGGCGATGAGGAGACCGGCGGCGGCGAGCACCGCGGCGAGGACCAGCATGGCCCCGAGCCGACGCGCGGCACGCCGGCCCGAACCACGGGCCCCGGCCCCGCCCGGGAGAACGATCTGGACGAGCGCGAGCGCGCACAGCACGCCGACGAACAGGGCCGTGAACATCCAGTGGAGCAGCGCGCCGCCCGCCAGGAGCAACGCGCCGGCCACGATCCCGCGCCGGCCGCGGAGAACCTCGAGCGCCATGACGGCGGCGGCCATGGCGACGACGTCGAGCGCCAGGTTCGTCGCGTAGCCCACGGCCGTCCAGGCGACGAACGCCGACCCCGCCACGGCCACCGCGATGGCGCCGGCGCGCCTGCGATGCTCGAGCGCGCCGTCGGTTGCGAGCGACCCGGCGGCGAGGCCGAGTCCGCACGCCATGAGGGCGGGCATCAGCCACATGAGGGTGAGCGAGGGCAACCCGGTGGCGGATCGCAGGAGGCTGAGGACGACCGGGTATCCGGGCCGGTCACCGAGAGGCTTGGGCGCATGCGTCGCCTCGGGGGTGAGCGAGCCGATCCCGAGGTCGTGGACGACGTTCACCCGCCAGATGTACGCGGACGTGTCGACGCCGAACGGGAGCGTGGCGGGCCTCCTCGCGAACGGAGTCAGGTAGAGGGCTCCGATCAGGCATACCGGTGCGACGACGGCGAGCAGGAGGTCCGGGAACCCTCCCCGTTCGCTCATCTCAGCCAGGTCTGGAAGATCGCCTTCGAGAAGTACCACCCGTACTTGAGCGATTTCGGCTTCTTCGACTTGCCGCCCTTTCGGGCTTCGATCGTCACGGGCACCTCCGCGATCCGCGCCCGGTGGCGGAGCGCCTCGATCAGGACCTCGCTCGTCCAGAACTGGTCCTGCTCGAGCACCAGCTTGCGGAGCAGGTCGGCGCGGGCCGCCCGGTAGCCGCTGGAGGGGTCGGTGATCCGCCGTCCGGTGAGGATCGTGACGAGGCGCGAGAAGAAGTGCACGCCGATGTGGCGGATCGTGCTCTCGCTCTCGAAGTCGCCGAGCAGACGCGAGCCGTTCACGTAGTCGGCCTCCCCGCGAACGATCGGACCGATGAGGACCGGAAGCTCTTCCGGCAGGTGCTGACCGTCGGCGTCGAGCGTGACGACGATCTCGGCGCCGAGTCGCAGGGCGATCTCGTATCCGACCCGCAGCGCAAGGCCGCCGCCGCGACGGATCGGCAGCTCCGCGACGAGCGCACCGGCCTGCCGCGCGACCTCGGCCGTCCGATCCTCGCTGCCGTCGCTCACGACGAGCGGAACGACCTGATACCCGTCGATCTCGCTCGGCATTCGCTGGATGACGGCGGCGACGTTCTCCGCCTCGTTGTAGGCCGGCGAGACCGTCACCAGACGGGGACCCTCGGGGATGTCGTCGGCGCGCTCCCAGTCGAACCGCTCCCGCCCGAACGCCTCGACCAACAGGCGGATGCTTCGTTCGTTGACGTCGGACTCCGACTGCAGCCGCAGGAGCAGGAAGAACAGGATCAGCACCGAGACCAGCAGCACGAAGATGAGGCGCCGGTCGTTGCCCGGCCCGAAGTTGAACGACGTGAAGATCGGGTTGAAGAGCGCGGGCGACGCCGCAAGGGCGACCACCGTCACCGACAGCGCGAACGCGATGATCAGGGTCAGGCGGCTGATCTGACGCCGGTCGTACCGGCGCGCGGTCCACAGGAACAGCAGCAGGGCCACGAACGCACCGAGGACCCTGATGAGCGGCATCGGCTAGGAGGTGGGGGCGGCGACCTCCGGACGCCAGCGGTCACGGGGAAGGATGTGATCCGTGATCACGCGGTCCTGGTAGCGCTTGATCACCCCGAACATCGACTCCACCAACGCCTCCGACAGCAGATGCGGCTCGAGGCCGAGGTCGAGCAGCTTGGTGTGCTTGGCGTTGTAGTAGTGCTCCTCGAGCTCGACCCTCGGGTTCTCGATCGGTTGCACCTGGACGTCGAGGCCGACCTCCGCGCCGGATTTCTGCACGATCTCGGCCAGCTCCGCCACGGAGAACTGCTCGGTGAACTGGTTGTACACGCGCATCTCGCCTCGCGCTGCGGGGTTGAGGACCGCCAGCTCGACGCAGCGGAGCGTGTCGGTGATGTTGAGATAGCCCCTCGTCTGGCCACCCGAGCCGTAGACCGTCAGCGGGTGGCCGATCACGGCCTGGACGCAGAACCGGTTGAGCGCGGTTCCGAAGACGTCGTCGTAGTCGAACCGGGTGAGCAACCGATCGTCGAGCTTGGTCTCGTCGGTCTCGATCCCGTAGACGACGCCCTGGTTGAGATCGGTGGCGCGGACGCCCCAGATCCGGCACGCGAAATGGATGTTGTGCGAGTCGTGGACCTTGGACAGGTGGTACATCGATCCCGGCAGCTTCGGGAAGGGAAGCGTGTCCGACCGCCCGTTGTGCTTGATCTCGATGTAGCCCTCTTCGATGTCGATGTTGGGCGTTCCGTACTCGCCCATCGTCCCGAGCTTCACCAGGTGAGCGTCGGGGGCCAGGTCGCGGATGGCCCAGAGGACGTTGAGGGTGTTGACGACGTTGTTGACCTGCGTCGAGACGGCATGGTGGCGGTCTTTCATGGAGTAAGGGGCCGAAGGCATCTCGCCGTAGTGCACGATCGCCTCGGGCCGCACCTTGCGGAACAGGTCCTCGACGACGTCCCAGTCGCAGAGATCACCCTGCGTGTACCCGATCTGCTTGCCGGTCACGTCGGTCCACGCGGCGGTGCGCTCGGGAAGCCCGGCCCCGATGGGGGTCAGCGAATCGGTGCCTGCCTCCTTGTGCGCGAGCCGGCGAAGGTAGTTGTCGACGACGTGCACCTCGTGGCCGCGATTCGAAAATCGCATCGCGGTGGCCCACCCCAGATAGCCGTCGCCGCCCAGGATCAGAATGCGCATTGAGCGTCCTTTCGATGGCGGAACCGGGCGATTCTATCGGGTGCGGTGAGCCCGCAGGCGCTCACGGCCCCAAAAGGGCGTCCAGGACCCGATCCACCTCGCCGGGCGTGTGGTAGTGGCAGAAGCCGATCCGCAGGACGCCGCCGGACTCCGCCAGGCCGAGCCGCTCGATCAGCTCGATCGCGTAGTGGTGACCCTCCCACGTGAAGATGCCGTCGGACGCGAGCCGTTCCGACGAGGCCAGCGGCGACTCGTCGCCCACGCGAATGGCGAACGTCGGCGTCCGCTCGTCGAGGCGGCCCGGGTCTCCGATCCCGATCAGCCGGACGTCGGGCAGCTTCGAAAGACCCTCCAGGAACCTCTGCGCGAGCTCCCGCTCGTGCGCCTCGAAGACCTCGAACGCGGCGGCGACCGCCGCGCGTCGCGAGCCGGGCGCGGGGGAGCCGTAGGTGCGGCCCGCCTCGCTCAGGTACTCGACCGCCGCCACGAGTCCGGCGAGCGCCTCGTGGCTCTGCGTCCCGTTCTCCCAGCGGTCCGGCGAGACGTCGGGGGCCGGGCGCACCTTGTAGGGCGTCCACGCATCGAGCAGGTCCCGGCGAACGGCCAGGATCCCCAGATGGGGTCCGAAGATCTTGTACGGCGAGCACACCAGCACGTCCGCGCCGAGCCCGTGCGCGTCCAGACCCCGGTGCTGCGCGATGTGGACCGCGTCGACGGCGACGAGCGCCCCGGCCTCGTGCGCCCTGCGGACGAGCTCGGCCGCCGGCGGGATCGTTCCCACGGCGTTGGAGGCAAGGGTGAATGCCACGAGCCGGACGCGGCCGCCCGCGAGGGCCTCGTCGAACGAGGCCAGATCCAGCGTGGCGTCCTCGGGCCGAACGTCCACCCACCGCACCGGCACGCCGGCGTCCTCGGCCGCGAGCACCCACGGCCGGATGTTCGCGTCGTGGTCGAGGCGGGTCACGACGATCTCGTCGCCGGGCCGCAGCGTTCGCCCGAACGAGCGGGCAAGGCTCATCAGCAGCGTGGTGGCGTTTGGGCCGAAGACGATCTCGAGCGGATCGGCGCCGACGAGGTCGGCCGCGGCGGTCCGCGCGAGCGAGATCAGCTCGTCGATCTCACGGCTCGTCTCGAACGCCCCGTGCGTGTTCGAGACGCCCAGCCGCAGCCGGCCGGCCATCGCCTCGATGACCGAATCCGGCACCTGGGAGCCTCCCGGCGCATCCGCGAACACGAACGGCCGCCCATCGGCGTCCGTACGGCGGAGCGCCGGGAAGCGTTCCCGAAGCTCTGAGAGGTCGACGGCGGTCCCTACGCGTTCGATGCCAACTCGGAGCGGAGCCGGTCCGCCGTGAGCGCCTCGACCCTCGCGCGCAGGTCCAGGTACAGGATGATCGTTACGAGCGCCGTGAACGGAGCGGTGACGATGGTCCCGATCGTCGTGAAGATCCAGTTCACGAACCAGTTGCTGCCACCGATCGACCCGAGGATGCCCCCCACGACGCCGGAGATCAGCGCGGCCACGACCACCGTCCCCAGCACGTGCCAGAAGTGACCCTTGACCAGGTTCCACGACCGGCTCATGGCGTCCGTTCCCTTGAGGTTCTCGATCACGAGGGCCGGGATGGACACGGACAGCATCGCCAGGAAGATGACGCCCGGAATGATCAGAAGGATGAACCCGAACGCGACGGCGAGGCCGACCAGGATCGAGACCAAGAGCACGCTGGGGAACCGCTTGAGTCCCCATCGATAGCTGGCCTCGATGTCCACCGGATCCCCCACCGTGGCCTGGGCGGCCGCCCGCAGCATCGCGGCCTGCAGGACGGCGGTGATGATGATTCCGATGGCGGCCGCGACAAGCGCCGCCAGCAGGAAGACACCGAAGCTTCGGGACTCGACGGTCCCGACCGGCTGACCGAAGAGGATGACCGTCGTCTTCTTCGGAGCCAGGGCGACCTTCGTGATCAGCGAGCTGATCAGGGTGAGCGGGACGACCACGACGGCCACGATCATGATCAGCCCGGCCGCGTTCGCCTTGTACACGTCGAAGGCCGCGGAGAGGATGTCACCGAGGCCGCGCGGGGGCAGGGCGCCTCCGGCGCCACCCGCGCCTCCGGATCCACCGGGCGGTGGCGGTGGCGGTGGCGGTGGTGGCGTGATGCCGCCGGAACTGTCCATAACGTCTCTCCCCCTTCGAGCGCCGGCCGGAGATGGCCGAGCTGACTGTAGACAGGGCGAATCCTACTCCCCGTCGTCCGCCGTCTCGTGATCCCAGCCCACGGCGAGCTCGGGCACCGGCCAGGCAGGGTCGGGGCGCCAGTCGTTCCAGTCGCGGTCGAACGGCGGCCGGGCGCCGATCACGTGCTCGACGGCGCGCTCGCCCCATTCGCGGATCTGCTCCGCCTCGCCCCGGTCGAGGAGGCCGCGGCGGACGGCCTCGTCGAGCTCGTCCTCGTCCTTCCAGGCCCACGACGACCGGTCCGCCGCGATCCGAACGTCCAGGAAGTGGTCCACGTAGTCGAAGCCGCCTTCCCACGCGCGGAGCGGGGTCTGAAGGTTCACGTAGTACTCCTCGATGCGGTGCTCCGGTGTCCAGGTCACGAGCACCGCGTAGGCGGCGTCCGGGAAGGCGAACGAGAGCACCGGCCGCCCGGCGACCCGGTCCTGGAGGGTCCAGGGCGAGTCGAGGAACCGGACTTCCCCGAGGTCCCTGGGGTCGTCCTTCCATCGTGTGCCCGCCGGCAGGCAGAAGATGCGGCCCTCGGGTTCGTCGGCGACGACGCGCACCGGACGGGCGGCGACCAGGCGCCCGCGCCAGCGCTCGCGGAGCGTCACCGCGTCCCCCGGAGCCCGGCCCATCGGCGGGACCCGGCTCAGACGCGCTCGCGGAGCGCTTCGAGGACCCGGTCCGTCGCCCAGGACAGATCTTCGCGCGAGATGCCCAGGGCAGGGGCGAGGCGGAGCGTGGTCTCGTGCGTGTCCTTGACGAGCACGCCCATGTCCATGAGGCGCTCGCACACCTCACGCGCCGGCGCCGCGTCCGGCGTGAGCTCGATCCCGACCCAGAGGCCCTTCCCGCGGATCTCGGCGACCGAGGCGGGGGCCTCGGCCCGGAGGCGCTCGATCAGCTCGCCGCCGAGCTCGGCCGCATTCCGCTGATACCACCCCTCGCGGAGCAGCCGCAGCACCTCGAGGCCGACGGCACACGCAAGCGGATTGCCTCCGAACGTCGATCCGTGCTCGCCGGGGTGGAAGACGCCCAGCACGTCCCGGCGCGCCGCGACGGCGGACAGCGGCATGATCCCGCCGCCGAGCGCCTTGCCGACGACGTAGATGTCGGGCACGACACCCTCGTGCTCGCAGGCGAACGTGCGGCCGGTCCGCCCCAGGCCCGACTGGATCTCGTCGGCGATCAACAGAACGTTGTGGCGGCTGCACAGCTCGCGAGCGTGGCGCAGGTAGCCCTCGGGCGGGACGATCACGCCGGCCTCGCCCTGGATCGGCTCGACGAGAAACCCGACGACGTCGGGGTCGGCGAGGACCTCGTCCAGTGCCGCCGCGTCGCCGTAGGGAACCGTCACGAACCCCGGGGTGAACGGGCCGAACCCGCCCCTGGCGGAGGGGTCCGTCGAGAACCCGACGATCGTGATCGTGCGGCCGTGGAAGTTGCCGGAGCACACGACGATCTTGGCGCGGTCGTCCGCGACGCCCTTGACGTCGTAGCCCCAGCGGCGCGCGGTCTTGAGCGCCGTCTCGACGGCCTCGGCGCCGGTGTTCATCGGCAGGACCATCTCCATGCCGCACAGCTCGGCGAGCCCGCGGCAGAAGGGCCCGAAGCGGTCGTTCTGGAAGGCGCGGCTGGTGAGCGTGACGCGGCCGAGCTGCTCGACGGTGGCCCGGACGAGATCGGGGTGCCGGTGTCCGAAGTTCAGCGCGGAGTACGCGGACAGCATGTCGAGGTAGCGGCGCCCTTCGACGTCGGTGACCCAAGCGCCCTCGGCGCCGGCCACGACGACCGGCAGCGGATGGTAGTTGTGCGCCGAGTACCGCTCGATCAGCTCGATCTGCTCGGCCGACGCGCTCGCCGCGGCGCCGGCGTCGTCCTGTCTCTTGGCTTCCACCACGGTCGTCTGCCTTTCCTGCGTGTCTCTGGCCCGCTCACTCTCGCATCTTGACGGGCGTTCGAGCCCTGGCATACAGTCGCCGTCCGGGTCGAACAAGTGTTCGATACCCGGTGGCGGGTCGAGAAGCACCGGGTCGAGGCGGGATGGCGCGGCGATGTCGAAGCGGTACGACGAGGAGGTCCGGGTCGAACGAGACGCCGGGATGCCCTCCGCGTTCGAGTGGCGGGGCCGGCGGTACGAGGTCCTCGACGTGATCGGGCGGTGGCGGATCGAGGGACGGTGGTGGAGCGACGGCCGCGATCGCGAGTACTGGCGGATCGAGGCGCGCGGCGGCGCCGTCTGGGACCTCTACCACGACCGAGAGGGCGGCCGCTGGCACATGGAACGGCTCTGGGACTGACGCGTGGTCGATCCCGGCGGTTTCGTCCATCTGGACGTCCGGTCCTGCTTCTCCCTCAAAGAGGGCGCGTTCACACCCGAGGGGCTCGCCCGGCGTGCGGCCGAGCTCGGGATGCCGGCGGTCGCGCTCACCGACCGCGACGGTCTCTACGGCGCCGCGCGGTTCGTCGCCGCGTGCACCGATGCCGGTGTGCATCCGATCCTCGGCGCCTCGCTGACGATCCGGGACTGGGGGGATGGTGGTGGCAGAGAGGCGGCGGGGCACGACCGCCGTGGGGATGGGCGGGGATGGCCACGGAGGGCGGGCCCCGCCGCCTCCTCCCAGGCTTCCACCGCCCCCCACACATCCGTCGTGCTGCTCGCCGAGGACGCGGCCGGGTACGCGAACCTGTGCCGGCTGATCACCGACGCGCACGTGCTGGGGGAGCGGGGCGACCCCTCGCTCGCCGTGGAACAGCTCCTGGCGCATGCCGGCGGGCTGGTCGCGCTGCTCGGGCCGCGTTCTGCCCCCGGGCGTCTGGCGGTGGGCGGCCGCATCGACGCCGGCGCGCGGCTGCTCGGACCGGTCCGGGAGGCGTTCGGCGACCGCGCGTACGTCGCGGTCGAACACCGCATGGAGCGCGGCTCCGACGAGGAGGTTCGCGCGATGCTCCGACTCGCCGGCCGCGCGGAACTGCCCGCCGTCGCGACGAACCCGGTTCGCTACCTCGTGCCGGCCGACGCGTTCCTCGCCGACGCGCTCGAGTGCATGCGGCGGATCGTCCCGCTCGCCGACGCGAACGTGTCGAGGCGAAATGCCGAGGGCTGGCTGAAGCCGGCGGCAGAGATGCGGGCGTTGTTCCACGAGCATCCCGATCTCGCGGTCCGGACGCTCGAGGTGGCCGAGCGCTGCCGCTACGACCTGGGTCTGGGCCGCCGGCATCTCCCGGACTTCCCGACCCCGGGCGGCCGCAGCGCCGACGCGGTGCTCGCCGAGCGGTCCTGGCGCGGCGTCCACGAGCGCGGCCTGACCGAGACCCCCGAGCTCCGGGAGCGGGTGCATCTCGAGCTGTCGATGATCCGGCGGATGGGTTTTGCCGCGTACTTCCTCACCGTGGCGGAGATCGTGAGCGACGTCCGGGCGATGGGCATCGCGTGCGCGTGCCGGGGGAGCGCGGCCGGCTCGCTCGTCTGTCACCTGGTGGGGATCTCCGACGTGGACGCGCTCCGCCACGACCTCGCGTTCGAGCGGTTCATGAACCCGATGCGCGACGAGATGCCCGACATCGACATCGACGTGGAGTCGGCCCGGCGCGAGGACGTCTACGACATGGTGCTGTCGCGCCACGGCGACGACCGCGCGGCCTGCGTCGCCATGGTGGACACGTATCGCGCCCGCTCGGCCCTGCGCGAGGTGGGCAAGGTGCTCGGTCTGCCGGAGGGCGACGTCGGGCAGATCGCGACGGCGTTCCCGCACATCTCCGCGCGGCACCTCCGCGAGGCGGTCGACCGGTTGCCCGAGCTGCGGGGCGCGAACCTCAAGCTCGAGCAGCTGGAACTGCTGTTCCGGGTTGCCGAACGGCTCGACGGGTTCCCGCGGCACATCGCGCTGCATCCGTGCGGGATCGTGCTGGCATCGCACGATCTCGTCGAACGGGTCCCGCTCGAGCGCAGCGCCAACGACCACCTGACGATCCAGGCCGACAAGGACGACGTCGAACGGCTCGGCTATCTGAAGCTCGACGTCCTCGGGGTGCGGATGCTCTCGTCGATCCGCCACTGCCTGGACGAGATCGGCCGGACGATGGGCGAGAAGGTCGACCTCGGGCGGATCCCGCTCGATGATCCACCCACCTTCGAGCTGATCCGGCGCTCGGACACGCTCGGCTGCTTCCAGATCGAGTCGCCGGGCCAGCGCGAGCTGCTCCAGAAGCTCCAGCCGGCGGTGTTCGACGACCTGATCGTCGACATCTCGCTGTTTCGTCCCGGCCCGGTGAAGTCCGACATGATCACGCCCTATCTCCGCCGGCGCGCCGGGATGGAGCGCCCCACGTACGTCCATCCCGACCTGCGTCCGGCGCTTCGCGAGACCTACGGCGTGATCGTCTTTCACGAGCAGGTGATCCGGACGCTCGCCGCGATCGCCGGCTACGACCTGACGTACGCCGAGCACGTCCGCCGGCACCTGGACCGGGAGGACCTGCTGCCGGGATTCCGCGTGGAGTTCCTCGAGCGCGCCGGCCGGCGAGGGGTCGACCCGGCGGCCGCGGAGCGGACCTGGGAGGCCGTGACCCAGTTCGCGAGCTTCGGGTTCTGCAAGGCACACGCCGCGGCGTTCGCGGTGCCGACCTACCGCTCGGCCTGGCTCAAGACCCACTACCCCGCGCACTTCCTCGCCGGGATCCTCACCCACGACCCCGGGATGTACCCGCGCCGCCTGCTCCTGGACGACGCGCGGCGCCGCGGGATCCCGATCTTGCCGCTCGACGTGAACCTCAGCGAGCGGGAGTACGTGGTCGAAGAGGTGGAGGTGGATGACTTGGGTGAGGGCGGGGGGGCTCCCGGGCTGCTCGTCTGCGCTCGTCGACGCCCGGGTTCCCCCCCGCCCTCTGCCGACCTGTCGCCATCTCGTCGACGCCCGGGCGTCACCCCGCCCTCTTGCGTCCCGTCGCTTTCCGAGGGTCCCGACGAGGGTCCCGACGAGGTTCCCGTTGTGGATGTCACCTACGGGATTCGGTTGGGGTTGCAGGATGTGCATGGGATCTCGGATTCCGAGGTTCGGTCGATCTTGCAGGCGCGGGCGGACCGGGCGTTCGAGGGCGTGGACGACTTCTTGCGGCGGACTGCCGTGTCGCGTCCGGTCGTGGAGGCGCTGGCGCACGCTGGGGGGTTCGACGGCGTCGGCGGAAACCGACGAGCTCACCTCTACGACGCAATCACCACGGAAGCCGCCCGAGAAGGCGACCAGCTCTCGCTGTTGTCGGGTGGCGGCTCGGTCTCGAGGTCGGCGACGAAGGGGTCGGCTGCCGCGGGTCCTGAGTCGGCGGCGGGGTACGGTCGCCGTGGGGATGGGCGGGGATGGCCACGGAGGCCGGACCCCGCCGACGGCCTGGTCACCACCCCAATAGATGCACTCGAACATGCCTCAACTACATTCACTTTCCCGGCCTACACAGAAGCCGAGAAGGTTCGCGCCGAGCTCGACGTTCTCGGTCTCGACGCGAGCCGTCACCTCGTGAGCTTCTACGAGCCGCTCCTGCGCGACCTGGGCGTCACGCGCGCCGCCGATCTCGGCCGCACGCGCGGTGGCACCTGGGTGATGATTGCCGGTGTGAAAGTGGCCTCCCAGACGCCCGCGATCCGGAGCGGACAGCGGATCATCTTCCTCACGCTGGACGACGCCACGGGTCCGGTGGAGGTGACGGTGTTCGAATCGGTGCAGCCCAAGGTCGCTCGCACGGTGTTCCATGCCTACGCGATGGCCGTGTGGGGTCAGCTCCGCCGGACCGGGCGCAAAGGGGTGAGCGTCGTGGCGGAGGACGTCTGGGACCTCACCGCGCTGCATGCCGCATGGCGAGACGGGACGCTGCGCGAAGCGATGGCCGGCCGGACCGTGCCGCGGACGCCGGCCAAACGGCTCTGGCACGCGAGCCCGGGATCCGCCGGATGAGCACGGCGCCGTCGCGGCCCGCCGAGCCGATCCTGCATGTCGACCTTGACGCGTTCTACGCCTCGGTCGAGGTCCTCAAGGATCCCTCGCTTGCGGGCAAGCCCGTCATGGTCGGCGGACCGGGTCCGCGCGGCGTGGTCGCGAGCGCCAGCTACGAGGCCCGTGCGTTCGGCGTCAGATCGGCGATGCCGATGGTCCGGGCGCGGCGCCTGTGTCCGGAGGGCATCGTCCTGCCGTCGGACTTCGAGGCATACCGGGCGCACTCCAACCGGTTCCGCGAGGTCCTGCTGTCGTTCACGCCTCTCGTCGAACCGATCGCGTTCGACGAAGGGTTCCTCGACGTCGGCGGCGCGACGCGCCTGTTCGGGGCGCCGCGCTCGATCGCCGAGCGAATCCGGCGCGACGTCCTCCGCGACGTCGGTGTCACGTGCTCGGTCGGGATCGCCTCGACGAAGTTCGTCGCGAAGCTCGCCTCCGAGCGATGCAAACCCAACGGCGCGTTGCTGGTGCCGGCCGGGGAGGTCGGTGCGTTCCTTCACCCGTTGCCGGTTGAGAGCCTTTGGGGGGTAGGGGAGAAGACATCGGAGCTGCTGGGGCGGATGGCGATTCGGACGGTGGGCGACCTGGGGGAAACGCCGCGCCCGATCCTCGAACGGTTGCTCGGCGAACAGGCGTCGCGACACCTGCAGAACCTTGCCCACGGGGTGGACGACCGCGACGTGGTCCCGTACGAAGCTCCCAAATCGATCGGTCACGAAGAGACGTTCGAACGCGATCTCGACGACGACGACGAGATCCTGCGTGAGCTGCTTGCGCTGTCGGGCCGCGTCGCGCATCGCGTGCGCGCGGAGGGATATCGCGCCCGGACCATCGTCCTCAAGGCCCGGCTCGCGAACTTCACCACGCTCACTCGCAGCCGGACGCTCCCCGGCGCCACCGATGTAGGCGCCGACGTCTATCGCGTGGTGCAAGCGCTGTACCGAGCACTGCCGGGACGGCGCCGCCGGATCCGACTTCTCGGTGTCCAGGCGAGCGGGTTGGTGGCGGCCGGTTCCGAACAGCTTGCGCTGGTTCGTGGCGAGCAGTGGGGCGACGTCGAGCGGGCCATGGACCGCGCCGAGCAACGCTTCGGCCGGGGCGCGACCATGCCGGCGGCGCTGCTCGATCGCGACCGGCGTTCTTAGCCGAACATCCCTTCCGATGTTGGCGCGACCCTCCCTATAATTGCGGGAGGCGTTCGTTCCCCGAGCTCGAAGGCACAGGTCAGATGCCCCTCAGCGATCACGAGCAGCGGATACTCGAAGAGATCGAGCGCCGTCTCGAGCAGGACGACCCGCGCCTCGCGGAGCACGTCAGCCGCACGGATCTGCACACCCATCTCGCGCGGCGCATCCGCGTGGCGTCGATCTCGTTCGGTGTCGGCGTGCTGTTGCTGTTGTTCTTCGCCGTCCTGCCGTGGCTGGCGGCGGCCGGCTTCGTCGTCATGGTGCTGTCCGCGGCGCTCATGTACCGGTCGCTCGGACAGCTCGGCCGTGAACAGCTCCGCGCGATGCAACGCCGCGACGGCAAGAGCGTGGGCAGCTGGCTGGACCGGCTCGCCGCGCGGATGCGCCGTCCACCGCCGCCGCAGAAGTAGGTCGTGCAAGAAGCGGCTCGAACCGGCGTGTGATTCACCCGCGCTGACCTCACCGCTTGCCTTGTCTTCGACACGTGCGGTACAACGAGCACCCCTTCCCCGGGGTGCGTCGCCGCCGACCGGACCTCCCCTCCGGCCCCCACGACGGTCGTGCCGACAGCAAGTGGTCGTTGTCGACGTGTGGTTGAAAGGGCGCGGCGTCCGGTATGGAGGGGTTCACAGCTCACCAAGCATGCAAGTTCACCGGTTGCACCCCCCGACAGCTTCGTTATTGGGATCAGATCGGCCTCGTGCAGCCGACGGTGCAGGGAACCGGCGGCCGGCCGGGGGTTCCGCGGCTCTACGCGTTCCGTGACCTGATCGCGCTGAGAGTCGTGAAATCCCTGCTCGACGGGGGGATGAGCCTTCAGCGGGTACGCCGGTCGTGGGACTTCCTCAACCGCCGAGGCGGGCTCGACCGGCATCTCTCGGAGGTCAAACTCGTCACGGACGGGCAGAGCATCTTCAAGATCTGCCGTCACGACGGCGAGGTGATGGACGCCTTGCGTGAGGGCCAGATGGCGTTCTTCGTCGCCATCGACGACCTTGCGACGGGTGTCGAGACCACGGTGCGCAACTTCGAGGACGAGCGCGAGCGCTTCGTGCGGGCTCTGCGGGAAGCCGCTGCGCACACGGCGACCGGCACCTGACCCTCGGCTGCAGTTCTTCTGCTGCGCGTTCTAGGGCCGGCGGTACTGCCCGGCCACTCGCTGCGCGAGCGGGGTGAGACGCCGGAGTTCCCCGATCGCCGCATCCGCCGCTTCTGCGGCCGAACGCGCGTCGTCCGCGCCGGGTGTGTCGGGACCGTACGCGGCGCGGCTGGTGATCTCGGTCAGCCTGCCCACGTGACCGTCGGCGCCGCGACGCTCGAGCTTTCTCCGGTATTCCTGGAGCGTCTCACGCGGCTCGCGGGCGAAGCCCAGCTCGCCTGCGCGCTCGGCGAAGACGTCGAACGTCGCAAGGATCAAGCTGCGAGGTTCACGCACCCGGCGCAGGCGGATCCGGCGCCGGGCCCACCTGCCGGGTGGGATCAACAGCAGCATCAGCAACCCCACGATCGCGAGCAGCCCGATCCCGTGCCGCCAGGTGAATCGGGCCCGGACCGACGATGGCTCCGCCGCCGCCCGCGGGCCTCCGAGCCCGGTTTCCGGGGCCGGCCGGACCTGGCGGGGGGTCGCCGGGGTGGGGGTGGGCGTGCCGGACCCTCCGACACTTCCCGGGCCGCGTCCGTCCACGCAGCCCGGGGTTCCCGGCGGACAGGTCGTCGTCGAAGGCTCCGAGTAGGCGGACGAGACCGGATTCAGCCGTCCGGGGGTCGGCTCGAACGAGAGCCATCCGTAGTTGGGGAACCAGACCTCCACCCAGGCATGGGAGTTCTTCGTGGTGATCTCATACGTGTCGTCCACGCCGTCCACCGCGACGCCGGCCGTGTACCCGACGGCGATGCGCGCCGGGATGCCGAGCGTTCGCAGCATCACCGTCATCGCGCTCGCGAATTGCTGGCAGAAGCCGGCGCGCGTCTGGATGAGGAAGGTGGCAAGGGAGAACGAGTCGTCACGGGCCGGCACGGTGGCGTCGTATCGGTATCGGGCGGGATCGCGCAGATGCTGCTGGATCGACATGACCCGATCGAAGGTGTTCGTGTCCTTCCCCGTCCATTGCTCGGCGAGCTGCTTGATGGCGACGGGGAGGTTGGAAGGCAGCTGGAGGTAGCGAGTCGGGACGGGCCCGACCCCGAGCTGCTTCGAGCGCGTCCGGCGTGGGCTGGACCAGCGGGGTCTGCACGACGTAGGTGTCGCCCTTGTCCAGCGGGTGCGAGGCGTAGACGGTCCCGGACGGGTACTCGTAACGGACCCCACCGTCGATGTCGACGGACGATGCCGGATACGGGAGCGGCAGGTACGGATAGGCGAGGTCGTTCTCGGCCGAGATCTGCATGGACACGTTGATGACCTGCTCGTTCGACTCGGGCAGGGTCGCGCGAGACGCGAACTGCACGGCGCCGGAGCCGTCGGCCGTACTCCATGACGCGCCGTCGAAGGTGTCGAGCGACAGCAGGCGCAGGTACGCGGGCTGACTGCTCTCGACCTCGGCGACGGGTATCTCCTCTTGCTGGGTCAGCGCCTCGCGGATGTCGACGAACGGATCGATGCCGACGCGGTGGGTGGTGGAAGACAGATCGATGATGGCTTTGGATCCGAACCCTGGGATGAGCGCCGGTGAGAAGAGCGCAACCACGAGGACACCGATCGCGACCGGGCGCGCCCCTCGTGCGGCGCCGACGAACAGCTCCGGCCCCGAGGATCGATCGCTCCAGACCGTGCCCCATGACTGGAGCCGGCGCGTGGCGTCGGTGAAGGCCATGAGCAGCGCCGCCGCGAGGACGGGGAGGCCGAAGAGCGGGCGGAAGAGCTCCTCGAGCACGGAGTCGGTGAACGCCACGAGCGCGATGGGCGGCACGAGGGCGAGCAGGGGGCTGCCGGCCCTCGTCGAGAGCGCGTGGGACGAGAAGACGGCGGCCCACAAGGCCACGATCGAGGCGAGCAGCAGCGGGGCGAGCGGTGGGGTCGGGGCGGACTGAACGTGCGCCTGCTCGGTGACGAGGCGCGAGGAATGGGCCGCGGCGTGGAGCGTCGCGAACGTCGGGAGCGCATGCCAGGTCGTCGACGGGAACACCAGCCAGCCGACGATCACGATGAGCGCCGCCGCGCTCACGACGGTGGCAAGGATCAGGCTTCGCCGCTGCAACAGAAGCGCGATCGCTGCCGAGCCGAGCGCGGTCACCTGCAGCTTCCAAGCCGGTCCGGACCCCTCGAAGACGCGGCTGAACGCCCACGCGGTCGAGCTGGCCAGCAGGCCCAGCGCGGCTGCCGAGGTCAGCCGCTGTGCGCGAGCGGACGTTCCCGCGAGACGTTCCATCGATCCTTCAATTTCGTCGAGGGTGTGAGGACGAGGCAGTCCCACCCGGCGCGGAGGAGGCCGAGCCGCACTTCGGTCGCCCGTCCTTCCATCTGGGCTTGACGATCGGGTGGCTGGGAGGCGGGCTCGACCGGGTGGATCAACACCGCGAGCTTGGGGCCGAACCCGCTCCCGGTTCGGATGAGCGATGAGACCTCCGACGGGTTCGGCGGCGCGGAGATCACGACGAGCGACGTGTCTGCCGACGCCTCGGCGCGCAGCCGGGACAGCGTCGTCCCGATGCCGATCGCGCCCGTGTGCGAGATCGTGGTCAGCGCTTCGAGGAAGCGCGCCTCGGTGAGGACGGCAGGCGACGTGTCGGACGTGGCGAGTCGCAGGCCGAACCCGTTCCGGGCGAACAGCGCGCCGAGCGTCGCGGCCACCGAGACGCCGCGCTCGAACGCCGCGCCGTAGGCCCGCCCGATCGCGGATTGGCGGTTGTCGAAGAACACGAGTCCGGCCGCGCGGCGCGACGACTCGTCCTGGCGGATCATGAGCTCGCCGGTACGGGCGATCGACGGCCAGTGGAGGCGGCGCAGGTCGTCCCCCTGCCGGTAGGCCCGCATCGTGTAGAAGTCCTCGCCGGTTCGAAAGAGCTGCCGCGCGCGCGAGACGCCGAAGCTCGGTGCGGCGGCCGCGTTGCTCGGTACGATCAGCTCCTCGATCTCGGGGCTCACCAGCAGCTGGTCGACCTCGTCGAATCGGATGCGCCGCCGGGACAACGCGAACGGGTCCGCTGCGTCGAGCGTGATCGGTCCGAGGCGGTAGCGGCCGCGAGTCTTGGGCACGATCGTGTACGAGACCCGCCGGGTACCGCGAGGCTCGACGGCCGGGACCACGATCCGGGCCGCGCGACCGAGCGCCGGTGGGATCCGGTCCTCCGCGAGCAGGAACGGCGTCCGGCTGGAACCTCGATTCTCGACCTCGATCGTCACCGTGACGGGGGTGCCCGATGACACCGTGGGCTCGGACAGATACCGGCGCGACGCCAGTCGATGGCGGCTCCGCCGGGCCGAGACGAACGACAAGATGGGAAGTACGAGCAGACCGACGGCGACGATCTCCATCGCCGGCGATCCGAAGAGGCGCGCGGCGATCCACATCGCGCCACCGGCGAGCAGGACGACTGCTCCCCGGTTGCGGGCCATCAGGAGCTCTCCGAGACCGGGACCGGCACCTCGTCGAGGATCTCGCGCAGGAGCGCGCCGGGACCGCGTCCGCTCATCGCGGCGTCCGCGGTGACGATGACCCGGTGCTCCAACGCTGGAACGGTGAGCGATTTCACGTCGTCGGGTGTCACGAAGTCACGCTCTGCGGCGGCGGCCAGCGCACGCGCGGCCCGAAGGATCATGATCGAGGCCCGCGGGCTCGCGCCGAGGTAGGTGTCCGAGTGCCGCCGGGTCGCGTCGACGAGGTCGACGATGTAGCGGCGGATGCTGGGCGCGGCGTACACCGACCGCGCTTCCTCGATCAGGTCTGCGACGCCTCGCGCGTCGGTCACGGGACTGATGTCGCCCAGGGGGTCTCCCGACCCGTGATCGGCAAGGATGTCGCTCTCGACGTCGGGCGTCGGATACCCGATGGCCAGGCGCAGCATGAACCGGTCGAGCTGCGCCTCGGGAAGCGGATACGTCCCCTCGTGCTCGATCGGGTTCTGCGTCGCGATCACCATGAACGGCGTGCCCAGGACGTGGGTGTCGGTGTCCACCGTCACCTGCCGCTCCTCCATGCACTCGAGCAGCGCGGACTGCGTCTTCGGGCTGGCACGGTTGATCTCGTCGCCCAGGACGATGTTGGCGAAGATCGCTCCCGGCTTGAACTCGAAGTCGCGCTCCTCCTGGTTGAACACGTTCACGCCGGTGATGTCGGTAGGCAGCAGATCCGGCGTGAACTGGATCCGGCGGAACGAGCAGTCGACGGAGCGGGCGAGCGATTTGGCGAGCATCGTCTTGCCGACGCCGGGAACGTCCTCGATGAGCAGGTGGCCTTCGGCGACGAGGGCGACGAGCGCCAGCCGAATCTCGTCGTGCTTGCCTCGGACGACCCGTTCGACGTTCGCCTCGATCTCGCGAAAGCGAGCGGCGAAGCTCTCAGCGTTGATGGGGCGCTCGCGCGACTCCACTGCTCACCTCCGGGCGGGGTCACCATGGTACGGCACAACCACCTGCCTCTCGAAGGCCATCTTGGGCGGGACGTGGCCGTGCGGCAAGGCAGGTCCGGCAAGCAGGGGAATCGGGGGGAGCGGCGACGAACCGGGCCGGGCCGCTGACGCCCCGCGCGGCCCCTGTTCGCAACTCCAGGCATCGCGCCGGACCGGTTCGCCGCCTCCCGGCGCCAAGATTACATGCTTGTGATCTTGGCGGCATCGATACACTTGCACGCGTGGGTCGGGCACTCGTGCTCAACGCATCCGACACACCCCTGGCGGTCGTTCCTGCGCGCCGGGCGGTGGTGCTCGTCCTGAAGGAGAAGGCCGACGTCGTCCGGTCCAACGGCATGGTCTTTCATTCCGAGCGGATCGTGCTCGAGGCTCCCTCGGTCGTGCGCCTGCGGCGGTTCGTCCTCGTGCCCTTCCGCGCCCAGGCGCCGCTGACCCGGCGCGCCGTGTTTGCCCGCGACGGCTGGGCCTGTCAGTACTGCGGCGCTCAGGCCGAGAACCTCGACCATGTCCTTCCCAGGTCGCGTGGTGGCCTGCACGTGTGGGAGAACGTGGTCGCGAGCTGCCGGCGCTGCAACGCCCGCAAGGAGGACCGGACCCCGCACGAGGCCGGCTTCACCCTGCGCCGCCAGCCGATCGCGCCATCCGACGGGTTCCGCCTGACCCTCGGCCGGCTCGAGCCCGGCTGGGAGGCGTTCCTCTCGCTCCACGCCTGACCCCGGGCACTCGCCGCACCCGGTGATCACCGCCTGCGCCCGGCTCCTCGCGCGGCACCAACCTCCGGAATCCCTCGCCCTCCCGAACCCTAGTTCGGCCGCGACATCCGTTGACGGGGTGGAGGATCAGTGGGATAAACGTGGGGCTCAGTGGAGGAAAGGGGAGGAGGCGTGGCCGAGCTGCTCGGCGCGCACAGCTACCAGCTCGACCCAAAGGGGCGGGTGTCGCTTCCGGCCAAGTTCCGCGCCGCCTTCGTCGACGGGGCGTGGATCACGGTCGGACAGGACCGCTGCCTCTATTGCTTCCCCAGGGCCGAGTGGGAGCGGCGCTCTGAAGAGGTTTCGTCTCCTCCTCTTTCCGATGCGGTCGCTCGTGCCTTCTCTCGCATGTTCTTCGGGCTGTCGGAGGAGGCGGGGCTCGACTCGCAAGGACGCGTGACGATCCCGCAGCGTCTCCGCGACGCGGTCGGGATCGGTCGCGAGGTCGTCGTGCTGGGCGTCCGGGATCGGATGGAGATCTGGGACCGGCGCACGTTCGAGAGCTACCAGAACATCCACGCCGACGCGTACCGCGACGGCTCACTCGATCCACGGAGGTGAGGCCATGCACATGAGAGTGGAATCGCGGAAGCTCGGCACGGAGGTTCGGCAGAGCCTGTCGCTCATCGCCCTGACCGCCCTGACGCTGCTTGCTTCGATCGGGGTCGGCTTGTTCGTCGGTCATCTCGGGTGACGGACGCGGAGCCGGGGACGGCACATCGGCCGGTCATGGTTACCGAGGTCGTGGAGCTCCTGCGGGACCGCGGCCTCGTGCTCGATCTCACCCTGGGCTCGGGAGGGCACGCGGAGGCCCTGCTCGCGGCGGGCGTCGACCGGATCGTCGGGGTCGACCGCGACCCCGTCGCCGTCTCGCTGGCGGCCGAACGGCTGGCCGGCTTCGGCGACCGGGTTCGAATCGTCCAAGCCAGGTTTTCCGAGGTGGGCGCCGACGTGGCCCCAGATCCCGTCGACGGGGTCCTGTACGACCTCGGTCTCAGCTCGATGCAGGTCGACCGCGGGGAGCGAGGGTTCTCGTTCCGGGTCGACGGACCGCTCGACATGCGGATGGGCGATGACGGCCGGACCGCGGCGGACCTCGTGAACGAGCTCCCGCAGGACGAGCTCGCAGATCTCATCTTTCAGCTCGGCGGTGAGCGGCGGTCGCGGCAGGTCGCCGCCGCCATCGTCAGAAACAGGACGCGAGAGCCGATCGAAACCACCGATCGCCTCGCCTCGATCGTCGTGGGCGCTGTTGGACGCCGTCCGGGGGGCCCTCACCCCGCGCGTCGAACGTTCCAGGCGCTCCGCATCGCGGTCAACCGGGAACTCGAGGAGCTCGCCGCTTCCCTGCCTCGAGCGGTCGGGCTCCTCGGACCCGGTGGCCGCGTGATCGTCATCTCGTATCACTCGCTCGAAGACGGAATGGTGAAGCGCACCTTCCGAGGAGACGACCGGCTGCACGTGTTGTACAAGCACCCCCTCCGGCCGTCGCCCGGCGAGATCGCCGCCAACCCGCGGGCCCGCAGCGCACATCTGCGAGCCGCCGAGCGCCTGCAGGAGGCGGCGTGAGCCTCCCGGCGCGGCGTCTGGCCCCGTCCGATCCCGATGTCGCGACTTCCCGCGCCGCTCCTGACCGTCCCACGACGCGCCGGCGGACCGTTTCCTCCTCCCCGGCTCCACCTGGCCACCCCCTTGGCCTCCGCCCGTCGGCGCGTCGTGGGCCCTCCGGGGTCTTCTGGGCTCTTGCGGTTGCGCTCGTCTCGGGCATGCTCGTCGGGCTCGTCTCGCTGTCGGCCCTGATGGTGCAGGCTTCGATCCGGTCCTCGGGTCTCGACGGGCGGATCGCGGCCCTGTCCGACGTCACGGATCAGCAAGAGGCTCAGGTCGCCAGACTCTCGTCGCCGTGGAGGATCGGGTCCTGGGCGCGCCGCCAAGGCTTCGTCGAGCCGGACGGGGTGATCATCCTCGCGGTGCCGGCCGGCCGGAGCGGCCCGTGACCGAATCCGAGCGACGCGCCGTCGGGTCCAAGCGACTCCTCGCGCTGCTGTGCGTGATGGCGGTCGGGATCGGTGCCGTGATCGTTCGTCTCGGCGTGCTCCAGGTCGGCGACTCCGGCCGCTTCGCGGCGATGGGAGAGGACCAGCGCCTGCGCCGGATCGAGCTGCCGGCCGAGCGGGGAAAGATCCTCGACCGGGAGCTCGTGCCGCTCGCCATCACCGAGCCGGCGCGCGACGTCTACGTCGATCCTTCGCAGGTGAGCGATCCGACCGGCGAGGCCGCAAAGATCGCGCGGGTGCTTCAGCTCGACGACGCTCAGGTGCTCTCGGCCCTGCAGTCTCCGGGCCGGTTTGCCTACGTGACCCGGGCCGTGAACGAGGCGCGTGCCAACCGGCTCCTCTCGCTGGGGCTGGCGGGGATCAACGTCCTGCCGGCGCAGAAGCGCACGTATCCTTCCGGTTCCCTTGCCTCGCAGGTGGTGGGGTTCGTGGGCCTCGACGGCTACGGCCTGGCCGGTCTCGAGTCCGCCTACGACGACCGGCTCGCGGGCACAGCGGGCGAGCGAACCGTGGAGGTGTCGCAGTTCGGCCAGCCCATCCCGACCGCGCTCGACGTCGTCACGCAGCCGGTGGCCGGACACGACGTGGTGACGACGATCGACCGCCAGATCCAGTACCAGACGCAGCGGGCGCTCGAACAAGCGGTCAGGGAAAACCACGCGCACGGCGGGACGGTGATCGTGATGGACGTGCACACCGGTGAGATCTACGCGATGGCCACCGCTCCCGAGTTCGATCCCAACCGGTTCGCGTCCTACGACTCGGAGCGCTATCGCAACCGGGCGGTGACCGATGTGTTCGAGCCGGGCTCGACGAACAAGGTCATCACGGCGGCGACCGCGATCGACACGGGCGCCGTGTCGCTCACGGAGCGGTTCCGCGTTCCGTGGTCGGCGACGGTCGACGGGTTCCGGGTGAGCGACGCCGACCAGCACCCGACCGAGGAAATGACGATCGGCGACATCATCGCCCACTCGAGCAACATCGGGGCCTCGGAGGTGGCCTCGCGGATCGGCGGAGACCGGCTGGCCTCCTATCTCGCGCGGTTCGGATACGGGGTGCCGACGGGGATCGGGTTCCCGGGGGAGGCCGCGGGGGTTCTGCCGCAGCTGTCCTGGTCCGACCTCACCCGGTCGACGGTTTCGTTCGGCGTCGGAGTCTCGGCGACGGCCCTGCAGATGGCCTCCGTCTACCAGACCATCGCCAACGGCGGCCTGTGGGTGCAGCCGAGACTCGTTCGAGGCACCGTCGACCCGCACGGAACGTTCGACGCCGCGCCGAGCCCGATCACGCGCCGGGTGGTCAAGACCTCGACGGCGGACCTCGTCTCGCGGATGCTCGCCTACGTCGTCGAGGATGGGACCGGGACCGGCGCGCAGATCCCCGGCTACCAGGTCGCCGGCAAGACCGGGACCTCCCGCAAGGTGGTCGGCGGCAAGTACGTTCGCAAGTACATGGCGTCGTTCATCGGATTCCTCCCGGCGAGCGATCCCCGGGTGGTCGTCGCGACCGTGCTCGACGAGCCCAAGACCGTCTTCGGCGCCGTGGCCGCCGCGCCGCTCTTCCAGCACGTCGCCCGGTACACGATCCAGCGGTTGGGAATCGCGCCGGCGCCCGCGCTCGAGCTCCCGCCCCACCTGCTGGCCACATGAGCGAGGTCGGTCCCACCCGCCCGCGGGTAGGCTCGGGCGCGGTGGTCCTGTCGCTTCCCCCCGTTCCGCTTGCGTCGGCCACCGCTGCCGTCCCGGGCGCGGAGATTCGCGGCGACGGCACGGTGACCGTGTCCGACGTCGCGTACGACTCTCGGCTTGCCCGCCCCGGCTGTCTCTTCTGCTGCGTTCCCGGTGCCAACGTTGACGGGCACACCTTCGCGGGCCGGGCGGCTGCCTCGGGCGCCGCCGCCCTCGTCGTCGAGCACTGGCTGGACGACATCGACCTGCCGCAGGTCCGCGTGCCGTCGGTGCGGGCGGCGATGGGTCCGATGTCCGCGGTCGTCTTCGGCCGGCCCGCCGATTCGCTCACCACCGTGGCGGTGACGGGGACGAACGGGAAGACGACGTGCACCTATCTGTTGGAGTCGGTGTTTCGCGCCGCCGGTTTCACCCCGGGCCTCATCGGGACCACCGGGGCCAGGATCGACGGGAATCCTCAGTCGCTGGGTCTGACGACGCCGGAGGCGCCGGATCTTCAGTACCTCCTGGCACGGATGCGCGAGGAGGGCGTGGACGCGGTCGCGGTGGAGGCGTCCTCGCATGCCCTCGATCAGCGGCGGATCGGCGGGATCCAGTTCGACGTCGCCGCGTTCACCAATCTTTCCCAGGACCACCTCGACTATCACCCGTCGATGCGGGCGTACTTCGCGGCGAAGGCGACGCTGTTTTCCCCCGAGTTCGCGCGCCGGGGCGTGGTGAACGCCGACGACCCATGGGGCCGCCAGCTGCTCGAGGGTCCGTCGATCCCGCTCGTGACGTTCGGGGTCGAGGCGGGGGACGTGCGGGCGACGAACGTCGAGGCCACTCCCGCCGGTCTGTCCTTTCGCGTGGGGGACTTCGAGTTCCGCTCGCAGCTTCGCGGCCGGTTCAACGTCACGAACTGCCTCGCAGTGATCGCGGCCTGCCGGGTCCTGGAGATCGCCGATCGGGCGATCTCCGACGGGATCGCGTCGCTTTCCGGGGTGCCGGGAAGGATGGAGGCCGTCGAGGCCGGGCAGGACTTCCTCGTGATGGTGGACTACGCGCACACGCCCGATAGCATCCACGCGGTGTTGCAGGCGGCGCGCCCGCTGTCGTCCGGCCGGGTCATCGTCGTGCTCGGGTGCGGAGGCGACCGCGACCGCGACAAGCGCCCGGCGATGGGAGCGGCTGCGACCTCGGGCGCCGATCTGTCGGTGATCACGACCGACAACCCCAGGAGCGAGGAGCCCATGGCGATCATCGGCGCGGTCGAGTCCGGCGCCCAGAGTGGGGCCGGGGCGTACATCGTCGAACCGGACCGCCGCAGCGCGATCCGCTTCGCCGTGCGCGCCGCCAAGAGCGGTGACGTCGTGGTGATCGCCGGGCGCGGCCACGAGCCCCGCCAGGAGTTTGCCGACGGACCCATTCCCTTCGACGACCGGGAGGTCGCGCGCGAAGAGCTCGCCGCCCGGGAGGAGGGGTGAACCCGTGGCGGCTGGGAGACATCGCCCGCGCGGTGGGCGGTCGTCTCGAGGGGGAGGACCGTGACGTGACCGCGGTCGCGACCGATTCGCGGGAGGCCGGTCCGGGGACGCTGTTCGTCGGCCTCAGGGGCGAGCATGCGGACGGAGCCACATTCGCCGCCGACGCCGCCGAGCACGGCGCGGCCGGCGTGCTGGTGCCCGACGGAACCGCTGTGGCCGGCCCGGCCGTGTTCGTCGAGTCGGCCGGCGACGCGCTGCTCGAGCTTGCGGGGGCCGATCGCCGCCGCCGCGACGCGACCGTCGTCGCCGTCACCGGCGCCAACGGCAAGACCTCGACAAAAGATCTCCTCGCGGCCGTCTCGTCGGAGCGGTTCCGCACGCACGCGAGCCCGGGTTCGTCCAACAACGAGATCGGGCTGCCGATGACCCTGCTCGGCGCGCCGGCGGATGCGGAGGTGATCGTCGCGGAGATGGGCGCGCGCCGTGCCGGCGACGTCGCCCTGCTGTGCGAGGTGGCGGTGCCGGACGTCGCCGTCGTCACCAACGTGGGCCTGGCTCACATCGGTGTGTTCGGGTCGTGGGAGGCCATCGTCGAGTCGTCCGCCGAGCCCGTCGTGGCGCTGCCGCCCGGCGGCGTCGCCGTTCTCAACGCCGACGACCGGGAAGCGGCGGGGATGGCCGGGCGATGCCGTGGTCGTGTGGTGACGTTCGGCCTGTCCGCGGATGCGACCGTCCGGGCCGAGGCCGTCACGCTGAACGACGACGGGCTCGCCTCGTTCGATCTCGTGCGCGGGACGGAGCGCTCGAACGTGGCGCTCGGTGTGCCCGGCGCGCACATGGTGTCCAACGCCCTTGCGGCCGCCGCCGCCGGCGCCGAGCTGGGCGTACCGATCGAGGCGGCCGCCTCGGCGCTCGGCCGCGCTCACGTGACGCGATGGCGGATGGAGTCGTTCATGGGGACCGGCGGCGTGCGGGTCGTGAACGACGCGTACAACGCAAGCCCCGAGTCGATGGCGGCGGCGCTCAAGACGGCCCGATGGATGTCGCGCGGGGGAAAGCTCATCGCCGTCGTGGGCGCGATGGCCGAGCTCGGGCCGATCACCTCCAGGGAACACGACCGCGTCGGAGAGCTGGCTGCGCGCCTGGGTGTCGACCGGCTGGTCTCGGTGGGGGAGGACGCCGGACCGATCGCCGTCGCGGCGGTTCGCGAGGGCCTTCCGCCCGAGGACGTCGCCCACTATGCCGACCCCGAGGAGGCGCTCGAGGACGTGCGCCGCCATGCGGGAGCCGGCGACGTGGTCTTGTTCAAGGCGTCGCGCGTCGTCGGTCTCGAGCGTCTCGCCGAGGCGATGCGATGATCTCCATCCTCCTTGCGGCCGCAGTCGGTCTGACCATCGCGCTGCTCGGGACGCCGATCGCGATCAAGGCGTTCAGCATCTGGGGCTGGGGCCAGCGGATCCGGGAAGACGGCCCCCACACGCACCTGGAGAAGATGGGCACGCCGACGATGGGCGGCCTCGTGATGCTCGTGGCGCTCGTCGCCGGCTACCTGGTCACCCGGGTGACGGTCCGGGATGCGTCGCCGGCGGGGATCGCCGTCGTGCTGGCCGCCGTCGGCTTCGGTGTGGTCGGGTTTGTCGACGACTATCTGAAGGTCCGGCGGCAGCGGTCGCTCGGGCTGACGAAGTCCGTCAAGTTCATGGGCACGGCGATCGTGTCGGTGTTGTTCGCGATCATCGTCGTGCACTACTCCTCACACACGGGGACGTCGACGGAGCTCAGTTTTATCCGTCCGAGCGGCCTCGACCTCGGCATCCTCTTCTATGTGTGGGCGTTCTTCGTCCTGACCGCATCCTCGAACGCCGTCAACCTGACCGACGGTCTGGACGGGCTGGCCGCGGGGTCCTCCGCCCTCGTGCTGGCCGCCTATGTCTTCATTGCCTTCTGGCAGTTCCGGCACAGCTGCTCGCTGGGGTTTCTCGAGGCGTGCTACCCGGTCGACCCGCGCGCCATGCAGGATTCGGCCACGGTCGCGGCGGCGATGATGGGCGCCACGGCCGGCTTTCTGTGGTGGAACGCGGCGCCGGCGCGCATCTTCATGGGGGACACCGGCTCGCTGGCCCTGGGCGGGCTGTTCGGCGCGCTCGCCATCACGACCAACTCGCAGCTGCTCCTCGTCGTTCTCGGCGGTCTGTTCGTCATCGAGACGATGTCGGTCATCCTTCAGGTGATCTCGTTCCGCGGGTTCGGACGGCGCCTGTTCCGAATGTCGCCGATCCACCATCACTTCGAGCTGGCCGGGTGGCCCGAGTTCACCGTGATCGTCCGGTTCTGGATCGTTGCGGGTCTGTGCGTCGCCGTCGGGCTCGGGCTGTTCTATGCCGACTTCATCGCGCGGGGAGGGCTGGGATGACCGGCCGCTTCGCCGGGCAGCACGTCCTCGTCGTCGGGGCGGGAGTCGCCGGCGCCGGCGCCGCGCGGGCGCTGACCGGTGAGGGTGCGCGAGTGCGAGTGACCGATGCACGCGAGGAGGCCCGGCTTCCGGAGGCGCCGGCGATCCGCGAGGCCGGCGCCGAGCTGCTTTCCGGCGGCCACGAGCCGGGCCATCTCGACGGCGTGACGCTCGTCGTCGTCAGCCCGGGAGTCCCCGCCGACACGCCCGTTCTTCGGTGGGCCCAGGACCGGGGCATCCCGCTGTGGGGCGAGTTGGAGCTCGGGGCCCGGCTCGCGGAGGTCCCGTACATCGGCATCACCGGAACGAACGGCAAGACGACGGCGACCGGCATGGTCACCGCATGCCTGCGCGCCGCCGGCATCGACGCGATCGCGTGCGGGAACATCGGGTTTGCGTTCCCGCTCGCGGCGACCTCCGGGTACGAGGCGCTGGTCGTCGAGTGTTCCTCGTTTCAGCTGGAGCGCCAGACGTCGTTTCGCCCGCGGGTCTCGGCGCTGCTCAACGTCGCGCCCGACCATCTGGACCGGCACGGGACGATCGACGGCTACGCGGCGGCCAAGGCGCTCGTCTTCGCCGGCCAGGGGAGCGGCGACATCCATGTCGGGAACCGTGACGATCCCGTCGCGGCGGCCGTCTCCTCGACGGCTCGGTGTCCGGTCGTGTGGTTTCGAAACGACGCCCCGGGACCGGGGGAGGTCGGGTACGACGGGTCCACGCTCGTCTCGCGCATCGAGGGCTCATCCGGCGCGATCGCGACGGTCGCGGCGGATCCCCCCGGCTCGCGCGAAGACACGGCCGCCGCCGCTGCCGTCTCCCTTTCGTTCGGCGTCGCTTCCGAGGCGGTCCGCGCCGGGCTCGCCTCCTACACGCCGCCCCCGCATCGCGGCGAGCAGGTGGCGGAGGTAGACGGCGTCCGATTCCTCGACAACTCGAAAGCCACCAACGTCCACGCCGCGCTTGCCGCGATCGCCGCCGTGGACCACGCGGTCCTGATCGCCGGCGGCGTGGCCAAGGGCGTGGATCTGTCGCCGCTTCGCGCGGCGGCCGGCCGGCTCGCCGCGGTCGTCTCGCTGGGCGAGGCGTCCGACCTGATCGCAAAGGTGTTCGAAGGTGTCGTTCCCGTGCGGCCGGCGGCCTCCGTCGAAGAGGCGGTCGCCCTGGCCGCCTCGCTGGCGCCGCGCCCGGGCGTCGTGCTGCTCGCCCCGGCGTGCGCGAGCTGGGACATGTTCCACGACTACGCCGAACGCGGCGACCGGTTCGTCGCCGCCGTTCGCGTGCTGGAGGCCGCCGATGGCCGGGCGTGAGCCTGCCGCGGCCCGGACGCGGCGCTCCGGCCGGCCGCAGGACGAGCGGCGTCCCCCACTGCGGCTGGTACGCACGTCCGCCGCACCGGGGAGCGACACGGCCGCGATCGCCCGGCGAAGCCTCGCGCTGCTGCTCATCTCGACGATGCTGCTGACGATCGCGGGCCTCGTGATGGTGCTGTCGGCGGGGTCGATCTCGGCGGCGCAGGGCTACGGGGGAAACAGCTTCTGGTACTTCAACCGTCAGGTGCTGTTCGCGCTCGCCGGCGTCGCGGTCCTCGTCGTCATGCTCCGGGTCCCGTACGGCGCGTGGCGAAGGCTCTCGTTTCCTTTGCTGCTGCTGGTTCTTCCGCTGATGGTCGTGGCCCTGCATCCGTCCTCGGGCGTCGCCCTCTACGGCGCGTCTCGATGGATCGACCTCGGGTTCACCACGCTGCAGCCGTCGGAGCTCCTCAAGCCGGTGCTCATCGCGTTCGCGGCGACGATCCTCGCCGGGAAGGCGAACGTGCTCGATCGCCCGCTGCACCTGTTCATCCCGCTGGGGCCGATCGTGCTGTTCGTGGCCGCCCTCGTGCTGCTGCAGCGCGACCTGGGGACGACGGCGATCCTGTGCGGGAGCGTGCTCGTCCTGCTGTTCGTCGCGGGCGTGCGGTACCGCTACCTGGTCTACACGGCGGGATTCGGCGCCCTGGTGGCCGCGACGCTCATCTTCGGCGTCGACTACCGGCGCACGCGGCTTCTGGAGTCGTGGCTGAACGCCGGGGCGGATCCGCGCGGCGCCGGGTTCCAGCTGACGCAGGGACTGATCGCGCTCGGATCGGGCGGATGGTTCGGCGTCGGGCTGGGCAACAGCCGCCAGAAATGGGACTACCTCCCCAACGCCCACAGCGACTTCATCTTCGCGGTGATCGGGGAGGAGCTCGGATTGATCGGCGCGATTGCGATCCTCGTGGCGTTCGCCGTCCTGCTCTATGCGGGGCTCCGAATCGCGCTGCACGCGCCCGACACGTTCGGGCGCCTGCTCGCCACGGGGATCACGACGTGGATCGGGCTGCAGACGGTGGCCAATCTCGGGGCGGTGACCGGCTTGCTTCCCATCACCGGAGTGCCGCTGCCGCTCGTGTCCTTTGGGGGGAGCGCGCTCGTCGTCACGCTGGCCGGCATCGGCGTGCTCGGCAGCGTGGCCAGACGCACGGCGGCGCAGGCCGCGCGCGCCGGAGCTCGGGTCAAGCGCGCCGATGTACCGGCGACGGCCAAGCGCGCCGAAGTACCGGCGACGGCCAAGCGCGCCGGAGTACCGGCGACGCGCCCGGCGCGATGAACGTCGTGATCGCCGGTGGGGGGACGGGGGGTCACGTGTACCCGGGTCTCGCGCTGGCCGACCGGCTGGTCGGCGATCACGGCGCCACCGTCTCGTTCATCGGATCCCTCACGGGACCGGAGGCGGCGACGATCCCGGCGGCCGGGTATCGCTTCGACGGGATCGAGGCCGCGCAGCTCCGTCGGGAGCTCTCCTGGCGGGCCGCGCGGGCTCCGTTCATCGCGGCCCGGTCGGTCCGCCGCTGCCGGCCGCTCCTGGCCGGCGCGGATGTGCTCGTGGGTGTGGGCGGCTACGCGAGCGTCGCGGCCGGGCTCGCGGCCGGGCGGGTGCCGCTCGTGCTGCACGAGCAGAACGCGGTTCCGGGGCTGGCGAACCGCCTGTTGTCCCGGCGAGCGCGGGCGGTCGCTTCGACGTTCGCCGACGCGCGTTCGAGGTTCCACGGACGCGCGGCGTTCTCCGTCACGGGCAATCCGCTGCGGCGACCGATCATCGAGGTGCCGGAGCGCAGAACGCGGCTCGTCGAAGAGGCCTGCCGGCGGTTCGGCCTCGATCCCGGTCGCCGCACGATCCTCGTCATGGGCGGAAGCCAGGGCGCGTTGGCACTCGACCGGCTCGCGGCCGCGCTTGCTCCGCGGATGTCGGATCGCGCCGACCTGCAGATGCTGGTGCTGAGCGGCGCCGCCCACGGCGCCGTCGTGGCCTCCTCGGACGCCGCCACGGGCCTGCGCGTGCACGTCGTGCCGTTTCTCGATCGCATGGAGCTCGCCTACGCGATGGCCGATCTGGCGGTCTCGAGGGCCGGCTCGGGATCGATCTGCGAGCTCGCCGTGTGCGGCATCCCGATGGTCCTGGTCCCGTACCCGCATGCGACCGAGCACCACCAGGATGCCAACGCGCGCGAGCTCGAACGCGCCGGCGCGGCCGTCGTGGCGACCGAGCGGGGGCTGAGTCCCGAAGGGCTCGAGCGCATCGTCGAGGAGCTCCTCGGCGACGACGAGCGGCGCCGGTCGATGGGGACGTCGGCGGCGGCGTGGTCCAAGCCCGACGCGGACGTCCGGCTTGCGCGCATCGTCGTGGGGCTCGTGAGATGACGGCCGCCCCGGCGTACTCGCCCCCGCCCGGGAGCATTCCCACGCTGGAGGTGCCGGCGCTCGAGGGGATCGAGCGCGTCCATCTCGTGGGGATCGGCGGGGCGGGGATGCGCAACCTGGCCAAGCTGTTGGTCGCGCGCGGCGTGGCGGTCTCGGGATCGGACCTCAAGGACTCGAAGGGCCTGCGCGAGCTCGTGGAGCTCGGCGTGCGGGCCCATGTCGGCCATGACGCGAGCCGGATCGGCGATCCCAACGTGCTCGTCGCGTCATCCGCGATCGCCGAGAGCAACCCCGAGGTTCGAGAGGCGCATCGGCGCGGAATCCCCGTTTGGGCGCGGGCTCAGACGCTCGCGGCCTACGCCCGCGGCCGGCGCTCGATCGCGGTGGCCGGCACGCACGGCAAGACGACGACGACGTCGATGGTCGCCGTGATCCTGGACTCGGCGGGGCTGGATCCCTCGTACCTCGTCGGCGGAGACCTGAACGAGAGCGGGAGCGGCGCACGAGCCGGGGGCGGCGATCTCTTCGTGTTCGAGGCCGACGAGAGCGACGGGTCGTTCCTGCTGGCGCGTCCGGCGATCGGGGTCATCACCAACGTCGAGCTCGATCACGTCGACTTCTATCCGGGCGGGCTCGCCGAGATCGAATCGGCGTTCGCGGAGTTCGCCCTCGGATGCGAGCGCGTCGTCGCGTTCGGCGACGATCCCGCGGTCGGCCGGATCCTGGCCGCAACGGGCGTCGACGCGGTGACGTATGGGACGGATGCGGCGTGCTCGTTCCGGCTTCGTGTGGACTCGGTCGGACTCGACGGTGGCCGAGGCGTCGTCGCGACACCGGACGGTGAGGTGACCCTCTCGCTTCCGATGGATGGGGTACACAACCTCCTCGACGCGACCGCGGCGATCGCCTGCGGATGGCTCGTGGGCGTCGATCCGCAGACGGGCGCGGACGCGCTGATGACGTTCGGCGGCGTGCATCGCCGGTTCGAGCTCCGCGGCTCGGCGCGCGGCGCGGAGTTCTTCGACGACTACGGGCATACGCCGACGGAGATGAGTGTCACGCTCGAGGTGGCGCGCCGCCGCCGTCCTGGCAGAATCGTCGCGGTGGTCCAGCCGCACCGGTACAGCCGGGTGCGGGCTCTCTGGCGCGAGCTGGGGGCGAGCGTCGTCGAAGCGGATCTCGTTCTCGTGACGGACATCGACGGGGCCGCGCAGCCACCGATCCCCGGCGTCACGGGACGGCTCGTGGCCGAGGGAGCCGCGGTCGCCGCGCCGGGCAAGCGCGTGGTGTACCTACCCCACCGGGCCGACGTCGTGACGTTCCTCGACCACGAGGTGCGCGAGGGCGATCTCGTCATCACGATGGGCTGCGGTGACGTGTGGATGGTCGGCGACGCGGCGCTCGCGAGGATCCGCGGAGACGACCCGGGGCGCGACGGGTCGCTCCCGTGACCACCGCTCCCGTCGACGTCGGAGCCGCGACGCGGATCCTTCGGGAAGCGTGCGGCGAACGGGTTCGGACGCTCGTCCCGCTGGCCTCGCTCACGACATTTCGGATCGGCGGGCCGGCGTCGATCTTTCTCGAGCCGGAGGACGACGCCGACCTGGCGGCAGTTTCGCGGGCCGTGGCGGCGACCGGAATTCGCGTGGTCGTCGTCGGCAAGGGTTCGAACGTGCTGGTTGCCGACGAGGGGTTCGAGGGCATCGTCCTGCGCCTCGGGCGCCGGTACCGATGGTCGGACCGGGACGGCGACCGGCTCGACGCGGGCGGCGCGATGCCGCTTCCGGCGCTTGCCGGCATTGCGCTCCAACACGGGCTCTCGGGGCTCGAGTTCGGTGTGGCGATCCCGGGCTCGTTCGGCGGCGCGGTCAGGATGAACGCGGGAGCGCACGAGGGGTCTATCGCCGATGTCGTCGACCGGGCGCAGATCTTCGACCTCGCAAACGGATCGCTCGAAGACGTGGAACGCGCAGATCTTGGGTTTGCCTACCGCACCTCCGCCGTCCCCGCGCTGGGCGTGGTGGTGGCCGCGACGCTGCAACTCGAGGCCGGGGATCCGGAGGTCATCCGCGCCCGGATGGAGGAGGCACGGGCCTGGCGGCGGCAGACCCAGCCGCTCGCCGAGCCCAACTGCGGCAGCGTGTTCCGCAACCCGCCGGGGGATCACGCCGCCAGGCTCGTCGAGGCCGCCGGGATGAAGGGGTTCGGGGTCGGTGGCGCCTCGGTTTCCGACCGCCACGCGAACTTCATCGTCACGCGCCCCGGAGCGAGCGCGAAGGACGTCCTGGCCGTGATCGAAGCGGTCCGCGGCCGGGTGCTGGAGCATGATGGCGTCACACTCGACCTCGAGGTTCAGCTCGTGGGGGAGTTCGGTCGTGGCCGCTGAGCCCCGCCCCGCGGGATCGCCACGCGCCGCGGTCGCCCGGCGCCGGAGAATCGCCGCGCTCGTGATCGTCGCCGGCCTCGCGACGCTGGGCGCGGGAGGCTGGGCGGCGACCTACTCCTCACTTTTTCGCGCGGACCACGTCACCGTGCTCGGGACCCAGCGGCTGTCGGTCGCGCGGATCCTTCGCCGGGCCCGGATCGGTGCGGCGACCAACGTCGTGCATTTCGACGCCGGCGCGGCGGAGCGCCGCCTCGAGCGCGACCCCTGGATCGCCGGGGCCCGCGTCACCCGGCGGCTGCCGGGCTCGATCACGATCACGATCGCCGAGCGGACCCCCGTCGCCCGATGGCTCGACCCCGTCACGCACCACTGGAAGACGGTGACCGACGGTGGAACGCTGGCGCCCGGCGCCGTATCCGCCGGTTTGCCCAAGCTCATCGACCCGCTCGGCTCACCGTCGCTCACGGGTGAGGAAATCCAGATCGGGGCGGTTGCCGCCGCGGGTCTGCCTCCGCAGCTGCGCGCGGGCGTCGCCTCCGTCTCGGTCGATCCCGCCGGCCACGTGTTGCTGCGTCTTCGCACCGGAACCCCGGTTGCCTTCGGTCCGCCTTCGCAGGCGGGGGCGAAGGGGGCGGCGCTTCAGGCGGTGCTCGAGTGGGCGTCCAGGACCGGGTCACGGCTCGGCTCGATCGACGTCCGGGTCCCTGGGGCGCCGACGGCTCGGCTCGCCGACGGGTCGCCCGCGACACCCTCCGTCTGACGGCGTCGCCCCGTTCTCGCCGGTCGTCCGCGCCGACCCGAGTTCGCATCGGAGACGACAACGAACACCGTCGCGGGCTTGACGGACCAGCGAGTTGCTAGTAGGTTCCGGAACTTAAGGTTAGGTAGATATAACAATAACGTTCTACTTGACCTTGAGAAATCCCAGCTTCACGGTTCAGAGTTCGCAGCTTCACAGTTCGAGGATCGGTTCGGCAAACGAACGCGGTAGGTCCCCGGCCCGAACGCCCGGAAGCGGGAACCCGGTCGGGGACGGGGCCGCCGGAGGTCGACGAGGATGGAAACTCCCCAGAACTACCTCGCCGTGATCAAGGTCGTCGGAATCGGCGGCGGCGGCGTCAACGCGGTGAACCGGATGATCGAGGCAGGCCTCCGGGGCGTCGAGTTCATCGCCGTCAACACGGATGCCCAGACCCTTCTGATGTCGGACGCGGAGGTGAAGCTCGACATCGGTCGCGAGACGACACGCGGTCTCGGAGCCGGTTCGGATCCCGATGTCGGCAAGTCCGCGGCCGAGGAGCACGCCGACGAGATCGAAGAGATCCTCAAGGGCGCCGACATGGTGTTCATCACCGCGGGCGAAGGCGGGGGTACGGGCACCGGCGGCTCGCCGGTGGTCGCGGAGATCGCAAGGAACCTGGGTGCGCTCACCATCGGTGTCGTGACTCGGCCGTTCGGATTCGAAGGACGCATGCGCGCGACACAGGCGGACGTCGGCATCACCGAGCTCAAGAAAGCCGTCGACACGCTGATCGTCGTTCCCAACGATCGGCTTCTTCAGGTCGCCGACCCCAGCATGCCGATGATCGAGGCGTTCCGGATGGCCGACCAGGTCCTCTATCAAGGTGTCGACGGCATCACGTCGCTGATCACGATCCCGGGGCTCATCAACCTGGACTTCGCCGACGTCAAGTCGGTCATGGCCGGCGCCGGCTCGGCGCTCATGGGCATCGGGACGGGCTCGGGTCCGGATCGTGCCGCCGACGCCGCGAGAGCCGCCGTCAGCTCCCCGTTGCTGGAGTCCTCGATCGACGGCGCGAAGGGCGTGCTGCTCTCGATCGCCGGCCCGACGGATCTGACGCTGCACGAGGTGAACGCGGCGGCCGACGCCATCACGAAGGTGGCCCATCCCGACGCCAACATCATCTTCGGGGCGGTCGTGGACGACGCGCTCGGCGAAGAGGTACGGATCACCGTCGTCGCGGCCGGGTTCGACAAGACGACCCCGTCGAGTTCCACGGGCAGCCGGCTCGACAGCCGCCTGTCGCGGCTGCTCGAGGAGCCGACCCGCACCTCGGAGGAGGACCTGCCGTCGATGCTCGGGGCCGATCGGGACGACGCCGACGTCTTTACGACGGACCCCGAACCCACGTCGGTCTCTTTCGACGCCGAGGAGGATCTGGACATCCCGGACTTCCTGAAGAGCTGAGCGGTACCCGCCTTGCGCGGCCCCAACCGGTCGCGGGGGCGGGGAGGTTCCCCGTGTGGAGGCGCCCTTCCCCCGCCTCTTGGCCGAGAGACCTCCCCGCCCCCTCGTTCGTTTCCGGGGTCGGCGGCCGGCAAGCCGTGACCGTGCCGGAGGCTCGGGCCAGAGTCATGCCAAACGTCAGGCCAAACGTCACCAAGGACGACGTGCTTCGAAATCTGGCGTCGCTCCGCGCGGCGATCGGGGACGCGGCGAAGCGGTCGGGGCGCGACGCCGGCGGGGTGACCGTCGTGGCAGCCGCCAAGACGGTGCCGGCGCCGGTCGTCGCATGGGTGGTCGATGCCGGTGTCACGGCGATCGGCGAGAACTACGTGCGCGAGCTTCGGGAGAAACGGCCGGAGCTCCCGCAGGCGCGCTGGCACTACATCGGCGCGCTCCAGTCCAATACCGCCCGGCACGTTGCGGACTTGGCCGATGTCGTCGAGACGGTCGCCGGGGGCCGGGCCGCCCAGCGCCTCGCCGGCCGCGCGAACAGCGCCGGCCGCGTTCTCGACGTCCTCATCGAGGTGGACTTCACGGGTCGGCGAACCGGCGTCGCACCGAACGGGCTCTCGGCGGTGGCGGGGGAGGTGGCCGCCCTCGAGGGCCTCCGGCTGCGCGGGCTCATGACGGTTCCGCCGGCGGGGGAGTCCGCCGAGGAGGCCCGGCCGTGGTTCGCCCGGCTCCGCGAGCTGCGAGACGGGCTTGCCGCGGACCACCCCGAGGTGCTGGACCTCTCGATGGGGATGTCGTTGGATTACCGGGTCGCCGTCGAGGAAGGCGCTACGATGGTGCGCATCGGATCGGCCTTGTTCGGTCCGCGGGCACCCTGATCCCCAGGGAGGAGAGATGGCCGCCGTGTGGAAGAAGACGCTCAACTACCTCGGTCTCGTCGAAGACGAGGAGTCCTTCGTCGACGAGATGCCCGAGCCCGAGCCATCCGCGGTGCGGCGCATGCGTCCCCGGACCGTCCGCGAGATGCCCGCCGACACGGAGGGCATCATCCGGACGATCGCCTCACCACGGACCGCGATGGCGTCGGCGATCCACAAGTCCGAGCCCAAGCGGTTCAACGAGGCCCGCGAGGTCGCGGATCGGTTCAAGGAGGGTACGGCGGTCATCATGAACCTCCAGAGCACCGACGACGCCATCGCCCGGCGTCTCGTCGACTTCGCCAGCGGGCTCGTCTACGGGCTCGACGGCAAGATCGAGCTGGTCGCCAACCGCGTGTACCTGCTCACGCCGGCCGACGTCGAAGTGTCGGCCGAAGAGCGCGAGCGGATCGCCGGGGGGATGTTCTACAACCAGTTCTGAGGCTGGCTGCTAGCCTCTCGCCCGGTGGGTCTGTCCGACATCCTGCGCTTCGTCCTCACAGCGGTATGGCTCCTTCTGCTGATCCGCGTGATCCTGAGCTGGGTCGTCATGGTGGGGTGGCGACCGCCGGTGACCGGCCCCGGCCGCAGCGCCTACGACCTGCTGTTCACCTTGACCGAGCCGATCCTGCAGCCGCTGAGGAAGATCGTCCCACCGGTCGGGATGTTCGATCTGTCCATCGTCGTCGCGTTCGTCGTCATCCTCGTGCTGCAGATCGCGCTCCGCTAGCTGCTTCGTGTAGCCTTCGGTCGCACGGGGGGAGGACCCATGGGATTGCGGAAGAGGTCGCAGGAGACGGACGCCGAGGAGCTCGGCGACGCCGGTTCCTTCGCTGCGGAGAGTTCGATCGCGGGGACCGTCACGCCGCTGGACGTCCAGCAGAAGGAGTTCGGCGTCTCTCGCTTCGGCGGCTACAAGATGCGCGACGTCGACGTGTTCCTCGACCAGCTGACCGACGCGCTGTCGGCGCTGATCGCGGAGAACGAGCGGCTCCGCGGCTCCGGCGCCGACACTCCGGATCTCGCAGGCTCCGGCGCGGCCCAGATTCGCCGCCAGGCGGAGGAGCAGCTGGCTCGCGCGCGCGCCGAAGCCGATCGCATCCTCACCGAGGCACGCGAGCGGTCGACGACCTCGCTGGCGGCTTCGGCGCTCGGTGGGCAGAATCGTGCGGCGGTCGACGCCTTCCTTGCGCAGGAGCGCGCGTTCCTCCAGGGCCTGGGTCGCCTCGTCCAGCAGCACACGGACTCCGTGAAGCAGATGGCGAGGTCCTCCCGGCAGCCGGCGCCGGAGGCCGTACCGGCAGCGAAGCCGGTGACCGAACCCGTCGAGCCCAAGCCCGAGGCGAACGCCGAGCAGCCGGAGCCCGCGGCCGAGGCGATGCCGCAGGTCAACCCTCGCACGGCATCGGTTGTCCGCCCGCCCGTCCCCGATCGCGTCGACGCGGCCCCCGCCCGCCAGGCGGAGGCTCCCAAGCGGCCCCCCCAGCCGCCGACCGAGCCGATCCGGATCGATGAGGCCGAACCGATCTCCGCGAGGCGTCAGCAGCCCGAGGACACCCCCGCGCCGGGCTCGCTCAAGGAGCTGTTCTGGGGCGAGGACGCCTAGCAGGACACGCGAGCCGGGGCGCTCTCAGCTGCGTTCCCCGTTGCGTCTTGGGGCGCGCCGCAAGCCGAGTGAGGCCGCCGTCCCCTCGATCTGCACCGTCTCGCGGTGCTCGGCGTTCTCCATCGCCCCGTCGAGGATCTCGGAGGCGAGCGTCTCGCCGGCGACGTAGGATCGGTGCGCCGAGAGAGCGGCCGCCACGTCGCCGCCCGCCTCGATGCCAAGCACGATCCGATCGCTCACGTCGAGGCCCGCGGCTTTCCGAGCGTGCTGGATCGCCCGAACGAGCTCGCGCGCGAGACCCTCCAGTCGCAGTTCCTCCGTGAGCTCCAGCTCGAGGGCGACGGTGACGCCGGCTTCCGACGAGACGCCCCAGCCCTCGTGCACCTCCTGGGTGAGCACGACCTCGCCCGGAGCGATCGTCTCCTCGGAGCCGTCGGCCAGACGGAGCGTCACCGACGATCCGCGCGCCAGCGCGACCCCGACGGAGTCCCCGTCGCCCGAACCGGCTGCATCGAGGGCTTCGGCGACCGCTTTGACCCGGGGGCCGAGCCTCGGCCCGAGCACCTTGAAGTTCGGGCGCGCCCGCCACCGTCCGAGCTCGTCGGTCGTCTCGGAGAACACCACGCGCTTGACGTTCAGCTCCTCGGCGATGATCGGAAGCAGCGGATCGAGCGCCGCCCGGTCACCGGCCGCGTGCACCACGGCCTCGGCGAGCGGCTGCCTCGTCCTCGTCTTCGACTCCACCCGCACCCGGCGCCCGAGCTCCACGATCTGGCGCGCCGTCTCCATGGCCGCATCGAGTGCGGCGTCGACGGCATCGGCGTCGGCCGCCGGGTAGTCGCTCAGGTGAACCGAGTCGGGGGCGCCGTTTCGTTCGGCGGCCAGGTTCTGCCACAGCTCCTCGGCAACGAACGGCGTGAACGGCGCGAGCAGCTGCGCCACCGTGACGAGACACGTGTAGAGCGTGTGGAACGCCGCCCCGGCGTGCCGGATCGGCCTCGCCGCCCGGGTTCCAGAAGCGCCGCCGCGACCGCCGCACGTACCAGTTGGAGAGGTCGTCCACGAACTCACCGATCGCGCGGCCCGCTCCGGTGGCGTCGTAGGTATCGAGCCCCTCCCGGGCCGTCCGCACCGTGCCGGCCAGTCGCGAGAGGATCCAGCGATCCATCTCGGAGCGGCCGGCCGGGTCCGGCGCCGGCGACGCCGGATCGAAGCCGTCGGCGTTGGCGTAGGTGACGAAGAACGCGTACACGTTGCGAAGCGTGAGGAAGAACTGACGCATGACGTCGTCGAGGACCGCGTGGCCGATCCTGCGAGAGGCCCACGGCGATCCGTTCGTGAGCATGAACCAACGAAGGACGTCCGCTCCCTGGCGGTCGAGCGCCTCCCACGTGTCGAAGGCGTTGCCCGCCGACTTGGACATCTTGCGCCCGTCCTCGGCGACGATGTGCCCGAGGCAGACGACGTTGCGGTACGTCGTCGAGTCGAACTGCAGCACGCCCTCGGCCATCAAGGTGTAGAACCACCCGCGCGTCTGGTCGATCCCCTCGGAGATGAAGTCGGCGGGAAACGATCTGCGGAACTCCTCGAGCCCGCGCTGGAGCTCCGGGTGATACTCCCACTGCGCGAAGGGCATCGCCCCCGAGTCGTACCAGGTGTCGATGACCTCCGGGACCCGGGTGGCCTGCTCGTTGCACTCCGGGCAGGCAAACGTGACCTCATCGATCCCGGGCCGGTGCGGATCCAGCTCCGACAGATCGCGGCCGGCGAGCCGGCCCAGCTCGCGCAGCGAGCCCGCGACGGTCTGGTGGCCTTTGCCGCAGCGCCAGATCGGCAGCGGCGTGCCCCAGTACCGCTCGCGGGAGAGCGCCCAGTCGACGTTGTTCTCGAGCCAGTTCCCGTAGCGGCCGTGCTTGATGTGGTCCGGGAACCACGCGACCGTCTCGTTGACCTCGAGCAGCCGGTCCTTCACGGCGGTCGTCGCCACGTACCAGCCGGGGCGCGCGTAATACAACAGCGGCGTGCCGCAGCGCCAGCAGAACGGATAGTCGTGCTCGTACGCCTCCTCGCGAAGCAGCACGCCGCGGTCCCGGAGGTCCTCGATGATCTTCGGATCCGCGTCCTTGACGAACAGACCGCGGACGAACTCCGGCGCATCGTCGGTGAACCGCCCGGCGTCGTCGACCGGCTTGAAGACCGGCCAACCCTGGGCCCGCCCGACCGCCAGGTCCTCGGCCCCGAACGCCGGCGCCATGTGCACGATGCCGGTTCCCTCGTCCATCGAGACGAAGCCGGCCTCGACGACCGTGTGGGCCCCGTTGACATTGGGGTAGGGCGCGACGTAGTGGGCGCCCACCAGATCGGCGCCGGTCAGCGTGCGAAGCACGCGGGCGCCGGGAAGGACGGCGGGGAGCGCGGCGTCCCCCATCACGAACCGCTCGCCGGCGTCCTCGACCTCCACGTAGGCGGCTCCGGGGTCGACGGCGACACCCGTGTTCGACGGGAGCGTCCACGGGGTGGTCGTCCATACCAGCAGCGATGCCCCGACGAGAGAGGCGTCGCCGGCGGCGTCGATGGGGAGCCGCACGAACACGCTGGGGTCCTCGACGCTCCGGTAGCCGAGCGCCACCTCCGCGTCCGACAGTGCGGTGCCGCACCGGGGACAGTAGGCGGTGACCCGGTCGGCCTCGTAGAGCAGACCTCGCGTGTGCAGCTGCTTGAGCGACCACCAGACGGACTCGATGTAGCCGGAGTCCATCGTCCAGTAGGCGTCGGACATGTCGATCCAGAACCCGATGCGCTCGGTCAGGCGTTCCCACTCGTCGACGTACCGGCTCACCGACTCCCTGCACAGGCGGGTGAACTCGGCCACGCCGAAGGCCTCGATGTCGCGCTTGCCGGTCGTGCCGATCTCCTTCTCGACCTCGACCTCGACGGGCAGGCCATGACAGTCCCAGCCGGCTTTGCGCCTGACCAGATGTCCGCTCATGGTCTTGAAGCGCGGATAGACGTCCTTGAACGTGCGCGCTTCGACGTGGTGCACGCCGGGCTTGCCGTTCGCCGTCGGCGGGCCCTCGTAGAACACCCACTCGGGAGCGTCCGCGCGCAGCTCCATCGAGCGCGCGAACACCGACCGCTCCCGCCAGAGCTCGAGGATGCTGCGCTCGAGCTCCGGAAATGCGACCTTCTGGTCGACCGGCTCGAACTCTGGCATCGCCGTTCCCCTTTCCCTTCTGTTCTTCCCGGTCTCGGCCGGGAACGCAAAATGCGCCCCGTCCCGGCAGGGACGAGGCGCAGGCCCCGCGGTACCACCCCGCGTTGCCGGCGATCTCGCGATCGCCGGCCGCTCTTCGGCCGCAGCCACGGCCTGCCGCTGTCACGGGCGGCCACCCGCCTGCGTCTACTGCCGGCCGAAGCCGGGTTCGGGCAGGGGCTCGGGGAGGATGTTCGCGGGGGGCTCGGCGCCGGGCTTCCACCCTCCCCGGCTCGCTTGCGGTGCCGCTCCCGATCCCGCTACTCGTTCCCGTCAACGCCTGTCGCGGGCATGCTACACGCCCGTTGCGGGCTGCGCACCAACCGGGGCGTGTCCGGGGTCCGTCGCGCGCCGGCCGCAACACGTTCCAGTGCAGCGCATCCAGCGTTCCCTGGGGCGGCGGGGGCCCTGTGCTACCCTTCGCCGACCATGGCTGAGACCCGGCTTAGCGTGAAAGAGAAGCGCGACCTCAAGGAGCGTCTGCTCACCGAGCGCGCGGAGCTCCAGGCGCAATTGACCACCCTGGAGCAGGAGACGTTCGCCACGACGCAGTCCGAGCTCTCCGGCGACGTCGGTCTGGACGACGAGGCGGCAGACGCCGGAACCGCCACGTTCGAACGCGAGAAGGACCTCTCGATCGAGAACAACATCCGCGATCTGATGACGAAGGTCGATCGCGCACTCGAGCGCACCGATGCCGGGACGTACGGGTTGTGCGTCGTCTGCGGCAATCCGATCGCCAAGGGCCGGCTCAAGGCGCTTCCGTACGCCGATCTCTGCATCCGCGACGCTCAGGCACAGTCGCGGAGCTGAGCCCGGTGGGCCGAGAGCGGCAGCGGGCCGCCGCCGGGCTCTTCACCGCAGCCGCGTCCGTCTACCTGCTCGACCGGCTGACCAAGCTATGGGCCGAGCGGGCGTTGTCGAGCCCGATCGACATCGTGCCGGGGGCGATCACGCTCCGCCTCACGACGAACTCCGGCGGAGCGTTCAGCATCGGGCGGAGTGCGCCATGGTTCTTCGCCACGGTCACGATCCTCGTGTCGGCGGCGATCGTGGCAACCGCGTTTCGTCATCGCGACCTCCTCACCGGTGTGGCCTTCGGCCTGGTCCTGGGGGGCGCGCTCGGGAACCTGACCGATCGCGCGGTCCGAGCCTCGGGGTTTCGGGGGCGGGTCGTCGACTTCGTGGACCTGCACGTCTGGCCGGTGTTCAACGTCGCCGACGCGGCGATCGTCGTCGGCGCGATTCTGCTGGCGATGACGTCGTTCCGCAGGGGCCGTGGCTCAGCCGATGCCCCCCGATGAGCTCCGGGCGCGCCCCGGCCGCCTCGACGTGGTCGTGGCGGCTCTCACCGGCGCGGCGCGGGCCGACGTCCAGCGCGCCGTCGCCGCCGGCCGGGTCCTCGTCGACGGCGTCGCGCGGCCGAAGTCGTACGTGCTCTCGGGGGGCGAGCGGATCTCCGCGGATTTCGCCGGGGTTGGCGCGCTCGAGCCGGAGGGGCCGGCCCTGCCGGTTCGTCATCGCGACGAGCACCTGCTGGTCGTTGCGAAGCCGGCGGGGCTTCTGAGCCACCCGACCGCCGCGCGACGGACGGGGACGGTGGTGAACCGGCTGCTGTTCATGGGGGTTCCGCTCGCCGACACGGGCGACCCCGATCGCGCCGGCATCGTGCACCGCCTCGACGCCGGCACGTCCGGACTCATGATCGTTGCCTCGACGCCACAGGCCGTCGCCGGTCTGCGCGAGGCGCTTCGCCGTCACGACATCGCACGGCGGTACCTTGCCCTGGTGCGTGGCGTGCTCGAGCACGAACACTTCACCGTCGAGGCGCCCCTGGGCCGCCGCGCCGCTCACATCGTCGTCGACCGCGACCACGGGCGGGACGCGGAGACGGCCTTCGAGCTTCGGGAGCAGCTTCCCGCGGCGGCGTTGCTGGAAGCGGCGCCCCGGACCGGGCGCACACACCAGATCCGGGTGCATCTCGCCGCGGTCGGGTACCCGATCCTCGGCGACCGGGCCTACGGGGGGATGGGCGAGGACGCGCGGGCGCTGGGGCTCACGCGTCCGTTCCTGCACGCGTGGAGGCTTTCCTTCGACCATCCCGTGACGGGGGAACGGGTCGTCGTCGAGGAGCCGCTCCCCGAGGACCTCGCGCTCGCCCTCGGGCGAGCCCGGGCGTGAGGCCCGCCGGCCACGCTCCCGGAGCAGCGCGGTTGCCTCGGTGCGCCGCCCGGCCTATTCTCGACACCCCGCCGAATGACACCGCTGTAGTTCGGCCCTGCCGGGGCATTGGGGCAGCAGAGCCGTAAGGGGAGCGCGAGAGCGAACCGTGAGCGACACCGACCGTCAGGGCTTCGTCCATCTGCACGCACATTCGGAGTACTCCTTGCTGGACGGAGCAGCGCGGGTCGAGCCACCGGCCGCGGACCCGACGGTCCCGACGATCTTCTCGGAAGCCGAACGGCACGGGATGGACGCCGTCGCCGTCACCGATCACGGGGTGATGTTCGGCGCCCTCCGCTTCTACGCGGCGGCGCGGGCGGCCGGCATCAAACCGATCATCGGCGTCGAGGCCTACGTCGCGCCGGCCTCCCGGTTCGACCGCACGCCCGGCGAGAACGAGGAGCGGTACCACCACCTCACGCTGCTCGCCGAGAACGAGGTCGGCTACCACAACCTCCTGCGGCTGGTGTCGCTCGCCCACCTCGAGGGCTTCTACCACCGGCCCCGCATGGACAAGCAGATCCTGGCGGAGTACGCGGAAGGGCTCATCTGCCTGTCGGGGTGCCTGTCCTCGGAGGTGTCCGTGCAGTTGCTGCTGGGTCAGACCAAGCGGGCGCTCGAGGCCGCCGGCACGTATCGGGACATCTTCGGTCCGGACCGATACTTCGTGGAGCTGCAGGATCACGGCCTCGCCGACCAGCGCAAGATCCTGCCCAGACAGGTGGAGCTGGCGCGCGAGCTCGGCGCCCCGCTCGTGGCCACGAACGACCTGCACTACGTCCGGCGCGAGGATGCGAAGCCGCACGACGTCTTGCTCTGCATCCAGCAGCAGAAGGTGCAGTCCGAACCGAAGCGCCTGCGCTTTGACACCGAGGAGTTCTATCTGAAGAGCGCGCGCGAGATGCGCGAGACGTTCCGCGAGCTCCCCGAGGCGTGCGACGAGACCCTGCGGATCGCCGAGCGCGTGGAGCTCATCCCCGGACTCGAACGGGCGCTGGTCCAGCGCGAGACCGAGTACCGGCTGCCGCGGTTCGAGGCGCCCGGCGGCCGGACCCTCCAGCAATACCTTCGGGAGCTCGTGGACCGGGGCGCGATCGATCGCTACGGCGATCCGGTTCCGGCCGACGTGACCACCAGGATCGACCACGAGCTCGCCGTCATCGAGCAGATGGGGTTCTCGGGTTACTTCCTGATCGTGTGGGACCTGATCAGGTTCGCCCGCGAGAGCGGGATCCGGGTCGGACCCGGACGAGGATCGGCCGCGGGCTCGGTCGTGTCCTACTCCTTGCGGATCACCGACCTCGATCCGCTCACCTACGGCCTCATCTTCGAGCGCTTCCTCAACCCCGAGCGCATCCAGATGCCCGACATCGACATGGACTTCGACGAGCGCCGGCGGGACGAGGTCATCCGCTACGCAACCGAACGGTACGGCTCCGATCACGTCGCCCAGATCGTCACGTTTCAGACGATCAAGGGAAAGCAGGGAATCCGCGACGCCGCGCGGGTGCTCGGCTTCCCGGCCAGCGTCGGCGACCGTCTCTGCCGGATGTACCCGCCCGCGGTCGTCGGCCGCGACTTCCCGATCGACGAGGCGCTGAAGCAGTCGCCCGAGCTGGCCGAGGCCTACGAACGAGAGCCCGAGGCCAAGGAGATCGTCGAGACGGCCAAGGCGCTCGAGGGCCTCCGGCGCGAGGACTCGGTTCACGCCGCGGGCGTGGTGATCGGCGACGCGCCGCTCGTGAACTACCTGCCGCTCAAGCTGTCCAAGGACTCCCACGAGGGTGCGCGAAAGGTCGTCACGCAGTTCGACATGCTCGGCGTCGAGCAGCTCGGGCTGCTCAAGATGGACTTCCTGGGTCTGCGGACCCTCTCCGTCATCGAGGACACGCTCGGGCACCTCCGCAAGCGCGGGATCGAGCTCGACGTCGACCACCTGCCGCTCGGCGACCCCGAGACCTACGCGATGCTCAAGCGGGCCGAGACGACCGGCGTGTTCCAGATGGAGTCGGCCGGGATGCGCAGCCTGATCAAGCTCCTGGAGCCGGACCGATTCGAGGACCTGATGGCGCTGGTGGCGCTCTACCGGCCGGGGCCGCTCAACACCGGGATGCACACGGAGTACGCCGAGCGCAAGCACGGACGCAAGCCGGTGACCTATCCGCATCCGGACCTCGAGGAGGTCCTGCGCCCCACCTACGGCATCATCGTCTACCAGGAGCAGGTCATGCAGGTGGCCAGCCGGATGGCGGGCTACACGATGGGCGAGGCGGACACCCTCCGAAAGGCGATGGGCAAGAAGATCCGCTCGATGCTCGTCCCGCACGAGGAAGCGTTCGCGCGCCGCAGCGTCGAGCGCGGGTACACGAGCAGGCTCGCCGAGGACGTCTTCGAGCTCATCACGCCGTTCGCCGACTACGGCTTCAACGCGTCGCACGCCTGCGCGTACGCGCTGGTCGCCTATCAGACGGCGTACCTGATGGCGCACCACCCGATCGAATACATGTCGGCGGTGCTCACCTCTGTCAAAGACGACAAGGACCGCAAGCCGTACTACCTGTACGCCTGTCGCGGGATGGACATCGAGGTGCTCCCGCCCGACGTGAACGAGTCCGATATGGACTTCGCCCCGGCGGGCGGCGGCAGGCGCATTCGCTACGGCCTGTCCGCCGTGCGCAACGTGGGGGAGGGGGCGGTCTCCGGCGTGCTGCGAGCCCGCGCGGCCAAGGGCGACTTCACGTCCTTCTCGGACTTCTGCCGCAAGGTCGAGCCGTCGGTCCTGACGAAACGGGTGCTCGAGGCGCTGATCCTCGCCGGAGCGTTCGACTCGCTCGGCTACGCGCGCCGGGCCCTGCTGGAGCGGCAGGACACGGTCTCGGCCCCGATCATCGCCGAGTGCAAGGCCGAGGCGGCCGGCCAGTTCTCGCTGTTCGGCGGTGGCGAGTCGACCCCGATCGACGAGTCCTCGCTCGCGGGCGAGGAGTTCGAGAAGCGGGAGCTCTTGCGGCACGAGAAAGCGATGCTCGGCCAGTTCGTCACGGACCACCCGCTGCTCGAGGTGCGGGACGTGCTCGCGGCCGCGTGCACGCACGAGATCGTGGACCTCGAGCTTGCCGGTGACGGCGAGCTGGTCACGATCGGCGGAATCGTCGGCGGCGTGGCCAGAAAGTTCACGAAGCGCGGGGAGCCCTACGCGCAGTTCCGTCTCGAGGGGCTCGCCGGCGGTGTCGACGTCGTCGCCTTCCCCAACGTATACGAGGCCGTTCCCGGTCTGATCGAGACCGACCGGATCGTCACCGTGGTCGGACGGATCGACCGGCGGGGGCGCGCGGAGCAGGTGCAGATCCGCGCGAACGAGGTCCGGGAGTTCTTCGCGGCCGGCGACTCGGGGCGGGAACCCGAGACACTCGTCGTCGACCTGCCTCCGTCGGCGTGCACGCCGGCGGTCCTCTCGCGCATGCGCGAGCTGTTCGAAGCACACCCCGGCGGATCGGCCGTGCGGGTCCGGTTCATCTCGGCCGGTGGTGTGACGCCGCTCTCGGTCGGCGACTACCGGGTCGACCCGGGCGCCGCGCTCTCGGGCGAGCTGGGCGAACTGCTCGGCGCCGGGGCCGCACGGGTCGAGACCCCCGGCTGATCGAAGCCGCATCGACCGCACGGGTATCGTGGTGCGGTGGCGTTCGAGGTCATCCCCGCGGTCGACGTCGCCCACGGCCGGCTTGCGGTCGCCGCGGGATCCGGCGTCCAAGCCGTCGAGGCGTTCGGCGGCGATCCGGAGGCCGCGGTCGCTTCGTATGTCGCGGCCGGGGCGCGCTGGGTCCATCTGGTGGATCTCGACCGTGCCTACGGCGCGGAGGGCGACGGCGACCTCGTCGGCCGGGTCCGGGCGGCCTGGCCGGATCTGCGCATTCAGGCGAGCGGTGGGATCGTCGATGCGGCCGCCGGCCGCCGAGCGCTGGCGGCCGGCGCGACTCGGGTGGTGCTCGCGTCGGCGGGATTGGCGGACGAAGGGGTCGCGACCGACACGCTCCGCGATCTCGGGACCGCGGTGGTCGTGGGGATCGAGGTCGAGGACGGGGCGATCCGAGGACGCGGCGCAAACGGCGTGCACCTTCCGCTGGCCGAGACGCTGGGATGGGCGAGCGCGGCCGGCGCACCGGCCTTCCTCGTCACCGCGGTGGATCGTGTGGCCGGGCTCGGGGGACCCGACGCCGGGCTCATTCGACGGGTCGTCCGGGCCGGCCGGCCGGTGATCGCCGCCGGTGGCGTCGGGTCCATCGACGACCTTCGGTCCATGCGCGAGGCCGGTGCGTCGGCGGCCCTCGTGGGCCGGGCGGCGATGGACGGCCGGGTCGATGTCGCCGCGGCAATCTCGGCGCTCTCATGAGCCGCGGCAATCGCGGCGCTCTCATGAGCCGCGGCAATCGCGGCGCTCTCTCTGACGGCCCCCGCCCGGGTAGACTCGCCCCTCCCATGGGCTTCCTGACCGACATCGTCGCGCGCGTCAGGCGGGATCTCGAGTCGAACCCGCTCGACGACGGGGCAAACCTGGCGCGTTCGAGCGTGCTGCCGCCGCCGCGGGACCTGGCCGGGGCGCTGCGCGCCGGACGCCCCGCCGTGATCGCCGAGGTCAAGCGGGCCTCGCCGTCGGCGGGCCCGATCGCCGAGGATGCGGACCCGGCGGCGATGGCGCGCCACTACGCGGAGGGAGGTGCCGCCGCGATCTCGGTGTTGACGGAGCCGGCGCATTTCCACGGGTCCCTCGCGGACCTGCGCGCCGTTCGCTCGGCCGTGGACCGGCCGGTGCTCCGCAAGGACTTCCTGGTCCATCCGTCCCAGCTGATCGAATCCCGCGCCGCCGGCGCCGATGCGGCGCTCCTGATCGCGGATGCGCTCGAGGACGCGGAGCTGGCCGCGCTGCTCTCGGCGGCGCGCGATCTGGGACTGGCGGTGCTGCTCGAAGCGCACAGCGATCGCGACGTCGACCGGGCGATCGAGACCGGCGCGGAGATCGTGGGAGTGAACGCCCGGGATCTCGAGACGCTCGAGGTCGACCTGGACGCTGCGTTGATACGCCTCTCGCGGATCCCGTCCGATCGGATCGGGGTGCTGGAGAGCGGGATCTCGACCGAGGCCCACGTCCGTGCCGCCGTGGCGGCCGGCGCGTCGGCCGTCCTCGTGGGGGAAGCGCTCATGCGTGCCGCGGATCCCGCCGACGTCATCCGACGCATGACCGGGGCGGCGTCGATCCGGTGAGCGCCGAGACCGCGGCCCTGCCCGACGCTCGCGGACGCTTCGGCGCCTACGGCGGGCGCTACGCCCCGGAGGTGCTGATCCCCGCACTCGACGAGCTTGCCGAGGCCTGGGCGTCGCTGCGCGAGGAACCCGGATTTCGCGCCGAGCTCGGGGACCTTCTTCGCGATTTCGTCGGACGCCCGACCCCGATCACGCGCGCCGGCCGCCTGTCGGAACAGCTCGGCTACGACATCTGGCTCAAGCGCGAGGATCTCGCCCACACAGGCGCGCACAAGATCAACAACGCGATCGGGCAGGCGCTGATCGCGCGCCGGCTGGGCAAGACGCGGATCATCGCCGAGACGGGGGCGGGGCAGCACGGGGTCGCGGTCGCCACGGCGTGCGCGCTCTTCGGTCTTCCGTGCGTGGTCTACATGGGCGAGGAGGACACGCACCGCCAGGCGCCGAACGTCGCGAGGATGAAGCTGCTCGGTGCCGACGTGGTCCCGGTGCTCGCCGGCACGAGAACCCTGAAGGAGGCGGTCAACGAAGCGCTTCGCGACTGGGCCGCCAGCGTCTCGAGCACCCACTACATCATCGGCTCGGTCGTCGGTCCCCACCCGTTCCCGTGGATCGTGCGCGACCTCCAGCGGGTGATCGGCGACGAGGCCCGGGCCCAGTACGCCGAACGGACCGGGGCCGATCCCCAGTACGTGCTGGCGTGTGTCGGGGGCGGATCCAACGCGATCGGCATGTTCACCGCGTTCATCGGCGCACCCGGGGTCGAGCTGATCGGCGTCGAGGCCGGCGGCACCGGGATGGAGCTGGGCCGCCATTGCGCCTCGCTCACGCAGGGCGATCCCGGCGTCCTGCACGGCGCGCTCAGCTACCTCCTGCAGGACGCCGAGGGTCAGGTGGTCGAGACCCATTCGATCTCGGCCGGACTGGACTATCCGGGGGTTGGGCCCGAGCACAGCTATCTGAAGGACGCCGGTCTGGCCCGGTATGTGTCTGCGAGCGACGCGGACGCCCTCGAGGGGTTCCAGGCTCTTGCGCGGACCGAAGGGATCCTCGCGGCGCTCGAACCATCGCATGTGATCGGGTGGCTCTTGCGGCGTCCACTGCCCGACGGCGCCCGCGTGCTCGTCTGTCTGTCCGGCCGCGGCGACAAAGACCTCGACACCATTCGGGCCGCGCTCGAGGGGAGCTGAATGGGCGCCCTCGAGCTCGCGCTTCGAGCGCGGCGGGAGTCGGGGGGTCACGCCTTCGTCCCGTATGTGACCGGCGGCGCCCCCGGGGTCGACGTCGCACTCCTGCGCGCGCTTGCCGAGGCGGGGGCCGACGCCATCGAGGTGGGCATCCCGCACTCGGACCCGGTGATGGACGGCGGGGTCATCCAGGAGGCTTCGCGTCTGGCCCTGGAGGGCGGCACGCGGCCGAGCGACGTCGTCGCGCTCGTCCGTGAGGCGAACCCCGGTGTGCCGGTCGCGGTGATGACCTACGTAAACCCGGTGCTCCGCCACGGGGTCGGCCGGTTCCTCCAGGAGGCGTCGGAGGCGGGGGTCTCCGGGGCCATCGTGCCGGACCTTCCCGTCGACGAGGCGGCCGAGTTCGGCCGCGAGGCCTCGTCGCGCTCGATCGACGCGGTGCTCCTCGCGGCACCGGGGACGAGGCCGGAACGCTTGCGCGCCATCGCCGCGGCCTCGCGCGGGTTCGTCTACTGCGCCGCCACATACGGGGTGACCGGAGCCCGGGATCGTCTGGCGGGCACGGCTCTGGAGCTCGTCGAGGCGCTCCGGCCTCTGACCGATCTGCCGTTGCTCGTCGGGGTCGGGATCGCGACCCCGGAGCAGGCGGCGCAGGCGTGCTCGTTCGCCGACGGCGTCATCGTCGGAAGCGCGCTGGTGGCGCGACTGCTGGCAGGCGACCCCGAGGGGGCATTACGTCTGGCGAAGGAGTTTCGCCGCGAGATCGACGCCTCGTGAGGCAGGGGGTTGCTCGCGCGAGTTGCGATGTGGTACCAAGCGAGGTTCCGCCAGGAACACCTGGTGAAGAGGGGGCTCGAATGAGGAAGACATGGATTCGAACGCTGGCCGCGACCGCGGTCATCATGCTGCTGGCAGCGGCGTGCAGCAAGAAGACGGGCACCGGGGACAACACGTCCAACGGGCCGAAGCCGACCGTCAAGATCGCGTTCATCGGCGCGTTGTCGGGCGACTACAAGTTGCTCGTCGTCAGCGGGTACAACGCGGCGAAGCTGGCCTTCGACCAGGCCAACGCCGCGGGAGACCTGCCGGTGACGGTCGACCTCGTGCAGTTCGACAGCCAGGGATCGGGAGACGTGGCGGCGCCGCTCGTCGACCAGATCGTCGGCGACGACTCCTTCGTCGGAGTGATCGGCCCGGCGTTCTCGGGTGAGTCCGCGGCCGTCGACGACAAGCTCGACCAGGCCGGCGTTCCGTTCATCACCCAGTCGGCGACCGACAACGCGCTGGCGCAGAACGGCTGGACGCATTGGTTCCGCGCGCTCGGGAACAACAGCGACATGGGTGCTCCGGCGGCCGACTACATCGTCAAGGTCGACAACGCGACCTCGGTGTGCGCCGCCTCGGACGGCTCGGCCTACGGCCTCGGCCTCAAGGACGTCGCCGTGGACCAGCTCAAGACCGACGGCGCGACCGTCAGCCTGAACGAGGACGTGGAGCCGGGCGGCAAGGACTACTCGGCACTCGTCACCAAGATCAACGACGCCGGGTGCCAGGCGCTGTTCTACGGCGGGTACTCCCCGGAGGCGGGGCTGATCCGCAAGCAGATGAACGACGTCGGTCTCCAGGACGTTCTGATGGTGGGTGGCGACGGCATCAAGGACGACACCTTCACCTCCACGGCGGGCGATACCGGCGAGGGGACCATCTCCAGCTGCACGTGCGCCGACCTGTCGACGAGCACGGATGCCGACGACCAGCAGTTCATCTCGGACTACACGGCCGCCTACGGCGAGGCCCCGCAGATCTACGGGCCGGAGGGCTGGGACATCGCGCAGATGTACATCGCGGCGTTCAAGGCCGGCCACACAGACCGGGCTTCCATCACCGAGTTCGTCCGCACCATGGATGCGTTCCACGGTCTGACGAAGGACTACACGTGGGACACGAACGGCGAACTGGCGGCGAGCGCCCGGATCCTCTTCTTCTACGAGGTGAAGGATGGTGCCTGGACGGTGATCGGACCGTCGAGCACCGTGGTTCCCGCCTGAGCCGAACGACACATCTCGTCGCAATGAATCGGGCGGGTCGCCCAGCGATCCGCCCGATTCGGCGGCACCACGAGAGCCCGGAGGCGGCGCGTGTCCTGCCCGAATGAGCTGAGCACATGGGTCGGCCTCGCCACGACCGGGCTCGTGCTCGGCGCCCTCTACGCCATGATCGCGCTCGGCTACACCATGGTCTACGGCGTGCTCCAGCTGCTCAACTTCGCCCACTCCGAGGTCTTCATGATCGGCTCGTTCGGGGGGCTGTACGCGTTCTCGTGGGTCGGCGCGCACGGTCCTCGATCGGGGCTGTCGCTCGTCCTCACGCTGGTGTTCGCCTTCGTCGTCGCGATGGCGACCTCCGCCCTGATCGCGGTCCTGTTGGAACGGGTCGCCTATCGCCCGATCCGGCGGCAGGGTGGCTCGCGGCTCTCGTATCTGATCGCCGCCATCGGGGCGTCGCTGTTTCTGTCCAACCTGTTTCTCCTGCTCGACGGTGAGAAGCACCTCGGCCTGCCGTTTCATTGGCCGGCGATCGCCGGCCGTGCCCCGGTCAGCTTTCCCGACGTGATGCCGCGCAAGGAGCTCTTCCAGTTCTTCGGCGTCTCGATCACCAACGTCTACGTGCTCATCGTCGTGGTGGCCGTGGTGATGATGGTGATGCTCGACCGGCTCGTGAAGGGGACGAAGGTCGGCCGGGGGATCCGGGCCGTGGCCGAGGATCCGGAGACGGCGTCCCTGATGGGGGTCGGCATCGATTCCATCGTGGTCATCACGTTCGTGATCGGCGGCGTGATGGCCGGCGCCGCCGGATTGCTCTACGGGATGCGGTTCGGGGTCACGCAGTTCAACCTCGGATTCATCCCCGGCATCAAGGCGTTCACCGCCGCGGTGCTCGGCGGCATCGGAAACATCCGCGGGGCGGTCCTCGGGGGCGTGCTGTTAGGACTGATCGAGAACCTCGGGATCGCCTGCGTGTCCGCACAATGGCGCGACGTGATCGCCTTCGGCGTCCTCGTGCTGGTTCTGATGTTCCGGCCCACCGGGATCCTCGGCGAGCAGGTGGCGGGCTGACATGCGTGTCCGGACGGCGCTCGATCAGTTCCGCGCCAACCGTGCCCGGGTGCGGTCGGGATTCGCCCGGCTGCCGGCGTGGGTCCGGCTGCTCCTGCTGGCGGCGCTGCTCGTCGGCGTGGCGCTGCTGCCCTACGTGATGCCCTATCTCACCGGGCGCCCGAACTACTACGTCGCGATCATCTTCAAGGTGGGCCTGGCGGCGTTGCTGGCGCTCGGGCTGAACATCGTGGTGGGCTTTGCGGGTCTGCTCGACCTCGGATACGTGGCGTTCTTCGCGATCGGCGCCTACACGTACGCGATCCTCAGCGGCGCGGTCCGGTTCACCCTGGCCCAGCGCAAGCACCTGGAGAACGCCGTCGACCTGGTGCCCAGGTTCCACATGTACTTCTGGCTGATCTTCTTGGTGGCGGTTCTCGTGGCGCTCGTCGCCGGCGTGCTGCTTGGGGCGCCGACGCTTCGTCTGCGCGGTGACTATCTGGCGATCGTGACGCTGGGGTTCGGCGAGATCGTTCGGATCGTGGCGGCCAACCTTCGCGATCTGACCGGCGGCCCGCTCGGGGTGAAGAGCATCCCGCACCCGGCGATCAATCTGGGGGGAATCAACTACGACTTCGGGATCGACAACAACCCGTACTACTGGCTCACGCTCGTGCTCATCGTGATCGTCATCTTCATCGTGACTCGCATCAACGCTGGGCGGGTCGGCCGCGCGTGGGCGGCCATCCGCGAGGACGAGGTCGCGGCCGCGGCGATGGGCGTGCCCACCGTGCGGATGAAGCTGCTGGCATTCGCGACGGGGGCCGCGATCGCGTCCACCGCCGGCGTCATCTACGCGAGCCAGATCATCTACGTCTCACCGAAGACGTTCTCGCTCCTGGACCCGACGTTCGGGTCGATCATCGTGCTCTCGATGGTGGTCCTCGGCGGCATGGGCGGGATCTGGGGACCGATCGTCGGCGCCGGGGCGATGGTGTTTCTGCCCGAGTACTTTCGCTTCCTCGGCGACGCCCGGTTCCTGGTGTTCGGCGCGGCGCTGGTCCTGATCATGATCTTCCGGCCGCAGGGCCTCATCCCGAGCCGGCGACGCGCCGCAGAGCTGCGAGGTCACGAGCTTCGCGAGGGAACGCTCTTCGACGTCCAGCACGAGGAGGTGCCTTCGTGAGCGACGTGCTGGAGCTCGAGGGGGTGTCGAAGCAATTCGGCGGGCTCCGGGCGGTCTCCGGCGTGGACGTGAACGTCCCGGAGGGCATGATCTTCGGGCTCATCGGTCCGAACGGCGCCGGGAAGACCACGATCTTCAACCTCATCACGGCGATCTACCCGCCGACGTCGGGGACGGTGCGTTTCATGGGCAGCGATCTCCTGGAGAGGGGATCGAGCCTGCCGCTCTCGCGGGGCGGGCGCAGCCCGTTCGAGATCACCCGGCTCGGCATCGGGCGCACGTTCCAGAACATCCGGCTCTTCCCCAATCTCAGCGCGCACGAAAACGTCATGGTGGGCATCGACGCCCACAACCACGCCGGGGTCCTGCGCTCGATCGCTCGGTCTCCGATGCAGCGGCGGGAGGAGCGCAGCACGCAGGAGCGAGCCGGATGGCTGCTGGACTTCGTCGGGATCGGCCGCTACTCGGACGAACTGGCGAAGAATCTCGCCTACGGCGACCAGCGGCGGCTCGAGATCGCCCGTGCCATGGGAACCGGTCCGGCGCTCTTGCTGCTCGACGAGCCGGCGGCCGGGATGAACCCATCCGAGAAGGCCGACCTGATGCAGCTCATCCGGCGCGTTCGCGACCAGTCGATCACGATCCTCGTGATCGAGCACGACATGCGTCTCGTCATGGGGGTGTGCGACCGGATCGCCGTTCTCGACCACGGTCAGAAGATCGCCGAGGGCGACCCCGAGCAGATCCAGCGCGATCCGAGGGTGATCGAGGCCTACCTGGGCGCGCCCACGGAGCCGTCGCCGGGCGCGACACCGGGCGCCGAACCCGACGACGGCGGGACCGATGGCTGAGACGCTCCTCGAGCTGAAGGACGTCCACGTCCACTACGGCATGATCGAGGCCGTCAAGGGCGTCTCGTTGACGGTCGGGGAAGGAGAGATCGTCACCCTGATCGGCGGAAACGGGGCCGGCAAGACCACCACGCTGAAGACGATCTCCGGCATCCGGACGCCGTCCTCGGGCAGCATCGTCTTTCGCGACAGGCGCATCGACGGCGTTCCGGCTCACCGGATCGTCGAGCTCGGTCTCTCCCAAGCGCCGGAGGGCCGGCGGATCTTCGGTCGAATGAGCGTCCGCGAGAACCTGGGGATGGGCGCATACGGGCGAAAGGACGCCGCCGGGATCACGGGAGATCTCGAGCGGGTGTTCTCGCTCTTCCCGGTGCTGCGGGACCGCGAGCGGCAGGCCGGCGGCACCTTGTCGGGAGGCGAGCAGCAGATGCTCGCGATCGGACGTGCCCTCATGGGCCGGCCGCAGCTCCTGATGCTCGACGAGCCGTCCCTTGGTCTTGCACCGCTCGTCGTCGGGCGGATCTTCGAGCTGCTGGCGGAGATCCACCGCCAGGGGACGACGATCCTGCTCGTGGAGCAGAACGCGCAGGTGGCCCTTCACCTGGCCGACCGCGGCTACGTGCTCGAGTCGGGTTCCATCGTCCTGGAGGATCGCGCGTCGGCGCTTCTCGGCAACGACCAGGTGCGGAAGGCGTATCTCGGCGAGCAGTGACGGGCGAGCAGTGACGGGCGAGGCCGTTCCTCGTGCCGGGAGAGGGAATCGAACCCTCACGGGCGTGAGCCCACGGGTGTTTGAGACCCGCGCGTCTACCTGTTCCGCCATCCCGGCATTGGCGATCCAGCGTATCCAGTAGCGAGCCGGGTTCCTATTTCATTGCCCGGCCGGGCTGGTGGTGCCTATCATCGGTCGCACAGGGGGACGAGGGGGCCTCCATTTCCGCTGTGCCCCCTCAGAGGGAGGATCTGATGGGCAAGCTCCAGGTGCGTGGATTCCTGGGGGTGCTGGCCGTGCTTGCCATGGTGGCAACCGCCTGCAGCAACAACAAGACGCCGACGGACAGTACGAGTCCGGGCGCCGGCACCTCCGACACCGTGTGCTCCACCGTCGACACGAGTGGTTCCGATCTGCTCGCGCAGGTGTGCAGCGCCGGGGAGATCAAGGTGTCAACCGACCCGGCGTATCCGCCGCAGTCGTCCCTGGACGAAGCGACCAACACCTACGTTGGGTTCGACATCGACGTCGCAACCGAGATCGCACACCGCCTCGGCGTCGGCGACCCCGCATGGGAGACCCCGTCGTGGGACGTCCTGACGGCGGGCAACTGGAACGGCCGCTGGGACATGAGCGTCGGATCGATGACACCCACGAACGACCGCCAGGCGGTGCTCGACTTCACGCCGCCGTACTACTTCACCCCGGCCGTGGTCGTGGTGAACGCGGCGAACACGTCGGTCACCGACGTGACCACCGATCTGGACGGAAAGAAGATCGGCGTCTGCTCGGGCTGCACGTACGAGTCTTTCCTGGACAAGACGCTGGCCATCAACGGGTACACGTTCGACTTCACGATCGACAATCCCGACATTCACGGGTACGACACCGACACGACCGCGCTGCAGGACCTCTCGCTGGGAGACGGCACGCGGCTCGACGCGGTGATCACCTCCGTGACGACGGCACAGGGCTACATCGACGCCGGCAACCCGGTCAAGATCGTGGGGGATCCGGTGTTCTACGAGCCGCTTGCCGCGGCGTTCGACAAGAGCTCGACGGCCGCCGACACGACGCTTGCCGACGCGGTCTCCAAGATCGTCGAGGACATGCACAGTGACGGCACCCTTACGGAGCTTTCGAAGAAGTGGTATGACGGGCTCGACCTGACCGTCCAACAGTAAGGTGAGCCGGACAGTCCTATGACGACGACCGAGCAGGGGGCCGGGGCTTCCCGGCCCCCTGTCGCGCCTACGGACGGCGGCCGCATGGACCGCTTCGCCCTGGCGAGCGCCCGGGTGCCCTTCCGCCTCAAGGTCTTGGTGGTCTGGGCGGTCATCTTCGGCGTCCTCGGGTTCTTCTTCGCGCTGACGAAGTTCGACACGACATGGATGCGCGAACACGCCCGGTACATCCTCGGCGGGCTTCGGTACACGGTCATCATCGCGGTCGCCGGCATCGCCCTGGCGGTCTTCCTGGCGCTCCTCGGGGCGTTGGGCCGTCTTTCGCACAACCCTGTCGCCTACGGGATCTCCGGCTTCTACACGTCGTTCTTCCGGGGCACGCCGCTCATCGTGCAGATGTTCCTCATCTACCTGGCGCTTCCCCAGGTCGGGATCAACCTCACGCAGCGTTTCCCGGGACTTCCGCACGGCCTGGAGAAGATCTACATCCTCCAGCCGGCCGTGGCCGGCATCCTCGCCCTGGGCTTCAACTACGGCGCCTACATGACGGAGATCTTCCGCGCGGGGATCCAGTCCGTCGGGCATGGCCAGGGGGAGGCGGCGGAGGCCTTGGGGATGACCTACGGGCAGCGCATGCGCCGGGTCGTGCTGCCGCAGGCGCTGCGCGTGATCATCCCGCCGACCGGCAACGAGTTCATCGCAATGATGAAGGACACCGCGCTGGTCTCGTTCCTGGGGGTGACGGCGTCCTCGGCCGAGATCTTCCGGCGGGGTCAGCTCGTCGGCAAGAAGGACTTCAAGAACCTCGAGGCGCTGATCCTCGTGGCGATCATGTACTGGGTCCTCACGGCGATGTTCACGATCTTCCAGAGCCGGCTCGAGCGCCGGATCTCCAAGGGCTACGTGCGAGGGGCCGCCGCCCAGTCGGGACGGGCCAAGCGCAAGGCCGGCGCCCTGCCCGAGTTGGCGATCGGATCTTCCGGGCAGCACCAGCGCGTGGTCGACGAACCGGACGATCCGGACGATCCAGGGGGGCCCGGATGACGTTCCCGAATGGACAGGCCGTCGTTCGCATCGAGCACCTTCGGAAACGCTTCGGAGACCTGGAGGTTCTGAAGGACGTCAGCATGGAGGTCGACCGCGGCGAGGTCGTGGTCATCTTCGGCCGATCCGGTTCGGGCAAGAGCACGCTGCTGCGGTGCGTGAACTTCCTCGAGGACCCGAGCGACGGCGTCATCGAAGTCTCGGGGATCCGCCTGGAAGGCAGTCACCGCACCCGCCATCATCGCGACCTGATCCGGCAGGTCCGGCTTCATGCGGGGATGGTGTTCCAGCAGTTCAACCTCTTCCCGCACATGACGACACTCGGCAACGTCATGGAGGGGCCCGTGACCGTCAAGGGAATGAATGCCGACGACGCACGGGCGATCTCGCTGGACCTGCTCGACAAGGTGGGCTTGGCGGACAAGGCCGAGGAGTACCCGATCCGGCTCTCGGGTGGCCAGCAGCAGCGGGTGGCCATCGCCAGAGCCCTTGCGATGGAACCCGACGTGATGCTCTTTGACGAACCCACCTCGGCCCTTGACCCCGAGCTGATCGGGGAGGTGCTGGCGGTGATGAGGTCCCTCGCCACCGACCTCCACATGACCATGATGGTCGTCACCCACGAGATGGGGTTCGCCCGCGAGGTCGCCCATCGCATGGCCTTCTTCCACGAGGGCGTCATTCTCGAAGAGGGAACACCCGATCAGATCTTCAACCACACCCAGTCCCCCGAGACCCGGAAGTTCATCGAGGCGGTCCTGTAACGAGAACGGGTGCTCGGCCCCGTTTCACATCCCGCGTTTCGAAAGTCTCAACCTTGGAGTCGAGCGTTTCGGTTTCGCGTCCGGTGTGGCGGGACCAGTCCGCACCGGCGGACGAACAGCCGATGCAGAACGGTCGATGCAGAACATGAGACGGGCCGCGACTCCCCTCGGAGCCGCTCGCGCCTTCCCCATACGCGAGCGTCCCCTGTCGAGCGTCGCGGCCCGTCACGCTTTGGCCCCAACAACCCCTCGCCCGTTCGGGTCGCCCCTCCCGGGTCCGCGGCCGCTGGGGCCAGGCTGAACAGTAGACGTGAGGTTGAGACTGTGTCAATACGTTCGTCGCGTTCGTCGATGCGAACGCGAAGGTTGCGTGCGAGGACCGCGAACGCTATCCGGAGACGGGGCTCGCGACGCGCGCGGTCGTCATCGGGCGTCCCCGCTGCGGCCACAAGACGTACATCCCCATCGGGATCGCGTAGAGGGCCCACAGGGCGACCTCCGCCACCGGTCGGGATCGGCTGGAAGCCGAGCATCCCCGTGATGAGCGAGCCGCGCACCGATCCCGGCCGGACGAGCCAGGACAAGTCGATGGCGCGTTCCTGCAAGGCGGTCACGACGCCCGCTTCGGCGAAGCTGTGGATCGCCGATGCGAGCAGGCCCGCGGCGACGAGCACGAGCACGAATCCCGTCACGCGGAAGAAGCGTGCGAGGTTGATCCGAACGCCGCCGCGGTAGATCGCGAAGCCGAGCACGACCGCGGCGGCGATGCCGAGGACGGCCCCGAGCCCAGTGGCGGTCGGGCTCGAGGAGTTCTGAAAGGCGGCCAGCAGGAAGACGGCCGTCTCGAGTCCCTCGCGGATGACGGCGAAGAACGCCATCACGGCGAGCGCGAGGACGGAGCCGGAGACGAGAGCGATCTCCGCGTGGGCCTCGAGCGAGTGCTTCAACTCCCGCGAGTGCCGCCGCATCCACACGACCATGTACGTGACGCACCCGACCGCGAACAGCGCCAGCGAACCCTCGAGGATCTCCCGGCCGCGAAAGGGCAGTGACTCGCCCGCGATCCGAAGGCCGACGGCGGCCGCCGCGCACAGGGCCGTCGCCAGCCCGACGCCGATCCACATGGGGCGCAGGGCCCTCTGCTCGCCCCGCTGGATCAGGAAGGCGGCGATGATGCCGACGATCAGGGATGCTTCGATGCCCTCTCGAAGGCCGATGACAAAAGTCGGTAGCAAGCGTCCCTCCGGGGGGTCCGGTCAAGCGCTTCCCGAGAGTGTTCGGTAGGCCGAACAGTGTGCGTTCGGGCCACCGAAATCATATGGAGGAGGTCGGATTCACGTCAACGCGCCGCGCGCGGCTCGACCCAGAGGTTGTCCGAGAGGTGCGCGCCGAGTGCGACCGGCCGGCCGAGCACCGTGAGGCTCATCGCGCCGTCGGGGGTGAGTCCGTCGACGGTCAGGTCCGCGCCGGGCATGAGCCCGGTCTCCTCGAGGAATTGCATCACCGGGAGCTCCAGCTCGAGGTCCTCGGTCAGACGTCGAAGGGTGGCACGGGTGCCCGCCCCGACGTCGCGAAGCACCACCAGCTCGGAGACGTCGGCTTCGTTCGCGGACCCGGGGATGGGGTTGCCGTGCGGGCAGGCTCCCGGGTCCTCGAGAATCAGCACGAGCCGCCGCTCGACGTCCTCGGAGATGACGCGCTCCCAGCGCTCGGCCTCCTCGTGCGCCTGGTGCCATGGGAGACCGATCAGGTCGATCAGCAGATGCTCCGCGAGCCGATGCCGGCGGACGAGCGTGACGGCCATCGCGCGTCCGGCGGGCGTGAACGAGAGCGTTCGGCGATCCTCGCCCACGCGTACAAGGCCGTCGGCGACGAGCCGTTTCATGTGCTCGGAGACCGATGCCCGGCTCGCGCCCATCCACCTGGCGAGCTCCGCCTGCACGGTCGGCATGTGCTCCTCCTCGATCTCGTACAGCGCCTCGAGGTAGTCGGCCGACGGATGGCGGGGTTCGTTCGTCATGGAGTTATCAGGGTAGCGGCATCGCCGCCCACGGGGGCACGAATCTCGGTCTGCCGGCCGCTCTAGGATGGCCGCCGTGGCACCGACCGATGGCGAGCAACCGCGGCGACTCTTCCTCCTCGACGGCCACTCGCTCGCCTACCGCGCGTTCTTCGCCCTTCCCGCTGACGCTCGCGACCACCACGGGTCAGGTCACGAACGCCGTCTACGGGTTCACGTCGATGCTCATCAAGCTGCTGACCGACGAGCGGCCCGACCTCATCGCGGTGGCCTTCGACCAGGGGCGCCCCGACGGTGCGGCTCGAGATGTACCCCGAGTACAAGGCCGGCCGTGCCGAGACCCCGGGCGACTTCCGTCCGCAGCTGGGGCTGATCGACGAGGTGCTGGGCGCACTCGGGATCCCCATGTCCGCGTCGAGGGGCACGAGGCCGACGACGCCATCGGGACGCTCGCGGTCCGGGCGTCCGAGCAGGGATCGAGACGGTCATCGTCACCGCCGACCGCGACTTCTTCCAGCTGGTGCGGCCGGGGATCCGCGTGATGTTCAACCGCAAGGGCATCTCCGACATCGTCGACTACGACGAGGCCGCGATCGTCGAGCGGTACGGCATCCGGCCGGACCAGTATCTGGACTTCGTGGCGCTGAAGGGGGACCCCTCGGACAACATCCCCGGCGTTCCCGGCGTGGGCGACAAGACCGCGGCCAAGCTCGTTCAGCAGTTCGGCACGGTCGAGGAGCTGGTCGCCCACACGGACGAGCTGAAGGGCAAGCTGAAGGAGAACGTCGTGGCCCACGCGGGCCAGCTCCGGCTCAACAAGCAGCTGGCGCGGATCGTGCTCGACGTGGACGTCGGGTCGATCCCGAGACCCTCGTGATGGGGGAGTGGGATCCCGAGGAGATCCACCGGCTGTTCACCTCGCTGGAGTTCCGAAGCCTCGAGGAGCGGCTCCGCGACGTCGCCCACGGCGGCCCGCCCAAGGCCGAGGTGGCGGAGCTGGATCTGCGCCGGGTCAAGCCCGGTGAGCTCCAGGAGATCCTCGCGGCCGGAGGTGTGTTCGGGGTGCGCGCCCATGCGGAGGACGGCCGCCTGCGTGGCCTCGCCGCCTCGGCCGGCGGGGCGCAGGCCGCGTACGCCGAGCTCGCCGACGCCGACCCCGTTGCCGGCTACCTGGCCGATCCGGATGCCCCGAAGTGGGCCCACGAGAGCAAGGAGCTCGAGCGGATCGCGCGGATCGAGGGCGTGTCGATGGCCGGGGTCGCGTTCGACACCGCCCTCGCCGGCTATCTGCTCGACCCGGGGGCCGCCACGTATCCCCTCGACGCGCTCTGCGAGCGCTATCTCGGGTCCGACGTGCTCGGATCGGTCCACGGCGAGGGCGAGACCGGCCAGCTGTTCGACCAGGATCCGTGGCGGACGACGGCCGCCGAAGCCGCCGCCGTCGCACTGCTCGCGCCGGTGATGGAAGAAGAGGTCGACCGCCGCGGGCTGCGGCACCTGCTCGAGACGGTCGAGCTGCCGCTGTCGTCGGTGCTCGGGGGGATGGAGGCCCGTGGGGTCCGGCTCGACGTCGCGTACCTCGAGGAGATGGGCGAGCAGGTGCGCGACCGGATGGCGACGTTCCGCGCGGATGTGTTTCGCCATGCGGGCGAGGAGTTCAACCTCAACTCGCCTCCGCAGCTGCGCAAGATCCTCTACGAGAACCTCGGGCTCACGCCCGGCAAGCGAACCCCAAAGGGCGAGCTCTCGACGGACGCGAGCGTCCTGGAGAAGCTGCGGGACGCGCACCCGGTCATCGACGCGTTGCTCTCGTGGCGCGAGCTCGACAAGCTGAACTCCACCTACCTCGAGGCGCTGCCGCGCCTGGTCGACCCGCGCGACGGCCGCGTGCATACCTCGTTCAACCAGACCGTGGCCGCCACGGGGCGGCTCTCCTCTTCGAACCCCAATCTCCAGAACATCCCGGTTCGCTCCGAGCTCGGCCGGCAGATCCGCCGCGCGTTCGTTCCCGGCGAACAGGGTCAGGTCATGCTCTGCGCCGACTACTCGCAGATCGAGCTGCGCGTCCTGGCGCACCTGTCGGGCGACGAGGGGCTGAAAGAGGCATTCGCCGCCGGGCACGACATCCACACCGCCACCGCGGCCCGCGTGTTCGGTCTTCCCGAGGACGCCGTCGATCCCTCGCTACGGTCGCGGGCCAAGATGGTCAACTACGGGCTCGCGTACGGGATGAACGCCTGGGGCCTTGCGTCGCGGCTGGGCATCGCGCCGGACGAGGCGCAAGAGATCATGGACGCGTACTTCACCAGCTTCCCGCGCATCAAGGAGTACCTCGATCAGCAGGTCGCCCGCGCGACGGTGGAGGGCTTCACCGAGACCATCCTCGGCCGCCGCCGCTACATCCCGGAGTTGCGTGCGACCAACCCGCGCGTCCGGGATCTCGGCCGGCGGCAGGCGCTGAACGCTCCGATCCAGGGAAGCGCGAGCGACGTGTTCAAGGTGGCGATGATCGAGGTGGACCGTGCCCTTCGCGAACACCCCGGCCTCGGGTGTCAGATGCTGCTGACGGTCCACGACGAGCTCGTGTTCGAGGTGCCCGCGGATTCGCTGGCCGCGGCCACCGAGGTGGTGCGCGACCGGATGGAGCACGCCGTGGAGCTCGACGTCGAGCTGCGCGCGGACATCGGCTCCGGCCCGGACTGGTCCGTCGCCGCTCCCGCGGGGCACTGACCGGACGGATGCGCGGCCGTCCGGTGGCCGCGGTGGTCGCGGCCGCATGCCTCGTGCTGCTGCTCGGCTACGCGGGGAAGGCGTGCCGCGGTTTCTGGCACGACCCACACGCTTTCCTGTGCCACTCGGACGTGCGGGCCCTGTACTCGCTGCGCGGGATGGACCGCGACCTCTTCCCGTATGTGAACGGCCGGCTGCTCGTGTCGCTCGACCCGGGTCCGCCTGCCCGCTCCGTCCTGCGTCCCGTCGACGGCGCCAACGAGTACCCGGTGCTCGTCGGTCTGCTGATGTGGCTCCCGTCGCCCGTCGTGTCCGGACCCGACGGCTACCTCGCCGTGTCGGCGTTGCTGCTGGCTCCGTTCGGAATCGTGGCGGCCCTGCTGCTGGCGAAGATGACCGGGCCACGGGCGATCCTGTTCGCGGCGGCACCGACTCTGGCGCTCTACGCCTTCCACAACTGGGACCTCCCCGCGGTGCTCGCGACCACGGCCGCGGTCTGGTGGTGGTGGCGCGACCGGCCGATCCTCTCGGCGGTGGCGCTCGGGCTGGGGGGCGCGCTCAAGCTCTACCCGTTGCTGCTGCTCGTGCCGCTCGCCCTCGACCGGCGAGATCGAGCCGGAACCCGGGAGGCGCTTCGGGCTGCCGGGGCGGGGATCGCGACGTTCGCGGCGGTCAACCTGCCGATCCTCGTCGCCGATCCGCCGGGGTGGGCGGTCACGTACCGGTTCCAGACGCTCCGGCCGCCGAACTACGACAGCCTCTGGGGAGCCCTGTCGGGCACCTTCCGGCTGGGACCGGCCACCGTGAACCTGCTCTCGACGGTGCTCGTCCTCGTGTGCCTCGGGGCCGTCCTGGCCGCCGCCGAGTGGCGCCGGCGGCGCGAGGGCGTCTATCCCTTCCTGCAGACGACCGGGGCGCTCATCGCCGCGTTCCTGGTGGGAAGCAAGGTTCACTCGCCTCAATACGCCCTGTGGCTGCTCCCGTGGTTCGCGTTGCTGGGGGTCCGGCTCAGGTGGTGGGTGCTGTTCGTGGCCGCGAATCTCGTGCTGTACGTGGCGATCTTCGGGGTCTCGGTCGACAGCCCGTCGGCTCGCGACGCGATCGTGACGGGTTCGGTGTGGGTCAGGACGGTGCTCTTCGCCCTGCTGGCGGGGGTGTTCCTCGGATCGTCCTCGGCCCTGGAGCCACGCGCCTGCGGTCCCCTGGCGGTCGCGCCCCTTCATTGACGCCGTTTTGCCTGCTCACCTACCATCCCTGCCTGCCCGCGGAACGTACGTTTCGCCGGCTCGGGTCCGTTCACCGGATCGTCGGCGTCCGCGGACGAACGGTGCTTGGAAGGGGATGGTGGAAATCGAGACGCAAGACATCAAGGTTGCGCCTGAGCGCGACCTGACGCCGGAAGAGCTGATCGTGGCGATGGAAGCCTCGCTCCGCGACTTCAAAGACGGGGACATCGTCGAGGGTGAGGTCGTAAAGATCGACCGCGACGAGGTGCTCCTGGACATCGGCTACAAGAGCGAGGGCGTCATCCCCACCAAGGAGCTCTCGATTCGCCACGACGTCGACCCGAGCCAGGTGGTCAAGGTCGGCGACCGCATCGAGGCGCTCGTCCTGCAGAAAGAGGACAAAGAGGGCCGGCTGATCCTTTCCAAGAAACGGGCCCAGTACGAACGGGCCTGGGGACGCATCGAAGAGGTGATGAAGTCGGGTCAGACGATCACGGGACCCGTCATCGAAGTCGTCAAGGGCGGCCTGATCCTCGACATCGGGCTGCGGGGGTTCCTGCCCGCGTCGCTCGTCGATCTCCGCCGTGTTCGCGATCTCCATCCGTTCGTCGGCCAGGAGCTCGAGGCCAAGATCATCGAGCTGGATCGCAACCGCAACAACGTCGTGCTGTCGCGCCGCGCCTTCCTCGAGGAATCGCAGTCCGAGGGCCGGAAGAAGTTCCTGGAGGGCCTCACGAAGGGCGAGCGGCGCAAGGGCGCCGTCAGCTCGATCGTGAACTTCGGGGCGTTCGTCGATCTGGGCGGCGTGGACGGTCTGGTGCACGTCTCGGAGATGTCGTGGAAGCACGTCGACCACCCGAGCGAGGTCGTGACCGTGGGCCAGGAGGTCGAGGTCGAGGTGCTCGACGTCGACCTCGAGCGCGAGCGCGTGTCCCTCTCGCTCAAGGCGACGCAGGAGGATCCGTGGAAGGAGTTCGAGCGCCGCTCGACGACCGGTGAGGTCATCGACGGTCAGGTCACCAAGCTCGTTCCCTTCGGCGCCTTCGTCCGGGTGGCCCCCGGGATCGAGGGTCTGGTGCACATCTCGGAACTTTCCAACGAGCACGTCGACACCCCGGAGTCCGTGCTCTCGGTGGGCGACGAGGTCCGGGTGAAGGTCATCGACGTCGACGTCAGCCGCCGCAGGGTCAGCCTTTCGATGCGTCAGGCGTCGGCGCCGGCCGCGCAGCCGAAGGAGATCGAGGTCGAGCGGGAGCCCGAGCGGCCCGCCCAGCCCGAGATGGAACAGCCCAGCATCGCGATTCCCCAGTCCGTGGTCGACGCGGTCGCGCAGGCCGACGCGGCACGGGCCGCGGAGGTCGCCGACGAGCCGGCCGCTCCGACGGAGCCGGCGCTGCCGAGGCCGTCACGCCTCCCGAGGCAGCCCCCGAGGCAGAGGCCGCCGCAGCTGAGGCTCCTGAGGCCGAGGCCCCCGCAGTCGAGGCTCCCGAGGCCGGGGCCCCCGCAGCCGAGCCCGAGCCCGAGGTGCCGGCCGAGGCGGAAGCGGCAACGAAGACAGAGGAGCCGGCGGCCGCAGCCGAGGCGCCCGCCGCCGACGAGGACGTGTCGCTCGAGGCCATCCTCGAGGACCTGAAGCGCCGCGAGAGCCACGAGGGCTAGCGGCCCGAGCGCGCCGGACGCCGTCGTGCTGCTCGTCGGGCTCACCGGCGGCATCGGTTCGGGCAAGTCCACCGTCGCACGCTTGCTCGCCGGCCGCGGTGCCGTCGTCATCGACGCCGACGCGCTCGCCCGCGATGCGGTGACGAGCGGTACGGACGGGTTCAGGCAGGTCCTCGAGCGCTTCGGCCCCCAGATCGTCGGCGCCGACGGCGAGCTCGACCGGGCGGCGCTCGCCCGGATCGTGTTCGCCGATCCCGACCGGCGGCAGATCCTGGAGGCGATCGTGCACCCGCAGGTGCAGCGCGGGATCGCCGAGCGGATCGCGTCGCAGGCGGGCAGCGACCGGATCGTGGTGCTCGACTCGCCGCTGCTCGTCGAGACCGGCGCCCATCAGGCCTGTGACGTCGTGGTCGTCGTCCGCGCCCCCGTCCCGCTCCGCGTGCAACGGCTGGTTGCCCGAGGGATGGACGAGACCGACGTCCGCGCCCGCATGGACGCGCAGGCTCCGGTCGCCGAGGCCGAGCGCGTCGCCGACGAGATCGTCGACAACGACGGAAGCCAGGAGGATCTCGGCACCCGCGTCGGGGCGTTGTGGGACCGCCTCGCGGCCCGGGCGGCCGGCTGAGCCCGGGCTATCCTTGGCGTCCGTGCGCGTGAGAGCGGTGTTCTTCGATGCCGGGGAGACCCTCGTGCACCCGGCTCCGTCGTTCTCCGATCTGTTCTCGGTCGTGCTTGCGGGCGCCGGTCACGACCGGACGCCCGACGACGTCGTGCGCGCGTCGTCGGTCGTGGTGGGCCGGTTCTCCGAGGCCGCCCGCGACCGCGAGCTGTGGACGACCGCGCCGGAGCGCTCGCGGCGTTTCTGGGCCGATGTCTACGCCCGGATGCTGACCGCGCTCGAGGTGCCTAGCGACACAGGGTTACACGCGAAGCTGCACGACGCGTTCACCGATCTCGCGAACTACGAGTTGTTCGACGATGTCCGGCCGGCGGTCGAACGCTTGACGCAGAGCGGGCTCATCCTCGGGGTCGTCTCGAACTTCGAGCCATGGCTGGAGGACCTCCTCGGCGTCCTCGGGGTTCGCGACGCGCTTCCCGTTCGGGTGATCTCCGGACTCGAGGGCGTCGAGAAGCCCGACCCTCGCATCTACGAGCTCGCCCTCGAGCGCGCCGGCGTCGCGCCGGAGGAGGCCGCGTTCGTCGGCGACAACCCGGAGTTCGACGTGGACCCGCCGGCGTCGCTCGGCATGTTCCCGGTGCTCGTGGACCGCCGCGGACGTTACCCCTCCCACGCCGGAGCCCGGGTCGCATCGCTCACCGAGGTGCCCGGACTGCTGGAGACGGCCGGATGACCGAGCGCCTGTTCACGGTGGAGGAGGCGAACGCGCAGCTGGACGATCTCCGGGAGCGTCTCCCGCGGATCGCCGACACCCGGAGACGGCTCATCGAGACCAGCTCGCGCATCCGATCGAGCGTGGCAAGAGACGGCGGCGGAGTCGCCGGCACCGGTTGGTTCGAGGCCCAGCGCTCACTCAAGGCCGACCTCGAAGAGCTGGCCCGCCGCGGCATCCTGCTGCGCGATCCCGAGTCCGGTTTGGTCGACTTCCCATCCGAGGTGCAAGGCCGCCCCGTGTTCCTGTGCTGGCGGCTCGGGGAGGCGGCGGTGACCCATTACCACGACGAGCGATCCGGGTTCTCCGGGCGCCGTCCCTTGTGATCCCTCCCGGCAACCGGCCGCTGTGATTCGTCGAGAGGCGGCTGCTACGGTGAACGCCGTGGGGGAGCGGGTCATCGAGGTCGCGGATTTGCGCAAGACCTACGGCGACGTGGAGGCCGTCGCCGGCATCGGCTTCCATGTCGACCGGGGAGAGGTCTTCGCCTTCCTCGGACCAAACGGCGCCGGCAAGACCACGACGACCGAGATCCTCGAGGGCTACCGAGCTCGGTCGGGCGGGACGGTCTCGGTGCTCGGGTTCGACCCGGCTGAGCGCGCGCGCGAGTTTCGCCGCCGCATCGGGATCGTCCTGCAGTCGACGGGGATCGACCCGTATCTCACCGTCCACGAGACGATCGACATGTTCTCGGGCTACTACGAGCACCCGCTCGGCGTCGACGAGGTGGTCGACCTCGTCGGGCTTACGGAGAAACGGACGACACGCGTCAACAAGCTCTCGGGCGGGCAGCAGCGCCGGCTCGACGTCGCGATCGCGCTCGCCGGCGATCCGGAGCTCTTGTTCCTCGACGAGCCGACCACCGGGTTCGACCCGAGCGCACGGCGCAACGCCTGGGACATCGTGAAAAACCTGACCGCGCTTGGCAAGACGGTGTTCCTCACCACCCACTTCATGGACGAGGCGCAGTACCTGGCCGATCGAGCCGCCGTCATCGCGAACGGGCGGATCGTGGCCGAAGGTCCGCCGGACGAGCTGGCCGGCCGTGACCAGCGCCGGGCCCGAATCCGGTTCCGCCTGCCCACCGGCGCGCCCGCGCCGCCGTCGTGGGGGCAGACGCCGTTCGAGGACGGCTTCGAGCTCGACACCGAAGACCCCGTTCGTCCCCTGCACGAGCTGACCGGCTGGGCGCTGGAGCACGGCGTCGCGCTGGAAGGGGTCGAGGTGACGCGTCCGAGCCTGGAGGACGTCTACCTGGAGCTCACCGGGGGCCAGGTGGGGACGGAATGAGCGGCGGGTCCCTCACGATCCGTCAGCTGGGGTTCACGAACAAGGCGTTCTGGCGCAACCCCGCCTCGGCCTTCTTCACGTTCGCGTTCCCACTGATGTTCCTGGTGATCTTCACGTCCCTTCTGGGCAACGGCACGGTCCTGCTCAACCACACGAAGGTCGCCCTGTCGACGTACTACGTGGCCGGAATGGCGGCGTTCGGCGTCATCTCGGCCTGCTACACGAACATCGCCATCAACGTCTCGTTCCAGCGGGACATGGGCATCCTCAAGCGGACGCGCGGTACGCCGCTTCCGGCCTGGTCGTATCTGTCGGCCCGAGTCGTTCACGCGATGCTGGTCGCGTTCCTGCTCGTCGCCATCACCACGGTGTTCGGCGCCGTCGCCTACTCGGCGCATGTTCCCGGGGGGATCGCGCTCCTCGAGTTTCTCGTCGCCCTGGTGGTGGGGGCGGCGAGCTTCGCGGCCCTGGGTCTTGCGACCACGGCGATCATTCCGAACGCGGATGCCTCACCCGCGATCGTGAACGCGGTCATCCTGCCGCTGCTGTTCCTCTCGGGCGTGTTCTTCCCCATCGGCGACGACGCCCCCGCCTGGATCAAGGCGGTCGGCGCCATCTTTCCGGTGAAGCACTTCACCGATGCGATGCAGTCGGCGTATCTGGGCACGCTGGGTGGACCTCGCGGCGGCGCCCTGGTCCCGTTCGACTGGATCGACCTCCTCATCGTGGTCGCCTGGGGTCTCGGGGGTCTCGCCGTCGCATCGCGCTTCTTCAGCTGGGAGCCGCAGAAGTAATCCTCGCGAGGGGGACGGTGGTAGCCTCAGCCCGGAGTTGGGGGAGCCGGGCCGAGAGGCCGGGGCGAAGGAGGGTCTGGGTGCGCAAGTTCCTGGTTGGCGCTGCCGTCGTGGCGATCGTCGCCGCGGCATGCTCGAAGACGGAGACACCGGGAGCGAGCTCGGCGCCGCCGACGAGCGGGTCGGTATCGGTGGACCCCTGCGCCGTCGAGAGCCTCAACCTCAAGACGCCGGCGACGATGGCGATCGGCACGGACAACCCCGCGTTCCAACCCTGGTTCGGCGGCAGCGGCTCCTACGGGGACTGGAAGGCCAACCCCGGTAGCGGCACGGGGAACCCGGCGAGCGGCAAGGGCTACGAGAGCGCCTTCTCCTATGCCCTCGCGGCGCAGATGGGCTTTGACGCGAGCGCCGTGACGTGGGTCTACACGGACTTCAACAACTCCTTCAAACCCGGACCCAAGGACTTCGACTTCGACATCAACGAGATCTCGTACAAGCCCAAGCGCGCGGAAGCGGTGTCGTTCAGCGACAGCTACTACGACGTGAGCCAGGCGCTCGTCGCGAAGCAGGGGACGCCGATCGCCTCGGCCACGACGGTGGCCGACCTCAAGCCGTACAAGCTCGGCGCGCAGATCGGCACGACGAGCCTCGACACGATCACCGACGTGATCCAGCCGGATCAGGACCCGAGCGTCTACGACCGCTCGACCGACGTGATCCAGGCTTTCAACAACGGGCAGATCGACGGCTACATCGTCGACGCGCCGACCGCCTACGTGAACGTCCTCATCGGTGAGGCGCACCACGGCGTCGTGGTCGGGCAGTTCCCGTCGCAGGGGGAGTACTTCGGTCTCGTCTTCGAGAAGGACAACCCGCTGGTCGACTGTGTGAACCAGGCGATCGCCGCGCTGACCGCCGACGGCACGATCGCCGCGCTTCAGGCGAAGTGGCTCACCGACGTGACGTTCCCGGTCTTCGGATAGCGCGCCGGCCCGGGTGAGCGCCACGCAGCCCGGCGGCGTCGGCGAACCCCCGGGCGGGCTGGGGGACCGGCGATCGCGCATCCTCGGCGGCCCGCGACGGCCCGAGGGCCGCCGGGCGGTCACGATCGGTCTCGCGAGCACCGCGCTGTTCCTGGCCGTGGTCGCGATCATCGTCGTCAACTCCCCGGGGTGGGCCGAGGTTCACCGCGCGTTCTTCAGCGGGGAGCAGTTCCGCGCCTCGCTCCCGCAGACGGTCCGGCGCTTCGGGGTCAACGTCCGGATGTTCATGATCGCGGAGGTGTTCATCCTGGTGCTCGCCCTGGTGATCGCGGTGCTGCGAAGTCTCCCCGGGCCGGTCTTCTTCCCGGTTCGCGCGCTCGCGATCGTCTACACGGACCTGTTCCGCGGCATCCCGACGATCCTCGTGATCTACACGCTCGGCTTCGGTGCGCCGGCCCTGCAGCTGCAGATCCCGAAGTCGGAGTTCTTCTGGGCGGTGGTCGCTCTGGTGCTCGTCTACTCCGCCTACGTCGCGGAGGTGTACCGGGCCGGAATCGAGTCCGTCCACGAGAGCCAGGTCGCCGCCGCGCGCTCGCTCGGCCTCTCGCGCTGGCAGTCGCTGCGGTTCGTGGTGCTGCCCCAGGCCGTCCGGCGGGTCATCCCGCCGCTCCTCAACGACTTCATCGGTCTGCAGAAGGACACGGCGCTGGTCGCCTCGATCGGGGTGGTCGAGGCGTTCCGCCAGGCGCAGATCGACAGCTCCTCGACCTTCAACTTCACGCCGTATGTCGTCACGGCGCTGCTGTTCGTCGTCATCACGATCCCGCTGGCCCGGTTCACCGACTGGCTGCTCGCCCGGGATCGCCGCCGCCGCCAGAGCGGAGGGACCGCGTGACCGAGGCGCTTCGGCTCGAGGGCGTCCACAAGCGGTTCGGAGACCTCGAGGTGCTCCACGGGGTGGACCTCACCGTGGCCGAGCACGAGGTGATCGGATTGATCGGCGCGTCGGGCTCGGGCAAGTCGACGCTGCTTCGATGCATCAACCTCCTCGAGCCGATCGAAGCCGGCCGCATCCTCATCGGGGGGCAGGACATCACCGGCTCCGGCGTGAACGTCAACGACGTGCGCCGCCGGATCGGGATCGTCTTCCAGTCGTTCAACCTGTTCCCGCACATGAGCGTCCTGCACAACGTGACGCTTGGGCCGATCCGGGTGCTGGGCCTCTCGCGGACGGAGGCGGCCGCCCGGGCGGACGACCTCCTCGCCCGGTTCGGTCTGGGCGACAAACGCGACGAGTTTCCCGACCGGCTCTCGGGCGGGCAGCAGCAGCGGGTCGCCATCGTCCGGGCGCTCGCGATGCAGCCGTCGCTCCTCCTGCTCGACGAGGTGACGAGCGCGCTCGACCCGGTCCTCGTCGCCGACGTGCTGGACCTCATCCGGGAGCTGGCCGAGGGCGGGATGACGATGGTCATCGCCACCCACGAGATGGGGTTCGCCCGCGACGTGGCGCACCGGGTCGCCTTCCTCCACGAGGGCCGGATTCTCGAGGAGGGAGCGCCCGCGCAGATCTTCAGCGACCCGGCCCAGCCCGAGACCCGCCGCTTTCTCGACCGGATCATCGCGGCCGGGCGGATGTGAGGGTGCCCGGCGTCAGCGTCGTCATCACGCGCCCCTAGACTTGGTCGATGCCGCCGTTTCGGATCGTCTCGGACAACGTCCCCGCGGGGGACCAGCCGGCCGCCATCGAGCGGCTGGTCGAAGGAGTCCGCGCCGGTGAGCCGCGGCTGACGCTCCTTGGCGCGACCGGCACCGGGAAGACGTTCACGATCGCGCACGTGGTCGAGGCGGTTCAGCGCCCGACCCTGGTGATCGCCCCGAACAAGTCGCTCGGCGCCCAGCTCGCCAACGAATTCCGCGAGGTGTTCCCCGACAACGCGGTCGAGTACTTCGTGAGCTACTACGACTACTACCAACCCGAGGCCTACATCCCGCAGACCGACACGTACATCGAGAAGGACTCGTCGGTCAACGACGAGATCGAGCGGCTGCGGCACGCCGCGACGGCGGCACTGCTGAGCCGGCGAGACGTCCTGATCGTGGCCAGCGTGTCGTGCATCTACGGCCTCGGATCGCCGGAGGAGTACGAGGGCCAGATCCTGCGCACGTACCGGGGGACGGACGTCCCGCTCGACGCCGCCATCCAGCGCCTGGTCGACATCCAGTACCAACGCAACCAGGTCAGCCGCGCCCGCGGGACGTTCCGGGTGACGGGGGACACGCTCGAGGTCTTCCCGCCGTACGACCAGACGGGCTACCGGATCGAGTGGTGGGGCGACACGATCGAGCGGATCTCGCTGTTCGACCCGGTGACCGGCGAGATCATCAAGGACGACATCGTCGACAACACGATCTTCCCCGCGTCGCACTACGTGGCAGGCGAGGAGCGTCTCAAGCGGGCGGTTGGAACGATCGAGGAGGAGCTCCAAGGGCGCCTTGCGAAGCTCGAGGGGGAGGGGAAGCTGCTCGAGGCGGAGCGGCTTCGAATGCGAACCACCTACGACCTCGAGATGCTTCGCGAGGTCGGGTTCTGCAGCGGGATCGAGAACTACTCGCGGCACATCGACGGCCGCGACGCCGGCACCGCCCCGTACACACTGCTCGATTACTTCCCCGACGACTACCTCGTCGTGATCGACGAGTCGCACGTCACGGTGCCGCAGCTGCACGCGATGTACGAGGGGGACCTTTCGCGAAAGAGCACGCTCGTCGAGTTCGGCTTCCGGCTTCCGAGCGCCATCGACAACCGCCCGCTCCGATTCGAGGAGTTCACCGAGCGCGCGCCACAGGTCGTCTTCATGTCGGCCACCCCCAGCAACTACGAGCTGCGGGTGTCCAAGCGCGTGGTCGAACAGATCGTCCGGCCGACGGGCCTGATCGACCCCGAGGTGCAGATCCGCCCGACCACCGGACAGGTGGACGATCTGATCGAGGAGATCCGCGGGCGGGCCACGCGCGACCAGCGGGTGCTCGTCACGACGCTCACGAAGAAGATGGCGGAGGACCTCACCGACTACCTCGTCGAGATGGGCATCCGCGTCCGCTATCTCCACTCGGAGGTGGACACGCTCCAGAGGATCGAGATCGTGCGGGATCTGCGGCTGGGGGAGTTCGACGTCCTCGTCGGCATCAACCTGTTGCGAGAGGGGCTGGACCTGCCCGAGGTCTCGCTGGTGGCGATCCTGGACGCGGACAAAGAGGGGTTCCTGCGCTCGGAGACCTCGCTCATCCAGACGATCGGACGCGCCGCGCGAAACGTCGACGGCCAGGTGATCATGTACGCCGACGACGTCACGGACTCGATGCGCACGGCCATCTCCGAGACCCAGCGCCGCCGCAAGATCCAGCTGGCCTACAACCTCGAGCACGGGATCGACCCGCAGACGATCCGGCGAAAGGTCACCGACATCCTGCTGTCGCTTCGCGACGAGGACGCGCCGACCACGCCGGCCCGGCGCCGCAGGAAGCAGCCCGACCGCCCCGAGATGCCGCAGGACGAGCTCGGCCGGCTGATCCAGCAGCTCGAGGAAGAGATGCATCAGGCGGCGAAAGATCTGCGGTTCGAGTACGCGGCCCGGCTGCGCGACGAGGTCGTCGATCTCCGCAAGGAGCTGAAGGCGCTCCGCGAGGCGGGGGTGGGCGCCTAGCCGTGGCCCTGATCGTTCGCGCCACCGCCGTATGGACGGGCCCCGGGCGTCCCGTCGGCGCCGCGCAGGTGCGATGCGAGGGCGCCGCGATCGCGGCGGTCGGGCCGGCCGTCGAGGCCGGCGACGGGGACGAGGTCCTCGACGTCGACGGGTTCCTCATGCCGGCCGCGGCCGATCGCCACGTGCACGTCGAGCTGTCGGATCCGGCGGCGGTGCTCCTGGGTGGGGTGACCGCCGTGCGAGACCTCGCCTGGCCGATCGAACGGATCTTCTCGCTGGCCGACGCCTCGGAGATGCCGACCTACCACGGTCCGCTCGTGCGCGCCGCGGGGCCGATGCTGACGGGCCCCGGCGGTTATCCGACGACCAGCGCGTGGGCTCCGCCCGGGACCGGTCGCGAGCTCGACGGGCCCGAGGACGCCGCGGCCGTCGTCGCGGATCTTGCGGAGCGCGGCGCCGCCGCGGTCAAGGTGTCGCTCAACGCGGAGACGCCGCCGACTCCGACCGACGCCGAGCTCACGGCCATCGTCGAGGCCGCCCACGAGCATGACCTGCCGGTGACCGCGCACTGCCAAGGCGCCGGGCAGGTGGAACGGGCGCTCGGCGCCGGGATGGACGAGCTCGCCCACACGCCGTGGACGCACCGGATGAGCGACGGCGTCGTCGAAGCCTGCGCGAAGCGGCTGCGGATCGTCTCGACGCTCGACATCCACTCCTACGGCCGCGACACGCCGGAGCTCCGCACCGCGCTCGACAACCTCCGCCGGTTCCACGAGGCCGGCGGTCGCGTGGTCTACGGCACGGATCTGGGCAACGGTCCGCTTACGGCGGGGGTGCACGTCCGCGAGCTGCGCCTGCTCGGTGAGGCCGGCCTCACGCCGGACCAGGTGCTCGGGGCCCTGGCCCGGGCGCCGCTCGAACCCGGCGCACCCGCCGACCTGCTGGTGCTCGGCGCCGACCCGACTCGCGACCTTCGCGCCTTCGAGCGCGTCCGGCTGGTGATCCGCGCCGGCCGCGTCGTGGCGCACGCGGAGCGACGGCGGCGCGAGGGTGTGCATGCCCCGCCGCGGGCATAGATTGGGCCGCGTGGACGACGTCACCGAGATCGAGGGCCTGGCCGGGATCGCGTCGAGCGACGAGATCACGCCGGAGGAGCTGGCCCTGGCCGCCCGCAACCACGGCATGCCGCTGGAGGGCCTGCGCTACGAGATCACCCCGGTGGGCATGCACTACCTGCTGATCCACTTCGACATCCCCGAGACCGAGGACGCCGCCTGGACGCTCGCCGTGGACGGGCTCGTCGAGCATCCTCAGTCGATCTCGATGGACGAGATTCGGAGCGCTCCCGCGGTCACGATGCCAGTGACCATGGAGTGCGCCGGCAACGGCCGCGCGCGGTTGCAGCCGCGCCCGCTGAGCCAGCCCTGGCTGAGCGAGGCCGTGGGAACCTCGGCGTGGACCGGAACCGCGCTGGGGCCGTTCCTCGAGCGCGCCGGGCTCCGCCCCGACGCGGCCGAGGTCGTCTTTGCCGGCGCCGACCACGGCGTCCAGGGCGAGATCGAGCAGGACTACGAGCGAGGCCTCGGCGTGGCCGACGCCATGCGCGAGGAGGTGCTCCTCGTCTACGCGGTCAACGGACAGCCGCTCCCGCCGCAGCACGGCTTCCCGCTTCGCCTGCTCGTCCCGGGGTGGTACGGCATGACCAGCGTGAAGTGGCTGCGGCGCGTCACGGCCGTCGCCGAGCCGTTCGACGGCTTCCAGATGGACGCCTACCGCCGCCGGCAGCAGCCGGATGATTCGGGCGAGGCGGTGACGCGGATCATGCCGCGGGCGCTCATGGTCCCGCCGGGATTCCCGAACTTCTTCGACCGCGTCCGGATCCTCGACGCCGGCTCTTGCCGTCTCGGCGGACGTGCCTGGTCGGGGTGGGGTCCGATCGAGCGCGTCGAGGTCAGCGTCGACGGCGGCCGGTTGTGGATCGACGCGGCGCTGGGCGAACCGCCCGGACCGTACGCCTGGGCGCCGTGGTCGTTCGAGTGGGACGCGAGGCCGGGCGAGCACGACCTGGTCGTCCGCGCCACCGACGCGGCCGGCAACGCCCAACCCATGGAGCAACCCTGGAACTACCACGGCCTCGCCAACAACATGGCGCAGCGCGTCACGGTGATGGTCCGGTAGAGGGCGCGATCAACGCACCAGCGGTGCCAGCTCCTCGAAGCAGCGGTCGACGTCGTCCTCGGTGTTGAAGAAGTGCGGGCTGATCCTCAGGCCGTCGCCGCGGTAGTCGGTACAGACGTCGCGGTCGAGCAGCGCGTGGCAGATCCGTTCCGCCTCCGGCCCGACCTTGCACGTTGACGACCCCGCCACGGGCCGACCGCTCGCGCGGAGTCCGAACCTCGACGCCGAGCTCGTCGGCGCGGGCGATGACCCGGTCCTGCAGCTCGCCGGTCCGCGCCCGGATCCGTTCGACGCCGACCTCCGCGATGACGTCGAGCCCGCCCTGCGCGATGAAGACGACGGGCGCCGGCGGCGTTCCGTGCTCCAGCCGGCGGGCCGTCGAGTGATACGTGAGGTGCTGGGTGTCGAACGAGAACGGCTCGGCCGATCCGAACCACCCGGTGACCGCCGGCTCGAGCGACGGCAGCAGCTCGCGGCGCGCGTAGAGGAACGCGAGCCCCGGCCCTCCGCACAGCCACTTGAGGACGCCGGCCGCGTAGAGGTCGCATCCGAGCGCGTGAAGGTCCAGGGGCACGAGACCGGCGCCGTGGTAGTCGTCGACGAACGACAGGGCCCCGCGCTCCCTCGCGATCCGGCAGACGGCGGCTGCGTCGACCAGCGCGCTCGTGCGGTACAGCACCCGGTTGACCATGACGAGCGCGGTCCGGTCGTCGATCGCCTCGTCGTAGGCCTCGACCGGGATGGTCATGCCGTCGGGGGAGCGGAGCCAGACCACCTCGGCGCCGGCCCGCCGCGCCCAGGCCAGCCAGACGTGCCCGTCGGTGGGAAAGTCCAGCTCCGAGAGGATGACGCGGTTCCGCGGGCCGGCCAGGTCCAGACACGACGCCACCGTCGACAGGGCAATCGAGAGGTTCGTGGTGATCGCCAGCTCGCCCGGGTCGCACCCGGCCAGGGCGGCAAACGTCCGTTTCAGCAGGCCCATCGCGGGGAAGATGTCCTCGCCCCAGACGGGGTCGGGGGCGCCCTTGGTGGCCCAGGCGTCGAGGTAGCCGTCCAGGAGCCGCCGCGACCGGGTCGACACCGGACCCAGCGAGGCGCTGATCAGGTAGGTCTTGCGGTCGAGCACCGGGAACTCGGCGCGGTAGGACGCGAGGTCGGGGATGGGAGCCATGCGATCGCCGAGCCTACCCGAGCCCCGGCGCGTGGTGACGGGAGGCATGTCGGAGGTCCCCACTACACTGATCGGTCGTGGGCACCGATCGGCTCGTCATCCACGGTGCCCGTGAACACAATCTCAAGAACGTCACGCTGGAGCTTCCCCGCAACAAGCTGATCGTGTTCACGGGCCTGTCCGGCTCCGGAAAGTCCTCGCTCGCCTTCGACACCATCTACGCCGAAGGCCAGCGGCGGTACGTGGAGTCGTTGTCGTCGTACGCCCGTCAGTTCCTCGGGCAGATGGAGAAGCCCGACGTCGACTTTATCGAGGGCCTTTCGCCGGCCATCTCGATCGACCAGAAATCCACCAGCAAGAATCCCCGGTCCACGGTCGGCACCATCACGGAGGTCTACGACTACCTCCGCGTCCTGTACGCGCGGGTGGGGCATCCGCATTGCCCGAATTGCGGCCGGCCGATCGGGCGCCAGAGCCCGGAGCAGATCGTCGACCAGGTCATGGGCCTGCCCGAGGGCACGCGCTTCCAGGTCCTGGCCCCGATCGTCCGGGGGCGCAAGGGCGAGTACGAGAAGCTCCTGGGCGAGCTGGGACGCAAGGGGTTTCCACGGGCCCGGATCGACGGGACGATCCGCGATCTGTCGGAGCCGATCCGGCTTCCGAAGACCTACAAGCACACGATCGAGGTCGTCGTCGACCGCCTGGTCGCCAAGCCCGACATCCGCCGGCGCGTCGCCGACTCGGTCGAGACCGCGCTCGAGCTGGCGGAGGGGATCGCCTCGATCGCGATCGCGACCCACGAAGGCGAGGAGGACGTGCAGACGTTCTCGCAGAGTCTGGCGTGCACCCACTGCGGGCTCTCGTTCGAGGAGCTGGCGCCCCGGAACTTCTCGTTCAACTCGCCGTACGGGGCCTGCCCGACCTGCGACGGCCTGGGGATCCGGCTCGAGGTCGACCCGGAGCTCGTCGTCCCCGATCCGAGCCTCTCCGTCAACGAGGGTGCGCTCGCTCCGTGGGCCAGCTCGTCGCTCGAGTACTGGTACCGGGTTCTCGAGGCGGTCGCGGAGGTCCAGAAGTTCTCGCTCGACACGGCGTGGTCGAAGCTTGCGAAGCGGGCGCGCGAGGTCCTGCTGTACGGCTCGGACGACGAGGTCTTCGTCCGCTACCGCAACCGCTACGGACGGCAGCGCTCCTACCACACCACGTACGAGGGCGTGATCCCGGTCATCGAACGCCGGCACACCGAGACGGAGTCGGACGCCGCCCGCGAGAAGCTCGAGCAGTTCATGCGCGAGATCCCGTGTCGCGTGTGTAAGGGCGCCCGGCTGCGGCCGGAGTCGCTGGCGGTCACGGTCGGCGGGCTCAACATCTCCCAGTTGACCGAACGCTCCATCCGCGACGCGCTGTCGTTCCTCGACGACGTCGACCTGTCCGAGCGCGAGGAGATGATCGCGGTCCGGCTGATGAAGGAGATCCGGTCCCGGCTCGGGTTCCTGGTCGACGTCGGGCTCGACTACCTCACGCTGGGCCGCGCGACTGCGACGCTGGCCGGCGGGGAGGCGCAGCGCATCCGGCTGGCCACGCAGATCGGCAGCGGCCTGGTCGGGGTGCTGTACATCCTCGACGAGCCGTCGATCGGGCTGCACCAGCGGGACAACCGCCGCTTGCTCGACACGCTGATCCGGCTGCGCGACCTCGGCAACACCCTCATCGTCGTCGAGCACGACGAGGCGACGATCGCCGAGTCAGACCACATCGTCGACATCGGGCCGGCGGCCGGAGAGCACGGCGGCGAGATCGTGTACTCGGGCGACCTGGCCGGGCTGCTGGAGAGCGAGCGATCGCTCACGGGTCAGTACCTGTCCGGGCGGCGGTCGATCCCGATCCCAGACGCCCGCCGGACACCGGAGCGCTGGCTGACCATCCAGGGCGCCAGCGAGCACAACCTGCGCAACGTCGACGTCCGCATCCCGCTCGGTCTGTTCGTCTGCGTGACGGGTGTCAGCGGCTCGGGAAAGTCGACGCTCGTCCAGGACGTCCTGTTGCGCGCCCTGATGCAGCGGATCTACCGGTCTCGCCTCCTGCCGGGCAAGCATCGCCGCCTCGTCGGGTGGGAGCAGCTCGACAAGGTCATCGACATCGACCAGTCGCCCATCGGGCGAACCCCGCGTTCCAACCCCGCCACGTACACGGGGGTGTTCGACCACGTCCGGAAGCTGTTCGCGATGGTGCCGGAGGCCAAGATCCGCGGGTTCCTGCCGGGACGGTTCTCGTTCAACGTCCGCGGAGGCCGATGCGAGACCTGCGCCGGGGACGGCCAGATCAAGATCGAGATGCACTTCCTGCCCGACGTCTACGTCACCTGCGAGGTGTGCAAGGGCAAGCGATACAACCGCGAGACGCTCGAGGTGAAGTACAAGGGCCGGACGATCGCCGACGTCCTTGCGATGAGCGTGGACGAGGGGCTCGAGTTCTTCCAGAACATCCCGGTGATCAGCCGCCATCTCCAGACGCTCTCGGACGTCGGTCTCGGCTACATCAAGCTGGGGCAGCCGGCTCCGACGCTCTCGGGGGGAGAGGCCCAGCGGATCAAGCTCTCCAGCGAGCTGCACAAGCGGGCCACCGGCAACACCATCTACGTGCTCGACGAGCCGACCACCGGGTTGCACTTCGACGACATCCGAAAGCTCCTGGCGGTGCTTCAGCGCCTGGTCTCCACCGGCAACACCGTGCTCGTGATCGAGCACAACCTGGACGTCATCAAGACCGCGGACTGGATCGTGGACCTCGGACCCGAGGGCGGCGACCAGGGCGGAACGGTCGTCGCGGCGGGCTCGCCCGAGGAGATCGCCGAAGATCCCGCCTCGCACACCGGCCGGTTCCTGGCGCCGGTGCTGGGGGGACGCCGGCGCTCGAAACGCCGCGAGCTGGTCGAGAGCTCTCGTTGACGAGGTTGCTAGGATTCGGCCCGACGTGACCAGGCGAGTCCTCCTGTTTCCATGCCTCCTAGCCCTGGTGGCCGCTGCCTGCTCCACGGCAACACAAGCCACGATCACCTTCGGTTCCGGCATGCAGTTCGTGCCCCAGGTGGCGGATTCCCTCGACGACGCGGGTCTGGGGAACGCGATCGTGGTGGACAAGGACGGCATCCCCTACGTCAGCTCGTTCTCCTTCTTCGCGAAGCTCGGTCCCAACGACATTCCGGTCAGCCGGCCGGTGACCGTGCCGACCATCCCCTCGGTGGCCGTGGACAGCCTCAGCTCACAGGGGTACTGGCAGCGCGGGGCGGCGGCGATGCCGAGCGACATCCCCATCTCGATCGCATTCGGGCCCCAGACGATCGCGTCGCTGGCGAACTCGACCGCCGACAACACGAACGGGACCGACATCGCGCTCGACGCCGACGGAGGGCTGCACGTCGTGTGGACCGCGCAGGACGGCGTCTGGTACGCGGAACGGACCAGCTCGTCGTTCACCGCGGAACTGGTCCGGCAGGGGGCCGCGGGCCAGATCGGGCGCCCCGCGGTCGCCGTCGGCGCCGACGGCACCCCCTGGGTGGCGTTCACCGAGAACGCCGCGACCGGCCAGCAGGTCGTGATGCTCAGCCGTCCCGCCGGCACGTGGCAGACGCAGGTGGTGGCCGCGACGAGCTGTACCGCATGCGCGGCGCCCGGTCACACCGGGATCGAGGTCAACTCGGCCGGCCTTCCCGTCGTGGCCTTCGTCGACGCGGCGACCGGAAGCGTCGATGCCGTCACGGTGACGGCGGGCGGCGGTCACACACAGACGACCGTCGGTTCCGGCGGCGAGGGATTGTCGATGACGGCGGATTCGAAGGGGAGTCTGGCCGCGTCCTACTACTCGAACGGCTCGGTCGTGCTGGCGACCTCCGCGGACGGCGGCAGCTGGTCCACCTCGACCGTCGCCGACGCGAAGGGACTCGTGGACGGGCAAGGCAACGCGGAGCCGACGACGGGCGTCGCGCTCCAGGACGACGGATCGACCTGGGTCGCCTGGCAGGACGGCGACGGCGTGCACATGGCGGGCGGCACGGGCGGGTCGCTCGATCCCGTCACGACGCGCGGGACCGAGGGCGGCACGTTCCCGTCGGTCGGCGCGTCGGGTTCCGGCGACAACGCCCACGTCTTCCTCGCTTGGTACGAGCCGGTCAACCACGACCTCATCGTCGGGGTGCAGCAGGATGCCTCGAAGCTGGATCTCGTCGCGATCAGCCCGACCCCCCAGGCGGGTGCGCCGGCGAGCCAGAACTGTGGAGACGACAAGACGGTTCAGCTCGACGAGGCGGCGAAGAACCTCGCATTCACGAACGCCTGCCTCGTCGCGGCGTCGGGCAAGCCGTTCAGCATCAGCTTCGACAACCAGGATGCCGCAACGCAGCACAACCTGACGATTGCCAAGACGGCGGACGACCTCGCCAACCCCCTTGCGGCGAGCGACACCATCACCGGCCCGGCCAAGACCGACATCCAGGTCGGCGTCTTGGATCCCGGCTCCTACTTCTTCGAGTGCACGATCCACCCCACGACGATGACCGGGACCCTGGTCGTCGTGAAGGGCGCCTCCTAGGCCCCGGCATCCCGGCGCCCGGCGGGCGTCCGTCTACGATGGCCGCGTGAGCTTCAACCGACCCGCCGCCTCCACGATCCCCGACGAGCCTGGGGCCTACCTGTTCCGTGACGCCGACGGCCGGGTCATCTACGCGGGCAAGGCGAGAAGCCTTCGAAAGCGGCTGGCGAACTACTGGGGCCGCCCGCTGCATCCCCGCACCGAGGCCATGGTCGAGTCGGCCGCCGCCGTCGAGTGGATCGTCGCCTCGGGCGACGTCGACGCCCTGATGCTCGAGTACAACCTGATCCAGACCCACCGGCCGCGGTTCAACGTCCGGTACCGCGACGACAAGTCCTATCCCTACCTCGCCGTGACGGTGGGGGAGCGCTGGCCCCGGGCGCAGGTGCTCCGCGGGCAGAAGCGCAAGAACGTCCGCTACTTCGGGCCGTACGGCCACGCGTGGGCGATCCGGGACACCCTGGACGCCTTGACGAGGGTGTTCCCGGTCCGGACGTGCTCCAACTCCTTCTTCGACCAGCGGGCCCGGGCGCGGCGCCCGTGCCTGTACTACGACATCGGGCGGTGCAGCGGTCCGTGCGTGCCCGAAGCAACCGGCGCAACCGAGGAGCGCTACCGGGCCGACGTCGACGCGCTCTGCGAATTCCTGGCCGGCTCCTCGAAGCCGGTGCTTCAGCGGCTGGAGCAGGAGATGCACGCGGCTTCCGGGCGCGAGGAGTACGAGCAGGCGGCACGGTTCCGCGATCAGCTCGGCGCGGCGCGGCGGGCCCTCGAGTCGCAGGAGATGGTCCTGACACAGCCCGAGGATCTCGACGTCGTGGGCATGGCCGAGGATGAGCTGGAGGCCGCCTTCCAGGTGTTCTTCGTGCGCCGCGGCCGGGTCGTCGGACGCAAGGGCTGGGTCGTCGACCGGGTCGAGGACCTGGACCGCGCGGGGCTCGTGGCCTCGTTCCTGGAGCAGCTCTACATGGAGCGCCAGGACGTGCCGCGTCGGGTGCTCGTACCGGAAGAGCCGGGGGAGCGAGACATCCTGGAGCGCTGGCTGAGCGAACGGCGCGGCGGGCCGGTCGGCATCGCGGTGCCGGCGCGCGGGGCCAAGCGGCGTCTGGCCGAGGTCGTCGCGCGAAACGCCGCCGAGGGGTTCCACCGGCACAAGCTCCGCCGCGCGTCCGACTTCGGCGCCCGCTCGCGTGCGCTGACGGAGCTTGCCGACCGGCTCGAGCTGGAACAGGCGCCGCTTCGGATCGAGTGCTACGACATCTCGAACCTGGGGCCGACCGACACGGTCGGCTCGATGGTCGTCTTCGAGGACGGCCTTCCGCGGCGGGGCGAGTACCGGCGGTTCGAGATCAAGGGGGTCTCGGGACCGGACGATTTCGCGAGCATGGGCGAGATGCTTCGTCGGCGCTTCACGCGTCTCCTCCAGGAACGAGACGAACCGACGGGCCGGGGCCGCAGGTTCTCCTACCCGCCGGCCCTCGTCGTCGTCGACGGCGGTCGCGGGCAGCTGAGCGTGGCCTCACGCGTGCTCGCGGACCTCGGGCTGCAGATTCCGCATGTCGGTCTTGCCAAGCGCCTCGAGGAGGTCTATCTGCCAGACCGGCCCGACCCACTCGCCATCCCGCGCGGGTCGGAAGCGCTGTTCGTGCTGCAGCACCTCCGCGACGAGGCGCATCGGTTCGCGATCACCTATCACCGGCAGAAGCGCGAGCGGCGCGCGCTGGCCTCGCCGCTGGACGACGTGCCGGGGATCGGACCGGCGCGAAAGCGGTCGCTGCTCCGCCGCTTCGGCTCGCTGGCGAAGCTTCGCCGGGCGAGCGTCGAAGAGATCGCGGCGACGCCGGGCATCGGACCGGAGCTGGCGCGCGCGATCCACGAGGGGCTCCAAGCCGGAGCATCGCAGCGAAAGGCATCGGCATGAGCGACGGTCCGACCACCGACGAGACACCGGGCCCGGCTCCCGAAGGGGTGCCCGGCTTCACCATCATCACCGGCCTTTCGGGCGCGGGGCGCTCCGAGGCGGCCCACTGCCTCGAGGACCTGGGGTACTTCGTCGTCGACAACCTGCCGCCCGAGCTGCTGGGCAAGATGGCCGAGCTGGCCTCCCGCCCCGGCGGACCCGGCCGGGTGGCGATCGTGGTGGACGCCAGGGGCGGGGTGTTCTTCGGTGAGCTCTGGCGCGCGCTCGATGAGCTTCGCGCGCTCAACATTGCCTGCCGGATCGTCTTCCTCGAGGCCTCGGACGAGGATCTCGTGCGCCGCTACGAGTCCACGCGCCGCCGCCACCCGCTGGCGCCGGCCGACCGCGTGGTCGAGGGCATCCGCAAAGAGCGTTTGATGATGGAGAGCCTGCGCGGCGACGCCGACCTCGTGATCGACACCTCGGGGCTCACGCCGCATCAGCTCCGGGCGCGGGTCCGCGAGGCGTTCTCCGCGCTCCCGCCCGAAGCGGGCATCCATGTGAGCGTCGTCTCGTTCGGCTTCAAGCACGGGGCGCCGCGGGACGCCGATCTCGTGTTCGACGTGCGGTTCCTTCCCAACCCGCACTGGATCGACGAGCTGCGGCCGCTGCCCGGGACGGACGAGCACATCCGGTCGTACGTGATGAGCCGCGAGGAGTATCCGGAGTTCATGGAACGGCTCACGGCCCTGCTCGACGTCGTCGTGCCCGGCTACGTCCGGGAGGGGAAGTCCTACCTGACGGTGGCGGTCGGATGCACCGGCGGCACGCATCGGTCGGTCGTGGTCGCCGACGAGCTGGCGAGCGCCTTCCGGGATCGCGGCATGCCGGTCACCGTGACCCACCGCGACCTCGAACGCGGCTGAGGCGGCCCGCGGCCGCCGAGCCCGGCGGCTAGGATGACCGTACGCAGGGCGGATGTCGCCCCCAGCGGCCTTCGAGGAGGAAATCATGAGCGTGAGGATCGGGATCAACGGGTTCGGCCGGATCGGCCGCAACTTCTTCCGCGCGGCGAAAGAGCGCGGCGAGGACTTCGACTTCGTGGCCGCCAACGATCTCGGATCCGTCGAGCTGATGGGCCATCTGCTCAAGCACGACTCGATCCTGGGGAACTTCGATGCCGACGTCGAAGTCGTCGGCGACGCCATCAAGGTCAACGGCGACTCGCTTCGCATCCTCGCGGAGCGGGATCCGAAGGCGCTTCCCTGGGGCGAGCTGGGTGTCGACGTGGTCGTTGAGTCCACCGGGTTCTTCACGGCGCGGGACAAGGCCGCGCAGCACCTCGAGGCGGGGGCTCCGATCGTCGTGATCTCGGCGCCGGGCAAGGATGTCGACGCGACCTTCGTGGTGGGCGTCAACGACGACACGTTCGATCCCTCGATCCACAAGGTCATCTCGAACGCGTCGTGCACGACGAACTGCTTCGTCCCGATGGTCAAGGTCCTCGACGACGCGTTCGGCGTCGACCGCGGGCTCATGACGACCGTGCACGCCTACACGGGCTCGCAGGCGCTGGTGGACGGTCCCGCGTCGAAGGACTTCCGGGAGGCGCGCGCCGCCGCGCTCAACATCGTCCCGGCCTCGACCGGGGCCGCGCGGGCGACCAGCCTGGTGATGGAGGCGATGAAGGGGCGGCTCGACGGTCAGTCCCTCCGGGTCCCGGTCGCCGTCGGGTCCATCACCGACTTCACGGCGATCCTGCAGCGTGAGGTGACCGTGCAGGATGTGAACGACGCGTTCCTGGCCGCCGCCACCTCTGGGCCGCTCAGCCCGGTGCTCGTGTACTCGCAGGAGCCGATCGTCTCGTCGGACATCGTCGGGTCTCCGGCGTCCTGCACGTTCGACTCGCCGCTGACGATGGCGATGGGCAATCTCGTCAAGGTGATGGGTTGGTACGACAACGAGTGGGGCTACTCGAACCGCCTCGTCGACCTCGTGCGGCTGGTCGCCGAGAAGCGGTGACCCTGCGAACCCTGGACGATCTCGGTGCGGTCGCAGGTGACCGCGTCTTCGTTCGCGTCGACTTCAACGTCCCGCTCGAGGGCGGAGCCGTCGCCGACGACGCGAGGATTCGAGCCGCGTTGCCGACGGTCAGAGAGCTCCTCGATCGCGACGCGTCGCTCGTGCTGGCGTCGCACCTCGGCCGTCCGAAGGGGCGGATCCGCGACGACCTCCGGATGGGGCCGATCGGGGTGCGCCTGTCGGAGCTGCTCGGCCACGACGTGGCGGCGCTCTCCGAGGTGACTCCGGGCGGGCTGCCCGACGCGGCGGTCGTCCTGCTGGAGAACCTCCGCTTCGATCCGAGAGAGGAAGCCGACGACCCGGCGTTCGCCGGCGCGCTCGCGGAACTGGCCGAGGCCTACGTCGACGATGCGTTCGGGGCCGTGCATCGCGCGCACGCGAGCGTCGTCGCACTCCCGGAGCTGATGCTCGCCAGCGGCCGCCCCGCCGTCGCCGGCCGATTGATCCAGCGCGAAGTCGAGGTCCTGTCCAAGCTCCTGGACAAGCCGGAGCGTCCCTACGTGGCCGTGCTCGGCGGGGCCAAGGTCTCCGACAAGCTGTCCGTAATCGGAGCGCTGCTCGACCGGGTCGATGCGATCCTCGTCGGCGGCGCGATGGCCTTCACCCTCATCGCCGCGGACGGCGGGTCGGTGGGCGACAGCCTGGTGGAGCCCGATCGGTTCGACGACGTCCGCCGGATGCTCGAGCGGGCGAGGGAGCGCGGCGTCAAGATCAAGGTCCCTTCCGACGTGATCGCAGCGAGCGAGATCTCGGCCGACGCCGAGCGTCGGACCGTCCCCGCGAACCGGATCCCGGACGGCTTCAAGGGCTTGGATATCGGCCCCCGGACGGTCGAGATCTTCGAGCGCGGCATCGCCGATGCCAAGACGATCCTGTGGAACGGCCCGATGGGCGTGTTCGAGCTGGAGCCGTTCTCGGCCGGCACGCGCGGGGTGGCCACGGCCATCGCCGATGCGGACGCGTTCACCGTGGCGGGCGGGGGCGACTCCGTGCTGGCCATCCGTCGCGCCGGGCTCGAGGATGCATTCGACCACCTCTCGACGGGCGGAGGCGCGTCGCTCGAGTTCCTCGAAGGACGTTCGCTGCCGGGGCTCGCCGTGCTGGGGGACGACGGTGGCAGCCGGCGCCCGATCATCGCGGCCAACTGGAAGATGCACAAGACGCATCTCGAGGCGATCCAGGCGGTCCAGAAGCTCTCCTACCTGCTCGACCAGAAGGACTCAGAGCGCGTCGAGGTCGTCATCTGCCCGTCCGTTCACGGCGCTCCGCTCGATCCGGCACGCTGATCGATTCCGACCGGCTCCCTACGGGCTCGGCGCCCAGGACGTTCACTGGGAGGACGAGGGCGCGTTCACAGGCGAGGTCTCGCCGCCGATGCTCACCGCTCTCAAGGTCGCATACGTCATCGTCGGCCACTCGGAGCGGCGGCAGCTCTTCGGCGAGGACGGACGGACGGTCAACAGGAAGGTGCGGGCCGTGTTCGGCCACGGGATGGTCCCGATCGTCTGTGTGGGCGAGACGCTCGACGAGCGAGAGGCGGGCGGAACGGAGTACTCGCGTGAGCGAGCAGGTCCGCGCCGCCTTCGAGGGCGTCGACGCCGAGCACGCCCGGGCGGCGGTCGTCGCCTACGAGCCGATCTGGGCGATCGGCACCGGGCGAAACGCCGAGCCGGCCGATGCCGGCGGGTGGTCGAGCTGATCCGGACGGTCCTCGCGCGGGCCTGACGACGACGCGCGTGCCGCGGCCGTGCGCGTGCAGTACGGCGGCAGCGTCAAGGCCGGCAACATCCGCGAGTTCATGGCCCACCCCGAGATCGACGGGGCGCTGGTCGGCGGGGCCAGCCTGGACCCGGAGGACCTCGCGCTGATCGTGAAGTACCGCTGATCGGATGGGACGGTGACCGGATTGCTCTACGTGTGTCTGGACGGGCTGGGTGACGACCCGATCCCGGAGTTCGACGGCCGGACGCCGCTGGAGGCGGCCGCGACGCCCGCGCTGGATCGCCTGGCCGAGCGGGGCCGGACCGGCCTGGTGCACACCGTCGGGCCGGGACATCGCGCCCGAGTCCGATATCGCGGTCTTCGGCATCCTGGGGTACGACCCGCGGGAAGGAGCATCCGGGCCGCGGCGTGATCGAGGCCATCGGCAGCGACGTGGCCGTTCGCCGACGGCGACCTGGCGTACCGGATCAACTTCGCCACCCGGCCGACGGCCCGAGATCGTCGACCGCCGGGTCGGGCGGGACCTCCCCAGCGAGGAGGCCGGCGCGCTCGCCGCCGAGGTAACCGGCGAGTCGCTGCATCCTGCCGGACGCGACGTTCGAGCTGCGGGCCACCGTCGAGCACCGCGGGGCCCTGGTCATCCGGTCCAGCACCGGGCCGCTCTCGGCGTGACGTGTCCAACACCGATCCCGCGTATCGCGAAGGAGGGAGCCTCGGCGTGGCCCTGGAGACCTTCGAGACCGATCGCCAGCGTGCCGAGCCGCTGTCACGATTCCGAGCCGGCTCGCCGGGCGGCGGAGCTCACGAACGCCTTCGTCGAGGGGGCCGCGGCCATCCTCGACGCCTCGGAGGTCAACCCGCCGGCGGCGGGACGAGGGACGGCTCCCGGCCAACCTGATCCTTACTCGCGACGCGGGCGATCACCGCCCGAGGCTCCAGCCGATCCGCGAGCGGTTCGGCCGTTCGTGGGGCTGCTTCGTCGAGATGCCGGTCGAGCGGGGGATCGCCATGGTGCTCGGCATGCAGGAGATCGCGGCGCCGCGGCTGCTGACCGACCCGGCCGACCCGGCCGCCGGTGACTCCTACGCCGCGTGGGCGGAGCTTGCGGGGGCGGCCATGAACGATCACGAAGCCGTATACGTCCACATCAAGGGCCCGGACCTGCCGGCGCACGACGGCGACGCCCAGGGCAAGCGCGACATCATCGCTCTGATCGACGCCGCGTTCTTCGACCAGGTGCTGGGTCTCGTCGACCTGCGATCCACGACCGTCGCGGTGACGGCTGACCACTCGACGTCGTGTCCGCGGGCCGCGCACACCGCGGATCCGGTGCCGCTCGTCGCTGCGGGGGAGGGGATCCAGCCGGACGGAACGACCTCGTTCGGCGAGACGGCTTGCGCGGCAGGGGCACTTGGACGGCTGAACGGGGTGGAGATTTTACCCCGGCTCCTCGGGCGCCGATAGGGGGTCTTATGGAGTTGCTGGGGAGCCTTTGTGAGGACCGTGACCGTATAATCATGCGGCCTCGGGGATCCGAACAGCGGCTACGGGAAGGAGGCGCGTCGCTCGGTGGCGCAGATCGCTGAGAGCACCTCTATCGCGGCCGCACCTCCTGGAGGCCCGGACGAGCCGAGCGGCGACGTCGTCGGCCGCTCGCCCTCGCAGATCTTCTGGGGCCGCTTCCGGCGCGACCGCTTCGCCGTCGCGGGAATCGTGATGATCGGGATCATTGCCTTCCTGGCGCTCGTGGCCCCGATCGTGTCGGCCCACATCGCGCACCACGGACCGAACCAGCTCTTCCTCTTCCAGATGACCACCAGCGAGGGGATCCCGAAGGGCCCCAACAAGGCGTTCTGGTTCGGGGCGGACAACGCCTCGCGCGACCTGTTCGTCCGCGTGCTCTACGGGGCCCGGACCTCGCTTCTGATCGCGGTGTTCGCAACGGGGATCGAGATGTTCCTCGGCGTCGTCCTGGGCATCATGGCCGGCTTCTACCGCGGAAAGATCGACACGGTGATCTCGAGGGTGAGCGACATCGTCCTGTCGCTCCCCGTCCTCCTGCTGTCGCTCGGGTTGGTGGCTGCGTGCGGGCTCCAGCCGAACGGCTGTCTCGGAGGCCTGATCAAACCGGGTCTTCTCTTGGTGACCTACGTCATCTCCCTTTTCTCCTGGCCGTACATCGCTCGCATCCTTCGCGGTCAGGTGCTCTCGCTCCGCGAGAAGGAGTTCGTCGAGGCCGCCCGGGCGCTTGGCGCGAGCGACCTGCGCATCATGTTCAAGGAGATCCTCCCGAACCTGGTTGCGCCGATCATCGTCTACTCGACCTTGATCATCCCGACAAACATCGTGTTCGAGGCCTCGCTCTCGTATCTCGGGATCGGCGTACCGCCGTCGACCCCGTCGTGGGGGCGGCAGCTGTCGGATGCCAGCAACTTGTTCCAGGTGGCCTGGTGGATGATGGTGTTCCCCGGGATCTTCCTGGTGGTGACGACACTTGCGTTCAACCTGGTGGGGGACGGTATGCGGGATGCCCTCGATCCCAGGACAGCAGCCTTGTCGTATAGGAAGCAGGCGCAGAAGCGGTCTGACCGGCGCGTCCGGCGGGGAAAGGGTGCCGAGGGGATCTCCAACGTCCCCGGCACCGGCGTTCCCGCCTAAGGGACCAGAGAGAAAGGGGTACGGGGTGCGGAAACGAGGTTTCGCGAGGGTGCTTGCCCTCGCCACGGTGACGGCGATTCTCGTCGCGGCGTGTAGCAGCGCCAATGAGCCGACTCAAACGGGAACGCCGGGGACCAAGCCCGTGAAGGGTGGGACCCTCCGGGTCGTCACGAACTCCGATGTGACGGCCACCATGGATCCGCAGCGCGAGTACTACCAGCTGCCATTCGCGTACTTCCGGTGCTGCCTGCTGCGTTACCTGATGTCCTACAACGGACAGGACGCGGAGCACGACGGGACGAAGGTGTTCCCGGATCTCGCCGACGGGCCGCCCACCATCAGCGACGACAAGATGACATGGACGTTCAAGATCAAGCCGGGCCTGATGTACGCCCCGCCGCTCGAGAACGTCGAGATCACGGCGCCCGACTTCATCCGGGCGATCATGCGTGAGTACACTCCCGCCGTCGGTGGGCCGTACTCCTTCTATTACGACGTCATCAAGGGCGCGAAGGAGTACGGGGCCGGCGACGCCACCACGATCAGCGGCATGACGGCGGTCGACGATCACACCCTGCAGATCGACCTGACCGAGCCGATCGGTGACCTCGACTATCGCTTCGCGATGGCCGCCACGGCTCCGATCCCGCCGAACCCGGACGACCCGAGCGCGGTGCTCGGTGTCGCCGAGGGGCACGACGACGAGGGCTACGGCCGCTTCCTCGTGGCGAGCGGTCCGTACATGTTCGAGGGGTCCGAGAACCTGGACTTCTCCGTGCCGGCAGCGGACCAGAAGCCGGTCGACGGCTACCGGCCGAAGCGCTCTCTCGTGTTCGTCCGCAACCCCTCGTGGGCACAGGACGACCTTCGGAAGGCCTACGTGGACTCCGTCGACATCGAGATGGAGCTCGGCGCGGACGGCTCGGTCCTCGAGAAGAAGGTCGAGGACAACGAGTTCGACACCGTGTTCGCCAACGGTGTGTCGCCGGAAACCCTGCAGGACTTCAAGACGAAGCCGGAGCTGCAGAACCGAGTCTTCTACAACCCGAGCTACGGCAACTACTACATCGAGATGAACCTCGGAGTTCCGCCGTTCGACGATATCCACGTCAGACGGGCGGTGAACTTCGCCATCAACAAGGAAGGGTGGCGCCGGTTCTCCGGCGGGGCGGACAGCGGTGATATCGCCGGCCACTTCGTCCCGGACGGCCTCTTAGGCGGTGAGCTCGCGGACTACAACCCCTTCGCGACGCCCGGCGACGCCGGGGCGGACTCACCCGAGGGGCTCCAGTCCGCGATGGACGAGATGAAACAGTCACCGTACGACACCAACCAGGACGGGATCTGCGACGATCCGGTCTGCAAGAACGTGCTGTCCATCGGTGTTGTCGGGACTCAGTCCGAGGCATCCGACGCGCTCATCGCCGACAACCTGAAGAAGATCGGCATCGAGCTGAACGTGAAGTCGCTCGAGAACGCGACGGCCTACAACAAGGTCTTCGACCCGAAGGCGCACGTTCCGATGGCGACGTTCGTCGGATGGCTGATGGACTGGCCCGACCCGTTCACGTTCTTCTTCCTGACGATGTACGGGCCGAGCATCCTCGATCAGTACAACACCAACTACACGATGATCGGGGCCGACCCGGACCAGATGACGAAGTACGGGTACAGCATCACGGATGTGGCCAGTATCGACTCGGACCTGGAAGCGTGTATCCCGATGACGGGGCAGGACCGAACCGACTGCTTCGCGAACCTCGACAAGGAGCTGACCGAGCTGGGGGCAGTCGTCCCGCTCGTGTTCAGCAAGAACGTCAACATCATTTCCGACCGTGTCGAGAACTACACGTGGAGCGCGTTCGACTCCCAGACGGCCTTCGACCAGGTGTCGCTGGTGGCCGGGAGCGACTGATCAGAAACACTGAATCGAGGTGGAGAGGAGCCGGACATGGTCCGGCTCCTCTCCACGCGAGGTGAGATGACGTGGGACGCTATCTGATCCGACGGACGCTCTTCATGATCCTCGTCCTGATCATCATCTCGGTCTTCACGTTCATCATCTTCGTCAAGCTTCCGGCCGTGGACCCGGCGTTCCGCGCGGCCGGACGACACCCCAGTCCGGAGCTGCTCGCGACGATCCGGCACCGGTTCGGGCTGGACCAGCCCATCTGGACCCAGTACTGGAAGTTCGCGAAGGGACTCATCCCGCTCCCGGGTTTCTTCCTCAACAAGGAGGTCTACTTCTCCTGGGGCGACCGGGTGCCGGTGAAGGATGAGGTCTTCCAGCGGCTGCCGGTGACGGCGGCGCTGACCGTCGGCGCGGCAATCATGTGGGTCGCCATGGGCGTCCCGATCGGCATCATCTCGGCGATCCGGCCTGGCACCTTCTTCGACCGCTTCGGGATGCTGTTCGCCTTGGTCGGCGTCTCCGCTCCGGTGTTCTTCCTCGGTCTCGTGTTGCTGTACGTGTTCCATTTCTGGCTTCATCTGTTCCCCTCGACGGGGATCCCTCGAGATACGTCAGTCCTGGAGGCGGTGGCCCAAGGGAGATTCATCTTGCCCTGGTTCACGCTCGCCTTCACGTCGGCCGCGTTCTATTCGCGCATGACGCGAGGCAACCTGATGGAGACGATGGGCGAGGACTACATCCGCACCGCGCGGGCCAAGGGGCTGTCGGAGAGCCGCGTCATCGCCCACCACGGCCTGCGAAGCGCGCTCAGCCCGCTCGTGACGATGTTCGGCCTGGACGTAGGGTTCCTGCTCGGCGGCGCGATCATCACGGAGCAGCTCTTCGGACTGCCGGGCCTGGGTCAGTACGCGATCAACGGGATCCTAGTGAACGACTTCCCATCGGTCATGGGCGTGACGGTGATCGGCGCGCTGTTCATCGTCGTGGCCAACCTGGTCGTCGACGTCCTCTACGCATTCTTGGATCCGCGGGTCCGGTACACGTAGGCTATCGGTGATGGCGGAGCCGCTGCTCGATGTACGCAATCTGTCGGTGACGTTCCCGACCGAAGACGGGCTTGTCCGCGCGGTCGACAACATCTCGTTCTCGCTGTATCCGGGCGAGACCCTCGGCGTCGTCGGCGAATCCGGTTCGGGCAAGTCGGTCACCTTCCTCACGATCATGGGCCTCGTCGGCGAGTCGCAGGCGATCGTCGAAGGCGAGGCCTACTTCAAAGGCCAAGACCTCCTCAAGATGCCGAACGACGAGCTTCGGAAGGTCCGTGGCGCGCAGATCAGCATGATCTTCCAAGACCCGATGACGTCCCTGCACCCCTTCTACCGCGTGGGGAAGCAGATCGCAGAGGCGGTCGGCACGCACCAGTCGATCTCCAAGAAGGCAGCCATGAACCAGGCGATCGACATGCTGCGCAAAGTGGGAATCCCGAAGCCCAAGGAGCGCGCGCACCAGTACCCGCACGAGTTCTCCGGCGGTATGCGCCAGCGCGCGATGATCGCGATGGGCCTGTCGCTCAACCCGGACCTCCTGATCGCCGACGAGCCGACCACGGCTCTCGACGTGACCGTGCAAGCGCAGATCCTCGACTTGATCGACCGCCTGAAGAGCGAGTTCGGTGCGGCCGTGGTTCTCATCACCCACGACTTGGGCGTGGTGGCCGAACACTGCAACAACATCCAGGTGATGTACGCGGGCCGCGTCGCCGAGTACGGCAGTGCCCACGATATCTACTACGACGCAGACCATCCCTACACCTGGGGGTTGCTCGGCTCGATCGCGCGCCTCGACGCGTCCGGCAAGAGCCGGCTCAACCCGATCAAGGGGCTCCCGCCGTCGATGATCAATGTGCCGCCCGGATGCGCGTTCAACCCCCGTTGTCCGTACGTGTTGGATCGATGCAAGGTCCAGGTGCCGGAGCTCCTTGCATCCGACGGGCACCATTCGTCTGCGTGCTTCCTGAGCGCGGCGGACAAAGAGCGCATTTTCCATGGGGGCGTGGTGGCGCAATGACGATGGAAGCGATCGAGCAGACCCCACCACCGAAATCCAGCTTGCGGACTCCGCTCGTACGGCTTCGGGGTGTGCGCAAGCTCTTCCCGATCACTCGTGGGATCTTGTTCCAGCGCAAGATCGGCGCGGTGCATGCCGTCGACGGTGTCGACCTGGAGGTCTACGAGGGGGAGACGATGGGCCTCGTCGGCGAGACGGGGTGCGGAAAGTCGACCCTGGCCCGGGTCATCATGCGTCTCTACGACGCGACCGAGGGCACGATCGAGTTCGACGGGCAGGACATCACGAACCTCAAGGGGAAGAAGCTGCGGGAGTTGCGCCGCGACATGCAAATGGTGTTCCAGGACCCGTACGCCTCGCTCAATCCCCGCAAGACCGTCGGCTCGATCATCGGTGACCCGTTCCACCTCCACAAGACGGTGCCGCGGAACAAGGTGAAGTCCGAGGTCCAGCAGCTCATGGAGCTGGTCGGGCTCAACCCGGAGCACTACAACCGGTACCCGCACGAGTTCTCCGGCGGCCAGCGCCAGCGCATCGGAGTGGCGAGGTCGGTTGCGCTGCGTCCGAAGCTGATCGTCTGCGACGAGCCGGTGTCTGCCCTCGACGTGTCGATCCAGGCGCAGATCCTCAACCTGCTGGCCGACCTGCAGGACGAGTTCAACCTGACCTATCTGTTCATCGCGCACGACCTCTCCGTGGTGAAGCACGTCTCCGACCGCGTGGCCGTGATGTATCTCGGCAAGATCGTCGAGAGCGCCGAGGGCGACGAGCTGTACCGGACGCCGAAGCATCCGTACACGGGTGCGCTGCTTTCCGCGGTGCCGATCCCGGATCCCGACAAGGCGATGAAGAAGCGCCGGATCATCCTCGAGGGAGACGTGCCGTCCCCGATCGACCCGCCGTCGGGATGCCGCTTCCACCCGCGGTGCCCGCAGACGAAGACGCTTGCGAGCGAGAAGGGGGTCGTCGAGGGGATCATGCCGGTCTGCATGACGGACGAGCCGCCGCTGGAGACCATGGGGGAGGGGCACGTGGCTGCGTGTCACTACCCGCTGCCGGAGGCTATCTTGGGAGACGCCGCCGAGAGCGGCCAGCCCGCTCAAGGACTCCCATGATCAACACCATCGCCCTCGTTCTGACCGTTGTGACCTCGCTGTTCCTGGTGCTGGTGATCCTGCTGCACTCCGGCCGGGGGAGCGGGCTGTCCGACATGTTCGGCGGCGCGTCGAACCTGTCCGGAGGCACGTCGCTCGAGCGCACGCTCGACCGGATCACGGTCATGACCGCGGTCGTGTGGGGGCTCTCGGTCTTCTGGCTCGCCTGGCAGTGGACGCCCTAGGGGCGGCAGGCACCCCTTGCTAGAATCGCCCGGCTCACGTCGGAGTGGCGGAACTTGGTAGACGCGCTAGGTTGAGGGCCTAGTGCCCTTTGCGGGGCGTAGGGGTTCAAATCCCCTCTCCGACACCCATCTACCAGCCACACGCAAGCGCGCCGGGGACTTCGCAGGCGCACCGGCGGGCGGACGGACGTCGCCGGTAGACTCGCCTTTCGATGACGGAGCTGAACCAGCAGGTTCCCTCGGAGCCTCCGGTGGCCGGGGACGAGACGGCCACCCTCCTCGGCTCGCTGGAGCGGCAGCGGGCGATCTTCGCGTGGAAATGCGGGGGGCTCGACGCGACGGCCCTCCGGGCCACGGCGGCCTCCTCGACGATCACGCTGGGCGGTTTGCTCAAGCATCTTGCCAACGTCGAGGACGACTACTTCTCCCAGCGCCTGCTCGGGCGGGAGCCCGGGCCGCCGTGGGACGCCGTCGACTGGGACGCCGATCCCGAATGGGACTGGCACTCGGCCACCGAGGACACGCCCGAAGATCTGATGGCGCTCTGGCGGGACGCCGTTGCCCGGTCCCGGGCCGCGACCGCGGAGGCGCTTGCCGGCGGCGGTCTCGATCAGCTGGCGCGGTGGACGTGGCCCGACGGGCGCGCCCCCAGCATGCGGCGCATCCTGATCGATCTGATCGAGGAGTACGCGCGGCACAACGGCCACGCCGACCTCATCCGGGAGTCCGTGGACGGGGTTGTCGGGGAGGATCCGCCGGGCTGACCAGCGGCGTCACCCTCCGCCGGACGGCAGCGAGGTCGACCCGGTCACGCGGACCAGCGCCTGTTCGGCGTCCGCGCTGATCATGCGAACGATGTCGGCCGCCGGGAGTACGTCGTGGATGATTCCCGCACTCTGACCGCCGAAGACCAACAGCTCTTCGAGTCGGCCCTCCGCCGCCGCGGCATCGAGATCGGCCTGCGCCGCAGCTGCATCCAGCCGATTCTCCACCCACCGTTGCCGCCACATCTCGACGAACTCGGTCCTCAGGGCGCGGACTCGCGTGCCGTAGCCCAGCGTGCCCGGGTTCGGCTCGAGCGCGTTGAAGAACTCGAGTTGAATCCAAGCCTCCGACGCCGACTCGAGGATCGCGCGCTTCCATGACTCCGCGATCGGAGATTCGCGGGACGCGAGGAACCGGGTACCGAGATTGACCCCGGCCGCGCCGAGCATCAGCGCCGCCGCCAGCCCACGTCCGTCGGCGATTCCCCCCGCGGCGACGACGGGGATCGGTCCCACCGCGTCGACGACTTGAGGAACGAGCGCCAGTGTGGACACCGTCCCACCGTAGCCTCCCGCCTCGCCTCCCTGGGCCACGATGATGTCCGCGCCGTGTTCCGCGGCAACCGATGCTTGCTCCACGGTGGTGATCTGCTGCATGACCAGGCTCCCCGCATCGTGGACGGGGTCGATGAGGGATCCGGCATCGTCGAGGGCGAACGAAACGACGGCCGGCGGGTGCTCGAGGGTGAGACCGAACCCGTCCGGATCGAGATCGGGAACGACGTGGTTGACGGCGAACGGCCGGTCGGTTCGGTCTCGAAGCTCCGCCAGATCGCGCCGTAGCTGATCGGCGGGGCGGTGCCAGGCGCCCAGGCTTCCCAGCCCTCCCGCGTCGGAGACGGCCGCCACGAGCGCCGGCGACGTGAAGGTGCTCATTCCGGCCTGGATCACCGGCGTCCGGATGTTCAGCAGATCACAGAGCTGCGTATGAAGCATGCACGGACCTCGACTCGCTGAGCGGTTCGGCGGCTCTCGGCACGATACTTCAGGCCGGTCGCGCGGTCGCCGGATGCCGACGATCCGGGCGATCTCGCGGTCCTCCCGAAGGCCGGTAGCATGTGGAGCTTCATGGACGGGCCTGCGATCGTCGTCGAGCAACTGAAGAAGCATTTCGGCCAGGTCAAAGCCGTTGACGGCGTCGACCTGCAGGTCGAAGCGAGCACCGTCTTCGGCCTGCTCGGGCCCAACGGCGCCGGCAAGACCACGATGGTCAGGATTCTCACGACCCTGCTGCATCCGGACGCCGGCCGCGCCACGGTGGTCGGGTACGACGTCGTCCGCGACGCCGAGCGTCTGCGCCACGAGATCGGCCTGGCCGGTCAGTCCGCCGCGGTCGACGAGAACCTCACGGGCTTCGAGAACATCGAGATGGTCGGCCGCCTGTACCACCTGCCGGCCGCGGAGGCGCGGCGGCGAGCCGAATCGATCCTCGAGCGCTTCGAGCTGTCGGCCGCGGCCAACCGGGTCGCCAAGACGTACTCGGGCGGCATGCGCCGCCGCCTGGACCTCGGGGCGAGCCTCGTCGGCCATCCGCGCGTCCTCTTCCTCGACGAGCCGACCACCGGGCTCGACCCGCGAAGCCGCCTCGAGATGTGGGACATCATCCGCGAGCTGGTGCAGGACGGGACCACGCTGCTGCTTACGACCCAGTATCTGGAGGAGGCCGACCGTCTGGCCGACCAGATCGCCGTGGTCGACAACGGCCATGTGATCGCGGAAGGGACGTCCGACGAGCTCAAGCTGCGCGTCGGCGGCGAGCTGCTGGCCATTCGGATCGCCGACCACTCCCGGGTAGGCGAGGCGGCCGGCGCCGTGCTCGGGCTCGGGCCCGGCGGCGGCACCGTGGATAACCAGAGCGGCGAGATCACCGTGCCGGTTGGCTCCGACGGGACGGGATCCTGACCGAAGCCGTCCGGCGCCTGGACGACCAGAAGATCGAGCTCGCCGGGATCGAGCTCCGGCGTCCCTCGCTCGACGACGTCTTCCTCTCGCTCACCGGGCACACGGCGGAGGGTTCGGTCGAGGGCGACGCGGCGGAGACGGCGAAGGCACGGCGGCCGAGGGCGGCCGGAGGGGGAGGAAGAAGAAGCGGTGAGCGCGACCACAGAGACCTCCGGCTGCACCCGCAAACCGCATCGGCCTGGCGGTCTCGGACTGGCGGACGCTGACCAAGCGGAACCTGCTGACCTACATCCGCAAGCCCGACCTGCTGGTCTTCTCGACGATCCAGCCGGTGATGTTCGTGCTGCTGTTCGTCTACGTCTGGGGCGGCGCGATGAAGCGGGCCCTGCCGCCCGACATCCCGTACGTGGACTTCCTGATGCCCGGGATTTTCGTGCAGACCGCGATCTTTGCGGCGCTCCAGACCGGGTGTGGGCCTCGCCGACGACCTTCAGAAAGGTCTCATCGATCGCTTCAAGTCGCTTCCGATGGCGCGCTCCGCCGTCCTGGCCGGCGCACTGCCGCCGACACGGTGGTGATCGGGTTCCAGGTCGTCCTCATGCTCGTGGTCGCCTATCCTCGTCGGCTATCGGTTCCACGAGGGGATCATGGAAGCGCTGCTGGGCTTTGTCGGCGCCGTCTCGGTTCGGTACGCCTTCACGTGGGTGGCGGCGTTCGCCGGCCTTCGCTCAAGACGGTCGAGGCGGTGCAAGCGGCGACGTTCACGCTGGTGTTCCCGCTGGTGTTCGCGAGCTCGGCGTTCGTCCCGGACGCGGGCTTCCCCGGCTGGCTCCAGGCCTGGTCAAATGTGAATCCTGTGTCGATCTGGGCCGAGACGTTTCGCGTCTTGACGCTCGGGGAGATCTACACGAAAGCGCCGGCCACGCTCGTCGGTGTCGTCCCCTCGCTGGGAACGCTTCTGTGGCAATCGATGGCGTGGTTCGGGGTGATCTTGGCGCTCTTCGTCCCGCTGGGCGTTCGCGTCTACCGCAAGACCTGAGGCGATCCGCGCGAGGTCCCGCGTCCGGCGCGGCCTGGGATACTCGCCGGACCCCGCATGCGTCGCTTCCCCACCGCCGCTCTCGTCTCGCTGTTGGTGATCCTCGGTGCCTGCAGTGGGAACCAAGCTCCCGGCCCGGTCTCGCGGTCGCCGTCATCCTCCACCTCCGCCGGCGCGGTCTCGACCCCCGCCACGCCGCCTTCGAGTCGCCTTCGACCGGGACCTCCCCGCGTCGCCATCGTCGTCCTGGAGAACCGCGGCTTTTCGGACGTCCTGGACGATCCGAGCGCGCCGTTCATCGCCCACCTGGCCTCGACCTACGCGCTCGCGACCAACTTCTACGCGATCACGCATCCGTCGCTGCCGAACTACCTCGCGCTGATCGGCGGCTCCACCTTCGGGATCACGACCGACACTCCGTATCACCTGGTCCCGGAGACCAACCTCGTCGACCAGCTCGAGCATGCCGGGCTCACCTGGACCGCGTATGTCGAGGGTCTTCCATTGGTCGGCTCGACGTGATGCACGACGGCCTGTACGCGAAGAAGCACAACCCGTTCATGTTCTTCGACGACATCGTGCGCAGCCCCGCCCGGCGATCACGTGGTGCCGCTGATTCGGCTGAGCCAAGACATCGCGAGGGGATCTCTGCCCGACTTCATCTGGATGACGCCGGATCTCTGCGACGACGGGCACGACTGTGCGCTGGCATCCGTGAACGACTTCCTCGCGCGAGAGCTTCCCTCGCTGATGCATGCGCTCGGGCCGGGCGGAGTCCTGATGATCACCTGGGACGAAGCGATGCGAGACGACTCGACGTGCTGTGGGCTGGAGGGTAGCGGCGGCGGGCACATCGTGACGATCTTCGCGGGACCCGGCGCCGCGAAGGGCGTCAGATCCGAGCTTCCGTACAACCACTATTCGATCCTTCGCACGATCGAGATGCTGTTCGGCTTGGAGCCGCTTCGGGCGGCCGCCGACGCGCGGCCGATGTCGGACCTGCTCGCCTGAAGCGGTTCAGACAGGCCCGAGCTCCCAGATCTCCCATCCGACGCTCGCCGCGAGCGACGAGGCAGCCGGCCGAAGCCCCAGACTTGCGGGCGGTCGACGGTTGTCGGCGCCGCGACGAACGTCGCGGATCCGGAGCCAAGAGCGCGGAACTCGTTTCGTCGACGGAAGGCAGATGGACGCCGGCACAACCGGAGGCGAATTGGATCTGCGGGAAGCCACCGGTGCTGCCGAAGGCACGGCGGTCCATCCGAGACCTGGGCGAGCGCGACGCCCACGGTCTGCAGGACGGCCCGGTCCGCTTGCTCCTGCCGCTCCACGCGGACCGCCACCGCCGCCTGCCATCCCACCCAGCTCCCGACCACCAAACCGAAGGCGCCGATCCAGACGATGGTCCGCGCGGCGACGAGCCGCCGAAGCCCCGACGCAGCGGGGACGCCGATCAACGCGAGCCCCGGCATCAGGAATCGGGGGGCGAGACCCCCGATCCCGAACAGATAGACACCGAGCAGCAGCGCCCCCGAGGCCGCGGCCGAGGCGAGCGCGGTTCGCCGCCCCGGCGGGGAGTCCGCTCCGTCCCGGGTTGTCAGCCCGACGGCGGCGAACACGAGGAGGGCGAGCCACCATGTGGCACCGGCGAGCGTCACCCCGCCCGGATCCGGCCCGAGGGTCGGCCCGTCGGACAGGGCCAGGTAGTGCTGCAGCGCCGAGATGGGTCCGCCGGCGGCGACGTGCGAGAGGTCCCGGGCTGCGCCCAGCGCGCGAACCGGGCCGTCGAACCGGACCGACGTCTCGATGATCCACGGCGCCCACCCGGCGACGAGCCCCACGCCGAGCCCGGCCAGGAGCCGCCGGTCGAGCCGGCCCCGACCGCCGCGACGATGGCGATCGCGACGGCCAGCACGGCGGCGTCCGGCGGACGGACGAGGGCCATCGCCCCCAGCAATGCCGCCCCCAGCACGATCCGCCGCCGGCTCATCCGGCTCCGGCCGGTGAGCCAGCACCCCACAGGCCGCGACCCCGAGCAATGCGGACCACAGGTTCGGCATCACCTCGGAGCCGTAGAACAGCGCCAGCCAGGATGCGCCGAAGAAGCCAGCCGCCACGGCCGCCGCGGCCCCGATCGACCTCGCCCACGTCCCGAAGGCCAGACCGAGCCCCGCGGCGGAGATGACGGCGAGCCACAGCCGAACCGAGAGCAGCGACCCGCCGGCGAGCGTCATCGGGGCGATCAGCAGGGTGATCCCGCGCGCCCTCGACGCGGCAAACAACGTCGCGTGCGCGTGCGGGGAGACCTGCGACAGGTACACGGCCTCGTCCCACGACGGAGCCCGGTGCGGATCGAGCAGCAGCAGCTGGGCGACGAGGAAGCCCGCCGACACGACGAGCAGCCACCGACGGGTCGTCGCTACGTCCTCACGAGCGCGTACGCGGGGTCCGTCGCGAAGGCACGGTATTGCGCCAAGGACGCCGGGCTGGTGTCGATGTAGTCGTTCGCCACGGGTCCGACGTTGTTCCAGTGAACGTAGGCGACGCACTGCGGATGCTCGAGGACCTGCCGCTGCGTGTCGGCGATCAAGCTATGACCGGTCTTCTTGCCGTCCTTGTCGAACCGTCCGTCCGCCGTCGTGACCACCTTGCCCTGCGTGAACCCGGCCTCGCACACGATGAACGGCATCGCTTGCGCGACGGCCCAGTCGTAGGTGTCCATGTCGCCCGCGCGGTCTGGGTGCCGGCGGTGAAGCTCGTCCGGTACAGATCCAGACCCATCCAGTCCACGTACTCGTCGCCGGGCCAGTATGGCTTCCACGAGCCCGACGTGCTCTGTCGCTGCGGGCAGAACACGAAGATGCAGCGGCCCCCGGCGCCGAGGGTCGCCCCGTTCGCCGCAAAGACGTCGTGGACGTGGCGCCAGGCCGCGACGAAGCTCGCCTCACCGATGCCGACGCCGCCCTGCCATATCGAGGCGTAGGGGCTGTCCTTGCTGTTCATCTCCATCCACAGGCGGACGATGACGGGCGTCCCGAGCGCCATCAACCCGCGGGCGGTCTGCTCCCAGTAGGCGTCGAACTCGCCGCCCGAGATTCGGTCGAGCCCCTGGCCGAAGCTCGTGACGCTCCGATCGCCGCCGTTGGACCACCCCGCGGTCTTCACCGGGAAGCGTCCGTTCTTCGAGAACGAGCACATCGGAATGACCTTCGGAGCGGCGAGCCCCGCGTCGGCGACGGTCTTCGTGCTCGGGCAGGGAGTGAGCCAGGGGTACCGCCGGCTGCGAATCGCCATCCGCCGGCCGAGCTGCCGCTCGATTCCCTTCGACCCGGTGAAGCCGCGTGTCGTGTCGTCGGCGCCCCAGTAGACCCCGGTTTCCGGAACGACCAAGCCGCCCCAGGACCCCATGATCGCGGGGTCGCGACCAGGCCCGGCGGCCGCCGATTGGCCGAGCAGATCCGAGAGCGGGAAGCCCACGGCTGCGAAGCCGGCGGCGGTTGCCGCCTGGCGGAGGAAACGCCGGCGCGAGATCGGGGGGATGTTCATGCGCTCGGTCGTCCAGGGAAGAATCCGAAACGAGGACCGCGACTGTACCCCCGGTCCTGTCAGCGGTCCATCGGCCACTTGGCGGCCACTTCGCGGCCACTTGGCGGCCGACGCGGCAACCGTGCCGCACGATTGCCGGTCCCGGACCGGCGTGCGACACTCGGGGGCGTGAGCTGAGCGACCTCCTCGTTGCCGGCGCCGCGGTGTGAATCTCAGCGCGCGGCCCGGTCGGCCCACCCCGGTCCCAACTCGTCCAGGAGGTTCCGTGTCGGTTCCACACCCATCCA
>CAVYBY010000005.1:0-18129 GCA_963766935.1 uncultured Actinomycetes bacterium | reverse complement strand
CGGGGGCGCAGCGACGACCCCGTCCGCGATGTCCAGATCCTCCAGCAGGTCCTCGGCACCGCGGATCATCGTCGCGCCGTCGCGGATCATCGCGAGCGGCGTCTCGGAGAGCGGGCTCGTCACGGCGCCGGCGACGGCGAACACGTCACGCCCGAGATCCAGCGCGTGGTCGACGGAGATCCTCGATCCGCTCTTGGCCGCGCCCTCGACGACGACGAGCGCCCGGCCGAGGGCGGCGACGATGCGATTGCGCGCCGGGAACTGCCTCGGCTCCGGCTGCGTTCCCGGCGGGTACTCGCCGAGCACCGTCCCGGTCGCCGCGATCCGGTCGATGAGATCCCGGTGACGGCTCGGGAACGGCACGTCGATCCCTGAACCGAGGACGGCGACCGTCCGCCCGCCGGCGGCAAGGGCTCCTCGATGGGCCGCGCCGTCGATGCCCGCGGCGGCCCCGCTGACGACGGCCGCACCGGCGCCGGCGAGTCGCCGGCCGAGGTCGAAGGCGATCTCGGCGCCGAGCGGCGAGCATCGCCTGGCCCCGACGATCGAGACCCGGTCCGCCCGTGGCACGAGCGGGCAGCCGCGGACGAACACCCACCCCGGGGGGTCCTCCTGCAGGTCGAGCAGCTCGGGCGGGTACTCGGGCTCGGCCGCCGTCACGAATCGGGCGCCGGCCCCGCGGTGGCGGCGAGAACGGCGTCCGGCATCCACCCGACCGATCCACTCGTGATCGACGGGCGTGCCGGCGCGCCGGGAACGGATCCCCTCGACGCAGCGCGAGGCGGACCCCACGCGCCAGCCGAGCGTTCGGAGCTTCCCCGGCGTGATCCCGCGCAGCGACGAGAGCACCGCCACGGCGCGACGCTCGGCCTCGCCGGCGCCGAAGGCGCGCGGCCACCCGACGGGCAGCGGAGCCCGGTCCTCAGCCGGCACGAGCGAGTGTTCCGTCGGCGGCGGACGCCCGGTACGACAGCGCCTCGCCGACGTGTTCCGCGCGCACCGTGTCCGACGCCGCGAGGTCCGCGATCGTGCGGGAGACCTTCAGCGCCCGGTCGAATCCACGCCCGGTGAGCCCGAGCGACTCGACGGCCGTCGCGAGCAGCGTCTCGGCCTCCGTCTCCAGCCGCGCTTCCCGCCGGGCGAGCGGCCCCGGCAAGTGCGCGTTGCAGGTGACCCCGAGCCGGGCGTAGCGGCGGAGCTGCCGCTCGCGTGCCTCCTGCACCCGGTCCCGGACGATCTCGGATCGCTCGGCCGCCTCGCTGCCGAGCAGCTCCTGCCGGGTGAGCCGCGGCACGACGAGCTGCAGGTCGATCCGGTCAAGGAGCGGTCCGCCCAGCTTGTGCCTGTACCGCTCGGCGACATCTCCGCGACACGTGCAGATCCGCCGCGCGTCGCCCTCGAACCCGCACGGGCACGGGTTCGCCGCGGCGACGAGCGTGAACCGCGCGGGGAACTCGACCGAGCCGTTCGCGCGCGTGATGACCACGCGTCCGTCCTCCAGCGGCTGGCGGAGCGACTCCAGGGCATCGCGGCGGAATTCCGTGAGCTCGTCCAAGAACAGAACTCCACGGTGCGCAAGGCTCACTTCGCCGGGGCGCAGCGTGGACGACCCGCCGCCGAGCAACCCGGCCACCGAGACCGAGTGGTGCGGCGCGCGAAAGGGACGGTGCCGCAACAAGCCACGGCCGTGCAGGAGACCGGCGACCGAGTGGAGCTGCGTGGTCTCGAGCGCCTCGTCGCGCGTGGGCTCCGGCAGGATCGTCGGCAGGCGGCGTGCGAGCATCGTCTTGCCGGCCCCCGGCGATCCGATCATGAACAGGTTGTGTCCGCCCGCCGCGGCGACTTCGAGCGCGCGCCGAGCCCGTTCCTGGCCGCGGACCTCGGAGAGATCGACCGACGACGACGGCTCGGATGGCTCCTCGAGGGTTCCCGCCGTCGGTGTCCACGTTCCGCGCAGATACCCGACGGCGTCGGCGAGCGTCCGCACGCCGACGACCCGCAGACCGTCGATCTGGGCCGCCTCGCCGGCGTTGGAAAGGGGGACGACGACGGCCTCGAGCCCCGCACGAGCCGCCGCGATCGCCGCCGAGATGACGCCGGGGGTCGTCAGCACCTCGCCGGCGAGCGACAGCTCGCCGAAGAACACCGCGTGCTCCAGCCCGTCGCCCCGGACTTGCGACGTCGCCGCCAGCACGCCCATCGCGACGGGCAGGTCCAGACCGGGTCCGTCCTTGCGAAGGTTCGCCGGCGCGAGGTTCACGACGACGCGCCGAAGCGGCCACTCGAGCCCGGCGCTCTCGACCGCCGGCCGCACCCGGTCGCGCGCGTCGTGGACGGTCGCGCCGGGCAGACCCGTCATCGAGAGCGACGGAAGTCCGCGCCCGACGTGCGCCTCAACGGTGACGAGGTGTCCTCCGACACCGACCACCGTGACGCCGAATACGCGGCCGTACATGGCGCGGGACGCTACGGCCCGCCACCGACATCCTCGGCGGTCTCAGTCGGCGCCGATCGCCCACTCGCTGCGCAACACGACGCGGTAGACCTCACTCGGCTTGGCCTTGCCCCGCGTGGCGTCCTGGATCGCCTGCGCGCGGGCCAGCCGGGCGGTCAGGCCGGGTTTGCGGTCGGCCTCCCCCACGATCTCCCACACGTCCTTGCCCGTCTGGCGAAAGACGACGAACCCGGGCTTCTTTCCCGTCGGACTCACGGCCGAGGAGTGTAGCCGCGAGCATCGGGCGCCTTCGATGCGGGCGGAGGCCCGGCGGCCGAGGGCTATCATCCGGCGAGCCGGCTGTGCTCCGCCGGCCGGGAGGAGAATCCGACGGCGCTGGCGCTCGCGATCGGGATGGCACTCGCGTTCGCCGCGACGAACGGGCTGCACGACGCGGCCAACGCGTCGGCAACCCTCGTGGCGACCCGCGTCGCGAATCCCGGCGCCGCGCTCGCGCTCGCGGCCGTCTGCACCCTGGCCGGTCCGCTCCTGTTCGGCGCGGCGGTCGCGCACACGGTGGCCGGGATCCTGCAGGTCGAACCGGGGGCCGTTCTCGCCGTGGTCGGCGCCGCGCTCACCGGCGCCTGTGTCTGGAACCTGGCCACGTGGCTGCGTGGGCTGCCGGCCAGCCCCAGCCATGCGCTGGTCGGAGGGTTGGTCGGCGCGGCGGTCGCGCACGCCGGCGCGTCCGCGGTCGACTGGGGCGGCATCGACGGGCTCCGGCCGGTCGGAGTCGCGGGCGTCCTCGCCGGGCTGGTCGTCGCGCCGATGCTCGGCTTCGCCGTGGCCGCGGCCGGCGCCGTGATCGTTCCCCGGGCCCTTCGCCGGGCGTCGGTTCGCGTCGGCGGGCCGGTCCGGGGTGGACAGTGGGCCGGTTCCGCGGTCGTCGCGCTCACCCAAGGCGCGAACGACGCGCAGAAGTCGATCGGTCTGGCCGCGGCGCTGCTGATCGCCGACGGGCGCGTCGCCGGGCCGGGCCCGCCGGAATGGACGGTGGTCGCCTGCGCCGCCGCCCTGACGCTCGGCATTTCGGCCGGCGGCACACGCATCGTCAGGACGCTCGGTCTCCGCATCACGCGGCTGCGCCCGCTGGACGGTCTCGTGACCCAGGTTGGCTCGGCCGTCGCGATCCTTGTGGCCTCGCTCCTCGGCGCGCCCGTCAGCACGACCCAGGTCGTCGCGTCCTCGGTGGTCGGCGCCGGCGTCGGACACGGACGGATCCGCCATATCCGCTGGGACGTCGTCAAGGCCATCGGTCTGTCGTGGGTCGCGACGCTCCCGGCGGCGGCGCTCATGGCCGCCGCCGCGTTCCCGCTGTGGCGGTGGATCGCATGAGTCCACGCCTCTGGTTCCTGCCCGAGCAGCCCGATCTGTTCGGCATGCTCCGCCGTCAGGTCGCCGTCACGATCGAGGGGCTGGACGCCCTCGTCGCGTGGGCGGGTGGCGAAGGGGAGGCAGCCGGCCGTGTCCGCGAGGCCGAACACCGCGCCGACGACGAACGCCGCGCGCTTCGGCAGGCGCTGACCGACACCCTCGTCGCGCCGATCGACCCCGAGGATCTCTACGCCCTCTCGGAGCGGCTCGATGCCGTGATGAACGGCGCCAAGGACACCGTGCGCGAGGCCGAGGTGATGGCGATCGAGCCGGACGAGCACATGCAGGCGATGGCGCGCTGTCTGGCCGAGGGTGTGCGCCAGCTCGACCATGCGTTCGCGAACCTGCTGAGCCGCCGCCGCGGGAGGAGGCGACCAAGGCCGCCGACCAGGCCGTCGGCGCCCAGCGGGAGCTGGAGCGGGCGTATCGCGAGGCCGCCTCCTCGCTTCTGCATGTGAACGACCTCGCGGAGGTCATGGCCAAGCGCGAGCTGTACCGGCGCATGGCCCGCGTCGGCGACGCCGTCGTCGAGGTGGCCGACCGCGTGTGGTACGCCGCCATGAAGGCCGGATAGCATCCCGGCCGTGTCCGAGCCCAACGACGCCTTCGAGCCCGGCCTGATCGACTTCCGTGACGCGGCGACGCGCCCCGCCCTCGAGGCGCTCGGCGAGGCCGCGTGGCGCGAGGCGCTCGACTGGCTCTACGGCAACGCGCTGCAGCGCCCGACGCTCGCCGAGAGCTATCCCGAGGCGCGCCGGCGCTTCTACGGCCCCGCCGGCGTTCCCACCCGCGCCCCCGCCGGCCCGTCCCCGTCGGCATCGGTGCTGGCCGAGTTCCGCCGGCGCGTCGCGCCCGGAACGTTCAACGCGCAGTTCCCCAGCTCGTTCAGCTACTTCACCCCGGCGCCGCTGCCGATGTCGATCGTCGGCGAGACGCTCGCGCAATGGATCAACCAGGGCGTCGACATCTGGCACGCCGGTCCGGTGGCCGCCTTCGTGGAAGAAGAGGTCGTCTCGTGGCTTCGCGACCTGATCGGCTTTGGCGACGGCACGTGGGGCGTGCTCACGTCCGGCGGCGTGATGGCGAACCTGATGGCGTTGGCGGTCGCGCGCGACGTGCATCTGCGGCGCCTCCGAAAGCTCGACCGGCCTCCGCGCGGCGCCGATCTCGAGGGCGTGCGCATCTACGCGAGCGACCAGGCGCACTTCTCCGTCGCCCGCGGCCTCGACGTGCTCGGCTTCCCGGCGGCGACGTTGCGCGTCCTGGCTTCGGACGATCGCTTCCGTCTGCGGGCCGGCGTGGTCCGCCGATGCCGTCGCCGAGGATCTCGCGGCCGGTCTGACGCCGCTCGCCATCGCGGCCGTCGCCGGGAGCACCAACACCGGCTCGGTGGACGCGGTCGACGATCTGGCCGACGTGTCCTCCGAGGCCGGTCTCTGGCTGCACGTCGACGCGGCCTACGGCGGAGCCGTGCGGCTCTCGTCACGGGCGTCCCGGCGGGTTCCGGCGCTCGAACGGGCCGACTCCGTCACGCTCGACCCCCACAAGTGGTTCTTTCAGGCCTACGACATCGGAGGGCTGCTCGTACGTCGTCGCGAGGACCTCCTGACGACGTTTCACCGCGCGCCGGAGTACTACCAGTCGAACCGGCCCGAGGACGAGCCCCTCGACTGGTACGGCTATTCGATCGAGGGCACGCGCCGGTTCCGCGCCCTCAAGCTGTGGATGTCGTGGAAGCACCTCGGAACCGAGGGGCTCGGACGGCTCGTGGATCGCACGCTCGAGCTGGCCGAGTACCTGGCGGCGACGCTTCGGACGGCGCCCGATTTCGAGGTGCTCCCACCGGAGCCGGACCTCGCGGTCGTCTGCTTTCGGCACCTGCCGAACGTCGCGATGCCACCCGAGCGCCTGGACGCGCACCAGCTCGCGCTTCAGCGCGCGCTGGAGGTCGGCGGTGAGGCGTGGGTCTCGGTGACGACGCTGCGGGAGCACACATGGCTGCGAGCCGGAATCGTCAACCACCTGTCGCAGAAGACCGACGTCGACCGGCTGATCTCGGCGCTGCGACGCTCCTCAGAACGCGTCCTCGAACAGCTCGACGCTGGGTGAGCGCTCGCGGGCGAGTCGCACACTCGCCACGTCGAATCGGACGTCCGCCCCGCGATCCGCCTTCGAGATGCCGCCCGAGAGCAAGAACAGCTGGGCCAGACGGCGCAGCCGCGCGGCGCTTCTCGTGGGTGACCGCCTCCCAACCGGGGCCGAACCCGTCTCCGGCGCGCGACTTCACTTCGCAGAACACGAGCAGGTCGCCGCGGGTAAGGACGAGGTCGATCTCTCCGGCCGGACATCGCCAGTTGCGCGCGGCGACGTGGTACCCACGGCGCACGTACTCGGCGGCGGCAGCCTCCTCGCCTGCTTGGCCTCTGGCCCGGCCGCGGGCTCCGCGATCCACGCGCTCACGCTACGCGCCGCCGCCGACAGCCGGGCTGCCGGCGGTGCGGGTTACCCGACCGGCGGCTCCGGGATGGTCGTGGGGCCGTCGTCGTCGTGGCGAAGCTCCTCCACGTTGACGTCGCGTCGCGTAAGAACGCGCACCGTGGAGACGAAGCGGGCGGGCCGGAACATGTCCCAAACCCAGGCGTCACCGAGCTCCAGCCGCACCCAGCCGTCCTCCTGGTGCGTCATCTCCACGTTGTTGGCCAGGTAGAAGCGGCGCTCGGTCTCGATGACGTAGGTGAACATGGGCAGGACGTCTCGGTACTCGCGGTAGAGCTCGAGCTCGCGCTCCTCTTCGAACCGCTCGATGTCGTCCTCGTCCATGGCGCCCTATCGTCTCATGCCGGTACGGCGCCCCGCCCCAGGCCCGGCAGGGCCGCCTGCCCGACGCACGAGAACGAGAGCCGATGCACCCGAGTCGGGCCCAGGCGCTCCAGCGCATCGAGGTGATCCGGCGTGCCGTAGCCGCGATTCGCGTCGAAGCCGAACTCGGGATACTTGCGGTGCAAGGCATCCATGATCCGGTCCCGGGTCACCTTGGCCACGATCGACGCGGCCGCGATGCTGGCGGTCACCATGTCGCCTTTCTTGATCGACAGGGACGGCACCGGCATCCGGGGCACCGGAAAGCCGTCCGTGAGCGCGTAGTCCGGAGGCGGATCGAACTGCGCTGCCGCCCGCCGGAGCAGCGCCAGGTTGCATCGGTGAAGTCCGCGCTGGTCGATGGTCGCCGGGCTGACCCGGCAGATCTCCACGCGGCACGACGCCATGATCCGGTGGTGCTGCTCGGACCGCTGCTTCGCGCTCAGAAGCTTCGAATCGCGAAGCCCCGTTCGGTCGAACTCGTCGGGCAGGATGACCGCGGCGGCGACGAGCGGTCCCGCAAGCGCGCCGCGACCAGCTTCGTCCACACCGGCGATCCGTGCGAACCCCTGCGAGCGCAGGACTCGCTCGTAGCGGTCGAGGTCCCCGGCGATCAGCCGAGCCCCCCCATCCTCGACGGTGGCCATACGATCACGAACGCCTTCCCGATCACCTTGTCGACCGGCACGTAGCCGGTTCCCTCCGGGCGCTGGAAGCGGGAATCACCCGATGCCAGCCGATTGTCCCCGAGCACGAACAGCATGCCATCGGGCACCGTCTCCGGGCCGAAGGAACGGGTGTCGGGCAGGGCCGAGTTGAGGTACGGCTCCCGCACCCGCTTGCCCTCGACATAGAGCTTTCCGTGGGTGATCTCCCAGGTCTGTCCCGGGAGCGCCGCGACTCGCTTGATGAAATCGTCGTTCTCCGGCCGGGCGACCCCGATCGCCTGGCCGAACCAGTGGAGCCCGGCTCCGACGATGCTCCGATGCGGCCCGCCGTCCGGGCTCGTGCCCGAGAACACGATGATGTCGCCGCGGTCGACGTCGTCGAACCGGAGGCAGATCCGGCACACGAGAACCCGGTCCCCGCGCATGAGCGTCGGCACCATCGACCCGGAGGGGATGTAGAAGGCTTGGATGAGGAGCGTCTTGATGAGGATCGCCAGCACGAGGGCGATCAGGATCAGGCCGCCGTACTCGCGAACGGACGGGGGGAGCAGGCCGCCTTTTGGGCCGCCTTCTGGGCCGCGTTCTGGGCCGCCCTCCGGGCCGTCCTTCTCGGCTGGTGATGCGGCCGCCGGTGGGTCGGGTGACGGCCGGTCGTCCAACGGCTCAGGCCTCGGCCTTCTCCTCGGCGGTGTTCACGGCCGAGAGCTCGCCGGTCTCGGCCTCGGGCTCCGCCTCGACCTCCCCCAGCGGCTGCTCGGCGGTTGCTTCGTCGGCCGGGGTCTCGGTGGATTCTGCCTGTGGCTCGCCGGAGTCGACGGCCTCGGTGGCGGCGTCGGCCTCCTCGCCGGTCTCCTCGAGCGCCCGCTCCTCGGCGGCCGCGGCGGCCGCGGCATCGATCGCGTCGAGCTTCGACTGGTCCACGCGGCGCTCTCTGATCCGCGCCTTCTTCCCGCGCAGCTCGCGGATGTAGTACAGCTTCGCGCGCCGCACCCGGCCGCGCTGGACCAACTCGAGCTTCGCGATCGAGGGCGAGTGAACGGGGAACGTCCGCTCGACACCGACGCCGAACGAGATCTTGCGGACGGTGAAGGTCTCTCGGGATCCCCCGCCCTGCCGGCCGATGACCACGCCCTGGAACACCTGGACGCGCTCGCGGTTGCCCTCGACAACCCGGACGTGCACCTTGACCGTGTCGCCGGGACGAAACGCCACGATGTCGGGGCGAAGCTGCGCGCGCTCGATGACCTCGACTTCGTTCATGGCAACGGGGAGGATACCAGCGGCCATCACCCGGCCCTGGAGCGACTAGCCGCTTTCGGGCAGGTCAGGCCGGTTGCGGCGGGTCTTGTCCAGCGCGGCGTCCCGGCGCCACCGCTGCACGGCGGCGTGGTCGCCGGAGACGAGCACCTCGGGCACGGCCATCCCCTGGAAGTCCCGAGGCCGCGTGTAGTGCGGATGATCGAGCAGCCCCGGCTCCGAGAACGAGTCTTGCTCGTGCGAGGCCTCGCTGCCGATCACGCCGGGAACGAGTCGCGCCACGGCGTCAACCAGGACGAGCGCCGCCGGCTCGCCGCCCGACAAGACGAAGTCCCCGATCGAGATCTCCTCGGCGGGCAGACCTTCGACGACGCGCTCGTCGACGCCTTCGTACCGCCCGCACAGGATCGTGAGGTGCGGCTCGGCGGCCAGCTCCCGCACGAGTGCCTGATCGAGACGCCGGCCTGCCGGGGAGAGCAGGATCACGCGACCCCGGTCCGGATCGAGGGACTCGACGGCGGCAAAGATCGGCCCGGCCATCAGGACCATGCCGGGTCCGCCCCCGAACGGCTCGTCGTCCACCGCCCGGTGCCGGTCGGTCGTCCAGTCGCGCAGGTCATGCACGCGGACATCCATCACGCCCGATTCGATGGCCTTGCCGAGGAGGCTGGCGCGCAGCGGCGCCTGAAGGATCGAGGGGAAGATCGTGAACACGTCGATCCGCACGATCGGAGGCTAGCAGCGCCGCCGGCCGGGCTCGCTACTCGAACAACCCTGGGAGATCGCGCACGACGACCTCCTTCGCGGCGACGTCGACGCTCACGACGACCTCGCGGATCGCGGGAACCAGCGTCTCCTTCCCGTCGTCGTCGACGGTCACCCACAGGTCGTTCGCGGGATTGGCGACCACGTCGGAGATGACGCCGAGCAGGCGGCCGGTGTCCGTCACGACCCCGCAGCCCTCGAGCTGGTGAGGCCAGTACTCGCCCTCCGGCAGCTCGGGCAGCCAGGACAACGGGACGGCCAGCTCGCCGCGAAGGCCGTCGGCGGCCGAACGATCGGCGATGCCGGCAAACGTGACCAGGAGCCGGCGGCCGTGCGGCCGGACTTCGAGAACCTCCAGGCGCCGCTCGCCGAGGAACACGATCGCGCCCGGACGCCAGCGATCGGGGTTGTCGGATCGGTTCTGGACGGCGACCTCGCCCCGCAGGCCGTGGGATGTGGTGGCGACGCCGACGACGATGGCCGGCTCGTCCACCTCAGTCGTCGACGATGTCGACCGTCGCGCCCATGCCCTGTCGTTGCGCCGCGGCCCGCACGACCGCGCGGATCGCCCTCGCGGTGCGGCCGCCGCGTCCGATCACTTTGCCCATGTCCCCGGGAGCGACGCGGACGGTGAGCCGGACGCCGCGATCGTCGTGGATCTCCTCGACGGAGACGGCGTCGGGATCGTCGACGAGCTCCCGCGCGAGGAACTCGACCAGCTCTTTCACGCGCCCTCCGGAGCCTCCGCACCCTCGGCATCGGCCGGGGTCTCGGCTTCGGGCTCGGCCGCAACGGGTTCGGCGGCGGCTTCGGGCTCGGCGGCTTCAACCGGCTCCGGCGACTCCGCCACCGGTTCGGGTTCGGGTGCGGCTTTCGGTTCGGCCGGGGCCGGCGGCGGGGCTGCCGCCGCGGCCGCTGCCTTCTCGCGGGCCTTCTTCGATACGCGCTCGACGGCGGGCTTCTCGGGCTTGGCGGGAGAGGCGACACCGGCGGCGGGCCGCTCCGTCACGAAGCGGTCCCAGATGCCGGACTTTCGCAGGAGGTTGCGGACCTGGTCGCTCGGCTGCGCGCCCACGCGAAGCCAGTGGAGCGCGCGGTCGGCGTCGATCTCGATCAACGACGGGTCGTCCATCGGCTGATACCGGCCGATGTTCTCGATGAAGCGCCCGTCGCGCGGGCTGCGCTGGTCGGCGACGACGACGCGATAGAACGGACGCTTCTTCGCGCCCATCCGTCGCAGCCGAATCCTGGTTGCCATCCGCCGTCTCCTCGATCGACCGCCGCCCTTTGGGCGGTCTACCGCTTGCGCCTGGGCTGAATCTTCTGGGGCCGTTGGAGCCCCTTGCCGCCCATCATGGTTCGCATCATCGCGCGCGCGCCCTCGAAGTCTTTGAGCAGGGCGTTCACGTCGCTCGTCGTCACACCGGCGCCGTTGGCGATTCTGAGGCGCCGGGACCCGGAGATGATACCGGGTTCGCGCCGCTCACCCGGGGTCATCGACAGGATGACCGCTTCGGCCCGCCGCAGCTCCGACTCGTCGACCTGCTCGGCGAGATCCTTCATGGAAGCACGGCCGGGCACGCCGGGGAGCATCGCAACGAGATCCTGAATGGGCCCGAGCTTGCGCACCTGGCGAAGCTGGTCCAAGAAGTCCTCGAGCGTGAAACGCCCCTTCAACATCTTCTCCGCCGCCTCGGCAGCGGCCGTCTCGTCGAGCTCTTCCTTCGCCTTCTCGACGAGGGTCAGGACGTCTCCCATGCCGAGGATCCGCCCGGCCATCCGGTCGGGGTAGAAGGCCTCGAGCTCCTCGGGCTGCTCCCCCGTTCCGACGAAGAAGACCGGGCGGCCGGTGACCGCGGTCATCGACAAGGCGGCGCCGCCCCGTGCGTCTCCGTCGAGCTTGGTGAGGACGAACCCCGTCGTGTCGACCTCACGCATGAACGCCGCGGCCTGGACGACCGCGTCCTGCCCGGTCATGGCGTCGCAGGCCATGAGCACGTGGACCGGCTTGGTGACGTCGCGGATACGCCGGGCCTGGGCCATCATCTGCGGGTCCACGTGGAGGCGGCCGGCCGTGTCGACGATGACCACGTCGGCCCCGGTTCGCTCGGCCTCGCGGACCCCGTTCTTCGCGACCTTCACCGGGTCTTTTCCCTCCGAGACGACCGGGACCCCGATCTCGCGACCCAGGGTCTTCAGCTGCTCCACGGCCGCCGGACGCTCCAGGTCGGCCGCGACCAGCAACGGCCGACGCCCTTTCTGCTTGAGGTGGCGTGCCAGCTTGGCGCAGGCGGTCGTCTTTCCCGAGCCCTGGACGCCGGCCATCATGACCACCGCGGGGCTCCGTGAGCCGAGATCGAACGTGGCGGCCTCCCCGCCCATCGTCCGCGTGAGCTCCTCGTTCACGACCTTGACGACCTGCTGGGCAGGCGATAGCGACTTCATGACCTCTTCGGAGAGGGTTCGGGCGCGGACCCTTTCCAACAGGTCGTCGGCCACCTGGACCGCGACGTCCGCCTCGAGCAGGGCCGTTCGGATGTCCCCCAATGCCTGGTCGACCTGCTTGGGGTGCAGCCGTCCCCGGCTCCGGAGTTTCTTGAAGACGCCGTTCAGTCGGTCGGTCAGCGTGTCGAACATGCAATCAAGAGATGTCGTGGGTTGGGCCGGAGGCTCCGGTCCGTCCTTGAGTTTAGCTCGCCCGTCCGGGTGGCCGGGCGGGCCGGTCCCTGCAAGGAGGGACCCGACGGATGAGACCGAACGGATGAGACGGCGCGATCGCTCGCAGATCGTCAGGCTCGAGCTTGCCCTCGCACGCCTGCGATGGCTTGTGGTCACGTTCGGCACCGTCCAAGCGGCCGCGCTGTTCGTTGGGCATACGGCGTCGTTTCGCTACCAGATCGCCATCGCCGCCGCGCTGCTGTTCGGGCTTGCCGTGGGCAACCTCGCCGTCGTCAGCGTCGTCGGCTCGACGGATCGGCCGGCCACGATCCGCACCGTCGGCGTGCTCGCGTTCGTGCTCGACATGGTGGTCACGATCGGGCTGGTCTGGGCGTTCGCCGACACCCCCGCGCACCCCGCGTGGGTTCTCGGGTATCTGCTGCCCATCGAAGGCGCGGTCCGGTTCGGGTTGTCCGGAGCCACGATCGCCGGCGTCTGGTTCTCCGCATCCGAGATCCTGCGCGAGCTCAGCCTTGCCGAGCGGTTCCCGAGCCACGCGGTCGACGTGCCGGCGGTCGCCTTCCGCTGCGGGATGGCGTTCGTGCTGGCGATCGTGGCCGGTGTGTTCGTTCGCTCACTGCGGCGCGAGACCCAGCGCGCCGGCGAGCGGGCAACGCTCGCGGAGGCGTCGGCCCGCGAAGCCGAGCTCTCCGCGGACCGGGAACGCCAGGCGCGCCAAGAGGTGACCGCCTTCCACACCGCCGTCCTGGCCGGGACCGCGGAGAACGACCCCAACGTGGGCATCCAGCGGATGGCCGAGGCGATCGGGCGCGAGCTCGAGTGCAACAGCCTGGGGATCCTCGTGGCGGAAAGCGGTCTCGCCGGCGAGACCCTGTTGGTCGTCATCGGCGTCTACGGCGACCCCGGGTACCGGTTGGGAGATCGTCTGCCCATCTACCAAGACCCGGTCGGCGTTGGCATCTCCGGGACCGGACAACTCCTTCGCCGCGAGCCGGCGGACGCCGTCGTGTCGATGCGCTTCCGGGAAGAGGTGATCGGCGCCGTCCATGAGCGCGGCGCCACGCCGGGCTCGGTCGACGCCGGCCGCCTGGAGCTGCTCGGGCGGATCGCGGATCAGATCGCGCTCGTCGTCCAGTCCGTCCGTCTGCGCTCCCGTCAGGAGGAGACCTTCAAGCGCCTGCGGGACCTCGACGAGATGAAGACGGACTTCGTGGCGATCACGAGCCACGAGCTGCGGACCCCGCTGTCGGCGATCCGGGGGTTCGTCGACATGCTGAGGCGCCGCGGGGACGAGCTCTCGCCGGAGCAGTCAGAGGAGTTCCTCGGCATCATCGCCCTGCAGACCGAGCGTCTGATCAAGCTCGTCGAAGACCTCCTCGTCGTGTCGCGCATCGAAGCGGGCAAGTTGTCCTTCGCGCCGACCGAGATCGACGTCGACGAGATCCTCGACCAGGTGGTCGACGGGCTGGGGCCAAGCGGCGGACGCATCCACCGTGCGATCGCGCCGACCGTCCCACCGACGCTCGTCGTCGACCCGCAGCGCCTGACACAGGTCCTTACGAACCTGTTGTCGAACGCCCTCAAGTTCTCCCCGGAAGGATTGCCCGTCGACATCGCGGTCACCGCCCCGGCCGAGGGCACGGTCTCGTTCTCGATCACCGACCGCGGACCCGGCGTGGCTCCCGAGGAACGGGTTCGGATCTTCGACCGGTTCCACCAGATCGAGCCCGCGAACAAGCGCAACGCGGAAGGCTTCGGGCTCGGCCTCTACATCACGAAGCAGCTCGTCGAGGCGATGGGCGGATGGATCCGCGTTCGCTCCGAGATCGGCGAGGGATCGACGTTCTCGGTCACGCTTCCGGCGAGCCGAGTGCTTGCAGGACCTGCTCCACTGTCTGGAGCAGGGCACCCGGGCTGAACGGCTTCGTGACGTAGCCGTCGGCGCCGAGGTCCAGCACGCGCTTGCGCCCCTCCTCCCCGATCGCCGTCACGACGATGACGGGGAGCGTTTTCGTCGCGTCCTCGCGCCGGAGCCTGGCCAGCACTTCCGATCCGGTCGCACCGGGCAGGTTGAGATCCAGGACGACGAGGGTCGGCGGATCCGCGCGCACCGCCGCGAGCGCGGCGTGTCCGTCGATCGCCTCGGAGACGGCGTATCCGGCCTCCTCGAGGACGAGCCGCATCGCCCCGCGCATCGTCGGATGATCCTCGACGACCAGGATCCTGGCGGTCACGACTCCTCCTGAGATCTAGGACAGCAGCCTGCGGGCGAACGTGTCGGCGTCGAAGGGCTGCAGGTCGCCGAGCGCCTCACCGGTACCGACGAATCGCACCGGCACACCCAGCTCCTCGCGGACGGCGAGAACGATCCCGCCCTTCGCCGTCCCGTCCATCTTCGTCAGCACGACCCCCGTCACGCCGACCGCGTCGGTGAACGACCGGGCTTGTGCGATGCCATTCTGCCCCGTCTGCGCGTCGACGACGAGCAGGGTCTCGTCGACCGTCCCGCCGGCCTTGGCGACGACGCGTTTGACCTTCGAAAGCTCGTCCATGAGCGGCTGTTTCGTGTGGAGCCGCCCCGCCGTGTCGACGATGAGGACGTCGGATCCGCGCGCAGTCGCCGATGTCACCGCGTCGAAGGTGACGGCGCCGGGATCGGAGCCGCGATCCTGCGCGACGATGTGCGCGCCCGCCCGCTCAGCCCAGACGTCGAGCTGCTCGCCCGCCGCCGCCCGGAACGTGTCGCTGGCGGCAAGGCTGACCCGCTTGCCCGCGCCCGCGAGCAGTCCGGCCAGCTTGCCGATCGTGGTCGTCTTCCCGGAGCCGTTGACGCCGACGACCAGGATCACGGCGAGGCGTCCCGGGGGCAGCGAGAGGGGCTCGTCGGGACCGAGCACGGACAGAATCTCGTCGCGAATCAGCTCCGCCGGATCCGAGCCGGCGCGAAAGCGCGCGCGCACCCGCCCGACGAGGTCGGCCGAGCCCGCCGGGCCGACGTCGGCCCGCACGAGGACGTCTTCGAGCCGGGCCCAGGCATCCTCGCCCGGATCGCCCCCGATGGCCGCGCGGACGCGCGCGCCGAGGCCTTCTGTCCGCGGCGTGGCCGTCCGAGACGTGGCCGGGGTGGGAGCCACGGGGGGAGCCGGGGCCCGCGCCGGAGCCGGCCAGAGCCGGCGCACCAGAACCACAGCAACGATGACGACGGCGATGACGACGATCGCGACGATCGCGACGATCGCGACGATCGCCAGGGGGCCCATCGGGCCTCAGGTCTGGGTCGCGCCGACCGGCGAGGCCGAAGCGTTGTCGGCGCCGCCGAGGACGCTCACCGGCTGCTCGAGACGCTGGCAGACGATCTTGGTCGTGCCGTCGGCGCTGAGCGAGACGCCGTACATCATCCCGGCGATCTCCATCGTCCGCTTCTGGTGGGTGACCACGATGACTTGGGCCTCGCGGCCGAACCCCTCCACCAGCCGCAGGAACCGGTGCAGGTTGAGATCGTCGAGCGCGGGCTCGACCTCGTCCATCAGATAGAACGGCGATGGGCGCGCCGAGAAGATCGCGAACAGGAACGCCAGCGCGGCCAGCGAACGCTCGCCTCCCGAGAGCAGGCTGATGCGGCGGACCCGCTTGCGGCCGGGGCTCGCCTCGATCTCGATGCCGCACTCGAGCGGGTTCGCGGGATCGGTGAGGACGAGCCGTCCGTCGCCTCCGGGGAACAGCTCCTTGATGAGCCGCTCGAACGCCGTCGCGACGTCGCGGAAGGCGGCGTCGAACGTCTCGGAGATCTCCCGGTCGATCTGCGAGACGATCCCGAGCAGGTCCCGGCGGGCCGAGCGCACGTCGTCGAGCTCGCGCTGCATGAAGTCGTGGCGCTCTTCGAACGCCTCGAGCTCGCCGGTCGCCAGCAGGTTCACGCGGCCGAGCAGCGCGAGCCGCCGCTGGACGAGCTCGCTCCGCTTCTCGATGGACTCCACCGATTCCTCGTCGCCGACCTGCGCGAGCGCTTCCTCCGGGTCGGCGCCGTACCCCTGACGGATCAGTCGCTCCGCCTCCTCGATCCGGCGGTGGATGTCGCCGCGCTCCCGGTCGGCCTCCTCGTAGTGCCCGCGAAGGCGGTCGAGCTCGGTGGACGCGTCGCGCCAGGACTTGTTGACCGCGGCCTCGCGATCGGCGGCGGTCCGCTCGGCCGCAGCCGCGCCCTCGAGGGCGGCGGTCGCGGCGGCGAACGCGGTCTCCGCCGTCTGCAGGTCCATCTCCGACTCGGCGCGCGCGGCCTCGGCGGCCGCAATCGCCGCTCGCAGCTCGTCCGGGTCGACGGCGCGCTCCGCGTCGAGATCGGCGCGGACGCGCACGAGGCGGGCGTCGAGCGACGCGCGATCGCGGCGGAGCGTCTCGACCGAGACGCGCGCTTGAACCGGCGGGTGTGGCAGCGGGGGAAGCTCGGGAAGCGGCTCTACGACGGTATCCGGCGAAGGCATGCCGGCGCGCCAGGCGTCCACCTGCTCGTTCAGGACCGCGGCGCGGCCGGCGAGCAGCTCGCGCTCGCGGTGGGCGGCGGCCAGCTCGCGTTCGAGCACGGACAGGCGCTCGGCGGCGTGCGTGATGTCAGCGTCGGCCGCCTCGACCTGCGAACCGAGGAATTCGATCTCGCCGGCGATCTCGGCGACGCGCGCCTGCCGGGGCTTCAGCTGCTGGTCGACGGCCGTGAGGTCGTGCGCCAGGACCTCGAGCTCGGCGCGGATCTCCCGTGCACGCTCGTCGACCTGCCAGGCCGTATGGATGACGGCGGGCCCGACGAGGATGCCCTCCTCGGTGACGAAGCGCGTCTCCGGGTGCTCCCGGTGTTTCTCGGATGCCTCCTCGGCCGACCCGGACAGGTACACCTCTTGGAGCAGCGTGCTCACGATCCCGCGGGCAACCGGCTCCGCGTGCACCGCGGACAGCAGGGATCGCTCGCCGGGAAGACGCACCCGCACCGGCCCGCCGGAGGCGACGGCAAAGATGGCCCCGCCCCCCTCGGGCGCGTCCGCCAGCGCGAGGTCGGCGTCGGGGTAGACCACGGCGTCGCCGAAGGGCCCGAGCGCGGCGGCCAGGGCCAGCTCGAACCCCGGCTCGGCGCGAACGAGATCGCGAAGGAGCCCGGCCGCGCGGTCGCCGTGGCCCTCGAGGAACCGCGACCCCGCGGTCTCCTCGACGTCCCGGCGCCGGGCCTCGAGGAGCGCGCGGCGCGCTTCGTGCCGGCGGCGCACGTCCTCCAGCTCTTCCAGCCGCTCGACGAGGCCCCGCCGCTCTTCCTCCAGCGTGATCCGGCGTTCGGACAGCGGCGAGGACTGCGCGTCGAGCTGTTCGATGTCCGTGCTCAGGGCGGCCCGCTCCTCTTCGAGCGCGAGAACGCCGGCCTCGACGTCGGCGAGCGAGGCCGCAAGGCGCTCCTGCTCCCGCTCGGCTCCGGCAAGCGAGCGTGTCAGCGCATCGAGCTCGCCGCGGCGGACCGCGCCTTCCTCGGCGGCACTCCGGCGGAGCTCCTCGACACGGCGGCGATCGGCATCCGCGTCGCGGAACGCCTCCTCCGCCTCCTCGAGCTCCCGCTCGCGGATGGCAAGCTCGTCCAGCACCTTCGACAGCGACGCGTCGATCCGCAACCGCTCCTCGCCGAGTGCGTCCGCGCGCGCCGCCCGGGTTGCCTCGGCGGCAAGCGCCCCACGCGAGGCGGCCTCGTGGTCGACGGCCTCGCGCGCATGCCGCTCCGCGTCGGTGAGGGCGGCCTGCCCGGCCCGGACGACGGCCTCGGCGTCGGCGAGCGCATGCGCCGCGGCGGCCCGGCCCTCCGCGGCCGACAGGACCTCCTCGTCGAGCCCGTCGAGCTGCTCACGAGCTCGCTGACGCTCGTCGAGCCCTTCGTCCCAGCCGGCCTGGCGCCGGTCGCGCTCGAGCCGGAGCGCCCGGAGCCGGGCGGCGGCCAGCCGCAGGGCGAGCGACCCGGCCTCCGCGGTCAGGCGCTCGTGCTTGGTGGCCATCTCCGCCTGCTGA
>CAVYBY010000004.1:0-44006 GCA_963766935.1 uncultured Actinomycetes bacterium | reverse complement strand
CGAGGTCCTGCCGCGCATGAAGACGACGGTGTTCTACGACGTGGAGATGCGCAACGATCCCGAACTGGATCGATGCCGTCGTGGCCTCGCTGGGATAAAGACGTGAACGTGAGCATCGACGTCGACGGAATGGATCCGGCGATCATGCCCGCCACCGGGACGCCGGAGCCGGGCGGGCTGTCGTGGCGGGAGGTGACGGCGCTGCTTCGGGCGACCGCCGAACACCGCCGCGTCGTCGCCGCCGACATCGTCGAATTGAGCCCGATCCCGGGGATGGTGGCTCCGAACTTTCTCTGCGCCAAGGTCATTTACAAGCTGTTGACGTACTGCTTCGCCCGGCGACCCGCAGGCCAGGCGGATGTAGTCGCGGCGCGCGTGTTCGAGTCCGCTCGTTGCACGTTTGCGCACCAGAAGCCGCCAGACAGGCGCCGCGAGGCATGTATACGAGGTATACTGCGCCCGTGGCGCTGCCAGACACGTTCGGGCACGCGGTCGAGGCGCTCCGGCAGGGGCGCGGCGCGGATGCCGCCGGGCTGCTGGTGCGGGCGCTCAAACAGCCCGGCCTCTCCCGGGACGAGACTCTTCAGCTTCGCTGCGCCCTGGCCGAGGCCTGGTTCCAGCAGGACGACATCCGTCAGGCGGGCGAAGCTCTTGGTCCGCCGCCTGACGAGCGCGAGCGGCTGCATCCGGCGCGGCTGTCGGAGTTGTGGCGGCTGCACGGCCGGCTGGCCATCGCGCGCGGCGAGCCGTCACGCGCCATCGCGCTCCTCGGCCGAGCGCTGAAGTCCGCCGAGCGTGCGCACGACTCGCGCGCGATCGGACTCACCCACTACGACCTGGACCCCGCGACCGGCAGGTCGGCGACACCGCCATCGTCCGCGACCATATCGCGCAGGCGGCGTCTGCGCTCCACGCGGCCGGCGACCAGCGCAGCCTGGCGCTCGTGCACTCGCTGAGCGGAGTCTCGCTCGCGCAGGACGGCCGGGCGCGGACGAGGCCATGACCGCCCTCCGGCAGGCCGAGCGGCTCGCGCTGATGGTCCGCGCGGGCGACGTGGTTGCCACCGTCTCGGGGAATCAGGCGAACGTGGCGATGATGCAGCATCGGCACGACCAGGCGCTGGCACTGGCGGAGCGCAGCGTCGAGCTTCAGGAGGAGTCGGGCACGCCGCACGGGCTGGGGATCGCGCTGGCGTCGCTCGGTCAAATCAGCGTGAGACTCGGAATCTGCGGCGGGCCGAGCACGTGCTCAACCGCGCGCTGGACGTACGCAGTTCGTCCTGCAGTTCATGCGCGAGACCACGGGCGCGGTGTTCGACACGCTCGCGCAGATCCACCTGATTCACGGCAACCACGAAGAGGCGGGCCGTTGTCTGCTTCGAGCCCGCGAAGCGTACGGCGACGCCGAGCCGGTGTACCACTGGTCGGTGCAGACGCTGGAAGCGCGCGTGGCCCTCAGGCCGCGGCGAAGCCGGCACGGCGCTCGCGACCGCGACCCAGATCGCGCGCGCCGATGGCGTGCCGCCGGCCTACGCGACGCAGGCGGAACTGATCGCGGTCGAGGCCCTGCTGGCGTCCAGAAACCCAGCGAAGCCGAACACCGGCTGGATGCCGTCAGCGCCAGCGTGTCCGCGGCCGGGATGAGCAGCACATGGGGAGAATTCCTCCGGCTGCGGGGACGCGTGCAGGCCATGGCCAACCGGCCGACCGATGCCTATCACGACCTGGGCCAGAGCGTGAAGCGCCTTCGACCTCCTCGGCGAGCGCTACCAGGCTGGCCTGAGCTATCTGGAGCTTGGCAAGCTCGCCGGCGCGGCGGGGCGCGCGGTCACGCTTGCCAACCGCTATCTGGGCGATGCGCTGGCCATTTTCGAATCGCTCGACGCGATGCCGGACTTGAACGAGACGCGGGCGGCCCTTGCGGCCCTCCCGGGCGCCGGCGGCGGCGTTCTCCGGGGCGCCGGTCGAGGGCGACGCGGCCCTGGTCAAGCGCATCGTCGCCGCGGCCGTGACGCCGGCGCTGTCGGTGCGCTACACGGTGCTTCGTGGACGTCCGACCGTCGTCGACGGGAAGGGCGCCTGGTGAGCGAGCGACCCGGCCCGGCCCTGCTCGTGCTGGAGGACGGCAGCGTCTTTGCGGGCACGAGCGTCGGGGCGACGGGGGAGGCCTTCGGGGAAGCCGTCTTCAACACGGGCATGACCGGCTACCAGGAGGTCCTCACCGATCCCTCTACGCGGCCCAGATCGTGGCGATGACCTCGCCCCACGTCGGCAACTACGGGGTCAACGCGGACGACCCGGAGTCGGGCGCGGGTCCAGGTGGCGGGGTTCGCGGTACGCGAGGCGGCCGCGCCGCCCGTCCAGCTGGCGTTCGGAAGGACCGCTCGGCGAGCACCTCGCGGCGCAGGGCGTCGTCTCGATCGAGGGGATCGACACTCGCCGTCTCACGCTTCGCCTGCGCTCCGGCGGGGCGATGCGGGCGGCCATCTCGACGGTGGACCTGGACGCCGATGTCGCTCGTCGAGCGCGTGCTCGAGTCCGCCCGGGCATGGAGGGAGCCGATCTCGCGAGCTCCCGGTCGGTCGGACCGGCGCTTCGAGGCGCGCCGATCTGGTCGGGCCGGCCCGTCGAGCGACCACGGCCGGGTCCTCCGCGTCGCGGCCGTCGACTTCGGCATGAAGCGGAACATCCTTCGCCGCCTCGCGGCATGCGGCATCGACGCCACGGTGTTCCCGGCCGAACGCCGCGCGAGCGAGATCCTCGCCGGCGGCTTCGACGGCGTGTTCCTGTCCAACGGGCCCGGCGACCCGGCGGCGACGCGCGTACGGCGTGCGAGCCGCCGCGGGCGCTGCTCGGCCGGATCCCGATGTTCGGCATCTGCCTCGGGCCACCAGCTGCTGGCGCTCGGCCCGGCGGCCGGACCTACAAGCTGCGGTTCGGACACCGCGGCGTGAACCAGCCGGTGCTGGACCTCGCGACCGGCCGCGTCGAGATCACGAGCCACAACCACGGCTTCGCCGTGGACCCGGACGGGTGGGGAGGCTCGGCGGCGGTCGGGCGGGGACCAACGGAGCCGAGACCGTACGGACGAGCGCCGGGCCGGCGCCGCTCACCCATTGGAACCTGAACGACCAGCACCCTGGAGGGCCTGCGCTGCCTCGGACGCGGCCGGCGTTCTCCGTGCAGTACCACCCCGAGGCCGCGCCGGGCCCGCACGACGCGCGGCATCTGTTCGACCGGTTCCGCGACGCTCATGGGGGTCCTGATGCCGCGGCGCGACGGACATCGAATCGATCCTGGTCGTCGGGTCGGGCCCGATCGTCATCGGGCAGGCGTGCGAGTTCGACTACTCGGGCGTGCAGGCCTGCAAGGCGCTTCGCGAGAACGGCTCCGAGTGGTGCTGGTGAACTCGAACCCGGCCACGATCATGACCGACCCCGAGTTCGCCGACGCGACCTACGTCGAGCCGCTGACGCCGGAGTCGGTGCTCGCGATCCTGGAGCGCGAGCGGCCGGACGCGCTGCTTCCGACGCTCGGTGGCCAGACCGGCGCTCAACGTCGCCGTCGCGCTCGCGGAGTCCGGCGCGCTCGACCGGCGGGCATCGCCTGATCGGGGCGACGCTCGAGGCCATCCACCGGGCCGAGGACCGAGCGGCTGTTCCAGCGCGCCATGATCGAGGCGGGCCTTGACGTCCCGCGTCGCGGGCTTCGGCGACGTCGACGGAGGAGGCGCTCGCGCATGCCGGACGATCGGCTATCCGGTCATCGTTCGGCCCTCGTTCACGCTGGGCGGCGGCGGCAGCGGGTTCGCGGCCGACCCGGAGCGAGCTTCGGACGCTCGCCGCGCGCGCGCTCGGGCTCTCGCCCGTCCACGAGATCCTGGTCGAGGAGTCGATGGCGGGCTGGAAGGAGTTCGAGCTGGAGGTCATGCGGGACGGGGCGACAACGCCGTCATGGTCTGCTCGATCGAGAACGTCGATCCGATGGGCGTCCACACCGGCGACTCGATCACCGTCGCGCCGGCGCAGACGCTCACCGACCGTGATACCAGGCGATGCGCGACGCGGCGCTGGCTGCATCCGGGCGATCGGCGTCGAGACCGGCGGCTCGAACGTCCAGTTCGCCGTCGATCCGTCGACGGGCGGCATGGTCCTGATCGAGATGAACCCGCGGGTCTCGCGGTCCAGCGCGCTCGCCTCGAAGGCCACCGGGTTCCCCATCGCGAAGATCGCCGCGCTGCTCGCGGTGGGCTACCGCCTGGACGAGATCCGCAACGACATCACGCGCGAGACGCTGGCGGCGTTCGAGCCCACGCTCGACTACGTCGCCGTGAAGATCCCGCGCTGGGCCTTCGAGAAGTTCCCGGCGGCGGACCCCGTGCTCTCGACCACGATGAAGTCGGTCGGCGAGGTCATGGCGATCGGGCGGACGTTCAAGGAGGCGCTGGGCAAGGCCTGGCGCGGGATCGAGAAGACCGGGTTCGACCTCGGGCCGGACGCGCCGGTCGACGACGGCGGCGACCTGCTCGCGGCGCTCGGCCTCGCCGGGCGAGGGGCGGCTCCACCTGGTCGAGCGGGCGCTGCTCTCGCGGCCACACCGTGGACGAGGTCGCCGCGGCCTCGGCCATCGACCCCTGGTTCGTGGACCAGATCGCCCAGGTCGTGGAGGTCGCCGAGACGGTCTCGCGGCCGGCGGCTCGCGACGCTCGAGGCCGCCGGAGCTCCTGCGCGGCCGAAGCGGGCGGGACTCTCGGACGGCCGGATCGCGCTGCTCACCGGGGCCGACGACGGCGGCGTCCGCGCGCCGCCGCGAGGAGCTCGGCGTGACGCCGGTGTTCAAGTCGGTCGACACCTGCGCCGGCGAGTTCCCGGCCCTGACGCCCTACCACTACTCGACCTACGAGGAGGAGGACGAGGTCCGGCCGGCGACGCGGCCGCGCGTCGTGATCCTCGGCGCGGGGCCGAACCGGATCGGGCAGGGGATCGAGTTCGACTACACGTGCGTGCACGCGGCGTTCGCCCTGGAGGAGGCCGGCTTCGAGTCGGTGATGGTCAACTCCAACCCCGAGACGGTCTCCACCGACTACGACACAGTCGAGCCGCCTCTATCTTCGAGCCGCTCTCGGCGGAAGACGTGCTGGCCGTGTGCCGGAAGGAACGGCCCGCGCGGGGTCATCGCGCAGTTCGGCGGTCAGACGCCGCTCGGGCTTGGCCGCGAGTGCTCGAGCAGGAGGGGTTCGCGATCCTCGGGACCTCGCCGGCGGCGATCGACCTGGCCGAGGACCGCGGAAAGTTCGCCGCTCTGCTCGGCCGAGCTGGGGATCCCGGCGCCGCCGCACGGCGAGGCGTCCACGCTCGAGGAGGCCCGCGGGGTCGCCCATCGGATCGGATACCCGGTCGTCGTCCGGCCCTCCTACGTGCTGGGCGGCCGGGCGATGGAGATCGTCTACGACGACGACGAGCTGGAGCTGTTCGTCGAGACGGCCGCGCAGGTGCAGCCGGAGCACCCGGTCCTCATCGACCGGTTCCTGGAGGGCGCGATCGAGGTCGACGTCGACGCCGTGTGCGACGCCGACGGCGAGGTGTTCGTCGGCGCGGTCATGGAGCACATCGAAGAGGCCGGGGTGCACTCCGGCGACTCCTCGTGTCAGATCCCGCCGGCGACCCTTGCCGACGACGAGCTGGACGAGATCGAGGCGATCACCGACCGCCATCGCCCGGCGTGTCGGCGTGGTCGGGCTGCTCAATCTGCAGCTCGCCGTCAAAGACGAGCGAATCTGGGTCCTCGAGGCGAACCCACGCGCGTCGCGGACGGTGCCTTTCGTCTCGAAGGTGATCGGTTTCTCGCTGGCCCGTCTCGCGACGCTGGTCTTGTGCGGGCGCACGCTGGCGGACCTTCGCGCGGCCGGCATGCTTCCGGCCGACCCGGCGCTGTACCGGCACCTGCCTGCGACGGCCGTCAAGGCGGCCGTGCTCCCGTTCTCGCGGTTCCCGGGTCAGGACACGCTGCTGGGTCCGGAGATGAAATCCACCGGGGAGGTGATGGGGATCGACGCCGACCCGGGTGTGGCGCTCGCCAAGGCGATGGTGGCGGCGGGGACGGCCCTGCCGACGGCCGGCACGGTGTTCGTGAGCGTCGCGAACCGCGACAAGCGGGCGATCCTGTTGCCCGCTGCGCGGCTGGCGGACATGGGATTCCGGTTGCTGGCGACGGCGGGAACCGCGGGCGTGCTCCGCCGCCACGGGATCGACGTGAAGCCGGTCGCAAAGGTGAGCGAAGGAGCCGACAACGTGGCCGGGCTCCTTCGCGACGGGAAGGTGGACCTGGTCGTCAACACGCCGTTCGGCCGCGAGCCCAGAAGCGACGGCTGGTTCATCCGGACGGCGGCCGCGACCGCCGGCGTGCCGTGCATCACGACGCTGCCCGGGGTGTTCGCCGCGGTCCGCGGGATCGAGGCGCTTCGGAGCGGGCCCACGCAACCGCGGTCCATCCAGGAGCACCACGCCGAGGCTCGCGGCGCACCCCTGCCGGAAAGGACTCCCCGGACGTCGAGGGAGCTCGCCGGCGCCGACGGCGATCTGGAGGCCCGGTGAAACGGGCTCGCGCCGAGATCCTCTCGGTGCGCGGGGCCGGCGCGTATCACTCGCTCACGATCGTCGCCCCCGAGATCGCGGAGCGGGCGCGGCCCGGACAGTTCCTCGCCGTCCGGATGCCCGAGGGCCGAGAGGTCCTGCTGCGGCGGCACTTCTTCGTCCATCAGGCATCCCGGCGGGGCGGATGGGCCGGCACCCTCGAGTTCGCGTTCGAGGCGCGGGGCCCTGGGACCCGGTGGCTGTCCGAGGCGGCGCCCCACACGTTCCTCGACGTCATCGGACCGCTCGGCACCGGCTTTTCCTACCCGAAACGCCTCACGAACTGCTTGCTCGTGGCCGAGGGCTACGGGGCCGCGTCGATCTACTTCCTCGCCCAAGAGCTGCTGGCACGCCACAAACGGGTCGACATGCTGATCGGCGGCGAGACCCTCGACTCGGTGTTCAAGCCCATCGAGGGAAAGCGGTTGTCGCAGTCGATCACGATCCTGACGCGCGACGGATCGCTGGGGGAGCGCGGCACCGTGATCGGCGCGCTGGCGGGAGTTGCGTCCGGCCCGGGTCCGGAGGTCGTCTACGCGGCCGGGCCGACGCGCATGCTGGAGCGCGTCGCGGCCTTCTGCCGGGAACGAGGGATCCCCGGACAGGTCGCCCTCGAGGAGCGGATGGCCTGTGGGCTGGGGCTTTGCCACACCTGCGTGATCCCGCTCGCAGGGGCGGAGGGCAGCGGGGTGCGCCACGTTCGCGCGTGCGTCGAGGGTCCGGTGCTGAATCCAGCCCAGGTGATATGGAGCCGGCTCCGGCCGGCGGCGGGGACCCACGGCCGGGACGACGAAGACGAGGCGGCGGAAACGGAGGCTCCGTCGTGAGCGCCGCCGCGGGTCCTCGCACGCTCTCGGTTCGCCTGGCGGGGGCCACGCTGCCGACGCCGGTGATGGTCGCTTCGGGGTGCGCGGGAACCGGCGCCGAGCTGCCGGCGCTGATGGACGTGCGTCACCTGGGCGGCCTCGTCAGCAGGACGGTGACGGTGGAGCCGCGCGTCGCCGGCCCGATGCCGCGGATCGCGGAATCGCCGTCCGGACTCGTGTGGACGACCGGGCTGCAGAACCCCGGCATCGCGGCGTTCCTCGAAGAGGAGCTCCCGCGGCTCGCGGCCACGGGCGTTCCCGTCTTCGTCTCGATCGGCGGTGGCCGGCTGGACGAATACGTGCGGCTGGCGAGCCTGCTGCGGGCCCACCGCGAGGTGGCCGCGTTGGAGGTCTTCCTCAGCGGGCCCGACGAAGAGCTCGGCGGGGAGGCGATCGGCGCGCACCCCGAGCGAGCGGGAGAGATCGTCGGCGCGGTCGCGCGGATGGCGACCGTCCCCGTGTTCGCCAAGCTGCCACCGGTTGCCCCCGATCCGGTCGCCGTTGCGGAAGCATGCGTGCGCGCCGGCGCCGACGGCATCGTCGTGTGTGGTCTCGTCCCCGCGATGGCCGTCGACCGGTCCGGCGGGGCCGGTGGCGCCGGACGCGTGATCGGCTGGCTCGCGGGTCCGGCAGTCGCCCCGATCGTGCTGCGGATGGTCGGCGAGATCGCACTGGCGCTGCCGTCGGTTCCGGTGATCGCGAGCGGCGGCATCCGGACGGGCGAGGACGCCGTCGAGGCGATGCTCGCCGGCGCGAGCGCGGTGCAGGTGGGGACGGCGGCGCTCGTTGAGCCGTCGACGCCGGTGGATGTTGCCAAGGGGATCGCCGGATCTCTGCGTGATCGGGGCCTGACCGGCCCGGCCGAGCTCGTGGGCGCGTTTCGCACGCAGGCTCGCGGGACTCGTGGGGAGTCATCATGATCCCCCGGCCGGTGAACCCGCTCTGCATCGCGCTCGACGTGTCCGACCCGGCCGTGGCGGAGCGGCTCGCGGCCGAGCTGGGGCCGGAGGCGGGGTTCCTCAAGATCGGACTGGAGCTCGCCTGGGCCGCGGGTCCCGGCATCGTCGAGCGAATCCGTCCGTACGGTCCGGTGTTGGTCGACGCGAAGCTGCACGACATCCCGAGGACGGTCGAACGGGCGGCGCGAAACATCGGGCGACTGGGCGCCGGGATGCTGACGGTCCATGCGCTCGGCGGCGAGGCGATGATGCGCGCCGCCGTACGGGGCGCGGAAGCGGGCGCCGCGGACGCCGGCGTGGCACCCCCGGCGGTCGTCGCGGTGACCGTCTTGTCGTCGCAGTCCGGCGAGGAACTTGCCTCCCCTGCCTCGCTTGCGTTCGAGGCGCAGGCCGCGGGGACCGCCGGTGTGGTCGTGTCCGGCGAGGACGTGCGGCACGTCCGCGAGGTGTGCGGAGAGGAGTTCTGTCTCGTCGTCCCCGGAATCCGGCCGCGCGGCGGCAACGGCGACGACCAGGTGCGCGTGCTGACGCCCGGGGAGGCACTCGAGGCGGGAGCCGACTACCTCGTGATCGGCCGCCCGATCACCGAAGCCGGGGATCCGGCCGCCGTGGCGCGCTCGATCCTGTCCGGCGTTCGCGGGCCCGACCCCGGTTTCGGGTTGGGTTCGAGCTAACGGAACCGCAGGTCAAGGACGGGTTTGGCATTGCTGCACGAAGCCGCGGCTCCGTATACTCCCCGCGTCCTTCCACGGTTCATCGAGTTCGAAGGAGTATGTCGATGGCTCTCCCGACCCTTACCCCCGAGCAGCGCGCCCAGGCACTCGCCAAGGCCGCGGTGGCGCGCAAGAAGCGGGCCGAGCTGAAGCAGCAGCTGAAGACGAGCAAGCTCTCGCTCCGCGACGTGCTCGGTCGATCGGGTGACGACATCGTGGGCAAGATGAAGGTGTCGAGCGTGCTCGAGTCGCTGCCCGGTGTCGGCAAGGTTCGCGCGCAGAAGCTGATGGAAGAGATGGACATCTCCGCCAGCCGGCGTGTTCGCGGGCTCGGCTCCAAGCAGCGCGAGCAGCTCCTGCTGCGGTTTCCCCGATAGCGGCGAGGTGTCGCCCCGCCGGGGGAACCTGGTCGTGATCGCCGGCCCGTCCGGGGTCGGCAAGGGAAGCGTCGTCAAGGCCCTCCTGGGTCGCGACCCTGATGGACTCGCCGTGTCGCTCTCGGTGACGACACGGACGCCGCGGCCGGCCGAGATCGACGGCCGCGACTACCACTTCGTCGACGCCGGAGCGTTCGACCGGCTCGTCGCCGACGGCGCGCTCCTCGAGTGGGCGGAGGTCTTCGGCAACCGCTACGGAACGCCGGTGGCCGGTGTGGGGAACCTGCGGGACGGCGGCAAGGACGTGATCCTGGAGATCGACGTCCAGGGTGCCATGCAGGTGCGCGAGCGGGTGCCCGAGGCCCTGCTGATCTTCCTGGAGCCCCCGTCGATGCAGGAGCTGGAGGCGCGGTTGCGGGGCCGTGGAACGGAGTCCGAGGAGCGCATCGCGGAGCGGCTGAGGACCGCCCGCCACGAGCTCGATCGGCGCGACGCCTTCGACGACGTGGTCGTCAACGACCGGCTCGAACACGCATCGTCGCAGGTCGCTGCTATCATCGAGAGTGCCCGCACCAAAGACCGCACCTCTTCGAAGCGAGAGGATCGACCGTGATCGAACCCAAGATCGACGACCTGCTGGCCGCCGTGGATTCCAAGTACACGCTGGTGATCCTGGCCGCAAAGCGGGCCCGCGAGATCAACTCCTATTACAACCAGCTGGGCGAGGGCCGGGGCGAGTTTGTTCCCCCGCTCGTCGAAACGGGATTCAGCAACAAGCCGCTCTCGGTCTCGCTCGAGGAGATCGCCGATGGGAAGATCGACTACGAGCGACCCGAGGAGCCCGAGGCCGACTGACCCGCTGAACGGCCGCCGGGTCCTGCTCGGCGTCACCGGCAGCATCGCCGCCTTCAAGGCCGCGCTGATCGCGCGCGAGCTCATCGCATCCGGCGCTCAGCTTTCGGTCGTGATGACCCGGTCCGCCACCCGCTTCATCGGACCCGACACGTTCTCCGCGCTCACGGGCGAGCCCGCGCACACCTCCGCCTGGGACCGGCCCGACGAGGTGCTCCACGTGCGTCTGGCCCACGAGGCGAATGTCGCGGTCGTGGCGCCGGCGACCGCGAACATCCTGGCAAAGCTGGCTCACGGCCTCGCCGACGACCTGCTCACCTCGACCCTGCTCGAGTCCTCGTGCCCGCTCGTCCTTGCCCCCGCGATGCACACCGGGATGTGGGAGCACCCCGCCACGCGCGACAGCGTGGCCGTGCTGCTCGCCCGGGGGGCCCGGATCGTCGGCCCGGTGACGGGCGCGCTCGCCGCAGGCGACCAAGGCATCGGGCGGCTCGCCGAACCCGGCGACATCGTGGCCGAGGTCCGTGCCGCGCTCGCCGTGGGCGGAGAGCTGGCCGGGCGGCATCTCGTCGTCACGGCGGGACCCACGCACGAGCCGATCGACCCCGTCCGGTTCATCGGCAACCGGTCGAGCGGGCGGATGGGAACCGCGATCGCCGCCGAAGCCGAGCGCCGGGGAGCCCGGGTCACCTTGATCCTCGGACCGGGGACGGTCCCGCCACCTCCACGCGTGCAGGTCCGGCGAGTCTCGAGCGCGCACGAGATGCGGGCGGCGACCCTGGATGCCGTGGCCGGAGCCGACGCGGTGGTCATGGCCGCGGCCGTGGCGGATTTCCGGCCGAAGGCCGTCGCGGACGCGAAGCTGAAGAAGGAGCAGGGCGTCCCCGACATCGTCCTGGAGCCGACGCCCGACATCCTGCGCGAGCTCGGCGAGACGGTGGATCCGCCGCTCCTCGTCGGTTTTGCCGCGGAGACCGAGAACGTCGAGGAGGCCGGACGCGAGAAGCTTCGCGCGAAGCACCTCGATCTCATCGTCGCCAACCTGGTGGGGCGGGAGGGGACCGGGTTCGAGTCCGACACGAACGACGCCGCGATCATCTCGGCCGGCGGCGGCGACGACGTCGCGCTTCGGTCCTGGACGAAGACGCAGCTTGCCTCGGCAGTCGTGGATCGGGTCGCTGCTATGCTCGGGCCACGATGACCGGTCGGCGCCTGTTCTCCTCCGAATCCGTCACCGAGGGGCACCCCGACAAGCTCGCGGATCAGATCTCCGACGCCGTTCTGGACGCCATGCTGGCGGCGGATTCCCAGTCGCGGGTGGCGTGCGAGACCCTCGTCACGACCGGTCTCGTGATCGTGGCCGGCGAGATCACCACCGCCGCATGGATCGACATCCCGTCGGTCGTCCGCGAAACCATCACGGAGATCGGCTACACGGACGCGAAGTTCGGGCTCGACGGGGCCACCTGCGGGGTCATGACGGCGATCCAGGAACAGTCGCCCGACATCGCGCGCGGGGTCGAGAACGCGATCGAGCATCGCGAGTCGAATTCGTCCGACGACATGGATGCGCTCGGCGCCGGCGACCAGGGCATGATGTTCGGCTTTGCCTGTCGCGAGACCGAAGAGTTGATGCCGCTGCCCATTGCGCTCGCCCATCGCCTTGCCAAGCGGCTCGCCGATGTGCGGAAGGCCGGCGTCATCCCGTACCTGCGCCCCGACGGCAAGAGCCAGGTCTCGGTCGAGTACGAGGGCGGCCGCCCGGTTCGCGTCGACACCGTGCTCATCAGCGCGCAGCACCGCGAGGAGGTCGACGTCGAGACTCTCCTTCAGCCCGACGTCGAAGCGGAGGTCATCGATCCGGTGCTCCGCGAGTTTCCCGACCTCGACAGCCACGACGTTCGCGTGCTCGTCAACCCGACCGGCCGGTTCGAGATCGGGGGCCCGAAGGCGGACACGGGGCTGACCGGACGCAAGATCATCGTCGACACCTACGGCGGCTACGCGCCGCACGGTGGCGGGGCGTTCAGCGGCAAGGACCCCACGAAGGTGGATCGCTCGGCCGCCTACATGGCCCGCTACGTCGCCAAGAACGTGGTTGCCGCCGGCCTCGCCGACGTCTGCCAGCTCCAGGTGGCGTATGCGATCGGCACGGCCCACCCGGTGTCACTCGCGGCCGATACCTTCGGGACGGAGCAGGTCGACCCCGACAAGCTGCAGGCGGTGCTCTGGGAGCTGTTCGATTTCCGTCCGGCCGCGATCATCCGCGATCTCGACCTCGCCCGGCCCATCTACAAGGACACGGCTGCGTATGGGCACTTCGGGCGCAAGGAGTTCCCCTGGGAGGGGACCGATCGCGTCGACGATCTCCGGCGGGCCCTCGGCTGAGTCCGGCGCCGTCTGGTCGGGTCCGGTCGAGGTTTGTGTCGACCGCCCGCTCCTCGCGCTCGACCGTCCGTTCACCTATGAGCTGAGCGCCGACCTGGGCGCGGGTCTCGGATCTCTCGTCCAGGTCCCGTTTCACGGCCGGCGGGTGCGCGGGTGGATCACCGGGACCTCCGCGGAGCACCCACCACGGCTGCTTCCCGTCTCGGGTCTCGTGAGCCCGGTCCCGCGGTTCGACGAAGAGCTGCTGGCGCTCGCGCGTTGGGTGTCGGAGCGCTACGTCGCACCGCTTGCGGCCGTCCTGGGCCGGCTGGCCCCGCCGCGTGTGGCCTCGGAGGAGACCGCGGTCGTGCCGCCGCCTGCGCGCGGCGCGACCGCGGGAAGCCTCGCCCTGCCGCGCCCGCTGACCACGTATGCGGGCGGGCCCGAACTGCTCGCCGCCATCGGCCGCCGGGATCCGGGTCCGCGGGCCTTCGTTCTGCGGCCCGCGCCCGAGGACGAGCAGGACCTGGCGGTCGAAGCGGTTGCGGCGTGTCTGGCCTCGGGGCGAACCGCACTGGTCCTGGTTCCGGAGGCCGAGCCCGTCCCGGCGACCGCGGCGGCGATCGAGCGCGCCTTCGGCGAGCGGTGCGCGCGGTTTCTCGGCGGGTCGAAACGGGCTCGCTACCGGACGTGGCTCGATATCGGTCGCGGCCGGTTCGACGTCGTCGTCGCGACGCGTCCGGGCATCTTCGCGCCGCTGGCCGGGCTCGGCCTCATCTACGTCTCGCGCGAGAGCCATCCGGCGCATCGCGAGGATCGGGCGCCCTACTACCACGTTCGCGACGTCGCCCGGGCCCGGGCGCGGATGGCCGGGGCGGTTTGCGTGCAGGCGGCGTTCTGCCCGTCGGCGGAGGCGGCGGCGGCCGGGGACCCGGAGGTTCGCCCACCCGCGCGGCGCTGGCCGCCCGTCGAGGTCGTCCCGCCGGTGCGGGAAGGCCGGGCCCCGGCGCTGGTTCGTGCGATCCGCACGGTCCGCCGGGGGTTCCTGTTCTCACCGACCCCCGGAGCCGGGATCGCGGTCGTCTGCAAGAGCTGCGGGAGTCCGGCGGCGTGCGCGGCCTGCGAGGGGTCGCTTCGCCTTCAGGAGGGGGTCGTCCGGTGCGTGGTGTGCGAGGCGCCGGGGCGCTGCCGGGTGTGCTCCGCGACGTCGTTCGGCGTGCATCGCGGAGGTGCCGAGCGTGTCGAGGCTTGGGCCGCGGCGGTTGCCGGCGTGCCGGTGCACCGGCTGCGCGCCGGGGAGACGCCGCGACTGCCGGGATCCGCCGAGATCCTCGTGGGCGGTCCCGACGACGTGCGGGACTTGGGCCCGGGTGGGTGCGATCTGGTGGCGATCCTCGACGCCGATCTGGCGGCTCGCCGCCCGGGTCTTGCCGCCAGAGAACGCTCGCTGGCGACGTGGTTCGAAGCCGTGGCGTGGGCGCGGCCCGCCGGGCGAGCCATCGTGCAGACGGCGCATGCTCGCGACACTGCCGTCCAGGCGCTCGTTCGCGGAAACGCCGACCGGTTCCACGAAGAAGAGCGAGCGCGCCGGATCTCGGCGGGGTTTCCCGTCGGCGCGGGCGTCTTTCGCGTCGCCGGAACGGACTCGCTCGCCGGCGCGCTGCGCGCCCTCGAACCGATCACGATGCTCGTATCCGGGCTCGCATCCGGCGGCGAGGAGGCAACGGTATGCTTGGTCGCGCTCGAGCCGGAGCGCGTTCCGGCGTTCGGCCGCCGGATCCGCGAGCTGGCCGCCGAGGGCGTGGTCGCCCGGGTCGAGGCCGAACCGCACCTGTAGCCACAACCTCGAGGAGGTCCGCCCTGATCATCCCGATCCGAACGCTCGGCGATCCCGTGCTCACGACGCCGGCAAAGCCCGTAACGACCTTCGACCGGTCGCTGCACCGGCTCTTCGACGACATGGTCGAGACGATGGTCGACGCTCCCGGCGTCGGTCTTGCTGGGCCGCAGGTAGGGATCTCGCTGCGCCTGTTCGTCTTCGACGACGGCGCCACGGGGCCGACGTTCGTCGCCAACCCCGTGTTGTCCGATGCGGACGGGCGGCTCGAGGAGGAGGAAGGCTGTCTCTCGATCCCGGGCCCGTTTCATCCGACCGCGCGGTTCGCGTCGGTTCGCTGCGCCGGGCAGGACGTCGACGGAGCACCGATCGAAGTGATGGGGGAGGGGCTGCTCGCCCGGATCCTGCAGCACGAGACCGACCACCTGGACGGCCGGCTGTTCATCGACCGCCTCGAGGAGGAGGGACGGCGCTGGGTGCTCGCCGAATTCCGCCGGATCCAGATGGGCGTGGCGGAGCCGACGCCGCGGCCGATGAAGGCGCAGTCGTCGCCGGCCGAGGGATCCTGAGGCCGCCATCGCAGCGACCGTGCGCGCGGTCTTTCTCGGGAACGACCCGTGGTCGGTCCCCACTCTCGAAACGCTGGCCGCCGACGACGAGATCGAGGTTCCGCTCGTCGTCACGAACATCCCCAAGCCGGCCGGTCGCGGGTCGCGGATCACGCCGACGGACGTCGCCCTTGCCGCGCGGCGCCTGGATCTCCCGCTCGTGGAGGTCGAACGTGCCTCCGACGCGCTCCCGGCGATCCGTGAGGCCCGGCCCGACGTGCTTGTCGTCGTCGCCTACGGCGAGATCCTGACCGCCGAGCTGCTCCACCTCGCGCCGCTCGGCGCCGTGAACCTGCATTTCTCGCTGCTGCCTCGCTGGCGCGGCGCCGCTCCGGTCCAGCACGCGATCCTTGCCGGCGACACCGAGACGGGCGTCAGCGTCATGACCATGGACGAAGGGCTCGACACCGGTCCCGTGATGGCCACCGGCATCGAACCGATCGGTTCGGACGACGATGCCGGCTCCCTCGGCGACCGGCTCGCGGCCCGCGGAGCCAGCCTGCTCGCCCTGACCCTGCGGATCCGCGCGGGTGGGTCCCTGGAGGGGCTGCTGCAGGACGAGGCGGGGGCGACGAGGGCTCCGAAGCTCGGCCCCGGCGAGCGGCGCATCGACTGGAACGAACCCGCGGACGCCATCGTGCGCCGCGTTCGCGCCCTCGCGCCGGAGCCGGGCGCGACGACCACCTTCCGCGGCGCCGGGCTCAAGATTCGGCGGGCGAAGTCCGGGTCCGGCGCGGACGCCCCTGGTCCGCCGGGGACGATCGCCGCGCCGGGCGACGACGTCGTGGTCGCGGCCGGCCACGGAACCGTCCGGCTGCTGGACGTCGTCCCCGCCGGCCGCGCCGCGATGCCCGCGGCGGACTGGGCGCGCGGAGCGCGACCCGCCGGCGAGCGACTCGAATGACCGCCCAGCCCGCCGCGGCCCGGGACGCTCGCGCCGTCGCGGCCGAAGCCGTCAGGCGCGTGATCGACGACGCGGGCTACTCGACGATCGTGGTGCCGTCGCTGCTCCGCCGGTCGGGGCTCGACTCGAGGGATCGGAGTTTCGCGGCGGAGCTCGCCTACGGGACGCTTCGGCGACGGATCCCCATCGATCGCACGATCGAGGAACGAGCCGGCCGCCCGCTCGAACGCATCTCGACGTCGGCTCGGCACCTGCTGCGCATCGGGATCTACCAGTTGGTGTTTGGCGCGGTGGCGCCGCACGCCGCCGTGCACGAGACCGTCGGCCTTGCCGGGCCCCGCGAGCGGGGGTTCGTGAACGCGGTGCTGCGATCCGTCTCGAGCGAGCCTCCGGCGCCGCCCGGCGGTGACTCGATCGAGGACGTGTCGGTCCGTACCGGCATGAGTCCGTGGGGGGTCGAGGAGATCGGGCGCGTGCTCGGCGGGGATCCGGAGGTCGCGGCCGCGGCGCTGGCAACGCACGGCTCGCTCTGCCTGCGGGTCAACCGGTGCGTCTCGACGGTCGAGGAGGTGACCGAGTCGTTCCAGGCGGCCGGGTTGTCCCCGCGCCCGGCCGGGCTCGACTCGGACTGTCTGCTCCTCGACGGGGGCGACCCCACATCGTTTCCCGGTTGGGACGAGGGCGCGTTCGCGGTGCAGGACCAGGCGTCCGCCGTCGTGGTGCGCGCGCTCGGCGTGCGCACCGGCGATCGCGTCCTGGACGCGTGCGCCGGCCCGGGTGGAAAGACGGCGTTCGCCTCGTGCCTTGCGGGACCCTCGTTGGTCGTGGCCGCCGACCTTCGGCTTCCACGCGCGCAGCTGGTGCGCCGGTCGGCCGACCGCTTGCGCGTGCATCCCCTCGTGCTCGTCCAAGACGGCGAGCATCCGGCGCTGCGAGGATCGTTCGACCGCGTGCTCGTGGACGCGCCGTGCAGCGGGATCGGGTCCGCGCGCCGGCGCCCCGAGCTCCTGTGGCGCGTGCGGCAGGGCGACCTGAGCGCCCTGGCGCGGACCCAGGTGAGGATCGTCTCGGCCGCGGCCGACCTCGTCGCGCCGGGTGGCCGTCTCGTCTACGCCGTGTGCACCTTTACCCGGGCCGAAACCGACGCCGCGTGCGACGCGATCCTGCGTCGGCGCCCGGATCTCGCCGCGGAGCCGGTCACGGTTGCGGGGCGGCCCGCCGTGGAACGACTACGGCTCTGGCCGCATCTCGACGGGTCCGACGGGATGTTCGTCGCGGCCTTCCGGCGCTCCTGATCAGCCGGTTCCTCGCGGGCAGGGGGAGCCGCGCCGGTAGGATACGAACGTGGGACACCTATCGCGCCTCGATCCTGGCGGCCGATCTCGCCCGGCTCGGGGCGCAGGTCAAGCTGGTCGAGGAGCATGCCGAGATTGTTCATATCGACATCATGGATGGTCATTTCGTCCCGCCGATCGCGCTCGGCGCGGTGGTGGTCGCCTCGCTGCGGCCGGTAACCCAGCTCGTCCTGCACGGGCACCTCATGGTGGAGACCCCGGAGCCGTTCTTCGACGAGCTCCGGCGAAGCCGGGCTCGACATGGTCTCCTTTCACATGGAGGCCGTCCCGGAGCCGGGGCCGGCGATCCGCAAGGCCCGGGATGCGGGGCTGCGGGGCCGGACTGACGCTCAACCTCGAGACGCCGATCGATGCCGTGGAGCCCTATCTCGACCAGGTCGACGACGTCATGTTGATGAGCATCCGGCCGGGATGGTCCGGCCAGACGCTGAACCCGGACGTCTACGCCCGGGTCGAAGGCGTCCGCGAGCTGATCGACCGCGGCGGCCACCAGGTCGAGCTCGAGGTCGACGGCGGGGTGAAGCTCGACAACGCCAAGCGCGTCGTCGAGGCCGGCGCCACGGTGCTCGTCTCCGCGTCGGGTATCTTCCGCGAGCCCGACCCGGCCGATGCGGCGCGGCGGCTCGCCGAGATCGCCCGGGGGGCCGCCTGATGCCCGAGACGATCCTGGTCGTCGACGACGATCCCGACATCGCTCGGTTCGTCGAGGTCAACCTCCGGTCCGCCGGCTACGACGTCGCGGTTGCGAGCGACGGCGCGAGCAGGCGCTCGAGAAGGCGGGCAGTTCCGGCCCGACCTGGTCCTGCTCGACGTGATGATGCCGAAGCTCGACGGGTTCGAGGTCGCGCAGCGGCTGCGCAAGAACCCCGCAGACCGTCCACGCCAGCATCATCATGCTGACCGCGAAGGCGCTCTCGTCCGACAAGGTCCTCGGGCTGCAGTCGGGCGCCGACGACTACATCATCAAGCCGTTCGATCCGGTGGAGCTGCTCGCCCGCGTCAAGGGAACGCTCCGCCGGGCCAAGGAGATGCGCACCTCTCGCCGCTCACCGGTCTGCCCGGCAACATCCGGATCCAGGAGGAGATCCAGCGGCAGGTGCGAGGAGGCAGCGGCCGTTCGCGCTGCTGTACTGCGACCTCGACCACTTCAAGGCGTACAACGACCGCACGGGTTCGTGCGCGGCGACCGGGCCATCCAGGCCCTGGCACGCGATCATCCGAGACCGTCGCACGAGCTCGACGGGTCCGACGGGTTCGTCGGACATGTCGGCGGCGACGACTTCATCGCGTGGTGAAGCCCGAGGCTGCGGAGGACGCGGCGCAAGCGGATCTCCCAGCGGTTCGACGAGGTCTCGTCCCGAGTCACTGTACGACCCCGCGGATCTCGAGCGCGGCTAGCGTGAGGTCGAGGACCGGCAGGGGTCCTGCAGGACCTTCCCGCTGCTCACGATCTCGATCGGCATCGCCACGACGGCGCGGCGGCGCGTTCGCCACTACGGCGAGGCCGTCGCCGTGGCGACCGAGATGAAGCAGTTCGCCAAGCGCGAGGCGGCAGTCCTCCTTCGCGGTCGACCGCCGCAGCGCCCTGAACCGCCGCGGTGCACCCGCCGAGCGCCCGCGCAGCCCCGCGTATACTTCGAGCGATAGCTCGTTTCGGGGCGGGGTGCGATTCCCCACCGGCGGTGAGAGTCCGCGACCCCCTGCGCAGCCAGGGGTTGACCCGGTGGGATTCCGGGACCGACCGTGACAGTCGGGATGGGAGAGGACGGGCAGCCGGCGGCCCGTGGCGCCTGCTCTGCACGCCGGCGCCGATGCCGCCTGAGCCGCCCCGCGGGCGAGGGTGACGGTGACGGAACACGAGGCGGCCTTCATGCGACCGGGCCCTGGCGCTGGCCGAGCGCGGGCTGGGGCCGGGCCTCTCCCAACCCCATGGTCGGCGCGGTCGCTGGTGCGCGACGGCGCGATCGTCGGCGAGGGCTGGCACGAGGGTCCCGGGACCGAGCACGCCGAGGTCATGGCGCTCGATGCGGCCGGGGACGCACGCCCGCGGCGCCACCCTGTTCGTGACCCTGGAGCCCTGCGACCACGCGGGCCGGACCGGCCCGTGCGCCCCGGCGGTGATCGCGGCCGGCGTCCGCCGGGTGGTGGCCGGCTCGCGCGACCCGAACCCCGTCGTCGACGGCCGGGGGTTCGCAGCTGCTGCGCGAGGCCGGGGTCGACGTGGCCGCCGGGCTGCGCTCGGACGCCGAGGTCCGCCGCTGAACCACGGCTTCGCCCGCCACGTCCGCGACCGGGCTGCCCTGGTGATGCTCAAGATGGCGTCCTCGCTCGACGGCAAGGCCGCGGCCGCCGACGGCTCCTCGCGGTGGATCACCGGCGAAGCAGGCGCGGGGACGTGCACCGGCTCCGGGCCCGGGCCGACGCCGTGGTGGTCGGCGCCGGGACGGCGCTTGCCGACGATCCCGGCGCTGACCGTCCGGCTGACGAGGCTATCCGCGGTCGCCAGCCGCTGCGGGTGCTGGTGGACGGCCGCGGCGGGTGCCGCCACCGGACGCGCTCTTCGACGGGACGCGCGCCGGTGCTGGTGGCCACCAGCACCGGGCTGCGCCCGAGGCGCGGACGGCGAGTGGGCCGCGCCGGCGCCGAGGTCGCGGTCTTCGACGGCCCGTCGGGCGAGGTGTCCCTCGCCCGGCTGATCGAGGCGCTGGGCAAGCGAGACGTCCAGGCGGTCCTGATCGAGGGCGGCCCCACGCTGGCCTGGTCGGCGTTCGTCGAAGCGGTTTGGTCGACCGGCTGGTGCTGTATCTGGCGCCAAAGCTGATCGGCGGGGCCGGGGCGCCCGGGATCCTGGGAGGCGCCGGCGTTCGGCCCCATCGCCGAGGCGCTGCGCGCCGACATCACGTCCGTCGAGCGGATGGGGACGACGTGAAGGTGGAGGCCGATGTTCACCGGGATCGTTGAGGAGATGCGGCACGGTGCCCGGGCCGGCACCGCGCCTGGACGTCGCATGCCCGCACCGTGTGGTCAGGACGCGCGGGCCGGGGACTCGGTCGCCGTGAACGGCGTGTGCCTGACCGTGGTCGCTCGGGCGCGAACGGAGACGGCGGCTTGCTGGGTTTCGACGTCTCGGACGAGACCCTGCGACCGAACGACCCTGGGAGGGCTGCGCACCGGGCGACCCGGTGAACCTCGAGCGGCCGGTGACGCTCCTGCCAGCGGCTGGGCGGCCACCTGGTCCAGGGCCACGTCGACGCGCGTGGCGCAGGTGGTCGAGCGTGCGGCCCGGGGTCCGGCGGGTCGAGATGCGCTTCGAGATCCCGGCCGAGCTGGTCCGCTACGTGGTGGAGAAGGGATCGATCGCGGTCGACGGGGTCAGCCTGACCGTCGCGGCGTGAGCACTGCGCACGGTTCACGGTGGCCCTGATCCCGTTCACGCTGGAGGCCACGACCTCGGGACGACAGCAGCCGGGCGATCCGGTGAACGTCGAGGTCGACGTGATCGCCAAGTACGTGGAGGGCCTGCTGAAGGCGGGCATCGCGAGAGGCGGGAACGGATGAGCGAGCGACCGAACAGGAGGGGTTCCCCTCCATCGAGGAGGCCCTCGAGGAGATCCGGGCCGGCCGGATGGTCATCGTGGTCGACGACGCCGACCGCGAGAACGAGGGCGACTTCATCATGGCGGCGGAGAAGGTCACGCCGGAGGCCATCAACTTCATGGCCACCCACGGGCGGGGATCATCTGCCTGCCCTCGAGGGCATCGCCTCGACGAGCTGCGCGTCCCGCTGATGGTCGGCCGAACAGCGACGGCTCCGCCGAGACGGCGTTCGCGGTCTCGATCGACGCCCGGCGGGGACCACCACGGGGACCAGCGCCTTCGACCGGGCCGCGACGATCCGCGCCGTCGTGCCACCCGGACACGCGTCCGGAGGACTCTCCGATGCCGGGGCACGTCTTCCCGCTGCGGGCCCAGGAGGGCGGCGTCCTCAAGCGAGCGGGCCACACCGAGGCGGCCGTCGACCTGGCCCGGCTGGCCGGCCTGTACCCGGCCGGCGTCGATCTGCGAGATCATGCACCCGGACGGGACCATGGCCCGGCTCCCCGAGCTCGCCGGTGGCGCCGCGGAGCACGGGCTGAAGATCATCTCGATCGCCGATCTCATCGAGTACCGCCGCAAGCGAGAGGGCTCGTCGCGCGGGTCGCGGAGGCCATCGATCCCCACGCCCGACGGCCACGTTCCGGTCCTTCGCCTACGAGAGCCTGGTCGACGGCCGCGTCCACGTGGCGCTGGTCCTGGGCGAGGTGGGCGACGGCGCGGGACATCCTCACCCGGGTGCACTCCGAGTGCCTCACCGGCGACGTGTTCGGGTCGCTGCGCTGCGACTGCGGGGCGCAGCTCGACGCGCGCGATGGCGCTGATCGGGCAGGAGGGCCGCGGGGTCGTGCTGTACATCCGCGGCCACGAGGGCCGGGCCATCGGCCTGACCCACAAGCTCCGCGCGTACCAGCTGCAGGATGCCGGCCGCGACACGGTGGAGGCCAACGTCGAGCTGGGCTTTCGCGGCCGATCCGCGCGACTACGGGATCGGCGCGCAGATCCTCGTCGACCTGGGTGTGCGGACGATGCGCCTGCTGACCAACAACCCGCGAAGCGGGCGGGCTCGAAGGCTACGGCCTGGACGATCGCCGAGCGCGTGCCGCTGGAGACCGTGCCCGCCGCCGGAGAACCTGCGATACCTGCAGACCAAGCGGGAGAAGCTCGGGCCACATCCTCGACATGACCGAGGAGTCCGAGGCCGCCGACGAGGCAGCCGTGAGGACGTGACTCGAGGTCGCCGCGGGCCGAGGAGCCGCCGGGCGGCGATTCGCCTGGTGCCGCCGCGTTCAACGAGATCGTGACGTCGAAGCTGGTCGACGGGGCCCTCGCCTGGCTGCAGGCGCACGGCGTCGGCCGACGACGACCGTCGACGTGGCCTGGGTCCCCGGGGCGTTCGAGATCCCGCTCGTGGCGGGGCGGCTGGCGAAGACCGGCGGCTACGACGCCGTGATCTGCCTGGGAGCGGTGATCCGCGGGGAGACCGCCCACTTCGACCTGGTGGCCGGCGAGTGCGCGCGCGGGCGTGCATGGAGGTCGGCCAGGACACCGGGATCCCGATCGTCTTCAGGTTCTCACCACGGAGGATCTGGCGCAGGCGGAGGCCCGAGCCGGGGGCGCGCACGGCAATCAAGGCTGGGACGCCGCCGCGACCGCGTTGTCGATGGCCGACCTGCTGGAGTCTCTGCCGGGGCCGCAGGGAAATTCGCCGCCGAGATCGGGAGGATCGCCATGATCGTCGACAAGCCGTGGGGCAAGGTGACCACGTACGCGCTCAACCAGCCGGCCTCGGTTCGCGTCATCAGCGTCGAGCCCGGCGAGGAAACCAGCGTCCACTACCACCGGATGCGCGACGAAACGTGGGTCGTGCTCGACGAGGGGCTCACCGTCGAGATCGGCAATCGGGTCACCCAGGCAAGGACCGGCGAGGAGTTCGTGATCGCGGCCGAGGAGACCCACCGGGTTCGAAACACCGGCGACGTCCGCGGGCGGATCCTCGAGATTGCCTACGGATACACGACCGAAGACGACACGCAGCGGCTCGAAGACGCCTACGGGCGCCCGCTGGAGTCCGACTGGTGAGCTCCTGCCGGGGTGGGTCGCGACGGCTATACTCCCCCTTCGACGTGCAAGAGGTGTTCCATCCATGCACCGGGCGCGCCCGGTGCTTATTCGTCTCTAGGAGGTGATGCGGGGTCTCAGCCGATCCGCGGTTGAACGACCGGATCAGGGCTCCCCAGGTTCGTCTGGTGGGGCCCGACGGAGAGCAGATCGGGGTGGTCGCCACCCAGGACGCGCTTCGCCGGGCACAGGAGCTCGATCTCGACCTCGTGGAGGTCGCCCCCCAGGCCGAACCCCCGGTGTGCCGCATCATGGACTACGGCAAGTACAAGTACGAACGAGACGTCAGGCAGAAAGAAGCCAGGCGCAAGCAGTCCCGTACCGGACTGAAGGAGATCAAGTTTCGGCCCAAGATCGACGTGCACGACTACACCACGAAGAAGGGACACGTCGAGCGGTTCCTGCGGGCCGGGAACAAGGTCAAGATCACCATCATGTTCCGGGGCCGGGAGATGGCCCACACCGAGCTCGGGCGGCGGATCCTCGACCGCCTGGTGGCGGAGCTCGGTGAGACGGTCGTCGTCGAGATGATGCCGAAGCAGGAAGGGCGCAACATGATCATGGTGATCTCACCGAGCAAGCGGTGGATGCAGCAGCTGCAGCGTGACGCGCAGCGTGCTTCCGCGGTGACCCTTGCCGGCGTCGAGGCCTCCGCCGAGCCGGACGAGATCGAGGCCTCCGCCGACGGCGCGCCGACCGACGGAGTCGCCCTCGAATCGGCCGCCGAGGACGCGTCTGCCGACGACGCGGCCGTCACGTCCGATATGGAGGGATGAGCGTGCCCAAGCAGAAGAGTCATGCGTCGGCCTCGAAGCGGTTCCGCGTCACTCGGACCGGCCGGATCCTTCATCGCAAGGCGACCGGCAACCACATGCTCACGAAGAAGTCGGGAAGCCGGCGCCGCCGCGTCGAGGGGATGTCCGAGGTGACGGCGGAGCGCAAGAAGATTCGCCGTCTGCTGGGGGAGTGACACCATGGCCCGGGTCAAACGTTCCGTTCACGCGAAGAAGAAGCGCCGTGCCGTCCTCGAGGCGGCGAAGGGCTACCGGGGGAGCCGGCACACCCGTTACCGCGTGGCCAAAGAGCAGGTCATGCACGCCGGAATGGACGCGTATCGCGATCGCCGCGATCGCAAAGCGCAGTTCCGGCGCCTCTGGATCACGCGCATCAACGCGGCCGCCCGTCCGCACGGCCTGACGTACGCGAGGTTCATCAGCGGGTTGAAGGCGGCGGAGGTGGAGCTCGACCGGAAGATGCTCGCCGACATCGCGGTCAACGACCCGGCGGCGTTCGCCGTGCTCGTCGAACGGGCGAAGGCCGCGCGGCCCGCCTGAGTGCACCTGCGGGAGCTCTCGCCCGGGCCCCCCGCGACCCCGTCTGCAACCGCCGGAGGCGACGCGTGCTGACGTCCCCGAGCAATCCATCGGTAGCGGCCGCCGCCCGCTTGAAGAAGCGAGCGCTCCGCGAGACCGATCGCCGGTTCCTGGTGGAGGGGCGACAGGGGGTCGAGGAGGCCGCGGCCGCCGGATCGCTGCTCGAGCTGTTCACCCTCGACCCGATGGACCCCCTGGTCGTCGCGGCGAAACAGGCGGGAGCTGCGGTCCATCACGTCCAGGACGATCTGTTCCGAAAGCTCACCGAGACGGTCACCCCGCAAGGGATCGTCGGCGTCGCGCCGTTCGTCGACGTGGATCTGGCCGCTCTGCCTCGCGAGGGGTGCGTGACCGTCCTGTACGAGGTGCGTGACCCCGGCAACGCGGGCACGATCATCCGCTCGGCCGACGCGGCCGGGGCCTCGGGCGTGGTGTTCGGCGCCGCCTCGGTGGACGTGTACAACCCGAAGGCGGTTCGCGCCTCGGCGGGCTCGATCTTCCACGTGCCGATCGTGCGGGACGCCGCCGACCCGATCCCCGCGCTTCGCGCGAACGGGTTCCGCATCCTCGCGCTGGACGCGCATCGAGGGGAGGATCTGTACACGACGGACCTGTCCGCGCCGGTGGCTCTCGTCTTCGGAAACGAGGCGCACGGGCTTCCCGACGAGGTGCTCGCGTCCGCCGACGGCCTCGTGCGCGTTCCCCACACCGGCCCCGCCGAATCCCTCAACCTTGCCGCCGCGGTGACGGTCTGCCTCTTCGAGTGGGCGCGCCGGCGGGCATACGCCGATTCGAGCATGGAAGCCATCGTCGCGGCCGCGGCGCACGACATTCGATCCCCGCTCACGGCGATCAAAGGGTTCGGGTACGCGCTCGGCCGCCGGTGGAGTGAGCTCTCCGAGGACGACCGGACGATGATGCTCGGCGGGATCGTCCACGACGCGGACCGGATGGAGCAGGTGTTGCGCCTTCTGGTCGACGCGGCTCGCTCCATGGGGGGCCGGCTCGAGTTCTTCCCGGAGCTGGTCGACGTCTCCGAGCTCGTGCTCGGAGTCGCGGAGCACCTGCGGCATGACCCGGGTCATCCGAGCTTGGACTGGGGCGGGGATGCTGTCATGGCGTTCGTCGATCCGACGAGGCTGAAGACCGCGATGCTCGTGTTTGCCGAGTCGCTCGTGTGGTGGGGCCGTGAGGGGCCCATCGCGGTCCGGGCGGCGATGACGCAGGGCGATCTGCATCTGTGGGCGGAGCGGGGCGGCGCATCGATCGGCATCGACGAGGCGGAGCTCCTCTTCGCGCCGAGACAGCCCGGGACCGGGTCCGGCAGCAAGATCGGGCTGTTCGTGGTCCGGGCGGTGGCCGACGCCCAGGGGGGAAGAGCGTGGGCCGAGGTGGACGGGGACCGTCTGTCGTTCCACCTTCTGGTTCCCGCCGTCGCCCCTGCCGTCGTCTGACGTCAACGGTGCAGGTCACGCCTATTGCTAGACTCGGCGCCCATGGGCCCGGCCGACATGCTCCGTACGCTCGCGACGGAGCGGGATGCGGGCTCGGCGCGCTTCTTGGCGGCGACGACCCTTCAGGAGCTCGACGCGGCCGAGACCGCGGTGCTCGGCAGGAAGTCCGTGTTCAGCGCGGTGCAGCGCTCGCTCGGTTCCCTCGAGCCCGATGAGCGCAAAGAGGTCGGACGCGTAGCCAACGAGGTGCGCGAGTCCCTCCGCGCGGCGCTGGCCGAGCGGCGGACCGCACTGGAGACCGAGGCCGAAGGCCGTCTGCTCGAGGCCGATCGCGTCGATCTCACGCTGCCGGGGCGCAGGTCCCGGCCCGGGTCGTTGCATCCGCTCACGCTCGTCGAGCGTGAGATCACGGACATCTTCACCCGCATGGGGTATCGCGTGGTCGAGGGCCCCGAGGTCGAAGACGAGTGGCACAACTTCGACGCGCTCAACTTCCCGCCGGACCACCCCGCCAGGGCCTTGATGGACACGACGTTCGTCGACGTGCCCGGGCATCCCGAGCTGCTGTTGCGAACGCACACGTCGCCGATGCAGATCCGCGTGATGGAGTCCCAGCCGCCTCCCGTCTACGTCGTCGTGCCGGGCAGGGTGTTCCGCAACGAAGAGGTGACGGCGAAGAACATGCCGGTGTTCCATCAGGTCGAGGGGCTCGTCGTCGACGAGGGCATCACGTTTGCCGATCTCAAGGGCACCCTCGAGGTCTTCTACAAGGCGCTGCTCGGAGACGAGCAGCGGATCCGCCTCACGCCGTCCTTCTTCCCCTTCGTGGAACCCGGCGCCCAGGTCGACGCCTCGTGCTTCGTCTGCGGCGGCGCGGGGTGCCGGACGTGCTCGCACACCGGCTGGATCGAGACGATGGGGGCCGGGATGGTCCATCCGAAGGTCCTCGAGAACTGTGGGTACGACAGCGAGCGCTACACGGGGTTTGCCTTCGGGATGGGCTACGACCGCCTGGCGATGATCCGGTTCGGGATCCCCGACATCCGAATGCTCTGGGACAGCGACGTCCGCTTCCTCGAGCAATTCCAGGGAGCCGGCTGACGTGAGGGTGCCGCTTTCGTGGCTCCGCGAGCTGGTGACGGTCGACCTCGCGCCGGAAGATCTCGGCGATCTTCTCTCGAGCAAGGGTATGCACGTCGAGTCGATCGAGCGCCCATGGGATGGGCTCGAAGGTGTGATCGTCGCGCGGGTCCTGGAGGTTCGCGATCACCCGGACTCCGAGAAGCTCTGCATCGCCCGGGTCCAGACGGGGGCCGGGGAGCAAGAGGTCGTCGTCGGGGTCCGCAACATGGGCCCGGGAGATCTGGTGCCGCTTGCCGGTCCGGGGACGCGGGTGCCGGCCCTGGCCGAACCGCTCGCCGCCCGCCGGATCCGCGGCGTCGTCTCGAACGGGATGCTGTGCTCCCCGAAGGAGCTCGCGATCTCGCAGGACCACGGGGGCATCCTGGTGCTGACCGACGACGGTCTCGAGCCCGGGGTGGACGTGAAGACCGCGCTCGGCCTCGACGAGGTCGTCCTGGACCTGGAGATCGAGGCGAACCGTCCGGACCTGCTGTCGATCGGCGGGATCGCCCGAGAGGTGGCGGCCGCGACCGGGTCCGCGCTGACCTGGCCCGACACCCACGTCGAGGAGGTACCGGGCGAAGCCGCGAAAGCCGTCTCGATCCGGGTGGAGGCGCCCGACGGCTGCCCCCGCTATCTCGCGCGCGTGATCCGGTCGATCCGTGTGGGCCCATCGCCCGTTCGCGTCCAGGCCCGCCTGACGGCGGCGGGAGTGCGTCCGCTGTCGAACGCGGTCGACGCGACGAACCTCGTCATGCTCGAGCTCGGCCAGCCACTCCACGCCTTCGACCTGCACCGCCTGGCCGGCCCGGAGATCGTGGTGCGCCGGGCCCGTGCCGGTGAGCGGATGACGACGCTCGACGAGGTCGAGCGCACCCTTCAGCAGGAGGACCTCCTCATCTGCGATCGCGACCACCCGATCGGTATCGCCGGCGTCATGGGCGGCGCGAACACGGAGGTCTCCGGCGAGACGTCGGACGTGGTCCTTGAGTCCGCCTACTTCGAGCCGCGCGGGATCCACCGGACCTCGCGGCGGCTCCTGCTCTCGACCGAGGCGGCGATGCGGTTCTCGCGGGGGACGGACCCCGAGGGAGTGGGGCCGGCCGCGGCGCGCGCCGCCCGGCTCATGACCCTGTGGGCCGGCGGCGAGGTGCTGCTCGGATCCATCGATGTCGGGGAGCCGCCGCCGAGGAGGCGGTTGAGCATCCGGCCCGCGCGCGCCACGGCGATCGCCGGACACGGCGTCTCGGCCGCCGACGTCGTCGAGGCCCTCGGCTCGCTCGGGATCGAGGCGGCGGCGTCGACCGATGTCGTCGACGCCGAGATCCCCGGTTTCCGTCCGGATCTGCTTGCGGAGATCGACCTCATCGAGGAGGTCATCCGCCGCCAGGGCTACGAGCTGGTCGGCTCCACGGTTCCCAGGGGCAGCCGGGTCGGAGGCTACGACGCCGGGTTCGTGGTCCGGGCGAGAGCCCGCGAGCGGCTGGTCCGGGCCGGCCTGCGGGAAGCGCTCTCCCTCTCGTTCGCATCCCGGGCCGATCTCGACCTGTTCGGCCATACCGATGCCGTCCGGGTCGCGAATCCCCCGGCGGCGGAGACGCCGTTTCTGCGGACGAGCCTGCTTCCCAACCTCGTCCGCGGGATCGCCCGAAGCATGCGCAGAGGCGCCTCGGGAGCCGCGCTGTTCGAGGTCGGACATGTGTTTCGCCTGGGCGACCCGGTCCGCGAGCGGGACACCGTCGCGGTCGCCCTGGGCGGGCGGGCCGGTGAGGGGCTCTGGGGGGACGATCGCGCGTTCGACGTCCTGGACGCGAAGGGCGCGCTCGAAGACCTGCTCGACGGGCTCGAGGTCCGGGACGTGGTGCTCGGCGACGTCCCCGGCCCGCCCTTTCACCCGGCACGGTCGTGCACGGTGGTCGTCGCCGGCGCCCCCGTCGGCGTGGTGGGGGAGCTGCACCCCGCGGCGGTAAGGACGTTCGACCTGGACGAGCGAATCGGCGTGTTCGAGGTCGACCTGGGCGCCCTCTCGGCGGCCGGCGGCGGCTCGTTCAGCTTCCGCGACGTCCCCCGGTATCCGCCCGTTCGCCGCGACCTCGCGTTCATCGTGCCCGAGGACGCCGCCGTCGGAGAGGTGTCGAGCGCGGTGGAAGCCGCGGCGGGACCGCTGATGGACCGCTGCGTCCTGTTCGACGTCTTTCGCGGCGAGAGCCTCCCGGAGGGAACGAAGAGCCTCGCCTTCTCGCTCGACCTGCGCGCACCCGACCGCACGCTCGAGGCGGCCGAGGCCGACGCGGTCATCGAGGCCATCGTGGGGCGGCTGCGCGAACAGTTCGGAGCGATCCTTCGGTCGGGATAGACTCCGCCGGTGACGCGCGACTATCTCTCGGTCGACGACCTCTCGCCGCAGGAGCTGACACAGCTGCTCGATCTGGCGGCGACGATCAAGTCGTCCCCCGGGCCCTTCGCCGACAAGCTTCGCGGCCGCAATGTGGCGCTGATCTTCGAGAAGCCGTCGACGCGGACCCGCGTGTCCTTCGAGGCGGCCGTCGAGCGCCTCGGTGGCCACGCCATCGTGCTGTCCTCCACGGAGTTGCAGCTGGGCCGGGGGGAGAGCATCGAGGACACCGGCCGGGTGTTGTCCCGCTACGTGGATGCGATCGTCCTTCGGACCTTCGAGCAGGAGCGGCTCGAGGTGCTGGCCTCGGCCGCCGACGTCCCGGTGGTCAACTCCCTGTCGGACTTCGAGCACCCGTGTCAGGCCCTGGCCGACCTCCTCACGGTGCGCGAGCGTCTCGGCCGGCTCGAGGGCCTCACGCTCAGCTATCTGGGTGACGGGAACAACGTTGCGCACTCGCTCTGCCTGGCGGGCGCCAAGACCGGAATGACCGTGCGGGTCGCCACCCCGCCCGGGTTCGAACCCATCCCGATGGTCCTCGAGCGGGCACGTGAGATCGCGGCGTCCCACGGCGGCGGGATCGAGACGACGCACGACCCGATCGAGGCGGCCGCGGACGCCGACGTCTTGTACACGGACGTCTGGGCGAGCATGGGGCAGGAGGAGGAGGCGGAAGAGCGCACGTTGGTGTTCTCCAGCTTCCAGCTGAATCAGAAGCTGCTGGACTCGGCATCCGGTCAAGCGATCGTCCTTCACTGCCTGCCGGCCCACCGTGGTCTCGAGATCACCGACGATGTGATCGACGGTCCGCAATCCGCGGTGTGGGACCAGGCCGAGAACCGGCTCCACACCCAGGCGGCGCTCCTGTTGTTCCTGCTCGGGCTGGCCTGACGGCCATGCCCAGGTCGAACGACCGCGTCGAACGGGCGCTGCTCGAGTTCGCCGACCTGTTGGCGATCGGGTCCGAGGATCGATTCAAGCCCCGCGCCTACGAGAAGGCCGCCCGTGCCGTCGGCGGGCATCCCGAAGAGCTCGACGACATGGACGACGACGCGATCCTGGCGATCCCCAACGTCGGCAAGTCGATCGCGGGCAAGATCCGGGCCCTGCTGGACGACGGCACGTTCTCCGAGCTCGAGTCGCTTCGCGCGAAGGTTCCCCAGGGCGTACGCGAGATGACGGCGATCCCCGGGTTCGGTCCCAAGAAGGCGATGCTCGTTCACGAGGAGCTCGGCATCGATTCGGTCGAACAGCTCGTCGCGGCGGCCACGCAGGGGCGCCTCGCCGGGCTCAAGGGCTTCTCGAAGAAGACGGAGGAGAACGTCCTCGCCGGGGTCGAGCGGGCGCAGGCGTCGGCCGGCCGCGTGCTCGTCTCCGAGGCCCTGGACGTCGCCGAGACGCTGCTCGAACGGCTCCGGGCCCTCCCGGGGGTGACGAGGGCCGCGTACGCGGGGTCTCTGCGGCGCATGCGAGAAACGATCGGCGACGTCGACATCCTGGTCGCCGCCGACCGGCCGGACGAGGTGATGGACGCGTTCGCGGGCCTCGGCGTCGTCGAGCGCGTGCTCGCCAAGGGCGAGACCAAGACCTCGATCCTGACCCGGCCGGGACTCCAGGTCGATCTTCGGGTGGTTCCGCAAGGGGCATGGGGAGCCGCGATGGTTTACTTCACGGGGTCCAAGGCCCACAACATCCGTATCCGCGAGATGGCGGTCCGGGCGGGGCTCAAGCTCAACGAGTACGGCTTGTTCGACGCGGCGACGGGCGACCTGCTTGCCGCTGAGACCGAGGAGGCGGTGTACGAGCGCCTCGGACTCCCGTTCATCGAGCCGACGCTCCGCGAGGACCGGGGCGAGGTCGAGGCGGCGCTCGCCGGCGAGCTGCCGAACCTCGTCTCTTTGAAAGACATCCGCGGCGACCTGCACACGCACACCAACCTCACGGACGGGCTGGCGCCCCTGAAGACGATGGTGGAAGCGGCATGGGCGCACCGCTACGCGTACTACGCCGTGACCGATCACGCGCCCGATCTCGCGATGCAGCGGATGACCTTGGAGAAGATCCGGGCCCAGCGGGGCGAGCTCGCCAAGCTCCGGGGCCGATACCCGAAGATGCGGCTGCTCCACGGGACGGAGCTCAACATCGGTCCGGAGGGAAACGTCGACTGGCCGGGCGAAGTGCTGGCGGAGTTCGACGTGACGGTCGCCTCCGTCCATTCCCACTTCGCGCAGCCACGGGACGAGATGACTCGGCGGGTGATCCGAGCCATCGAGAATCCGTTCGTCAACGTCATCGGTCACCTCACGACGCGGATCCTCGGGCGTCGGGACCCGGTCGACCTCGACCTCGAGGCGGTGTTCGCCGCCGCGGCTCGCACCGGCACGGCGCTCGAGATCAACGCGCACCCGGACCGGCTCGATCTGAAAGACGAGCACATCCTGTGGGCCAGGCGTCACGGTGTCCGGTTCGCGATCGATTCCGACGCCCACGCGGTCGGTCACCTGGACGTCATGCCGTTCGGGGTGGCGACGGCGCAACGCGGCTGGCTCGGCGCGGACGACGTGATCAACACCTGGCCGCCGGGCAAGCTCGAGCAGTTTCTCCGCAAGGGCAGGCCAAAGGAGAAGAGGAGCTGAGCGGTCGCCTGCCGCGGTCGTTCTACGCGCGGCCGGCGACCGAGGTCGCGCCGGACCTGCTCGGGCGGGTGCTCATCATGCAGACCGGTGCGGGTCCACGGCTGGCAGCGCGGATCGTCGAGACCGAGGCGTACCAGGGGGACGATCCGGCCAGCCACGGGTTCCGCGGTCCGACGCCGCGCAACGCCGTCATATTCGGCCGGCCGGGTCACCTGTACGTGTACTTCACCTATGGCATGCACCACTGCATGAACGTCGTGACCGGAGCGCGTGGGGAGGCCAGCGCGGTCCTGCTGCGCGCGGCCGAACCGCTCGAGGGGATCGACGAGATGACCCGGCGCAGGGGGAACCGGCCGGTCGGCAACCTTTGCTCGGGCCCCGCGCGACTGTGCCAGGCGTTCGCCGTCGACCGGAGCTTTGACGGTCAGGACTTGGTCTCGGGCGGCGTGCTGTGGTTCGAAGCGGGGCGCCCCGCCGACCCGAAGGCCGTCCTCAGGGGGTCGCGCGTCGGCATCCGTGTGGGGGTGGACCGACCGTGGCGCTACCGGATCGCGGGCGACCCCTGGGTGTCCCGTGGCAAGCCGGCGGTGCCCGACCCACCTATCCGGAGGTCTCGGTCGAGACCGTCACCGTGACGTCGGTCGCCTGATAGGCGGAGACCCCGGGTCCGGGCTTCTGGTAGATGACCGTTCCCGAAGGTTGCGACGATGCTTCGGTGTCGACGTCGACGTAGAAGCCGGAGCGGCGCAGAAGGTCTTCGGCCGCGGTCTGGCCGAGCCCGATCACCGAAGGTACCGAGGTCATCTGGACCGAGGTCGGCGTCAGGCATGCCGACCGCGGCTGCGTCCCCTCGATGAACGTGAGGGTCGCGACGTCCTGCGGCAGGGTGAACGCGTTCGGCAGACACGGCGGGTCCTGGGTCACGTCCACGGCAACCGCGGTGTAGTCCACCCGGGGAGTCGGGAACGAGCGGACGGGCACACTCTCCAAGGCGCGAACCATGAACAGGCGCCAGATCTGCGCCGGCCAGGTCCCTCCGTAGACCGTGATTCGAGTCCGCGGCGCCTCCATCGGAACCAGCCCCGACTTGAACCCGACCCAGACCGCCGCCACCAGCTGGGGGACCGCCCCGACGAACCACGCGTTCGTGTGATTGGCAGCCGTGCCGGTCTTGCCGATTTGGGGGCGAGCGATCCCGGCCGCTTCGCCGGTCCCCGCGCTGACGGCCTCCTGCAAGATGTTGTCGGCCACGGTGGCGACCCTTGGGTCGATGACCTGGCGCGGGTGCTGCGTCGCCTGCCAGAGAACGGAGCCGTCCTGGTTCAGGATCCTCGTGGCGGGAACCGGGCCCACGTGCTGGCCGCCCGTTGCAAGCGTGCCGTAGGCGGAGGCCATCTCGAGTGTGTTCACCTCGTTGGTGCCGAGCACCGCGGCGGGGTTGGCGATCAACGGCGTGGTCGGTTCGCCCACCCGTTCGCAACAGCGGAGCCCCATCCGGCGCGCCGTCTCGACGACGGTTTTGGGGCCGAGCTCCATGATCAGTTGCGCGTAGACCGTGTTCACCGACTCCACCGTTGCCTGCCGGAGCGTGAGCGACCCATACCCGCTGCCGCCCGCGTTCGTGACCGACCACTCGTGGTGGAGGTCGAGCGGGATGTTGATGGTCGACGGAGCAGGGAAGACCGTGTCGGGGGAGACGCCGTGTTCGAGCGCGGCGACGAGCGCAAACGGTTTGAACGCCGACCCGGTTTGGCGTCCGGTCCCGCCGGCGCCGGTCGCGAGGTTCACCCGCCCGGCGTTGCGGTCCCGCCAGTAGTCCTGCGGGTTGCCCCCGACCATGGCTTTGACGAATCCGCTCCGCGGATCCAGCACGGTCATGGCGGCGTCGGGGTCCTGCGGATAGACGAGGACCTGGTTCACGGCCGCTTCCGCGTCGCGTTGCAGCGCGGGGTCCAGCGTGGACTCGATCCGCAGCCCTCCGGTGAAGAGCAGGCGATACCGGTCGTCGCGGGTGGAGCCGAACGCCGGGTTGCCGAGGAACCAGCGCTTGAAGTAGTCGACGAAGTACGGGAACGGGTAGCGCTCGTCGCCGGCGCTGGGATGCAGGCCGAGCGGCCGGCGACGGGCCGTCTGCGCCCGGTGCGTCTCGAGAAAGCCGAGCCGGGTCATCAACCGGAGGACGACGTTTCGCCGTCCCCGGGCCGAGGCCGGCCGCGTCATCGGGTCGAAACGGCCGGGTGAGGCGACGAGGCCGGCGAGCATCGCAGACTGGGCAAGCGTGAGGTCCTTCGCGTCGACCGAGAAGTACGTGCGGGCGGCCGCCTGCACGCCGTAGGCGCCGTTGCCCAGATACACCGTGTTCAGGTACTTCGTCAGGATCTGCGTCTTCGAGAACCGGTCCTCGAGCTGCCAGGCGAGCAGGGCCTCGTCGACCTTGCGGCGAAGGGTCACGTCGTTTCCCAGATAGAGGTTCTTCACGAGCTGCTGGGTGATCGTCGACCCGCCCTCGACGATGCCGCCGTTGGAGGCGTCCTCGTAGGCGGCCCGGGCGATGGCCTGCAGGTCCACGCCGTGGTGGAGGTAGAACCGCCGGTCCTCGATCGCCACGACCGCGTCACGAAGGAACTGCGGGATCTGCGAGGCAGAGAGCACGACCCGATCCTGCTCGGCGTGGAGCTCGGTGATGACCGAGCCGTCGGCCGCATAGAGGAAGGACGTCTGCGCGAGAGGGCGCGCCCTGAGGCCGCTCAGGTGCGGGACGGAGCAGGCTGAAGCCGCAAGGGCCGCGACCAAACAGACCGTGGGGAAGCGCCGGCTGCGCACGGCGGAAAGCGTACCCCTGGGTCGGTTCCCCACTGGTAGCATCGCGCGGGTCATGGGGCCCGACGACCTGCAGGTTCTCGAAGCCGGCGCGTCGGAGATCGTCCCGGCGCGCGGCCTCGCGGAAAAGCTCGCGCTCGGGCGTCCGCTTCGCGTCAAGCTGGGTCTGGACCCGACGGCCGCGGTGGTCACGCTCGGGTGGGCGGTCGTCCTTCGCAAGCTCCGGCGATTCCAGGACCTCGGCCACACGCCGGTGCTGATCGTCGGGGACTTCACCGCCAGGGTTGGGGATCCGTCGGGACGCTCCGAGACGCGGCCGCGCCTGACCAAGGACGAGGTGGACGCCTACGCCCGGCCGCTGCTCGACCAGTTCGCGAGGATCCTCGATATGGATCGCGTCGAGCTCCGCCACAACTCGGAGTGGCTGGAGGCCCTCGATGTCGAAGGAGTGCTCGAGCTGACGGCGTCGACCACGGTCGCCCGGATGCTCGAGCGCGACGACTTCGCCAAGCGCTATGCGGAGAACCGCCCGATCTCGGTGATGGAGTTCCTCTACCCGCTGCTGCAGGGGTACGACTCGGTCGCGGTCGAGGCCGATGTGGAGCTCGGGGGGAGCGACCAGCTGTTCAACCTGCTGGTGGGCCGGGATCTGCAGCGCGGCAAGGGCCAGGACCCGCAGGTGGCGCTGACGATGCCGCTCCTTGAGGGAACCGACGGGGTGCACAAGATGAGCCAGTCGCTCGGCAACTACGTCGGCGTCGCCGATCCGCCCGAGGAGATGTTCGGCAAGCTCCTGCGAATCCCGGATGGCCTGATCGGCCGGTACCTCGTCCTGGGCGCGGATCTGCCGCTCGTGGAAGCCGAGGCCGTGCAGCGCGGGATCGAGGACGGGTCGCTTCACCCCAACGAGCAGAAGCGGCGGATGGCAAGGGAGATCGTGCAGCTCTACCACGGCGGGCAGGCCGCGGCCGAAGCCGAGGAGGCCTTCGACCGGGTCCACCGGGATCGCGAGCCACCGGACGAGGTCGCCGAGGTGACGATCGACCTCGAGGCGGTCTCGGCCGGCGGCGAGTCGGGCCCGGTTCTCCAGGTGCCCGCGCTGCTGCAGGCGCTGGGTCTGACGACAAGCCGTGGCGAGGGCCGCCGGCTGATCGATCAGGGGGGCGTTCGCCGGGACGGGGAACCGGTGACCGAGGGGGAAGTGCCGCTCGAGGCCGGCGCTCTCGACGGGTCGATTTGGCAGGTCGGGCGGCGAAAGTTCGCCCGGGTCAGGCTCGGGACCCCCGCCTAGCCGGCTTGTGTGGTTGCGCAACACCCTGCTGACCTGGGAAGATGCGTGCCTACCGAGACCGGACCCCTCCGGTTGACGGTAGCATCATCGCTGCTAGCATAAGGGGTCGGCGCGAGCCCCTCCGCCAGGTCCATGACCGTGTCCGGGGTGGTTCGTGCTCGCTTGCACCTTGAGAACTGAACAGCGTGTGACAAGCCAGTGCTAACCCGTCAACTGGGGGCGGTTCGCCGTCCCTTGGAACCATGACGGAACGTACGAACTGAATCCGTCCGGAACCTCGGACGGGGTCAGGTGGAAGGTCTCCGGCGCGTGCCGCGTTCGGAGACCCTCTCTTCAACGAGCGAACGATGGCCTTCGGGTCGTCGGTCTCTCTCTACGGAGAGTTTGATCCTGGCTCAGGACGAACGCTGGCGGCGTGCCTAACACATGCAAGTCGAACGGTGAACCGGGCTTCGGTCCGGGGATCAGTGGCGAACGGGTGCGTAACACGTGGGCAACCTGCCCCCGACTCTGGGATAACCCCGGGAAACCGGAGCTAATACCGGATACTCCGACCGAGCCGCATGGCTCGGCCGGGAAAAGTCCGCCGGTCGGGGATGGGCCCGCGGCCTATCAGCTTGTTGGTGGGGTAACGGCCTACCAAGGCGACGACGGGTAGCTGGTCTGAGAGGACGACCAGCCACACTGGGACTGAGACACGGCCCAGACTCCTACGGGAGGCAGCAGTGGGGGATCTTGCGCAATGGGCGAAAGCCTGACGCAGCGACGCCGCGTGGGGGATGAATGCCTTCGGGTTGTAAACCCCTTTCGGCAGGGACGAAGCGATTGTGACGGTACCTGCAGAAGAAGCTCCGGCTAACTACGTGCCAGCAGCCGCGGTAAGACGTAGGGAGCGAGCGTTGTCCGGATTTATTGGGCGTAAAGCGCGCGCAGGCGGCCGCGCAAGTCGGATGTGAAAACCCGAGGCTCAACCTCGGGCGTGCATCCGAAACTGCGTGGCTAGAGGTAGGTAGGGGAGAGCGGAATTCCTGGTGTAGCGGTGAAATGCGCAGATATCAGGAGGAACACCGGTGGCGAAGGCGGCTCTCTGGGCCTTACCTGACGCTCAGGCGCGAAAGCTAGGGGAGCGAACAGGATTAGATACCCTGGTAGTCCTAGCTGTAAACGTTGGGTGCTAGGTGTGGGCGGATATCGACCCCGTCCGTGCCGAAGCTAACGCATTAAGCACCCCGCCTGGGGAGTACGGCCGCAAGGCTAAAACTCAAAGGAATTGACGGGGGCCCGCACAAGCGGCGGAGCATGCGGCTTAATTCGATGCGACGCGAAGAACCTTACCTGGGTTTGACATGCAGGGTGAAACCGGTGAAAGCCGGCGCTCTTCGGAGCCTGCACAGGTGGTGCATGGCTGTCGTCAGCTCGTGCCGTGAGGTGTTGCCTTAAGTGGCGCAACGAGCGCAACCCCTGTTCCTAGTTGCCAGCGGGTAATGCCGGGAACTCTAGGGAGACTGCCGGTGCCAAACCGGAGGAAGGTGGGGATGACGTCAAGTCATCATGCCCCTTAAGCCCAGGGCTGCACGCATGCTACAATGCGCGGTACAAAGGGCGGCGATCCCGTAAGGGGGAGCGAATCCCAAAAAGCCGCGCTCAGTTCGGATCGAGGTCTGCAACCCGACCTCGTGAAGCCGGAGTCGCTAGTAATCGCAGATCAGCAATGCTGCGGTGAATACGTTCCCGGGCCTTGTACACACCGCCCGTCACACCACGAAAGTGGGCAACACCCGAAGCCGGTGGCCTAACCCTTGTGGAGGGAGCCGTCGAAGGTGGGGCTCGCGATTGGGGTGAAGTCGTAAGACCGTTGCGACCCCCACTGGTAACAGTGGGTGACAAACTCGGCTATATGCTGGAAACCCCGTGGATCCGACGGTACTCACCGTGTCCGACCTCCGAAGTACGGTCACGACATGGAGAGTGACAAACCGATCGGTGCGGACAATCAGCAGGGAAGTCGCTCGTCGGCGATCTCGACCGGCGGGTTGACCCCTCAGAGACTACACGCCGAGCTCCTGGAAGCAGACGCACGAGAGACTCGGGCGTATCTACTGGGAGCGTCTCGTGACGGAACCTTCAACAAGAAACACAGGACACTGCGGATCTCGCAGGCAGATCCACGATGGCTCCGCGTGCTCCAGCTCTTGCTGGAGCGGCTCGGAAGCCGGAGCTGGATCTATCGCGAGGGAGACCGCAGGGTCTGGGTGATCGAGACCACGTACCGACTCGAGCCGGACGCCGGCACGACGCCGGAGGAACGTGCGGGCTTCGCCCGCGGGTACTTCGACGCCGATGGAGGGATTCCTCGGAACCCGACGGCTCGGTTCTACATCCAGTTGGTACAGAAGGACCGTTCCGACCTCGATCGGGTTCGGAGCGATCTCGAGTGGCTCGGCATCCACTGCGGACGGGTCCACAATCCAAGCGTGAGGGTGGATCCGGACTATTGGAGGTTCTACGTTCTCGCGCGATCGCACGAGAGCTTCATCACACGAGTCAGCTCTTGGCATCCGAGGAAGCGAACGCTCCTCGACCTTCGGGTCGAGACCAGGATGAAGATATAGTCCACGCCCCATGGCGACATGGGGAACCACGTGAACAAGGTAGCCGTACCGGAAGGTGCGGCTGGATCACCTCCTTTCTAAGGAGCCATTGGCACCCGAAACCCGGCAACAATGATGGGATTTTCGGAAGACTCCAGGTCGATACTGGCTGCCCGTCGGGACTACGGTTTCGATGGGCCACACGCTGTTCAGCTTTGAGGGTGCGAGCCCTTGGGCACCTTGAGAACTCGATAGCGAGCGCGAGCATCTACAAAGGTCAAGTGAAGAAGGGCTCACGGTGGATGCCTTGGCGCCAGGAGCCGATGAAGGACGCGTCTGGCTGCGAAAAGCTGCGGGGAGCTGTCTAGAGAGCATTGATCCGCAGGTGTCCGAATGGGGAAACCCGGCCGGGGTCATGCCCGGTCACCCGCCACTGAATACATAGGTGGCGAGGAGGGAACCGCCCGAAGTGAAACATCTCAGTAGGGCGAGGAAGAGAAAGCAACCGCGACTCCCCTAGTAGCGGCGAGCGAACGGGGATCAGCCTAAACCGGGGCGGTGTCAAGCCCGACGGCGTTGCCGTCCCGGTGTCGTGGGATTCGCGAGGATCCGCGTCGGTGGATCCAGGGAGTTACAAAGTCGACGTCTAGTTGAGGGTGTTGGAAACCACCGCCACAGAGGGTAATAGCCCCGTAAACGAAAGGCGATCGACCTCCCCGCGAATATCCCGAGTAGCACGGGACCCCTGAAATCCCGTGTGAATCTGGGGGGACCACCCCCTAAGGCTAAGCACTACCTGGCGACCGATAGTGAACCAGTACCGTGAGGGAAAGGTGAAAAGCACCCCGGGAGGGGAGTGAAATAGTACCTGAAACCGTGAGCCTACAAGCTGTCGGAGCTCCGTCCTGGGCAACCAGGCGGGGTGACGGCGTGCCTTTTGAAGAATGAGCCGGCGAGTTAGCGGTGCGCGGCAAGGTTAAGTCTTCTGACGAAGCCGAAGCGAAAGCGAGTCTGCATGAGGCGTACAGTCGCGCGCCCTAGACCCGAAGCCGAGTGATCTACCCATGGGCAGGTTGAAGCGAGGGTAAGACCTCGTGGAGGACCGAACCCACCAGGGTTGAAAACCTGGGGGATGACCTGTGGGTAGGGGTGAAAGGCCAATCAAACTCGGTGATAGCTGGTTCTCCCCGAAATGCCTTTAGGGGCAGCCTCGGGCGTTCTCCGACGGAGGTAGAGCACTGATTGGGCTAGGGGGCCTACAAGCTTACTGAACTCAGTCAAACTCCGAATGCCGTCGGATCAGAGCCCGGGAGTGAGGGCGCGGGGGCTAAGCTCCGTGTCCGAGAGGGAAACAACCCAGATCGCCAGCTAAGGCCCCGAATTCCGTGCTCAGTGGGTAAGGATGTGGGATCGCCCAGACAACCAGGAGGTTGGCTTAGAAGCAGCCACCCTTGAAAGAGTGCGTAACAGCTCACTGGTCAAGTGGTCCTGCGCCGACGATGTAACGGGGCTCAAGCACGGAGCCGAAGCTGCGGGATTCTTCGATATACCCGGCCCTGGCGGGAAGCCGCCCGGGTCCAGGTCGAGGGATCGGTAGGGGAGCGTTCCGACGCGAGTGAAGCGGCGGGGAAACCCAGCGGTGGACGCGTCGGAAGTGAGAATGCCGGCATGAGTAGCGAAAGACGGGGGAGGAGCCCGTCCGCCGAATGCCCAAGGGTTCCTGGGGAAGGTTCATCCGCCCAGGGTTAGTCGGGACCTAAGCCGAGGCCGAGAGGCGTAGGCGATGGACGACTGGTTGATATTCCAGTACCACCACGTTCGCGACCAGGCCGAATCAGGGACGCTAAGGGAACCCCTTCGGGGGCTACCGACCCTCCCTGTACTAGGCCAGCGAAGGGGGGACGCAGAAGGGTACCTCGACCCAGGCGTTGGTTGACCTGGGGCAAGTGTGTAGGGAGGCCTCCTAGGCAAATCCGGGAGACCGTTAATCCCGAGGCACGACGCCGAGCCATCTCAGGCGAAGCGAGCGATCCCATGCTGCCAAGAAAAGCCTCTAGCGAGTGAACGTGGTGCCCGTACCCCAAACCGACACAGGTGGGCACGCAGAGCATGCGAAGGCGATCGAGAGAACCCTGGTTAAGGAACTCGGCAAATTACGTCCGTAACTTCGGGAGAAGGACGACCGCAGTAGGGTGAAGGACTTCGCGTCCGGAGCCCGATGCGGTGGCACAAACCAGGCCCAAGCGACTGTTTACTAAAAACACAGGTCCGTGCGAAGTCGTAAGACGATGTATACGGACTGACGCCTGCCCGGTGCTGGAACGTCAAGGGGAGGGGTTAGCCCTTCGGGGCAAAGCTCTGAACCTAAGCGCCAGTAAACGGCGGCGGTAACTATAACCGTCCTAAGGTAGGAATCCCCCAGGCAGGCTGGGGGAGCTGCCCCCCGCATCGGTGACGGTGCGGTGCGCAGCCGGCTATATGCTGGAAAACCCGAGGATCCTGCGCTACTCGTCGTGTCAGACCCAACCGCTACGGTGGGTGTGTGCGCGGCAGTGACAATGCGTCAGGTGCGGAAAACCAGCAGGAAAGACCCATGTCCAGTGGATGGGTAGTGGGGTTCGTTGATGGGGAAGGCTGTTTCAGCTGCTCCATCTATCGGAACCGGAAGATGTCCCTGCGATGGCAAGTTCGTCCCGAGTTTGTCGTCGCACAAGGAGCATCGAGCCGGAAGGTTCTCGAAGACCTCGTCCGCTTCTTCGGATGCGGCAGGGTCTACGCCAACGCGCGGTACGACAACCACCGAGAGCACATGTTTCGGTACGTCGTACGGCCGTTGGGTGACCTGCGGGACGTGATCGTTCCGTTTTTCCGGGAACACCCGCTCAGAACCTCGAAGCGAGATAACTTCGAGAAGTTCGCGACGATCATCGAACTCATGGGGGAGCGACGCCATCTGTCAGTTGAGGGGATGGCGGAGATCGCCCGGATCCAAGAGACGATGAATCGACGGAAACCATCCGAGGTCCTGGGAATCCTCAGAGACCATACGCCGGCCCTCTTCCAAGTCTCGACGGAAGAGGATGAGATGGTCCGAACCGTGCGGCGACGTACGGAGGCTGGCGGAAACGACCAGCCCACCCCGATCTTCCGAGCGGGGAGGTAACAGCTCATAGAGCGAAATTCCTTGTCGGGTAAGTTCCGACCTGCACGAATGGCGTAACGACTTGGGCGCTGTCTCAACCGGGGACTCGGCGAAATTGCATTACGAGTAAAGATGCTCGTTACCCGCAGCAGGACGGAAAGACCCCGGGACCTTTACTGCAGCTTGATGTTGGGTTCTGGCATGTGTTGCGTAGGATAGGTGGGAGGCTTTGAAGCAGAGCTTTCGGGCTTTGTGGAGCCAACCTTGAAATACCACCCTTCACGTGTTGGGACTCTAACCTGGGCCCGTGATCCGGGTCGGGGACAGCGTCTGGTGGGCAGTTTAACTGGGGCGGTTGCCTCCTAAAATGTAACGGAGGCGCCCAAAGGTTCCCTCAGCCTGGTTGGCAATCAGGCGTCGAGTGCAAGGGCACAAGGGAGCTTGACTGCGAGACCGACGGGTCGAGCAGGAGCGAAAGCTGGGCCTAGTGATCCGACGACGCCATGTGGAAGGGTCGTCGCTCAACGGCTAAAAGGTACCCCGGGGATAACAGGCTGATCCTGCCCAAGAGTCCATATCGACGGCAGGGTTTGGCACCTCGATGTCGGCTCGTCTCATCCTGGGGCTGGAGCAGGTCCCAAGGGTCGGGCTGTTCGCCCGTTAAAGAGGCACGCGAGCTGGGTTTAGAACGTCGTGAGACAGTTCGGTCCCTATCCGCTGTGGGCGTAGGAGGCTTGAAGGGAGCTGCCCCTAGTACGAGAGGACCGGGGCGGACGAACCTCTGGTGTGCCAGTTGTCGCGCCAGCGGCACGGCTGGTTGGCCACGTTCGGAAGGGATAAGCGCTGAAAGCATCTAAGTGCGAAGCTCGCCCTGAGATGAGGCCTCCCACCGGCAAGACCGGGTAAGGCCCGTGGAAGACCACCACGTTGATAGGCGGGAAGTGGAAGCACGGCAACGTGTGGAGCTGACCCGTACTAATAGGCCGAGGACTTGATCCGATGCTCGCGCTCGCTATCTGGTTCCGAGCAGTGCTCGAGGACCCGCACCCTCAACAAACGTCTGCCCGAAAGGGCGAGACACCACGTTTCGGTGGTCATGGCGGAGGGGAAACACCCGGTCCCATCCCGAACCCGGAAGTGAAGCCCTCCTGCGCCGATGGTACTGCCCTGGCGACGGGGTGGGAGAGTAGGTCGCCGCCGGAACATCTCTACGAACGGGCCGCCCACACCGGGCGGCCCGTTCGCGTTTGCGGACCGCCGGTACGCTGAGCCCCATGCCGAAGGCGCTTCACCCTCGCAAAGGCTCGGGCGGACGACCCTCCACGCCCGAGCGCTCGCTCCTGTCAAAGGAGCTCGCCGAAGAGATCCGGCGCACGGCCAGGGTCCCCGATCAACGAAACGCAGGCGCCCGTCTCGCTCGCGCCATCGAGCTCCTGGAACGCGGGGATCTCCCGGGAGCCACGAGCGAGGCCGTGAAGGCCAAGTCGCTCGCGCCGCGTTCGGCCGGAGCCCGCGAGGTTCTGGGGCTCTGCCTCTACCAGCAGGGACACTGGAACGAGGCCCTGGCCGAGCTGAAGGCCTACCGGCGCTTCAGTGGGCGGGTCGACCAGAACCATCTGATCGCGGACTGCCTGCGGGCGCTGAAGCGACCCGCCGATGTCGTCAGCCTGGCCGAGGAAGAGCTGACCGGCATGGCGCCGCCGGCCGCAAAGGCCGAGGCAGTCATCGTCGCGGCCTCCGCCCTCGCCGACGAGGGCCGCTACTCCGAAGCACTCGCCTTCCTTCGCCGCGCACGGACGAAGGAACAGGTGGCCGCCGACTTCACCCTTCGCCTGTGGTACGTGAAGGGCGATGTTCTCGCCCGGGCCGGACGCAGGGCGGAGGCCGCCGCCGAGTTTCGTAAGATCGTCCGCCACGACGCCGGCGCGTTCGACGCCGCGGAGCGCCTCTCAGAGCTCAGCTGAGCCGGTTCTGCGACCCGGCGGCTCCCTCGGCCAA
>CAVYBY010000003.1:0-562734 GCA_963766935.1 uncultured Actinomycetes bacterium | reverse complement strand
AGGATTCGAGGTGGCGCTTGTCGTAGACGTCGGCGATCCGATCGCCGTAGGTCGCGTCGCCGTATTCGTCGCTCATGACCTCATCGCCTCTCGATCTCCTCGCGGGCCGGCATGCCCTCGCGCGCGCCCTCCTTCGTGACGGAGAGGGCGGCGGCAAGACACGCTCGCTCGGTCGCTTCCCGCAGATCCAGGCCCTCGTAGAGCCCCGCCGCCAGCACGCCGTTGAAGCAGTCGCCCGCGCCGGTCGTGTCGACCGCCTTCACCTTGGTCCCCGCGACCTTTCCGTCGGTCTCGGGGCCGAACAGCAGCGCGCCGTCCTTGCCGAGCGTCACGACGACCTGGAGGTCGGGGTACCGCTCGACGAGGGCCCGCGCCGCCACGCGCGGGATCTCGGACGCCCCCGGCGGCCAGCGTTCGGAGCTCTCCCTCGTTCGGCGTGAGATACCGGACGAACGGCAGCAGCTCGTGGACCTCCGGGCGGGCCGGCGCCGGGTTCAGCACGAACGCCACCTCGTGGAACATGCACCATTCCGCGGCGGCCATGACGGTGGCGAGCGGCACCTCGAGGCTGGCGAGCACGAGCGCCGGCCGGTCGACCGTCTCCAGCAGGACGGAGATCGACCCGGCCCCGATGCCGGCGTTCGCGCCGGGAGCGACGGAGATCTGGTTCTCCCCGCGCGCGTCGACCGCGATCAGCGCCACCCCCGTCGCGACGCCCGGATCGTGCACGATCCTGGAGGTGTCGACGCCTTCGAGGGCAAGGACGTCCGAGGCGGCCTCGCCGTATGCGTCCCGGCCGACCGCGCCGATCATGGCGACGCGGCCGTGGCCGCCGAGCGCGCGCGCCGCCGCCACCGCCTGGTTCCCGCCCTTGCCACCGTGGTGCTGGGCGAACGATCCGCCGACGACCGTCTCGCCGGGCGCCGGCAACCGCGCGCCGCGCACCACGAGGTCGACGTTGATGGCACCCAGGACGACGAGCGCCGGATCGGTCACGACCCGATCGCCGCGCGCGCGGCCACCAGCTCGCGCAGCCGCCCGAAGAACCGGTCGAGGAATGCCGCCCGTCGACCCCCACGGCCACGCGCGCGTTGTCGGCGCGCTCCCAGTCCTGGTTCCAGGGCTCGTGACGCAGGCCGCGAAGGTCGGCGACGGTCATGCCGGTCGTCCACCGGCCGTTGGTCTCGACCTCGACACGCGTCGACACCAGGGTCGCAAGCGATTCGTCGAGCGCGATCGCGACCGCAAGCGGATCGTGCATCGACGCGCCCACCTCCGCACCGGTCCGTTCGGAGAACTCGATGTAGAACGGGGCCGCCTCCTTGCAGGAACCGGGCGAGCGAGGACGACGGCGCCGGGCGCAGACGGCTTCGACGTCGTCGCGCGTCATCCGCACCGCTCGGTCACGTCGAGCCCCACGCAGACCGGCAGCTTCTGGGCCTCGGCGCCCGAGAACGCCCGGAAGACCTCGTCGGCGGCCTCGGGATCCACCCAGATGTTGGCCTCGGCCGGCGGCGTCACGTTCCCGGCCTGGTCGAACGCGCCGCCCATGATGGCGAAGCCGCGAAGGAGCTCCGGCAGACGTGGCTCCTCCGCGAGCGCCGCCGCGATGTTGGTCAGCGGGCCCGTCGCCACCAGCAGGATCTCTCCGGGACGCGCACGGGCGGTGTCGACGATGACGTGCACGGCGGATCGCTCCGATGGCGCCGCGGACGGGGGCGGCGGGTCGCACCGGCCGAGCCCGCGTTCGCCGTGCACGATCGGGAACGGCTCGTGATCGTGGACGAGCGGCCGTTCCGCGCCCCTCGCCACCTCGACGCGGGGCAACCCCGCGAGCTCGAGCACGGCGAGTGTGTTCTCCACCGCCTGATCCACCGTGACGTTGCCCATCACGCACGTGCACGCGACGAGCTCCACGCCGGGGCTGCCCGCCGCGTAGAGGATCGCGAGCGCGTCGTCGACGCCCGTGTCGACGTCGAGGATCAGCGGGGTGGCCGGCATGTGCGGAGCCTACGCGTCGATGGACTCGGCCAGCAGGGTCGCGACGTCCGCCACGCGAACGCCGGAGCCGTCCGCCTTCGCGGCGTCGTCAAGCATCACCAGGCAATAGGGACACCCGACCGCCACCGTCTGCGCGCCGGTGGCCTCCGCCTCCCGCATCCGCTCCGCGTTGATCGGCGTGCCGCGCGTCTCCTCCATCCACATCCGCGCCCCGCCGGCGCCGCAGCAGAACGAGCGTTCCCGGGTCCGCGGCATCTCCACGGAGGCCGCGCCGGCAGCCCGAGCACCTCGCGCGGCGCGTCGTAGCGGTCGTTGTGCCGCCCGAGGTAGCAGGGGTCGTGGAACGTGACCGAGCCGGCGTCGCCGGTCGGCTTCAGGCGGCCCTGCGCGACCAGCTCGGCCAGCAGCTCGCTGTGGTGGACGACCTCCAGCCGCGCGCCGTAGTCGGCGTACTCGTTTGCGAGGGTGTTGAAGCAGTGCGCGCAGCTCGCGACGACCTTCGTCACGCCGGCCTCGCCGAGCGTCGCGGCGTTGGCCTCCGCCAGCATCTGGAACAGATACTCGTGGCCCATCCGCCGGGCCGGATCGCCGGTGCATCGCTCTCGCGCTCCGAGGATCGCCCAGTCCACACCGGCGGCCGTCAGCAGCCGGGCGACGCTCGCGCGTGGTCTCGCGGGCTCGCTCGTCGAACGCGCCGGCGCAGCCGACCCAGAACAGCACCTCGGGCGGCGGGTCGCCCGGCTGCAGGACCCGCACCTCCGAGCCCCTCGGTCCACTCGGTGCGGGCGGCGGCCGGCTGGCCCCACGGGTTCTCCGACGGACCCTCGATCCCGCGGAGCATCGATCCCGCCTCGGTCGGAAACCGCGACTCCGACATCACCAGGTGACGGCGAAGGTCGACGATCGTGTCGATGTGCTCGATGTCGACCGGACACTCGCGCACACATGCGCCGCACGTCACGCAGTCCCACACGACCTCGTCGGTGACGGCGTTCGGCACGAGCGGCTGCAGCTCGACCGTTCCGGCGGAAGCGGTCAGGATCGCCGGGGCCTCGCCGGCGACGTGGTCGCGGAGATCCATGATCAGCAGCTTCGGCGACAGCGGCTTTCCCGTTGCCCACGCGGGACAGACCTCCTGGCACCGGCCGCACTCGGTGCACGTGAACAGGTCCAGCAGCTGCTTGCTGCGACAGATCCGTGGCGACCCCGGCACCCAGGCGCACGTCGGTGTCGGCCGCCTCGAGGTCGATGCGAAGCGGCTCGAGCCGCCCGCTCGGCCCGGTCTTGGACAGGTAGACGTTCGGCGCGGCCGTGAGGATGTGCAGGTGCTTCGATCCCGGCAGGAACGCCAGGAAGCCGAGCACGAGCAGCAGGTGCAACCAGACCAGCACATGCTCGGCGAACTCGGTGCCGTGGCCGCCGCCGAACAACCCCGACAGGAGGTTCGAGACCGGCATCGCGCCGGCATCGGCCAGCCCGAGCGAGATTCGCGCGGCGTTCCAGAGCAGCAGGGTCGAGACGATCCCGAGGATCCACACGAGGATGCGGTCGGCCTCGCCGCAAGTGGCTTCCGCGGAACCGATCGGGCCGCATCACCTTGCGGATCCAGAAGGCGGCGCACACCCCGGCGACGACGCCGGTGGCGAACACGTCGACGAGGAAGGTGAACCAGCCGGCCCGCCCGATGAAGGGCAGCGTCGAGTCGGCGGTCGACGATCGCGATCCCGGCCTCGACGATCGTGGGCAGCAGGATCAGGAATCCCCAGAAGATCAGCGCGTGCATCGCTCCCGGCCCGAGCTTCTGCAGCAGCTTCCGCTGGCCGAGCACCTGGACCAGCTCGCGCCGCGCGCGCCGGCCGCCCTCGCCGCCTGCGACCGACCGTGCGGCCGGCCCGAACGACGCCCGACCACCTTGCGGGCACGAACCGCGAACACGGCCACGGCCGCGGATGACGGCCACGACGAGGGCGATCGCGCTCAGGACCTCCGTCGGCGGATCTCCTCGGTGATCGCCGGGACGATCTTGAACAGGTCGCCGGCCACGCCCAGATCGGCCATGCGCATGATGGGCGCGTCGGCGTCCTTGTTGATCGCGACGATCCGGCGCGCGCCCTTCATCCCGACGATGTGCTGCAACGCGCCGCTGATCCCGACCGCGACGTAGACGTCGGGTTTCACCGTCTTGCCGGTCTGGCCGATCTGCATCGCGTACGGAACCCAGCCGGCGTCGACCGCGGCCCGCGATGCGCCGACCGCGGCCCCGCCGATCGCCTCGGCGAGCTCGTCGAGCATGGCGAACGCCTCCGGGCCGCCGAGCCCGCGGCCCCCGGCGATCACCACCTTCGCGCCGTCCAGCGTCGGGCCGCTCGAGGCCTCGCGGCGGCGCTCGAGGACCGTCGCCGACCGCAGGTCGTCGGGCACGGCGGCCTCGACCGCCACGACCTCGGCGGTCCCGCCCGCCGGCTCCGCCTCGAACGAGTGCGGCCGCACGAGAACAATCTTCGGGTCGGGGCCGGAGAGCTCGACGTCGACGATCTTCGTGCCGCCGAAGATCTCGGTCCGCGCGCGATCGGCCGCCAGCACGTCGGTCGCGTTGCTCATCAACGCGGAGCGGGTTCGCGCCTGGAGCCGTCCGGCGACGTCGCGTCCCTCGTAGGTCGTCGGGAACAGCACGAGCTGCCGGCGGTGCTGCTCGATCAACCCGGCCAGCACGTGGCCCGCCGGCCGGCCGGGATGATCCGAGAACACGGCGTCGTCGCTCGCGAAGCACCCGCTGCGCGCGCCGTGCTCACCCAGCGCCCCGGCGGCTCGCGGTCGCCCCGGGACCCAGCGCAACGGCCTCGACGGGGTCGCCGAGCTCGCGCGCCTTCGTCAGGAGCTCCAGCGCAGAGGGATGCGGTCCGTCCGGCGAGACCTGCGCGTAGACCCAGACCTCGCCCACGACTCAGATCGCCTTTGCCTGGCGAGCAGCTCGACGATCCGCGAGACCGCGTCGGCCTCGCCGATCACCTCGCCCCCGGCCTTCGGCGCCGCATCGGCGACCGAGACCACCGCTGCGTGGCGCCACTGCGTCGGGCGAAATCCCGAGGTCGGCCAGTGACAGCCGTTCGAGCGGCTTCTGCTTGGCGCCCATGATGCCTTTGAGGCTGGGGTAGCGGGGCTCGGTGGCGCCGGCGGTCACCGTCACGAGGGCCGGGAGCGGGCACACGACACGAGATCGGTGCCCGTCTCGGTCTGGCGCTCCACCCGGATCTCCTCGCTCGGCGACCTCGAGGCTCCGCACGGCGGTGACGCTCGGGACGCCCAGCAGCTCGGCGACGGTGACGGGCACGGTGCCGGTGTAGCCGTCGGTCGATTCCGCGCCGGCGACCACAGGTCGAACGGTCCGCGTCCGATCGCGGCGGCGAGCACGCGCGCGGTCGCCAGGGCGTCGGCGCCGCGGAGCGCCGGATCCGTGACGAGGACCCCGTCGGCGGCGCCCATCGCCAGCGCCCGCTGGACGGCGCTCGCCGACTTCCTCCGGACCCATCGACAGGACCGTGACCTCGCCGCCGCGGCCTCGGTCAGCCGGAGCCCGAGCTCCAGCCCGTACTCGTCGCCCGGGTCGAGCGCCCCGTCGGCGCCGGTCCGCACCAGAAGGTGGTCGGGCCCCAGCTCCGGGTGAGCCCTGCGGATTGGGGATCTGCTTGACGAGCGCCAGACGTGCACGTTCGGCCTCCGGCTCGGTCCGTTCTCGCGGATCGTACGCGCTCCGCGCCGGTCTTGCGTTCACGGTCGGGAACGAACACACTCGCTCCTGTTCGGTCATCCCCGATGACCCGTTCGATCGGGATCGGGCGACCCGGAAGGGGCAGGCGTGGAGCAGCAACCGCTTCCCGCGGAACGACACCGGCTGATCGAGTCGCTCGTCCAGCGAGCGCTCGTCCGTGCGGGTCTCGATGCTCGCGGACGTCACTCGGCGTGTCTCAGAGGTCACGATCCGCCGGGACCTGGAGGAGCTGGAGGGCCGCGGAGTCCTCGAGCGCACCCACGGCGGCGCGATCCGGGCCCGACGGATGCGCGCCGAGCCGCCCTTCCTGGAGGCGGCCGGTCGCCACGCGTCCGAGAAGAGAACGATCGGCCGCCGGGCCGCCCGGCTCGTCGGTGCGGGCGAGACGATCTTTCTCAACGGCGGCACGACGACCCTCGAGGTGTTCCGGCACCTCGACGCGCCCGGACGTCAAGGTGGTCACGAACCACGTGGGGATGGCGCTCGGAGGCGGCCGGCCGGCCCGATCTGCAGCTGATCCTGGTCGGCGGCGAGTACCGGCCGCCATCGAACTCGTGCGTCGGCGCGTTCGCGACCGAGACGGTGCGGCGGGTGTTCGCGAGCCGGTCCTTCATCGGCGTCGAGGGGCTGAGCCTCCGATCGGGCTCACGACCCCGGCGGCCCCGGAGGCCGAGATCGCGCGCGTCATGATCGAGCAGACGCAGGGCCCGGTCGTCGGCGTCGCCGACCATTCCAAGGTGGGGACGGTCGCCGAGTTCGGGATCGCGCCGATCGAGCGGATCGCCAGCCTCGTGACCGACGACGCGATCGACGAGGACTACCGGGAGGAGCTCGAGGAGCGGGGCATCCGGCGTGATCGCCGGCGCGCGGGTCCCCGCGGGGAGCCGCTCGGGTGGATAAGGCCGCGTTCGAAGACGAGGCTCGGCGGCTGCTGGATCTCGCGCGCGAGGACGGCGTCGTCCTGCGGCTCGTCGGCGCGCTCGCGTTCGCCCGCCGCTGCCCCGAGCACGCGTACCTCCAGGACCGGCTCGGCCGCGTGTACACGGACATCGACTTCGCCGCCTACGGACGCGACGTGCAGGGGATCCGGACCATGCTCGCCAAGGCCGGGCTATGCGGACGATCCGCAGGTGTACGTGGACTCGGAGGGCACACGGCTGGTGCTCGAGTCCGCGTCCGAGCGGCCTGCATCTGGACGTCTTTCTCGACAAGCTCGAGTTCTGCCACACGGTTCCGTGGAAGGGCCGGCTCGAGATCGATCCCGACACGATCCCGCTGGCCGAGCTGCTGATGCAGAAGATGCAGATCGTCGAGATCAACGAGAAGGACCTGATCGACATGATCATCCTGTTGCTCGAGCACCCACTGACCGACGACGACCGTGGCATCAACGCGGCGCGCGTGGTCGACGTCTGCGCGAACGACTGGGGCTGGTGGCGAACCCTGACGATGAATCTGGAGAAGGTCTCGCAGATGGCCGCCAGCTACGAGCAGCTCGGCGCCGAGCGACAAGGCCCGTGTGGCCGAGCAGGTCCGGACGCTCCTCGAGCGGATCGAGGCGGCGCCCAAGGGTCTGGGGTGGAAGCTCCGCTCAAAGATCGGCGATCGGAAGAAGTGGTACCGCGACGTGGGCGAGCTCAGCGCCGTGGAGGCGAACTGACATGCCGATGTTCGGGCGGAAGGGAAAGGGCGGGGCGGCGCCCACCCGGCTCTTCTACGCCTGCGACATCCACGGATCCGAGCCCACGTACCGCAAGTTCCTCAACGCGGCGAAGTTCTACGAGGTCGACGCGCTGGTCTTCGGCGGGGATCTCATGGGCAAGCTGCTCATCCCGATCGTGGCCGACGCCGGCGGCACCTGGCGCGCGCGGCTGCAGGGGCAGAACCACCGGATCGACGGCCCCGAGCAGATGAAGGACTTCAAACGGAACCTCCAGACGCTCGGTTTCTACTGGAAGGAGATGGAGCCCGAGGAGTACGGCGAGTACGAGGGGCAGCAGGACCGGATCGACACGCTGTTCGACGTGCTGGCGAAGGAGCGGCTCGCGGAGTGGATCCAGCTGGCGGAGGAGCGTCTGGCCGGAACCCACGTGCAGGTCTTCCTGTGCGGCGGGAACGACGACACCGACGAGGTGCTCTCGGCGCTGGACGACGTCACGCTCGACCGCGTCGTGAACGCAGAGAACCGCGTCGTCCCGGTCGACGACGAACACGTCATCGTCACGGTCGGCTACTCGACCCCGACGCCGTGGGAGACACCGAGGGAACGAAGCGACGAGGAGATCGGCGTCATCATCGAGAAGCTGATGGCCGATGTGCCCGATCCCTCGCGGGCGATCTTCAACTTCCACTGCCCGCCGCTCGACTCGGGCCTCGACACCTGCCTCAAGCTCGACGCCTCGGTGTGGCCGCCGGCCGCGCTCATCGAGAACGGCCAGCCGATCTACTACGGCGCCGGCGCGCAAAGCGTCGCCGACGCGTTGGAGCGCTACCAACCGACCGTGGGACTGCACGGTCACATCCACGAGGCGAGGGGGCTCACCAACTACGGGCGGACCCTCGCGTTGAACCCGGGCAGCGAGTACGGGGAGGGGGTGTTGCGGGGGCTGATCGTCTCCGTCAAGGGAGGTGACGTGATCGGACACCAGTTCACGTCCGGATAGAGCAGGTGCAGGTAACGCTCCGGCGTACGAAGGGAGGGGGTATGGCCGAGGCGGTTGCTCCACAGGTATTCACGCGGCGAGCGTCCGGGCTGGTCCGGGTCATGTCGCCGTACTCGGCGTTCATCTACAACATCCTGACGATGGGGATCATCTTCCCCTGGACCTATCTCTGGGCCCCACGGCGTTCCAGGGGTCGAACCTGGTCCTCGGGATCGGGTTCGCGTTCCTGTTCGAACTGCCGATCGCCCTGGCCTACGCCTGGCTCGCGACGGCGTTGCCGAGATCCGGCGGCGACTACGTGTTCCAGAGTCGCGTGTTCGGTGGGGGGTTCGGGTTCACGGTGGTGTTCGCGTTCTTCGTCGTGTGGATCCTCCAATGGGTGGCGCTGTCCGGATGGCTGCTCGCGACGCTCGGCGTCGCGCCGACGTTCATCGGGCTCGGCGTCACGACCGGGATCCACGCGTTCACCACGATCGGAACCTGGGCCGCGGGCTCGAACGGCATCATCATCCTGAGCGTCGCGAACGCGTTCGTCGCGATGGTGCTGCTGGTGAGCGGATTCCGCAACTACGTCCGGTTCCAGTTCATCATGTGGTACGCGATCCTGATCTCGTTCGGGATCGTGCTGCTGCTGTTCATGTTCACCGACCCGGCCACGTCGCACGCCAAGATCGACGGGTTCGCGACGAGCGTCGGCGGCGTTCAGGGATTCTTCGCGACCGCCAAGGCCGCCGCCGCGGATGCGGGCGTCAACTTCAACCCGCCGTTCTGGCTGTTCGGCACGTTGATGGTCGCACCGATCGCCTGGACGAGCCTGCAGTGGGCCACGTACTCGGTGGAGCAGGGGGGTGAGATCAAGAACGCGCACGTGTTCCGCAACCAGGTGTTCATCCTGGTCGGGTCGCTCACGGCGACGGCCGCGTTGCTGATCGTCCTCGCGCTCGCGCTGCGGCACGGGTTCGGCCAGGACGGCATCCTCGTGGCGTCGTCCGGGTACTGGTACGGGCTGCCCGAAGCGACCGTCGGAGGGAACATCCTGTTCCCCAACTTCATCGCCATGGGGCTCACCGGCAGCTGGTTCATCGTCCTGCTGATCGGGGTCGGGTTCATCCTGAACTCGTTCCAGATCGTCTGTAACTGCTACATCGGGACGACGCGGATCATGGTGGCACAGGGCCTGGACGGTCTGTTGCCCGACTGGTTCGCGCGCGTGCACCCCAAGTGGAAGACGCCGGCCAACGCGCACCTCGCCTACTTCCTGGCGGCGCTGCCGGTGATCTGGGGGTTCAACAAGATCGGCGAGTGGGCCCACTGGACCCTCGGCGTCACCTTCGCGAACGGGGCGGTGATGGTGCTGTCCGCGCTTGCGGCGGCGCTCCTGCCGTACCGGGCGAAGGCGCTCTACGAGGCGTCGCCGGGGGCGAAGTACAAGGTGGGCAACATCCCGCTCGTCACGATCCTCGGGACCCTCGGGTTCCTGCTGGGCGGGTTCATGGTCGTGTCCTTCATCTTCGTGAAGGACCTCGGCCTGGCGTATGCCGGCAACGGGACGCCGTACTTCATCGTCATCGGGACGGCGGTGCTCGGTCTCGCCGTCTACATGATCATGAAGGCCGTGCAGTCCAGTAAGGGCGTGAAGGTCGAGTACGCCTTCCAGGAGATCCCGCCGGAGTAGCGGCGGAGCGGACGCGGGGCGGGGGGCAACCCCCGCCCCGTCGTTTCGGTCGAAGCCACCCATGGACCGCGCCCGAGTCGTCGTCGTCGGCGGCGGCGTGGTGGGCTGCAGCGTCGCCTATCACCTCGGGCTCGCCGGCTGGCCCGACGTCGTGCTGCTCGAGAAGGGCGAGCTGACGAGCGGCTCGACGTTTCACGCGGCCGGTCTGGTCACGATGTTCAACCCCTCGCCGACGATGATGCGGTTCCGGCGTTATTCGATCGAGCTGTTCCGGCAGCTCGGTGTCTTCGAGACCGTCGGGAGCCTGCGATTCGCATCCAGCCCCGACCAGCTGCTGGAGCTTCGCCGCGGCGTGTCGCGGGCGAAGGGGATCGGGCTCGAGGTCGAGCTGCTGTCGCCGGAGGAGGCGCGGAAGCTGATGCCGGCGGCCTCGGCCGAATCGCTGTTCGGCGCGGTTTCCGTGCCCGGCGATGGTCATCTCGATCCGCACCGGGCGACGCACGCGCTGGCCGCCGCCGCCGAGGCGCTCGGCGTGACGGTACGAACCGGCGTCCGCGTCACCGGCATCGAGCTCTCGCCCCGGCGCGAGGTGCGGGCCGTGATCACCGATCACGGCCGGATCGAGACCGAAGTGGTCGTGAACGCCGCGGGAATCTGGGCGCCGCGGGTCGCCTCCATGGCCGGCGTCTTCGTTCCCTCGACGCCCGTCGACCACCAACACGTCGCCCTCAAGGCCGTCCCGGACGCGGAGCTGCCGCCGGACATGCCGTGCTTTCGCGACCCCGACAACCTCGTGTACGGCAAGTCCGAGGCCGGTGGGATCCTGTTCGGCGGGTACGAGCCGAATCCGGTGGCGCGCTGGGTCGACGGCGTTCCCTGGGAGCACGGAGGCACCTCGCTCCCGCCCGATCTCGACCGGTTCGAGCAGCTGTTGCAGGGGGCGGCCCGGCGGTTTCCCTTCGTCGCCGACGCGCAGATCGTGAAGCTCGTGTGCCATCCCGACGCGATGACGCCGGACGGCAATCCGCTGCTCGGTCCGGTGCCGGGGCTGCGCGGCTTCTTCATGGCGGCCGGGATGTCGCTCAACGGGTTCGGCGGCGCCGGCGGCATCGGCAAGACCATCGCGGAGTGGGTAACGGGCGGCGAGACCGAGCTCGACGTCCTCGGCTATCGCGCCTGGCGCTTCGGCCGCGTCTTCGCCGACCCCTCCTACACGGCCGAGGCGGCGCGCGAGACGTATCGCTACTACTACCGGCTGCGCTACCCGTTCGACCAGGACGAGTGGGGGCGGCCGAAACGGGAGAGCGCCCTTGTGTCCAGGCTCCAGGAGCACGGCGCGGCGTTTGGGGTCAAGAACGGATGGGAGCGGGCGGAGTACTTGAACCCGGGCGAGCCCTGGCGGCGACTCGGCGCCGACCAGCGAGCCTGGGGCTTCACGGAGCCGCCGTTCCTGCCGCGGATCGGCGAGGAGCACCGGGCCGTCCGCGAACGCGCCGCGATGTTCGACCTGTCGTCGTTCGGCAAGATCGGGATCGCCGGCCCGGGAGCGCTCCCGCTTCTCGAACGTGTCGCCGACAACCGGATCGACCGGCCGCAGGGATCGATCGTCTACACGCAGTTCCTGGACCGGCGGGGCGGGATCGTCGCGGACGTGACGGTGACGCGGCTCGGCGCCGATCGGTTCCGTGTCGTGACGGGCTCGGGCGCGCTCGCGGCCGATCTGGGCTGGCTGCGCGCGAACGTGGATCCGGCCGACGGCGACGTCCGCATCCGCGACGAGACCGATGAGCTGGCGGTGATCGGGATCTGGGGGCCGGCGGCCCGCGATGTCGTGGCCGCGACCACCGACGACGACGTCTCGAACGATGGCTTCGCCTTCCTCTGCGCGCGGCCGATTGCGATCGGCGGAGCGCCGGTGCTCGCCCAGCGAGTGAGCTACGTCGGCGAGCTCGGCTGGGAGCTCTTCGCCGACCCGTCCTGGGCCGTGCAGGTCTGGGACCGCTTGTGGGAGGCGGGTCGCGCCCACGGCGTCGCGGTCGCCGGGTACCGGGCGCTCGATTCGCTCCGGATCGAGAAGGGCTACCGCTCTTTCGGAACCGATCTCACGATGCTCGACGACCCCGACGAGGCGGGCCTGGGTTCTGCGTGCGGATGGACGAGCCCGGGTTCATCGGCCGCGACGCGCTCGCGGCCAAGCGGGCGGCCGGCGGGCCCGGCCGGCGGCTTCGCACGTTGCTCGTCGGCGAGACGATGCGTACCTTCCGATCTACGGAGGGGAGGCGGTGCTGATGAAGGGGAGCCCGGCGAGCCGGGTTCGCAGCGCCGCGTACGGGTTCACCCTGGGGCGAAACGTCGTCACCGCCTACCTGCCTGCCGGCATGGAGCCGGGCGCCGTCGGCCGCGGTCGAGGTCCTCGGCCGGCTGGTCGAGGCCGAGGTCGCCGACCCGTGAGCCGGCCGACGATCGACCAAGTGATCGAACGGGTGACGCTCTGGCGGGCGAGCGAGGTCGAGGTGTCGCCGCTTGCCGGCGGCCTCACCAACGAGAACTTCCTCGTCCGCGCGCCGGCGAGCGCGTACGTGGTTCGCATCCCGGGCGAGGCGACCGACCTCCTCGCGGTGGACCGGGCGAACGAACGGTTCAACGCCGAGGCGGCGGCGACGACCGGCGTCTCACCCCGGATCGTCGAGTACCTGGACGAGTGGTCGGTCATGGTCCTGGACTACGTTCCGGGCGAGACCATGTCGGCCGAGCGGCTCCGCGGCGCCGGCATGCCGGCGCGGATGGCGGAGTCGCTGCGCCGGCTGCACGCGGGGCCGCGGTTCCTCCAGGACTTCGACATGTTCCGGACGACCGAGTACTACCTGGGGATCGTCGCCGAACGCGACGTCCCGATCCCGCCGGGGTTCCGCGAGCGGATGGACGTGGTGGCCGAGGTCGAGCGGGCGCTCGCGGTCAACGCCCTGCCTCGGGTTCCCTGTCACAACGACCTGCTCGCGGAGAACTACATCGACGACGGCACCCAGCTGTGGATCATCGACTTCGAGTACAGCGGGAACGACGACCCGTGCTTCGAGCTCGGCGACACCGCGCAGGAGTGCGGCTACGACGAGGAGCTTCGCGCCGAGCTCCTCGAGGCCTACCTCGGCCGCGCCGACCCCGTTCAGCTGGCCCGGATGGAGCTGTTCGCGATGATGGCCGACGTCGGCTGGACCCTGTGGGCCGCGATCCAGGCGCGGATCTCCTCGATCGAATACGACTTCTGGGGCTGGGCCCTCGAGCGATGGGCGCGCGCCGACGCGCTGATGGCGTCGCCGCGGTTTGCTGCGCTGCTGCGCGGGGCCGCCGCGGACCGGCCGGGTTGACGGCCCGGCCGTCGGGTCGCACGCTCGGCCCGTGAAGATCGTCGCCGATCCCGATGTCCTGGCGTTCGTGCGCGCGCGCGGCGGACGGCTCTTCGTGTGGCCGGTCTCGATGGACGACGGGCACGGGTACCGCGGCATCTTCGCGCTCGAGACCGCGACCGAGCAGCCCGCGGAGGGCCGGTTCGTCCGATTCGGGGGCGGTGACATCGAGGTGCTGATGGCCGAGGACGAACGGGGCATTCCGCAGGAGCTCCACCTGCGCCTGACGGGATGGTGGAGCAAGCGCGTCGCGGCGTACTGGGACGGCCACTCGTTCGGGTCCGACCGCTGAGCGACGGAGCGACGGATCGGCGGATCAGCGCCCGCGTTCGATCGCCAGATCGTCGCAGAGCGCGGCCATCCCCCGCGCCGAAACCGCTCCCGTGCGGCGTCGGCCGGGCCCGCGTGCTCGTCGAGCCGCCGGCGAATCTTCTCCAGCATCGGCTCCTCGCCGAGCCCGCGCGACCGCAGGCCCGCCCCGGCCAGGTCGACGACGGACCTGAGGAATCCGCGGGACGGGCTCGGGCGCGCCCAGCCCGCGGCGCACCGCGGCGCGCCGGTGGGCGAGCAGTCGCCGCCAGCCCGCGGGACCGGGGAAGGCCGCTCGCAGGTACGCGTCGACGTCGGCGTTGGCTTCGACGAGACCGGTGGACAGCGCGGCGGCGGCGAAGGATGCATCGGGTTGCTGGCAGGCCGGCCGGATCTCGAGCGTGCCGAGCCGGGCGCGCGGCCGGGCGCTCGGCCAGACGTAGTGCTCGTGGTAGAGCCACTCGTCGAAGTCCGGACGGCGTGATCCCAGCCGCTGCTCGTAGGGGACGCCCGGGAACTCGAATCCTCCCCGCCCGTCGGGAAGGACCAGCGCCCGGAATCCGGCGGTCCACCGGACGTAGTCGGCGGCGTCGCCGAAACGGCGTGGGACGGCTCCGTGGCGGAAGGGCTCGCCCGAGACGCGGGCCGACAGCGCCTCTCGTCCGGACGCCGCGCCGGGGCGGCCGCCGTACACGGCGGAGTTGGCCGACAGCGCGATCAGGGCGCCCGAGCACCCGTTGAGCGCGTTCATCGCCCGGATCAGCTCGCCCCTGCCGACGTCGACGTGCACCTGGTCGCTCGCCGTGACGGTCCACCGGAGCCACCCGGTCCCGATCGTCTCGACGAGCGCCTCGTACCGGGCCTTCGGGGTCAGGAGCGCGCGGCCCGGCGGCGTCCGCGGCTGGATCCCGTGGCCGAGCAGCCGCAGGCCGAGCGCTCCCGCGACCGGGACGACGACGCCGAGCGCCGCCTCCAGGTCGTCTCTCAGCTCGACCAGCGACGCGCGAGGGCCGGTGCCGATCTCGATCGTCCCCCGGCCGACCTCGGCGAGCGCGAACCAGCGGCCGGTCTCGACGCCGATCGGCAGGCCGGACTGGTCGAACTGCGGCTCGCCGCCGGTCGCGAGGATGAGGCCGGGCCACAGGCGCGCGACGTCCCCCGCCCTGCCGTCGGGCCCCACGACGGGGAACTCGGCTTCTCGGCCGACCCGCCGGGCGCGCGGCCGAGGCGCCGCAAAGCGGTCCTCGAACTCGCCGGCCAGCGCGTCGACGGCCCGGTCGGCCGGCGCGGCCCGCTCAGAACGAGGGATGGTCACCGGCGGAGGGGACCAGCTGGACGGTTCGTTCCCGCACGAGCGCTCCGGCCGCGTCGAGAAGGAACTCGTTCAGCTCGCAGTTGAGGATGTCGGTCTCGAGCGCGGCCATCGGGCCGAGGCCTCGGAGGACCCCGTGGACCTGCTGGAGGAAGTTCTGGTGCGAGAACACGAGGATGCGCCGGCCGCGGAATCGCTCGACCGTTCTGCCCACGAACCCCGCGGCGCGCTCGGCGAGGGCTTCGAACGATTCTCCTTCGGGTGGGTTGAGCGAGTACCCCACGTCGCCGATCTGCAGGTACTCGACCTCGGGGAACTGCGCTCGCACGTCCTCGGGACGCATGCCCTCCATCCGGCCGAACGACCGCTCGGCGCAGCTCTCGTCGACCACCAACCGCTCCCGCGGCCACCCGGTGACCAGCTCGGCGGTCTCGACCGCGCGTACGAGCGGTGAGGAGACGACGACCTCGTACCCCCCCGGGAGGTTGCGGCGCGCCTCACGCGCCTGGTCGCGGCCCTCGTCGATGAGCGGCGCGTCGACCCGCCCGCCGACGCGCCGGTCCCGGTTCAGCTCCGTCAGGCCGTGGCGGACGGTGGCGACCAGCGTGTGGCCAGGCGGCAGTTCGCCGGCGGCCGGGTCGCTCATGCCCTTACTCGTTTGCCCTCGGGATCCCAGAGCGGGCGCGCGGAGACCACCGCCGGAACCCGTTCGCCGAAGACCTCCACCTCGAGCTCCGTGCCCGGCGCGGCCGTCTCGACCGGAAGGTACGCGTAGGCGATCGACCGCTCGACGGCGTACCCGATCCCTCCCGACGTCACCCGAGAGACCACGATTCCCCCGGCGAACACCGGCTCGTTGCCGAGGGTCATCGCTCGCGGATCCTCGAGCACGAGATAGGCAAGCGTGCGGTTCGGTCCCCGTGCCCGTCGCGCCTCCAGCGCCTCGCGACCGACGAAGTTCGGCTTGTCCATCTTGACGGCGAAGCCGAGGCCGGCTTCGAACGGGTCGTCCTCGGGGGTGATGTCGGAGCTCCAGGCCCGATAGCCCTTCTCGAGCCGGAGCGAGTCGATCGCCCGATACCCCGCCGCGACGACGCCGTGGGCGGAGCCGGCCTCCACGAGCCCGTCCCACAGACGAACGCCGAACTCGACCGACGCGGACAGCTCCCAGCCAAGCTCGCCGACGTAGGTCACCCTCGCCGCCACGCACGGCACGTGACCGACCACGATCGGGCGGGCGGTCATGTAGGGGAACGCCCCGTTCGAGAGGTCGCCGTCGGCGACGGCCGAGAGCACGTCTCGTGGCGAGGGGACCCCACAGGCCGAAGCAGACCTCGGAGGCGGTCACGTCTCGCACGTCGACATCCGGATCGCCCCCGGCGGCGAGCTGCTTGCGGATCCAGCCGAGATCGTGGCGGCCGAACGCCGTCCCGGTCACGAGGCGGAAGTGGTCGGCATCGAGCCGCGTGACGGTGAGGTCGCTCTCGATCCCTCCCCGGGCGTTGAGCAGCTGGGTGTAGACGACCGTTCCGACCGGCCGGTCGACGTCGCCTGCCGCGATTCGCTGGAGGAAGGCGGCCGCGCCGGGGCCACGGACGTCGAGCTTGGCGAAGCTCGATTCGTCGAACAGGGCCGCGCGCTCCCGGGTGGCCCGATGCTCGGCCACGATCGCCGTGGACCAGTGTTCGCCGGCCCAGCCCTTCGGACGCATCGTCTCGAAGGCCGCGTCCTCGTTGGAGCGGAACCAGTTGGGCCGTTCCCAGCCGGATTTCTCGCCGAACTCCGCGTCCAGGTCCTGCAGGCGCGCGTACGTCGGGGACAGCTTGAGCGGCCGGCCGGCCTGCCGCTCCTCGCCGGGGTAGTGGATGTCGTAGTACCGCGCGTACACCTCGTAGGCGCGGGCGAGGGCGAACGACCGGCTCCGGTACTGCGGGCCGAACCTGCGGATGTCCATCTCCCAGACGTCCATCTCCGGTTCGCCGTGGACGATCCAGTCGGCCATGACCTTGCCGATGCCGCCCGCACCCGCGATGCCGTGCGCGCAGAATCCGGCGGCAACGAAGAATCCGCGGACGTCGGACTCGCCGAGGATGAACTCGCCGTCGGGCGTGAACGCCTCGGGCCCGTTGAGCATGCGGACCACGCCCGCGGTCTTCAGGGCGGGGATGACCGAGAAGGCTCCCTCGGCCAGCGGCTCGAACCGCTCCCAGTCCTCCGGCAGCAGCCGATGGTTGAAGTCGGCGGGCGGTCCGTCCTGGACCGCCCACGGCGCCGGGAGCCGTTCGTAGCCGCCCACGATGAGGGCGCCGCCCGCCTCCTGGCGGAAGTACACCAGCCGGTCCGGGTCCCGCAGCGTCGGGAGGTCCGCCCGCGCGCCGTCGATCGGCTCGGTGATCAGGTACTGGTGGCCGAACGGGACGACGGGCACCTCGACCCCCGCCATGCGGCCGATCTGGTTCGCGTACATCCCGCCGGCGTCGACGACGACGTCCGCGGCGATGGGCCCGTGCTCCGTCTCGACGCCGCGGACGCGTCCGTCCCGCACCGAGATGCCGGTGACGCGCGTGTGCTCGCGGATCTCGGCTCCCCGCCGTCGCGCTGCCTCGGCCAGGGCCTGGGTCAGTCCGGTCGGGTCGAGCCATCCGTCGGTCGGAAGGAACGCCGCGCCGAGGACGCCGGCCGGATCGAACAGCGGGAACCGGGCCAGGGCCTCATCGGTCGAGACGAGCTCGAGTGGCAGGCCGAACGTCCGGCCCCATCCCGCGAGCCGGCTCAGCTCCTCCATCCGCGCGGCGGACGACGCAAGCCGAAGCGAACCGACCTCGTGCCAGCCCGGATCGATCCCCGTCTCCTCGTGCAGCCGCCGGTAGAGATCGGCCCCGTACATCATCATGCGGGTGAGCGTGACGCTCGATCGGAGCTGTCCGACGAGACCCGCCGAATGAAACGTCGATCCACTGGTCAGCTCGTCGCGCTCGACCAGCAGCACGTCGGTCCAGCCCAGCTCCGTCAAGTGATACGCGATGCTCGCACCGCCGACACCGCCGCCCACCACGATCGCGCGAGCCTCGGCCATCACGCGGCCTCCACGGCGTCGATCCAGTCGTTCAGCCGGTCGTCCGCGGCGTTGGCAAGGCATCTGGCCACATGACGATCGGCGTACTCGACGAAGTCGACGTCGAGAACCGAGATGCCCTGCTGGACGAGCGCCCACGTCGCTTCTCGCAGATCCGACACGATGCGCATCAGCGAGAGCCGGGCCCGGTGGACGTCGGTGACGGAACCCAGATAGAGGCGCAGGAGCAGCTCGCAGGCGTCGTCGTCGAGCTCGTTGTTGATCGAGAGGTTGCCGAGGTCGAAATACGGATCACCGACACCCGCATACTCGTAGTCGACGATCCAGACGTGGTCGCCGTCCAGGAGCAGGTTCGCGTTCAACAGGTCGTTGTGACAGGTTTGTTCGCGAGCCGGGACTTGCAGGAAGGCGGCTTCGATCCGCCCGGCCACGGCAAGCGCGTCGCCGAACTCGGCCGGCACATCGACGCCGTGCTCCGTGGCCACCTCCAGGTAGCGGTCGACGATCCGAAAGACCGGGAAGGACGCCGAGATCGGCGGGCACGCGTGGAGCGTGCGCACCGACGCCACGACCCGGCCGAGCACGTCCTCGCGACGCAGGTCCGCTTGGGAGATGTGCTCGCCCGCCACGAACCGCGTGACCAGCGCCCCCGCCTCGGAGACGAACGCCACGACCTCGGGTCCGACCCCAGCGCGGGCCGCGGCGAGCGCGGCCTCGTGCTCGGCCCGCCGGTCGATGCCGAGCAGCTCCGTGCGGGCGCCGGGCAGGCGGACGACGAAGGACGACCCGCCGGCGTCGACGCGGAAGTTGCGATTCGTGATGCCCGTTTCGATCGGCACCACGCCGTCCGGGTCGCCCGACCAGCCGGGGACGGCCCGGAGGATGTCCCGCAGCGCCGCGTCGACCTCCTCCACGGCCGGAGGCTATGCGGCACGATCGTTCTTGGTCAAGCGTGAGCGAACGTGAACGATTCGCGATCGCCCGCGGCCACGGCGCCGGCGCCCCGGCGCGAGGTGGCCGCGCTCGGGGGATAATCGACCGATGACGGACGCGATCGCTCCTCTCGACCTCCTGGATCTCGATGCCCTCCTGTCCGAGGAGGAGCGGCAGATCCGGGACCTCGCCCGCGAGTGGGTCTCGGATCGGGTCCTGCCCGACGTGGAGGACTGGTTCGAGCGCGGCGAGTTCCCCGCGCGTGAGCTGGCCAAGGAACTCGGCGAGCTCGGCTTCTTCGGGATGCAGCTCGATGGCTACGGGTGCCTGGGCCTCTCGCCGGTCAGCTACGGGCTCGTGGAGCTGGAGCTCGAGGCCGGGGACTCGGGGCTGCGGAGCTTCGTCTCGGTCCAGAGCTCGCTCGCGATGTTCGCGATCCTCACCTTCGGATCCGACGAGCAGAAGGACGAGTGGCTCCCGCGGATGCGAGCCGGCGACGCGATCGGCTGCTTCGGCCTGTCCGAGCCCGACGCGGGGTCGGACCCCGGCGCGATGCGGACACGCGCCCGCCGCGACGGCGACGACTGGATCCTGTCGGGCACCAAGATGTGGATCACGAACGGCAGCGTCTCCGACGTGGCCATCGTGTGGGCGCAGACCGACGACGGGATCCGTGGGTTCGTCGTCCCGACCGCGCTGCCCGGCTTCAGCGCTCCGGAGATCCACAAGAAGCTGTCGCTTCGCGCGTCGGACACCTCCGAGCTGGTCTTCGACGACGTTCGGCTTCCCGCCGGCGCGGTCCTGCCCGGCGTGACCGGTCTGCGCGGCCCGCTCTCGTGCCTGAACGAGGCGCGTTTCGGGATCGTGTGGGGCGTGATGGGCGCGGCCCGGTCGTGCTTCGAGACCGCGCTCGACTACGCGAAAGAGCGGATCGCGTTCGGCAGGCCGATCGGGTCGTTCCAGCTGACGCAGAAGAAGCTCGCGGACATGGCGGTCGAGCTGAACAAGGGCATGCTGCTCGCCCATCACCTCGGACGGCATGAAGGAGCAGGGCCGTCTGCGGCCCGAGCACGTGTCGCTTCGGCAAGCTCAACAACGTCGCGCGAGGCGCTGAGATCGCCGCACGTGCCGCGGCGATCCTCGGGGCCAACGGCATCACGCTCGAGTACCCGTCATGCGGCACATGAACAACCTCGAATCGGTGCATCACCTACGAGGGCACCGAAGAGGTGCACACGCTGGTGGTCGGCCAGGCGCTCACCGGCCTGCGCGCGTTCGTCTGAGGCGCGGCTAGCCGTCTTTTGGTTCGAGCGAGAACCCGATCAGCTTCGCCGCGACATCCAGACACACGTCGCGCATCCGCTGCGGCGTGATCGCGCTGTCGTTCAGGAGCACCTGGATGGCGAGGCCGTCGATCATCGCTCCGATCTGGAGCCCCAGCTCGTCGGCGTCCGGGCCGTCGGGGAACTCGCCGGTCTCGCGGCCGTGGCGGACGATGTCGGCGATCGACCGGCGCCACTGCCGGTCGAGGATCTCGCGCTCCTTCGCCGTCGCCGGGTCGCGAAGCGCACGCACCCAGATCTCGACCCACAGCGCCCACTCGTCCAGGCGCTCGTACTCGGGGAGGAGTCCCGGCACCGAGAGGTCGATCAGCCGCTGGATCTGCTCGCGCGCCGTCCGCATCTCGCGCATCTCGCGGGACAGGCGCAGATAGAACTGGTCGTTCGCGTAGGTGAGGGCGTCGACGAGCAGCCGGTCCTTCGACTCGAAGTAGTACAGGATCAACCCCGGCGAGACGCCGCAGCGCTCGGCGATGTCGGCGATCCGCGTTTCGGCCAGGCCGCGGTCGGTGATGACGCGCGAGGCAGCCTCCAGGATCTCTTGATGGCGGTCTTTGCCGCCGCGCTGACGCGTTCGCGCCACGGGTTCCTCCGATTGAACCGCGTACAGGAACAGCGGGTTTCTGGCGGGCGTCCTCCGCCCGGATGAGGGACTTTACCTTCGTGAGCAGCGATGTCAAAGGCCGGGAGTCGACCGGCCCTGTTGACTGGCGGTTCAAAATCGGGGCAAGATATCGCTCTGCGCCCAGCCGTCAGAGGGGGTGGGCGAAGGACGAGCGCCGGCCGCGTCGGCCGGGGAGGGGACGACCGTGGCGAGCAACACATACGACTGCATCGTGATCGGCGGCGGCCACAACGGGCTGACCGCCGGCGCCTACTTTGCCCGCGCGGGCGCGCGCACCGTGGTGCTCGAAGGCCGCGGAAAGACCGGCGGGGCCGCCGACACCAGCGCGCCGTTCCCGGATCACCCCGAGATCAACGTCACGACGTACTCCTACGTCATGTCGCTCATGCCGCCGACGATCATCAAAGAGCTCAACCTCAAGCAGCACGGCTACGACGTGACGCCGTTCGGCCCGTACTTCCAGGCGTTCCCCGACGGTCGCGCGATCACCGTCTACGCCGACGACGCGGCCAGGAGCTACGACTCCATCGCGCAGTTCTCCAAGAAGGACGCCGACACGCTGCCGAAATGGGAGGCGTGGCTCGCGGGCGTGGCCGACGTGCTCGGGCCGCTGCTGCTTCGCACGCCCCCGAACATCGGCTCCATGAAGATCGGCGACCTGATCGACCAGGCCCGGGCGGCCTGGCACATGCGCAAGCTCGGCTCGCGCGGCGTCGGCGACGTGACGCGGCTGTTCACGATGAGCGTCTCGGACCTGCTCGGCGACTGGTTCGAGTCCGACGCGATCAAGGCGATGCTCACGATCAACGGCGTGATCGGCACCTGGGCGGGTCCGGACGAGCCGGGGACCGCCTACGTCATGCTCCATCACTCGATCGGCGACGTCGGCGACGGGCACCTCGGTTCGTGGGGGTTCCAGCAGGGCGGGATGGGCGCGGTCTCCGACGCCATCCGCGGCTCGGCGGAGTCCTTCGGCTGCGAGATCCGCACGAACGCGAAGGTCAAGAAGATCCTCGTACGCGGCGGCCGGTTCGTCGGCGTGGCGCTCGAGAACGGCGAGGAGCTGCGCGCGCCGGTCGGTCGTCACCACGGTCCACCCGAAGATCGCATTCCTCGACATGCTCGACCGCGAGGAGCTGCCGCCGGACTTCGTCTGGGACATCGAGCGGTGGAAGACGCGCTCGGGCGTCGTCAAGATCAACGTCGCGATGTCGCGAGCTGCCGGACTTCATCGCGATGCCCGGCAAGAACCAGCAGGACCACCACACGGGCTCGGTCGAGCTGTGCTTCAGTCCTCAATACGCGGAGCAGGCCTTCCAGGACGCGCACATGGGTCGCAAGGGCGCGACGGCTCCGTTCGTCGACGGCACGATCCCCACGACGCTCGACAAGAAGCTCGCGCCCGAGGGCGTGCACGTCTTCTCGATGTTCTCGCAGTGGGTTCCCGACGACTGGAACAAGGAGCCGCACCGCGACGAGCTGGAGGCCTACGCGGACCGGACGATCGACCTGTACACGGAGCTCGCGCCGAACTTCAAGGCGTCGATCATCGACCGGCAGGTCATCGGCCCCTACGACATGGAGCAGGAGCTGGGGCTGATCGGCGGGAACATCTTCCACGGCGAGCTCTCCGTGGACCAGCTGTTCCACATGCGCCCGGCGCCCGGGTACGCCGACTACCGCACACCGGTCAAGGGCCTGTACCACGGCTCCTCGGCCACGCACGCCGGCGGCGGCGTCAACGGCATCCCCGGGTGGCAGGCGTTCAACATGGCCAAGCACGACAAAGCGGTGCCCAAGCGATAGTGGCCGCCTCGAGCGCATGCTCGAGGCGAGATCGGTCGCCGTCGTCGGCGCGTCCGTCAAAGCCGGGCTCGCTCGGCCGCCAGATGATGGTCGAGCTCGACCGCGGCGGGTTCGACGGCCGCGTCTATCCGGTCAATCCCGGATACGAAGAGGTGCTCGGCCGCCCGTCGTTCGCGTCGATGGCCGACGTTCCCGAGCCGGTCGACCTGGCCATCCTCGGCGTTGCCAACCGCCGGATCGAAGCTGCGCTGCGCGACGCGATCGAGGCCGGCGCCGGGAGCGTGGTGACGTTCTCGAGCCTGCACGACGAGGAGCCGGTCGCCGGGTCGCCGCCGCTTGCCGAGCGCCTCGCCGCGATGGCGCGGGAGGCGGGCATCGCGGTCTGCGGTGGCAACGGAATGGGGTTCCTGAACCTCGAACGGAACCTCCGCGCGACCGGCTTCGACACGCCCGATCACATCCGGCGGGGCCCGGTGACGTTCATCTCGCATTCGGGCTCGGCCTTCGCGGCGCTCGCGTTCAACGACCGGGGGATCGGGTTCAACCTGATCGTCTCGAGCGGCCAGGAGATCGTGACCCGGATGGCCGACTACATGGCCTACGCGCTGGCGCGGCCGACCACGGGCGTCATCGCGCTGCTGCTCGAGACGGTTCGGGACCCGGCCGCGTTCCGCTCGGCGCTCGAGACCGCGGCCCAGCAGCGGGTGCCGGTGATCGCGCTGGTGGTCGGCCGGACCGAGACGTCTCGGGACATGATCACGACGCACTCCGGCGCGCTCGCCGGCGAGCACGGCGCCTACGAAGCGGTGTTCGATGCCTACGGCGTGCACGAGGTGTTCACGCTGGACGAGATGGCCGACACGATGGAGCTGTTCTCGTCCCCCCGCCGCGTCACCGGCGGCGGGGGCATCGCGTCGGTGCACGACTCCGGCGGGGAGCGCGCGCTCTTCGCCGATCTTGCGACCGACCTCGGCGTCCCGTTCTCCTCGATCGCACCGGAGACGCGCGCGAAGATCCAGGCGGGACTCGACCCGGGGCTCGTGGCGGAGAACCCGCTGGATGCGTGGGGCACCGGGATCGACGCGGATCGGATCTTCGTCGAGTCGATGCGCGGCTTGCACGACGACCCGGACACGGCGGCGCTGGCGTTCGTCGTCGACCTGACGCGCCAGGGGGAGCCGTTCGACCAGGGATATCTGCGCGTGGCGGCCGACGTGTTCGCCGCCACGACGAAACCGTTCTGCGTGTTGTCCAACCTTGCGAGCGCGGTCGACGACACGGAGGCGGCGATCCTGCGCGACGCCGGCATCCCCGTTCTGGAGGGAACCGACACCGGTCTGCGCGCCCTGCGGCACCTGCTCGACCGCAGGGACGTCGAGGCACGGCCGCCGGTCGCGCCGTCCCCGGCGCTTGCGGACGAGGTGCGCGATCGCTGGCGTGCGCGACTGGCGACCGGCGCACCGTTGTCCGAGCTCGAGGGCCTGGCGCTCGTGGCCGACGCCGGCGTGCCGACGGTCGCGGCCCGCGCGGCCTCCTCGCTCGAGGAGGCGGTTGACGCCGCCGGCGAGGTCGGCTTCCCGGTGGTCCTCAAGACCGCGGCGCCGGGCGTGCAGCACAAGTCCGATGTCGGCGGCGTCCGTGTGGGCCTGGCCGGATCCGACGACGTCTCTCGGGCCTATCGCGATCTCGCGGCGCGCCTCGGACCGGACGTCGTCGTGGCGCAGATGGCGCCGCCGGGCGTCGAGGTCGCGCTCGGTATCGTGCACGATGCGACGTTCGGCCCGCTCGTGCTGGTCGCGGCGGGGGGAGTGCTGGTCGAGATGCTCGAGGACCGGCGGCTGGCGCTGCCGCCGCTCGACCGGGCGGCGGCACACCGGCTGCTGGACGGGCTCAAGATCCGCCGCCTGCTCGAGGGCGCCCGCGGCCGGCCGGCCGCCGACGTCGACGCGCTCGCCGGCGCTCTCGTGCGGATGTCGGTGCTCGCGACCGACCTGGGCGAGTACCTGTCGGCGGTCGACGTCAACCCGGTGATCGTCTCGCCCGAGGGATGCGTCGCCGTCGACGCGTTGGTCGCCGGGCTCAGTTGACGTCGCGGCCGCGGAAGGATCCGGCGGCGGCGAGCACGAGGACGACTCCGTAGACGATGACCGTCAGCGCCGCCACCTCGAGACTCACGTTGGCGAACGGGGCGTTGACGCCGTCGTGGCCGGTCACCACGATTGCTCCGTTGCTTCCCAGCAGCCACCGCGAGACCGACGGGCGGAACCCACGGATCAGCGCCTCGACGACTCCGAGGTAGAGGAACCCGGAGGCCATCGAGGCGGCCGTGTTGCGGGCGACCGTGGCGATCGAGGCGCCGAAGATGGCGGCGAGCGCCGAGAGCGCCGAGCTGCGCAGGAGCGTCGCAGACAACGATCGGAGGAACCCGGGATCGGTCGCGGTCGACCCACGCGCGATCGCGACGAGCCACATGGCCCCGACGAACGCGCCCAGCAGGATCATCGCGAGCACGAAGACGACGATCGCGGCCGCCGCCAGCTTGGCCGCGAGCACGCGCCCCCGGCGGGACTCCCAGGTGAGCTGCGTCGTCACGGTGCCGGCGCCCCACTCGGCGCCGACGAGCGAGGCACCGAGGATCCACCCGCCCACGACGGTGATGAGCGAGATCCCCTGGACGATGCCCACCAGGCCGGAGAGGTGGAACTGGTGATCGGGCGGCGCGAACGAGTCCGCCGGGTAGTTCGCCTCGCAGATACCCTCGGCCGTCTTGCGGTCGGTGCCTCCCGATACGACGCCGTCGACGCACTCCCCGATGAGCTGATTCCGCTCCGCCTGCACCTGGGCGGCCAGGTTCGGGTCGGGTTCCCGGGAGTTGAGCGCGACGAGGACGGCCGTGAGGGCGACCGCGACGAGCGCCAGCACGATCGCCACCTTGACCAACCGCCGCGACCGGGACCGGAGCAGCTCCGCGCTCAGCAGACGGATCACGATGCGCCGCCTTCGTCGCGCGTGAGCTCGAGAAACACGGTCTCCAGGTCCACCGAGTCCGGGCGGAGATCGGTGACGTAAAGCCCCTGGCTCGCCAGCGTCTTGGTGACCGTGCCCGAATCGGCGGGGGCGATCTCGACGCGGAGCCGGTCGCCGTCGACGTCGGCGCGGATCCCGGCCGCGGCGAGGGCCGCCCGGCCCGCCTCCAGATCCGGCACCTTCGCCATCACCCCGGTCGCACGTTCGGTCGCAAGGACGTCGGCCACGGCCCCCGACGCGACGGACCGCCCGCGCGCCAGGATCGCCACCCGGTCCGCGGTCTGCTGCACCTCCGAGAGGATGTGGCTGGACACGAAGACCGTCCGGCCCTCTCGTCCGAGCCCCCGGAGCAGCTCGCGGACTTCCACGATCCCGGCCGGGTCGAGTCCGTTGGCCGGCTCGTCGAGGATCAGCACGGCCGGGTCCTTCATCAACGCCGCGGCGATCCCGAGCCGCTGGCGCATCCCCAGCGAGTAGGTCCGGACGTTGTCGTCGCCGCGATCGGCGAGCTCGACGCGGGCCAGCACGTCTTCGACGACGCTTGGTCCGATGCCCTGGATCCGGGCGAGGATCTGGAGGTTTCGGCGTCCGGTCATCCGTGGGAACAAGGCCGGGGTTTCGACGATCGACCCGACCCGCCCGATCACGTCCGGGAGCTTTCTCGGAACGTCCACGCCGAGCAACCGGACGCGGCCCGCCGAGGGGCGCACCAGCCCGAGCAGACACCGGATCGTCGTGGTCTTGCCGGCGCCGTTGGGGCCGAGGAATCCGAACACCCCGCCCGAGGGAACCACCAGGTCGAGACCGTCGACCGCGATCGTCGTCCCGCCACGCACCCGGTGGTAGGCCTTCTTCAGCCCTTCGATCTCGATCACGGCGTCCATCGCCGGACCCTACCCCGACTCGCCGAGGGGCGCGCGCGGAGTCAACCGAGCGGGTTCTTGATCGGAACGGTGCCCGCCGTCCAGCCCGGATAGGTGTCGCCCGGCCAGACGAAGGCCTTTCCGTACGCCGGCGCGCGCTTCGTCGCGATCACCGGGTCCCTGGGCTTCGCGTTGAAGTTGAAGACGTGCTCGAAGTTGTGGGTCTTTGCGATCCTCGGCGTGAGGTAGTCGAGCCCCCAGTTGTCCGCGATGAACCGCAGCGGGCTCGAGAACTCACCCTGCTTCGTGTCGATGAGTCCGCGACGCGTGTACGGCGAGATCGTCAGCATCGGCACGCGGAAGCCGAGCCCGATGTCGTCGACCGCCGGCGGAATGACCGGGTCGTAGAAGCCGCCCCATTCGTCCCAGGTGAGAAAGATCGCCGTGTGCTCCCAGGCGTCGCTTCGCATGACGGCGTTGACGATGTCGGTGACCCAGTTGTGGGAGTGCCCGGTCGAGAACGGGGGATGGTCCGAGAGCTCGAAGCGCGGCGTCACCCACGTGACGGGGGGCAGCGCTCCTCGCTTGATGTCGGCGATGAACGAGTCGACGGGCCGCACGTGCTCGTGCCACAGATCGGTGTGGAACACGCTGCTCACGCCGTTGTATGCGTTCCAGAAGTAGCCCGCTTCCCCGGGGACGGCGGAGTAGAACGCCCAGTCGACGCCCTTGCCGGTGAGCTGCTCTCCGACGGTCTTGAAGGTGAAGCACGTGTCGTGCTTGGTCAGGTTTCCCTCGGCGTCCTTCGTGAACACGAAGACCTTGTCGCCGACCGCGTCGCATCCCCAGCTCTTGAACTTCCCGCCGTTGTCCATCTGCCGGACCTCGATGTTCTCCGGGTTGTCGAGCACGCCGCCCGACGTTCCGGAGATGAAGAAGAAGTGGTTGGGGTAGCTGGGTCCGGCGCAGGACGCGAAGAAGTTGTCCGAGAGGGCGTACTCGCGCGCCCACGCCCAGTAGTTCGGGATCTGGTCCTCGTCGAAGACGCTGTACGCATAGGTGGCGCCGTACGTGCCGGTGCCGAAGCCGTCGAGCTTGCCTGCGTTGAAACAGTTCAGGTACGCGGCCCGGTCGTGCGGCAGGTCGCCGGGGAGCCAGTCGGGGGAGCGGATCAGGGGGTGCTCGCGGCCGTCGAGCACGCCGACGGTCGTTCCGTGGACGCCGGGAAACCGCCCGAAGAAGTTGTTGAAGCTCCGGTTCTCGAGCATCAGGTAGATGACCCGCTTGATGGGCCATCGGGTGTCCAGCTTGGGCGTCGGGTCCTCGACGTTCGGGATCACCGAATTTCCGGTGCAGGAAAAGAGCGCGCCACCGGCGACCGCGAGGGCCGAGCGCTGGAGAAACCGCCGCCGGCTGAGCGGCAGCGGATGCCGGTCGCCGCGCTCGTCGTCGTTCGGGTGGACCCGCTCCGGCATCCCCCTTAGATACCAGGTGTCGGACGGGACACCGGATCGTTCCGATCGGCGGCCGGCGGACGTCACAAGGTCGCAACAGCCTGCGGGTATCCTCGCCTGGCCCGATGATGCGGTTCCGTGCGCGCCGAGTCTTCGTCGCCGCCTCGCTCGCGGCCCTGCTGGGCGCGGCCTGCGACCACACGCCCGACCCCTTCGCGGAGGCGAGCGGTGGGACGCCGCAGCCCTCCGCCTCCTTCAACCCCTCGGTCGCCTCGCTGGCGTCGCCGACCCCGCCGGCGCTGCCGGCCGAGACGCCGCCCAAGCGAGGTGCAGCGGGCGCGGGCTGCGTCGACGGCTGGATGCGCCCGGCCGCCGGCAGCCGCTCGTTCACCGACCCGATCGGCATCATCCGCCGGACGTCGCCGTGGAACGGCCCGTATCGCGTGGTCGACATGCGGATGTTCGTCGGTCCCGAGTCCCCGCCCTCGGACAAGGGCTACATCACCGAGGTCCGGCGCTGGTACGTGAAGCTGTTCGCCCCCAGCGACCTCTCGTATCAGGGTCGGTTCCTCGTCGAGGAGCGGGTGTTCGGCCGCGGGCTTTCGGCCGTGGCGCCCTACGACACGCACGGTTTCCGGTCCCCGGACTGGAGCGGCTTCCAATACAAGGAGGAGGACCCGACTCGAGTCGCCTACCCGGGGCTTCCCGGCGCGTGGGCGGGTCTTCGCTACGACTTCGTCGACGGCGGCGCCGGGATCGACATCCCGGGTCTGCCGGATCAGGTCCGCGGCTGCCTCACCGGGACCTGATCTCTACGGCGGCGGCTCGGCCCCCGGCCAGCCGGTGAAGGCCCCGGTTCCACGTTTCCGGAGCTCGTTGCCCAGGATCGTCCGCTGGATCTCCGAAGTCCCCTCCCAGATCCGATCGACGCGCACCTCGCGAAAGAGACGCTCGACCGGCTCGTCGCGCATGTATCCGCGGCCGCCGTGGATCTGCACCGCCCGGTCCAGCACGCGACCGGCGGTCTCCGAGCACACGAGCTTGACCGCGCCGGCAAGCGCATGGACGCGTTTCGGATCGGCCTCGGTGCGGGCGGCCTCCCAACACACCCGGTAGAGCATCGACCGCGCCGCGAGGATCTCGGCGGCCATGTCGGCGAGCATGAACTCCACCGCCTCGAACTCGGCGATCGGGCGGCCGAATTGCCTCCGCTCGGCCGCGAACGCGTTGGATCGCTCGAGCGCGCGGGCCGAGGCGCCCATCGTCCGCGCGCCGATCATCAGCCGCTCTTCGACGAACCAGGCCCGCGTCAGCTCGAGCCCGCCGCCGACGTCGCCGAGGATGCGGTCCTGCCCGAGGCGCACGTCCTCGAACGCGAAGATCGGGTGCTCGAACACGAACGTGTGCATGTAGGCGGGCGTGCGGACGAGCCGCAGGCCGGGCGTGTCCTTGTCGACCAGGAACACCGTGGCTCGATCGGGATCGCCGTCGACCAGCGCGTGGACGAGAAAGAAGTCGGCGACGTCGCCCGACGTCACGTGCCACTTCTCGCCGGAGAGCACCCAGTCCTGCCCGTCGAGATGGGCGGTCGTCGCGACCATCGAGACGTCCGAACCGGCGCCCTCTTCGGTGATCGCGTACGCGTCGCGCCGCTCGCCCCGCGCGGCCGGGCGAAGAAATTGTTCCTTCTGCTCCTCGGTCCCGCGCGCGAGCGGGACGGCGGGCCGCCACGGGATGTCCCAGAGCGCGCCGGTCGCGCGGCCCCATTGCTCCTCGACCAGCATCTGCTCGAACGTATCGAGTCCCTGCCCGCCGTTCTCGACGGTGTGGTTGATCGCGTTGAAGCCCCAATCAAGGACGGCCTGCTTTGCGGCCGCGGCGCTTGCCGGGGTCAGCCCGCCCTGCTCCTCGCACTCGTCTTCCAGCGGAAGCAGGATCTCGTCGGAGAACGCGCGCGCCTTGGCGACCAGGGCTCGCTCGTCCTCGCTCAGCCGCATGTCCATTGCGGGCCAGAGTGTAGGGTCGCGCCCATCGAGGCGGATCTCGCGTTCGTTGGAGGCGACGTCTACACGGTGGACGCCGCTCGGTCGTGGGCCCGCGCGGTCGCGGTCAAGGACGGAGCGATCGTCGCCGTCGGCACGGACGACGAGATCCGGCCGCTGGTCGGACCGCGCACCGAGGTGGTCCCGCTGGCCGGCCGGATGCTCATGCCCGGCTTCCAGGACGCCCACGTCCACGCGATGAACGGCGGGATGAACCTCCTGCAGATCGACATGAGCGAGGGGAGCGGTCCCGACGACTACGCCCGCATCATCCGCGCCTGGGCGGACGAGCACCCGGACGAGCCGTGGGTCCTCGGCGGCGGGTGGGAGCTGGCGACGTTCCCGGGAGGTCACCCGTCGCGGCAGGCGCTCGACGCGATCGTTCCGGATCGCCCCGCGTTCTTCGTGAACTCGGACCTCCACGGGGCGTGGGCGAACACCCGCGCGCTCGAGATCGCCGGGATCGACGCCTCGACGGCCGATCCGGCGGACGGCCGGATCGAGCGGGACGCGAGCGGCGGGCCCCAGGGGTCGCTGCACGAGGGCGCGATGTGGCTCGTCGTGCGGCACATCCCCGAGACGAGCCGGGCCGATCGCGAGCGCGCGCTGCTGCTCGCTCAGGCCCATCTCCACTCACACGGGATCACCGCGTGGCAGGAAGCGATCGTCGGCGAGTACCCGACGATGCCGAACTGCCGCGAGGTCTATCCGGCGCTTGCCGCACGCGGGGAGCTCACCGGCCGCGTGGTGGGTGCCCTGTGGTTCGAACGCGGCCGCGGCCTCGACCAGATCGACGAGCTGGTCGAGCATCGCCGGCGAACGAGCGGCGGACGCTACCAGGCGACGACCGTGAAGATCATGCTCGACGGCGTCTGCGAGAGCCAGACCGCCGCGATGCTGTCCCCCTTCGTCGGACCGGGCGGTGGGGCGACGGGCGGCACCGGACTCGAGCACGTCGATCGGGAGTTGCTGCGCGCCGCGGTCGTTCGTCTCGACGCCCTCGATTTCCAGGTCCACATCCACGTGATCGGGGACCGTGCGGCGCGCGACGCGCTCGACGCGATCGGGGCGGCCCGCGAGGCGAACGGGTGGCGCGACACCAGGCCCCACCTGGCGCATCTTCAGGTCGTGCATCCCGACGAGCTGCCGCGATTCCGCCGTCTGGGCGTGACCGCCAACATCCAGGCGCTCTGGGCGGCGCTGGACCGCCACATGATCGAGACGACGCTGTCGGTGCTCGGTCCCGAGCGCGCAGCGCTGCAGTATCCGTTCGGCTCGATCGCCGCGACCGGCGCCTCAATGTGCTGTGGCAGCGACTGGCCGGTGTCCACACCGTCCCCGATGCGGCAGATCCACGTCGCGGTCAACCGGGTTCCGCCTGCGGACCACGACGACGCGGAGAACGCGCCGGAGGTTTTCCTGCCGGAGCAGCGGATCACGCTCGCACGCGCGTTGCACGCGTTCACGATGGGGTCGGCGTACGTGAACCACCTCGACGATGTCACGGGCTCGATCGAGGTGGGAAAGCAGGCCGACCTCGTGGTGCTCTCGGAGAACCCGTTCGCGCTCGGTCCCGAGCGGCTGAGCGAGGTGCGGGCGGTGCTCACGACCGTCGGCGGCCGCACCGTGTGGGAAGCGCCCTCAGAACGCTAGGCTCCGACGACGTGGAGCCGTCGGTGCGTGACGTCGTGATCGTTGGGGGTGGCCACAACGGGCTCGCGTGCGCCGCCTATCTCGCGAAGGCCGGGGTCGACGTCCTGGTGCTGGAACGCCGGGGTGTTCTCGGTGGCGCGGCGGCGACCGAGCAGCTTTGGGACGGCTACACGATCTCGAGCGCCTCCTACGTCGTGTCGTTGATGCCCGACCGGATCGTCGACGAGCTCGAGTTGAAGCGATTCGGCTACGAGGTCTCGATCATCAGCCCGGACTACTTCGTGCCGTTCCCCGACGGTTCCTCGCTCACGCTCTGGGGCGATCTGCGCCGCGACGTGGACAACATCGCGAGGCTCAACCGGAAGGACGCCGAGGCCTACGCCGCCTTCGACAAGTACTTCGAGCACATCGCCGCGCTTGCCAAGGAGTTGCTGTTCGTCATCCCGCCGAACCTGAAGCTCGGCGAGATGGGGAGCCTGGTGCGGACCGGGTCGAAGCTTCGTGGGTGGAGCGGCCGCGACGTCCACGAGCTGGTGCGCCTGTTCACGATGAGCGCGGCCGACTTCCTCGACGAGTGGTTCGTCGACGAGCGGGTCAAGGGAGCGCTGTCGACCCAGGCGATCATCGGCGCGTGGTGCGGCCCGATGACGCCGGGCTCCGCCTACGTCTTGATGCACCACTGGATCGGCGAGATCGACGGCCACTTCGGGGCGTGGGGCTGGGTCAAGGGCGGCATGGGCGGGGTCTCGAAGGCCATGGCGCAGGCGGCGCGGGCCCACGGAGCCGAGATCCGGACCGACGAGCCGGTCGCGCGCATCCTCGTCAACGGTCAGGGCCGTGCCGTCGGGGTCGAGCTGGAGGACGGCTCGATCGTGCGCGCCCGCCGCGTCGTGTCGAACGCGCACCCGAAGACGACGTACCTCGACCTCGTCGGGCGCGACCACCTCTCCGAGACGGTGGTCCGCGACATCGAGCGATTCCGAACCCGCAGCGGATCGGTGAAGGTGCACCTCGGGCTCTCCGACCTGCCGGAGTTCCCCAGCTGGGATCAGGACGGCGATCCGCACCGCGGGCTGATGGCCGTCTCGCCGTCGATGGCGTACCTGGAGCGCGCGTTCGACGATGCGAAGTACGGGGAACCGAGCGCGCAGCCGTACGTGGAGGCCATGTGGCCGACCGCGCACGAGCCGGGGCTCGCACCGCAGGGCAAGCACATCATGCTCGCGTTCACGCAGTACCTGCCCTACGACACGCCGAACACGGCCGGGACCAGGGATGCGTGGGCCAAGAAGGTGGTGGACGCGGTCAGTGCGTACGCGCCCAACCTGGGCAGCTCGGTCGAGCACGTCGAGGTGCTGACGCCGAAGGACATCGAGGAGCGGTTCGGCCTGCTCGGCGGGAACATCATGCAGGGGGAGCTGACGCCGGATCAGATGTTCTCGTTCCGGCCGATTCCGTTCTTCGGGGACTACCGGACGCCGATCCACGGGCTCTATCTCTGCGGCGGCGGAACGCACCCGGGCGGCGGCGTGATGGGCGTTCCGGGTCGAAACGCGTCGACGGTGATCCTGAAGGACCTGCGGCGCGGCGGGCTCGTGGATCGCGCGGGAGGCCTGGCCGAGCGGTTCCGGTCGATCGTCGCGCGCGACTGAGGCGCCGCCGCGTGGACTGGTGGGAGACGTTCTTCGACTCACCCCGCTGGCAGGAGGTGCAGCTCGGCTGGGCCGCGGTCGAGGACGCGGGCGACCAGGCCGAGCGGATCGAGCGGGCGCTCGGACTGTGGCGCGGGGCGCGGGTCCTCGACGCGCCGTGCGGGGCCGGCCGGATCGCGATCGAGCTGGCCTCGCGCGGCTGCCGGGTGACCGGGATCGACACCGTGGAGCGGTTTCTGGACGCGGGACGGGAGCGAGCCGCGGGGCGCGGCGCCGAGGTGACGTTCGTCCGGGGGGACGTCCGCGAGCCGGCCGGCGATGCCGCGTTCGATGCCGCGGTGTGCTTCTGGGGAAGCTTCGGGTACTTCGACGACGGGGGGAACCTGGCGCAGGCGCGCGCCGCGGCCCGGGCGCTGGTCCCGGGAGGGAAGTACCTGCTCGACCTTCCGACCGCCGAGACGGTCAGAGCGCATCCACGGCCCGAGGACGGGTTCAGGGTGGGGGAGATCGAGGTGAGGATGGCGTCGGCGGTCGTGGGGCCGAGGGTCGAGACCGAGTGGACCTTCGCCGGGCCGGGGAGGGCGCCGGAAACGCTGCGAAGCTCGGTCCGGCTGTTCACGCTGCCGGAGCTGACCGATCTGCTGCGTGAGGCGGGTTTTTCGTCCTTCGAAGCGCGCGACGACGCGTTGCAGCCGTTTACGAGCGAGTCCGAACGCCTCTGGCTCGTGGCGGCGAGGGACGGGTAGGCGCGCGTCTCGCCCGCGTCGCTAGGTGGTCAGGTCGCGCCGGTCGAACGTCACGACCGCCGCCACCAGCGCCGCCGCCGTCATCGCGGCCAGTACCGCCAGGTGAGCCCAATCGAAGCCGTTTCGCAGCGGCGTCGAGCCGTTCGCGTAGTGAAACGGCGACAGCGTGTCCATCCAGGCCGTCGCATGCGCGACGGGCGCGAGCCCGCTGAGCAGGAGCGAGGCCACGGCGACGGCGCTCGCGCCGCCGATCGCCGCGCTTCGACGCCCGGTCGCGCAGCCGAAGGCAAGTCCGATCGTCCCGAGTGAGAGGGCGAACAGATACAGGTGCGTCGTCGCGGCCACGAGGTTCAGGATGGACACGTGGATCCCCAGCGGCGGCCCGCCGGCGGCAAGCCCGACCACGAAGAGAGCCGCAAGCCCGAGCGCCGCCACGACCATCGCCGCGAACTTCTGCAGCACCACCGTCCGTCGCGAGACCGGCGTGGAAAGCAGCAGGTCCAGCGTGTGCCGTTCTTCCTCGCCGGCCACCGCTCGCGCTCCCGCTCCGATCGTGAACACGAGAAAGAGCACCGGCCCGGCCGTCGCATAGATCTGGCTGTCGAGGTAGCCGACGGGTGAGGTGATGTCGGACTCGTTCCCGATGAACAGGGTCCGGAGCCCTTCGGGCAGTTGTTTCACGAAGCGGTCGAAGTCGGCGCTGCTTCCCTTGATGCTCGGGAAGAAGGCAACCAGGATCCCCACGAACACGAGGATTCCGATGCTCCACCACACGAGGGTGCGACGTTGCTCCCACAGCGTCTTGCCGAAGATGTCACGGAGCACGGCCGTCTTCTCCATAAAACGTCAGGAAGATCTCTTCCAGGCTGGGTTTCTCGCTCACCAGATCCACGACCGGGTGTTGGGCGATCACTTTGACGACGGCGTCCATGTTCCCGACGACCCGGCACCGCACCGTCTCGCCGACGACCTCCAGGTCCTGGACGCCGGCCGCCGATCGCAATGCCTCGAGCGGCGCGGCATCCGCGAAGCGGATCTCGAGCGTCCGGATCGCACGCGCGGTCAGGTCGGCCACATCCGCCACCTCGACGAGCCGCCCCTCACGGATGATCGCCACGCGGGTGCAGACGCGCTCCACTTCCGGAAGCATGTGCGAGGACAAAAAGACGGTGCGACCGTCGCGGCGGAGCTCGTCGAGCAGCCGGTAGAACTCGTGCTGGACCAGGGGATCCAGACCCTGGGTCGGCTCGTCCAGGATGACGAGCTCCGGTTCGTGCATGAACGCCTGGACCAACGCCACCTTCTGACGGTTGCCGTGCGAGAGGTGGTCGATCCGCACCGACAGATCGAGCCCCAATCGCTCCGCGAGCCCGTTCGAGACCGTTCGGTCGACGCCGCCCCGCAGGTTGCCCAGGTACTCGATCATCTGGCCGCCGGTCATCCGCTCGTAGAGCGCCACGTCCCCGGGGACGAACCCGATCCGGCGCCGGATCTCGGCCGAGTCCCGGCGCGTATCCAGACCGAGCATCGTGGCGCTTCCCGACGAAGGACGGATCAGGTCGAGCAGCGTTCGGATCGTCGTCGTCTTGCCGGCACCGTTCGGACCGAGGTAGCCGAAGACCTCGCCCTTCGGAACCTCGAAGCTGATGCCGTCGATGCCGACGCGCGCGCCGTACCGCTTCGTCAGCCGGTCGATCGCGATCGCGGGGCCGCCGGTCATGGGCCCAGGTTGTAGCCGAGCCGCCGCGGCAGCCGCGCGACGAAGTCGACGAACGGGTTGGGCTCCTCGCCGCGGTCCTCCGATCGCTCCTTGCGAAGGATCGCCCGGTTGGCGATCAACGCGCCGGGCGACCGGATCGGCTCCGGCGGGAACCGTTTCGGCGCCAGGTCGACCAGCGGCAGATCCAACAGCGCATCGTCTCGGCCGAGCGATCGGAGCGCGAGGATCCGTCCCGCCAGATGCGACGGTCCCACGCCGTTGCCCGTGTACCCCAGCGCGTAGTGCACGTTCGGCCGCAGGGAGCCGAACATCGGAAGGTGACGGCCCGACACGTCGATCGGTCCGCCCCAGCCCGCCTCGATCCCCACGTCGCGAAACGACGGGAACATCCGGTGCAGATCCTCGACGGCCACGCGCAACCCGCCGCGATCGTACGCGAACCGGTGGTCGATGCTGCGTGCGAGGTCGGGTTGGAGCCCGCCAACCCCGAACGCGATGCGCCCGTCCGGTGTCGTGCGCAAATAGTGAACCGCCGCTCGCAGGTCCGAGACCGCGACCCCGTCCGTCCACCCGATCGCCTCGAGCCGCTCGGGCGCCGGCTCCGTCAGAACGATGTACGAGCCCCGGACGGTGAGCAGTCTCCGGAACCGCTTCCACCCGGCCGCCCACGCGTTCAGCCCGATCACCGCAACCCCGGCCCGAACGATCCCACCCGGTGTCTCGACGACCGCCGGATTTCCGGCGCCGAACCGCGTGACCGGCGTCGATTCGAAGATCCGGACGCCGCGTTCGAGCAGCACGCGCCGGATGCCCCTCGCCAGCCGCGCCGGCTGCACCGTGGCACCGAGCGGCGTCGCGTACCCGCCGCGAAATGTCGGTGAGTCGACGCGAAGGCGTACCTGCTCCGCGGACAGCAGCTGAAACTCGTCGCCGGCTCCGACCCGATCGGCCGCCTCGAGGAACTCCGCCCACTCGCCGACCTGCGCCTCGGAGGACGCGACCTCCAGCTCGCCGGCCTGCCGGAACCACGCGTCGATACCGTGGTGCTCGCAGAACCGGCCGATGGCCGCAACGCTCTCCTCGCCGATGCGGCAGAGCTCGAGCGCGCGCTCCGGCCCGAACGCCTCGAGCAGCTCCGGCAGGTTGCTCCAGAAGCTGTTGGCGAACCCTCCGTTGCGCCCGCTTGCGCCGCCGCCGCAGATGTCCTGCTCGACGAGGACGATCTCCGCCTCGGGCTCCAGCTCCTTCAGGCCCCAGGCGGTCCACATCCCGGTGAACCCGCCGCCCAGGACGACCACGTCGGCGGTCAGGTCCCGCGCGAGCGGCGGACACGGCTCGCCGAGGTCGGAGCCGAGGGCATCGCGAAGCCACCAGCTGCGCCCCTGGTCGGGCGGAATCCGATGATCGTCGTCCATGGATTCGTTCCCTGTGGTTGCTCGACGTCGCGCGGCAGCTTACGCGGCGGCCGATTGGTACCGTGAGGTCCATGCCGGCCGAACACGATCGTCCCCGCAGCTGGGAGGTCACCGAAGGCCCCGCGCGCGCACCCGCGCGCGCCATGCTCCGCGCGGTCGGGTTCGGCGAGGACGACTTCGGAAAGGCGCAGGTCGGCGTCTGCTCCAGCTGGAACGAGGTGACGCCCTGCAACTACCACCTCGACAAGCTCGCCGCGCTTGCGAAGGAGGGCGTGCGGCAGGGCGGCGCCGTGCCCCTGGAGTTCACGACGATCGCCGTTTCCGACGGCATCGCCATGGGTCATGAGGGAATGAAGGCCTCGCTCATCAGCCGCGAGGTCATCGCCGACTCCGTCGAGCTCGTGATGCACGCCGAACGGATGGACGCGCTCGTGGGGATCGCCGGCTGCGACAAGAGCGAGCCGGCGATGCTGATGGCGATGGCCAGGCTCAACTTGCCGGCCGTCTTCCTCTACGGCGGGTCGATCCTGCCCGGCACGTACAAGGGACGCGACATCACGATCCAGGACGTGTTCGAGGCCGTCGGCGCGCACGCCAACGGCTCGATCGGCGACGACGAGCTGCTCGCCGTCGAGCGCGCCGCATGCCCGACCACCGGCTCGTGCGCCGGCATGTACACCGCGAACACGATGGCGGCGGCCGCCGAGGCGCTGGGGATGTCGCTTCCCGGCGCGGCCTCGCCCTCCGCCGTCGACCACCGGCGCGAGGTGCTCGCGCGCGAATCCGGACGGCGCGCCGCCGAGATCGTCGCAGCGGGCGGGCCTAGCCCAAGGGACGTCCTCACCCCCTCGGCGTTCGAGAACGCGATCACCGTCGTCATGGCGCTCGCCGGATCCACGAACGCGGTGCTGCATCTGCTAGCGATCGCCCGCGAAGCCGGCGTGCCGCTCGAGCTCGACGACTTCGACCGGATCGCCCGGCGCGTGCCGCATCTGGTCGACGTCCGCCCGGCGGGGCGGTTCGTCATGCCGGATCTCGACCGGGTCGGCGGCGTCCCGGTCGTGATGCGCCAGCTGCTCGACGCCGGCCTCCTTGACGGAGATGCCCTGACGATCACCGGCCGAAGCCTGGCGGAGAACCTGGCGGCGATGGAGATTCCCGCTCCGGACGGCGACGTGGTCCGGCCGTTCGACTCGCCCATCCACCCGACCGGCGGCATCGCGATCCTTCGTGGCTCGCTCGCGCCGGATGGGTCCGTCATGAAGATCGCCGGCGCCGAGTCGGCCCGGTTCGCCGGGACGGCCCGCCCGTTCGATTCCGAACACGATGCGTTCGAGGCGCTGACGGCCGGCCGGATCAAGGCCGGGGACGTGATCGTGATCCGCTACGAGGGTCCCAAGGGCTCGCCCGGGATGCCCGAGATGCTCGCGGTGACCGCCGCCGTCGCCGGCGCGGGTCTCGGCAAGGACGTGGCCCTCATCACCGACGGGCGGTTCAGCGGCGCGACGAAGGGCTACTCCGTTGGTCACGTGGCGCCGGAGGCGTTCGTGGGCGGGCCCATCGCGCTCGTCGAAGACGGCGATCGCATCGTGATCGACGCGGACGCGCGCTCCCTCACGCTCGACGTCGAGGAGGCCGTCCTCGCCGACCGTCGCGCCCGCTGGCAGGCGCCCGCGCCGCGCTACACGACCGGCGCGCTCGCCAAGTACGCCAAGCTCGTCACCAGCGCGGACCAGGGTGCGGTGACCGGGTGAGCGCGCCGACGATAACGACGCCGGCCGCGCTCCAGTGCCGGATCTGCGGCACGCGGTATCCGGTCGAGCCCCTGACGATCTGCGAGGAGTGCTTCGGCCCGCTCGAGCCCGCCTACGACCTCGACGCCATCGACGGCGACCTGTTCCGCAAGCAGGCGGAGGCGGGTCCGCGCACGCTCTGGCGGTACGAGTCGCTGCTGCCCGGTGGTCCGGCCATCGACCGGGTCGACCTCGGCGCGGGGTTCACGCCGCTTCGCCGCGCCGACCGCCTCGGCGAACGGCTCGGCCTTCGGGACCTGTGGATCAAGGACGATTCGGTCAACCCCTCCAACTCGTTCAAGGACCGCGTCGTCAGCGTGGCCATCACCATGGCGAGGGCCTTCGGCTTCGAAGCCATCTCGTGCGCGTCGACCGGGAACCTCGCCAACGCGACCGCGGCGCACGCGGCGAAGGCGGGGATGGACTGCTACGTCTTCGTGCCCGACGACCTCGAGCGGGCGAAGATCCTTGCCACCGAGGCCTACGGCGCGAAGGTCGTCGCGGTCAAAGGCAACTACGACGCCGTGAACCGGCTCTGCTCGGAGATCGTCGACGCGCTCCCGTGGGCGTTCGTGAACGTCAACATGCGGCCGTTCTACGCGGAAGGCTCGAAGACGCTCGGGTTCGAGACCGCCGAGCAGCTGGGCTGGCGGATCCCCGATCACGTCGTCGTCCCCATCGCCTCGGGCGCGCTGCTGACCAAGATCCACCGCGCGTTCAGCGAGCTGATCGCGATCGGCGCGGTCGACGCGAAGGTGTGCCGCGTGAGCGGGGCGCAGGCCGAAGGGTGCCGCCCGGTCGCGCAGGCGTTCCTCGACGGCAAGGACGAGGTGCAGCCGGTCAAGCCCGACACCATCGCCCGGTCGCTGGCGATCGGGAACCCGGCCGACGGCCCGTTCGCGATCCAGGTGGCGAGGGAGACCGGCGGAACGATCGGCTGGTGCACCGAGGAGGAGATCATCGAGGGAATCGCTCTGCTCGCCGAGACGGAGGGCGTCTTCACCGAGACCGCCGGCGGGGTGACGATCGCGAACCTGCGGCGGTTCGTGGAGGCGGGAACGATCCGGCCGGACGAGGAGGTCGTCGCCTACGTCACCGGGAACGGCTACAAGACGGTCGAGGCACTCGACGGGCACATGGAGCCGAGCTTCCACGTCTCCCCCGACCTCGACGAGTTCCTGGCGTTGCTGGGCAGCCGCGGTTGACGGCCCATTCTGGTCGGATGGCCTAGTTCGTCCGGACGAAGACCCCCTGGACCGCACCACGTCCTTCGTCTAGATTGACCGGACTCGATCAGAAGGCCCCCCCTGACCCCCCCGACCCCCCCACATCTCCCGATCCCGTTCGCCCGTCGTCGTCGACGCCGCGGCGTCTTCTCCGTGTCGCTCGTCGCCGCGCTGGTCGCCGGGACGGTCGTTGCCGCGGTGCCCGCGCACGCGGCCCTGCCGCTCGTTCCCGACGACACCTGGGGCGCCGACGGCAGGGTCCTGACGATCCTTCGCGTGGGCGGCACCGTCTTCCTCGGCGGGGAGTTCTCCGCGCTCGTCCCGGACGACGGCTCGGGGGTCCCGCGCGGGTTCCTGGGGGCGCTCGACGCCTCGACCGGCCAGCCGACGTCGTGGGATCCGGAGCTGAACGACAAGGTCTTCGATCTCGCCGTCTCGCCCGACGGTCTCACCCTCTACGTGGTGGGCTCGTTCACGAAGGTGGGTTCCGTCACCCGGAAGCGGATCGCCGCCTTCGACCTCTCGGCCAGCCAGTCGGCACCTCCGCTGCTCGAGTGGAAGCCCGCCGAGTGGCCGAACAACAACGTGCGTGCGGTCGAGCCCATAGGATCCACCGTGTACGTCGGCGGCGGGTTCACGAAAACCGGCTCCTCGGCGCGGACGAGGCTCGCGGCGTTCGATGCGACGAGCGGCGCCCTCCTCGCCTGGGCCCCGGCCGCGAACAAGGCGGTCCGTGCCTTCGCGGTCGGTCCCAACCGTCTGTACGCCGCCGGCGACTTCTCGACGATGAACGGCGCGTCGGAGAAGCGCCTCACGGCGTTGAACGCCAACACCGGGGCGGTCATCCCGGGTGTGTTCCACCCCGGGTATCCGGTCCTGGATCTTCAGGTGGGTGGCTCGCGGCTCTTTGCGGCGGGTGCCGGGGCCGGCGGGCGCGCGCTCGCCGTCGATCTCGCGACGGGCGCATACCTCTGGGACAAGAAATCGGACGGAAACATCCAGGGCGTCGGCTTCCAGGGCGGGATGGCGTACTTCGGGGGCCACTTCTTCAAGTTCGACGGTCGCACGGTCTCGCAGCTGGTTCGTGTGGACCCGGCCAACGGGGCGCAGGACCGCTCATGGCTGCCCAGCACCAACGGGTTCCTCGGTGTGTTCACCGTCCGCGGGTTCGGATCGACCGTGTACGTCGGCGGCGACTTCGACCACGTCTCGCAGGTCAAACAGTTGCACTTCGCCCAGTTCACGGATGGCGGTCTGAACGTCGCGGATCTGTCGGTGTCCCTTTCCGGCGCCCCCGATCCGGTCGGCGTCGGCGGTTCGGAGGTGTTCACGGCGCAGGTGTTCAACACCGGACCCGACCAGGCCACGGGGGTGACGCTGACCGATGTGCTGCCCGCCGGGACGACCTTCGACTCCGCTGCGGCGGGATGCTCCTATGCCTCGGGAACGAGAACCGTGACATGCCTGCTCGGCTCGATCTCGAGCGGCGGCGGCGCCTCCGCGTCGATCACTCTGAGACCCGGTTCGGCCGGGACGTTGCAGAACCAAGTGAGTGTTGCCGCCGACCAGGGCGATCCCAACACGGCCGACAACACTGCCGCGGCCTCGGTCACCGTCGTCGAGGTGAGCGGAGCCGACCTCGACGTCCAGGGTGCGGCCCCGACGCCCGTGTCGATGAACTCCCAGTTCTCGTACAGCCTGACGGTGCGCAACAGCGGCCCGGACCCCGCGACCGACGTGTCGCTGTCCGACCTTCTGCCTTCCAACGCCACCTTCGTCTCGGCGTCGGCAAGCCAGGGGTCGTGCTCCGGGACATCGGTGGTGAGCTGCGGCCTGGGTTCCATCGGCGCCGGATCGCAGGCGACCGTCGGGATCACCGTCAATGCGCCGGGTGCTCCCATGACCCTCACGAACAAGGTCGTCGCCGACAGTCCCGTGTTCGATCCGGATGTCGCGGACAACTCGACGAGCGTCTACACGACCGTCAAGAATCCCGCCAACCACGGAACGGTTCCGCCCATGGTCAGCGGCGGCAGCATGTTCGACGACGACGCCAACGGGAAGATCGACCGGGTCGTCGTGACGTTCAACAAGGACTTGGCAGCCTGCCCCGCCCCGTGCACGTTCGGGTGGACGCTCACGAACGTCCCGTCCGATGGCCATCTGTTGGGCGTCGACATCACCGCCGCGCGAGAGGCGACGTTGTGGATCGCTGAGGGATCGAACGATCCCGAAACCGATGTCGGCGACTTCCGGTTCGCCCTGTCGACTCCCAACGGAATCCAGGACGCGGCGGGGAACCATGCCACCGTCACCGCGACCGCTCCCGCCGACAAGGCCGGACCGGTCCCGATCGCGTTCCGTCATGGGCACAACAACAAGGCGGGCATCGGGTGCGACGCGTACCCCAACGTAAGCGGGGTCGCCGGACCGTGCGACGAGCTGACCACCGAGTGGAGCGAGCCGCTCAAGCCGTCTTCGATCCCGGCCACGACGACACTCACGATCCAGGACCCGGCGGGGCCGGGCAACGACACGGTCGGGGCGCCGGGATTCTTCGCGGCCGCGATCGACGGGGGTGGCGACGGCTACGTGACCCTCGACGGCGCCGCCGCCTCGTGGGCGCAAACGGTGCTGGAGCCGAACGGGCCGGGAGGGTCGGACTACCTCACGCTGAGGATCTGGGGGCCGTGCACGGGTGCGGGATGCGGCGTCCTCGGCGAGGGTCCGAAGATCACGGTGACGTACTTCCCACCGTCGTCGATCACGGATCTGGCAGGGAACCAGGCCGTCGGGTCCTTCGTAAAGCCCCAGAAGATCGGGCTCTTCTAAGCAAGGAGCGGGACTCGCCTCCCGGGCGCGCGCGCTTCAGCGCGTACCATGCCCCAGGCTGCCCTTCCCCACGTACCAGCCTGCTTATGGCATCCAAGATCGAGGACTACGGTCTCATCGGTGATACGCATGCCGCGGCGCTCGTCGACCGCGGCGGCTCGATCGACTGGCTCTGCCTGCCACGGTTCGACTCCGGCGCCTGTTTTGCCGCCCTCCTCGGCAACGAGTCCCACGGCCGCTGGCTGCTCGGGCCGGCCCACGCCGGGGCGAAGAGCACGCGCCGGTACCGTGGCGACACGCTCGTGCTCGAAACGGTGCACGAGACGCCCAAGGGGGCGGTCCGCGTCACCGACTTCATGGCGCCCCGCCGGGGTCCCGCGCGCGTGATCCGCCTCGTCGAAGGGGTGCGCGGAAGCGTTCGGATGCGGTCCGAGCTGGCCCTGCGATTCGACTACGGATCGGTCGTGCCCTGGCTCCGCCGCGTCCGCGGCGGTATCGAGGCGATCGCCGGCCCCGACGCCGTCGAGCTCCGCACCGAGATCCCGGTCGAGATCGAGGATGCCACCGCGATCTCGACGTTCACGATCCGAGCCGGGCAGCGGGCGTCGTTCGCGCTCATCTGGCGGCCGGCGCACGAGCCGTCGCCGTCGAAGCTGGACCCATGGCGCGCGCGCCGGGATACCGAGCAGTACTGGCGGGACTGGGCGGCGCGATGCAACTACCAGGGTGAATGGCGAGAGGCCGTCTTGCGCTCACTGATCACGCTCAAGGCGCTCACCTATCGCCCGACCGGGGGCATCGTGGCCGCCGTCACGACCTCACTCCCCGAGGAGCTCGGGGGCTCGCGAAACTGGGACTACCGGTTCTGCTGGCTGCGGGACGCCACCTTCACGCTCTACAGCCTGCTGATGGCGGGATACGAAGCCGAGGCGCGCGCTTGGCGCGACTGGCTCGTGCGCGCCGTCGCCGGCCGCCCGGCGGAGCTTCAGATCGCCTACGGGATCGGCGGCGAGCGGCGGTTCCCCGAGGTCGAGCTCGACTGGCTGCCCGGCTACGAGGGCTCGAGACCCGTTCGTGCCGGGAACGACGCCGCCAAGCAGTTCCAGCTGGACGTGTTCGGCGAGGTGCTCGACTTGCTGCACCAGGCCTCTCGTGAGGGCATGCCCCACGAAGCGGCCGTCTGGGACATCGAGACGTCGATCCTGGACCAGCTCGAGTCGTCGTGGCGGGACCCGGACGAAGGGATCTGGGAGATCCGCGGCGGCCGGCAGCAATTCACCCACTCGAAGGTCATGGCATGGGTGGCCGTCGATCGGGCGATCCGCGATGTCGAGTTCTTCGGTTTCGAAGGGCCGGTCGACAACTGGCGGCGGCTTCGCCACGAGATCCACGAGCAGGTGTGCGACGAGGGCTACGACGCCGACCTGGGGTCGTTCACGCAGGTCTACGGGTCGCAGCGGCTGGATGCCGCGCTGCTGATGATCCCGCTGGTCGGGTTTCTGCCGGCGACGGATCCGCGGGTCACGTCGACGGTCGAGGCCATCGAGCGCCAGTTGGTCCACGAGGGGTTCGTCAAGCGCTACGACAACGACCCGTCCTTCGAGGGCCTGCCCGGCAACGAAGCGACCTTCCTCGCCTGTACCTGCTGGTTGGCCGACTGTCTGGCGCTGATCGGCCGGCCGGAGGACGCGCGCCGCTATTTCGGCAACGTCCTCGGCGTGCGGAACGACCTCGGGCTGCTGGCGGAGGAGTACGACGTCGTGTCGAAGCGGCTGGTCGGCAACTTCCCGCAGGCGTTCTCCCACGTGTCGCTGATCAGCACCGCGCGGAACCTCTCGACCGGCGAGATCGGTCCGGCCGACCGGCGGGGCGCCCGGTCGCCGTTTCGGCGGCTCGCCATCGCGCAGGGAGGCCGCCGCGTCCGCAACGGAATGAGGAACGGCAACGGAGCCTGACCGGCCTCAGGCGGAGGCCGGGATCAGCTGGGGAAGCCAATCGTCGAGCCCACGTTCCGCCCGCTCCAGGCCGCGGCGCAACGCCCACGCCGAGTGCGCCTCGAAGTCGAACTCGAGCCGCGAGACGGCCTGCTGGAGCACGGCCCACGCCGCCTCCCGCAGATCCGACATGACGGTCATGAGCCCGAGGCGTGCCCGGTCGGTGTCGCTCACGCGCCCGAGGTACAGGTGCAGCAGACGCTCCTGGTCGGCGGGCGGGAGGTCGTGCGCGGCCACCAGGTCCCCGAGGTCGAACCACGCGTCGCCGGTCGCGGCGAACTCCTCATCCACGATCCATACCCGAATGCCGTCCCAGATGAGATTCTCGCCCATCAGCTCGTTGTGGCAGAGCTGCAGGCGAAGCGGGTGGCCGGCCGGTGAGGCTTCGATCCGATCCGAGATCGTTCGCCCCTCCTTGAACCCGGCGGGCAGCTCGACCCCGCGCTCCGCGGCGAGTCGCAGGTACCGCTCGGTCGTCCGGAACACGGAGAACGTCGCCCCCAGCGGCGAACAGGCGTGCAGCGCCCTCAACGAGCCGACCGCAGCCGACAACACCTCGGGCCGCCGGAGATCCTGCGGGCTCACCCGCGCGCCCGCGATGTAGCGGGTGACCATGAATCCGTGCTCCGGGACGTAGGCGATGAGCTCGGGCCCGGCGCCGGCCGCGGCGGCCGCCCGGACAGCCTCGACCTCCGTCTCGCGGTCCACGCCCAGCATGATGTCGGCCTCACCGAAGAGCCGCAGGACGAACGATTCGCCGCGAATGTCGACACGAAGGTTCGTGTTCGAGGTCGACAAAGGAAGCGGGGTGACGTTTGTCGGCGCGCCCGCGAGCTCGGGGACTGCGCGCAGAGCGGCCGCCACGCCGGGGGGGAGCGCGGGGTCCATAGGTGGGCCGACGGTACGCGCCGGGCCCGAGCAGGGTCAATTCGAGATTCGACGGCCCTCAGGCCAGGAGGAGCTCGATCGCTTGCGCTTCGGCGTTCCAGGTCGCGCCCTCGACGGCGTCGATCTTGCCCTTCGAGACGCCGAGCGACACCTTCGAGGTGAACTCGGCCAGCCGATTGACCGCCGCCTGGAGCTGGTCGTTGCCCACCTTGGCCGCGGCGTCGTCGAGGCGGAATGCGAGCCCATCCATCGTCGGACCGTCGATGCCCGACCCGGCGATGAGCGCCCGAAGCGCCTGAATCCGGTTGATCGCCTGACTCGCCGATCCACTCTGGCTCCCGCCCGATCCACCCGAGCCCGATCCACCCGAGCCCGATCCACCAGAGCCCGATCCACCAGAGCCCGATCCACCAGAGCCCGATCCACCCGAGCCCGATCCACCCGAGCCCGATCCACCCGAGCCCGATCCACCAGAGCCCGATCCACCCGAGCCGGGGCTGTTGGGAGCCTGCTGCCCGCCCCCGGAGCCTCCAGGTCCACCGGAGCCCGGCGACGTGCCGGGGTTCCCGCCGTGGTGCGGATGCGTCGAAGAGTCCCATGCGTAGCCGGGTGCCGGCTGTGCTACTTGCTGGGAGGCGGCGGCCCGCATGTGAACCACCGGCTGGCCGGCCGCCCTCGCCGCCGGAGCCAGGAGCGCGACGGCCGTGATGCCGGAGACGGCTGCGACCGTCGCGGTCTGCGCCGCGGCCGCGATCGAGGCCTGCCCGATCTCTTGCAGGTGGGCGAGGAAGGGTAGGTGCACGAGCAGCGAAACGGGCCCAGTCGCCCACAGGAGCCGGGGAAGCGCGATGGCGAGAAACGCCTTGACGACCGGAGGATCGAACTGCGTTCCGGCACATGCAACGAGCTCTTGTCGCGCTGCGGCCGTGACTCTCGGCTTCTGATAGGAGCGCGCCGACGTCATCGTGTCGTACGCGTCGGCGACCGAGACGATCCGAGCGGCGTAGCAGATGTGGGTTCCGGCAAGGCCGGCCGGATATCCCTTCCCGTCGAAGCGCTCGTGGTGCTGGGCGATCGCCCCGCCCCACGGACCGAGCCACTCGAGGAGCGGCGCCGCAATCTTCGCTCCCTCGCTGGGATGCTTCCGGATCGCCGCCCACTCTGCCTCGTCGAGCTTCGAGGCCTTGTTGAGGACCAGGGGGTCGACCGACAGCTTGCCGATGTCGTGGAGGAGGGCCGCCCAGCGCAGCTTGGCGCGATCCCGTTCGTGCAGCCCCAGTTCCTCCGACAGGAGGTCGGTAAAGACACGGACGCGCTCTGCGTGCCCGCGGGTGACGCGATCGTGGGCGCTGAGCGCCGTGATGAGGGCGAGGATGGTGCCGGCGGCGTATCCGGGATGGTCCTTGTCGGCGTCGTGGTCCTTCAGGGCGCGGAGGCTCCCGCTCTGGCGGGCAACTCTGAAGCGCGATGGCGCCCGGTCCGGGAAGAGCATCGTCAGCTTGAGGAGCGTGGCGAGCGGAAAGAGCCGCCGCGAGAAGCGTTCCACGACCATGGCCGAGATGGCTCCGACGCCCAGAAGGAGCGCCCACCACAGCACCCACCCAGTCCGGTCGGTGGGAACGGGCATGAGCGACCTGACGGTCGCCGTCGTCGCGAGAGCGATGGCGATCGGGGTCGTGTAGATCAGGATCTTGAGCAGAACGCTCAGGGCGGGTCGCGCCCGCCAGGTGCCCTCTTGTTGCGAGGAATCGCTCACATCTTGGGTATCGACAGGCTGTCCCCCGACCTGATTAGGCCGATCGCCCATTTTCTTGGGGAATCGTGAGCGCAAACGGTCCACGTGCCTCATGACGCGCCGACGGCGCTGAGAACCTCGGGCGCTGCGCTCGAGCAGCCCGCTTCGCAGGGAAGTCGGCCGCGGGTTGACACGCCGGGGCCGATCCCTAGACTAGATGGGCCATGGGTCAGACGAAGACTGCCGAGACGCGCGCCACCCTGGTACTTATCGCGTAGGCGCGGCCGGGCCTTCGTGGCCCGCGATCCGCGCCGGATGCCCCTCGCACGAGGGGCTTTTTCATACCCGGCGGTGAACGAACGCGAAGGGAACCGCCAGCAGACGGATCGGAAGACGGGAAAGGAGCCAACGATGCGGTACGAGTTCGAGCGAGACGGGGTGGTGATCGCCAGCGTGCTCTGGGAGGGACCGGGGCAAGTCTCGGTCGAGACCGCCGAACCCTCGGTTCGGACCGTCGTCGACGGCTATCTCGCCTCCGAGGTCATCTATATGGGCGGTGGGTTCGAGTCGACGGCGGAGCGCCGCGAGGAGATTCTCGCCATGCGCCGGCGCGACTGGACCCCGTGGGAGTTCGAGCGGGCTTGCCGCAACCTGGGTCACCGGCTGCAGGCCAACGTGAAGCGCGTGGAAACGGGACCCGTCGAGAACCTTCCCGGCGAGGTGGCGGCAGGATGAGGGTCTCCGGAGCGCAGGCCCTGTTTCGCTCGCTCGAGGGCGAGGGAGTCGACATCATGTTCGGCATCCCCGGCGGCGCGATCCTGCCCGCCTACGACCCACTGCTCGACTCGACGGTCCGCCACGTCCTCTGCCGCCACGAGCAGGGGGCCGGTCACGCGGCCGAGGGGTATGCGTGGGCCACCGGCAAGGTCGGCGTCGCGATGGCTACGTCGGGACCGGGTGGCTGCAACCTGGTCACGCCGCTCGCCGACGCAAAGATGGACTCGGTTCCGCTGGTCGCGATCACGGGACAGGTGCCGTCGCCCGTCGTCGGCAACGACGCGTTCCAGGAGGCCGACATCACCGGCATCACGATGCCGATCACCAAGCACAACTTCCTGGTGAAGGATCCGGGTCAGATCGCCGAGACGGTCCGTGAGGCGTTCCACATCGCGCGAACCGGCCGTCCCGGACCGGTCCTCATCGACATCCCCAAGGACGTCCTCGTAAACGAGACCGAATGGTCGTGGCCGGACTCGGTCAAGCTGCCCGGGTACAAGCCCACCACCAAGGGCAACCGGCGTCAGGTCTCCGAGGCCGCGAAGATGATCCTTGCCGCGCGTCGCCCGGTGCTCTACGTGGGCGGCGGCGTCATCAAGGCCGACGCCTCAGCGGAGCTCCGCACGCTGGCCGAGGTCGGCCGGCTGCCGGTCGTGACCACGCTGATGGCCCGCGGCGCGTTCCCCGACTCCCACGAGCTCTGCTACGGGATGCCCGGCATGCACGGCAACTACACGGCGGTCACCGCCATGCAGAAGGCCGACCTGCTGATCGCCCTGGGGGCGCGGTTCGACGACCGCGTGACCGGCAAGCTCTCGGCGTTCGCGCCCGACGCGAAGGTCATCCACGTCGACATCGACCCGGCCGAGATCGGGAAGAACCGCAACGCCGACGTCCCGATCGTGGGGGACTGCAAGGACGTCATCTCGAAGCTCGCCGCCGAGCTGGCCTCGCGCCAGGGAGACGACGGCCCGCCGGACCGCACGGCCTGGCTGGAGCAGCTCGAGGAGTGGAGCCGCCGCTACCCATTGCGGTACGAGCAGACCCCCGACGGCCCGCTCAAGCCGCAGCTGTGCATCGAGCGGCTGGCCGCGGCCGCCGGCTCGGACGCCGTCGTCGTCTCGGGGGTCGGCCAGCACCAGATGTGGGCGTCGCAGTTCTGGAGGTTCGATCACCCACGGACCTGGATCAACTCCGGCGGGCTCGGAACCATGGGCTTTGCCGTACCGGCCGCCCTGGGCGCCGCGGCGGGCGTGCCCGACAAGCGGGTCATCGCCATCGACGGCGACGGCTGCTTCCAGATGACCGCGCAGGAGCTCGCCACGAGCACGACCGAGAAGATCCCGTTCGTGACGGCCATCATGAACAACGCGCACCTGGGGATGGTTCGCCAGTGGCAGGAGCTCTTCTACGGGGAGCGCTACTCGCAGGTGTACCTCTCCTCCGACGTGCCGGACTACGTGAAGCTCGCCGAGGCCTACGGAGCGGTCGGCTTGCGCGCCGAGCGGCCCGAGGACGTCGATCCGGTCATCGAGAAGGCGCTCTCGATCGATGACCGGAGCGTGGTCATCGACTTCCGCGTCGATCAGCGCGAGATGTGCTTCCCGATGGTGCCGGCCGGCGCGTCGAACGACGAGATCATCGTCGGACCCGAGCAGCTGCGGCCGGTCGACGATCCGGCGGAGGCACCGATCGCATGAGCCTGCACACGATCTCCGTGCTGGTGGAGGACAAGCCCGGCGTGCTCACGCGCGTCGCCGGGTTGTTCTCGGCGCGCGGCTACAACATCGACTCGCTCGCCGTCGGGCCGACCGAGAGCGACGGGCTGTCGCGAATGACGATCGTCGTCAACGTCGAGTCGAAATCGCTCGAGCAGGTGACGAAGCAGCTGAACAAGCTGATCAACGTCATCAAGATCTTCGAGCACGACGCGGGCTCGGCGGTCGAGCGAGAGCTGATGCTGATCAAGGTTCGCGCCGCCGGCGACGCACGCCAGCGGGTCATGGAGATGGCGACGGTGTTCCGCGTGAACATCGTCGATGTAACGGCCGGGACCCTCACGATCGAGGCGACCGGCAAGCCGGAGAAGCTCGAGGCCCTGAGGGGGCTGCTGGAGGACTTCGGCATCGTGGAGCTCTCGCGGACCGGGCGTATCGCGCTCGCCCGCGGGGAGCGAGGGATCCGGGAACGGGGGCTGCGCTCCGCAAAGGCGGCTTCGGGCGGGGATCCCGAGTGGACCGGCGGCGGGGTCTGAGCCGGGCGCCGGACGACACGTCAACGCGCGAGACACACAGAAAGGACCGGCAGATGGCGACGATCTACCGCGAGCAGGACACGGACCCGGCTGCGCTGAGCGGCCGGCGGATCGCGGTGCTCGGCTTCGGCTCGCAGGGACACGCGCACGCGCAGAACCTGCGCGACAGCGGGTTCGACGTGCGTGTCGGGCTTCGCCCCGGCTCGACCAGCCGCAAGATCGCCGAGGACGCCGGCCTTTCGGTTCTCGACACCGGTGCGGCCGTGGCCGAGGCCGACGTCGTGATGTGCCTGCTGCCCGACACGGCACACCGCGCCGTCTACGAATCGGACATCGCGCCGAACCTGTCCCCGGGCGACATGTTGATGTTCGCCCACGGGTTCTCGATCCACTTCGGAACCGTCGTCCCGCCCGAGGGGATCGACGTCACGATGATCGCGCCCAAGGGACCGGGGCATCTGGTCCGGCGCACCTACGAAGAGGGGATCGGGACGCCGGCGCTCGTCGCCGTCCACCAGGACGCGACCGGACGGGCCATGCCCATCGCGCTCGCCTACGGCGCGGGGATCGGCGCCGCCCGCGCGGGCATCATCGAGACGACGTTCCAGGAGGAGACCGAGACCGATCTGTTCGGCGAGCAGACCGTTCTGTGCGGCGGCGTTTCCGAGCTGGTCCGCAGCGGCTTCGACACGCTGGTCGCCGCCGGATACCAGCCCGAGATCGCGTACTTCGAGTGCCTGCACGAGCTGAAGCTGATCGTCGACCTGATCTACGAGGGCGGTCTGTCGTGGATGCGGTACTCGGTTTCCGACACCGCCGAGTGGGGCGACTACCAGAGCGGGCCGCGCGTGATCGACGACCACACCCGGAAGGCGATGAAGGACATCCTGAACGAGATCCAAGACGGCACGTTCGCGAAGCGGTGGATCGCCGAAGCCGACGCCGGCTTCCCGGAGTTCCTCCGACTTAGGAGCGCGGCGCGGTCCTCCGACCTCGAAGACGTGGGGCGGGGACTGCGCCAGATGATGCCCTGGTTGGAGAGCGATCGGAAGGTGGCACCGCAATGAGCGACGGCAACGTATCCGGCGACGTAGTACGGATCTTCGACACGACCCTGCGAGACGGGGAGCAGGCTCCCGGGATCGCGCTCACGAAGAGCGAGAAGGTCGAGATCGCGGAGCAGCTCGCGCGTCTGGGCGTCGACATCCTCGAGGCCGGGTTCCCGGTTTCCTCGCCCGGCGAGTTCGAGGCGGTCAGCGAGATCGCGACGACGGTCCGTGGCCCGGTCATCGCCGCGCTCGCGCGCACGACGACGGGCGACGTGGAGCGCGCGGCCGAGGCGCTGAAGGGCGCCGACCGGTGGCGGATCCACACGTTCATCTCGACGAGCGACGTCCAGCGCGAGTCGATGCTCAAGATGTCCCACCAGCAGGTGATCGATGCGATCCGCGAGAACGTGTCGCTGGCGAAGAGCTACACGGAGGACGTCGAGTTCTCGGCGCAGGACGCCACGCGCACGGAGCTCGACTTCCTGCTCGAGTGTTTCCGGGTCGCGGTGGAGTGCGGCGCCACGACGATCAACGTTCCCGACACGGTCGGGTACGCGACGCCGACCGAGTTCGGCGAGCTGGTTCGCACCGTGCGGGATCGGACGCCCGGCGAGGTCGTCATCTCGACGCACTGCCACAACGACCTCGGCCTGGCGGTCGCCAACGCGCTGGCCGGGCTCGAGAACGGCGCCCGCCAGGTGGAGGTGGCGGTCAACGGGATCGGAGAGCGCGCGGGCAACTGCTCGCTCGAAGAGATCGCGATGATCGTCCGCACGCGCGGCGAGGCGCTCGGCCTGCGCCACGGGCTCAACCTGAAGGAGATCACCCGGACGTCGAGGCTCGTCGCGATGACCACCGGCTACAACGTGCAGCCGAACAAGGCGGTCGTCGGCGCCAGCGCGTTCGCGCACGAGAGCGGCATCCACCAGCACGGCGTGCTCGCCAATCGCGCGACCTACGAGATCATGGACCCGGTCGAGGTCGGCCTGGAGGGCAACCGGATCGTGCTGGGCAAGCACTCCGGACGCCACGCGTTCGTCGATGCCCTCGACAAGCTCGGGATGACGCTCGACGACGAGCACCTGAACCGATCCTTCGCCCGGTTCAAGGACCTCGCGGATCGAAAGATCGAACTGACCGACCAAGACCTCACCGCGATCGTGGCGGAGGAGCTCGACGCCGCCGACGAGGACACGTTCGTCCTGGGCTCCCTGCAGGTGGCCGGCGGGACGCATCTGTCGCCGACCGCCACGGTTCGCCTTCTCCGGGGCGGCGAGACGTTCGAAGACTCGGCGATGGGAGACGGCATGATCGACGCGGCGCTCGGCGCGATCGGACGGGCGGCCGGCGTCGAAGCGCGCCTCGTCAGCTATCAGGTGTCGGCCGTGACCGGCGGGTCCGACGCGTTGGGCGACGTGGTGATCCAGCTCGACGTCGGCGGCCGGCGGGTCACGGGCCGGGGCGTCGCGACCGACGTCGTCGAGGCGAGCGCCCGCGCCTACCTCGCGGCGATCAACCGCGCGCTTCGCGTCGGGACGGCCGAGGGCAACCAGGCGTCGGGAACCGAGGTGAGGCCGTGACGCACTCGATCGGGGTGATCCGTGGGGACGGCACGGGTCCCGAGGTCGTCGGCGAGGCGATCAAGGTCCTTCGGGCGGTGGCGTCCACCGAGGGCTTCGAGGTCGGGCTCGAGGAGTTCGATCTCGGGGCCGAGCAGTTCCTTCGGACGGGTGAGCCGCTTCCCGACGAGGCGCTCGCGCGCCTCGGCACGATGGACGCGATCTTGCTGGGCGCGGTCGGCGACCCTCGCGTCCGCCCGGGCATCCTCGAGCGCGACCTGTTGCTGCGGATCCGCTTCGAGCTGGACCAGTACGTGAACCTGCGGCCGATCATCCGGTACCCGGGCGTCTCGACGCTCGTCCCCAGCCACGGCGAGGACGACCTCGACATGGTCGTCGTCCGCGAGAACTCCGAGGGTCTCTACTCCGGGTCCGGCGGCTTCCACCGCAAGGGCACCGAGCACGAGGTGGCGGTGCAGGAGTCGATCAACACCCGCCACGGTGTCGAGCGGATCGTCCGGTACTCGTTCGAGCTGGCGATGCAGCCCCAGCGGCGGCGGAAGCTCACGCTGGTGCACAAGACGAACGTGCTGACCTATGCCGGCGATCTGTACCAGCGGGTGGTCGACGAGGTCGGCGCGGAGTACCCGGACGTGCAGCGCGACTACGTCCACGTCGACGCGGCCTGCATCTACTTCCTCGAGCAGCCGTCGCGGTTCGACGTGATCGTCACCGACAACATGTTCGGCGACATCATCACCGACCTCGGCGCGACCATTCAGGGCGGCATGGGGATCGCCGCCGGCGGCAACATCAACCCCGACGGCGTCTCGATGTTCGAGCCGATCGGTGGGACGGCGCCGGACCACACCGGCCGGGGAACGATCAACCCGCTCGCCGCGATCGGTGCGGCCGGCATGCTGCTGGCGCAGCTGGGAGAGGCGGGCGGTGCGGCCCGCGTCGAGACCGGCGTCCGCGCGGCGTGTCTGCGTCTCAAGTCGATGCGCGCCGGCGAGATGGGCTACTCCACGACCGAGGTCGGCGACATGGTCGCGGAAGCCGCGGTCGCATGAGCGACGAGCGTCCCGCTCCGGCCGTCGAGCTGTACGACACGACGCTTCGCGACGGGGCGCAGCGCGCCGACCTCTCGTACTCGGTCGAGGACCGGCTCCGGATCCTGCACAAGCTCGACCAGATCGGATTCCCGTTCATCGAGGGCGGATGGCCGGGCGCGAACCCGCGTGACTCCGAGTTCTTCCGCCTGGCGGCGAAAGAGACGCTCCAGCGTTCGCGTCTGGTCGCGTTTGGGATGACGCGGCGTGCCGGCGAACGTGCCGAGGACTCGCAGGTGCTCCGCGAGCTGCTCGACGCCGGCACCGAGTACGTCTGCCTCGTGGGCAAGGCGTGGGACCTGCACGTGACCAAGGCGCTCCGCACCGATCTCGACGAAGGCGTGGCCATGGTGCACGACTCGATCGCGTTCCTGCGGGCGCAGGGCCGCCGGGTGTTCTTCGACGCCGAGCACTTCTTCGACGGCTACCGGTCGGACGCGTCGTTCGCGATGCGGGTGCTCGCTGCGGCGGAGGAGGCGGGCGCGGAGCGGCTCGTCTTGTGCGACACGAACGGCGGCATGCTGCCGTTCGACGTGGCGAGCGTCGTCAAGACCGTGAAGGGCGCGACGACCGTTCCACTCGGGATCCACGTGCACAACGACGCGGGGTGCGCGGTCGCCAACTCGCTCGTCGCGGTCGACGCCGGCGTCTACCAGGTGCAGGGCACGATCAACGGATACGGCGAGCGAACCGGCAACGCGGACCTCGTCCCGATCGCCGCCGACCTCGTGCTGAAGATGGGCGTGCAGGACGCGCTGCCGGCCGGGGCCGTGGAACACCTGACCGAGCTGGCGCACTACGTCGCCGAGGTCGCGAACGTCGCGCCCGACTCGCACCAGCCCTACGCGGGCCGGCACGCGTTCACGCACAAGGCGGGTCTGCACACCAGCGGCATCGCCAGGCTCTCGGAGGCGTACGAGCACGTGCCGCCGGCGTCGGTCGGCAACCGCCGCGGCGTCGTCGCGAGCGACGCGGGCGGCGGGGCGACGGTTCGGATGAAGGCGGCCGAGCTCGATCTCGACCTGCCGGAGGAATCCGTGCCGGCCGTCGTCGAGCAGGTCAAGCAGCTGGAGTCGCGGGGGTACACGTTCGACGTCGCCGACGCCTCGCTCGAGCTGTTGATGCGCCGCGCCACCGGCTGGCGCCAGCCGTTCTTCCAGGTCGAGAGCTATCGCGTGCACGTCGAGCAACGGGGCGAGCTGGCGACGCCGCTTGCCGAGGCCACGGTCAAGGTCCGCACGAACGGGGACCGGCACATCGAGTCGGCGGAGGGTCACGGACCGGTCGGCGCGCTCGACGACGCGCTGCGCAAGGCGCTCGTGAACCAGTACCCGGAGCTCTCGCACATGTCGCTGGAGGATTACCGGGTGCGCGTGCTCGACGACACCCACGGCACCGGGGCCGTCGTCCGCGTGCTCATCGACACGTCCAACGGCGAGCGCGCCTGGACCACCGTCGGCGTCTCGGAGAACATCCTCGAGGCTTCGTGGGAGGCCCTCGTCGACGCCTACACCTTCGGCCTGCTCCACCCCCGCACCAACGAGGAGTAGCCATCGTGATCTCCCGCGGCGGTGTGGCCCGGGGAATGGCCGCCGCGTCGGTGCTGCTCGCGATTGCCGCCGGGGTCTTGCTGGCGACCGCGTCCTGTCTTTCGGAGAGCGTCGGCTCCTCGTCCGACTCGGCAACGGGCGTCGAGACCGTCACCAACGATTGCCACACCCTGATCGGCGAGAACGGACCGTGGATCCTCCTGTACCTGGCGGTGCCGATCGTCATCACCGGCTTCGGGTTCATCGCCATCCGAGGGGGACACCCCAGGCGCGCGCTGCTCCTGGGGATCCTGCTGCTGGTGCTCTGTGTCGTCGCGGCCTTCAGCATCGGCCTCTTCTACCTGCCCGCGGCGATGGTGCTGCTGGGGTCGGCAGCCGTCAGCCCAGACTGAGGCCCGAGCGGTTCAGGCGGGCGCTTCGGCGTTCGCACCGACGATCTGGACGATCCGGTTCTCGATCTGCACGGACTCGGTCTTCGTCATGCCGTGGGACAGGATCGAGAACTCCGCCCACGAGTGCGACGTCGTGAGCCAGACCCAGCCGGAGAGTGCGCTCACGTGCCAGAGGGTCCCCGTCTTCGCGCGGACCCGCACGCCGGTGAGCCGGCTGCCGAGCGTGCCCTCTCCGCCTCTGGGCAGCGTCTCTTTGAGCGCCGGTCCCCACGGCCGCGCGTCCGCCACCCACAACATCTGCAGGAGGTCCTCCGCCGAGGCCCGGTTGGTATGGGACAGCCCCGAGCTGTCGTGGGTCGTCACGTGCACGCCGTGAAGGGCCGCAAACGCGGCGATCGACGCGGCGCCGCCGGCGATCGTCGGGGCCCGGCCCATTCGCAGGGCGAGCAGCTTGCCGAGCACCTCCGCCGCGAAATTGACCGAGTCCAGGTTCATCCGGTGCACGAGGTAGGCGAACGGATCCGAGTCGTGGCGGGCCAGCACCAGCAGGTGTCCACTCGGGCGCCCCAGCCCCGGCTTGCCGTTGACATGGACACCGCGGCGCAAGAGCGCGCGCGTCAGCGCGCCCGCCGCACGCCGTTCGGGGTCGTGGATGTGGACGCCGCGGGGCCCGACGTTCCCGTCGAACGTCAGCGCGGTCGGCCGGGCGACCTCGTCCTTCGGGTAGTCGTCTTCCCATCCCGGTGCCGACCAGTCACGGATGAACGGAACGGTGGCGCCGAGAATCCGGCCGCGGACGCGTCGCAACCCGGCATCGACGAGCGCGCCGGCGATCGCCGCGATGTCGCCGGCATCGGTCTCGGGATCTCCGTCGCCGACCAGCCATAGGGGGCCGTCGACGACTCCGTCCCGGACCCGCCGGGCCGCCATCACCCGGGTTCGGAGCACGGCGGTGGCCGGGATGTGGGCGAGCAACGCCATCGACAGCAGGAGCTTTTCGTTCGACGCCGGCGCCTGCTGGAACCAGCCGTGGTGTTGGTACATGAGCGTTCCGTCGACGCCGATTGCGACGCCGACCCGTCTGCCGCCGACGAGGGCGTCGATCTTCGTCATCCAGGCGGGGCGGGCCGTGGCGGCGGCCGCCGAAGCGGTCGCGCCCCCGGCGGTCGCCGTCGCCGGAGGTACCAGCAGTGCCAGGACCAGCACGAACGTCGTGAGGGAGCGTCGAGCAGCACGGGAGGGGGCCGGGCCGGGCATGCGGGGCATCGTACGGCAGCCGACCGGAGTCGCCTCAGGCGTGTCCGAGCGGAACTCGTTCATGAATCCCGCGAGCGCCTCGGCGCCGGCGAGCGGCATTGCGTTGTAGAGGCTGGCGCGGATGCCGCCGACGCTGCGGTGCCCGCGAAGCTCGATCAGCCCCTCCCGCGCGGCGCCCTCGACGAACGCCGCATCCAGCTCCGGCGTGGCGAGCCGGAACGTCATGTTCATCAGCGACCGCGAGCCCGGCTCCGCGTGCCCACGGAAGAACCCATCGCTTCCGTCGATCGCCGCGTACACCAGCCCCGCCTTTGCCCTGTTGGCGTCGAGCTGGCGGTCGAGCCCGCCGACGTCGTCGCGCAGCCACCGCGTGACGAGCATGAGGACGTAGATCGCGAACACCGGCGGGGTGTTGTACCGAGATCCGTGTTCGGCGTAGGTACGGTAGTCGAGCATCGACGGCACGCCGTCGGGGATCCCCGCCAACACATCCTCGCGAACGATCGCCACGGTCACGCCCGCCGCCCCCGCGTTCTTCTGCGCGCCCGCGTAGATCAACGCGTGGCGGCCGACGTCCATCGGCCGCGACAGGAAGTCCGAGGACGCGTCGACGACGAGCCGCGTGCCGGCCGGCACCTCGGGCGCCGCCGGAAACTCCACCCCCTGGATCGTCTCGTTCGCCGTCGCGTGCACGTACGATGCGTTGTCGATCGGCGCTCGGCGCAGCTCCTCGGAGTCCGGCACGCGCACGAACCCACCGTCTTCACCGCTCCAGGCGATCCGCGCCGCACCGATGCGAGCCGCCTCCTCGAACGCCTTCTTGCCCCAGCTCCCGGTCACGACGTAGCCGGCGGGGCGGGCGCCGCCGAGGTTGAGCGGCGCCATCGCGAACTGCTGGGTCGCGCCGCCCGCGCAGAAGACGACCCGGTGCGCCTCGGAGATCTCGAGCAGCAGGCGCAGGTTCGTCTCGGCCTCACCGATCACGTCGTCGAACCACGCGCTTCGGTGCGAGATCTCGAGCGGCGAGACGCCGGCGCCGGGCAGGGCGACCAGCTCGTCGCGAAGCTGCTCCAGGACCGGCCGCGGCAGCACCGCGGGCCCCGGCGAGAAATTGATCACGCGTTCCACGCGCCCGATGGTACGGTGCCGCCTCCCCGGCAGGAGGTCGACGCGTGGCGTACAAGCGGATCGTGGTCGGGACCGACGGATCGGCTCGGGCGGCGGACGCCCTTCGGATCGCTGCCGAGCTGGCGGCGCGCGGCAAGGCAGAGCTGATCGTGGTCCACGTGTGGCAGGAGCGCCCCGACGGCGCCGACGAAGTGCTGAGCGGCGCCGTCGCGACCGCCCAGGGGTTCGGGGCGTCCCGCGTGCGCGGCGAGCTTCGGAGCGGCCAGCCGGCGGACCAGCTCATCGAGGCGATCGGCGAGGTCGACGCGGGGCTCGTCGTGGTGACCGGCGGCCGCGGGCAGCAGTTCGCGCTTGGCGAGGTGGCCAACCGCCTCAGCCATCATGCGCCGTGCGACGTCCTGATCGTGGCCGACCGGCCCCGCGACGCGGCCGGCCCCGTCTACGCGCGTGTCGCGATCGCGACCGACGGATCGCCGACCGCCGACCGCGCCGCGCGAAAAGGATTCGACCTCGCCTCGACGATGGGCGCGCCGGTGACGCTGGTGTTCGTCGGTCACCCGGCCACGGGCCGGCTCGTGTGCGACGACACCGTGGCGACGTTCGGCGCGGACGTCGAGACCGAGATCGCGATCGAGGACGGCGACCCGTCCGAACGGATCCTCGCCGCGGCGGCCGAGCACGGCGCCGATCTCGTCATCGTCGGGAACAAGGGCATGACCGGTGCCAAGCGGTTCCTGCTGGGTTCGGTCCCCGCCAAGGTCAGCGAAGGGGCCGCCGACCGCGACGTCCTCATCGCCCGAACGATCGTCCAGGCGATCACGGAGGTGGGCCCCGGCGAGGGCGGCATCATCGAGCGGGCCGGCGAGAAGCTCGCGGTCTACGCGGACGACGGCGGCGAGATGCACGTCATGACGGCGCGCTGCACCCACATGGGGTGCACCGTCGCATGGGACCAGGGCCTGAAGGTGTTCCGGTGCCCGTGCCACGGCTCGAGGTTCGGCCCCGACGGCAAGGTCGTGCAGGGTCCGGCACAGCGTCCGCTGTCGCCGGCCTGAGCGGTCCGTCAGAACCGGACGCCCGGCTTGAAGATCATCAGGTAGAGGATCACGACGAGCGCGACCGATCCGATCGCGGTCACGATCCGGTTCGTCGGTCCCGACAGCAGTTCCTGGAGCTCCTCGTCGCTCACCCGGGGCACGCCCGACGGACGCACGGTGCAGGCTTCGAGCAGCCGGCTCATATAGGGCTTCGCGACGGCCACCATGAACCCGGTCGCCACCACGAGCACGACGATCGCTTCCCAGATCCACCAGTCGTTGAACGAATCGGTCTGCGCGCCGGTCACGATCCCGCCGAGCAGAAGCAGGCCGAGGCTGATGTACATCGGCGTGACGGTGGACCGTGAGAAGGCGATCAGCTCGGAGATGCGCTCGCGGCTTCCTCCGACCTTGCCCACGCGAAGCAACGCGAACATGGAGACGCCGTGCGACCCCACGAATCCCACGACCCCGACGAGATGCAGCAGCAACCACCAGCGCGTCATGGCCCCGGAGCATAGCGGCCGGCCGCGGCCGGATCAGCCGCGGCCGGATCAGCCGCGGCCGGATCAGCCGCGGTCGAGGGGGCGGGTGAGGCAGGTGGGGCCGCCGTCGCCGTTTCGCGAGATCTGATCGCCGGCGTACGTCCGCACCTCCACCCCCGCGGCCTCGAGCCGCCGGCGGGTCTCGGGGTTGCCCTCGAGCGCCAGGGCCAGACGCGGTCCCATCGCGAGGACGTTCGGACCCATCGTCGGGTACTCCTGCACCGGGACCTCGACCCGGCGAATCTCCCGGGCGTCGAGCAGCTGGACGAGCCTGACGGGCAGCAGGGGCGAGAAGGCGACCACGAGGTCGTCGTCGAGCGGCGAGATCAGCGACATCAGATGCAGGCAGTCCTCGGGCCCCGTCTGGTGGGGGAGATCGAACGCAACGACCTCGGTTTGCGGCAGCAGCTCGCGGAGGCGCGCGGCGCCCGCGTCGTTCGTCCGGTAGCCGATTCCGACCAGGAGCGTCCGTTCGTCCAGCCAGAACATGTCACCGCCTTCGGCCGTCGCCGGTTCCTCGAGACGGCCCGCGATCGGGATCCCGAGCTCCGTCAGGTCGGCGGCCAGCGCCTCCGGCTCCCCCCGGCGCCCTTCCTTCCCCGGGCGCAGCAGGATCGCTCCGGCATCGGTGAGCAGCAGTGGGTCGTACGCGTAGATCGCGTCGGGATCACCCGCGACCGGTGTGCGACCGAGGACCACGTCGGCCCCGGCGCGCGCGAGCTCCTCCCGAAAGGCCGCGTGCTCCTCGGCGATCCTGCCGGGGTCGGGCCGGTGATGCCAGCCGTAGGCGGCCCACGTGCTCAGGTCGGCCGGCTCCGGAGCCCGCACGTAGACACGGCGGAGCGATCGAGCACCGGTTTGGATCGTCACGGGTGGAGGTTCTCACCGACCGTCGAGCCGTGGGTCCGGCTCAGCGGCCGTGGGCGCGAGCGCCGCGGGCGTAGCGCGGGACCGGCGGGTAGTTGTGGTGGTGGTGCCCGTCGCCGCCCCCGTTGTTGTTCCCGCCGCCGCTGGTGTTCCCGCCCCCGTTGTTGTTCCCGCCCCCGTTGTTGTTCCCGCCACCCGGCTTCGTGGGCGGCGGGCTGGTTGGGGTTCCGGGCGAGCTGGGGACGCTGGTTTGCGTCGACCCGGGGCCCTGGGCGTGCGTCGGCAGACGGTTGTTGTTGTTGACGATCGAGAAGGTGAACACCGCGGCCGCCGCAGTTCCGACGAGCGCAACGACCGCTCGCTTGCCCCATCCGGTGCCCGCTGCCACCGCGGCCGCTCCGCCGGCGCCGGCTGCGACCGCGGCGCCCGTTCCGGTGCCGCCGCCGGTCTTCGGGGTGGGCTCTGCTCCTTGCGCGCCGGCCGCTTCACCGCCGGCCGCCGTCTCCGACGCAGCAGCGGATCCGGCGGCCGCGATGCCGGCTGCCGTCGCACCCGCGGCGGCGATCGGAATCACGACACCGGCCGCGCTGCGGTCCTTCTCGCCCTTGCCCGCTTGCTCGTCTGCATCTGGGGCCCCGCTACCGGCGCCGGCAGAAACCTGGCTCTTGTCGCCGGTCGGCAGGATCACGACGGGTGCACGGCCCGTGTCGTCGATGATCGCCTCCGAGTCGGCGGTCGAGGCGCCGGCGGACTCCAGCTCGCCGGCGGACCCGACCGGATGCAGCCGCTGTCCCCGCCGCTGAAGGGCGGTCATGCCCGCCGCAGCACCGGTCGCCTTCGCAAGCCGCTCGCGAAGTGCCGAGCGATCCTTCCGAACGCGTTCGATCCAGGCGGGAAGCTCGGTCGTGGTCCCGTCCGCGCTCAGCGGCGTCGCAACTCGGGCGACGGCCGGGCCCAGCTCGCGAAGGACGTCCGACGGGTCGACCCGCGCGTCACCTCCGACCGGAACGACGTCGCGGGGCCAGACGAGCACGATCTTGGCTGCGGGAACCATCTCGCGGGTCATCCCGACGGCCATGGCCCCGATTCCGTCGTCGAGGACGACCAGATCCGGGCGGTGGACGGCCAGAACGCGTCCCAGCTCGGCGGCGTTGGTGGCTTCCGCCACGACTTGGTAGCCCTCGCCCTCCAGGACGAATCGAAGAAGCCCACGGCGCATCGCCCGGCCTTCTCCGACGACAATGCGGACCTGATCGCTCATTACCGCCCCGATTCGTTCCCGACGGCCCTCCCGGCGGGTATACAGCGTGCAGCGTACTCCGATACCCCCCCACCCGCACCACCGACGAAAGCCCTACATTCTCCCCATCCGGCCCACATACGACACCTGGAACGGTGCCCTCGGGCCGCAGCCGTACCCCTGCCGTCGTCGACGACCTGCTGACCTGCGGGTTTGAAACTCGCGGACGCTGAGATCATCTCCCTATGCACGGCGACGACCTCCGCAAACGCCTCGGGGCGGGTCCGCTCGTCGCCGACGGCGGCATGGGGACGGCCCTGATCGACCGGGGCGTCCCCTCGGGGGCCTGTCTGGAGGCGGTGAACCTCGAGGATCCCGAAACCGTGGCCGGGATCCACCGGAGCTTCGTGGCGGCCGGCGCCGAGCTGATCCTCGCGAACACGTTCGGTGCGAACCGGTTCCGGCTGGCCGCCCATGGGCGGGCCGACGACGCACCGGCGCTGATCCTGGCGGGCGTCTCGATCGCGCGCGAGGCCGGCGCGTCTCTCGTTGCCGGCTCGATCGGACCGCTCGGCGCCCGGCTGGCTCCCTACGGCCGGATCCGCCCCGAGTCCGCGCTCGCCGCGTACCGCGAGGCGGCGGAGGCTCTGGCCGAAGCCGGCGTGGATCTGTTGATGATCGAGACGCAGACCGACCTTCGGGAGCTGGAGATCGCGCTCGATGCGGCTCGCACGGGTGCGCCCGGTGTGGCGGTGGTCGCATGCGCCACGTTCACGCGGGACGACCGAACGCCGCTCGGCTCAACGCCGGAGGAAGTTGCCGCCCGCCTCGTCGCGCTCGGCGTGGACGCGCTCGGCGTGAACTGCGGCGAGGGTCCCGCACAGGCCCTGCGCGTCGTGCGCCGGATGGCGCCGGCCGCGGCGGGCACGCCGCTCGTTGCCCGCCCGAATGCCGGTGGTCCCGCGTCGATGGGCGGACGGCTCGTGTACCCGGCGACGCCTGCGTACGTGGGCGAGGTCGCGAGGGCGCTCGTCGACGAGGGTGTGTCCCTGGTGGGCGGGTGTTGCGGGACCGGCCCCGATCACACCCGCGCGATCCTTGCCGCGCTCGATTTCGGCGCGCCCGCGCGCGTGGTCGACGTGCAGGGCCGCCCCGACGACGTGAGCGACGTCCTCGCCGCCTCGCGCCTCGGGCCGACTGGGCTCGAGGCCCGTCTGGCGTCGGGCCGGTTCGCCGTGGCGGTCGAGCTCGAACCGCCCCGATCGTTCGCCGCGGCGACGCTCGTTGCGGCCGCGCAGACGCTTCGCGAAGCGGGAGCCGACGTCATCGACGTCGCCGACGCTCCGATGGCGAAGCTCCGTATGAGCGCGTGGGCCGCCTGCCGGATGATCCAGGAGGCCGGGATCGAGACGGTCCTGCATTTCCCGACGCGCGGGCGGAATCTCCTGCGGCTTCAGGGCGATCTGCTCGGCGCCCACGCCCTGGGCATCCGCGACCTGTTCGTCTGCGTCGGCGACCCCGTGACGATCGGGGACTACCCGGAAGGGTCCAACACCGTCGACGTCACGGCGACCGGGGTGCTCGCCATGATCGCCGACGGGTTCAACCGCGGCCGGGATCTCGGGGGGTCCTCGATCGGAGAACCGACGTCGTTCTTCGCCGGGGCCGCGGTGGCGCCGAACGCCGCCGACCTCGAACGCGAATGCCGGCTCCTTCTGCGGAAGGTCCGCGCGGGAGCCCGCTTCCTGCTGTCGCAACCGGTGTTCGAAGCGGGATCGTTGACGCAGCTGTTCGAGGTCTACGAACGGGTCGCCGGCGAGCCGCTCACCACGCCGGTCCTCGCGGGCGTGCTGCCCCTGCTCTCGGCGCGCCACGCGGCCTTCCTGCACAACGAGGTCCCGGGGATCGTGGTCCCCGAAGGGGTTCGGGAACGGATGGATCGGGCCGGCGACGAGGGATGGCGCACCGGCCTCGACCTCGCCGGCGAGCTCGTGGGGTCGCTTCGGGCCGCCGGCGCCGCCGGTGTCTACGTCATCCCCCAGATGGGCCGGTTCGACCTCGCCGCCGACGTGGTCGAGCGCGCCCGCGGCGAGGCCGGATGAGGCGGGAAGCCACACGTTCGTCACCCGGCGCCCGAGTTGACGTGAGAGGATGGCGGGTACGCCGGTCCACCGGGTGAGGACGATCGTGTCGGACGAGCAAACGAACACTTCACCGTCGATCGCCGCCGACCGGATGATGGACCAGCTCCTCGAACGGATCCGCACGCAGGTCCCCTCCGACCAACAGGACGCGATCGTCTCGTTCGCCCGCGCGTACACGAGGCGGATCCCGAGCCACGAGCGGGACGATCTGGGTCTCGACCACCTGATCGAGATGGTCCGGTCGTCGTTCGAGTTCGTCGACAGCCGGGGCACCCACGCCTGCGCGGTCCGGGTCTTCGATCCCGGGGACTCCGGAGCGGTTGGGACCGTCGTGGAGTCCATCACCGACGACTCGCCGTTCCTCGTCGACTCGGTGAGGGAGGAGCTCGTCGCCCGGAATCTGACGGTCTCCAGACTCCTGCACCCGGTCATCGGCACCGTGCGGAGCGAGGACGGCCGGCTCGAACGTGTTCTGTCCGCCCGGGAAGCGGCGCATCGCGAGTCCGTGATGCACTTCGAGCTCGACCGCCATCTCTCCGATGCGGAGCGGACCGGCCTGCAACAGCGCGTGGAGCAGATCCTTCACGACGTCCGCTTGGTCATCCGGGACTTCGAGCCGATGCGCGAACGGGTCAAGCACATGGTCGACCTGGCCAGATCCGCGGCGGTGCGCTACGCGCCTCGCGAGGTCGGCGAGACGGTCGACTTCCTCGAGTGGCTGCTCGAGCTCAACTTCGTGCTGCTCGGCTATCGCGAATACGATCTGACGGACGACGCCGAAGGACGCTCGATCTCCGCGGTTCCCGGAAGCGGGCTCGGCATTCTGTCGGAGATCAAGAGGTCGACGTTCGCGGAGTCCACGCGGCTGGACTCGCTCCCGCCTCCCCTGCGAGCTCGGATCGAAGACGGCGATCTCCTCGTCTTCTCCAAGACCAACGCGTACGCGACGGTGCACCGCCGGGCGCGCATGGATTACATCGGGGTGCGCCGCGTCGACCCGCAGGGACGGATCGTCGGCGAGGCGCGCCTGCTCGGGCTGTTCACGTCGAAGGCCTACATGGAGCCGGCGGCCGAAACGCCGCTTCTGCATCACAAGCTCGAGCAGATCCTCGCGGCGGAGGACCTGATCCCGGGTTCGCACGACTACAAGGGCGCCGTCTCGCTGTTCGAGTCGTTCCCGAAGGACGAGCTGTTCCAGGCCTCGGCCGAGGAGCTCCGCGGCCTCGTCTTCGGGCTGCTGCAGCTGGAGAAACAAGGCGGGATCCGCGTTCTCGTGCGCCGCGACCTCTACGGCAGGAGCGTGTCCATCGTCGTGGCGCTGCCACGCGACCGGTTCAACGCCGATCTGCGAAAGCGGCTCCAGTCGCTCTTCAAGAACCGGTTCCATGGATCGACCGTCGACTACGCCCTTTCGCTCGGCCAAACGGAGTCGGCCCGGATCTTCTTCACGGTCCACGTCGACGAGGGCGTCCAGATTCCCGACGTCCCCTTCGAAGAGCTGGAACAGGAGGTCGAGCGGCTGTCCCGTTCGTGGGACGACGACCTCGCGGATGCGCTCGTCTCCCGGGTCGGCCGCGAGCGCGGGCTTGCGCTCGCGGCGGCGTACGGACCCCGGTTCCCGGACTACTACAAGGCCGAGGAGGTGGATTGGGCGCTCGTCGTCGACGACGTGCTGGCGCTCGTGAGCCTCGAGCAGTCGCCCGACGGCTTCGTCGTCGGCATCGGCAACGAGGCGTCGGGCGAGCGGCTCACGCGCATCAAGCTGTACAAGAACGGCGGCAAGGTCGATCTCTCCGCCTTCATGCCGATCCTCGACGTCTTCGGCCTGCGCGTGATCGAGGAGGTCCCGACCGCGCTCCTCGGCGAGGGACGCATCTTCATCCACGACTTCGGCGTGCTAGATGCGCGCGGAGCGGTCCTCGACATCAGGAACGCGGCAGGTCGCGTGATCGACACGATCGAGGCGGTGTGGAGGGGCCGGTGCGAGTCGGACTCGCTCCACCGGCTGGTGATCTCGGCCGGGCTCACGTGGGACCAGGCCCAGATCCTCCGGGCCATCCGCAAGTACCGGATGCGCGTCTCGTTCCGCCACACCGAGGAGTACCGCAACGACGCGATGGCGGCGAACCCCGACATCGCCGCCAAGCTGGTCGCGCTGTTCCGGTCGAAGTTCGACCCCGAGCTGGCGGCGGGCGAGGAGGAGATCGACGAGGTTCGCCAGTCCATCCACCAAGCGCTTCGCGATGTGAGCTCGCTCGACCAGGACAGCATCATTCGGAGCATGCTCGGGACCATCGAGGCGATGGTGCGCACCAACGCGTTCCTGCCCGATCGGGATTCGATCAGCTTCAAGCTCCAGTCCTCGCGTGTGCCGGCGATCCCGAAGCCGGTGCCGCTGTTCGAGATCTTCGTGTACTCGCGAGAGACCGAAGCGATCCATCTGCGCGCCGGGATGGTCGCGCGCGGCGGCATTCGCTGGTCGGACCGGCAGGAGGACTATCGCACCGAGGTGCTCGGCCTGATGAAGGCCCAGAAGGTGAAGAACGCCGTGATCGTGCCCAACGGATCGAAGGGTGGGTTCGTCCTCAAGCGCTCGCCCGCCGATGGGGCCGATCTGCGGCAGACCCTCGAGCACCATTACGTGACGTTCATGCGGGGGATGCTCGACATCACCGACAACCTCGTGGACGGCCGCGTCGAGCACCCCGCCGGGCTGCGCATCTACGACGGGCCGGACAGCTATCTGGTGGTTGCCGCCGACAAGGGCACCGCCGCGTTCTCCGATCTCGCGAACTCGGTGGCGGCCGAGTACAACTTCTGGCTCGGCGACGCGTTCGCCTCCGGCGGTTCGCACGGCTACGACCACAAGGTCATCGGCATCACCGCGCGCGGCGCGTGGGAGTCCGTCAAACGCCACTTCCGCGAGCTGGGAGTCGATCTTGCGTCGCCGTTCACGGTGGTCGGCATCGGGGACATGTCGGGCGACGTGTTCGGCAACGGGATGCTCTATGCGCGGACGATCAAGCTGCTCGCCGCGTTCGACCATCGCGATGTGTTCGTGGATCCCGACCCGGATCCCGAGTCGTCGTTCTTCGAACGCAAGCGCCTGTTCGAGCTCCCCGGCTCGTCGTGGGCCGACTACGACAAGGAGATTCTCTCCGAGGGCGGGGCGATCTTCGACCGGCGCGCCAAGCAGGTGACGCCCTCGGCCGCCGTTCGGGCCGCGTTGGGGATGCCGAACGACGCCCCGCAGGACATGACCCCCGCCGAGCTGATCAGGTGGATCCTTCGTGCGCCCGTCGACCTGCTGTGGAACGGGGGCATCGGCACCTACGTCAAGGCCACCCACGAGGGTCACACGGAAGTCGGCGACCGGGCCAACGACCCGGTCCGCGTCAACGGCGGTGAGGTCCATGCCCGCGTGGCGGGAGAAGGCGGAAACCTCGGGTTCACCCAGCGCGGGCGGATCGAATACGCGCGCGGCGGCGGGCGGATCAACACCGACTTCATCGACAACTCCGCCGGGGTCGACACGAGCGACCACGAGGTCAACTGGAAGATCCTGCTGGGCCTGGCCGTGGCCCGCGGCGAGCTGACCACCGAGGAGCGAAACGCCGTGCTGCTGGCGTGCACGGACGACGTCGTCGAGCACGTCTTGTACGACAACTATCTCCAGGCGCAGATCCTGTCCCAGGAGCTGGCGGTCTCGGCGGAGCGGATCGAGTCCTACGAGGAGCTGATGCAGCAGCTCGAGACCGACGGCGAGCTCGATCGCGAGGTCGAGTTCCTGCCGGGCACCGACGAGATGATGGAACGTCGTTCGTCTTCGGCCGGCATGACGCGGCCGGAGCTCTCGGTTCTGCTCGCCTATGCGAAGCGCGCGATCGCGGCGTCGCTCCTCAAGGGAGAACTGCCGGACTCCCCGCATCTGGAGCCCGATCTGATCGCCTACTTCCCCCCGGCGATCGTCGAGCGCTTCGGCCATCTGATCCCGGACCACCCGCTCCGGCGCGAACTCTTGGCGACGATCGCCGCCAACGAGGTCGTCAACGACCAGGGCATCACCTTCGTGAGCCGGCTCGTGAGCGAGACCGGGCTCTCGGCCTCCGACGTCGTGTGGGCGTTCCGGGTCGCCCGCGACGTGACCGGCGCCAAGGGGCGGTGGGACTCGGTTGAGGCCCTCGACGGCAAGGTCGATCCCTCCGTGCAGAACGAGCTCATGGGCGGCGTCGACTGGCTCGTGGAGGCGACGACCCGTTGGTACCTGGTCCAGGCACCGGGGATGAAGCTGTCAGATGCGATCGACGAGTCACGGGCGTCGTTCGCCGAGCTTTCGTCCGTGATGGATCGCGTCGGATCCGAGGCCTGGCGAGAGGAGCATCTGCACGAAGCCCGCCGTCTGGCCGCCGAAGGCGTGCCCGACGAGGTGGCCATTCGTCACGCGCTCCAGCCGGAGCTCGTCCACGGTCCCGACATCATCGCCGTCGCCCACGCGACGGACCGCCCCGTCCTGGATGTGGCGCGGGCCTTCTTCCTGCTCGGCGAGCGGCTCGAGATCGACTGGGTGGAGAACCAGCTGGACGCGCTGCCGGTGGCGTCGCGGTGGCAGCGCTGGGCGCGTCAGTCGACGGAGGACGACCTGTTCGCGCTTCGCCGTTCGCTCGTGGAGCGGCTGCTGCAGGAGGCGGGCAGTCTCTCCATGGAGGACGCCGTGGCCGCGTTCCTCGATCGGCGCGCCGACACGATGGCCCGTCTCGAACGCTTCATCAAGACGCTCGCGGTGGACGGCGTCACCGACCTGTCTCAGCTCACCGTGGCGCTGCGGCAGCTCCGGTCGCTGAACGTCTGAGTCCGCTCTCGCCCTTCGCGCTCAGCCGAAGAGGATCGCCGTCACCCAGAAGCGGCCCTGGACCCGCACCACGCCGATCCCGACGTGGCGATAGAGGCGAGAGAGCAGGATCGCCCGGTGGACGGCGCTGTTCATCCAGGCGTGGTGGATGTCGATGAGCTTCGGCCCGAGTGCGATCGCCTCGCCCCAGCTGTTGGGGCTCCACCGGGCGACCTTCGCGTACACGCTCGAGCTGTGGAAGAGGCGTTCCGATCGCGCCATCAGGGCGCTGTGCCGCGTGGCTCGATACGCGAGCATCGAGACCATCCGCAGTGGCCCGAGACCGAGATCGGTCCGGGTGTGATTGATCAAGCTGAGTGCCCGGGACCGCCACGGGTGCGCCTGGTTTGCGGAAGCAGACGTCGCAAGCTCGACCGGCGCGAGGACTGCCAGCAGAAGTGCGATGAGCACTACGCCACGTCGCAACTGCATTCGGATTCCGAGGAGGATACCGTGCCGAGGCCCTCGATGTCTCTCTAGGACGATTCAACTACGGTGCACGCAGTAGCGGGCGTGCCCTCACTCGAGCCGGCCGAGTGCCCGGGCCGCGGCGTCCCCGGCCTCCGCGTGCCGGACGCGGTTCACATCGGGATCCACGCTGACGTCGAGGACGTGGACGCCGCCGGCTGCCGACGCCCGGGCCAGCTCCGGGGCCAGGTCGGAGGCGCGGTGCACCGGTCGGTGCATCGCACCCGCAGCGGTGCAGACCTTCTCGAGGTCGACGGTGTGCGGCGTCGTGAAGAGCCGCCGTACCTCGCGCTCGGGCAGGTCCGCGCTCGACAGGAACGAGAAGATCGTCCCTTCGCCGTTGCGGGCGACGACGAGCACGAGATCGCCGCCCCCGGGACCGGCCCAGAGCAGGCTGCCGACGTCGTGGAGGAAGGTCAGATCCCCGATCAGCGCGAACGCCGGGCCGCGGCCCGCGGCGGCGGCTCCGAGCGCGGTCGCAACCGTCCCGTCGATGCCGCTCGCCCCCCGGTTCGCCACGACGCGCAGGAGGTCGCCGGGGTTCCAGATGCGCGGGACGTGTCGCGGCCGCATGAAGGAGTCGAGGTCGCGGACCGGCATGCTCGATCCCACCACGAGCACGGCGCCGGCCGGGAGACCGGAGGCCAGGTCCCGGGCGAGCCGGCCCTCCCAGGGTTCGTCGTCACGGTCGAGCACCTCGTCCACGGCCCGGCGCGTGGCCAGATCGGCGGCGTGCCAGCCCTCGAGCCAGGCCGGGTCCGGGGGCGCAGCTTCCGCGAAGCGCGTCCACGCGCGGTCGGCGAACGTCTGCGGATCGCGCCGGATCCTCCACGCGGCACGGCCGGCGGGATCGGGGTCGGGGTGCCGCCGGTCGAGGACCACCAGTTCGGGGACGCGGGCCGCGAGGGTCTGGGTCGCCCGCGTGGTCGGGGCGGCACCGATCTGCAACAGCACCTCGGGTGAGCTCCGCCCCATCCAGTCGTCGTCGCCGATCAGGAACTGCCCGGCGGCCAGAGCCGCGCCGCCGGCCCCCGAAGCGCGCAGCCGGAGTCCGGACAGCGGCTCGGCCAGGACCGGCCAGCCGAGCAGCCGCGCCATCGACAGCAGCGCGAGCGAACGCGGATGGGGGAGCGAACCGATCGTCACGAGCCCGCGGCGCGGGCCGAACTCCTCGAAGAGCCGGTCGATCTCCGCGTCCACGGCGCCGACGTCGTCCGCATCCGGTTCCGCCGGCGCGGGGGCGTTCATCGAGAACACCGCTTCGTCCGCCGCCGGCAGCTCGGGGACGAGCGGCTCCTCGAACGAACAGTTCACCTGCACGGGTCCCGGAACCGGGCCGAGGGCAGATGCCATCGCGTCCCTGCCGGCGGCGCGCCAGGCCGCGGCGTCGCCATCGCTTGCCGGCACCGGCGGTTCGAGGTACGCCCGCGCATGCGAGCCGTACAGACGGACCTGGTCGATCGTCTGGTTGGCCCCCGTTCCGCGCAGCCGCGGTGGCCGGTCGGCGGTCAGCAGCACGAGCGGCGTGCGCGAGCGCTCGGCTTCGACGACGGCCGGAAACAGCTCGGCCGCCGCGGTCCCGCTGGTGCAGGCGACCGCGACCGGTGTGCCGCCCGTCTTCGCGATGCCGAGTGCGAAGAACGCGGCGCTCCGCTCGTCGAGGTGGACGTGCACGGCGATTCGCGGGTCGCGCTCGAGCGCGAGGCTGAGTGCGGTCGACCGCGACCCCGGCGAGACGGTCGCGTGCCGCACGCCGCCCATCGCGAGCTCGTCGACGAGCGCGGCCGCGCAGACGAGGGAGACATCGCCGAGCCCCATCGGTCAGGTCCGCGAGAGCGCCAGCCCGAGTGCGAGGAGCAGACCGCATGCGGCATGGGTCGCCGCGGTTCCCACCAGCACGGGGATCAGCTCGCGCCCGGTCGCCGAGCCGACGGCCTCCATCGGCCGGATCGCGAGCACCCACGCCGCGAGCCCGAACAGGGCCCACTGGGTCGTCCCGGCGTCCGGCCACGCGATTCCGACGAGCACGGCGGCGACGATCGTCGCGAAGGCCGCCACGACGACCCCTCGGTAGAGGAGTCTCGTTCGCCGGTCGCCGAGCCGAACCGCCAACGTTCGCCGGCCGCCGGCCGCGTCGGTGGCGATGTCGCGAAGGTTGTTCGCCACGAGGATGGCGACCGCCAGGAACCCCATCGCGGCGCCGCCCCACCACGCGGCCGCCGGGATCGTCTCGACCATCACGAAGGCCGTGCCGGCGGTCGCCATCAGCCCGAAGAACACGAAGACCATCAGCTCGCCGAGCCCGAGCCCGGCGTACGGTTTCGGCCCGCCGCTGTACAGGGCGGCGGCCGCCAGCGCGACGGCCCCCACGGCCAGGACGGCGACCGGCGCCGTGACGAGGGCCAGCGCCAGCCCGGCCGCGGCGGCGAATCCAAGTGCGATCGCGGCGGCCGCGAGCACCGCGCGGGGAGAAGCATGACCACCGGCCGTGAGCCGCGGCGGTCCGACTCGCTCCGCGGTGTCCACGCCCCGGACCCCGTCGAAGTAGTCGTTGGCGTAGTTGACGCCGATCTGGAGCCCGGCGGCCACGACGAGCGCGGCGCCGAGGCGCCACCAGATCACGTGGCCCGCGGCCGCCGCCCCGACGACGACGGGCACGAGCCCCGCGCCGAGCGTCCGCGGTCTGGCCCCCTGCCACCAGACGGTGATCGTGCTCATGAAGACCTGGCCCCCTGCCACCAGACGGTGTTCGCGCTCATTTGGACTGGGCGCTCACGGGCGCTTTGGGAACCGGCCGAAGTCCGGGTCGCGTCGCTGCTGAAACGCGTCGCGGCCCTCCTGGGCCTCCTCGGTCATGTAGTAGAGGAGCGTCGCGTCGCCGGCCAATTGCTGGACGCCGGCGAGGCCGTCGACACCGGCGTTGTAGCCGGCCTTCAGCATCCGCAAGGCGAGCGGGGAATGCCGCAGCATCGTCCGCGCCCACTCGACCGTCGTCGTCTCCAGCTCGGCGAGCGGCACGACCTCGTTGACGAGACCCCAGCGAAGCGCCGTCTCCGCGTCGTACTGCCGGCACAGGAACCAGATCTCCTTCGCGCGCTTCTCGCCGATCTGCCGCGCGAGGAGCCCGATGCCGTAGCCCCCGTCGAACGACCCGACGCGCGGGCCGGTCTGCCCGAACCTCGCGTTCTCGGCGGCGATCGTCAGGTCGCAGCACAAGTGCAGCACGTGCCCCCCGCCGATCGCGTATCCGGCAACCATCGCGATGACCGGCTTGGGCAGCCGCCGGATCTGGATCTGGAGATCGAGGACGTTGAGACGGCCCACGCCGTGCTCGTCGACATAGCCGTCGTCGCCCCGGATCTTCTGGTCGCCGCCGGAGCTGAACGCGTCGGGTCCTTCGCCCGTCAGGATCACGACCCCGATTGCCGGATCGTCGCGGGCCATCTCGAAGGCCCGGATCAGCTCCCGCGTCGTCAGCGGCCGGAACGCGTTTCGGACCTCGGGCCGGGCGATCGTGATCTTTGCGATCTGCTCCGCGGTCTCGTAGCGGATGTCCGTCCAGTTCCCGGCGGGTTCCCAGCTCATCTGCTCCACCATGTGACCATCGACTCCTAGAGCGCGTACTCGAACGGTTTCGCTAGCCTACCCCACGTATGGAGCTCCGGGATCCGTCCGAGTTGCCGGCCGATGCGCTCGTCGCCGTCGAGCCTCCGGCCGGCGCCGCCGGGGCGGCGTTCGTCGAGACGTTCGTGCGGGGCGAGCGGCCGTTCCTCGTGATGGATCCGCGCTGGACCGAGACGGAACGCGCGCGGGTGCTGGAGCGCGCCCGGCCCGCGGCCGTCGCGAGCCCCGAGGGTGTCGTGGCGCTTCCGGATCCCGTGCCCGTCGATCCCGATCGCGTCGCGTGGATCGTGGCGACGTCGGGCACCGGCGGCGACCCGGGGCTCGTCGAGCTTGGACCGGGCGCCGTCTCCTCGGCGGTGGCGGCGTCCCTTCACGTTCTCGGCGACCTTCTCGAATCGGGTTCGGGCGTCCGATCCGCGGGCTCATGGATCCTGTGCCTGTCGACCGCGCACGTGGGCGGTCTGCTCGTCCTGGCTCGCGCCGCGTTCTCGGGTGCGCGGCTGGTCGCCATGGACGGCTTCGACCCGGAACGGCTGCTGCGCGGCGCGCCGGCCGGCGCCCACGTCGCCCTCGTGCCGACGATGCTCCGGCGCCTGGTCCGAACGCGGCGTGACCTGTCCGGCCTCGGCGTCGTCTTGGTCGGTGGCGACTCCCTCGACCCCGGGCTGAGGCGCGGCGCCGAGGCCCTCGGCGGCACGGTCGTCGCCACGTACGGCCTGACCGAGAGCTGTGGCGGGGTCGTCTACGACGGGCGGCCGGTGGGCGGCGCCCAGGTGAAGGTCGCCACCGATGGCGAGGTCCTCCTGCGCGGGCCGACCTTGATGGGCGGTTTCCGGAACGACCCCGAGGCGACACGCCGGGCCTTCACCGACGACGGATGGCTTCGCACGGGGGATCTCGGCGCGCTCGGTCCGGGCGGGGATCTCCTCGTTCACGGCCGGTCGTCCGACGCGATCCGGACCGGGGCCGAGACCGTCTGGCCGGGCGAGGTGGAACGCGCGCTGGCCGGTCATCCGGGTATCGCCGACGTGGCGGTGGACGGGCGGCCCGACCCCGAATGGGGCGAGCGCGTCGTGGCGTTCGTCGTGCCGGCCGTCGCCGGCGACCCCCCGACGCTGGAAGCGATCCGGGCCCACGGGGCCGCCCGGCTCGCCCGGTTCAAGCTCCCGCGCGAGCTGGTGCTCGTCGCCGCCGTACCGAGGACCGCGTCGGGCAAGGTGCGCCGGCGCGATCTCCCGGGCGCAATGACGAAGGCCCGAGCTCGGGAGGGGTGAGCTCGGGCCTTCGGAATCTGCGGGGCCATCGAGGGGGTGATGGCCTCGCATTGAGGGGGTTCTTGGCGTCGCAGCTCAGGCTTCGACGGTTCTTCCGAACGCGTTGATACCTACCATTGGGTATCTCTTGAAAGCCCCTGTGACCAGGGCGTTTCAGACGTGGATGGCGCCGTGACGCACGGCGAACGCGACCGCCTCGAGCTTGGAATGGACGCGGAGCTTCCCGAGGATGTTCCGTACATGGGTCTGGACGGTCTGCGGGCTGATGAACAGCTTCTTCGCGATCCCGTCGTTACGCATCCCCTCGGCCAGCAGCTGGAGGATCTCGCGCTCCCGCTCCGTCAGATCGTCCAGCAACGCCTGGGCGCCGCGCTGTGCCTCCCGCTCCCTGGCCACCTGGGCGAGCAGGCGCGTCAGCGTGGCCGGATCGATCAGCACCTCGCCGTCGGCCGCGGCCTTGACGGCGCCCATGATCTCGGTGGCCGCCTCTTCCTTGGACAGAAACCCGGAGGCGCCGGCCTCGACGGCTTCGACCAGGAGGCGCTCGTCGTCGTGCGCGGTCATGATCACGACCTTCGTCGAGGGCGAGGCCTCCTTGATCTTGCGAGTGGCTTCGATCCCGGTCATCCCGCCGCCCTTGAAGACGATGTCCATCAAGACGACGTCGGGAAGGCGCTCCGTGGCGAGGTCGACGGCTCCCTGGGGGTCGTGGACCGCCGGTCCGATCATTTCCAGCTCGGGGTCCAGGCCGACGACCGTCGTCAGGGCGTCCGTGAGAATCTTGTGGTCGTCGCAGATCAGGAGCGAAACCGACCGATGTGCGGCCACTCAATCCCCCAAGGGCACTCGAACGCGGGTCATGGTACCCCCCGCCGGTGCGTCCTCGAGGGAGATTTTGCCTCCGAGCAACGTGGCGATGCCACGTGAGATGAACAACCCGAGCCCCAGGCCCTCCGAACCCTCGAATCCCGTCGGCCGCCAGGTCGTGAACGGCTCGAAGACGTCGTCGCGGCGATCGGCCGGGACCCCGGGGCCCTCGTCGATCACCTCGGTCACCGCCTCGCCGCCGTCGCGGTAGACCCGCACCCTGACGGGCGTGACCGGCGGGGAGAACCGACCGGCATTCGAGGCCAGCTGGTGGACGACTTCGGCGAGCAGCTGGGCGTCGACCGTGGCCGTCACCGGTTCCGGCGCGTCGATCTCGACCGTCCGGGGACCGAGCATCGCGGCGGCCACACCGTCGCGAACCACCTCGACGACGTCGCAGGGCCTCGGATCCGTCGCGACGATCCGCGCGTCCAGGCGCATCGCGAGGGTCGCCTGGTTCACGGCGGCGAGCATCCTGCCCGCCTCGTGCTCGATCTGCTCGACGAATCCGGCCTTCTCGTCGTCGGTCAGCCGGTCGCCGTGGGCTCGGATCGTGGCGGCGAGCCCCTTGATGGTGGCGATCGGAGACCGAAGCTCGTGTGAGAGAGAGCCGAGCATCTCGGCGCGGCGGACGTCGGTCGTGGAAGCTCCCGTCACGGCGGAAGTGTAGGCCGACGCCGGGATTGCGGTCCCACGCCGGACTCAGCGATACGTGTGCGCTTCGTCGGGGAAGGCGCCGGTCTCGACGTCGTGCGCGTAGGCCTTCGCCGCCTCGGTGATGACGCCGCGCAGATCCACGTACGACTTGGCGAGCTTGGGTGCCCGCTCGCTCAGGCCGAGCAGGTCGTTCACGACCAGCACCTGGGCGTCGGTGCCGTTGCCGGCCCCGATCCCGATCGTGGGGATCTGGACGGATCTCGTGATCTCCGTGGCGAGCTCGGCCGGCATCGCCTCGAGGACGATCGAGAACGACCCCGCCTTCTCGAGCTGGAGCGCCTGCTCGGCCACGACGTGCGCGGACTCTCCGCGTCCCTGGACGCGGTAGCCACCCAGCGCGTGGACCGACTGGGGGGTGAGGCCGATGTGCGACATCACCGGGATGCCGATCTCGACGAGGCGGTGGACGAGATCCAGCTGGGGTCCCTCGATCTTGACCGCGTGCGCACCGCCCTCCTTGATCAGGCGGCCGGCGTTTCGCACACCGTCGTCCGCCGTCACCTGGAAGGACATGAACGGCATGTCCGCGACCACCATGGCGCGCTCGACCCCGCGGGTCACGGCGCGGACGTGGTGGAGCATGTCCTGCATCGTGACGGCAAGCTCGTCGGCATAGCCGAGGACGTTGCGCCCGACGGAGTCTCCGACCAGCAACACGGGAATGCCGGCCCGGTCGAGGATCTGGGCGGTCGGGAAGTCGTAGGCCGTGAGCATCGCCCAGCGGCGGCCCTCCGCCTTCCAGGCTTGCAGGTCACGGGTGGTGGTCGTCGTCATCGCTCGCGCCTCCTTTGAGTGCACGGCCAAGGTGCCGGCCAACTCCGCGACGAGTCGGCACGTATCGGCCGAAAGTGTAGCCGAGGCCCCGTCCCGGCCACGCGGACGTGGGTGTCGGGGGGCGGTGCTAGCGTCGGTCCCGTACACTTCTGGACGACCCTCGCTCCTTCTGCTCCCCAATCGTTGGGGGGCCGTCCAGACCAGAGGAGGTGACGGTGAGGGAGTACGAAGCAATGCTCATCCTGCCCGCCGAGGCCGACGAGGCGTTGGTGGGTACGGCGGTCGGGCGGATCGAAAAGATCGTCACCGAAGGTGGCGGCCAGGTCCGCAACATCGACCGATGGGGCCGGCGGCGGTTCGCCTACGAAGTGCAACGGCAGCACGAGGGCTACTACGCCGTCGTCCGATTCTCAGCCGATCCCGACGTCCAACCCGAGCTGGACCGCACGCTGAACCTCGCCGACGAGGTGATCCGGCACAAGATCGTGGTCCTGCCCGAGAAAAAGACCGCAGCTTCCCCCGCCTCGGGGTAACGAGGCGAGCAGCAGGAAAGGGGAACCACCAGATGGCGAGCGACAATCAGATCACGGTCGTGGGCAACCTGACCGACGACCCGGAGCTTCGGTACACGGCCAACGGCGCCGCGGTCGCGAACTTCACGGTCGCCCATTCGACGCGGATCCGCGACGCCCAGGGAAACTGGAGTGACGGCGACACCTCGTTCTTCCGCGTGAGCGTGTGGCGTTCCCTCGCGGAGAACGCCGCGGAGACCCTGACGAGAGGCACGCGCGTCGTCGTGACCGGACGCCTGAAGCAGCGCTCCTGGGAGAACCAGGAGGGCGAGCGGCGCTCGGCGATCGAGATCGAGGCCGACGACGTGGGCCCCAGCCTCAAGTGGGCGACCGCCAAGCTCGAGAAGACGTCTCGCTCGAACGCGGGCGGCTCCGGCGGCTCCGGCGGATCGGGCGACTGGGGAGACAAGGTCTCGTCGCCCGCCGGCGGCGGGACGGACGAAGGGACGCCGCTCGATGCCGGCTAGAGGCGGCGGTCGTGGTGGCGGCCCACCCAGGCGCAAGCGTGACAAGGAAGAGAAGGCCTGGCAGAAGAAGGGCAAGCGCAAGTTCTGCGTCTTCTGCAAGGAGAAGACGGAGTACATCGACTACAAGGACGTCATGACGCTTCGCCGGTTCACGAGCGAACGGGGCAAGATCCGTGCTCGTCGCGTGACCGGCAACTGCGTGCAGCATCAGCGCGACGTCGCGACGGCCGTCAAGAACGCGAGGGTGATGGCCCTCCTGCCCTTCTCGTCGCGATGAAAGTCATCCTGCAAAAGCCCGTCGAGCGGCTCGGCGATCCCGGCGACGTTGCCGATGTCGCCGATGGCTACGCCCGCAACTACCTGATCCCGCGCGGGCTTGCGGTCCGGGCGGAGAAGGCTGCCGTCAAGCACGCGGAGAGTCTCCGGCGCGCGCATCTCGGACGCCAGTCCAAGCGCAAGGTGGAGTTCGAGGCGGTCGCTTCGAGGCTGATCGGCGCGGGTCCGGTGCGCATCTCGGCCAACGCCGGCGAGGAGGGGAAGCTCTTCGGGTCCGTCACCGCCGCCGACGTCGCCGCGGCCCTTGCAGAGCAGGCCGGGGTCGAGGTGGACCGCCGCGACGTCCATCTGGACGAGCCGATCCGCTCGGTCGGCACGCACGACGTCCGCGTCCGCCTCTTCCCCGACGTCGAGCCGGTGCTCACCGTGGAGGTCGTCGCCACGGAAGGCTGAGCCGGGCCGAGGTGCCGGCGCCCGGCGAATCACACGCGTGTCACCCCCGGAGTTCACACTTGTCCACATGGTTCCCACATGTGGACAGCGCAGGTCAGGGCCGAAGTGACAAGGAATCTCGGGCGCCGACCTGGGCCGCAGCAATCCACAGCGGTTATCAACTGCCGGTGTTGCGCGAACGCGCGTAGCGTGCTCCAGCGGGCATCCATCCGTTTCTTTGGCCGTTTCTTTGGCCGGCTCTTTGGCCGGGTCGTCGGGGAGAGAGGGGCACATGGCGCGTACCGCTGAGGACGTCCGGCGGCCCCCCAGGGGCGACGGGCGCGTGCCGCCCAGCAACGTCGAGGCCGAGGAGTCGGTGCTCGGCGCGATGATGCTTTCCGGCGAGGCGATCGCCGAGGTCGTCGAGCTGGTTCGCGCCGACGACTTCTACCGATCGTCGAACGCCCGCGTCTTCGAGGCGATCCGCGGGCTGTACGCGAAAAGCGAACCCGTCGACCCGATCTCGGTGTCCGCCTCGCTCGAGCGCGCCGGCGTGCTCGAAACGCTCGGCGGAAAGCTTGCGATCCACGACCTCACGTTGCAGGTCTCGACCCCCGCGTCGGCCAGGCACTATGCGCGCATCGTCGCCGACGCCGCGCTCCGCCGCCGGCTGATCTCGGCCGCCGCCGACATCATGGAGAACGCGTACAGCGCGCCCGAGGACGCCGACGCCGTCGCCGACGGCGCGGAGCAACGGATCTACGACGTCGCTCGGCGCGAGGATCACGACGACATGGCGATCCTCCGCGAGCTCGTCGAGGCCGCGATGGCCGATCTCGAGTCCATCCAGCACCGCGAGTCGGCGTACACGGGCCTCGCAACGGGGTTCATCGACCTTGACAACCTCACCTCCGGGTTCCAGCCCGGCAACCTGATCGTCATCGCCGCCCGCCCGGGCATCGGCAAGTCTTCGCTTGCCGTCAACATCGCGCGCAACGTGGCGGTCGCCGGCTTCCCGGTTGCCCTCTTCTCGCTCGAGATGTCCCGGTCCGAGATCGGCATGCGGATGCTCTGCTCCGAGGCGAAGGTCCCGTGGGACCGGATCCGGAGCAAGCGCGTCGGTCCGTCCGACTGGACCAACGTCGTGCACGCCGCCGAGATCCTCCACGAGGCGCCGGTCCACGTCGTCGACTCCGGCAACGTCAACATCGTCGACATCCGGGCCAAGGCGCGGCGGATGCGGTCCTCGAAGGGAGGGCTCGGCATGATCATCGTCGACTACATGCAGCTCATGACGAGCCCGCTGCAGCGCCGTCCCGACAACCGGCAGCAGGAGGTCGCCGAGATCAGCCGTTCGCTGAAGCTGCTCGCCAAGGAGCTGGCGCTCCCGGTGGTCGCGCTCTCGCAGCTCAACCGGAACCCGGAGGCGCGGGCCGACAAGCGACCCCAGCTGTCGGACCTGCGTGAGTCGGGGGCGATCGAGCAGGACTCGGACATCGTCATGTTCATCCACCGTGACGACTCGGATCCGGAGAAGAAGAAAGAGGCCGAGCTGATCATCGCGAAGCACCGCAACGGCCCGACCGACACCATCCGGCTCACCTTCGAGCCCTCGCTCACGCAGTTCCGCAGCCGCGCCCGCGAGTTCGGTCCGGCTGAGTAGGCTGGCGCGCCGATGCGCGCCGCCGTCGCCGCCACGGGATGGACACCACCGACGCGCCGGCGGCTGCGCGCGGTCCACGACCGGCTCGAGCGGCGATTCGGCCCGCTCGATCCGCCTCGGGCGCCGACGGATCCGCTGGACGAGCTGGTGCTGACCGTGCTCTCGCAGCACACCAGCGACCTGAATGCGGAACGGTCGTTCGCGGCGCTCCGCCGCGCCTTCCCGACCTGGAATGCCGTGGTGGATGCCGCGCGGGGGCTGCTGATCGAGACGATTCGTTCGGGCGGGCTGGCCAACCAGAAGGGGCCGAGGATCCAGGCGATCCTGCGAGAGGTTCGCGACCGGGAGGGCGGATTCGACCTCAGCGTGCTTCGGCAGATGAGCGACGAGGAAGCTCGCGCCTATCTGACATCGCTGCCGGGCGTCGGTCCGAAGACGGCGGCGGTCGTGCTGTCGTTCGCGCTCGGCCGCGACGCGATCCCCGTCGACACGCACGTGCATCGAGTCGCCCGTCGCCTGGGCCTCGTCCCGCCGTCGGCGACGGCCGAGCGGGCCGACCGGATCCTGCACGATGCGGTTCCCGCGGGCCTGCGCACCCCCCTGCACGTCGGGATGATCCGTCTCGGGCGCGAGATCTGCCGCGCTCCCGTTCCGTCCTGTCGCCGATGTCCGCTTCGGGAACTGTGCCCGAGCGCAAAGTCGTTCCTCGCGGCGGCCGCGCCGTGAGGTTCGCGTTCCGCTACGGCCGCGGGCTCCGGTGGTTCTTCACGGCGATTGGTCTCGGACCGGCGCACTCGCGCGTCCTCGTGAGCAGCGGCCGGGTCGAGGTGCGCATGGGCTGGGCGTTTCGAAGCCGCTTCGCGGCCGGTGACGTGAAGGCCGCGAGCCCTTCCGGCAACGTGTGGTGGGCGATCGGCGTCCACACCGACTTCCGGGGGAACTGGCTCGTCAACGGCGCGACGTCGGGGATCGTCTGGCTTCAGCTGGACCCGCGTCCCAGGGCCTGGTGCCTCGGCATCCCGGTGCGTCCCCGCCGGCTCGGTCTCGGACTCGAGGAGCCGGAGGCGTTCCTCGCGGCGCTGGGAGCCCCGCCGGCCACCACATAGTCGGGTCGATCGATGGATGCCCCGCGCGCGTCCCGTGTGCAAGGATCCGCGCATGAGCCGCGCGACGATCTGGGACGAGCGGACGCGCCGGCAGTCCCTGGTGGCGTCGACGCTTGCGGGGGTGCTCCTGGGAGCGATGGTCGGCATCATGCTCGCCGGCATCGTCGTGATCGCCGGGGGAGCCCTCGTGATCTGGGACGGCTTCTTCGGCGGAGCGAATCACCACTTCACGAGCATCGTCTCCGCCGCGCCCGCGTGCATCCCCCTTGGAACGATCGGCGGGGGCATGATCGCGTACGTCCGCACGTCGCGCCGCGCTCATCTGGGTGAACGCGGCGGGGGCGTTCCGGCCCGTCCGGACGCACCGGCGCCGTAGTCCTTAGGCGTCGACCAGCGATCCCTCGGCGAGCACGGTGCCGTCGGACGCGGTGATCCGCACGCCGCCGTAGGCGGCGAGGTCGGAACGCGTCACCAGCCACGTGGAGGCTTCCCCGGCCGAGAATCGAAGCGGTGGCAGCTCGATCGTCCGTCCGTCCGCCGAGAACAACTCGGCGGACGCCCGCCCGGCGGTCCCCGGCTTTCTCACGATCACGATCGCCCACGAGCTCCATCCCTTGGCCGGATCGCCGTCGTAGACGACGACTCGGCCGCCCACCTCCGTCTCACCGTTGGGTGCGAGCGACCCGACCCGGAAGTCCCGGCCTCCGAGGGTGGCCAGGATGCTCCGGTAGCTGGCGGCGTCGTCGATCGCGCGGACGGCATCCTGGTTCCGCAGGATCCCCCACGTGAGGCTGCCGGCCGAGACGAGCACGAGCACCGCGGCGGCCGCCGCGAGCCACCGCGAGCGAGACCGGATTTGCGTGACCGCCGCGTGAGCCGGCAGACCCGGGGCCCGCCGGTCGTCGCGCCATTCCTCGGCGAGCGTTGCCAGTACTCGGTCGCGGAGCTCTTCGGGCGGCTCCAGGTCGTGCGCCGCCCGGGAGAACGTGTCGAGCCCGTCCTCCAGGGCGGTCTGCTCCTCGCGGCACGCCGCGCAGCCGCGAAGATGACTGCGAACGTCCGCGTCCTCCGGTTCGGGGAGCGATCCGAGCAGATGCTCCGTCAGCCGCTCGCGGACCTCCTCACAGATCATGGTCGGTCTCCGGGTCGAGCTGGGAAGCCATCTCGCGCCGCAGCCGCAGCAGGGCGGCGCGGATTCGGGTCTTTGCGGTCCCAAGTGGGATGCCTTCCAGCGCGGCAACTTCTGCGGTCGTGCGCCCGCCGAAGTACGCGAGCTCCAACGCCGAGCGCTGCTCGGCCGAGAGTCGCGCCATCGCCTGCTTGGCCCGGCCCGCCATGTCGGCGACGACGGCTCGCTCGTCCGGAAGCGCGTCGGGGTCCGTCTCGGGCGGCGGCGCGGACGCCTCGAGCGTCCGCCACTCGAGCACTCGCCGCCGGAGGGCATCCATGGCGAGTGAGCGGGCGACGAGAAGCACCCACGTGTCGAGCCGCCCACGGGCGGGGTCGAACCGCTGGGCCGTGCGCCACAGCTTGACGAAGGTGTCCTGAACGAGGTCCTGGGCAGCCTGGTCGTTTCCGAGCATCACGATTCCCAACCCATGGACCCGCGAGGCGAACCGCTCGTAGAGCGCCGCCGCAGCGCGCTCGTCGTGGCCGGCAAACGCCTCCATCAGGACGGCGTCGCCCACGGGGTCATCTGTTCGCATCCTTTGCACGCTACTGGGGGAGTACGGGTGGGAGCCAGCCCCGGTTCATCGCCGGCCGGGTTGAACCCTCGGTCGGTCTCCCGCGTAGACCCAGGGTCGATGGTTGCCGAACGACGGTGCCGCGAAGCGGCTCCGGATCAACGAGGGAGGATTTGGATGGTGGAACGCGATGGTCGTCGCGGGGGTCTGGCGGCCCTGGCAGTGATCGTGCTCACGATTTCGGTTGCGGCCTGTTCGAAGGGCACCCCTACGTCGGCGGGGTACGCGAACCCGACGACCGGGACGACGAGTCAAGAGCCGACGGATTCCGGATCCGGCGACGGGGGCGGGACGATCCCGATCGGTGATGACCAGGCCAACAACCACGGCTCGGTCGATGTCACCGGCACGAGCCAGACTTCGGTGCAGCAGGCCAACTTCCTCTTCAATCCGACGGTGCTGACCGGGTCCGCGGGCCAGAGCCTGAAGATCGAGATCCACAACGGGGGATCGGTCCCGCACACCTTCACGATCGACGACGAGAACGTCGACGTCCTCGTGCAGCCCGGCCAGGACACGAGTGTCGACGTGGCGTTCCCCGATTCGGGTGTGGTCGAGTTCTACTGCCGCTTCCACCACGGCTCGGGCATGGCGGGCGAGCTGAAGGTCGCCTAGCGACGTCCGGTTGGAGCGGGCGAGGGGAATCGAACCCCCGTCTCGAGCTTGGGAAGCTCGCGTTCTGCCATTGAACCACGCCCGCGTGGCCCGGCCGCCGGCAGTTGCCGGTGACCGAGGCGCCAAGTCTAGCCAGCGCGCGAATGACCGTGCCTGCGGCTTCGCGACAGGGTCCACGGCCGCGGACCACCTGCTAGCGTGGCCGCTCCCATGACCGAGCCCGACCCCGACTTCTGGCCGGCGACGCTCACGCGGCTCACGGCCCACGAGTCGCTCACGGCCGACGAAGCGGCTGAGGTCATGCGGACGATCATGTCGGGGGACGCCACGCCGGGTCAGATCGGCGGGTTCCTGATGGCGCTTCGCACCAAGGGGGAGACGGCCGACGAGCTCGAGGGGCTGGCTCGCACCACGCTCGAGTTCGCGAGCCCGGTCCCGACCACGATCGCGGTCGTCGACACCTGCGGGACCGGTGGCGACCGCTCCGGGACCTTCAACATCTCCACCGTGGCGGCGATCGTCGTCGCCGGAGCCGGCGTGCCGGTGGCAAAGCACGGGAACCGCGCCGCATCCAGTCATTGCGGATCCGCGGACGTGCTCGAGGCGCTGGGCGTGGCGATCGACCTCGATCCGGCCGGCGTCGCGCGATGCCTTGACGAAGCCGGGATCGCGTTCATGTTCGCCCGCGTGTTCCATCCGGCGTTTGGCAACGCGGCCCAGGTTCGCGGCGAGCTCCGGGTTCCGACGGCATTCAACTTCCTCGGTCCCGCTCACCAATCCCGCCCGGCCGATGGGGCAGGTCGTCGGCGTCTCGGACCTGCGGATGCTGCCCCTGATGGCCGAGGTGCTCGCCCGCCGCGGCGTCCGCGCAAAGCTCGTCCGCGGCGAGGACGGGATCGACGAGCTGACGACGACCGGCACATCGCTCGTCTACGACGTGCGCGAGGGTTCCATCCGCGAGACCCACGTCGACCCGATCGCACTCGGGTTCGCGAAGGCGTCGATCGAGGACTTGAGCGGAGGCGACGCCGCCGAGTCGGCCGCCATCGCGCGCGCGGTCTTGGCCGGGGAGCAGGGCCCGCGCCGCGACGTCGTGCTGCTCAACGCCGGTGCAGCCCTGGAGGTCGCCGGAGCCGCCGGGTCGCTCGCCGACGGCATGGTCCGTGCGGCGGCGGCGATCGACTCCGGAGCTGCCGCGGCCACCCTCGACCGGTGGATCGCCGTCTCCACCGCGTGATGCCTGGGCCGGGATCGAGCGGCTAGCATCGGCACGCGATGATCCTGTCCGATCGAACCATCCGCGAAGAGGTCGCCTCCGGCCACATCGTGATCGACCCCTTCGACCCGGCATGCGTCCAGCCGTCCTCGGTCGATCTTCACGTGGACGCGCAGTTCCGGGTCTTCGCGAACAACCGCTACCCGTACATCGATGTGCGCGAGGAGCAGCCGGACCTGACGGAGCTGGTCGAGGTGAAGCCGGACGAGCCGTTCATCCTGCACCCGGGCGAGTTCGTGCTCGGGTCCACGCTCGAGCGCGTCGCCCTGCCCGACGACCTCGTCGCGCGCCTCGAGGGCAAATCCTCTCTCGGACGCCTGGGTCTTTTGATCCACTCCACCGCCGGATACGTCGATCCGGGGTGGGATGGCTACCTCACGCTCGAGCTGTCGAACGTCGCGAACCTGCCGATCACCCTGTATCCGGGCATGAAGATCGGGCAGATCTCGTTCTTCCGCCTGACGACGGCGGCCGAGCGGCCCTACGGCACCACGCGCAACAAGTACCAGGGCCAGCGCGGCCCGACGCCGAGCAGGTTCTTCGAAGACTTCCGCGAGCGCTAGGTCTCAGCGCTCGGCCACGTCCGCCAGCGCGCCCGGTACCGGGCCCACGCCCATCTGCACCGCCATCATCGCGGCCTGGGTGCGGTTCGTGACGCCGAGCTTGCGGAAGATCGCGGCCAGGTGCGCCTTGACCGTCTTCTCGGACAGGAACAGGGCCTGCGCGATGTCGCGGTTCGAGCGTCCCTCGGACAGCAGGGCGAGGATGTCGTGCTCGCGCTGCGTCAGCGAGAACTCGCCGCGACGGTGGGTTCCGCCTCGGGAGCCTCCGCGCCCGTTGGTCTCCTGGTCTTCGAAGAGGTTCTGGATGACCCGCGGGCTGAGCACGTTGCCGCTCCCGGAGATGGCCACCTTGATCGCCTGCGTCAGGTCCTCGGGCGTCGAGTCCTTCAAGAGGTAGCCGGCGGCCCCGTCGGACAGAGCCCGCTTCACGTAGGGAGGGTTGTCGTAGGTGGACAGCATCACGACCGGCACGTCCGCCCACTCGGCCTTCATCTGGCGGAGCAGCTCGAGCCCATCGAGATCGGGCATGCGAACGTCCACGAGGGCCAGATCGGCGTCCAGACCCGCGTGCAGCAGCTCCAATGCCCGCGCCGAACCTTCGGCTTCGACGACCTCCGCGTCGGGGAACCCTTCCTTGACCACGTAGCTCAGCCCTCTGCGAACGAGCGCATGGTCGTCGACGATCAGGATCTTCATGATTGCTCTCCTCTTCCTCCGACGGGGAGCACGGCGACCACACGGGTCCCGTGTCCGGGGGTGGATTCGATGTCGATGGTGCCGCCCAGCTTTCGCGCGCGGTCTCGCATCTGTCGAAGACCGAAGTGGGGGTCGTCGTCGGAGACCGGGACGATGCCCGTCCCGCGATCGACGATCTCCAGGCGCAGCCCGCCGCCGCTCATGCCGGCCCGCACGAGCACGTCGGGGGAGCCGGAATGTTTGGCGGCATTGGCGATGGCCTCAGCGACGATCCCGTGAGCGGTCTCGAGGACCTCTTCGGGCGCCTCGTCGAGCGCCCCCGTCACGAGGACTCGGGCCGGGATCTTCCAGCGGGTCACCAGCTCGTCGACGAAGCCGGCAAACGTCGGCTCCTCCGGCGTCGGCTCGCCACGATCGAGCTCGAAGAGGACCTCGCGGATCTCACGCAGGTCGGCGCGGATCTCGTCTTCGACGGTCTTCAGGCTCCGCATGGCCTCGGCCGGATCCGTCTCCATTCGCCGGCGAAGCGTTTGCAGCTCCAGGACGGCGCTCGTCACCGATTGCGTCAGCCGGTCGTGGACGTGCATGGCCCACCGGTTGCGCTCCTCGTACATGAGCGACTCCACCGTGCGTTGCGCGGTGCTCTGGCCGGGCCCTTGGGGCCGGACGTCGACTCTCGCGTGCGTGGTCGGTGCGCTCACCTTGCTCCCTCGTGCTCTGGTGCGGTCCGTCGTCTGGACCGTTTGCTCTAGTTCCTTCTTCGGACGAAAGGCCCCCAGGCTTGAACCGTAGGAAGGAGGTCGGTCGCTTCTGCCCGCTCGTTGGACCGTTCATCGGCATCTGCGCCGGAGGGCCGAAGCCCGAGTCCGTGGGACCTTCCGGCCTCGGAACCAGAAGTTGCCCCGAGGTTGCCCCCCAAGGGTTTGCCCAAAGGCTGCAAAGGTTGCCAATGAAATACTCAGATTCCATACTGTGTTAAGACTTAGGAAGCACCGGAACAGCGCCCCAGAACCGCAGGCACATCGGTAGGAAGGGAGAATTTTCATGGCACGAGCGGTCGGTATCGACCTCGGAACGACGAACTCGGTGGTTGCCGTCCTGGAGGGCGGCGAGCCCGTCGTCATCCCGAACGCGGAAGGCGCACGGACGACCCCATCGGTGGTCGGGTTCTCGAAGAACGGCGAGATCCTGGTCGGCGAGGTCGCCAAGCGACAGGCCATCACCAACCCGGATCGGACCATCCGATCGGTCAAGCGCTTCATGGGCGACAAGAGCTGGTCGATCGAGATCGACGGCAAGGGCTGGAGCCCCCAGGAGATCTCGGCCCAGATCCTGATCAAGCTCAAGCGGGACGCGGAGGCCTACCTCGGCGACACCGTCACCCAGGCCGTCGTCACCGTGCCGGCGTACTTCGACGACGCACAGCGCACGGCCACCAAAGAGGCCGGCCAGGTTGCGGGGCTCGAAGTGCTCCGCATCATCAACGAGCCGACCGCGGCGGCGCTCGCCTACGGTCTCGACAAGCAGGAAAAGGACCACACCGTCTTGGTGTTCGACCTCGGCGGCGGGACCTTCGACGTCTCGTTGCTCGAGATCGGCGAGGGCGTGTTCGAGGTCAAGGCCACCCACGGCGACACGCATCTTGGTGGCGACGACTGGGACCAGCGGATCATCGACTGGCTCGTGAAGGCCTTCAAGGACGGCCACGGCGTCGACCTGTCGAAGGACCGCATGGCCATGCAGCGCCTCAAGGAGGCCGCGGAGAAGGCCAAGATCGAGCTGTCCCAGGTTGCCGAGACGACGATCAACCTGCCGTTCGTGACCGCCACCAACGAGGGCCCGCTCCACCTGGAGCAGAAGCTCACCCGCGCGGAGTTCGAGCGGATGACCGAGGACCTCGTGCAGCGGCTCCGCACGCCGTTCGAGCAGGCCGTCGCCGACTGGGGCAAGGGAGCCGACCAGGTCGACCACGTGATCCTCGTCGGCGGCTCGACGCGCATGCCCATGGTGCAGGAGCTCGTGAAGCAGCTGACCGGCGGGAAGGAAGCGCACAAGGGCGTCAACCCCGACGAGGTCGTCGCGGTCGGCGCCGCCGTCCAGGCGGGCGTTCTCAAGGGCGACGTGAAGGACATCCTCCTTCTCGACGTCACCCCGCTGACGCTCGGCGTCGAGACCAAGGGCGGCATCTTCCAGAAGATGATCGAGCGCAACACGACGATCCCGACGCGCAAGTCGGAGATCTTCACCACCGCCGACGACAACCAGACGACGGTCGAGATCCACGTCCTTCAGGGAGAGGCCGAGACGGTCTACTCGCCGGGGATGAAGTCGCTCGGCCGGTTCCACCTGATGGGGATCCCGCCGGCTCCGCGCAACGTGCCGCAGATCGAGGTCGCGTTCGACATCGATGCCAACGGCATCGTGAACGTCAGCGCCAAGGACCTCGCGACCGGCAAGGAGCAGGCGATGACCATCACCGGCGGCACCGCGCTCTCCAAGGACGAGATCGACCGGATGGTCAAGGAGGCGGAGTCGTTCGCGGCCGAGGACCATCGGCGGCGTGAGGCCGCCGAGGCTCGCAACCGCGCCGACCAGCTCGCGTACCAGGTCGACAAGGACCTGGGCGAGTGGGGCGAGAAGGCTCCGGCCGCCGATCGCGAGGAGCTCTCGAGCAAGAACGGCGAGCTGAAGGAGCTCCTGAAGGACGAGGGCGCCGATGCGGACAAGCTCCGCGAGCTGACCGACGCCGTGCTCGAGGTCTACGGGCGAGTCGGCAACGCCATCCACCAGCAGGCGCAGGCTGAGACCGAGGCCGAGGAGCAGCAGGCGGCGGCGGCCGGCGGCGAGGGCTCCACTCCGCCTCCCGCGGGCGAGGACGACGTCGTGGAAGGCGAGATCGTCGACGAGGGCGGTGACCAGTGATGCGTGACGAGCCGGAAGGCCCGCCGCTACGGGTCACCGACAAGCGCCGGTTCGCGGACCGGGACGCGCCGGGCTCGCAGGAGATCCCCGGCGCGCCCCCGGCCGCGGCCGCGGCCGACGAGGCGTCGCCGCCGTCGAGCGATGAGCTCGCGGCGGCCCGCGCCGAGGCGAAGGAGTACCTGGATCACCTTCGGCGGTTGCAGGCCGAGTTCGACAACTACCGCAAGCGGGTGCTCAAGGAGCAGACGCACGCGGTCGAGCACGCGGCCGAGCCGGTCGTTCGCAAGCTGCTGGAGGTGCTCGACGATTTCGACCTGGCATTGATGTCGGCCGAGGCGCAGCCGGACTTCCAGAAGTTCCTCAAGGGGGTCGAGCTCGTCTACGCGAAGCTGGTCGATGCCCTGAAGGCCGAGGGGCTCGAGCGGATCGACGCGCAGGGACGGACCTTCGACCCGGAGCAGCACGAGGCGCTCATGCAGACGGGCGACGGGGACGGGGAGCCGGTGGTGGCCGACGTCCTGCGGCCCGGATACACCCTGCGGGGCCGGGTCCTTCGTCCCGCCGGCGTTCGAGTCGAGCGGTCGTAAGCCGGACCGGACGGGTTCCGGCATCGTAGGGAGTGCACGCACATGGCGGACGAGGTACGTCGCGAATGGTTCGAGAAGGACTACTACCAGGTCCTCGGCGTGCCCAAGAACGCCTCCGCGGCCGACATCAAGAAGTCGTACCGCAAGCTCGCGCAGGCGCACCACCCCGACGCGAATCCCGGCAACGCCGACGCGGAGACCCGGTTCAAGGAGATCTCCGCGGCCTACGACGTCCTCGGCGACGAGGAGAAGCGCGCGTCCTACGACCGGGTTCGCGAGATGGCGGCATCCGGCGTCGGTGCCGGCGGCCCGTCGGGATGGCCGGGGGGCGCGGGCGGCGGATGGCCGGGCGGCGTCCGCTACGAGACGGCCGACGTCGACCTCGGTGACCTCTTCGGTGGTCTCTTCGGCGGCGGTCGCCGCAATCGCGGCACCCGTGCGTCCCGGCGCGGAGCGGATCTCGAGACGCAGGTGACGGTCTCGTTCGAGGACGCCATGGCCGGAACCACCGTTCCGGTGAGGATCTCCGGGCCCGCGACCTGTCACACGTGCGGTGGTTCCGGCGCGGAGCCCGGCACGTCGCCGATCACGTGTCCGACGTGCGGGGGCAGCGGCCAGGTGGCCGTGCCGCAGGGGCCGTTCTCGCTGTCGCGTCCGTGCCCCGACTGCGGGGGGACGGGGCGATTGATCGAGCACCCGTGCACGACCTGTCACGGAACGGGGGCCGAACGCCGGACCCGCCGCCTCAAGGTGAAGGTGCCGGCGGGCGTCAAGGACGGCGCGCGGATCCGTCTGGGCGGACGTGGCGAGCCCGGGCAGGCCGGCGCGCAGCCGGGCGATCTCTATGTGGTGGTGCACGTGCGTCCGCACAAGGTGTTCGGACGCCGCGGCGACGACCTGACCATCGAGCTGCCGGTCTCGTACTCGGAGGCGGCACTCGGGGCCAACGTCGAGGTGCCGACGCTCGACGGCTCCGTGAAGCTCAAGGTGCCGGCGGGAACACCCAGCGGCAAGACCTTCCGGCTGAAGGGCCGAGGGGCACCGAAGAAGGGGGGCCACGGCGACCTGCTCGTAACGGCCACGGTCGACGTGCCCGGAAAGCTCTCGCACAAGGAGCGCGACCTCTTGAAGCAGCTCGACGAGGCCCGGTCTCGCTCACCCCGCGATGGGCTGGGCGTGTCCTAGGCCCGGGAGGCAGACATGGATCAGGACAGACGACGATCGGGAACGCGGCGCGACGAGCAGGCCGTCTACATCATCAGCGTGGCGGCCGAGCTCGCTGGGGTTCATCCGCAGACGCTCCGCATCTATGAGCGGAAGGGGCTCGTGCAGCCAAAGCGGACCTCGGGAAACACCCGGCGGTACTCGCAGCAGGACATCGACCTGCTCCGCGAGATCCAAGCGCTGACGCAGCAACGCGGCGTCAACCTGGCCGGCGTCAAACAGATCCTCGAGCTGCAGGGCGAGATCGAACAGCTCCGCGCCCGGATCTCGGAGCTCGAAGTGGATCTTCGCCGGCGGGCGATCTCGATGCCCGGCCGGCGGCAGACGACCGAGATCGTGCCGATCAGAAGCATCTTCCCGCCGCAGCGGCCGTAGCGAACAGCGAGACAAAAGGACGGACCTCACGTGGACCTGAACAAGCTGACGATCAAGACCAGGGCGGCGCTCGACGGCGCGCACCAGCAGGCGCTCGCGCGCAACCACCAGAGCATCGAGCCCGAGCACGTGCTGTTCGCCCTGCTGGCGGACCCCGAGGGGGTCGTCTTCCCGCTCCTTACCGCGATGGGCGTTGCGCCCAAGACGGTTCGCGACCGCGTGGACGAGGCCCTCGAGGCGCTGCCCAAGGTGTACGCCCAGGGGGTCGAGCCCAGGTTCTCGCCGGAGACCTCGCGGATGCTGCAGGCTGCCGGGGCGGAGGCGGAATCGCTCACCGACGAATACGTCTCGACCGAGCACCTGCTCCTGGCGATGCTCGCCGGCGGCGGGAAGGCCGCGGCGATCCTGCGGGACGCCGGCTTGAACCACGACGGCGTGCTGGCCGCGCTCGCGGAGGTCCGCGGACGCCGGCGCGTGACCGGCGAGAACCCGGAGGAGACGTACCAGGCGCTCGAGAAGTTCGGCCGCGATCTCACGGAGCAGGCTCGCGAGGGCAAGCTGGATCCGGTGATCGGTCGCGACGAAGAGGTGCGCCGCGTCATCCAGGTGCTCTCCAGGCGGACCAAGAACAACCCGGTCCTCATCGGCGAGCCCGGCGTCGGCAAGACGGCCATCGTCGAGGGTCTCGCGCAGCGGATCGTCGCCGGCGACGTCCCCGAATCGCTCAAGAACAAGCGCGTGATCGCGCTCGACCTGGGTTCGATGGTGGCCGGCGCGAAGTACCGGGGAGAGTTCGAGGAACGGCTCAAAGCCGTGCTCCAGGAGATCTCGGACTCCGAGGGCGAGGTCATCACGTTCATCGACGAGCTCCACACGATCGTCGGCGCGGGTGCGGCCGAGGGCGCGATGGATGCGGGCAACCTGCTCAAGCCGATGCTCGCCCGCGGCGAGCTTCGCGCGATCGGCGCGACGACGCTCGACGAGTACCGCGAGCACATCGAGAAGGACCCGGCGCTGGAGCGGCGGTTCCAACCGGTGCTGGTCGCCGAGCCGAGCGTCGAGGACACCATCGGCATCCTGCGCGGATTGAAGGAGCGCTACGAGGTGCACCACGGCGTGCGCATCCAGGACCCGGCGCTCGTGGCGGCGGCGGTCCTGTCCGACCGGTACGTCACCGGGCGGTTCCTGCCCGACAAGGCGATCGACCTCATCGACGAGGCGGCCAGTCGCCTGCGGATCGAGATCGACTCGGTGCCCGTCGAGATCGACGAGGTCGAGCGTCGCGTTCGCCAGCTGGAGATCGAGCGCGCGGCTCTTCAGAAGGAGTCCGACGCGGCATCGAAGGAACGGCTGGAGCGGATCGAGGCGGAGCTCGCCGATCTGAACGAGTCGAGCGCCGCGATGCGCGCGCACTGGCAGCAGGAGAAAGAGCAGATCGACCGGATCCGGCGGCTCAAGTCCGAGATCGAGGAGTCCCGCGGCGAGGCCGAGCGCGCCGAGCGCGACGGCGACCTCGAGCGCGCGGCCGAGCTCCGCTACGGGAGGCTCGTCGAGCTCGAGCGGCAGCTCGAAGAGGAGAACACCAAGCTCGAGGCGCTCCAGTCGGAGCAGAAGATGCTGAACGAAGAGGTCACCGAGGAAGACGTTGCCGAGGTCGTCGCGCGGTGGACCGGCATCCCGATCAGCCGCCTCATGGAGGGCGAGATGCAGAAGCTCGTCCACCTGGAGGCCGCGCTGCACGAGCGCGTGATCGGACAGGACGAAGCGGTCGAGGCCGTGTCGAACGCGATCCGGCGTTCCCGGGCCGGCCTCTCGGACCCGAACCGGCCGATCGGCTCGTTCCTGTTCCTCGGGCCTACCGGCGTCGGCAAGACGGAGCTGGCGCGCGCGCTCGCCGAGTATCTGTTCGACGACGAGCGGGCGATGATCCGCATCGATATGAGCGAGTACCAGGAGCGCCACGCCGTGTCGCGTCTGGTCGGGGCCCCGCCCGGCTATGTCGGCTACGAGGAAGGCGGGCAGCTGACCGAGGCGGTCCGCCGGCGCCCGTACAGCGTCGTGCTGCTGGACGAGATCGAGAAGGCACACGGCGACGTGTTCAACATCCTGCTCCAGCTGCTCGACGACGGACGCCTGACGGACGGACACGGCCGGACCGTCGACTTCCGCAACACGATCGTGATCATGACGTCGAACCTCGGTTCCACCGTGTTCGCGGATCCGACGATGTCGCAGGAGAAGCGAACCGAAGAGGTGCTCGATCACGTCCGCGCCGCGTTTCGTCCCGAGTTCGTCAACCGGATCGACGAGATCGTGGTATTCGAGCCCTTGGCGCGGGACCAGATCCGCCGGATCGTCGACATCCAGGTGCGTCAGCTCCAGGAGCGGGTCGCCGATCGGAAGCTGACGATGGTCTTGACCGACGCGGCGCGCGACCGGCTCGGCAACATGGGCTACGACCCCGCGTTCGGCGCGCGCCCGCTCAAGCGGCTGATCCAGCGCGAGATCCAGGATCCGCTGGCGCTCAAGCTGCTCGCCGGCGAGATCCACGACGGCGACACCGTCGAGGTCGACGCCACCGCGGATGGCATGGTGTTCCGCGTGAGCGGGCGCCTCGATGTGAACAAGACCTAGGCTACGTATCGATGGGTCCCGCGCTGATCTTGCTGCTCGTGGTGGTCGTCGTCGCGGCCGTCGCGGGCATCTCGTTCTACCTGAAGCAGCAACGGCGGCAGGGCTTCGCGACGATGGCCCGGCAGCTGGGGCTCGAGTACTCGGCGGAGGACCCGTTCGGGCTTCTCGGCCGGCCGTTCGCGCTGTTCGAGCGGGGCGACGGGCGGGGGATCGAGAACGTGCTGTCCGGGGACTGGCAGGGCGTGTCCGTGAGGGCGTTCGACTTCTGGTACTACGACACCTCGACCGACTCGAACGGCAACACATCGAAGACCTATCACCGCTTCGACTGCGCCATCGTCCCGGTCGACGCCTCCTGCCCCCGGCTCACGATCGACCACGAGACCGTCCTGACCCGCCTTGCCGACGCCGTCGCGCTGCGCGACATCGAGTTCGAGTCCGAGGCGTTCAACCGGGCCTACAACGTCAAGGGCAAGGACCGGGCGTTCGCCACCGCGTTCGTGGACGCCCGGATGATGGCGTGGCTGCTGGAGGCGGGCGCGGGATACGCCTTCGAGGTGCTCGAAGACCAACTGCTGGTTTCCCACCGCCGGCTCCGCCCGGCCGAGCTGGTGCCGCTGATCGGCACCGCCAAGGCGTTCGGCGAGCACGTCCCGCGCGTGGTGGCCTCTTTGTACCCACGAGGAACCTCCGGCTAAGCTGGTTTCGGAAGGGACAGTCCGCAAGAGCCAACGTGGGCAGGCCACGTGGGCAGGCCGAGTGGACAGGCCAAGTGGACAGGATGGAGGAGTCGTCGTGATCGTGTTCTGGATCATCCTTGCCATCGTCGTGCTGGTGCTGCTCGGCGGGGTCGTCTCCTACAACCGCTTCGTCTCCCAGCGAACCCAGATCCGCAACGCGTGGGCGAACATCGACACCGAGCTCCGCCGCCGGTACGACCTGATCCCGAACCTGGTCGAGTCGGTCAAGGGCTACGCCACCCACGAGCGGGAGGTCTTCGAGAACGTCACGAAGGCCCGCGCGATGGCGACGTCGGCCACCGGCTCCCCGGCCGAGCAGGCCGCGGCCGAGGGACCGCTCGTCGCCGCCCTCCGCCAGCTGCTGGCCGTCGCCGAGGCCTATCCGGACCTGAAGGCCAACCAGAACTTCCTGGCGCTTCAGTCCGAGCTTGCCAACACCGAGGACCGGCTCCAGACCGCGCGCCGCTTCTACAACGCGAACGTGCAGGACTACAACCGGCGGATCCAGTCGTTCCCGTCCCGGCTCATCGCGGGAAACTTCGGCTTCAAGGAAGAGCAGTTCTTCCAGGTCGAGGAGTCGATGCGAGGGGACGCCGGGGTGCCGCACGTCGACTTCGCGGGCTCGGGCCCGGCCGTTTCGTTCGGCGAGGGCGCCGTGGCAGCGCCCGCGCCACCCACGTCCGAGCCGCCCGCCGCGGGCACCCCTCCGCCGCCTCCGCCGCCGCCCGAGTCCACCTAGACCCGGACGCCCGGCTCAGCCGGGAGTGCTGTAGATCCCGCTTCGGAACGCTCCGCCGCAGACGACGCGCGAGAAGTACACCGTGACGCCGCCGGCCGGGCGTTCGTAGGCCCACATCGACTGCGTGACGTCCTGTCCGTTGGGCAAGCGCGCGATGCTCCGGGCCGAGCCGCCCGTCCACCTGCGCAGGGTGGTGCCGATCCCGCATCTCGTCGGGTGGCCGATCACGTAGTAGACGGTGCCGTCCGTGGTCACGCTGGCGTAGTAGGCGGCGCGCCCCGCGTTCGGGAGTGTGACGTCTGTCGGGCCTGGGGTGTCGATCGTGTACCGATGCACGTTGCACTGGGTGGCGTCGCACTCGGTGTAGACGGCGTAGTTCCCGTTCACCTGATCCGCCTGCACGAAGTTGTGCGGAGCGGCCGTGAACAGGGTGCGCGTGTCGCTGCCGTCGAGCTTGTAGAGCACGACCCGGCGTGCGGCGCCGGATCCCCGCGCGAACAGCAGCCACTCGCCCGAGATGGTCGGGTGGAACTCGTTCTGGAGCGTGTTGACGGCGTTGGCGAGGTTCACCGCCCGCCCGGTCGTCACGTCGTACAGGTGCACGTCGTAGTTGCCCCGGTGAGGCAGCCAGAGGTCGTAGCTGACCAGGTCACCGTGTGCGTTGCCGAGGTCGATGCCACCGACGTCGGCCCAGGACCCGTTGCCGTTGATCTGCCTGGGCGCTGCGGCGCCGACCTTCACCCACAGCGCATAGCGGTTCGGGTGCTGGACCGTGTCGGCGCTCCACGCCCGGACGGTCTTCGTGCTGTCGTTGTCGACCACGAAGCCGTACTCGCGGACCGGGGTGTCCCTGACCTTCCTGATCGCGGCGCGGGCCGGAGCGGCGATTCCGAGGACCAGGATCGCCGTCGCAACCGTTCCGATGAGTCGTCGCATGGGTTTGGACATAGGCGTGCCAGACTATCGGGTGGGGACCGGACCGAAGGAGGAACGATGCTGGACGGGGTCACGTGGTACCGGCAGTCGGCGCTTCGCTGGACGGACGGCGAGCTGACCGTCTACATCGACCCGTGGGGGACCGGCGAGGACGCCCCGCCTGCCGACGTCGTGTTCATCACGCACGCGCACGACGACCACTTCCAGCCGATCGAGATCGAGCGTCTGCAATCGAGCGGCACCAAGCTCGTTGCGCCGCGCGACGTCGCGGCCGAGCTGTCGGGCGACGTGACCGCGGTCGCGCCGGGAGAGACCCATGAGGTCGGCGGGGTCCGGTTCACGACCGTCCCCGCGTACAACATCGTCGAGCACCGCCTGGAGGCCCATCCCAGGGAGAACGGCTGGGTCGGATACGTCCTGGAGCTGGGCGGCAACGCCTACTACCACGCCGGCGACACCGACCATCTGCCGGAGCTGGACGGAGTCCGCGCCGAGGTCGCCTTTCTGCCCATCGGGGGCGACCCGTACACGATGGACGCCGAGGAGGCCGCCTCCCTCGCCACCGCGATCGCGCCGCAGGTGGCCGTGCCGATGCACTACGGGTTCGTCGTCGGAACCCAGAGCGACGGCGAGCGGTTCAAGGCGGCCGCGGCGCCGCAGCGGGTCGAGCTGCTCACTCCGGTGAATCCGTTCGAACGCTGACGCAGCTCAGGGAGCGAAGGACTTCATGGGGATGGCTTCGAGCGCGGGTCGCGCGCGCGCGAAGTACGCGATCGCGGCGGGAAAGCCGAATACGAACGGGGCGCCGAGCGCCTGCATGCGTACCCAGTTCCGGCGGCTGAGACCGGCGGCATCCCACTGGGCGGCCGGGTGGCCGAGCGCGTCGACGGCGCCCCAGACCGGCAGCGCAACGAGCGCGAAGGCGGCAAGCACCAGACCGAGCATCGGGGTCGAGAGCCCCAGCAGCTTGAGCCCCGACGCGAGCAGGACGTAGACGAGCGCCGGGCGGATGATCCCGTCGGGCGCCTTGGACGAGAGCCGCGCCCCGATGTACACGCCCGGGATCGATCCCAGCAGGACCGACGCGGTCAGCCCCAGCCGGAAGTCCCCGAACAGGATGTGGGCGATGGCCGCCGAGGTGACGAGCGGCACCGCCTGCACGAGGTCCGTCCCGACCAGCTCCGCTCCCCGAAGCCTCGGGTACACGAGCATCAGGCACACGATGATGATCGAGCCCGAGCCGACGGACGTGAGCCCCACGAGCAGACCGCCGACGGCCCCGACCAGGATCGTGACCGGGATCTTCACCTTCAGGACGGCCGGCTCGGCTCCCGGAACGATCCCCCCGCGGCGTTCGCGCGCCGTCCGCCGCCCCTGGAGCCATGCCTTCACGACCATGGCGCCGGACGCGAGCATCAGCGTCGAACCGAGCATCACCTCGATCAGGTTCTCGACGCGTTCTCCGTTGCCCAGCGCCCGCACCAGGAAGACCCCCGCGAACGCCATCGGGATCGAGCCGATCACCAGCCACCGAACGAGCTCCCAGCGAACGGTGCGGCGCCGGATGTGCACGCCGCTGCCGACGGGTTTCATGGCCATGGCGGCGACCAGGTCGCTCGAGACCGCGGCCAGCGGCTGCACGTGGAACAAGATGACGAGCAGCGGCGTCATGAGCGCCCCGCCGCCCATGCCGGTCAGGCCGACCGTAAAGCCGACGATCAGTGCTGCGAGCGAAACGTAGACATCCAGATGCACGGGGGTACCAGGCTCGATCCGGTCGGTGGGTCCGTCGGGCGACTGGTTGACGCTAACAACCCCGGTGGCCGACGTCTATCGGGCCACCGACGGGGCCCGGGGGGCCCTTCGGTCTAGTGCCGACGCCGGACGGGACGACTCGGCTCCGGATGCGCCATGCTGTGGGCCATGTTCGAGCGCATCCTCGTCGCCGTCGACGGTTCCCCCCACAGCAGCAAGACGCTGCCCGTCGCCGCGGATCTCGCGAAGCGCTACGGCGCGTCGGTCACCGTGCTGCACGTCCGGGAGTTCGAGCGCTACGAGGGGAGCGACGTCGACCTGGGTCCCGAACAGGATTCCGCGTCGATCGTCGAGGAGGCGGTCGAGCTCCTGCGTGCCAAGGGCGTGGAGGCGACCGGCGAGGTCCGCCGGGTGACGCCGGGCGCCACGCCCGACGAGATCACCGGCGCGGCCGAGAAGGCCGGCGTCGAGCTGATCGTGCTGGGGACGCGCGGCATGTCCGAGTGGCGCTCGCTCCTGCTCGGGGGCGTGGCCAACAAGGTCGTCGCCCAGGCTCACTGCTCCGTGCTGCTGGTGCGGTAACGGGCCCGGCCGCCGCCGATACACTTGGGGCGCCATGCCGGCCGCAATCGTGCTCGGGACCCAATGGGGGGACGAGGGCAAGGGCAAGGCGGTCGACTACCTCGCGGATCGGATGGATCTCGTCGTCCGGTACCAGGGCGGAAACAACGCCGGCCACACGGTCGTGGCCGAGGGACGACTGCTGAAGCTCCAGCTGATCCCCTCGGGAATCCTCTACGACCACATCACCTCGGTGATCGCCGACGGCGTCGTGGTCGACCCGCGTCACCTGCTGCGCGAGATGGAGGAGGTCGCCGCGGCCGGGGTCGACGTCTCCCGGCTTCGCCTCAGCGGCAACTGCCACCTGATCATGCCGTATCACCTGGAGCTCGAGAAGGTGACGCAGCGGTTCCTGGGCAAGAACGCCCTGGGGACGACCAAGCGCGGGATCGGTCCCGCGTATGCGGACAAGGCCGCGCGCGTCGGTCTGCGGGTGCAGGACCTGTTCGACCGGAAGATCTTCCGCGAGAAGCTCGACGTCGTGCTTCGCGAGAAGAACGCGATCCTGACGAAGATCTACGGCCGGCTGCCGCTGGACGGCGATGCGATCGTCGATGAGTACATGGACCTCGCCGAGCGGCTCCATCCGATCGTCACCGACACGTCCTCGCTGATCCACGATCAGCTCGAGGCGGGCAAGCACGTGATGCTCGAAGGCGCGCAGGGGACGCTGCTCGACCTCGACCACGGCACCTACCCGTTCGTGACCTCCTCCAACCCGGTCGCCGGGTATGCGCTCGCTTCCGCCGGGATCGGGCCGAAGTGGGTCGACCGTGTCGTCGGCATCGTGAAGGCGTACGTGACCCGGGTCGGCGCGGGGCCGTTTCCCACCGAGCAGCTGGGCGACGTCGGCGACCGGCTCGGGGTCCGCGGCAACGAGTTCGGCACCGTCACCGGCCGCAAACGCCGGTGCGGCTGGTTCGACGCCGCGATCGCCCGCTACGCCGCCCGTCTGAACGGCCTGACCGAGCTCTTCGTCACGAAGCTCGACGTGCTCTCCGGTTTCGAGAGCCTCCAGATCTGCCGCGGGTACCGGGTCGAGGGGCAGGAGTTCGCCGACTTCCCGCCGCACCAGTCGCTGTTTCACCGCGCCGAGCCGATCTACGAGCGTCTCGACGGGTGGCACGAGGAGATCGACGAGGCGAAGTCGTTCGAGGACCTTCCGAAGGCGGCGCGCGAGTACGTCCGCCGCATGGAAGAGCTGGTCGGGGTGCCGGTGTCGGTGGTCTCCGTCGGACCGGCGCGCGAGCAGAGCCTGCCGGTCGGATGAAGATCCTCGTCGTCGGGGGCGGCGGCCGCGAGCACGCGATCGTCCGTCACCTGGCCAGGAGCCCCCGGGTCGAACGCCTCATCGCCGCGCCGGGCAACGCCGGGATCGCGTCGGCGGCGGTGTGCGTCCCCGTCGACGTCGCCGATGCGGGCGCGATCGCGTCCCTGGCCGACCGCGAGGACGCGGACCTTACCGTCGTCGGCCCCGAGATTCCGCTCGTGGCCGGCGTCGTCGACGCGCTGGCGGCCCGCGGCCGCGCGGCGTTCGGACCGGCGCGGGCGGGGGCGCGGGTCGAAGGCTCGAAGGGCTGGGCGAAGGCGCTCATGGCTCGCCACGGCATCCGCACCGCCCGCGGCGGGGTCTTCGCGGAGGTTGGGCCCGCGATGGCGATGTTCGACGAGCTCGGCGGGCGGGCCGTCGTGAAGGCGGACGGGCTCGCGGCCGGCAAAGGGGTCGTCGTCGCGACCGATCGCGAGACGTCGGCGTCGGCGATCCACGCCGCGCTGGTCGACGGCGTCTTCGGCGAGGCGGGGCGCCGCGTCGTCGTCGAAGAGCTGCTCGAGGGTCCGGAGGTCTCGGCCTTCGCGCTCGTCGACGGCGAAACGGTCGTGCCGCTCGGGCTCGGCCAGGACTTCAAGCGGGTGGGCGACGGCGACACGGGTCCGAACACCGGCGGCATGGGCGCGTACTCGCCGCTGCCGTGGCTGGAGGAGTCCGCGGACCGGCAGATCTGGGACGACGTGATGCGCCCGGCCGCCGCCGCGCTGGCCGCCGAGGGGGTGCCGTACCGCGGCGTCCTGTTCGCCGGGCTCATGCTGACGGCCGATGGCCCGGCGGTCCTCGAGTTCAACTGCCGCTTCGGAGACCCCGAGACCCAGGCCCTGCTGCCGCGCCTGCGGACCGACCTGCTCGATCTTCTGGAGGCGACGGCGCACGGGCATCTGGCCGGGGCCAAGGTCGACTGGACGGACGAGGCCTCGGTCGCCGTCGTGCTCGCCTCGCGGGGCTACCCGGGAACCGTCGAGACCGGGGTGCCGATCGAGGGGCTGGACCGTGCGGCGGAGCTCCCCGGCGTCGCGGTGTTCCACGCCGGGACGGCGCAGGCCGGTGATAGCGTGGTCACGGCCGGTGGGCGAGTGCTCGCGGTGAGCGCGCTCGGGGCCGATGTCGCCGACGCCCGGTCACGCGCCTACGGCGCGGTATCGCACGTTCGGTTCGACGGAATGGTGTACCGCCGGGATATCGCCGCGGTCGCGGCGGGGAGGGACGCTCAATGATCGAGGCTGCGCCGCAGGTGGGCGTGCTGGCGGCCTCGCCCGCGGAACTGCCGATCATGCGGCAGGCCGGCCTGATCCTGGAGAAGTTCGGGATCACGCACGAGGTCCGGATCATGTCGTCCTCGCGGAACCCGGATCTCGTCGACGAGTACGCGCGCACCGCGTTCGATCGCGGCGTGAAGGTGGTCATCTGCTCGACGGGCATCTCGGGGCACCTGGCCGCCGCGGTCGCCGCCCGCACGATCCTGCCGGTCATCGGCGTGCCGATCTCGTCGGCGCCCCAGATGGTGGGCACCGAGGCGCTCGCGATCACCGCCCAGATGCCGACGGGCGTGCCGATCGCCACGGTCGGCGTGGACGCGGCGGTGAACGCCGCGGTGCTCGCGACCCAGATCGTCGGTGCGGGCGACGAGGATGTGCGCGCGAAGCTCTGGCAGTTCAAGGACGACCTCGCCGAGGGCCTGAAGCTGTGACGGGGCCGCGCCGGTCGTGATCCCCCGCTACGACGCCCCCGAGATCTCGCTGATCTGGTCGGACGAGTCGCGGTGGTCGTTCTGGCTCGAGATCGAGCTGCTCGCGGTCGAAGCATGGTCCGAGCTCGGCCGGATCCCGGCGGAGGACGCGCGCGCATGCCGCGAGCTCGCATCCTTCACGCCCGACGCCGTTCGCGAGCGCGAGCGCCTGACGCGGCACGACCTGGCGGCCTTCGTCGACGTCGTGGCCGCCTCGATCGGGCCGCAGGGCCGCTGGATCCACTTCGGGCTGACGTCCTCGGACATCCTCGACACGGCCTTCGCCCTTCAGCTTCGGGCCGCGGCCGACGTGCTCCTGGAGGATCTCGAGCATCTGCTCGCCGTCGTGAAGCGCCGTGCGTTCGAGTTCCGCGACGCCCCGGTGATCGGGCGCTCCCACGGCATGCATGCGGAGCCGACGGCCTTCGGACACAAATTCGCGGTCTGGGCGTTCCAGCTCGACCGGGACCGTGAGCGCCTGCGGCGGGCCCGCGAGGCCGTCAGCGTCGGCGCGATGAGCGGCGTGGTCGGCTCGTACGCGACGGTCGACCCCCGCGTCGAGGAGGTCGTCTGCACGCGTCTGGGTCTGCGCCCGGCCGAGGCCAGCACGCAGATCGTCCAGCGCGACCGGCACGCCGAGTACATGACCACGCTGGCGATCGCCGCGTCGACGCTCGACGACATCGCGACCGAGATCCGCCATCTGGCCCGGACCGAGGTGCGCGAGGTCCAGGAGCCGTTCGGCGAGCATCAGAAGGGTTCGTCGGCGATGCCCCACAAGCGGAACCCGGTCGTCTCCGAGCGGGTGAGCGGGCTGGCCAGAGTGATCCGAGGCCACGCCCTGACGGCGCTCGAGAACGTCGCGCTCTGGCACGAGCGAGACATCTCGCACTCCTCGGCCGAGCGCGTCGTCTTCCCGGATGCGACCGGCCTGCTCGCCTTCATGCTGCGGGACCTGACGTGGGTGCTCGACGGTTTGCAGGTCTTCCCCGAGCGGATGCGGGCCAACCTCATGGCGGGGGGCGGGCTCGCGTTCAGTCAGTCGGTGCTGCTCGCGCTTGTCGAATCGGGGCTCCCGCGCGACGAGGCGTACCGGATCGTCCAGCGCGCGGCCGCGGCCGCGTGGGACGGCGGGGACTTCCGGGCGCTGGTCGCCGTCGAGCCCGAGGTCAACCGGCGGCTGGCGCCGGACCGCCAGGATGCCCTGTTCGATCCGTCGGTCGCGCTCGCGAGCCTCGGCGTCGTCTTCGAGCGCCTGAGCAAGCTGCCGGTGGAGGGGTAGTGGGACGGCTCCACGCGCGGGGCAAGGTCCGCGACGTCTTCGAGGCGGGCGAGACCGAGCTGCTGCTGGTTGCCACGGATCGCATCAGCGCGTTCGACTCCGTGCTGCCGAACGCCGTTCCCGACAAGGGCCGCGTGCTGACGGGCCTCTCGCTGTTCTGGTTCGAGCAGACCGCGGACCTCGTTTCCAACCATCTGCTCACCGCCGACCGGGACCGGTTCCCTTCTCCGTTCGACGACGATCCGTCGCTTGCGGGGAGGGCGATGCTGGTCCGCCGCGCCGACGTCGTCCCGCTCGAGTGCGTGGCCCGCGGCTATCTGTCCGGTTCGGGCTGGGCGCAGTACCGCGAGTCCGGGAGCGTCTGCGGCGTCCCGCTGCCGGCCGGGCTCGTCGAGTCGGATCGGCTGCCCGAGCCGGTCTTTACGCCGACGACCAAGGCGACCGAGGGGCACGACCTGCCGCTCACCCCGGAGGAGGCCGCCGACCTCGTCGGCCGGGGCCTCTACGAGCGACTGCGCGAGCTGACGGTCGGGATCTACGAGCGGATGGCCGAGGTCGCGCAGGCGTGCGGGATCATCGTCGCGGACACGAAGTTCGAGTTCGGGTTCGCCGGCGGCGAGCTGCTGCTCGTCGACGAGGTGGGAACGCCCGATTCCAGCCGGTTCTGGCCGGCCGACCGGTACGTCCCCGGCGGGCCGCAGCCGAGCTACGACAAGCAGTACGTGCGCGACTGGCTCGACGGCAGCGGGTGGGACCGTCTGCCACCGGCCCCGGAGCTTCCCGCCGACGTGGTGGAGCGAACCGCCGGCCGCTACCGCGAGGCCTACGAGCGGCTGACCGGCGAGCGATGGGACGCGTACCTCGCGCGGATGGGGGTGGCTCAGGCGTGAAGTTCGCGTTCGAGGTGCTCGTCTCGCTCAAACCCGGGCTCGCCGACCCGCAGGGCAGGGCGCTCGAGTCCTCGCTCCCGGCCCTCGGGTGGTCGAACGTCACGGGAGTCCGCGTCGGCAAGCACATCCGGCTCGACGTCGAGTCGGCGGACGAAGCCGGTGCTACGGAGCAGGTCGAGCAGATGGCCGCCCGGCTGCTGGCCAACCCGGTGATCGAGGACGTGCAGATCCTGCCGGCCGGGGAGCGGGCGTGACGGCGGCCGCACCGAGGATCGGGGTCGTCACGTTCCCCGGATCGCTCGACGACCGGGACGCGCTGCGGGCGGTCGAGACGATGGGTGGGACCGGGGTCCCGCTGTGGCACGGGGATTCGGACCTGGGCGGCGTGGACGCGGTGATCCTGCCCGGCGGCTTCAGCTACGGCGACTACCTGCGATGTGGCGCCATCGCGCGCACGGCGCCGATCATGGCCGCGGTCCAGGCGTTCGCCGGCCGGGGCGGCACGGTGCTCGGCATCTGCAACGGGTTCCAGATCCTGTGCGAGGCCGGGATGCTCCCCGGCGCGCTCATCAGGAACCGCGGTCTCCGGTTCGTCTGCCGCACGGTCGTGCTTCGCGTCGAGAGCACCGGGACCCCGGTGACCGACGGGCTGCTCGCCGGCGAGACGATCCGCATTCCGATCAAGCACGGCGAGGGACAGTTCGTCGCGACCGACGAGCAGCTGTCGCGGATCGAGGGTGAGGGTCTCGTCGTGTTCCGCTACAGCTCCGGCGCCGGGGTCGTCGACGACGAGCACAATCCGAACGGCTCGCTGAACAACATCGCGGGCGTCAGGAGCCCGGCCGGGAACGTGGTCGGGCTGATGCCGCACCCCGAGCACGCCGTCGACCCCGACGTCGGCCCGACCGGCGGGCAGCCCTTGTTCGCGTCCCTTCTCGCCCGGGCCATGGCCGGGGCCGCCGGGTGAGCGCGCCGGCCGACGCGGAACCGTTGCACCGGCGGCTGGGTCTGCGCGACGACGAGGCCGATCGCATTCGCGAGACGCTCGGCCGCGAGCCCAACCCGGCGGAGCTCGCGATGTACGGGGCGATGTGGTCGGAGCACTGTTCCTACAAGTCCTCGAAGGTCTACCTGCGGACCATGCCCACCGAGGGATCCCAGGTCCTGGTGGGGCCCGGCCAGGACGCCGGGGCCGTCGACGTCGGCGACGGGATGGCCGCCGTCTTCAAGATGGAGTCGCACTCGCATCCGAGTGCGATCGAGCCGTATCAGGGCGCGGCGACGGGGGTCGGCGGCATCGTCCGCGACATCGTCGCCATGGGTGCGCGGCCGGTCGCGCTGCTGGACCCGCTGATCTTCGGACCGCTCACCGAGGAGCGGAACCGCTGGCTCTTCGGCGGCGTCGTGTCCGGGATCGGCGGGTACGGCAACTGCATCGGCGTCCCGACCGTGGGCGGCGAGGTGCGGTTCGCCCCGCCGCATTCGGCGAATCCGACCGTCAACGTGATGTGCGTCGGGATCGCCCGGGCGGACCGGCTCCAGACGTCGAGCTCGCCGGTGCACGAGGGGTCGCTGCTCGTGCTGTACGGCGCGCCGACCGGCCGCGACGGGATCGGCGGCGTGTCGGTGCTCGCCAGCGCGACGATCGAGGAGGGGGCCGAGGACTCACGCCCGTCCGTGCAGATCGGCGACCCGTTTGCCGGCAAGCTGCTGATCGAGGCGTCGCTCGAGCTCGTGGAACGCGGCGCCCTGGAGGCGTTGCAGGACCTGGGTGGTGCCGGGATCACCTGCGCGGTCAGCGAGTCGGCGGCCCGCGCGGGCACCGGCGTGCTGGTCGACCTCGACTCGGTCCCGCTGCGCGAGCCGGGCCTGGAGCCTTTCGAGATCCTCACGTCCGAGTCGCAGGAACGGATGCTCGCGATCGTCCATCCTTCGCGGCTGGACGAGGTCGTGGAGGTCTGCGCCAGGTGGGGGCTTCCCGCCGCCGTCATCGGCACGACCGTCGCGGGGGGCCGGGTCACGGTGCGGATGGGAGGCCGCGACGTGGCCGATGTCCCGGCCCGCTCGCTCGCCGACGAGGCACCCGAGTACGAGCGGCCGGCCGCCCCACCGCCGCCGGAGGCCGAGCAGGAGGATCCGACGTTCGCACCGTTCGAGGGTTCGATCCGCGACGCATGGCTCGCCGTGCTCGGGGCGCCGAACGTGGCCGGCAAGCGGTCGGTGTTCGAGCAGTACGACTCGCTCGTCGGGGGGCAGACGGTGGCCGGCCCCGGCTCGGACGCCGCGATCGTCCGGATCCCCGGGACCATGCGGGGGCTCGCGATCTCGACCGACGGCAAGGGCCGGTACGGTCACCTCGATCCGCGGCTCGGCGCCCGCCATGCCGTTGCGGAGGCCGGGCGCAACGTGGCCGTGTCGGGCGCGCGGCCGCTCGCCGTGACGAACTGCCTCAACTTCGGCAATCCCGAACGGCCCGAGGTGATGTGGCAATTCGCCGAGTCGGTCGCCGGCATCTCCGAGGCTTGCCGCGCGTTCGGCACACCGGTGACCGGAGGCAACGTGAGCTTCTACAACGAGTCGGGCGGCTCGGCGATCTGGCCGACCCCGGTGATCGGGATGGTCGGGCTCCTGCAGGACTACCGGCTTCGCGTCCCCACCGGATTTCCCCGGGCCGGGCTCTCGGTCTACGTGCTGGGCGAGACGTTGCCCGAGCTCGGCGGTTCGGAGTTCGCCGAGACGGTGTTCGGCGTCGTCGCCGGCCGTCCTCCGGCCCTCGATCTCGACCGAGAGCGCGCGCTGATCGATCTGCTCGTGGACGCGGCGAGCGAGGACCTGCTGGCGAGCGCGCACGATTGCGGCGACGGCGGCCTCGGCATCGCGCTGGCCGAGTCGGCGATCCTGGGCGGCCACGGGTTCGCGGTCTCGATCCCCTCCGATCTCCCACCCCACGTCCTGCTGTTCAGCGAGTCCGCCTCGCGCGCGCTCGTCGGTGTGGCGCCCGGCCGCGAGGAGCAGTTCGTCGAGATGACCGAACGATCGGGTGTGCCGGTCGCCAGGATCGGCGAGACCGGCGGCCCGCGGGCCGTGATCGACGGGCTCGCCGAGGCCACGGTGCAGGAGCTGGCGGCCGAATGGGAAGGATCGCTCCCGCGCCTGCTGGGCGATCGCTAGATTTTCGCGGCCCTCGTGTTCACAACCGCGGCGACCCGCACGTTGTTCTGTCCGGAAGGGCCGGGCGGTGGGAATCGGGAGGACGTGGCCGGATGAATCGGGTTGCAGGCGCCGTCCCGCCGTTCCAGGCATTCTTGGACGCGCAGCGCGCGACCGTCTACCGGTTCCTGCTCGCGGCGGTCGGATCCGCCGATGCCGACGACGTGTTCCAGGAGACGTTCCTGTCGGCGCTCCGCGCGTACCCGCGTCTTTCGAGCGGTGACCGGCTGGACCACTGGATCCTTCGGATCGCTTCGAGGAAGGCGATCGACCATCATCGCGCGGCGGGTCGCCGGCCCGTTCCCACGGCGAACCTTCCGGACCGGGCCGCCGGCGCGCCGGCCGGCGTCGAGGCGGACGCGGCGCTCTGGGCCGCGATCGCGGCGCTGCCGCCCCGCCAGCGCGTGGCGGTCGTTCACCGGCACGTGCTCGACCGCCCCTACGACGAGATCGCCGAGCTCATGGGTTGCTCGCCGGAGACCGCGCGGGCCAACGTCCACCGGGGGATGACGCAGCTGCGGGAAAGGATGACGAGATGACGAGCAACGAGTTGGTGCGGCTTGCGGGTCGCCGGGAGGCGGACCGGCGGTCGGCGGTCGCGGCCGCCTCGATCGCGGACGAGGCGGCGCGTTCGGGGCTGCTGGACGTCGCGATCGGGACGGTCGACTCTCCGATCGGGCCGTTGCTCGTGGCCGTGACGCGCCGCGGCCTCGCCCGGATCGCGTTCGACGGCGAGGACGGGGCGCTCGAAGATCTGGCGCGCGAGGTCTCGCCGCGGATTCTCGAGTCGGCGGCCGCGACCGGCGAGGTCCGGCGCGAGCTGGACGAGTTCTTCGAGGGCCGGCGGACGACCTTCGACATCGCCCTGGACCGCCGGCTGATCCACGGGATCGCGCGCGACGTGCTGAGGGTCACCGCTCGGATCCCGTTCGGGCGAACGTCGACCTACGGCGAGGTCGCCCGCCGCATCGGGCGGCCGCGTGCCGCGCGGGCCGTGGGCAACGCGCTCGGCTCCAACCCGATCCCGATCGTCATTCCGTGCCATCGGGTGCTCCGTGCGGGCGGCGAGCTGGGCGGGTACGGCGGCGGCGTCCACCGCAAGCGCGAGCTGCTGGAGTTGGAACAGATCGCCGGTGCTACGCTCTGAGCCTCGTGGGGGAAGAGTCGCCGAAAGACGAGTGCGGGCTCTTCGGGGTGTGGGCGCCCGGCGAGGACGTCGCCCGGCTCACCTACTTCGGACTCTTCGCCCAGCAGCACCGCGGTCAGGAATCGGCCGGCATCGCGGTCTCCGACGGTTCCAACATCCTCGTCTACAAGGACATGGGGCTCGTGAGCGCCGTGTTCAACGAGGCGACGCTTGCCACGCTCCAGGGTGACCTCGCGATCGGCCACACCCGCTACTCGACGACGGGCTCGACGACCTGGGAGAACGCGCAGCCGGTGTTCAAGACCGGTGAAACCGGTTCGATCGCCTTGGGGCACAACGGAAATCTCGTGAACACGGCCGAGCTGGCCGAACGCGCCGGCTCGCGCGGCTCCGCGACGACCGACTCCGATGTCGTTGCGGCCCTGGTCGCCGCCGGCTTGGGCCGCGACGGCGGGCTGGAAGCGGCGGCGATGGAGATCCTTCCGACGCTTCGCGGAGCGTACTGCTTCGTCTTCATGGACGAGCGGAGCGTCTTCGCCGCCCGCGATCCCAACGGCGTCCGGCCGCTGTCGATCGGACGGCTGCCGAACGGCTTCGTCGTCGCATCGGAGACGTGCGCGCTCGACATCGTGGGGGCGCAGTTCGTGCGCGACGTGGAGCCCGGCGAGCTGGTCCGGATCGACGACCGGGGGCTGCACGCGACGCGGTTCGCCCCCTCACCGGTGCGGTCGCTCTGCATCTTCGAGCTCGTCTACCTGGCGCGCCCCGACTCGCGGATGCAGGGCCGGGCCGTGTACGAGGCCCGGCGCGAGATGGGACGGATCCTGGCCACGGAGCACCCCGCGGATGCGGACCTCGTCATCGCGGTGCCGACCACCGGGCACTCGGCGGCGCAGGGCTTCAGCGAGCTCAGCGGGATCCCGTACGGCGACGGGCTGTACAAGAACACCTACGTCGGGCGGACGTTCATCCAGCCGAGCCAGTCGCTTCGAGACCGCGGCGTGAAGCTGAAGCTCAATCCCATCCCCGACGCCATCCGCGGCAAGCGTCTGGTGGTCGTCGACGACTCCATCGTGCGAGGCACGACCACCCGCCAGATCGTCCTGGCGCTGCGGGAGGCCGGGGCCACCGAGGTCCACCTGCGGATCACCTGTCCGCCGGTCGCGTGGCCGTGCTTCTACGGCATCGACATGCCGACCCGCCAGGAGCTGATCGGCGCAGACCTCTCGGTCGAGGAGATCCGGGCGTACCTGGGAGCCGATTCGCTCGGCTATCTCTCGATCGACGGGATGGTGGCCGCCTCCGGCGGCGAGAAGGACGAGTACTGCCGTGCCTGTTTCGACGGCGAGTATCCGATCCCGATCCCCGAGGACACCGGCAAGTTCATGCTGGAGCAGCGCGCCGGCCTCCCGCTGCAGCAGCGCGCCGGCCTGCCGGCGACGTGAGCGAGTCGTACCGCCGCGCGGGCGTCGACACGGCCGCGGGTGCGGATGCCGTCGTCCGGATCGCCGCTCTGGCGGCCGGTGCGGGCCGGCCCGAGGTGGTCGAGGGGATCGGCGGGTTCGCCGGGTTGTTCCGGATCGGCGACGGACGCCTGCTCGCGGCCTCGGCGGACGGGGTGGGGACGAAGCTCGAGATCGCCAGGCTCGCCGGCCGTCTCGGCACCGTCGGCATCGACCTCGTGGCCATGTGCGCCGACGACGTCGTGTGCACGGGCGCGGAGCCGCTCTTCTTTCTCGACTATCTCGCGGTCGGCCGCGTGGATCCCCAGCGCGTGGCGAGCATCGTGGCCGGGGTCGCGGACGGGTGCCGGCTCGCGGGCTGCGCGCTTCTGGGCGGGGAGACCGCGGAGCACCCCGGCGTCATGGAACCGGATGCGTTCGACTTGGCGGGTGTCTGCGTCGGGGCCCTCGACGAGAACGCGGCCCTCGGCCCCGCCCACGTGCATGCGGGCGACGCGCTGATCGGGATGGCATCGTCGGGTCTGCACGCCAACGGCTACTCGCTCGTTCGCGCCTCGCTGCTCGACCGGTTCGGCCTGGACGAGACCCCGCCGGGGCTGGACCGCCCGCTCGTCGACGAGCTGCTCGAACCCTGCGTCGTCTACGCGGCCGATGTCCTGGCGCTGCACCGGGCGGGCCTGCTGCATGCGGCCGCGCACGTGACCGGCGGAGGCCTGCCCGAGAACCTCCCGCGCGTGCTTCCGCCCGGACTCGGCGCCGAGATCAGGCGGGGGAGCTGGCCGGAGCCGCCGATCTTCCGGTTGGTCGGGGAGGCGTCGGCGTCGACCGACGACGACCTGTTCGCGACGTTCAACATGGGGATCGGCATGGTGCTCGTGGTCTCGCCCCCGCACGTGGACGACGTCAAGGAGCGGCTCGCGGGACGCGCGTGGCGGATCGGGAGCGTGGTGTCCGGCTCCGGCCTGCGGATCACGTAGTTCGTTCCCCCGCGGCTCCTGGCTCGACGTGACTAGGCGGCGCTCACCCCGGTCGAACCCGGGACGGGCAAGGGGCCCCCGGCGCTCCTTGCCCGAAAACAGACTCCCGGCCAATCCAGGGGTCGTCCCGGACGTCCGTTGGAGAGTCGATGAACGAAACGGACCGGACGACGGTGTTGGTGGTCGACGACGAGCCCCAGATTGCCTGGGTGCTCCGGTTCAGCCTGGAGGCCGAGGGCTACCAAGCCATCTCGGCCGAAGACGGAGTTCGCGCACTGCTCGAGGTTGCCGAGCACCGTCCCGAGGTCATGCTGCTGGACCTGATGATGCCGACCCTGAACGGATGGAGGGTGCTCGAAGAGCTTCAGCGCCTCGACCCGCACGAGCGTCCCCGGGTCATCGTCGTCAGCGCGATGACCGGGTCCGGGGACCGCGCGAAGGCCTTCGAGCTGGGCGCGGACGCCTTCGTGACGAAGCCGTTCGACGTGGACGAGGTGTTCAACACCATCCGAACGCTGGGGATCGGACCGAAGCGACCCGTCACCGCGTGATGCGCTGATGCTCCTTCGGCACGACGGTCGTGCCGACGGCGCGGCACGTGAGAACCGGCTCGTCGAGGAACTCGGCCGCCGACTCGCTCACCTCGGTGAGCGGCCCGCCGATCTTCCACACCTCGAACTCGCAGCGGCGCGACGTGGTGCCGGCGGAGAGCATCCTGCCCGTCGCCTCGATCCAGTCGCCTGCGTACAGGGGCGCCAGGAACTCGACGGATTCGTACGCGCGGAACAATCCCTCGTCTCCGTCGTAGCGCATCGCCAGCTCGGTGATGAGGTCTCCGATGATCCGCAGCTGGGTCGCCCCCGCCACCAAGTTGCCGCCGTAGTGGGCGTCCTCCTGGCCGAGTCGCAGCCGGATCCGGGCGATCGGCAGCTCGCTCATGCGAGCTCGCTCAGATCCGGACCCTTCGCGGCCGCGGGCCCGGGGACGACCTTTCCGAACCTGACCCCGCGGGCCGGAACCCGGATGACGTCGCCGCTCTTGGTCCGCACGAAGTAGGTCTCGGCCCCCTCGTCCCACCGCTCGAAGACACCCACGGCCTCGTTCACGTAGCCGTTGGGAAGCTCGAACTGAAACGAAACGCGGCGGCCGACGTCGTCCGGGCTCACCAGGTTGTTGCGATCCATGGAACCCAAGCCTATCGGAGCCACGGGGCGGTATCGGCCGGGCCCGGAGGCAGCCGCCCGGAACCAAATCGGGGCGTCGCGGCAAGAGATGGGTGAGCGGCGACGCGGGTCGGCCGGAGGTCCCGGCCGCCGTGCAGCGCGAGCGGTGGCAACCCCTCAGTCCACCGCGGACCTGCCGGCGGCCCGGTCCGCCGAGCGCGGGACGCGATCGGGTTCAGCGCGGCGGGAGGTCCAGGACGGCCTCCGCCGCGAGCCGGAACAGCACTTCCCGCCCGCTTGCATGTTCGACCCAGCCCCGCGAGTCCCAGGACTCGCCCGAGAGATCGTCGCCCGCGTAGAGCACCTGGCCGAACGTCACGCCACGGAACGCGGCGACCGCGAAGAAGGCCGCCGCCTCCATCTCCACCGTGAGGCACCCCTCGGCGACGCGGCGTTCCACCTTGGCCCGGGTCTCCCGGTACACGCCGTCGGTCGTCCATGTCGTGCCGGTCACGTAGGGAACCTCGCGGCGCTCGAGCGTGGCGACGATCGCTTCGACCGCCTCACCGGTCGGCGAGACCAGGCGGCCCGGCGGCAGGTAGTGGTAGGAGGTGCCCTCGTCGCGGACGGCCGCGGTCGGCACGACGACGTGACCGAGGGCGACGTCGGGCACGAGCACTCCTGCCGCGCCGCACGCGACGACGGCCCGCACGCCGCGAGCGATCAGCTCTTCCAGCGAGGCCGCGGCCAGCGGGGCGCCTACCCCGGGGTGCACGACGGCCAGACGCCGCCCGTCCACCTCCAGCTCGTAGATCGGGTTGAAGCCCTGCTCGGATTCCAGCCGGTCGATCTCTCTCGCGCCGTCGGCGGCGATCCGGGCGATCACGTCCTGGAAGAAACACAGGACGGCGTGGGTGGGAACGTCGGTCGGCTCGATCTGCTCCGTCGGCTCGATGACCGCCGTCGGCGACGGGTCGAACTCGAGGATGGGGGCGTCGGCCGGGCCGCCCGGCTCGCTCACAGGCGGGCGATCGTGCCCTCGGGCGGCTCCGGGTAGGCCTCCGGGTGGACGGCCCAGGCCAGGATCTCCAGACCGTCGACGATCCGGGGACCCGGCCGGGAGAAGAACGACGTGGCGTCGACCGCGAAGAGATTCCCGTTGCGCGCGGCCGGCGTGTCGGCGAACTCCGGCTGCCGCAGGAAGATCCCCGCCTCCTCCTCGGCCTCTTCGAGGTAGGAGCCGCAGGGCATGAACACGACCACCTCGGGCGCGGCGTCGCGGACCTCATGCCAGGCGACCTCGCGCGAGGGCTCTCCCTTCGTGGACAGGACCGGGACGCCGCCGACCGCTTCGATCATGTCGGGGATCCAGTGCCCGCCGCTGAACGGCGGGTCGGCCCACTCCAGGGCGAAGACGCTGACGGCCGGGACGCGTTTCGCGGTCTCGCGCACCGCGGCGATCCGGTCGCGCATCGCGGCGGCCAGCTCCGCCCCCTTCTCCTGCTCGCCGAGCAGCTTGCCGACGGTTTCGACCTGGGCGACGACCTCCTCGAGGCTCTGCGGGTCGAGCGAGACCACCTCGGCATCGGGCAGGCCGAGCTGGTCGAGCGCCTGTTTCACGCGCCCGGTGGGGACCGCACAGACCCGGCAGAGATCCTGCGTCAGGATCACGTCCGGCCGCTCGCGGCGCAGGAGGTCGACGTCGATGACGTAGAGCTGCCCGTCGCCGCCGACCCGCGCCCGGACGGCCTCGTCGATCTCGCGCGGGGTCTGAAGGTGGCTCTTCGGCAGCGCGCTGCGGGAGACCACGGGCTTCGTGACGGCGTCGGGCGGGTGATCGCACTCGTCCGTGACGCCGACCAGGTCCTCGCCGAGCCCAAGCGCGTAGACAATCTCCGTCGCCGAGGGCAGGAACGAGACGATCTTCATCCGGCCAAGTTTCGCAGGCGGCGGACGGTGTGCGCGAGGTCGCGGGTCATCCGATTTCGACCTCGAAGGTCACGAGGGGGGCGCCGACTGGGACGGTCTCGCCGGCGGCCGCGTGCAGGGTCGCGATCCGGCCCTCGTGCGGCGACGGGATCTCGACGGTCGCCTTGGCGGTCTCGACCTCGACGATCGGCTGGTTCAGCTCGACCGTGTCGCCCACGGCGACCAGCCAGTTCGTGACGAGGCCGCCGTCAAGACCCTCGCCCAGATCGGGCATCGAGAAGACTCGCTCGCGCTCGCTCTCGCGCTCGCTCTCGGTCATGGGCGGGCCACCAGCGCTCTGACCGCGCCGGCGATCCGATCGACGCTCGGCAGGTAGTGCGACTCGAGCGACGCCGGTGGATAGGGAACGTCCCATCCCGTGACCCGGGTGACCGGGGCCTTCAGATGCTCGAACGCCAGCTCTGTCACGCGCGCCGCGACCTCCGCGCCCATCCCGAGCGTCCGCGGCGCCTCGTGGACCACGACGACCCGGCCGGTCTCCCGCGCGCACCGCTCCAGCAGATCGAGGTCCAGCGGCGACAGCGACCGCAGATCGACGACGCGTGTCTCGATGCCTTCGGCCGCGAGCGTGCCCGCGGCCTCGAGCGCGCGCGACACCATCGCGCCGTAGGCGACCACCGTGCATGCGTCGCCGTCGCGCACGACGCGCCCCACGCCCATGCCGGGACCGTCGGCCGTCAGGTCGCCGTCCTCTTTCGCCCAATAGCGCGCCTTCGGCTCCAGGAACACGACGGGGTCGGGGTCCTCGATCGACAGGCGGAGCAGCCGGTAGGCGTCCACCGCGCCCGACGGCACGATCACCTTCAGTCCGGCCGTGTGCACGTAGTAGGTCTCGGGGCTCTCGCCGTGGTGCTCCTTGCCGCGGATTCCCCCGAAGGACGGGATGCGGATCACGATCGGAACGCCGACGCGTCCTCGCGTTCGCATCCGGAGCTTCGCGACGTGATCGACGATCTGCTCGAACGCCGGATACGAAAAGGCGTCGAACTGCATCTCGACGACGCTGCGCCAGCCGGCCATCGCGAGTCCGACGGCCGCGCCGACGATGGCCGCCTCCGAGATGGGCGTGTCGAAGACGCGCTCGGAGCCGAACTCGGCTTGCAGCCCGTCGGTGACGCGGAAGACGCCGCCCAGGACGCCGACGTCCTGGCCGAAGACCAGCAGACGCTCGTCCGCACGCATCGCGTCGCGAAGCGCCGTGTTGAGTGCCGCGACCATCGTGAGCTCAGGCATGATCCTTGGCATGGTCGTTGGCATGGTTGTCGCCCAGCGCCTCCCGGCGCTGGCGGGCAAGCGGCTCGGGAAGCTCCGCGTACACCCAGTCGAACATCGCCTCGGGCCCGGGCGGCTCGGTGGCGACGATCCCGGCGCGGACCCGGGCGATCAGCTCGGCGGCCTCCCGCTCGAACCCGGCCACCGTCTCATCGTCCGCGTGGCCGTGCTCCGCGAGCCAGGTTCTGTATCGCTCGATCGGGTCCCAGGCGCGGGCTCGCTCGACCTCGGCATCGCCCCGGTACCGGCGCGGGTCGTCGGCCGTCGAGTGGGCTCCGAGCCGGTAGGTCAGCGCCTCGATCAGCGTCGGCCCGTCGCCGCGGCGCGCTCGCTCCAGCGCCTGCCCGACCACCGTATGAACCGCGAGCACGTCGTTGCCGTCGACCCGGACGCCCGGGAACCCGTAGCCCTCGGCGCGCCGCCAGATCTCGCCGGCGGTCTGCATCTTCGTCGGCACGCTGATCGCCCAGCCGTTGTTCTGGCAGAACAAGACGACCGGCGCCTTGGTCACCCCGGCGAGGTTCGCGGCCTCGTGGAAGTCCCCCTCGCTTGCCGCGCCGTCGCCGAAGTAGGCCAGCGCGACCGCTCCGGTGGCGTCCCGCTGCTGGCCCATGGCCCACCCGACCGCGTGCGCGAGCTGCGTCGCGACCGGGATGCAGATCGGAGCGAACCGGGCCTCGAGCGGATCCCACGGCCCGCCGTGCCACGTTCCGCGGTGATACCAGAGGTAGCGAACCGGATCGATGCCGCGAACGAGCGCGGCCGCCAGCTCTCGGAACGTCGGGAAGACGAAGTCGGCGGGTCCCAGCGCGGCTGCGCTCCCGACCTGCGCTGCCTCTTGGCCCTCGAGGCCGGGGTAGACCGTCAACTCTCCCTGCCGCTGCAGCGCGATGCATTCGCGGTCCAGACGGCGCGCAAGGATCATCCATCGGAGCAAGTCCCGGAGTGCTTCCGACGGAAGGTCGGCGGCGGATCCACCGGCGTCCTGCCCGGCCGGCCGGATGGCTCCCGGGCCGATCAGGCGAACCGGCTCGGTGCCCCACCAGTGATCGAGGTCCACGCCGACACCCTCAGCGCCCGGCCTCGGCGCCCGGCGACGACGAGAGCATAGGAGATGGTGCGGAACGCTAGACTCGCCACCGGTGGTCCCGTCCGCATATCTCCGCGTGTTCCGACCGCTCGAGGCCCTCTCCGCGCAGGAGCAGGCGTACTGGGAGCGCGATCTGGTGCGCCACCCCGCCGAGTCGTCCGCGCCGCCCCGGTTCGCCGACCGCCCCACCTCCAAAGGCCTCGGGTTTCTCATCCCCAACGACGGAGAGCACGCCGATGTGCGCGTCATCGGTGGGCGCACGTACGTGAGTCCGCGCCGGACCCGGATGCGCGTCCTGGCTGCCATGTTGTCGTTCCGCGAGGCCCAGGCGCTCGAATTGTGGGATCGCTTCGTGCCCAAGCGCGACGCTCGCCGCGCCGCGCGCGAGCTGTCGCGGATTCGCCGGCGCGATCCGTCGGCCATCGCGTGCATGCACCAGAGCCGCTGGCAGGTGCCGGTGCGCTGGTTCTTGCTGTTCGCCGACGACGAGCGGGTGCTCGAGGAGGACGAGCGCGGCCGGACCCGGCTGCGCTACCGCACGAGCGTTCGCAAGGCGATCCGTCGCGCGGAGCAAGCCGTGCCGATCCTTCGGACCTCGGACCTGGGACCGATCGCGGAGCTGATCGTCGACCTGCATCAGTGGCTCGTGCAGTTCGAGTCGCAGTCGCTGGTCGAGCTGGACTACGCCTCGCTCTGCGACGACCTGACGTGGGACGAGATGGACGACGACCACAGCGCCCTCGAGATCACCGCGGCGCTCGAGGCGCTGTTCAAGGGCGACTACTCCGCCGCCGCCGAGATGTATCAGGGCGCGATCGCGCGCTGGGCCGAGGTCCGAAGCCGCGAGATCTGGAACTGACGTGCGGGTCGCCGTGCTCGGTACCGGCATGGTCGGACGCGCCATGGGCACCAAGCTCGTCGGGCTCGGGCACGAGGTGTCGATGGGATCGCGCACGGCCGGCAACGAGGACGCGACGGCGTGGGCCGACGCGGCCGGTAAGGGCGCACAGCACGGGACCTACGCCGACGCTGCGTCCTTCGGCGAGCTGGTGATCAACTGCACGGCCGGCGCCGGGTCGCTCGAGGCGCTCCGGTCCGCCGGCGCCGAGCACCTGGCCGGCAAGGTGCTGATCGACCTGGCGAACCCGCTCGACCATTCGAAGGGCTTCCCGCCCTCGCTGTTCACCGCGAGCACGGACAGCCTGGGGGAGCAGATCCAGCGAGCGTTCCCGGACGCGAAGGTCGTCAAGACGCTCAACACCCTGAGTCACGAGGTCGCCCTGGCTCCGGCACGCGTGCCGGGCGAGCACGTGGTGTTCCTGAGCGGGAACGACGACGGCGCAAAGGACACGGTCGGCTCGCTCCTGGAGAGCTTCGGGTGGCCGCGCGCGCGGATCCTCGATCTGGGCGACATCACGACCTCGCGCGGCGTGGAGGCCTACCTCCTGCTGTGGACGAGGCTGCTCGGCGTGACCGGCGACGGCTCCTTCAACATCGTCATCGCCCGGTAGCGCCCGTCAGACCTGTCTGGACATGAGCTGCATCGGATTCTCCGGGGTCCCTTCGAGCTCGGCGGCGGGCCTGAATCCCCTCGCCAGATAGAACGCACGAGTTGCCGCATATTCCGGCCCAGGGTCCTCTCGATCCGAGAGCGTCTGCACGAGCAGCAGGCGAACGGTCGTCGCCGAAAGTCGCGTGATGAGCTCGTCGACGAGCGCCGTGCCCATCCCTCGGTTTCGGTTGTTCGCGTGAACCGCGATCCACGTGATCTCCGATACCGCGGGGGTGCGTTGGGTGTATGTCAGGAACCCAACCACGCGCTGATCTCGCTCGCACACGAGCCCCGGCTGGGTGCGAACATCCCTCGCGCAATCGCGGATGCCCTCGTCCAGGCCGAACCAGTCGGGGAGGCTCGCGACGATGTCATCGCAGGTCGCAGCGTCCGCGGCCTCGAGGGTACGAACCGATGACCCTGAGCTTCCGGAGATCCCCGTCACGGGCTCGAAGGTACCGCGAGAAGTGGCCAGGGGCAGAATCGAACTGCCGACACCGCGGTTTTCAGCCGCGTGCTCTGCCAACTGAGCTACCTGGCCCGGGCCGGTAGAGAACCTGGCAGAAATCGCCACCGAGGTCACCACCAGCGCGTTGAAGTGTAGCGAGTGGAGGTGGGGGCGGGCTGGGTCCGGCCGGCTCGGCCATGCGAGATGCCTCCCAAAGGCGCCATCGGTGGCTCGGCCTTGGTCGGCAGGGCCTTGCCGAACAGGCCGCACAACATCGACGGTCGCTCCCGAACGGCTCACGCGCGTAATGTCAGGCGGCCACCCGGACATTTCCTAAGTGGGGCGGGAGAACGACCGTCCGCGATGGGAGCCGGCATTGCCAGACGAGCGCGAGGCGCGATTCGAGCGGTTGTTTCGCTCGCAGGCTGACGCGGTGCGATCGTACGTGCTGCGGCGGGCGACCGTCGAGGATGCGGACGACGTCGTGGCCGAGACGTTCCTCGTGGCTTGGAGACGCCTCGACGATGTGCCGTCGGAGCCTCGGCCCTGGCTCCTGGCGGTCGCTCGGCGGCTGCTCGCCAACCGCCGGCGCGCGGACCGGCGTGTGGCGTCGCTGTCGGCCCGGCTCGAGCAAGGGGCCGCCGGACGTGGCGCGGACAGCGACGACGCCACCGGCGGCACCGAGCTCAGACTCACCGTTCTCGCGGCGCTCGAGCGTCTACCCGACAAGGAGCAGGAAGCGATGCGGCTGCTCGCGTGGGACCGCCTGTCCCTGGCGGACGCTGCGACGGTGCTCGGGTGCAGCCGGGCCACGCTCGCCGTCCGTGCTCACCGCGCGCGGCGGAAGCTCGGCGGGCTGTTGGAACCAGAACGAGATGCGGAGGGTCCGGAGGCGAACCCGTCGGGTCCCGCCGCCAGGATCGTGGTGGAGCGCTGAGATGGCCGATCGGAAGGGCGATGCGCTGATGAAGTCGCTGGGCGAGGCGGATCCCGTCGCACGCCGGGACCGGATGGGCTGGGCCGCGTCCGGGCACGCGGACGCGGTCCTGCGAAGGATTGTCGCGAGCCGGGTCCCGGCGACCGGACCCGAGCGCGCGGAGCGCAGCACGCTCCGGATTCTCGTCTTCGCCGCCGCGTTGGTACTCGCCGCCGCGGCAGGTGCTGCCGCCGGCGAGATCTTCGGCACGCCGGCCCCTGAGGTTGTGCGGCGAGACATCGCAAACGTCGACAAGGGCATGCCCGCCGACCTTCGGCTGAACCCGGACATCCATGACGCTCGGCTCGCCGCGGTCTCCGGCGACGGGGCCTTGTACGTCGCATCGCTCGCCGACGGTGGGTATTGCTTCGAGATCGTGACGGATGCGGACGGGGCGAGGGGCGCCGTTTGCACGCCCGGTCCGGCGGTCGCGGGCCTTCCCATCGAAGTCACGGCGCCGTTCACCGACCCCATCACGGCCGGATCTCCCATCGTCGTGGGAGGCCGAGTGAACGTGCCGGCGGCGTCGCTCGAGGCGCTGTTTGCCGACGGTGTGACCGAACCCGTCTCGCTCGGCGCCGATCGCTTCTACCTGTTCAACGTCCCGAACCGCGAGCTCGCCGGCGCGCACGCGAGCGGCTTCGAGTTGCTCGCCCGCGACGCGACCGGCGCTGTCACGGGATCGTCCCGCGTTCCTCCGTCGGATGAGCGGAGCCCGGAAGAGACCGACCGCCTGATGCCGATCTTCGTTTCCACCATTTCCACGCATGAGGACTTCACGAAGGTGCTCGGGGTGGAGGGGCGCGTCAATGTCGAGGGCGCGGTGCGGCTGGAGCTCCGCTACCCCGACGCGACGACGGTGCGAATCCCGATCGGTGGGCAGGGCAGGTACCGCTACCTCCTGCCGCCGGGGCGTCAACACGATCTTGCCGAGTCGCCCGGGACGTTGACGGCATACGATGCCCAGGGAGATCCGCTCGCCACTGCGTCAGTCGCATCCGTGGCCTATTGGCGCGCCTGACGGGCTTCGATCCCGCGATCTTCTCCTTGACAGGGAGATGAGGACGACCGGACTCCTCCACAGGCGCACGTATTCGGTTGTGTGCCCCCAACGGGATTCGAACCCGTGCCGCCGCCTTGAAAGGGCGGTGTCCTGGGCCGCTAGACGATGGGGGCCCTTCGGGATCTCCTGTCGCCGGGAGCAGCCGCCAGAGTATATCGGCCGCCTTCCGCGCGCCCTGGGCCTGTTTAGACCGTGACGAACCGGTCGCCCGGCCGGACGTCGGCCCCGGCCGGGAGCTCCAAGACGGACGCGGCCCGCCGATGCCGAACCAGCAGCCGGCCGGGTCGCGCGTCCCGAACGACCAGCACACGCAGGTCCGCGTCCAGGAACGCGACGCGGATCGCAAACCGCATCCCGACCGTGTGAACCGATCGGCAATCGCGGAGCAGCAGCGCCCCGTCCGCCGCCAGCCCTGAGCGCCCAAGCAGCCCCCGCATCCGCTCGCGTCGCCGCTCGGGAACGCGCGTTCTCCAGCGGCTCCCACGGTCCGACGCAAGGATCAGCTCCAGCACCGGCGCACACGCTAGCGGGGTCGGGCGACACGGGTGCGCTTGAAGAGGTCGACCCAATCGAAGACGTCCAGCTGGGATGGCCGGGCGTCCCGTTCGATCCCGCGATCGCGGAGAAAGGAGTTCCAGCCGGCGGGCGAGAGGACGCCGGAGCGACCGGGCGAGTGTCTTTTGTCGGCTCGGCTTACGGCGCCGCGCCGACGACACTCCAGCGAATCGCGTCCAGGTGTGACGGTCGTCACAGATTGTCGAACGTGCGTTCGCTACGGTGCGTTCGTGAGCTCACTCCGGTCGGGAATCGAGGAGTTGCAGGCCGAGGACCTTCGGTTTCTCGGCGACGAGGGGCTCGAGGCTCGATTCGTCGAGACCGAGCGCGACCTGCGTTCGCTCGAAGCCGAGCAGTTGCGGACGCTCGATGAGATCCATCGCCGCGAGACATGCCGGCGAGACTGGTATCTCTCGACGACGGCCTGGTTGATCGTCGCTTCGGATGGGCGCGGGGTTCGCCGCCGCTAGGCTGCGAACCGCTCGGGCGCTTGCCGCGATGCCGGCGTGCGGAATGCGCTTTCCTCAGGCGAGATCTCCCGCGACGCCGTGGAGGTTCTCGTCCTGGCACGCGAGGCACACCCCGACGAGTTCCCTCATCACGAGGCGGTATTCGTCGGAGTCTGCTGAGAGCGCCGTTGGTCACGACGCCCTCGGTATTGGCGTCGGCCCTTGAGGGCGACATGCGATTGCCGACCTCGAGTCGATGCGCGAAGGCCGGCGTCTGCACATCTCACAGACGCTGGGCGGTGGTGCGGCTGACGGGCCCTCGATCCGTGTCGGTCAGCGGCTCTCTGAATCGTCGCCGCCTGGGGTGGAGACGAAAGGGTGTGAGGTCATCACCCAGGCTTCGGAGCCGCTGGTTGTCGTCGGCAGCCCGTGTTTCGGCGGCCCTCCGGCGGGCGCTCGTCGTGCGCGACGGAGGCTGCGCGTACCTGGGTTGCGACCGCCCTCCCAACTGGTGCGATGCGCACCACATCGTGCCGTGGGCAAAGGGGGGTGCCACGCGTCTCGCCAATCTGATGCTTCTTTGCCGGCGACATCACCGGATCGTGCACGAGCACGGTGTTCGCATCGAACCGACGGACTCAGGCCCGGTGTTCCAGCGATCGGATGGATCACCGCTTCGGCGCAGTCGCTACGCCGTACACCTAGCGACGGCGACGAGCTCCGCGTCGAGCGAGACCTCGCACTCGACCGACAACTGTCCGCAGCCCACCTAGTCCTCGGGCTTGCGGATGAAGCTCCAGGTGCGCGCGAGCCGGTCGAACCCCAGGCGCTCGTACAGCTTCTTCGGCCAGTCGTCGTCGTCGGCGATGATGAACACGTGCTCGGCGCCCGCCTCATGCGCAGCCTCGATCGCGCGCAGGACGACCGCACGTGCGACGCCGCGGCCCCGGTACTCCTCGAGCGTGTCGACAAACTCCACCTGCGCGTCCGTTCCGTCGACGAAGAGCGTGCAGTCCCCGGCGAGTGCCCCGTCGACCCGCGCGGCGAAGAAGCGTGCGCCGATCACGCGTTCTCCCTTGCCGTGCTGGTTCGTGAAGAGCCGGACCAACTCCTCGGTTTCCGCGAACCCCACACGCCGGTAGGTCTCGGCGATAAGCGGCCGGACCTCGGCGAACGAGAGCTCCTCCACGCCCAGATCCGGTGCGCGGTCGTGCCCGCGGCGAAGGACCATCACCGCGTTGCGCTCCTGGTAGTACCCGCGCTCCTTGAAGCCGGGGGCGAGCCGTTCCCCGGCCGCGTCGTCGGATACCGCCACCTCGCGGTGCGCGTACCCGGCGCCCCCGAGGATGCGATCGGCGGCGCCCGCGAGCGTCGCAGCATCCACCCCGTCGAGGGTCCCCTCGGCCGACAGGAAGTTGGAGTCGTAGCGGGACCGGTACTCGTCGTCCAGGTACACGGTCCCGTGCTCGAACGGCTCGACGCTCGTGCTGAGCCGCTCGAGGAGCCGCCGTTGCAGCGCAAGGAATCGATCCAGGTCGTCCACGGCGGGCAAGAGTAGTGGGTTCGCCGCTCTTCGACCTGTGGGCCGGGCAGGATTTGAACCCGCGACACGAGGGTTAAAAGCCCCCTGCTCTAACCAGGCTGAGCTACCGGCCCCGCGGGGATTCTAGGGAACCCGCGACGCCTGCCCGCTCGCGGATGACCGCTCCCCGGGAACCGGCGCGCCTCCTCGCCCGTCTCAAGGCCATGGAACCCCGAGACCGAGGAGGACTCATGAAGCCGATCAAGTACACCGTCGCCGGGTTGGTGCTCGGCGTCGTGGGCGCGATGCTCCTGCCCTCGCTCGCCCAGCAGGCGAGCTCGCCCGACCCCGCCGCGCCGGCCGGACGCACCGTGACCGTGACGGGCTCGTCCACGGTGAAAACGGCGCCCGACGAGGCCGTGGTTTCGCTCGGCGTCCAGACCCACGGTTCGAACGCCGAGAATGCCATGCAGGAGAACGCGACCCGGATGGCCGCCGTGTTCCGCGCGCTCGCCGGCCTCGGGATCGGAAAAGACCAGATCGCGACGACCGACGTGAGCCTGTGGCCGAGCTATGACAACAGCGGCAGTTCCGTGACGGGCTACGACGCCTCGAACTCCGTCGACGTCACGATTCGCGACATGTCCAAGGTCGGACGCGTGATCGATGCCGCCGTCGCCGCCGGATCGAACCTCACCGGCGGGATCCGGTTCCAGGTGTCCGACGAGAACGCGGGGACGACCGACGCCCTCGCCGCCGCGGTCGCCGACGCCAAGCGTCAGGCCGAGGCGCTGGCCGCGGCCGGAGACGCCTCGCTGGGCCAGATCGTGACGATCAACTCCTCGACCACGTCCTCGGAGCCGCCCATCTACTACGGCAGGGATGCGGCGATGCCCGTGGCCTCGACCCCGATCAGCCCGCCGACCCTCGAGACCCAGATGCAGGTGACCGTGACCTGGCAGCTCACGTAAGGCAGCTCACATAAGGCAGCTCACGTAGCGGAGTAGCGGTTGGTGATCGGCATCCGCCGGTCGCGCCCGAAGGCCTTGGGGGTGATCTTCACCCCCGGGGCCGCCTGGCGTCGCTTGTACTCGGCGCGGTCGATCATCCGCACCACGCGCTCGACGGTCTCCCGGTCGTGTCCCTCCTCCACGATCTCGTCGATTCCGAGATCGCGCTCCACGTAGGCGGCGATGATCGGGTCGAGCACGTCGTACGGGGGCAGCGAGTCGGTGTCGAGCTGCCCGGGCCGCAGCTCCGCCGACGGTGGCTTGGTCATCGTCCGCTCCGGGATCGGCGGATGCTCGGGGTCCTGCGCGTTCCGCCACGCGGCCAGCTCGTAGACGAGCGTCTTGGGAAGGTCCTTGATCGGAGCGAACCCGCCGGCCATGTCGCCGTACAGCGTCGAGTACCCGACCGCATACTCGCTCTTGTTCCCCGTCGCGAGCACGATCGACCCGAACCGGTTCGAGACGGCCATCAACAGGTTGCCGCGGATGCGCGCCTGGAGGTTCTCCTCGGCGAGGCCTTCCGGCGTTCCCGCGAAGATGCCGACGAGCGCCTTGCGGTATGCGTCGAACGTCTCGGCGATCCCAACGGTGTCGAGACGGACGTTCAGCCGGTCCGCGCAGTCGATCGCGTCCTCGATGCTCTCGGGGCTCGAGATCGCCGACGGCATCGCGAGCGTCCTGACGGCTTCCGGGCCGAGCGCGTCGGCGGCGATCGTCGCCGTCAGCGCGGAGTCGATCCCGCCGGAGAGGCCGAGCACGGCTTCGGCGAACCCGTTCTTGTGGCAGTAGTCGCGCGTGCCGAGCACGAGTGCCCGGTAGACCTCCTCCGCTCCCTCGGGCCAGGCGGGGCGCTCATCCGCCGTGCAGCTGTCGCCGTCCAGGTCGACGAGCAACAGGTCCTCTGCGAACCGGAGCGCGCGGCACGCGATCGATCCGTCGGGTGCGACGACCAGCGACCCGCCGTCGAAGACCAGCTCGTCCTGACCGCCCACCGTGTTGACGTAGACGATCCACGTGCCGGTCTCGCGTACACGGTCGCGCAGGACGCCGACGCGCTCGTGCGCCTTCCCGCGGTGATACGGCGAGCCGTTGATGTTCACCACGACCGGCACGCTCGCATAGGCGTCGAACGGCGCGCCTTCGTGCCACGCGTCCTCGCAGACGGACAGACCCACGGCGGTGTTGCCGGCGTCGACGAGGATCGGCCGGTCGCCGGGCACGAACGTTCGGCGTTCGTCGAACACGCCCTCGTTCGGCAGCCGGATCTTGTGATAGCGCGCCAGCACCTCGCCGCCGCGGAGGAACGCCGCCGCGTTGTGGATCCCGCGGTCGGAGCGGTCCACGAACCCGGCGATCACGGCGCACCCGCCGGCGGTTGCTCCGGCCAGCTCGTGGACGGCGTCCAGGTTGTCCTCGACGAACTCGGGCCGCAGCACCAGATCCTCCGGCGGGTAGCCCGTGACCGCGAGCTCGGGGAACGCCACGAGGTCGGCGCCGGCCTCGGTCGCCCTCGCGGCCCATTCGGCCATCTTCGCGACGTTGCCGGCCAGGTCGCCGACCGTCGTATTCAGCTGCCCAAGGGCGATTCGGACCACGTCCGAAGCCTACGGGACGAACGACCGGCGGGGGGGGCCGGCCGAGCCCGGCCCCCCGCTCCGCCGCCTCCTACTTCCAGCCGTCGATGTCCAGGATGACGCCGAAGCCGGTCATGTTGTGCTGCACGCTCACGTAGAAGTGCTTCCCGGCCGCGTCGAAGAGCGGTGTCTCCGCCCACCCTGGTTGTAGGGGGTGCACGTTGCCGCGGGGCGTCCGTCAGGTGGCGCCGGGCGGAACGTCGGGAGGGTGTTCTGGGACCTGCGCCGGTGCCGGCGCTACTCGAGGCCGCCGATGTCCAGGTTGTAGGCCTCCCAGACAAGATCGGCGCCGCGCTGGCGGTGCCGCACCACCAGGCCGATCAGGCGCTGGAGCTCGTCGCGGGCGTTGTCGACCGGCCACGCGTCACGCTCGATCTCCCCGGACTCCACGCGCGCGAGGGTCTCGTCGATCCGCTCCGCGATGACCGGGTGCTCGTTGTGCAGGCGGTCCACGCCGTGGGACAGACGAGGGGCCTTGCCCATGATCTCCTCGTAGAGGCCGCCCGGCTTCTCGGTCACCTCGACGTGCTGCGCGAACGCTTCGCGGACGGTGGTCAGGTCCTTGCCCACGCCGGCCGTCCAATCCGGGATACGGCCGGCGGCCGCCGACGATGTGGCCATCTCCAGCTGCACGATCGCCTCGTGCAGGGTGCGGCGGCGCAGCCGGGCTTCGCTGAGGGCCGGCGTGAACTCTTCGGGAGATGTCATTCGGGAAAGCTACGCCTCCGGCCCGCAAGGGTGCAAACGGCGGCAGTGCCTAGAGGATGGCCAGATACCGGTCCAGCTCGAACGGGCTCACATACGCCTTGAACGAGTCCCATTCCTCGCGCTTGTTCCGGATCAGGTACTCGTGGACGTGATCGCCCAGCGCGCCCCGGAGAATCTCGGAGCCTTCGGCGAGCCGGATGGCCTCCAGCAGGTCCTCGGGGAGCGACCGGATGCCGGCGGACTCGCGCTGGCCATCCGTCATCTCGTAGATGTTGTTGGAGGCTTCGGGCGGCAGCTCGTACTCGCCCTCGACGCCGGCCAGACCCGCCGCGAGCATCGCGGAGAACGCGAGATACGGATTGCACGCCGCGTCGGGGGACCGGTACTCGATCCGCGTCGCGCCCTCCTTGCCGGGCTTGTACATCGGTACGCGAACGAGCGCGCTGCGGTTGCGTCCCGCCCAGCACACGTAGACCGGCGCCTCGAAGCCGGGCACGAGCCGTTTGTACGAGTTGACCCACTGGTTCGTCACGAGGGTGATCTCCGGCGCGTGGGTGAGCAGCCCCGCGATGTAGGACTTCGCGATCTTCGAAAGGTGGTACTCGTCCGTCCCGTCGAAGAACGCGTTGTGGTCGCCTTCGAAGAGCGACTGATGCGTGTGCATGCCGCTGCCGTTCACGTTCGCGATCGGTTTCGGCATGAAGGTCGCATAGATGCCGAACTCCTGCGCGACCTCCTTCACCGTCAGGCGATAGGCCATGACGTTGTCCGCCATCGTCAGGGCGTCCGCGTAGCGAAGATCGATCTCGTGCTGAGACGGCGCCACCTCGTGGTGGACGTATTCGACGGGGATCCCCATCGCTTCGAGGTACTGGACGGTCCGCGTGCGGTAGTCGGTCGCGACGTCGAGCGGCGTCTCGTCGAAGTACCCGCCTCGATCCAGAGCGGTCGGGTCCTCGTGCGAGCGGAAGTAGAAGTACTCGAGCTCGGGACCGACGTAGAACGTGAAGCCGAGTTCGGTCGCCCGCCGCAGCTGCCGTTTGAGGACGCCGCGAGGGTCGCCGTCGAAGGGCGTTCCGTCGGGATTCCAGATGTCGCAGAACATGCGCGCGACGGACTGCTCGGTCGTCCACGGAATCAGCTGGAACGTCGAGGGATCGGGGAACGCCACCATGTCGGATTCCTGGATGCGGCTGTAGCCCTCGATCGAGGAGCCGTCGAAGCCCATGCCCTCGGCGAACGCGCCCTCCAGCTCCTGGGACGTGATCGTGAACGACTTCAGGAATCCGAGGACATCCGTGAACCACAGACGGACGAGGCGGATCCCCCGCTCCTCGACGGTGCGAAGGACGTACTCGGTCTCGGCGGACGGGCTCATGGCCATCACGGTACGGACGAGGTTCCCCGCGCCGGTTACGCGCGAGTAAACACTCGGTTGGCTACGGTCTGACCATGCAGGATCTCGATCCCGAGCTTCTGGGCCGGACCTTGGCCGCGGCGCCCGATCCGGCGCTCGCGCGGGTCGCGGTGTCGCGGGTGGGGGAGTCGCCCGAGGCCAGGGCGGCCCTTGCCGAGCCGCAGGCGCTCGACGTGCTGGTTCCCCTGCTGGGGTTCTCGACGGCCGCGGCCGACTTCTTCGTGGCGAACCCCGGCGAGGTGGCGCGGGTCGCCGACTGCGCGCCGAGGTCCCCGGCGGAGCTGCGGGACGAGCTCGCCGAGGACGTCCGGGCCTTGGGGCGCGCCGCCGGGCTTCGGCGCTTCCGGCGCCGGTCCATGCTTCGCGTCGCCTGCCGCGATCTGCAAACCGCCGCCGTCGACGAGGTCGTCGGCGAGATCACGGCGATCGCCGAGGCCTGCCTCGTCGAGGCGGTCGCGTCGGCGAGTCTTCCCGGGCTCGCGTCGGTCGGTCTGGGCAAGCTGGGCGGCGGCGAGCTGAACTACGCCAGCGACGTCGACCTGTTGTTCATCCACGCCGAGGGAGGCCCCGAGTCGCAGGAGGCTGCCGAGCGAGCGGTGGGAGCCGTGATCCGGCTGCTTGCCGAGCCGACCGAGGACGGGATCGCGCTCCGGGTCGACTCGACGCTCAGACCCGGCGGGCGCGGGGGGGCGCTCTCACGGTCGCTCCCGGCCACGCTCGAGTACTACCGCAGCGCGTCGGCGGTGTGGGAGCGGCAGGCCCTCATCAAGGCGCGGCCGGTCGCCGGCGATCCGGCGGTCGCCGCCGCGTTCCTCGAGGGCGTGGCGCCGCTCGTATACCCGGCCGAGCTTCCCCCGGCCGCGATCGACGAGGTTCGCCGGACCAAGGTCCGCCTGGAGGAGTACATCCGCCGGCGCGGGCTGGAGCTGACCGAGGTCAAGCGAGGCCGGGGTGGGATCCGCGACGTCGAGTTCGCCGTGCAGCTGCTCCAGATCGTGCACGGCCGGCGTGACTCGAGGCTGCGGGAGCCGAACACCCTTCGCGCGCTCGGCACGCTCGCAACCGAGGGTTACGTGGCCGAGTCCGACGCGGAGGCACTGGCCGACGCCTACCGCTTCCTGCGGCGCCTCGAGCACCGGTTGCAGATCGTCCGGGATCTGCAGACGCACGACCTGCCCGCCGACCCGCATGCGCGGACGACGATTGCCCGGTCGCTGGGCTTTTCCGGGGCGGGGGCGCTCGCGGCCGAGTACGAGCGCGTCACGATCCTCGTCCGGTCGATCCACGAGCGCCTCTTCTACCGGCCGCTCCTGGAGGCGTTCGCCGGTCCGGCGCAGCCGGCGCCGGGCACCGACCGGGCCGCGACCGAGGAGCTGCTGGCCGGTCTCGGGTTCGCGGCGCCGGCTCGTTCCTTCGAGGTGCTCTCGGGGCTGGTCGACCCGGCGACGCGGATCGGCAAGGTCCTCGAGCACCTGTTCCCGGTGATGGCCCCGGCTCTGGCGCTTGCCGCCGATCCGGACGCCGCACTCGTCCGCCTGGAGCGCGTGGTCGAAGCGGTGGGGGATGCGGCGGAGCCGGCCGACGTGCTGGCCGCCGACCCCGGCGTGGCGCGGCGTCTGGCCCATGTCTGCGCGGCCAGCGGGTTCGCGACGGACCTGCTCGTGTCCGAGCCGTCCCGCCTTGCCGCCGTCGGCGGCCGGTCGCTCGACGCCCGGGCGGCGGCCGACGCGCAGGGCGCGCTCGTCGCCGTCGTCGCCCGGATCGCCGGACGCGAGCTGCTGCCGAGGACGGCCGGTGCGGCGCTGACGGCCGTCGGCGATCGCGTCGTGTCCGAGGCGATGGACGAGGCGGATCCGCCGATGCCGTTCGCGGCGATCGGCATGGGCAAGCTCGGCGCGGGGGAGCTCAACGTGGCGAGCGACCTCGACCTGATGTTCGTCTACGAGGGGGAGGGCGCCGACGACCTCCGCGCCGCGGTCGAGGTTGCCGAGCGCGTCCTTCAGGCGATCCGCGATCGCGGTTGGGAGCCCGACGCCGATCTGCGGCCCGAGGGCCGGAGCGGGCCGCTCGCCCGTTCGCTCTCGGCGTTCTTCGAGTACTGGGAGCGATACGCGCAGCTCTGGGAGTTCCAGTCGCTGCTTCGGGCGCGGTTCGTGGCCGGCGACGAGACGCTCGGCCGCCGATTCGAGCTGAACGCGACCGACGTCGTATACCCGCCGGAGGGTCTGACGCTCGACGGCGTCGTCGAGATCCGGCGGATGCGGGAGCGGATGGAGCGCGAGCGGGTGAAGCCGCCCGAGGCGGCGCGGTTCCACTTCAAGCTCGGACGCGGATCCCTCGCCGACGTGCAGTTCGCGGTCGAGGTGTCGTTGCTCCGCCACGGCGGCCGGGTGCCGCAGGTCCGAACCCGCTCGACCCTGGAGGCGATCGAGCTCCTCGCCGAGCACCGCTGCATCGAGCAGAGCGTCGCGCGCGACCTGGGTGAGGCGTTCGTCTTCCTGTCGTCGGTCAAGAACGCGCTCGAAATGGACCGCCGGGTCCACGCCGAGGCGCTTCCCTCCAAGCCGGAGGAGCTGACCGTGCTCGCCCGCCGCCTGGGCTACGAGGAGTACCCGCGGCAGGCGTTCCTGGACGACTACCTGCGGATCACGCACCGCTGCCGGCGCGCGCGCGACCGCGTGTTCGCCGACGAGCGGCGCCTGGGATAGCGTCGGGCCGACGAACCGAAGAGGGAGGGCCAATGCTCGGCGAGTTCAAAGCGTTCATCAATCGTGGAAACCTGGTGCAGCTGGCGGTCGCGTTCATCCTGGGCGCCGCGTTCGCGGCCGTGGTGTCGGCCTTCGCCGGCGTCGTGCTCGGGGCGATCTCCTACGTCATCGGGGCGGAGACCCCGTTCCAGCTCTTGGCGATCGAGAAGAACGGTGCGCCGGTGATCATGTACGGATACTTTCTCCAGGCGCTCTTGAGCTTCGTGATCATCGCCGTCGCGCTGTTCCTGGTCGTGAAGGCGTACACACGCTGGTTCGCGAAGGAGGAGGCCGTAACGACCAAGCCGTGCCCGTTCTGCGTGACGGACATCCCGCTCGCGGCAACCCGCTGCCCGAGCTGCACCAGCGAGCTGCCGGCCGCGGCGGGACCCTAGGGCGTGCACCTCCTCCCTCGCTCGACTCGATAGCCGCTTGGATCGGTCGCCTTTGATGTGCGTGTCGGCGAGCACTACTGCTCTCATCTTGCGCGCTTACGAACCGATGCGCTCGTAGGTCAGTTGTAGATCGTCCTCCCAGGGGCCGCCGTCGTGCGACATCGTCCCTTGCGCGTCGAGCCGGGAGCCGTCGGCGGCGATGGTGAGCACCATCCGCTGCGCGAATCCCGCTTCGTCGCGGTGCCACCTCACCTCGCGGCCGGTTACCTCGACGGTGTACCGCCGAGAGATGTCTCGCTCGTCGAAGTAGATCATGGTGAACGTGCCGGCCGCGTCGTCGGAGCCGATGACAGCCACGCCGCTGGGAATCTCCGGCTCGTCGATCTCGGAGCGCATCAGCAAGAATGCGCCGCCCTCGTGCCACGCGAACAAGGTGCGGCCATGGAAAGTCGCGCCGGGGACGAGGGGATGCGTCCCGGTCGTGCGCCATTCGCCGATCAGTGGCGTCAGCGGTCGGAGTGCGGGATTGAGTCGCTGCGCTTCGGGGCCGATTGGTGTCGTCATCTGCACGATCATCCCAGGACGCAGCGGGGAACCAGTTACGTGCCCGCCCTGTATCGATGCCCGCACCTGTTCCCAGCGTCAGAGGAACGCGCGAGACGTGCAGTCGACCTCAGGCCGCTGGCATCGGCGACAAATCGGTGGCGCGCTCACCGACCGATGATCGCGGGTTGGACGTCGGCCCCACGACGGCCCGAAGGTCGTCCTGGCCTGACAAACGCCTGGTCAGGACGCTCCGGTTCTAGATGTCGTAGTACAGGTGGAACTCGTAGGGGTGCGGGCGCAGCCGCACGGGGTCCAGCTCGTGGGACCGCTTGTACTCGATCCACGTGTCGATCACGTCGGGCGTGAAGACCCCGCCTTCCAGCAGCCACTGGTGGTCGGCTTCGAGGGTGTTCAGCACCTCTTCGAGCGAGCCGGGGACCTGCTTGACCTGGCCCTTCTCCTCGGGCGGCAGGTCGTAGAGGTCCTTGTCCATCGGCTCGGGCGGCTCGATCTTGTTCTTGATCCCGTCGATGCCGGCCATGAGCATCGCGCTGAACGCCAGATAGGGGTTGGCGGCCGGATCGGGTGTACGGAACTCGATGCGCTTGGTCGCCGGCCTGCGGCTGAACACCGGGATCCGCACGCAGGCGGACCGGTTCCGCTGCGAGTAGACGAGGTAGATCGGCGCCTCGTAGCCGGGCACGAGCCGGCGATACGAGTTGGTCGTCGGGTTCGTGAAGGCGAGCAGGGCCGGCGCGTGCTGGAGCAGTCCGCCGATGTACCAGCGTGCCTCGTCGCTGATGCCGGCGTAGCCGACCTCGTCCCAGAACAGGTTCTCGTCGTCTCTCCAGAGGCTCTGATGGGTGTGCATCCCCGAGCCGTTGTCCATGAAGATCGGCTTGGGCATGAAGGTCACGGTCTTGTCGTGCTGCCACGCAGTGCTCTTGACGATGTACTTGTACTTGAGGACGTTGTCGGCGCTCCTCAGCAGCGACGAATACCGCATGTCGATCTCGGCCTGACCGGCGGTGCCCACCTCGTGGTGGTGGACCTCGATCTCGACGCCGCTCTTCTCGAGGTTGAGGACCATCTCCGAACGCAGGTCCTGGTAGTGGTCCATCGGGGGCACCGGGAAGTAGCCCTCCTTGTACCGCGGGCGATAGCCGAGGTTGCCCTTGCCATCCGTGCCTTTCGTGCCGGAGTTCCAGACCCCTTCCTCGGCATCGATGTGGTAGTAGCCCTCGAACTGGTTCTGGTCGAACCGGATCGAGTCGAAGATGTAGAACTCGCACTCGGCGCCCCAGTAGGACGTGTCGGCGATGCCCGTCTGCTTCAGGTAGAGCTCGGCCTTCCTGGCGACGTATCGCGGGTCGCGCGAGTACATCTCGCCGGTGACCGGGTCCTTCACGAAGCAGTTGATGTTGAGCGTGCGGTGCTCGGTGAACGGGTCCATCCAGGCGGTGTCCGGGTCGGGCACGAGGAGCATGTCCGACTCCTGGATCTCCTGGAAGCCGCGGATCGAGGACCCGTCGAACGCGACGCCCTCATCGAAGACCTGATCGGTCAGCTCGTGCGCGGGGACGGAGAAGTGCTGCATGAGCCCGGGCAGGTCGCAGAAACGAAAGTCGACGATCTGCACGTCGTCGTTCTTGAGCATCGCGAGCACGTCTTTCGCCGTTGCCACGCCGTACCTCCCCCTCGTCTCGCAAGACGTCGTGCCGATGGATGGAGACAGCCTATGAGCGGCGAGCGCGGCCTCGGTTTCCTCGCCGTTAACTCTTCGTTTACGCGCCGGCGGCCGCGGCCGAGACTGCCGTCTGAAGACCCTGGGCCGAAAGGTCCTGGAGCTGCTGTCCGTTGACGAAGACCGTGGGCGTTCCGACGACGCCGCGCTTGGACGCGTCGTCCGTGAGCTTGCGGACCCAGTCGTCGTGGGTGCCGTCGCTCACGCACGAAGAGAACGACGACGACGTGATGCCGACCTGCGTTCCGAGTCCGATCAGGTAGCTCGGTGTCAGCCGCCCGGAGTTCTCCGGCGCCTGGTCGGCGAAGAGCGCGTTGTGATACGGCCAGAACGTGCCCGCGTCTCCGGCGCAGACGGCGGCATTGGCCGCCGCGAGCGACTCGCTGCCCAAGATGGCGATCGGGTAGTAGGCGAACCGGATGGTGCCGGCGTCGACGAGCTGCTTGATCGTCCCCCCCGTCTCGCGTTGGAAGATTCCGCAGTTCGGGCACTGGAAGTCGCCGTACTGCTCCACGAGCACGGGCGCGGACGCCTTGCCCTCGATCTCGGACCCACCCGGTCCCAGCGCGTTCCGCGGTGTTCCCGACCCCGATCCGGTTCCCGACCGGGTGGCCTGCACGGCGACGCCGACGGCGATCGCCAGCGCGATCGCTCCGCCGACCGCCCACCCGCTGCGCCACCAGGGGCGGCGGAGCGGCGCCCTGCCGCGTGGCCGGCTCGGCCGCCCGGCCTCCCGGCCGGCCTGGGTCGAACGGTTTCGCGATGCCGGCTGTCGCGCTTTCTGTTTCGCTCTTCGTCGGGCCTTGCTCATCTAGATCTCCTCGCGACCGAGGGACCAGCGGCTCCGCGGGTGCCAGACGAGCCAGACGGCGAGCACGGCGAACCCGAGGTCCCGAACGATCTCGGTCAGGTAGTCGCTCCAGGCTACGCCCGAGGCCGGCCCACCCCCGCCGAAGCACCCGCACTCGATCTGCAGACCCCTCGCCCACGCGGAGGCGATCGCGCCGATGTAGGCGGCCAAGATCGCCAGCGAGATCACGGCGCCCAGGCGGGTGCGGATCCCGAGCAGCAGCACCACGCCAAGCGTGATCTCGGCGAACGGAAGCCCCCATGCCGCCGTCCGCGCCATCGCCTCGGGCAGCAGCCGGTAGGCGCGCACCGCGCGAAGGGCCGCCGCCGGATCACCGACCTTCGCGATACCGGCCCAAAGCCAGATTCCACCAAGGGCCAGACGCGCGCCGGCCGAGACCCAGTCGGTCCACGGCCCGGCGAGCTTCGACACCGCTAGCCCGGGCCGGCGACGCGGTACCCGACGCCGCGCACCGTCTCGATCAGGTGCTCGTGCTCGGGACCGAGCTTTGCGCGCAGCCGGCGGATGTGCACGTCGACCGTTCGCGTCCCGCCGTAGTAGTCGTACCCCCAGACCTCCCGCAGGAGCGCGGGCCGCGTGAAGACCCGCCCGGGGCGTTCGGCCAGGAACCGCAGCAACTCGAACTCCTTGAACGTCAGGTCGAGCGAGCGGCCCGAGGCGGTCACGACGTAGGTGTCGATATCGATCGCAAGGACGCCGATCCGGATGACCGATCCGTCGCCGGCGCCGGATCGCCGCCGGGCCATGGCCAGGCGAAGCCGGATCTCGGCCGCCGGTGCGGCGGGGAACAGGAACTCCTCGGCGACCTCCTGCCACGGGTACCGCTCGATCGCGGAGCGTTCGACGATCACGAGGATCGGCGTCCGCGGCGACCTGCGGTGGAACTCGCCGGCGACCGTCCAGGCCTGCGGCGCGTTCTCGCCCCCGTCGACGAGCGCGATGGCAGGACCGAGCGCCGCCACATGGGCAAGCGAATCCAGGGACAGGGGCTCGACTTTGATGTCCTCGGGGAGCTCCGGGAACCCCGGGAGGACCTCCCCGACGGCGCGGTCGGTGAGCATCACGAGGACGGACACGGATTCACCTTACCCGTCGGCCGTCGACACCCGTACGCTTGCACTGCGATGACGATCACGGTGCAGTCACTGCTCTCGGCCCGGTGGCGGATTCCCGCCGCCGCGTTCGAGACCGTCACCACGGACGGCGTGCGGATCGTGGGGACGCGCCTCGGCGACCCGCGCCGGCGGGTCCCAGCCCTGGTGCTCGCGCACGGGTATCTCGGCTGGCACCGCAGGCCCCGGTGGGCTCGGTTCGCGGAGCGGCTCGCCGGCCGGTTCGACGTCTTCGCGTTCGACCTTCGCGGCCACGGATCGAGCGGCGGGATCACCGACTTCGGCGGCGCCGAGATCGCCGACGTCGACGCGGTGGTCGGTCTTGCCAGGGCCGCCGGCGCCCCGTGCGTGGTGACGGTCGGGGCCTCGATGGGCGCGATCTCGGTCATCCGCCACGGCGGGCTGATCGGCGGGGTGGACGGCGTCGTCGCCATCTCCTCGCTCGCGTCGTGGGACTGGCACGCCGATTCGGACCCCCGGGCCCGCCGGCGCCTCATGGCCACCTGGAACACCCCCCTCGCCCGCCGCCTGACGGCGATCTGGGGCGTGCGCCTCGGAACCGAGTGGCAGCCGCCGGCGGAGAGCCCCGAGGACGTGATCGGCGCCATCGCTCCCACCCCGGTCGTGATCGTCCACGGTCTGGACGACCGGCTCTTCGGTGCCGACCTTGCCCGGCGCCTCTACGCGGCGGCCGGGGAGCCCAAGCGGCTCTTGCTGGGCGACGGGTTCGGCCATGCGGAGGTCGGGCTCTCCGGCTCCTTCGCTGCCCTGCTCGACCGGGTGATCGGCGAGATGCTGGAGGCCTCGTGGTCACCGTGAGGCTCTTCGCGGCGCTTCGCGAGATCGCCGGCGCCCACGTCACCGAGGCGGAGGGGCTGACGGTCGGCGAGGTCGCCGACCATCTGACGGAGCGCTTCGGAGCGCGGTTCGGATCCGTCGCCGCGGCGTCGTCGTTCGTGGTCAACGGCCTGCGGGCCGACCGCGCGACCCCGGTCGCCGACGGGGACGAGGTCGCCGTACTGCCACCCATGTCCGGGGGCGCAACGGGCCGGCTGGTCCGTCGGCGCAGTTGACCCATCCCTGTCATACTCGGGCTCTCCCATGCGATTCCACCGAGTCCTGCTCGTCGTCAATCCCGTGGCCCGCACCTATGCCAAGCCGACGCTTGCAGTGATCGAAAAGGCCCTGTCGGCGGACTTCCGGCTCCAGGTTGCCGAGACGAAAGAGCGGGGCCACGCGAGTGAGCTCGCGGCCCAGGCGGTGGACGAGGGGATCGATCTCGTCGTGGTGTTCAGCGGAGACGGGACGATCAACGAGGTCGTGAACGCCCTGGCCGGCACCGAGACGGCGCTCGGCGTGCTGCCCGGCGGGGCGACGAACATCCTCGCGCGGGCCCTGGAGCTGCCGCTCGATCCGGTCGAGGCCGCCGGCGTGCTCATCGCCAAGGCACTGGACGACGACGCGTTCAAGCTCAATCTCGGGGTCGCGGACGGCCGGTACTTCGCGGTCAACTGCGGCGCCGGCGTCGATGCCAGCGCCATGCGCCGGCTGGACGCGAAGTTCCCCAAGACGAAGGCCAAGTTCGACCGGGTCGTCTTCCGCGTCGTGGCGTGGGAGCTGCTGACCGGCTACGCGGGCCGCTCGGCCGACCTTCGTGTGAGCGTCGACGGGGCAGATCCCGCCCCGTCGCTCTCGGTGATGGTCGGGCGGACCGACCCGTACACGTACTACCGGGGCCGCGGCATCCGGATGACGCCCGATGCGTCGCTCGAGAAGGGGCTCGACGTGTTGTCGGTTCGCAAGCTCGCCCTCCGGAGCATCCCCAGGATCGCCTGGCAGGTCTTCGGATCGGCCCGCCACGTGCAGGGCCGGGACATCGACTACTCCCACGACGCGTCCACCGTGCTCGTCACCTCCGAGACGCCGTTCCCCGTGCAGGTGGACGGCGACGCCATGGGTGACCACCGCCGACTGGAGATCGGCCTCGCGCGCGAAGCGCTCTGGGTTCTCGGCTGATCGACCCGCGCCGGAGCTGATCCTTCTCGGCCTTCGGGTCCTCGTCCTCGTCTCGGTGGTCGTCGGCATCCCGCACTACCCGTCCTCGGAGGCGGGCCGGTTCGTCGAGATCGCCCATCTCCACGGCATCCCCTACCGCGACTACGCGGTCGAGTATCCGATCGGGACCTTCCTCATCCTCAAGCTGGTCGCGTTCTCGAGCGTCGGGCTCGCGCGGGCGCTGCTCGGCATCGTCGCGTTCGGCGCGGACATCGCCGCCTACGCATCGATGCGCTACGGCTGGGGCAAGCAGATCGCGAACCGCTATCTGCTGCTCGGCACCCCGCTGCTGATCTTCATCTACCGCCGGGCCGACCTCGTCGGCGTCGCGCTTGCCGCGCTCGGACTTGCGCTTGCGAAGCGGGATCGCCAACGGGCGGGCGGGTTCACGCTGGCCGCGGCAACGCTCGTCAAGGTGTGGCCGGCCGTGGTGGCTCCATCGCTCCTGCTCGTGCGGCGGGGGCGGGCGGTCTGGGCCTTCGCGCTCTGGCTCGCGGTCGGCGTCGCCGGATGGGTGGTCATCGGCGGGACGGACGGCATCCGGCAGGTCTCGACCTTCCGCGGCGCGTCGGGCTGGGAGCTGGAATCGAGCGTTGGGGCCGTCGTGTGGGCGATCACCGGAGAGCGTCGCTTCGAGCAGGGCGCGAACCGAACCGGGTTCGTGCCCGGATGGGCGCGCGTGCTCATGGCCGCGCTGCTCGTCGGTCTGCTCGTGCTCGTCTGGATCAGGGCCCGCCGACGCGGCGACGATCCGTTCGGGTCCCCGGCGCTCGCCGCCGTGGCCGGTCTTCTCGTGCTCTCACCGCTGCTCTCACCGCAGTACGCGGCGTGGCTCCTGCCGTGGGGAGCCGTTGCGTCGCTTCAGAGCCGCCGGTGGTCGGTGCTCGCGTTCCTGCCGGTGGCGATCACGGGAGGGATCGCGATCGCGTGGTACCTCGACCTGGGCCTGGGTCCGGGTGGGAACCAACTGCTGCTGACGGCACGAAACCTCAGCCTGCTGGCGATCCCGCTTGCGTGGTTCCTCCAGCGGGAGCGCTCGGCCTAGCGCTCCGCGGCTTCGCGCTGGTGGATGCCGCACTCCCACTTGGAGAGCCCGGCCCAGCGGCCGGCCCGCTCCGGCTCGCCGGCGAACTGCATCCTCGTGCAGGGCGCGCACCCGATCGAGGCGTACCCGAGGTCGTAGAGGGGGTTGTGCGGCAGGTCGTGCTCGCGCAGGTAGCCCCACACCTGCTGCTTCGACCACGCCGCCATCGGGTTCACCTTGGTGATCCAGCGGCCGGGTTCGAGCTCGTACTGCTCGACGAACGGCGAGGATGCACGCGTCGGCGACGAGTCCCGCCGAAACGCGGTGATCCACGCGTCCAGCCCACGCAGCGCGTGGAACATCGGCTGGACCTTGTTGAGGTCGCAGCAGCGCTCCGGCTCGCGCTCGAACAGCCGCGGCCCGAGCTCCTGGGCCTGGCGCTCGACGGTGTACTCGCCGACGAGGTCGACGACGTTGAGGCCGAGCCGGTCCGCCAGCCGCTCCTTGAACGCCAGCGTTTCGGCGAACTGATACCCGGTTTCGAGAAACAGGATGGGGATGTCGCTTCGGATCTGGGTGGCCAGGTGCATCACGACGGTTCCCTCGGCCTGGAACGCGGACGCGATCGCCACACGCTCGAGACCGGATCCCTCGAGCGTCCAGGCGAGAATCTCGCGTGGGTCGGCAGTCTCGAACGCAAGGTTCAACGCGACGAGCTCGTCGGCAGAGAGCAGTGTGTCCATCGGATCCGCCGGGCCTCCTCCTGCCGGGCTTCGCCGGGTCTCCTCGGGGGACGCGCCACCACCGACGCGAGGTGGCCGGAGCATACACCGGGGGCCCTCGGCCGGTTTCCGTATGCTGGGGACCCATCCCTACCAGCGACGACGCGATCCAGGAGGACCTTCCCATGGTTGAGAACGCCCCGATCCCCCCGCACGGCGGCACGCTCGTGAACCTGCTCGCGGCGCCCGAGGAGGCTGCCGCGCTGGCCGATCAGGCCCGGAACCTGCCCACGGTGGCGGTCTCGGAGCGGGAGCTCTCGGATCTGGAGATGCTCGCCGTCGGCGCCCTGTCGCCGCTCACCGGTTTCCAGGGCGAGGCCGACTACCGGAGCATCCTCGAGACGATGCATCTGGCCGACGGGACGGCATGGGCCATCCCCGTGACGCTGTCGCTCTCCGAGGACGAGGCCAAGCGCATCGGCGGGGCAGACGCGATTGCGCTGTCCGGCGGTCCCGACGAGGAGCCGCTCGCCATCCTCGAGCGTCGAATCGATCTACCGCAGGGACAGGCAGCGGGAGTCGACCGCGATCTACCGCACCGAGGACCTGGAGCACCCGGGTGTGAAGGCGCTGCACGAGGCCGGCGACCTTTGCGCCTCCGGCAAGCTGCGGGTCATCCGGCTGCCAGAGCACCCGGACTTTGCCGAGTACCGGCTCACGCCGGCCGAAACTCGGGCCGCGTTCCAGGAGCGCGAGTGGCGAACCGTCGTCGGGTTCCAGACGCGGAACCCGATCCACCGCGCGCACGAGTACATCCAAAAGTGCGCGCTCGAGATCGTCGACGGGCTGCTCGTTCACCCCCTCATGGGCGCGACGAAGGCCGACGACATCCCGCCCGCCGTCCGGATGCGGTGCTACGAGGCGCTGTTCGGCGGCTACTACCCCAAGGATCGGTCGATGATCTCGATCTTTCCGGCCGCGATGCGCTATGCCGGACCGCGCGAAGCCGTCTGGCACGCGATCTGCCGGAAGAACTACGGTTGCACCCACTTCATCGTGGGCAGGGACCATGCGGGCGTTGGCAGCTACTACGGCACGTACGACGCGCAGCGGATCTTCGAGGAGTTCGAGCCCGCAGAGTTGGGGATCACGCCGCTGATGTTCGAGCACTCGTTCTGGTGCAACCGCTGCGAAGGCATGGGTTCGCCGAAGACGTGTCCGCACGGCGAGGAGGACCGGGTGTCCCTGTCCGGAACGAAGGTGCGCGAGATGCTTCGCGGCGGACAGCGTCCCCCGCAGGAGTTCTCCAGGCCCGAGGTCGCGGACATCCTGATCGACGCGATGAAGGGCTGAGCTCCTCGAGGAGGCGTTCCATCCGGCCACGACCCACGCTCGTGCTCGCGGCGCTCGCGATCGTGGCGTGCGCGCTCGTCACCCCGGCGCTCGCCGACACGTCGAGCGATCTGGACCAGGCCAAGGCCAAGCTGGACGACGCCCGGGCCGAGCTGCAGCGGGTGGCGGTGGCATGGAACGACGCGGAGTCGCGGCTGGCCCAGGCCGAGGATGCGGTGGATCGCGCCAGCGGTGAGATCGCCCGTCTTCGAGGCGAGCTGGCCGACATCCAGGTCAGGCTGAACGAGCGCGCCGTCGTCGCCTTCATGGCCGGGGGCGACCTGTCCGTCGGCTCGCTGCTGTCCGCGTCCTCGCTCACCGAGATGGCCGACCGGTGGCAGTTCACGATCAGCATCATCCAGGGCGACGACGACCTGGCGACCGAGGTCGGGGTCCGCACGGTGGAGCTCGGCCGCCAGCAGGAGCGCCTGACGGCGGCCGTCCAGGCTCGTACCGGCGCGGCGGCGGACTTCGACAGCCAGCGCGCGTCGGTGTCGTCGTCGGTGGACCGCTACGCGAGCCTCGTCTCGGACCTTCAGGACAAGCTCGACCAGCAGTCGTTCCCGGTCTCGGCCCCCGGGGGCCCGGTGACCGGCTCCGGCGCGGTCGCCACCTGCCCCGTGGCCGGTCCCAACGGCTTCACCGACTCGTTCGGGGACCCGCGCCCCGGCGGCCGTACGCACCAGGGGATCGACCTCATCGCGCCGTTCGGCACGCCGGTCGTCGCGACCCACTCCGGGACGGTGCACCAGACCTCGAGCTCCCTCGGCGGCTTCGGTGTGGTGGTCTTCCACGACGGGTCGTCGGACTGGACCTTCTACACGCACTTCAGCTCGTACGGGGCGACCGGCCACGTCTCGGCCGGGACGGTCATCGGCTATGTGGGCTCCACCGGGGACACCAACGTCAATCACCTGCATTTCGAGTACCACCCCGGAGGCGGCTCGGCCGTCGACCCCTACCGGCTGCTGCTCGCCGTGTGCTGAGGGGCCGTAGGATGAATCCGTGAGCGAGCCGATCGAGCACCCGGGCGGCAACCGTCGCGGAGACCGGGTTCTGGATCCGGCGTTCCTCGACGGGCTCCCCGAGCTCGATCTAGAGGAGCTTCGCCGGCGCCGGGACGAATGTCTCGCGGAGCGCGAGTACCTCTCCCTGCTGCGGCGGCTCGTCCAGGGGCGCGCCGAGATTCTCCGGGCGGAGGTCTCGCTGCGAGGCGGCTCGGGTGAGGGCGAGTCCGTGCTGGAGCAGCTCTCGACGATCCTGGCCGGCGACGAGCCCAACACATCGTCCCGGGGCGAGATGGTCCGCATCGGCATCCCCGAGGAAGAGCTCCTCCTGGCCCGGCGCCGCATCGAACGCCTCGTCGGCGACGCCCAGCTCTCCGACCCCGCCGCCCTCGACGACAAGGCGCTCGCCACGACCGTAGAAAAGCTCGTCGCCGAGGAACGGACGGTCTCGGACGCTCGAAACGACGTCATCCGCGTCCTCGACGAGCTCCAGGGCGAGCTCAAGCGGCGGTACAAGGACGATCCGAGTTTGGCGCTGACGTAGGCGCTGACTGATCCGGTCTCGGGGTGGGTGGGGGCGGGGGGCCCCACCTCCTGGCGGCTGAGCCGTCGGGCGTCGGCGGGACCCCCGCCCCTCCGCGCCGTCGCTGCCCGAGCCGCGCTACCCCAGTAGCGATGCGCTGCATATGTCCTTGGGTCTCGTAGCATCGTTGGTATGAACCCGCGTGTTGGGATGTTGTCCGTGCATACCTCGCCGATCGATCAGCCCGGGATCGGGGATTCGGGGGGGATGAACGTGTACATCCGGGCGACCGCGGGTCGGTTGGCGCGGCTGGGGGTCGACGTCGACATTCTCACTCGGTGCCGGGGCGGAGCGACGCACGAGGTGCGGGTGCTGGCGCCGGGGATTCGGGTGGTGAGCGTGAAGGCGGGTCCGTGTGCGCCGATTCCAAAGTCCGTGGTGCCCAGGTATCTGCCGGAGTTCCTCGGCGGGGTGCTGCGGATCGCGCGCGAGGACGGTCTCGGATACGACATCGTGCACAGCCACTACTGGCTGTCGGGCTGGGTCGGCCGGGCGGTCAAAGAGGCGCTCGGGGCTCCGCTCGTCACCTCGTTCCACACGCTCGGAAAGGTGAAGAACTATTCGCTCGCCCGTTTGGAGGAGCCGGAGCCGCCGGCCCGTCTTCGCGGCGAGACGGCTCTCATTCGCGAGTCGGACCGGATCCTCGCGCCGACGCCCTCGGAGGCCGCTCAGCTTGTCGGTCTGTACGGGACGGATCCGTCGAAGATTCGGATCGTCCCCCCCGGGGTGGACCGGGGTCTGTTCTCGCCGGGCGACCGCGCCGCCGCGCGTCGCCGTCTGCACCTGTCGAACCTGCGCCTGCTGCTGTTCGTCGGCCGGCTCCAGCGGCACAAGGGTCCCGATGTCGCCATCCGCACGCTCGCGGAGACGGTCTCGCGCGATCCGGTGGCCGGACGTGACCTGGTCCTGGCGATCGTCGGCGGGCCGAGTGGCGCTTCCGGGGAAAGCGAGCTGTCGCGGCTGATGGAGCTCGCGTACGCGCTCGGCATCAGCGATCGCGTCATGCTGTTTCCCCCGCAGCGGCAGGCGCACCTCGTGGACTTCTATCGCGCCGCCGACGTCGTGCTCGTTCCGTCCCGCTCGGAGTCGTTCGGGCTGGTGGCGCTCGAAGCACAGGCATGCGGAGTGCCGGTCGTCGCCGCGCGCGTGGGCGGATTGCCGTTCATCGTCAACGACGACGCGACGGGTCTGCTCGTCGACGGCCACGACCCGGCCGACCATGCCGAACGCGTCCTGGAGTTGCTGCGCGATCCGGGCCGTGCGTCCGCGATGGGGCGCGCCGCATCGCGGGCCGCGCAGTCCTTCACCTGGGACGCGACCGCGGCAGGCCTGGCCTCGGTCTACCGCGAGCTCGTGCCCGCCGCGGGCTGATCCGCACCGCCGATCCCGGTCGTCGCGTTCGCCGAATGTCCTTGTTCTTGTCACTCTTTCTTCCGCCGCCGCGACCTGCGCATATGTTGTCTGACCTGCGCGTTTGTGGGGTTGACCATGCTTTGCGCCCTCGGTACAGTCCGCCTCGCTCCAAGCGGTCGATGCGATCGACGCGAGGAGACCGGACGCGGAACCGGCATCAACTCGAGGTGAGGCCGGAGCCGAGGGCGGTCGGGAAGATCTTCGGATCGGCCCGGCCCCGTGTGGGACCTTCGGGTCGCCGCGGATGCCCCGAGCCGACCCGGCCTTCGGGCAGGGACGGCCGACGTCGAGGACGCCGCGAGGTGGCTTCGGCGGACCCGTCGGGCGGAGTCACCGCGAGGTGGCGACGAGCGAACGGGAGTCGGGCGGATCGCCGAAAGGTGAAACGTCCGGCACCAGGTCTGGTCGCGCGGCCGGCTGCGGAGGTTGCTTGGAGCACTGAGCCCGAGGGGCTGCAAGGTGGTCGGGGACTTCGGTTTCCGGCGAGCCGGAGGTCCCTCGGGCTCAGCGCTATTCCGGGGACCCTTTGGGTGCGGTGGTGATCTCTCCCACCGAGCGGCGAGAACGAGGCCGGCGATGTCCGAGCGGCGCAAGAGCCCCGACGATGCAGCTTCGCGCCGGGAAGCCATCATCGAGGTGGCCATGCGTCAGTTCGCCGAGCGCGGCTATCCGGGTTGCCGGATCGAGGACATCGCGGCCGAGGTCGGGATCGCGAAGGGCACGGTCTTCTGGGACTTCACCACCAAAGAGGGACTGTTCCTCGCCACGTTCGAACGGGCCGTGTCGATGCTCCCCGCCTGGCTCGACGCGCCGGCGGACGTGGTCGAACGGGGCTTCTGGCCGGTCCTGGACTGGTGGCTGGAACGGACCGAGGAAGTCGTGAGCGCCGACCCGGTGCCGAACCGGGTTGCGCTGATCGGCCGGCGGGGCACCGGTCTCGGGATGCGCCGTCCGATCGAGAGGCTGCTGCGCAGCGAGGATCCCTACGGGACGCTCGAGTTCGTGGAGTTCGGCGTCGGACGGAGCGAGCTTCGTGACGACGTCGACTCCGAGATGCTTGCCTCGGTTCTCGACTGGCTCGCGGAGCGCTTCCAGGACGCGCTCGTCTCGGCCGACCTCGATCCCGGGCTGATCCATCGGAGCCCCGAACGCCGGACCATGCGGATCAGGGAGTTCGTCGAGGTCCTGCGCACCGGGATCGCCCCGAGCACGCCGCCCGCCTGAGGCCCGCCTAGACTCCCCTCGTGGCGTCGTTCTCGACCGGGATCATCCGCCCGGCGATGGTTCGCATCTCGCGTCTGCGCCTGGTGCGCCGGCTCGTCACGGGCACGCGGCCCGGGCGGGCTCTTGCCGGCCGGTTCGTGGCCGGCGCGACCCTCGACGAGGCGATCCGCGCGGCCGCCGAGCTGGAGGACACCGGCGTCGCGGCCATGCTCGACCACCTCGGAGAGCACGCCGAGAGCGAGGACGACGCCGACCAGGCGGCCGGCGCGTACCTCGAGGCGCTCGCCGGCATACAGATGCGACCCGGTCTGGATTGCGCGATCTCGATCAAGCTGACCCAGCTTGGGCTCGCCGCGTCCACCGAGCGATGCCTCGCGCGGGTGGATCGCATCGTCGAGGCGGCGCGCGGCGTCGTCGTGATGATCGACATGGAAGGCCACGAGTACGTGGACGCGACGCTCGAGGTGCTGCGGGCCGCCTACGAGCGAGCTCCTTCGGTCGGCGTCTGCCTGCAGTCGTGCCTTCGCCGGACGGAGCAGGATGTCTTCGATCTGCCCCCGGGCGTGCGCGTGCGGCTCGTCAAGGGTGCGTACCTGGAGCCGCCCGAGGTCGCCTATCCGTCCAAGCGGGACGTCGACCAGAGCTTCACCCGTCTGTTCGCGACGCTGCTCGCCCGCGGGCATCCCGTGGACGTGGCCACGCACGATCCGCGTCTCGTCGAGGGAGTGCGCTCGCGCCTTGCCGGGGACGCCGACGCCTGGTCCCGGGTGGAGTTCCAGATGCTGTACGGTGTCCGGCGCGACCTGCAGGCCGGCCTTGCTGCGAACGGGTCGAGGCTTCGGCTCTACCTCCCGTACGGGACGCAGTGGTATCCCTACTTGACGCGGCGGCTGGCCGAGCGGCCGGCGAACGTGTGGTTCTTCCTGTCGAATCTGGCGAGGGGCCGATGAACGATCGAAAAGTTGCCTTCCTCGGCGGGGGCAAGATGGGCGAGGCGCTCGTCTCGGGTCTGATCCGCTCCGGCGGACGCTCCGTCGAGGATCTGATGGTGTCCAACCGCCGCGAGGAGCGGTCGCGCGAGCTCGCCGAGCGCTACGGCGTCGCGGTCACGCTCGACAACGCCGAGGCCGCGCGGTGGGCAAGCGTGCTGGTCCTGATGGCGAAGCCGCAGGACATGGATGCCCTGCTCGGCCAGATCCGCGAGCAGGTCACGAGCGAGCACCTCGTGGTGAGCTTCGCCGCCGGTGTGCGCACGTCGTTCGTGGAAAAGCACCTGCCCGACGACGTCCCCGTCGTCCGCGTGATGTCGAACGTCGCGGTGCTCGTCGACGAGGCCATGTCCGTGGTCTCGCCTGGGCGGCATGCGAGCGACGAGCACGTCGCGGTGGCCGAGGAGCTGCTCGGCTATGTCGGCCGCGTGCTACGGCTGCCGGAGACCCATCTCGACGCGATCACCGCGACGTCGGGCTCGGGTCCCGCGTACTTCTTCTTGCTGGCCGAGGCGATGATCGAGGCCTGCATCCTGCTCGGCCTGTCTCGCGACGTCGCCACCGAGCTGATCATCCAGACGATGCTCGGCTCGGCGAAGATGTTGCGCGACACCGGGCTGCATCCGGTGGAGCTCCGCGAGATGGTCACGTCGCCCGGCGGCACGACCATCGCGGCGATCCGTCATCTCGAAGAGGCCGGCGTCCGCGCGGCCTTCCTGAACGCGATCGACGCGGCCCGTCGACGTTCGGTGGAACTGGCACAGGGCGGCGACGAGGATCGGGAGTAGACGTGGGACGAGGCGACCTGGCAAAGGTACGGAACGCGAAGGACCGCGAGCGCGCCAAGAAGGCGCGCGATGCGCGGCACGCCAAGGCAAAGGGCGAGGAGCGCAAGGCGGCTTCGAAGAAGCGCTAGCCGGTCCGCGCCGACAACCGGTTGCGGAGGGTTCCGATCCCTTCGGCGGCAAGCTCCACGAGCGCCTGGGGCCACAGCCGCCGGCGTGAGTCCTGCTCGGCCGGCGGGAACGGCCCCACGGCGAACGCATCTCCCCGCTCGAGCGGCGCGTCGCGCGAGGCCGCCGCCACCAGCTCGGCGAGGCTTCGCGCGGCGCCGTTCAGGTTCCCCTTCGCGACTTCTTCCTCGTCGATCCTGACTTGCAGGAACGTCGTCTGCGGGTCCAGGTCGTCGGCGGTGACCACGCACGGTCCCAGCGCCAGCGGCACACCCGCGGCCGTGGGGACGGGGCTGCCGTCTTCGGACCATGCGGTCCAGTCGTTGACCAGCGTGTACCCGAAGATGTGTTGCTGCACGGCGTCGATGTCGCTCGCGCCGTCCACCTCGAGCCCGAGCACGGCCGCCACCTTGGGCTCGTAGTCGAGCCACGCGGCGCCCGCCGGCCAGGGGACGAGCTCCTCGGGTGCGACCATCCGCCGCTCCCGGTCGTCGGCGCCGAGAAAGAGCAGGGAGCGCGGGAACAGGGGCGCCAGGATCCTCGGTTTGGGGACGCGCCAGCTCATGGCTTCGTCGCGGGAGAGCGCTGCTCTTGCCGCATCCATGACGGTGCCTCGGCTGCTCGAGACCAGGCCCTCGAGTGTGGTCGGAAAGGCCGGGTGCCCGACCGCGTCGGGCAAATCGACCACCTCACCCTCGAGGATCGCTCCCAGCCGCCGCTGCCCCCCGCGGTCGTAGGTCAGGAGCCTCATTCGGGAGCCGAAGCATACGCCCGAAAGACGCCGAAGTTCGCGTTTCGACCCCGCCGGCTTCGGTCTCGGCCGCCGGTCACGCGCGGGCGTGTTGCAACTTCGACCGCGGCGATACCATGCCGCCCACACCACCCACGACACGAATCGTTCGGAAGGAGGCACCAATGGCCCAGAAGTTCCGGGTCACCTACGCAACCCTGTCGGCCGACAACGAAGAGCTCCAGAAGGCCTACGACGAGGGCGTCGAGGAGGCGCGAGCCGAGCTCGGCAAGGAATACCCCGTCGTCGTGAGCGGCGAGGAGCGCTGGTCCGGCGAGCTCTTCGAGGAGCGGTCGCCGATCGACGACCAGATCGTGGTCGGCAAGTTCGCCCAGGCGAGCATCGCCGACGTGGACGACGCCGTTGCCGCCGCGAAGGCGTTCGCGATCGAGTGGGACCGGATGGGCTGGAAGACGCGCGTGGAGATCCTCCGCAGGTCCGCCGATCTGCTGGAAGAGCGGCTGTACCTGCTTGCCGCCCTGATGGGCTTCGAGGTCGGCAAGAGCCGGCTCGAGGCGCTCGGCGACGTCCAGGAGACGGCCGAGCTGATCCGGTGGAACTGCGACGAGACCGAGAAGAACGAAGGCTTTCGCGTGCCGATGAGCGGGCTCGGCTCGGCGGGCGAGTACTACGACGTCATGCGCCCCTACGGCGTGTGGGCCGTGATCAGCCCGTTCAACTTCCCGATGGCGCTTGCCGGCGGGCCCTCGTCGGCCGCGCTCGTCGCCGGCAACGCGGTGTGCCTGAAGCCGTCCAACGCCGGCTCCCTGCTCGGGTACAAGCTGTACGAGGTCTATCGCGACGCCGGCGTGCCGGCGGGCGCGTTCCAGTTCCTGTGCGGCCGCGGCGCCGTGGCCGGCGACCGGCTCGTGCATCACCCGGACGTGAACGGCATCACGTTCACCGGGTCCTACGAAGTCGGCATGGACATCTACAAGACGTTTGCCTCGGACTTCCCCAAGCCCGTCATCTGCGAGATGGGCGGGAAGAACCCGACCATCGTCACGAAGAGCGCCGACCTCGACAAGGCGACCGACGGGGTGCTGCGGAGCGCGTTCGGATTCGGCGGGCAGAAGTGCTCCGCCTGCTCGCGGGCCTACGTCGAGCGCGCGGTCTACGATGAGTTCGTCGCGCTGCTTCAAGAGAAGACCCAGAAGCTCCAGATCGGCGACCCGCTCGAGCGGAGCGTCTACATGGGCCCCGTCATCAACGCGGCCGCCGTCGAGACGTTCGAGGAGGCCAGCCGGGAGGCGAGCTCCACCGGTTCGATCCTTGCCGGCGGCAAGCGCATGGAGACCGGTGACCTCGGACGCGGCAACTTCGTCGAGCCGACCATCGCGGAGGCCCCGCTCGACAGCTGGCTGTGGAAGCGCGAGCTGTTCGTGCCCTTCGTCACGGTCGCTCCGGTGGACTCGCTCGATCAGGCGATCGGGCTGGCGAACGAGACCGAGTACGGCCTGACGGCCGGCCTGTTCAGCGAGGACCGGGCCGAGATCGACGAGTGGCTGGACCGGATCCAAGCGGGCGTGGTCTACGTGAACCGCCGCGCCGGGGTCCACGACGGGTGCCTGGCCCGGCATGCAGCCGTTCGGCGGCTGGAAGGGCTCCGGCACCACCGGCAAGGCCGGCGGCGGGCCTTCACTACGTCACCCAGTACCTGCGCGAACAGTCCCGCACGGTTATCGAGGACTAGGCGTGGGCTCGCGGGTGCGGGAAGACCGGGACCTGTCGGGGGAAGCGCTCGCGGCACTCGACGGACCGCGCATTCGAACGGAGGTCCCGGGTCCGAAGGCGATGGCCCACGTCGAGCGGGACCGGCGGGTCACCAGCCCGTCGCTTCCTCGCGCGTACCCGTTCGTGCCCCGCGCGGGGCGCGGGCTCCATCGTCGAGGACGTCGACGGCAACATCTTCCTGGACCTCAACGCCGGCATCGCCGTCACCTCGACCGGGCACTGCCATCCCAGGGTGGTCGAGGCCATCCGCGAGCAGGCCGGCCAGCTGCTGCACTACTCCGCGAGCGACTTCTTCCTGCCCAACTACGCCGAGGTCTGCGAGCGGCTGGACGAGCTTGCCCCGTTCTCCCGGCCGACCCGGTCGTTCCTGACCAACTCCGGAACCGAGGCCGTGGAGGCGGCGATCAAGCTGGCGCGCTACGCACACCGGCCGCCAGTACCTGATCGGCTTCTTCGGCGTCGTTCCACGGGCGGTCGATGGGGAGCGTCTCGCTGACTGCCTAGCAAGGCGCACGTACCGGACGAACTTCGGACCCGCTGCTTCCGAGCGTGCTCACCCCCTCGGTGTTCGGGCGGACTTCGACTCATCACCGGAGGGATCCTCTTCCGCGGCTCGTGTCGCCCCGCGAGGTGGCCGCGATCGTCGTCGAGCCGATGCTGGGCGAAGGGCGGCTATGTGATCCCCCCGCAGGGTTGGTTCCGGTATCTGCGCGACCTCTGCGACCAACACGGCATCCTGCTCGTCGCAGACGAGGTGCAGTCCGGCATGGGCCGCAGCGGCCGGATGTGGGCGATCGAGCACTAAGGCGTGGAGCCCGACATCCTGATCTCCGGCAAGGGCATCGCCAGCGGCCTGCCGCTCGGCGCCATGATCGCGCGGGACGATCTGATGGTCTGGGGGCTGGGCGCCCACGGATCGACCTACGGCGGATCGGCGATCTCCTGCGCCGCGGCGCTCGCCACGATCGACCTGATCGAGGCCGAGGGCTCGTCGAGAACGCCGAGCGGATGGGCGCAGCCCTGCTCGACGGCCTCGGACGTCGCTGCGCAGCGCCACGACTCATCAGGGACGTCCGCGGCCGCGCGCTCTGGATCGGCATCGAGTTTCACGACAACGTGACCGCCGCCGAGGTGGAGATCGCCAGCTTCAGGCGGGGGCTGCTCGTGCTCCGGGCGGGCGACGCCGCGATGCGGATCTCGCCGCCGCTCGTCATTCCGCGAGGACCAGGCAAGCACGGGCCTCGGCATCCTCGACGAGGTGCTCACGGCGGTCGAGGCCGGCGGCTGTTCCGCCTGGCGGCACGAGGCCGGGTGGAGACGCCCGAAGGCACCAGGCCATGGGCCGAGCGCGACAAGCGCGCGTCAAGGTCACCTCGATGCGCGACGCCGTCGCCGAACTCGTGCACGACGGCGACACAGTGGCGATCGAAGGCTTCACCCATCTGATCTGCTTCGCCGCGGGGCACGAGATCATCCGCCAGAGGAAGTCGCGACCTGACGCTCTGCGCGCATGACGCCCGACGTGATCTACGACCAGATGGTCGGCGCCGGCGTCGCGCGAAGCTGGTCTTCTAGCTGGCTGGGCAACCCGGGCGTCGGATCGCTGCACGCCGTCCGCCGCCGGATCGAGGACGGGCCGACCCCGAGCCGCTGGAGATCGAGGAGTACAGCCACTTCGGCATGGTCTGCCGGTACATGGCCGGCGCGGCGGGCCTTCCCTTCTTCCCCCTCCGCAGCTACTTCGAGAGCGACCTGCCGAAGGCGAACCCGAGGATCGTGCCGCTCGCCTCGCCCTACGGCGACGACGAGGTCTACGCCGTGCCGCCGCTGCACCCGGACGTGACGATCGTGCACGCGCAGCGGGCCGACGCCGGCGGAAACGCCCAGATCTGGGGCCTGCTCGGCTGCCAGAAGGAGGCCGCCTTCGCCGCCGAGCGGGTGATCGTGGTGTGCGAGGAGATCGTGGACGAGCGACGTCATCCGGCGCGATCCCAATCGCACGGTCATCCCCGGGCCATCGTCGACGCGGTCGTCGTGCAGCCGTTCGCGCTGCCATCCGTCCTTCGCCCAGGGGTACTACGACCGCGACAACCGCTTCTACCTCGACTGGGACGCGATCTCCCGCGACGCGGCGAAGCTGAGGGCATGGCTGCGACGAGTGGGTCTACGCCCTCTCGGGTCCACGACGAGTACGTGGAGAAGCTGGGCGCCGACCGGTGGGCCTCGCTGGGCCGGGCCCGGCTCGGTCCGGCGAGGTGAACTACGGGAGCTACGCGTGAGCGAGCCCCACCGCCCGCTTCTCGGAGAACGAGATGATGATCGTGGCCGCGCGCGCGCCTCCTGGCCGGCGAGCGGATCTGCTTCGTCGGCGTCGGCCCGCCCAACATCGCCTGCAACCTGGCACAGCGAACGGTCGACGCCCGACCTGCAGCTCGTCTACGAGGCAGGCGTGTTCGGCGCGCAGCCAGCCCGGCTTCCGCTGTCGATCGGCGACCCGACGCTGGTGACGGGATCGGCCTCGGTCACCTCGATGTTCGAGCTGTTCGCCTACTACCTGCAGGCCGGGCTGATCGACGTTGGGTTCCTCGGCGCCTCGCAGATCGACCGGTTCGGGAACATCAACACCACCGTGATCGGCGACTACGCCCACCCCAAGGTGCGCCTGCCGGGTTCCGGCGGGGCGTGCGAGATCGCCATCAACGCGCAAGCAGGTCCTCGTGATCATGCGCCAGTCGCCGCGCTCCTTCGTCGACAAGCTCGACTTCCGCACGTCGCCCGGCCACTCGGGCGACCCGGAGCACGACCGGCGACGCGGCTGGTGGGGAAGCGGTCCCACGAACGTGGTCACCGATCTCGGAACGTACGGCTTCGACCCCGCGTCGGGCGAGATGATGCTCGAGACGCTCCACCCGGGGGTCGGTCTCGAGGACGTCACGGGCAGCATGGGGTGGGATCCGAAGATCTCCGCCGATCTGGGAACGACCGAGCCGCCGAGCGAAGAGGAGCTCCGGCTGATCCGCACGGAGCTCGATCCGGGCGGCGTGCACACCTCGTGAGCGGGCACGTCTTCTCACGCGTCCTGCACCGGAGCCTGCCGACCGCGGTGCACGCCGAGGGCGCGTGGATCGTCGACGCCGACGGGAAGCGGTACCTCGACGGGTCGGGCGGGGCGATCGTCGTGAACGTCGGCCACGGAGACGAGGCGCTGATCGAGGCCGCCGAGGCGCAGCTGCGGAAGACCCAATACGTCCACGGATCGATGTTCACGACGGAAGCGGTCGAGTCCTACGCGGACGAGCTGGCTCCGTTGCTGCCGATGCACGATCCGCGCATCTATCCGGTGTCGGGCGGGAGCGAGGCGGTCGAGACGGCGATCAAGATGGCCCGCGCGTACTTCCTCTCGATGCGCGAGCCGGCGCGGACGACCGTGATCGCGCGCCGCAACTCCTATCACGGGAACACGATCGGAGCGCTCGACGCCAGCGGCAAGGTTCCGCTGCGCTCGCCGTACACGCCGTGGCTCGGCCGGTTCCTCCACGGGCCGGCGGCCTACGAGTACCGGTGCGAGAACCCGGCGCACCCACGGGAGTGCGGGGCCTGGCACGGCGCGGAGCTCGAGCGCATGATCAAGCAGTACGGACCCGAGACGATTGCCGCGTTCCTGGCCGAGCCGGTCTCGGGCGCGACGCTCGCCGCGGCCGTTCCCTGTGACGACTACTGGTCCCGCGTGACCGAGGTCTGCCGGCGTCACGGGATCCTCGTGATCGCCGACGAGGTGATGACCGGCTTCGGGCGCACCGGCCGCTGGTTCGGCGTCGAGCACTGGGACGTCCGTCCGGACATCCTCACCGCCGGGAAGGGCGCGACCAGCGGGTACGTGCCGTTCGGGTTCGCGGCCGCGACCTCGAAGGTGTTCACGGCCATCTCCCACATCGGGTTCACGCACGGGTTCACGTGGTCGCACAACGCGCTCGGCGCCGCCGTCGCCAGTGCCGTGCTCCGGCGGCTGGGTCCGGGCGGTCTGCTCGATCAGGGCCGCGACCTCGGGTCCCGGTTGCTCGAGGCCCTGCGGTCGGAGCTGGCCGATGCGGCGATGGTCGGCGATGTTCGCGGACTCGGTCCGATGATCGGGATCGAGCTGGTGCGCGACCGCGAGACCAAGGAGCCGTTCCCGCGGGCCGATCGCGCGACCGAGCGCGTGGTCGCCGCGGCTCAGGAGGCCGGGCTGCTCCTGTATCACTCGACCGGACACGTGGACGGCATGGACGGGGACCTGGTGATGCTTGGCCCGCCCTTTGGCCTGAGCGAGGAGGAGGCCGGCCAACTGGTCGAGCGGACGGTGAGCGCGATCACGTCGATCGGATGAGCGACCGGGTGGGGCTCGTGGTGTGCCGTGAGGCGTCGATCTACGACCACGGACCCGAGCACCCGCTCCGTCCGCAGCGCGTCCTGCTCACATGGTCGCTGATCGAGGCGTTCGGCCTCGACGCCGCGCCCAACGTCGTGCGGCTCGGCTGCCGCCCGGCCACCGACGATCGGATCGAGCTCGTGCACACCCCGGCCTTCGTCGACGCGACCCGGCGGGCGGGGCACGGCGAGGCGGGGGACTGGCGCCGGTTCGGCTACGGGCCGGGCGACAACCCGATCTTCGATCGGATGCACGAGGCCGGCGCGATCGTGGTTGGGGCCTCGATCGAGGCGGCGCGCGCCGTCTGGTCCGGTGAGACGCAGCACGCGTTCAATGCGGCCGGCGGGCTGCACCACGCCATGCCCGAGCGGGCGTCGGGCTTCTGCGTCTACAACGACCCCGCCGTCGCCATCGCGTGGCTGCTCGACCAGGGCGCGTCACGTGTCGCCTACGTCGACGTCGACGTCCACCACGGCGACGGGGTGCAGTTCGTCTTCTGGAACGATCCGCGTGTGCTCACGATCTCGATCCATGAATCGGGCGAGTACCTGTTCCCCGGGACCGGCGGGCTCGACGAGCGAGGCGGACCGGACGCCCCCGGATCGGCGGTCAACGTGCCGCTTCCCCCGGCGACCGGAGACGCGGGGTGGCTCGCGGCGCTGCGCGCGGTGGTCCCCCCGCTCGTCCGGCGATTCGAGCCCGACGTGCTCGTGACCCAGCTGGGGTGCGACACGCACGCCACGGATCCGCTCGCGCACCTGCGTCTGACCACGGCCGCCTACAGCGCATGCGCGCGGCTGCTGCACGAGCTGGCCCACGACGCGGCGTCGGGACGCTGGGTCGCCACGGGCGGCGGCGGCTACCAGTGGGCGCGGGTGGTCCCGCGCGCGTGGACGATCGCGTTCGCTCAGATGGCGGGCGTCGAGCTGCCGGACGCGCTGCCCGAGTCCTGGATCGAGGAGGCGGAGCGCCTGGCCGGCGGGGAGGTGCCGGCGACGCTGTCCGAACCCCCGCTCGAGCCCATGCAGGCCGACGAGCGTGCGGCGGCGGTCGTGGACGCCGCCCGGAAGCTGAACGATCTGGCAGAGCCCGCATGAAGACCGCCCCGGAGGCCGCGACAAAGCTCGTCTGCACGCTCGGCCCGGCCAGCTCGACTCCCAAGCTCGTGCGCGGGCTGGTGCAGGCCGGCACGGCCGCCTTCCGGCTGAACCTGTCCCACGCCACGATCGAGGCGCACCTGCGCGCGATCGAGCTGGTGCGCGACGTGGAAGCCGAGACCGGCCGCAGCCTTGCCGTGCTGGCCGACCTCCCCGGCCCGAAGGTCCGGCTCGGACAGGTCGACCCGGACCCGCTCACCATCCGCCCCGGCGCGGTGTTCCGGCTGCGGCCGGACGGTCCGGGCGACGCGGCGAGTGCGCCGACGACCTACCCGCGCCTCGCCGGCGACCTGCGCCGTGGCGATCGCGTGCTGCTGGCCGACGGGGCGATCGAGCTGGTGGTGACGGATCTCGGCCACGACGTGGTGACGACCGAGTGCGTCCGTGGCGGGACCGTCCGGTCGCAGCAGGGCGTGAACGTCCCCGCGGAACGGCTGGGCCTGCCCCCCGTCACGGAGCGCGACCGGTCGCTCCTGGCGGCGATGCTCGACGCCGGCGTGGACCTCGTCGCGCAGTCGTTCGTGCGCGAGGCGGCCGACGTCGCCGAGCTCCGGTCGGCGATGGGCGACCGGGCCGTGCCGATCGTGGCCAAGATCGAGACGCGCCCGGCCGTGGAAGGGATCGAGGCGATCCTGCGCGAAGCCGACGCCCTGATGGTGGCGCGCGGCGACCTGGGCGTCGAGCTCCCGATGGAGCAGATCCCGATCCTGCAGAAACGGCTCCTTCGCGCCGCGAGAGAAGCCGGCCGGCCCGCGGTCGTCGCCACCCAGATGCTCGAATCCATGATCCGCGCGTCCAGACCCACGAGAGCGGAGGTCAGCGATGTGGCCAACGCGGTGCTCGACGGCGCCGACGCGATCATGCTCTCGGGCGAGACGGCGATCGGGCAGTTTCCGTTCGAGGCCGCGTCGACGGCCGTGCGGATCGCCCGGGTGATCGAAGCCGAGGGGAGGGGCGACCGCGTCGGTGCGGCGCCCTGCGCGCACACGGGTGAGGCCGCGGCGGTCGCGCACGCCGCCGCATCCATCGTCCGCGAGGACCGAGGCGTGCTGGGGATCACCTGCTACACCGAGACGGGCAGGACGGCGAGGCTCCTGTCGGCCGAACGCCCCGACGCGCCCATCTACGCGTTCATTCCCGACCCGACGGTCCGGCGGGCGAACGCCCTGCTCTGGGGTGTGACGTGCCTGCCCGCGCGCATCCCGTCGGACACCGACGAGATGATCCGGCTCATGGACGAGGGCCTGCTCGACCGTGGCCTCGCCGAGCCCGGCAACACGGTCGTCATGGCCGCGGCCTCGCCCGCCGGACGCACGACCACCAACATGCTCAAGGTGCACGTGCTGGGCTCGCCCATCCTCTGACGCGGGACGGGCTTCGGAACCGGCCGCGGCTCAGGGTTCGCCGAGCTCCTGGACGATCCCGTCGACCAGCCAGGTCAGCCACTGGTAGGTGGCGAACGAACCCCGCCGGTCGTCGTCGGTCCCGACGTCGGACTCGGTCATCTCCTCGGTGACACCGAGACGCGTGCCCAGGACCAGGCGGAGGTCGTTCGCGACGCCCAGCCACGCCAGCAGCTCGTCCTCGTCGAGCGACGTTTCGCCTGCGGTGCGCTCGAGGATGTCGATGGCTTCGAGCCGGCCGCCGAGCAGCTCCGAGGCGGCCGCGCGCTCGTACTCGAGGTTCTCGAGCGGATCGTCCGGGTAGGCGGGTGGGAACAGCCGGCCGACGCCGGCGTCCCTCGACGGATCCGAGTGCGCCAGCAGCCCTCGCAGCTCGCCCGCCATCTGCCGGACCGAGCTGCGCTCGTCCTCGGAAAGACGCAGCTGGTACCGGCGACCGCGGCGACGAATGGGCCGTGGCATCTAACGGTCCTTCTGCATCGTCGCCCAGAGCCCGTGCGCGTGGAGCTTTGCGACGTCGATCTCGCAGGATTCGCGCGAGCCGCTCGACACGACCGCCCGGCCCTTCGTGTGGACGTCCATCATCAGGCGTTGCGCCTTCGCCCTCGAGTACCCGAAGAGTTTCTGGAACACCCAGGTCACGTATGACATCAGGTTGATCGGGTCGTTCCAGACGATGACCACCCACGGCACGTCGACATCGGCAACCTCCGTCACATCCGGGCGGGTGACCTCGACCGGCGTGGCAGAGCCCACGGCGACGCGTCCGAGGATCGCGAACCGGTCCGTTGTGCCTCCTTTGGGCCGCCTCCTTGGGCTGCCGGCTCGTCTCCCCCTTGGGAGGGGCTGAACTTCGGGGCAACGGTACCGCGTCGGGCCGTCCCGGAGGCGGGCCCGTACGATGACCGCGTGGAAGCTCCGGGCTCGCACAACGACGACCGATGGCGGCCCGGGCCCTCGACGCGGGAGTCGCTTCGCGACGGACTCCTCGCCGGCAAGGTGGCCGGCGTGGCGGCGCACTCGCTCCAGAATGCCCGGACGAACGCCGGACTGCTGCTCGAGGGCGACGCGGACAAGACCTTCGGTCTGACGGGTCTCGCGGCCGGGTTCGATCTGGACGGCGTCCTCTCGCTCGTGGCCGAGGCGGCGGGCGGTCCGTTGGACGGCCCCGACATCTGGATCTCGCCCGACGCCGTCCTGGAGGCCGCCGGGGCGGCGGGGGAGCAGCTGGCGCGGGCGGCCGCCGCCGGCGCGGCGATGCTCTTCGCCACCGGGCACCCCGACACGCTCGATCTTCTGTATCAGGCGCTCGCCGATCTCGCCGTCGCCGAAGGGGCCTCGACGATCCGGCCCGGCGACGGCATCCGGTGGCGCGAGCCGGATCGGTCCCATGACTGGACCGTGGCGTACCGGGGCGACGTCGGCGCGATCACCGACGGCCGCGACCCCCGTCACTCGCACAGCCCCGAGGCGATGCAGCGCATGCTGTCCGCCGCGTCGCGGCTCCCGGATCTGGTGGTCGCCGACCACGGGTTCGCCGGGGCCGCCATCGAGCGCGGGATCCCCACGATCGCCGTGGCCGACGTCAACGACCCCGCGCTGCTCGTCGCCCAGGCCAAGGGCCGGATCGACGTCGTCCTGTGCGTCGACGACCACGTCGCGCCGGAGGCGTACTGGCCGGTGTTCCGGGCCGCCGCCGCCGCCTTCAGCAAGGAGCGGTCGTGACCTGCGACGACGGCTTCGCGTTGGACGCGCGCGCGACCGACCTCCTACGATCCGCCCACGTGGCTTGCTGCGTGAGGCCCGGCTGGTGAACCCGATGGGGCGGGGGCGCGTGCTTCCGCCCGGGATATGAGTGACCTGAGTTGATCGACGAGCGTGCGAGACCTGGTGCGGCCGGTTCGGCCTGTGCCGTGGAGGAGACGACCGTCCCGATCTGACCGGACGCGCACACGGGAGCCGGGGGGCCGATGCCGCCCGGTCAACACCGCCGGCCTCCGCCATGAGCGGAGAGGGCGTGAGGCAGTGGACGAGCACGAGCGGCTCGTGGGCCGTGCCGCGCGAGAAGGCCATACCGTGCTCTTCCTCGGCGGCATCGACGCGGGCAAGAGCACCCTCGCCCGTGCCACCGCGGCGTTCGCGCTCCGGCTCGGAAGATCCGTCGCGTACCTGGACGCCGACGTCGGTCAAAAGACGGTGGGTCCGCCGGCCACGGTCGGTCTGAAGCGGGTGCGCGACCCCGACGACCTCACGCTCGATCGCATCGCGCGGGCCGATCTCTTGAGCTTTGTCGGCTCGATCACTTCGGAGGAGCATCTCCTGCCGCTCGTCGGCGGGCTGGGCCGGCTGCTGGATCGCGCTCGGACCGACGGCGCGGACCTCATCGTGGTCGACACCGGCGGCGAGGTGTCCGGGATCCGCGCCCAAGTGGTCACGTACTACACCGTCGACGTGCTGCAGCCCGACCTCGTCGTCGGCCTCCAGCGCGGCGAGGAGCTGGACCCGCTCATCGGGATCATCGATCGGTTCTTCGGGATCGCCACGGCCTCGTTGCCGATCCACCCGGCGGTGGCCGGGCGGAGCGTGGAGGAGCGCATCCAGCAACGCGAGAACTCGATGCGCCGGTACTTCGAGGCCGACCTGCACCGGTTCCGCGTGCGGCCGACCGTCTTCATGCCGACGCTTCCGCCGATGTTCGACCTCACCCAGCTCGACCGGCTGCTCGTGGGTCTGTCCGACGGGGCGGGCGGACACACCGGAATCGGGTATCTCGAGCATGTGCCCGAGGACGGCGGCCTGCGGCTGATCTCCCCGGTGGCAGAGCCGCCCCGAGCGCTTAGACTTGGATCCGTTCGTCTGGAGGGCTTCCGGGCCAAGCGGCTCGACCTCCGGAATCTCTTCGGAACCGAGTGAGGAAGGGCGTGGCCGTTTGCCGTCGCTGATCAAGAAGCGCCGGAAGAAGATGCGCAAGAAGAAGCACAAGAAGCTTCTGAAGCGCACGCGTCACCAGCGAATGAAGCTGGGCAAGTAGGTCGCGTGCGGCCGCGCGCAGCGGCGTTGGTTGCGATCCTGTTCGTGTTGGCGGGATGCAACCAAGGCGCGAAGATCCGCGAAGCGGCGCTGCGTTCCTCCGAGGCGGTCTCCTTCCGCTCCGACGACGGCATCATGCTCGCGGGGCGTCTGTTCGGACCCGACGACGCCCGGGTCGGGGTTGTGCTGTCGCACATGCTCCCCGCGGACCAGTCCTCCTGGTACGACTTCGCGTCGGCGCTCGCCGACGACGGGTACCGGGTGCTCACCTACGACTTTCGCGGGTACTGCCCCGGCGGTGACGCCGGATGCTCGCAAGGGACGAAGAACATTCCGGCCATCTGGCAGGACGTGCTGGGGGCGATCGCGTTCCTGCGCGGCACGGGCAACGTTCGCGACGTCGCCCTCGTCGGCGCCAGCATGGGCGGCACCGCCTCGTTGATCGCGGCGAGCGACGATCCCCAGGACGTGCGAGCGGTGATCACGCTCTCGGCGCCGATTTCGATCGAGGGGCTCACCGCCCCGTCGGGCGCGCTGGCGACCGGGACCGAGGGAAAGCTCTACATCGCGGGCAGCGGCGACGTCTCCGCGGCCGCCGATGCGACCCATCTGTACGAAACGAGCATCCAGCCCAAGCGGGTGGAGATCCTCACGACCGACGATCACGGGACGGACATCCTCTCCGGCAACCAGGGCGAGCAGGCGCGCCACCTGATCGTCGGCTATCTGGCCCAGTTCGCTCCGGTCTCGGGCGGAGACCTCTCGGGTGGCGGGTCGTGAGCCGCCCCGTGGTCTTCTGCTCGGATTTCGGTCTGCTCGACGAGTTCGTGGGCGTGTGTCACGGGGTGATCGCCACGATCGCGCCCGAGTCCCACGTGATCGACCTGACCCACGGGATCCCACCGCAGAACGTCGTGCACGGCGCCCTCACCCTGGCGCGTTGCGTCGCCTATGCGCCGCCCGATGCCGTCTTCCTGGCCGTCGTCGACCCCGGCGTCGGGTCGGACCGGCGCGCCGTGGCGGTGCGGACCGGAACCGGGGCGGCCCTGGTCGGACCCGACAACGGATTGCTCTCCCTCGCCTGGGACGAGCTGGGCGGCGCCGAGGCGGCGGTGGAGATCACCGGTGTCGGCGTGGTCCTGCGACCGGTCTCCTCCACGTTTCACGGCCGCGACGTGTTCGCACCCGCCGCGGCGCATCTGGCGGCGGGGGCGTCGATCGAATCGCTCGGCCGCGCGGTCGAGCCGGGCTCGCTCGCGGCGCTGTCGCTGCCGGGGCCGGCATTCGGAGGCGGCCAGATCGTCGCCACGGTGACCGGCGTCGACCGCTTCGGCAACGTCCAGCTGAACGTCTCGCAGGGCGACCTCCGAACGGCCGGGCTCACGGGCGACGTGCTCGTCGTCGAAGGCCGAGCGTTGCCGCGCGTGGCCGCGTTCGCCGAGCTCCCGGCCGAGACGGCGGGGGTGCTCGTCGACGCCCAGGGGTTCCTCGCGATCGTGGTCAACCAGGGGAGCGCGGCCGCCGAGTTCGGCGCGGCCGAGGGAACCGCCGTCGTGCTCGGCTGAAGGCCGCTACGGCGAGGCCGACGCCGGCAGCGAGGGGAACTGGCCCGGGCTCGAAGGCCCGGGGAGCGGGTTCTGGTCCCCGGACGCGATCACGATCTGGGCGATCGCGGCGATCGTGATCACGGCGAAGAGCACGATGATGACGATGAGGGTCGGGCGACGCACGGCTATCCGGTCCGCGGCCGAAGCCGCGCGTCGCAGCGCTCGCGCATCTGCACCATCACCTCGCGGAGACGTTGTTCGTCGGCGACGTAGCGCCGCAGATCCACTTCGATCGTCACGTCGCCCGCAAAGCCGTCCCCGGCCAGCCCGTCGAGAAACGCGTCGATCGGAAGCACGCCCTCGCCGGGCGGCAGGTGCGAGTCCCACCCCTTGCCGGCGTTGTCCGACAGGTGCACGTGGCGAAGCCGGGGTCCCAGGCGGCGTGTGACGTCCAGCAGATCGTCGCCCGAGACCGCCACGTGGCTCGTGTCGAGCACCACCGGCCACGTGGCGGGCCCGTCGAGCTCCTGATCCGCGTGCACCATGAACCCGCGGCCGCCCATTCCCAGCGGAAACATCGTCTCGATCGCGATCGTGACGTCGCCGCCGACCTCGTCGAGCCGCTCCGCGAGCCGGGCCCGGTAGGTCCGCTGCCACCGGTACGGGGGGTGGGTGACCACGAGCGGGATGCCGGCGCGCGCCGCCACCTGCACCGCGCGGTGGAGCTTTCGGACGGGATCCGTTCCCCAGACACGCCTCGTGATCAGCAGGCACGGCGCGTGCAACGCCCCGATCTCGAGCCCGTGCTCGTCGGCCAGCTGCCGGATCCGATCCGGGTCCTGACTCTCGGGGTCCTTGGTCACCATCACCTCGACCCCGGCGTACCCGGTCTCGGCCACGAGGCTCATCGTCTCGGCCAGGGGACGGCCGAAGAACGCGGCCGAGGAAAAGAGGATGCGGGGAAACGGCACGCCCCCATCGTAGTGGCGGGGACCCGATCCCGGCCCCGTATGCTGTGCGCCGTCATGTGGGTCTTTCCGCTCGCCGCAGCCCTGGTCGCCGCCGTCTTCGCCGCCCTGCTGGGGCGCCAGTTCATTGCGAAGCGGCGTCCGTTCCAGCTGGTGTGGACGGTGGCGCTCCTCATGTACGCGGCGGCGTCGTTCGCGATGTTCCTGGGCGTGCTCCGGGGCTGGACCACGGGCGAGTACCGCGTCTACTGGACCTTCGGCGCGGTGCTCAACGTGCCGTATCTGTTTCTCGGCGAGGTCTACCTGCTCGTGCGGCGCCGCGCGGTGGGCGACGCCGTCTTCGTCGTGCTGCTGTTCCTGACGGCGTTCACGATCGCGAGTGTCGGCGGGGCCGCGATGCACACCGCCGCGCTCGCCCCCGATCTCCCGCTCGGCCGCAAGGTATTCGGCGACGGCACCGTCCCGTACCGGCTTGCCCAGTACTTCGCCTATCCGGCCTTCGTGTTCCTCATCGGCGCATGCCTGTGGTCGGTCTGGCAGATGCGGGGGCGCCCCGAGTCGGGCAACCGCCTGGCCGGCACGCTGCTCATTGCCGTCGGCGCCACGATCGTCGCGGTCGGTTCCGGGATCGGCGCCGGCTATGACGTCGTGCCCGTGTTCTCCGCGGGACTCCTCGCGGGGATCGCGGTGATGTTCGCCGGGTTCTTGCGGGCCTCGCGGCCGGTCGCGGCCTGACCGGCAGCCGCTAGGCGGCCGCGCGCCAGAGAGCTTCGCCGGCCGACGGCTGGACCTGCGTCCCTTCGAGCTCCTCGGTGATCCAGATGTCGTCGAACGTATCGGCGGGGAACCGGATCTCCAGGATCACCTCGCCGCCCTCCGGGACGAACTCGCCGGCGTAGGTGGGTTGCCCGTCGGCGACCAGGTAGACGCGGTAGACGTTCCCCGGGTGCGGCTGAGGGACGCTCCGGCCGTAGATGTAGATCGTGTCGGAGCCGGGCTTCGAGATCTCGCTCGCAGGTCCGACCGAGACGAGATTGGCGTCGGGCTGGCGCGCCACGTCGAGCGCGGCCGCGATCGTGGAGTTCCTCGCCCGCTGGTTGCTCATCCGCGTCCCCTGGATGCCGAGCCCGGCCAGCCCGACGACCGCGACCACGCTGGCGGCGACGGCGACGAGGCCGGCGGTCCTGCGGCGGTGCGGCGGCTCCAGCTCGCGGCGGAGGGCGGGCAGCAGCGTGTCCGGCGGCTCGACGGGGGCCGGGACGAGACCCAGGTCGGCCGAGACGACCGTGAAGGCGTCGAGCGTCTGCCGGCAGCGAGCGCAGGCCGGCACATGCTCGAGCAGCAGGTGGTCGACGGCCGCGGCGTCGGTGCCCGAAAGGGACCCGAGCGCGTAGCCCGCCAACAGCTCCTCGGCCGCCTCGTGCTCTTCGGGCGTCATCTGCGGGGTCACGTCTCCTGTCATGTCGTCGGGTTCGCGTCGCTCGGGGCCATGTGGGCGCCCTCCGTGAGCGCCCGGCGGAGCTTTGCCATGGCGGCGAACGTCCTCGTCTTCACGGTCCCGACCGGGATGCCGAGCTCCTCGGCGATGTGCACCTGCGTCATCCCGCCGAAGTACGCCATTTCGATCGCTCGCCGCTGGTCGGGAGGGAGAGTATCGAGGGCGGCTCGGACCTCTCGTCGCCGCTGGTCCAGCCACGCTCGGTCGGTCACCGTCTCTCCTACGTCTTCGCCCACCACCGGCTCGAGGTTCGCCGCCCGGTCCTGGCGCCGGCGGAGCCGTTCCTCTCGCCGGACCGTGTCGACGGCCCGGTGGTGGACCAGAGACAGGAAGAACGTGCGGAACGAGCCCCGGGCCGGGTCGTAGGCCTCGGGCGCCCGCCACAGGGCCATGAACGCGTCGTGCACCACGTCCTGAGCCAGGATTCGCTGGCCGGTGACCCTCAGGGCGAGACCATGGGCGACCGCCGCGTACCGGCCGTAGAGCTCCTCGAACGCCGCCGCGTCCCCCCCGAGCAGCCGGCGATGGAGCGCGAGATCCTCTTCCTCGGCCTCCGTCATCGAGCCCGTATCCTCCCAGGCCGTCCGCGGTGTCCGGCTGCCGGTGCCCCGACCCGTAGCATGGCCCGCGATGTCCGACGTGATCCTGTACTCGCGCCCCGGATGCGGGCTGTGCGACCGCGCCCGCGAGGTGGTGCTCGAGGTTCGCGAGTCGGCGCCGTTCTCGTTCCGGGAGGTGAACGTCGAGACCGACGACGACCTCGAGGATCGCTACGGGCTTCGCGTCCCCGTGGTGTCGGTGGACGGCGAGGATCGGTTCGAGGTGGAGGTGGACGCGCGGCTGCTGGCCGAGCTTGTGCGCGTGTGAATCGCCGACCCGCCCGCGCTAGGCTTGGCGGATGCCGGACGCGTCCAGCCCGTGGTGAGAGAGCGCTCGATCCCCGAGGCGACCGTCGGGCGCCTCCCCGTGTACCTGCGGGCCCTCGTCGACATCGCCGAGACCGGCAGGGTCACGGTTTCCTCCGAGCACCTGGCGGGTGCGGCGGGCGTCAACTCCGCCAAGGTTCGAAAAGACCTCTCCCATCTGGGTTCCTATGGGACGCGGGGCGTCGGCTACGACGTCGCGTACCTGATCCACCAGGTCCGTCGCGAGCTCGGGCTGACCCAGCATTGGCCGATCGTGATCGCCGGGATCGGCAATCTGGGCCACGCACTCGCCAACTACCGTGGGTTCGCCGAGCGTGGGTTCCGGATCGCCGCTCTGGTCGATGTGGATCCGGCGAAGGTGGGCGAGCGTGTGGGCGAGCTCGTCATCCGGCACGCCGACGAGCTGCCGCACCTCGTGGCCGAGCACGAGGTGGCGATCGGGGTCATCGCGACGCCTTCGGGTGCGGCTCAGGAGATGGCCGACCGGATGGTCGCGACGGGCATCAGGTCGATCCTCAACTTCGCTCCGGCGGTGATCCAGGTGCCACCGGGCGTCTCGGTCCGAAAGGTCGACCTTGCGACGGAGCTCCAGATCCTCGCGTTCTACGAACAGCGCAAGGCGACGATCGCCGAGGTGAAGCGTCGCGGGCGGGCCGTCGCGGACGTGGGGCCGCCTAGCGCGCGATCGTGATCCACAGGACCACGACGATCGCGATGATCATGATGCCGAACAGGATGAACTGGATCGCACCCTGGTCCAGCAGAGGCACATCGGCGCCGATCATCGTGCTCGCTCCCTTCTTGCGCTAGGCCGGGCCATACCACGCCGGCGCACTGCCCCCGGTGAGGAACGCCTTCCGCTTCTTCTCCGCCCGGTCGAGCAGCGGCAGGTGCATGAGCAACAGCAGGATCGAACCGCCGAGGAACATCAACGAGTATCTCGGGACGCTGCCCGAGTTGTGGTACAGCGTCAGAACCACCTCGGGCCCGCCACCGGCGTAGTGCGCGGTGACGACCGCGAGCGGCGTCTTCCCGTCGGCATCCTGGGCGAACCGGATGTCGTCGCGTGTCGAACGCCGTGGGCTGGACCGCGAGGGGATCGGAGACGGCAAGCTTGAGCTGCTCGTTCGCCTGCTCGGCGAGGAAGGCCGAGGCCGAGCCTTCCGCCGCCTGGATCGAGGCGCGCAGATCCTCGTTCGACGGATCGGGCCGGCTCGCCCACGGCCCGTTCGGATACTCGCCGAACGTCGTGAACCGCTCGGCTTGCGCGTCGAGCCCGCCGGCCAGCACCACCCAGGCGGGCTCGGAGCCGCGCGGGCCGAGGTTGGTCGGCGTCTCGAGACCCTGCGACCAGAAGCCGAAGAACCAGAGCGACGATTGGATGATCAGCCAGCCGGAGAGCGCCACCATCAGGACGAGGTATCCCATCCACCGCCCGAGGACGGCGGACATGATCAGGTAGACGCTGCCGATGAAGATGATCAGGCCCATGAGCGGCGCGCCCACGCCCTTTGCGAGCGTCCCGCAGTCGGTTGCGAAGCCCAGGCAGGTCTTGACCGGTTCCATCTAGGGGTCCCTCGGGTTGATGGTGGCCGGCTTCTGCGCGAGCGCGCGCGCCTGCGCGTCGGGGTTCAGACAGATGTTGTCCTTGAACGCGACGTTCTTCGAGCTCGTCTCGATCAGATAGACGACGAGGTCGTTGATCTGCTGATCGTCGAGCGCACCTTTGAACCGGATGCTCCACGACGGCATCGCGTTCCGGCCCTCGCGGATCACCTGATAGATGTCGTCGGGGGAGAAGATGGCGGCGTGCGGCGGGTTCGCGAAGGGCCCGGCGCAGATGGTCGTCAGGTTCGGGGGACTGGCGTAGATGGGCGAGCCGTCGGGGTTTGCGCCGTTGAGGATCAATCCGCCGCGAAGCTCCGGCCCGTGACAGCGGACACACCCGATGCCCAGCTGGTTCTCCTCGCTGTAGAGCTGGACCTCCTTTGCGCCCTGGTCGTAGGCGAGCTGCTCGAAGTACTTCTCCTGGGAGAGGTTCTCCGAGGGCTCGCGAAGCCAGTTGAACGGGACCCAGATCGCGAAGAACGCAACCAGCAGCAGGCCCCAGCCCATGAGCTTGCCGAGCTGCGGGGTTTCGAGCGCGGCGTCGGCCGGACCCGGCCGCATCGCGCTCGGAATCTCGGGCTGGCGACCCCGTGCCCGGTTGCGGAGCACGAGGCTTCCGGCACCGAGCACCAGGAAGAGCGCGCCGAGGGCGAGGAGCACGATGCCCGCGGTGTCGGACAGCGCGAGCATCCCCCCAGCCACGTGCAGCACCTCAGCCCGTCGCCACGCAGAACGGACCCTGGGGCGGCTCGCCGATCGTGTCGGTTCCTCGGGGCGGGCCGGTCACGACCGTCGAGGTGTCCACCATCAGGTTGCCGTTCTCCACGGTGGCCTTGAATCGGTCCAGGCCCCTCGGCGCCGGGCCCAGCTGATACTCGCCGGCCTCGTTGTACTTCGATCCGTGGCACGGGCACTCGAACCACTTCGACGACAGACAGAACGGCACGCGGCAGCCGAGGTGGACGCAGCGCTGATACAGCGCCATGACGCCCTCGACCGTGACGCCCTCGCCGGTGTAGTCGGCGTCCGCGGTGGTCTTACCGGTCCACGCGACGACGTAGAAGCGGCCGGTTCCGTTGTAGACGGGCTGTTCGCTGCTCTGGATCTGGGACTTGATCGCGTCGAGCGGTCCGGCGTCGATCAGCGAGCCGAATCCGCCCTTCAGGTTGGGCCAGAGGAATGCGAGCGTCCCGCCGCCGAAGACCGCGGTGAACACGCCGAGCGAGACGAGCAGCGACCGGCGGAAGAAGTCCCGCCGGGAGACGGCCCGCTTCTGACCCGGCGGCCTCGGCAGCTCCACTCCGGCCGCCGCCGCCGCGCTCTGCGCCTTGAGGTCGCGGTAGAAGCTCAGGCCGAAGACGATCGCGAACGTGTTCAGGATCAAGATGGCCGCGAGCGCCGCGACGACGCCGCTCGAGATCGCGAGCAACCTCATAGCTCGAAGAACACCCCCTGTGCCCAGGGCCAGATCCAGTTGTAGCCGGGACCCCGGAAGAACGAGCCGATGATCGTGAGGACGGCGCCGAACATGAACAGAACCGTGAACAGCGTGAGGGCGATCTTGCGGTCGCCGGGCCGCGTGCTCGGATTGCGGTCGACGTAGGGCACCGCCGCAAGCCCGACCAGGATGAACGTCGGGATCGCGATGCCGGCCACCATCGGGTGGAAGTAGCGCAGGAGCTCCTGCAGCCCGAGGAAGTACCACGGCGCCTTCGACGGGTTCGGCGTCAGGTTCGGATTCGCCAGCTCCCGCAGCGGGGCGTTGACAAACGTCGAGAAGATCGCGAGCGCCGCGAGGACGATGAACATCGCGACGAACTCCTCGATCAGCAGGTGCGGCCAGACGTTGACGCGGTCGCCCTGCTCGCGTTCCACGCGCTGAATGCCCTCGGGCGGCACGAGCGCCAGCAACCGGTGTTTGTCGGCGGCGCCCTTCTTCGGGGTCGGGACGTTCCCGGTCGGCAGCGGCGCCTGGCGGACCGGAGCGGTCGTTGCCATCGGGACGCCGATGGGTGCGGCGGCGACCGCGGCTGCCGGAACGGCTGCCACCGCGGCGGACGCCGCCGCCGCGGGTGCGGCGGCCGGAGCCCCTGCCGCGGCTGCGACCGGGGCCGCGGCCGTCTCCTCGGGGTGCGCCGCGCGCCAGGCGCGAACGGCCGCCGACCGGGCGCGGCCGTCCGCAACCCTGCGGTCGGTTCCCTTGGCGAGCTCGGCTGCGAGCGTGGAGTCGAAAACCTCTTGGTCGAGCGGTGTGTCCTCGCGGGCCATCCTCGTCCCCTTGCCTAGAGCGGTCCCGAGATGCCGCCGTCCTTGCGGATCCGCCAGAAGTGGACCGCAAGAAAGATCACGAGCACGAACGGCAGCGCCAAGACGTGCAACACGTACCAGCGGAGCAGGGTGCTGGGTCCGACCACGACACCGCCGAGCAGCAGGAAGTTCGCCTGCTTCGCGATGAACGGCGAGTAGCCGGCGAGCGACGTTCCGACGGTCACCGCCCAGATGGCCAGCTGGTCCCAGGGAAGCAGGTAGCCGGTGAACGACAGGCCCAGCGTGAGGAAGAGCAGGATCACGCCGACCACCCAGTTGAACTCGCGCGGCGGCTTGTAGGCGCCCGTGTAGAAGACGCGAGCCATGTGGAGCGTGACGCTGAAGACCATGAGGTGGGCTCCCCACCGATGCAGGTTCCTGACGAAGTCGCCGAAGAACACCGCCGTGCGGATCGACTGCATGTCCGCGTAGGCCTGTGCGCTCCCGATGTCGGCGGTCGGGCGGTAGAAGAACATCAGGAAGATGCCCGTGATCGTCAGCAGGATGAACAGGAAGAACGAGAGCCCGCCGAGGCAGAACGTGTAGGTCAGCTTGAGCCCGTGCCGTTTCACCTTGACGGGGTGCAGGTGGTACAGGACGTTGTTCATCGTGGCGAGCGCCCGGTCCCGCGACGTGTCCTTGTAGCCCTTCCGGAAGATGGAGCCGGGCCGGAAGATGGACTTCCAGACCTCGGTCTCCCGGATCCGGTCGGGCTTCGGCGGCTTGAGCAGCTCCCGCAGCTTCACCGGAGTTCCCCGTTCCTTTCCCCTCGCGCTTCGGGTGCGTTCACTCGCCGGCTGCCTGTGATGTGGGGACCTCCGCCATCGTGCGGCGACCGGCTTCTGCCTCGGGCAGCCTCGCGTAGTACAGCGTGTCGGTCGGGCAGCGGTCGACGCAGACCGAGCACCGGGTGCACGCGTTGTCGTCCACCACGAAGATGGCCGTCGAGACGTTGACCTCGTCCTCCACGGCGTCCGAGGCGTCCTGCACGATCCCGGGGGACAGCATGTAGATGCAGTTCCACGGACAGACGTCCTCGCACGCGCGGCACAGGATGCAATCGTCCGGATCCAGCATCAGGTGCTTCGGCGACCGCACGCCTTCGGCGAGCCACGACGGGGCGACCTCCTCCAGCACGTAGTCCTCGTGGATGTCGACCTCGGTCTTGGTGAACGCCATGGCTAGCGGTACCCGCCGGTCGGCCGGCTGTCGCCTTGACCCCGGAGCTTGCGACGCCAGTTCTGCATGATCGAGGCCACGATCAGGATGGTGATGATCGGTCCCGAGGACAGGCCCATGGCGACCGCGTCCCGGAGCTCGAGCAACCAGAAGCCGTGGGGGCCGGTGCCGTTCAGCTTGAGCTTCTGGTCGGCGTAGTAGAGCCAGAACGACGGAACCACCGCGGCCGTGATGACCAGGCCGAAGATCATTGCGAGCGAGAAGAGGACGGCCGTGGTCCACGTCCACTCCCAGCCCTTCACGAAGGCTTCGAGCCGCCCGAACATCCGGCGAAAGCGCGATGTCTTCGGACTCTCGACCTGGCTCATCCGGCTCCGTTCATCCGGCGTTCTTCCGTCCTGGCTCTCTGCCTGTTCCTGCGTTCGTCCGTCCCAAGGTTCGGGCCGCTCCCGGCGGCGGGCATCATAGCAATGGACCCGTGGGCTCTTTGCGAAACGCCTGCTCGTGAACGCGTTCACGAGCCCTCGTTCGACATCTTGCCGTCACCTTGGAGACTCGGCAACTCACCTCGTCAGGGGCGGCCTCCGTAGACTTGCATCCGATGCTCGCCGATCTCGTCCGGACGGGGCTCGCGTCGTGGTGGGCGCCCGCGCTCGCCTTTGCCGCAGGCGTTGTTTCGTTCGCGTCGCCGTGCGTCTTTCCCCTGGTTCCCGGCTACCTCTCGTTCGTCACGGGGGAGCGGGCGACCGACGCCGACGGTGCCACCGCCCAGGCAGCGGGCCAAGGAGCGGGCCAGGGAGCGAGACCGACCGTCGTTCCGATCGTGCTGTTCATCCTCGGTTTCTCGCTCGTGTTCGTCCTCGCCGGTGCGTTCTCCGACACGTTCGTCCGGATCCTCAAGGACCGGCGCGGCCAGCTGATCGGCGGGACGTTCGTCTTGGCGATGGGCGCGCTGATGATCGGGTACGCGTTCGGACGCGGACCGATCGGGCTCTACTCCGAGCACCGCCCGTTTCTGCGGCGGGCGCGGCCGGGCCGGTGGGGAGCACTCCCGCTCGGCGTGGCGTTCGCGACCGGGTGGACGCCGTGTCTGGGTCCGGTGCTGACGGGCATCCTGTTGATCGCCGGGACCCAGAGCAGTTTCCGCGGGGCGCTCCTGCTGACGGCGTACTCGGCCGGCCTCGGTGTGCCGTTCCTCCTCGTCGGCCTTGGCGTGCAGCGGCTCATGGGAGCGTTCGGGTGGGTGCGCCGCCACTACCGCACGATCGCGGTCGTCTCGGGGCTGCTGATGATGGCGATGGGGCTCTTGCTCGCCACCGGCCGGCTGACGCGGCTGCTCGCCCCGCTCCAGCGGTACGCGCCCCTCGGTCTGTGACCCGCGCCCGTTCGATCCGCTGCCTCGAACGGCTGTCTCGAGCGTTGGCCGGGTGTGTGGGTACGATGCCGAGCGAGCCATGTCGACCACCGAGCTCCCCACCCCGCCGAGGCTCACGATGTCGGAGAGCTTCGCCGCGGTCTGGCGCACGCTCCGCTCCATGCGGACCGCGCTGGTCCTGCTGTTGCTGCTCGCGCTCGCCTCGGTCGCCGGTTCGCTGATTCCCCAGCTGCCGAACTCGCCCGACCGCGTCGCGAACTATCTGCAGGTTCACCGATTCTGGGGGTCGTTCCTGCACCGGGCGGGCTTCTTCGACGTCTACGGCTCGTGGTGGTTCGTGCTCATCACGACCCTGCTCGTCGTCTCGCTGTTCGCCTGTCTCGTCCCCAGGACGCGGGCCATCGCGCACTCCGTGCGGTCAAGGCCGGTGCAGGCGCGCGAGCTGGACGGGTTTCCGAACCACACCCGGCTCGCCGTCAACGCCGCGCCGCCGGACGCGCTCGGGGCAGCCCTTCGCACGCTCCGGCGCCGCCGGTACCGCACCGCCGCCGGCGCGACGCAGGTGGCCGCGGAAAAAGGCGTCCTGCGCGAAGTCGGGAGCCTGATGTTCCACTGGGCGTTCCTGCTGCTGATCCTCGGGGTGATCGTGGGCAAGGGCACCGGGTTCACGGGCTATGTCCGGGTGATCGAGGGCCAGACGTGGACGGACGCGAAGGCGAACTACGCCGAGCTGCGCACCGGCCGGTTCTTCGGCGGCCGGTTCAGCGGCACCGAGCTTCGCCTGCTCGACTTCACGAGCGCGTTCCGGAACACCGGCCAGCCGAAGGACTTCGTCTCGGCGGTGCAGCTGATCGACTCGGGCGGGACCCCGATCCGCGAACAGGACATCCGCGTCAACCAGCCGGCCACCGTGAACGGGATCCGGATCTACCAGTCGGGGTTCGGCTGGGCTCCGGTCGTGCGCGCGCGACTCGCGGACACGACGATCGCCGACTCGCCGATCGCGTTCATCCAGCGTCCGGCTCCCGACGGCGTCGCACAGCTGGCGATGCCGTGGACCGGGTTCCTCAAGCTCCCCGACCTTCAGCCGCAGCTCGCGATCGAGTTCGTGCTGTGGCCCGACGGCCGCGCCTTCGCCGCGGCGGTCGGTGGCCAGCCGCCGGAGGTGATGCTCGAGGCCCGCCAGCCGGTGATGCAGTACCGCGTGTGGCAGGGGCGCCTGACCGATGTGTCGGACTCCTCGCTCGACACCTCGACGATGCGCCGCGTCGCGGTCGGTCTGGTCTACCCGGGCAGGCCCGCTGAGGTGAAGACGAGGTCGGGGCCGCTCGCCGTCGTCTTCCCCGAGCTGCGTCAGTACAGCGTCTTCGAGGTGGCTAGGGACACCGGCGTACCGTTTGTGCTCGGTGCCGCTATCCTCGTGCTCATCGGCGTCGTGATCGCGCTGTTCGTATCCCGCCGGAAGGTGTGGGTGCGGGTCGAGGCCGACGGGCCGGGCTCCGTCGTGACCGTGGGGGGGTTTGCGCTGCAACGCAAAGACGTCTTCGAAGAGGAGTTCGGGAAGCTCGTCGCGGGCTTGCTCGCCGCGTGCGGAGGCGCCCGTGAGGCCGAGCCCGTGACGGCGTCGTGAGCACGTCGTCCTGGGCCCGCCTCGCCGAGGACGCGTTCAACGTCGCCCTGTTCTCCTATGTGGCCGCCATGGTGACGTCCTTCGCCTACCTGGCGTTTCGGCGACGGGTGGTTGCGACGGTCGCGCGGGCCCTGACCATCGGCGGGCTGGGAGCGAACGTCCTCGCGATCGTTTCCCGCGGCGTGGCGGCGGGCCGCGTTCCCTGGGGCAACATGTACGAGTACTCGACCCTGCTCGCCGCGCTCGTCGTCGCCGGCGCCCTGATCGTCGTCGAGGGGATGTACGGGATCCGGACGCTCACCGGGTTCGCGCTGATGTTCGCGGTCCTCACGATGGCGGTGGCGCAGACCAGCCTGTTCGTTCCGGTCGCCCCACTGGTGCCGGCGCTCAACTCGTACTGGATCAAGATCCACGTCGTCGCCGCCATCACCGGGTCGTCGCTGTTCGCGCTTGGCGGCATCCTCACGATCCTGTACCTGGTCAAGGACCGAGCCGATCGAAGAGCTCTGGCCGGCCTGCGGCGGATCGAACCGCCGCCCATCATGGGCGGCGCCCTCGGCACGGCCGCGCCGCACGATCTCCTCGAGGGCGCCGATCAACCGATGGGGGAGGCGGCTGCCGCATCCGGTCGGATCCTGCCGTCGGCCGCGACGCTCGACCGGATCGCCTACCGGGTCATCGCGTTCGGGTTCCCGATCTGGACCTTCGCCGTGATCGCGGGCGCCATCTGGGCCCAGGAGGCCTGGGGCCGGTACTGGGGCTGGGACCCGAAGGAGACGTGGTCCTTCGTCACTTGGGTCATCTTCGCGGGGTACTTGCACGCGCGCGCGACTTCGGGCTGGCGCGGCCGGCGCGCCGCGGTCGTCGCGCTCGTGGGATTCGTCTCCCTGCTGATTACGTACTACGCGGTCAACCTGTGGATCGTGGGTCTGCACTCGTACGCCAAGGCGTGACGAGGTATATGACGAAACCGTGTGACGGAGCTCGGGGGTGCCCATGCTAAGGTCCCGCGCGTCCGCGCGTGATCTGCGCCGTTCGGGGGAGCGTACGGGGACGATGGTGCGCAAGAAGTGGCCTTGGCTTCTCGGGCTGACCGCCCTGGTGTTCGTTCTTGCAGCGTGTGTTTCCGACGCGCCGCAGGACACGCTCAGGCCCGCCGGGCCGAACGCGCGGAAGCTGTACGACCTGTACCTGCTTCCCTTCTGGGTGGCGACGGCCGTGTTCATCCTCGTCGAGGGCGGCTTCATCTACATCAGCTGGCGCTACCGCCACAAGAAGAACCGGGAGCGGATGCCGGCACAGACCCACGGCAACAGCCGGCTCGAGATCGGGTGGACCATCCTGCCGGCCGTGATCCTTGCCGTCGTCATGGTGCCGGCCATCTCCGGCATCTGGGACTTCGCGCGCAAACCGGATGCGGGTGCCCTCAACATCACCGTCTCGGGATTCCAGTGGTGGTGGCAGTTCAAGTACATGGACTCCGACATGGTGGCGGGCTACGGGAACAACGTGCCCATCACGCTTGCCGATGCGATGGTGATTCCGGTCGGCCGCCAGGTGTATCTGACCATCGACTCGAGCGGCGGATTCATCGGCGGCGCGAACCCGGACTACCAGGTCATCCACTCGTTCTGGGCGCCGAGGCTCTTCGGCAAACAGGACGCCGTACCCGGGCGTGACAACCACATCATCTTCTCGGCCGACTCGGCCGGGACGTACTGGGGCCAGTGCGCCGAATTCTGCGGTCTGATGCACGGGCGGATGAAGTTTCGCATCGTCGCCGTCGACCAGGCCGCGTGGGAGTCGTGGGTGGCCAATCAGAAGCAGGCGGCCGTCGCGCCGGCCGACCCGCTGGCAAAGCAGGGGATGGATCTCTTTCTCAACCCGCTCTCGAACGGGCTGGGAACCTGCACGGCCTGCCACACGGTCGGCGGAACGCAGGCCGCGGCGACCGCGGCGCCCAACCTCACCCACTTCGCCGACCCGACACACCTGTGCTTCGCGGGCTGCGACTGGAGCACGACCGACGTCGATGCGTTGAAGGCGTGGCTTCGCGATCCAAATGCCGTCAAAGAGGGGGCGAAGATGCCCAACTACCATCTGACCGAGGACCAGATCGACGCTCTGGTCGCGTATCTGTCAACCCTGTCGTGAGGACGAAGCCATGGCCAGCGTGAGCATTCCGGAGCAGGGGCGGGGCGGCCTCATCCGCCGTCCCTCGGCGACCACCGGCCTCTGGAGCTGGCTGACGACGGTCGACCACAAGAAGATCGGGATCATGTACGGGCTGGCCGCGCTCGCGTTCTTCGTGATCGGCGGTCTCGAAGCCCTCTTGATTCGTACGCAGCTCGCCGGTCCGGACGGCCACCTGCTCAACGCCGATCAGTACAACCAGCTCTTCACGATGCACGGCGTGACCATGATCTTCCTGTTCGTGATGCCGATGGGCGCCGCCTTCTTCAACTACTTCATCCCGCTCATGATCGGCGCGCGCGACGTCGCATTCCCGCGAATGAACGCGTTCAGCTTCTGGGCGTTCCTGCTTGGTGGGTTGTTCCTGTACTCGAGCTTCTTCCTCGGCGGCGCGCCCAACGGAGGGTGGTTCGGGTACGCACCGAACTCGACCACCGACCCCACGCCGGGGATGACGTTCTACGCGCTCGGCCTGATCATCACCGGGATCGCGTCGGCGTCGGGCGCGGTCAACCTGAGCGTCACGGTGATCAACATGCGGGCGCCCGGAATGTCCCTGTTCCGTGTCCCCGTGTTCGTGTGGATGGGTCTGGTCGTGCAGATGCTGCTGGTCTTCTCGCTGCCGATCATCACCGTCGCCCTCTTCGAGATGCTGTTCGACCGGCGCTGGGGGACGCTCTTCTTCGAACCGAAGGGCGGGGGGGACCCCGTCTTATGGCAGCATCTCTTCTGGTTGTTCGGGCATCCCGAGGTCTACATCCTGATCCTGCCCGCGTTCGGAATCATCTCCGAGATCCTTCCGGTGTTCAGCCGCAAGCCGTTGTTCGGCTACCAGTTCGTGGTGTTCAGTGGGATCGCGATCGGGTTCATCGGATTCGGCGTGTGGGCCCACCACATGTACGCGGTCGGCCTGGGGCCGGTGGCCAATACGGCGTTCGGCATCTCGACGGCGATCATCGCCATCCCGACGGGCGTCAAGATCTTCAACTGGATGGCGACGATGCACGGGGGCGATCTGCACTTCGACCCGCCGTTACTGTTCGCCGTCGGCGCGGTGACGATGTTCGTCATCGGTGGGCTGTCCGGCGTCACGCACTCGATCGTGCCGTCCGACTATCAGCAGACCGACACGTACTACATCATCGCGCACTTGCACTACGTGATCTTCGGCGGCGGTGTGTTCGCGTTCTTTGCCGGCTTCTACTACTGGTGGCCAAAGGTGTTCGCGAGGACGCTCGGCGGAGCCATCGGCAAGGTCCACTTCTGGATCCTGCTGGTGGGCTTCAACTTGACGTTCGGTCCGATGCACGTCCTGGGCCTGCAGGGGATGATCCGCCGCGAGTACACGTATCCGGCGGGGCTCGGGCTTACGTTCTGGAACCGAATGTCCACGATCGGCGCGTACATCATCGCGGCTTCCGTGCTGTTGTTCTTCGTCAACGTGATCCTGACCACGCGCAAGCCGAAGGGGCTCGAGAACGAAGATCCGTGGGACGCGCGGACGCTCGAGTGGATGACCTCCTGCCCGCCTCCCGCGCATAACTTCGACGTGATCCCGACGGTCCACTCGGTGGACGAGTTCTGGCACCGCAAGTACGTCGAGGACAAGAACGGGCGGCTCGTCCGTGTCCCGGCCGGCGCTGCGGATGCCGCCGCCGGCGAGGGTCACGCCGCCGGGCACGGCACGATCCACCTCCCGAGCCCCTCGTTCTGGCCGCTCATCGCGGCGCTGGGACTGCCGATCGTCGCCTACGGCGCCATCTACAGCTGGTGGCTGGTCGGCATCGGAGCGGTGGTTCTGGTCACGGCGTTCACCGGGTGGGGTCTCGAAGCACCGGTGGCCGAGGACTAGGACGATGGCGGGGGTGAACTGACGAATGGCCGACTCAGCCGTTTCGCACACTCCCGCCGCGGTCGGGGACGGTCACGAGACCACCACGGGCCTGCCGCACGTCAAGCTCGGGATGTGGCTGTTCCTCTCCTCGGAGACGCTGCTCTTCGGCGCGCTCATCAGCACGTTCGTCCTTTACCGCGGCCGGTCGACGGTGGGGCCGTTCCCGAAGGACGTCTTCGACATTCCGTACACGTCGGTCTCGTCGTTCGTCCTGCTCGCGAGCTCGCTCACCATGGTTCTGGCGCTCGCCGCGGGGCAGAAACACGACCAGGCCCGGATGCGGCTGTGGCTCCTCGCGACCGCGTTTCTCGGAATGACGTTCGTCGGCGGCCAGGTCTACGAGTTCACGAGCTTCTACAACGAGAAATTGACGCTCAAGACGAACCTGTTCGGCAGCACGTTCTACTTCCTGACCGGGTTCCACGGAGTCCACGTCACGGTCGGCATTCTCATGCTGCTCATCCTCGTCGGGCTGTCGCTTGCCGGGCGATTGCCGGACAACGCCGCGTTCCCCGTCGAGATGGTCGGGTTGTACTGGCACTTCGTCGACATCGTGTGGATCATCATCTTCACGGTCGTGTACCTGATCCCGAGCGGACCGGCCAAACCCGGATGAGCGTGAAGGAGCGCGACGAAGTCGTTGGGGCAGGCGGATCGGTTCACCGTGCCCACCCCGGCCCCCGCGAGTACGTTCGGATCGGGGCCATCCTCGCCATCCTCACCGGGGGCGAGATCACCCTCTACTACGTCAACGTCAAGCACTCGATCCTGATCCCGACGCTGTTCGCGCTCGCGATCGTGAAGTTCGTGCTGGTGGTGTTGTTCTTCATGCACCTGCGGTTCGACGACAAGCGGTACGCGAGGTTCTTCATGATGGGGCTCGCGGGCTCGGCGACGCTCTACCTCGTCGTCCTGATGATCTTCGGGGTCTTTTCGCGATGAGCCTGCCGCCGTTCGCGGCCCACGTCGACGTGTGGCTGATCTTCGGCTCGATCACCGCCGCGTACTTCATCTCCATCCGCCGGCACGAACGGTCGACCGGAGAGGTGACCGAGAAGCGACGAATCCGGTTCTTCGTGGCTGGGATGGCGGTGATGTGGATCGCCGCGGACTGGCCGATCCACGATCTTGCGGAGAACTATCTCTTCTCCGTCCACATGCTCCAGCACATGATGTTCTCGATGGTGGCGGTGCCGCTGCAGGTGAGCGGCATGCCGGCGTGGATGTGGCGCAAGCTCATCTCGCCGGCGCCGATCCACCGGGCGTGGGCGTTCCTGACCAAGCCGCTCGTGGCGATGATCGGGTTCAACGGCTTCCTGCTCTTCATGCACTGGCCGGCGGTCGTCGAGGCGAGCGTCACGTCCGGGATCTTCCACTTCTCGCTGCACGTCCTGCTGGTGGGCTGGTCCGCGGTGATGTGGTGGCCGATCTTCTCGCCGCTGGCAGAGCTGCCGCCGCTGCGCGCGCCGGGCCAGATGGTGTACCTGTTCATGCAGTCGCTGACCCCGACGATCCCGGCGTCGTTCCTCACCTTCGGGACGAAGCCGCTGTATCCGATCTACGCGACGTTCCCCCGGATCTGGGGGTTCTCGGCGATCAACGACCAGCAGATCGCCGGTCTGATCATGAAGCTGGTCGGCGGGATCATCCTGTGGATCATGGCGGGGGTCGTGTTCTTCCACTGGTACGAGCGTGAGAAGACCGAGGGCTGGGACGACCTCAAGTGGCACGACGTCGACCGCGAGATCCAGTCGGGGGTGTCGGTGCGGTGACCGAGGCCTCGAACCGTCCGCGCGTTCACCGGGAAGGCCTGCTCCTTCCGCTGCTGATTCCCCTCGGGGCCGTGGTCGTGATCGCAGGCGTGCTCTTCGGCTTCTCGCGTGTGCTCCTGGCCGTCGATCCGAACGCGGCCACCGCCGTGGCCGTGGTCGTCGCCGCCTCGATCCTCGGAGTTGCCGCCTTCGTCGCCACCCGGCCGCGGGTCGGCGAACGAGCCATCCTGTCGCTGGTCAGTTCGGTCGCCGGGATCGGCCTGGTCGCCGCCGGGATCGCGATCCTCGCCTTCCCGCTGGCCGCTGAAGGCCCGGGGGGGTCGGTCGTGAATCTGGCCGCTCCGGTCGACGCGGCCTCAAAGGGGTTCGAACAAACGAGCCTCAGCGCTCCCGCGGGCACGGCCTTCACGCTGGCCTTCCACAACATGGACAGCGGTGTCACGCACAACGTCGAGATTTTCGACGGAGCGGACGCGACCGCTCCGAAGGTGTTCAGCGGAACGCTTATCACCGGCGGTTTGACCGCCGATTACGCTGTCGGACCGCTCGACGCCGGCACCTACTTCTTCCACTGTCAGGTTCACCCGACCACCATGACCGGCACGTTGACGGTCACCGAGGGCGGCGGAGGCGGATCGGGCGGCCCGACCACCGAAATCAAGGCGCAGAACCTCACGTTCGACACCGACACGATCAGGCTCCCCGCCGACACGCCCACGACGATCACCTTCGACAACCAGGACACCGCGCTTCACAACCTTGCGATCTTCCAGGACGACACGCTCGCGAAGACGCTGTTCACCGCTCCGGATGTGCCGCCGGGCTCGTCCGCCCAGCTGGACGTGCCCGCGCTTCCCCCGGCACCTACTTCTTCCACTGCGACTACCACGCGACCATGAACGGGAAGGTGGTCGTGGAGGCGCCGCCCGGTGGGGCGAGCCCATCGGCCGCCTCGCCCAGCGGCTGACGCAACCGGTTCTCCGGCCGCTGCTACCTTGATCGCGTGCGCAGGATCGTCGCGTTCGTCTCCGTTGTCACCGTCGCCACCGCCGCCGGTTGGTATCTGAGCGTACGCGGCGCCGGCAACCAGACCACCGTGTCCGGCGTCCAGGCGGTGAACATCCCGATGCCCGAGATCGCCGGCACCACGCTCGACGGGGATGCACTGTCGACCGCCGATCTCCGCGGCGACGTCATGGTCGTCAACGTCTGGGCCACCTGGTGCTTGCCCTGCCGTCGCGAGCAACCCGAGCTGCAGCGTTTGAGCGAGACCTACTCGGCCCGAGGGGTGAAATTCGTCGGCATCAACTACATGGACGACGATGCGAAGGCACGGAGCCAGGTCGCCCGGTTCGGTGTGGGCTACCCGAGCATCAGCGACCGCAGCGGCCGGTCCGATCACGAGCTCGGGTTCCCGGGCCTGCCCGCCACGTATGTCGTCGACCGCAGCGGCCGGATCCGGTTCTCGATCCTCGGCGAGACCACGAGCTCTCAGGTCGCGGGGCTGCTGGACGATCTTCTCGGGCTCGGGCTGACGCCGGTCAGCCGCGAGGGCCGACAGAGACGAAGGAGTCCACCGCGACGGCCCCGAACACGGCGGCCAGATACACGATGGAGTACTTGAAGAGCGACCATGTCGCGGCGGGATCCGGTTTGCGCCAGATGCGGAGCGACCGGTAGACGAACACGCCGCCGAGCGCCACGGCCGTGACGGTGTAGACGAGCCCCATGTGGCCGATCGGAACCAGCAGCAGCGTTACGCCGAACACTGCCAGCGCGTAGAGGAAGATCTGCCGCCGGGTCTCGTCGTCCCCACGCACGACCGGCAGCATCGGGACGCCGGCTGCCGCGTAGTCGTCCGAGTACCGGATGGCGAGCGCCCAGAAATGCGGCGGCGTCCAGATGAAGATGATCGCGAACAGCACCCACGCGGGGGCCGCGAGCGTGCCGGTCACCGCGGCCCATCCCACGAGCGCGGGCACCGCCCCCGCGGCGCCGCCGATGACGATGTTCTGGCTGGTCATGCGTTTGAGCCACATCGTGTAGACGAAGACGTAGAACGCGATCGCGGACAGGGCGAGCGATGCGGCCAGCACGTTGACTGTGATCGAAAGGAACAGGAAGGACGCGGCGCCGAGCACGAACCCGAACCGGAGGGCGGCCTCCGGTTCCACGGCGTGGGCCGGGAGCGGCCGGCGCCGGGTTCGCCGCATCACCTCGTCGATGTCGCGGTCGAGATACATGTTGACGGAGTTGGCGGCGCCCGCGGCGATCGCGCCTCCGACGAGGGTCGCAAGGATGAGCGCGGGCGACGGCATCCCGTGCTGGGCCAGCATCATGGCGGGAACCGTGGTGATCAGCAGGAGGACCACGATCCGCGGCTTCGTCAGCGTCAGGTACGCCATCGCCGTGTCTCTGATCGAGCTCGCCGGCGGCGGCTCCTGCTCGGACACGGGCACGGTGCGGGCGTCCTCGGCCAGCCGGCGCGAGACCGCGGCGAGGGCCACGAGCGACGCCCAGATCAGCACGGACAACGCCACGTGCAGCACGACCGCCCACGGCCGCAGCCGCGAGATCACGTTGGCGGCGCCGACCCCGATCTGTGCCGCGAAGAGCACCAGGGCGACGGTCGACAGGATCACGAGGTCGCGGGCCCGCGGCAGCATCGTGCGCGCCCGGATCGCGGTCCACGCGACGAGCAGGAAGCTGCCGAACGCGAGCACCCGGTGCGCGAACATCGGGATGGTGTCGCCGCTCAGCACCGGGACGAGGCGGCCGTTCATCAGGGGCCAGTCCGTGAACGCGAGTCCCGCCACGGAGCCCCGGGCCCGGACATAGGTGCCCACGAGCAAGAGCGCCCCGGTGGCGCCGGCCGCGACCAGCGTGAGCCGGGCGAATTCGGGCCCGGCGCGTTGCGCTCCATGGTCCTTGAGCGGCTGCCTCACGGCGCAGAACGCGTTCACCGCCACGACGACCACGTCGGCGATCAGGACGAGCGCGGTGATGAAGTGGGCGGTGACCCACTTCGCGTCCAGGTCCGTCCCGACCACCACGCCCCCCAGGACGGCCTCGGCGGCCACGAGCGGCACCGCGGCGATGGCCGGCCAGAGCACCTTTCTCCGGTGCCGATGATCCGCGAACGCCGCCGCGGCGACGGCGATGAGCAGGATCGAGACGAGCACGACGAGCGACCGGTGCGTGAACTCGATGAGCGAGTGCGCGGTGCCCGAGGGAAACAGCTTGCCCGGCGTGCATCCGGGCCACGTCGAGCATCCGAGCCCCGAGCCCGAGCCCCGCACCAGTCCGCCGACGGAGAACAGCACGATGGTCGTGGCGGCCGTCGAGACGGAGAGCTTCTGGAAACGGGTCATGGCGATGAGCGCCCATGATAATCGGGACCGCCCGAACGCATAACCCCCGACGAAGGCCCCGACGAAGGCCCCTGGGATACTGCCCGCATGCCGCCGGAACCTGCACCCTCGACCGCGGGCGCGGCTCCGCTCGCCGGGATCGACGAGGCGCTGCGGCGATTTCTCGCGGATCGCCGCGACGCGTTCGAGGCGGTCGATCCCGACGCCGCAGCGCCGGTCGAGGAGATCGAGCGGCTCGTCCTCGCCGGCGGGAAGCGGCTGCGACCGCTCTGCTGCTACTGGGGGTACCGCGCCGGTGGGGGAGCCGACGACGGCTCGATCGTGCAGGCGGCGGCCGCGCTCGAGCTGCTGCACACCATGGCGATCGTCCACGACGACGTGATGGACGAGTCGACGCTTCGCCGGAGCGTGCTCTCGACCCACGTCCGGCTTGCTCGGCTCGCCGAGGACCGCGGCTTCCCCGGCGAGCCGCGTGCCGCCGGGATCGCGGGAGCGGTCCTTGTCGGCGATCTTGCGGCCGTGTTCGCGGACCGGCTGCTGCTGGAGGCCGGGTTCCCCCCGGAGCGGCTCGCGGCGGCGCTGCGTGTCTACACGCAGATGCGCGAGGAGATGGGCGCCGGCCAGTGGCTGCAGCTCTCGGGCGCCGGGCACGATCCGGCTCGGGCCCGGATGGTCGCCGCGCTTCGAGGCGGCCGGTACACGGTCGACGGCCCGCTGCTCGTCGGCGCGGCGCTGGCCGACGCGCCCGATGCCGCCGTCCGGGGGCTGCGCGAGTTCGGAGGGCCGCTCGGCGAGGCGTTCCAGCTGCGCGACGATCTCGAGGACCGCGATGGCCCGCCCGGATTCTCTCCGGCCGACGTGAGCGCGCTCGTGGACCGTGCCCGGGCGGCGCTCGATCCGTCCGTTCTGGGGCAGGAAGCCTGCTCCGCGCTCGCGGCGATGGCCGAGTCCGTGAGGATGCCGTGACCGAGGACCTGGACGAGATCCGGCGGACGTTCAAGGATGTTCCGATGTGCCGTGTGGCCACCGTCCGCCCGGACGGAGGGCCGCACGTGGCCCCGCGCTGGTTCGTCTGGATGACCGATGCCGTCTGGGTCGCCACGCGCGTTGGCGGCGCCACGTGGGACCACGCGACGCGGGATCAGCGAGTGAGCCTTCTCATCGACCGCGGGCGGGATTGGGTCGAGCTCGCCGGCGTGCGGGTGGAAGGGGTCGCGGAGCTTCTTCCGGCGGAGCATCCGGACCTGCGCGAGCCGATGTCGGCCTGGCACGAGAAGTACCGCTCGATGTTCCTGTCCGACGGGTTCGAGCGGTTTGCCGCGGCCGTGCCCGAGCTCGGGTTCCTCCGGGTCGTGCCCTCGCGCGTCGAGGTGTGGGACCACCGCGTGAGCCCGTGACCCACCTGCGTTGCGGGGTTGCCGGGGCAGTCGTAGCCTGCCCTGCGAACATCGCGATGTTGAGACCACACGGACTGGTAGGCTCGCTTGTGAAGCATTTCACAAGCGGAGCTTGACCCCTACGAAGCCAGGCGGAGGGCGAGTGAGCCGGCGGATCACCGAGACGGACGTGCTCGTGGTCGGGTGCGGTCCCGGCGGCGCGGCCGCCGCCTACCACCTGGCCCGTCACGGCGTCGACGTGACGGTCCTCGATCGCGCCACGTTCCCCCGCGAGAAGGTCTGCGGCGACGGGCTCACCCCTCGCAGCGTCGCGGCGCTGGAGCGAATGGGCGTCGACCTGCACGACCCCAGGTTCGAGCGGGTGATGGGCCTGCGCGTCTACTCACGCGAGACGATGATCGAGCTCCCGTGGCCCGAGCTCCGCTCGTGGCCGGACTTCGGGCTCGTGATGCCGCGGTGGGACTTCGACGCGATGCTCGCCGAACGCGCCGCCAAGGGGGGCGCGACGGTCATCGAGGGCACGGAAGTGCTCGGCCCGATCCTGGAGGACGGCTGGGTGCGGGGCGGGATGGTCCGCGCGACCGGCGACGCCGCCGGGCCGACCAGCGCCATCCGCGCGAAGTTCGTGATCTCCGCCGACGGGGCCGCGTCGCGCTTTGCGTCCACGGCCGGCGTCAAGCGCGACGACACCCGGCCGCTCGGCATCGCGGCCCGGCGCTACTACAAGACCGACTACAACCCCGGCGGCTGGCTCGAATCCTGGCTCGATCTCTGGGACGGCGACATGCTGCTGCCCGGGTACGGCTGGCTCTTCCCGGTCAACGGCGGCCGCATCAACGTCGGCGCCGGGTTGCTCAGCACGTTCAAGAACTTCAAGGACGTGTCGGCCAGACGTCTGTTCGACGCCTTCGTCCGGATGCTGCCGGACTCGATGGGGGTCGACGAAGACTCAGCGGACGGCATCGTCCGCTCGGGCCCGCTGCCGATGGGTCTCAACCGGCTGCCGCTGGCCGTCCCGGGCATGCTGCTCGTCGGCGACGCCGGGGGCGCGGTCAACCCGTTCAACGGCGAGGGCATCGCCTACGCCATCGAGACCGCGGAGATCGCCGCCGAGCTCATCCACGAGGCGCTCGTTCGGGACCGGCCGGGTGTCGCGATGCTCTACCCGACGGTGCTGCAGCAGCGATACGGGCGCTACTTCTCGATGGGCAACGGGTTCGCCAACCTGATCGGCAACCCAAGGATCATGGGACCCGTGACCAAGCACGTGCTGCCGAACAAGCGGCTGATGACCTTCGCGATGCGAATCCTGACCAACCTGAGCGACGGCAAGGACGGGGACGCCCAGGATCGCCTGTTCCACATCCTCGAGCGGATGAGCGGACGAAAGAGGAACGTAGGATGAGGACCCGGTGCTGATCGACTATCTCCCGATCGTCATTCTCGGGGTGCTGGCCGTGGCGTTCGCCGTGGTGTCGCTCGTGGTGTCGTCGTGGCTGCGTCCCGACCGGCCGAACCCCGTGAAGCTGTCGGCCTACGAATGCGGGAACGACCCCGTGCGGCTGCCGCGCGGCGAGCGGTTCAGCGTCGGGTTCTACGTCGTCGCGATGCTCTTCATCATCTTCGACATCGAGACGATCTTTCTGTTCCCCTGGGCGGTCACCTTCCGGCAGCTCGGACTCTTCGGGCTCGTGGAGATGGCCGTCTTCATCGCCCTGGTCTTCGTGGCCTACATCTACGTGTGGCGCAAGGGCGGGCTCGACTGGGCCGGCGGCGTCGAGGAGCCGGCCGTGCCGGTGGAGGCCGCGGTGGCCGAGCCGCCCGTCCCCGAGGTGGCCCGTGCCGGTTGAGCGGCTCGAAGGCGTCCACCTCGGCACGACCCCCGAGGAGATCGAGGAAGAGGTCGAGCGCGGCGTCCTGCTGACCACCATCGACCGCGCGGTGGGCTGGGCGCGCAAGCAGTCGATGTGGCCTGCCACGTTCGGGCTGGCCTGCTGCGCCATCGAGATGATGTCGGCCGGCGCGGGCCGCTACGACCTGTCGCGGTGGGGCATGGAGCTCTTCCGCGCGTCGCCCCGCCAGGCGGATCTCATGATCGTGGCCGGGCGCGTGTCGCAGAAGATGGCCCCCGTCCTTCGCCGGATCTACGACCAGATGGCCGAGCCGAAGTGGGTCATCTCGATGGGCGTGTGCGCCTCCGCCGGCGGCATGTTCACCAACTACGCGATCGTGCAGGGGGTGGACACCATCGTGCCGGTCGACGTGTACGTGCCGGGCTGCCCGCCCAAGCCCGAGATGCTGATGTTCGGGATCCTCAAGCTCCACGAGCAGGTCAGCACGAGGGAACCGTTCAAGTGAGCCCGGACGAGATCGCCGAGCGCCTGCGGGCCGATCTCCCCGACACCATCGTCGCGAGGGGAGAGGTGACGTCGATCGTCGGCCGCGACGACCTGCTCGCCACGCTGCAGCGGCTGCGCGAGGACCCCGAGCTCGATCTCTCGTTTCTGTCGTCGGTCACCGCGGTGGACACGCCCGACTCCGACCCCCGGTTCTGGGTCTGCTACGAGCTGCGATCCGTGGCGTATTCGCACCGGGCCCGGATCAAGGTCGGTCTGGCCGCGGACGACGCCCGCGTCCCGAGCGTCGTGGGGCTCTTCCCGACGGCCGACTGGCACGAGCGCGAGACGTACGACTTCTTCGGGATCGGGTTCGACGGGCATCCCGGTCTGACGAGGATCCTCCTGCCGGACGACTGGGAGGGCTTCCCCCTGCGAAAGGACGAGGAGCTCGGTGGTGTTCCGACGCGCTTCAAGGGCGCGTCGATGCCGCCGATCGACACCCGGACGATGGCCTGATGGATCGGCCGGAGCCGACCGTTCTGCGCGACGCCCTCACCGGCGAGATCCGCCAGGAAACGATGATCGTGAACATGGGCCCCCAGCACCCCTCGACGCACGGGGTCCTGCGGCTCCTTCTCGAGCTGGACGGCGAGACCGTGCTGTCGTGCAAGCCGATCGTCGGCTACCTCCACACCGGGATCGAGAAGAACGTCGAGTACCGGACGTGGATGCAGGGCGTCACGTACGTGACCCGCGCCGACTACCTCTCGCCGTTCTTCAACGAGCTGGGGTACTGCCTCGCGGTGGAGCGGCTGCTCGGCATCGAGGCGCCCGAGCGGGCGCAGGTGATCCGGGTCCTGTTCTGCGAGCTCAACCGGATCACGTCGCACCTCGTGTGGCTGGCCACGAGCGCCCTGGAGCTGGGCGCGATCAGCCTGATGCTCTACGGATTCCGCGAGCGCGAGCTGCTGCTGGACGTGTTCGAGGCCGTGACCGGTCTGCGGATGAACCACGCCTACATCCGGATCGGCGGCCTGATCATGGACCTGCCCGAGGGCGGGATGGCGCAGATGCGCAAGGTCATCGACCAGCTGCCGTCGCGGTTCGACGAGTACGAGTCGATCCTGAACGAGAACCCCATCTGGCGCCAGCGCAACATGGGCGTGGGCTCGCTCTCCGCGGAGCAGGCGCTCGCGTTCGGGGTCACCGGTCCGATGCTGCGCGCGGCCGGGGTGGCGGCGGATCTGCGCAAGGACGCGCCGTACAGCGGGTACGAGACCTATGACTTCGAGGTGCCGGTGGAGCACGGCGCCGACGCGTTCGCCCGCTATCTGGTCCGCATGGCGGAGATGCGCGAGTCGCTGAAGATCGCGGATCAGGCTCTCGACCGGCTCGAGGATCTCGAGGGACCGGTGATGATCGAGGATCCCAAGGTGGCCTGGCCGGCGAAGCTCAGCGTGGGGCCCGACGGCATCGGCAACGACCCCGCCTACGTCCGGCACATCATGGAGGAGTCGATGGAGGCCCTGATCCATCACTTCAAGATGGTGACGCAGGGGATCCAGGTGCCGGCCGGCGAGGTCTACACGGCCGTCGAGGGACCGCGCGGCGAGCTCGGGTTCTATGTCGTTTCCGACGGGGGGCACCGCCCGTATCGCATGAGGATCCGGGATCCCTCGTTCGTCAACCTCCAGGCCGTGCCGGCGATGGTGGAGGGCTCGCTGATCGCCGACGTCATCGCCGCGATCGCCTCGGTCGATCCGGTCATGGGCGGGGTGGACCGCTGATGGCCGTGTTCGAGGCCGCCGTGCTCGACGAGGCGCGCGCGATCATGACGAGGTACCCGGCCGGCCGGCAGCGCTCCGCGGTGATGCCGCTGCTCTACCTGGCGCAGTCCGTCGAGGGGCGCGTGTCGGCAGACGGCCTTCGCGAGGTCGCCGACCTGCTCGGCATCCGGACCGCCGAGGTCGAGGCCGTCGCCAGCTTCTACACGATGATCCGGCTGCACGAGACGGGCACCCACGTGATCAGCGTGTGCACCAACCTCGCGTGCGCCTTGCTGGGCGCGAAGGACGTGCTCGAAGCCGCGCACCGCGCCTGCGGCACCGCCCCGGGTCGCGACGCCTCGCCCGACGGCATGTTCACCGTCGAGGAGGAGGAATGTCTCGGGTGCTGCGAGCACGCCCCGGTCGTGCAGGTAAACGTCGCGAACCACGACCGCGTCACGCCGGATCGCGTGAGGCAGATCGTGGAGCAGGTGCGAGCCGGCGAGATCCCCGAGCCCGCGCGCGGTCCCGCGGTGGCGAGCTTCCGCGAAGCCTCCCGCATCCTCGCCGGCCTGGAGCCGGGGCCCCGACCGTCCGCGGAGGTGGGGTCGTGACGGAGCGGCCCCGGGTGCTCACCGCCCACTGGGACGACCCGGGAGTCATCCCGCTCGCGGGCTACGAGGCCGCCGGCGGGTACCGGGCGCTGCGGAAGGCCGTGGCGATGACCGCCGAGGACGTGATCCAGCTGGTGAAGGACTCGGGGCTGCGGGGGCGCGGGGGAGCCGGGTTCCCGACCGGGATGAAGTGGTCGTTCGTTCCCCGCGACAAAGGGCCGACGTACGTGACGGTCAATTTCGACGAGTCCGAGCCCGGCACCGCCAACAACCGCGAGCTGGTCGAGCGCGAGCCCCACGCGCTCATCGAGGGGGCGGCGATCGCGGCGCGCGCGATCGAGTGCAACCTGGCCTACATCTACGTCCGCGGCGAGTACCTGTGGCAGGGCATCGTGCTCCAGCGGGCGATCACCGAGGCCTACGAGGCCGGGTACCTGGGCAGCAACGTGATGGGCAGCGGCTACCGCCTCGACATGGTGCTCCACCGCGGGGCCGGCGCGTACATCTGCGGCGAGGAGACGGCGCTGCTCTCCTCGCTCGAAGGCTTTCGCGGTCAGCCGCGGCTGCGGCCGCCGTTCCCCGCGCTCGAGGGGCTCTACGCGGCGCCGACCGTCATCAACAACGTCGAGACGCTCATGAACGTCCCGCACATCGTGAACAACGGGGCCGCATGGTTCCGCGGCATCGGAACGGAGAAGGCCCCCGGCACGAAGATGTTCACGATCAGCGGGAAGGTCGAGCGCCCGGGCAACTACGAATTGCCGCTGGGCACCCCGCTGCGCGTTCTGCTCGAGGAGTGCGCCGGCGGCGTCCGTGGGGGCGCGAAGCTGAAGGCCTGGACGCCCGGCGGCTCCTCCACCCCGTTCCTCACCGCGGATCACATCGATCTGCCGCTCGACTTCGAGTCCGTCGCCGAGGCGGGGTCGCTGCTCGGGACGGGCGCCGTGATGGTCCTGGACGAGGGCGACTGCATGGTCGAGGCCGCCCGCCGGCTGGTCGAGTTCTACGCGCACGAGTCCTGCGGCAAGTGCACGCCGTGCCGCGAGGGCACCTGGTGGGCGAGCCGGATGCTGGGCCGCGTCGAGGCCGGGTACGGACGGGAGGAGGACCTTCCGCTCCTGCGCGAGGTCGGGCGGAACATCCTGTTCCGCGCGTTCTGCGCGCTGGCCGACGGGGCGGTCTCGCCCATCGAGTCCACCCTGGCCAACTTCCACGACGAGTACGAGGCCCACGTCCGCGAGGGACGGTGCCCGACCACGGGGATCGGGCCCGGCGCCGAGCTCGAGCCGCTTGCCGGGGGGCTGGTCACGTGAGCGACGAGCTCGTGACGCTCACGATCGACGGCAAAGAGATCTCCGTCCCGAAGGGAACGCTCATCATCCGCGCCGCGGAGCAGCTGGAGGTCGAGATCCCCCGCTTCTGCGACCACCCGTTCCTCGAACCGGCCGGGGCATGCCGCCAGTGCTACGTGGAGATCGAGGGCCAGCGCAAGCTCTTCACCTCGTGCACGACGACGGTGGCGCCGGGGATGTCCGTGCGGACGCAGAACACGAGCGAGACGGCCCGCAGCGCGCAGGTGGCGAACCTCGAGTTCCTCCTGCTCAACCACCCGCTCGACTGCCCGATCTGCGACCGCGGCGGCGAGTGCCCGCTCCAGGACCAGGCGCTTGCGTTCGGTCCCGGCGAGAGCCGCTATCGCGAGGCCAAGCGCGTCTTCCCAAAGCCGGTCCCGCTCTCCCCGCTCGTGAACCTCGATCGTGAGCGGTGCGTGCTGTGCGCGCGATGCACGCGCTTTTGCGACGAGATCTCCGGCGACCGGTTCATCGAGCTGTTCGAGCGCGGCGCGGGCGAGAAGGTCTCGATCGCGGGCGGCGAGGACTTCCGGTCGCCGTTCAGCGGCAACACCGTCCAGATCTGCCCGGTCGGGGCGCTGACGTCCTCGCCGTACCGGTTCGCCGCACGGCCGTTCGACCTGTCGAGCGCCGACAGCGTCTGCCCCCACTGCTCCGCCGGCTGCAACCTGCGCGTCGACGTCCGCCGGGGCGAGGTCGTGCGGCACCAGGCGCGTGACAACGTCGAGGTGAACGACGCCTGGATCTGCGACAAAGGCCGGTACGCGTTCCGCTTCCCCGACGACCCCGGGCGGATCACCACGCCGCTCATTCGCGAGCACGGGCTCGAGCCCGCCTCCTTCTCCGAGGTCCTCGGGGCCGTGGCCGGGTGGGCCGCCGGTTCCTCGATCGCCTTTCTCACCGGCGGGCGGTTGATGGACGAGGACTACTACGCGCTGTCGAAGGTCGCGCGCACGGTCTTTCACACGAACGACCTCGACCACCGCCGGGATGCGGGAGCGGGGATCGCGGAAGCGGCGATCGCCTCCGGCGAGGCCGGCGCGACCTACGCCGACGTCGAACGCGCGAAGGTCATCCTCGTGGCGGGTCTCGACGCCGAGCAGGAGGTGCCGATCCTGCACCTCCGCCTTCGCAAGGCCGCGAGTCGCGGCGCGAAGATCTTCGTGCTGCATCCGAGGCGGACCCGTCTGTGGGACGTGGCCGAGCACATCCTGTGCGCGCCCGGCTCGGAGACCGCGTTGCTGGGCGGCGCGGGAGCCGGGGCGCCGGACGCGCTCGCCCCGATCCGCGAGCAGCTTCGTGCGGCCGGTCCTTTTGGCGTCGTGATCGCCGGGCCGAGGCTTGCCGACGATCCGCGGGGAGTCGACGCCGCGCAGGCCCTCGCCTCCTCCACGGGCGCGAGGTTTGCGTTCGTCTCACGGCGTGCCAACGACCGGGGTGCTCTGCGCGCCGGGGTGCATCCGGCGCTTCTGCCCGGCGGCCGTCGCATGGAGATCGCGGAGCATCGCAGCGAGATCGAGGCCGTCTGGGGAAACCCGCCCGCGCCGATGACGTCCGGCCGCGACTGGCGCGGCATCCTCGAGGCCTGCGCCGCACGTCGGATCGACGTCCTCTACCTGCTCGGGGTCGACCCGATCGCGGACTATCCGGACGCCGCGCTCGCGCAGCGGGCGCTCCGGAACGTTCCGCACGTCGTCGTCCAGTCGCTCGAGCTCGGGAGGCTCGAACCGTTCGCCGACGCCTTCCTGCCGGTCGCGGGGTTCCTGGAGAAGGACGGGCACGTCACGACCTGGGAAGGGCGCAGCCAGCGGCTGCGGCCCGTTCGCGATCCGCTGGGGATCTCGCGGCCCGACTGGGAGATCCTTGCCGGGTTCGCGAAGGCGGCCGGCGGCGACCTCGGATTCGAGACCCTCGACGAGCTGCACGAGGAGATGGGCGGGCTGTACGCGGCGCAACCGGCTCCATCCGTCTTCACCGCGGCGCCGACGGGTTCGGGATCCGCCGGCGTCCCGGACGGGAGCCTCATGCTGTTCACCTACCCCCTGCTCGTCGACGAGGGACGGCTGTCCGAGCGGGCCGACGAGCTGAAGGCGACGCTCGAAGACGAGCCCTTCGTCGAGCTGCATCCCGACGACGCCGCGGCCATCGGGACGACCGACGGCGCGGCGATCCGCATCCGCACGGATGCGGGGGAGGCCACGCTCCCGGTGCGCGTGACGCCCGACATCGTGGCGGGTGCCGTGTTCGTCCCCTACAACCAGCCCGGGTTCACGGCCAACACGCTGCTCTCGGGCCGGTTCTCGGCGCCGGCCGTCGTGGAACCGGCCGAGCTCCAGCCGGCAGACGCCGCCGCCGCCGCCGCGGGGGGTGAGGCCTGATGGACTTCGTGGACTGGCTTCTCCTCGTGATTCGCGTCGCGGTCGTGTTCTTCGCGCTCCTCATCTCCGTGACCATCTACATCTGGTTCGAGCGCAAGACGATCGCCGACATGCAGACGCGGACCGGCCCGCTCCGCGCCGGGTTTCGCGGCTCGTTGGTCACGTTCGCGGACGGGGCGAAGCTCTTCTTCAAGGAATCGATCACGCCGAGCAACGCCGACCGCCCCGTCTATCTGATCGCGCCGGTCGTCGCGATGGTGCCCGCGTTCCTCGCGTTCGCGGTGGTGCCGTTTGGGACCGGCGTGACGCTCTTTCACCGGCACATCCCGTTCCAGCTCGCCGATCTGAACATCGGGATCCTCTGGATCCTCGCGATGACCTCGCTCGGGGTCTACGCGGTCGTCCTCGCGGGGTGGGCGAGCGGGTCGAACTACCCGCTGCTCGGCGCGGTTCGCTCGAGCGCCCAGATGATCTCCTACGAGGTGGCCATGGGCCTCGCACTGGTTGCTCTGCTCATGTACAGCGGCCACCTGCGCATGTCGGAGATCGTGGCCGCCCAGGGCGGGTACTACCTCGGCTTCGTCCCCCAGTGGAACGTCTGGCCGCAGTTCCCGTCGTTCGTGATCTTCCTGATCTGCGGGCTGGCAGAAACCAACCGGCCGCCGTTCGACCTTGCCGAGGCGGAGACCGAGCTCGTCGCCGGGTTCCACACCGAGTACTCCGGAATCAGGTTCGCGCTCTTCTATCTGGGCGAATACGTCAACACCGTGACGGTGGCGGCCGTCGCCACGACGCTGTTCCTCGGTGGCTGGCGCGGACCGGCCCCGCACGCCGTCCCCTGGCTCTGGCCCATCCTGTGGTTCCTGCTGAAGATCACCGTCGTCATCTACGGCTTCGTGCTCGTCCGGGCGACGCTGCCCCGCATGCGCTACGACCGTCTGATGAGCTTCGGCTGGAAGCGGCTCATTCCCATCGGCCTGCTGTGGGTGCTCGCGACCGGGGCCTTCATCGTGGTGCCGGACGAGATCGGGGTCGACCGGCAGCAGATCGCCCGGATCGCGGGGATCGCGTTCGGCGTGACGGTCCTGTTGTGGGCCGCGACCTCACTCTTCAGCGGCGAGCGCAAGGCGGAGGCAGGCAGATGACGGAGCCGACGACGAATCCCACGGGTTCGGAGCGCCCGGTGTTCGGCAGCGGCGTGGCCGCGATCGCCAAGGGCATGGGGACGGTCTTCAAGCAGGTCTTCCGCCGCGACAACACGGAGCGCTATCCGCAGGAGATCGCGCCGATCCCGGAGCGGTCGCACATCGGACGCCACCTGCTCAACCGCTACGACGACGGCCTCGAGAAGTGCATCGGCTGCGAGCTGTGCGCGTTCGCGTGCCCGGCCGACGCCATTTGGGTCGAGGGCGCGGACAACGATGCCGAGAACCCCGTATCGCCGGGCGAGCGATACGCGAAGGACTACCAGATCAACTATCTCCGCTGCATCATGTGCGGCCTCTGCGTGGAGGCGTGCCCGACGCGGGCCCTCACGCTGACGAGCTACTTCGAGCTGTCCTTCTCCACCCGCGAGGAGGCCGTGTGGGGCAAGGAGCAGCTCCTTGCCCCGCCGCCGGAGCTCGGCACCGACCCGATCGACCGCGAGGGCGGCTGAGGGCCGGATGCCGCTCGACAACGTCGTCTTCTGGATCTTCGCCCCGATCTCCATCGCGAGCGCCGTCGGCATGCTCGCGATGCGCAACGCGGTCCACGCGGCGCTGTTCCTGATCGTGAACTTCTTCTGCCTGGCGGTCTTCTACCTCTTGCTCGATGCCCCGTTCCTGTTCGCGGTCCAGATCGTCGTCTACGCCGGCGCGATCATGGTGCTGTTCCTGTTCGTGATCATGCTGCTGGGCGTCGACCGGAGCGACTCGCTGCGCGAGCGCCTCCCGGCCCAGCGGCCGCTTGCCGCCCTGCTCGCCGTGGGGTTCGTGCTCGAGGTCACGTTCGCGGTTCGTGCGGGAATCGGGCTCGGCACCAAGGCTCCGGCCGGCTTCGACCTGGTCAACAGCCCGGGCAACGTCCAGGCACTCGCCAAGGTGCTCTTTCGCGACTACCTCTTCCCGTTCGAGGTCACTTCCGTTCTGCTCCTCGTCGCCGCCATCGCCGCGATGGTGCTTGCGCAGCGGAAGGCGCGTGCGGTGAGCCTCGCCGAGGTCACGGCCGCCCGGCCGGAGCCGGAGACGATCCAGTGAGAACGCCGATCGCCTACTTCATCGTGCTCTCGGGGGCCTTGTTCGCGATCGGGACGGCCGGCGTGCTGCTTCGGCGGAACGCGCTGTTGATCTTCATGTCCGTGGAGCTGCAGCTGAACGCGGTGAACCTTGCGCTCGTGGCCTTCTCACGGATGCACGGCGATCTGACCGGTCAGGTGCTGGCGTTCTTCTCGATGGTCGTCGCGGCCGCGGAGGTCGTCGTCGGGCTCGCGATCGTCGTCGCCGTCTACCGGCGGCGCCAGAGCGTCAACGTGGACGAGGCGAGGACGCTGCGGTGGTAGCCGACGTGCTTCCGCACGTCCACGAGGCCACCCGGGTCGTCAAGCTGATCTGGCTCGTCCCGGCGCTTCCGCTCGCGATGGCCGCCGTCAACCTGTTTCTGGGGTCGCGGCTTCGGGTGATGGCCGGGTGGCTTGCGTCCCTGGCCGTCGGCGCGTCGCTGGCCCTGGCGGCGCTCGCCGTGCGCGACCTGCTGGCGCTTCCCGCCGGCGATCGCACGTTCCTCGTTCATCTGTTCGATTGGATCCGCGTCGGAGGGTTCTCGGTCGCGGTCGACCTGCGCCTCGACGCGGTCTCGGCCACGATGATCCTCGTCGTGACGGGGATCGGCGCCCTGATCCACGTCTACGCGATCGGGTACATGGAGGGCGATCCACGGTTCGGACGGTTCTTCTCGTATATGAACCTGTTCGTCTTCTTCATGCTCCTGCTGGTGCTCGGCGACAACCTGCTCCTGCTCTATGTGGGTTGGGAAGGCGTCGGGCTCTGCTCCTATCTGTTGATCGGGTTCTGGTTCGAGCGGCCCGGGGTCGCGAACGCGGCGAAGAAGGCGTTCCTCACGACGCGCGTCGGCGACACCGCCATGCTGCTCGGTCTCGCCTTCCTGGCCACGAAGCTCGGGACGCTCGAGATCGGCCGGGTGCTCGGCGATGCCGGGAAGCTGTCGAGCGGGACGGCCACCTGGATCGCGCTCCTGCTGTTCGCCGGCGCGGCCGGAAAGTCGGCGCAGGTTCCGCTGCACGTCTGGCTCCCCGACGCGATGGCGGGGCCGACCCCGGTCTCCGCGCTCATCCACGCTGCGACGATGGTGACCGCCGGCGTCTATCTGGTCGTCCGCATGCACCCGGTCTTCGAGGTCTCCGGCGTCGCGCTGACCGTCGTCGCCGTCGTGGGCTTGTTCACCGCGGTCTTCGCGGCGACGTGCGCGCTGGCGCAGGACGACATCAAGCGCGTCCTGGCGTACTCGACCATCAGCCAGCTCGGCTTCATGTTCCTCGCGGCCGGGCTGCGGGCGTACGCGGCGGCGATGTTCCTGCTCGTGGCGCACGCGTTCTACAAGGCGCTGATGTTCCTCGGAGCGGGCTCGGTGATGCACGGGATGCACGACGAGGTCGATCTCAAGGTCATGGGTGGGCTGCGCCGCCGGATGCCGGTCACCTCGATCACGTTCGCGATCGGCGCGCTCGCGCTGGCGGGCCTGCCGCCGCTGTCCGGCTTCTTCGCCAAGGACCTCGTGCTCGAGGTCGCGAACTCGAACGCCCGCTGGGGCTATCTCATCTTCGGGCTGTTCGGGGCGCTGCTCTCGGCGCTCTACATCGGCCGGCTGCTGTTCCTCGCCTTCGCGGGGCGTCCCCGGGGCGAGATGGCCGACCACGCGCACGAGGCGCCGCCGGTGATGTGGCTGCCCCTCGTCCTGCTGGCCATCGGCGCCGCGACGGCCGGGTTCCTGAACGTCGGGACGGCGGGGGTCTTCGCCCGGTTCCTGTCGCTCGTCACCGGCGCGATCCCCGATCCCGATGCCGGGCTCCAGGCCGTCGCGATCTCCGCGACCGCGGTCGGGCTCACCGTGGTGGCGCTCGTCCTCACATGGACGGTCTACGGGTCCGGCCGGGTCGACTGGCTGGCCGCCCGCGCGCGGCTTCAGCCGATCCCCAAGCTGCTCGCGAGCGGCTGGTACGTGGATCAGCTCTACGCGAAGGTCATCGTGGGGCCCGGTCTGGCCGCGGCCCGGCTGCTCGCCTGGGTCGACGCGCGCGCCGTGGACGGGCTCGTCAACGCCACCGGGCGCGGGGTTCGCCTGCTGGCCGACCGGGGCCGGCGGCTGCAGACCGGGTTCGTGCGGGAGTACGCGCTCGTGGTCGTCGCCGGGGCCGTCGGGATCCTCGTGTACGTGGGGTTCCGGCTGTGAACGGGATCCTCACGGTCACGATCGTGCTTCCGCTCGCCGGTGTGGTCCTTCTGCTGCTGGGCGGGCGCTCGCTGCGTGACGACGCCGCCAGGTGGATCACCCTGGGCACGACGGTCGCCACGTTCATCGTCTCGCTGGCGATCCTGGGCCGATTCGACGCAGGCGCATCCGGGTTCCAGATGGTGGAACACGCCGACTGGGTGCCGTCGCTCGGGCTGGCATACCGGGTCGGGGTGGACGGCGTCAGCCTGTGGCTCGTCCTGCTCACCACGTTCCTGTTCCCGCTGGCGCTCCTGGCTTCGTGGTCGATCGCCAAGGACGTTCGCCTCTTCATGGTCGCGATGCTCACGCTCGAGACCGCGGTGGTCGGGTCGTTCTTGGCTCTCGACCTGCTCCTGTTCTTCGTGTTCTTCGAGGCCATCCTCGTGCCGATGTATCTGTTGATCGGTGGGTGGGGGAGCGAGCGCCGGGTCTATGCCGCGATCAAGTTCTTCCTGTACACGATGGCCGGCTCGGCGTTCCTGCTCGTCGGCGTCCTGTTCCTGTGGGTTCGGTCGGGAGCGGTGCTCGGGCACAACACCTTCGACCTCACGGCGCTCGCGAGCGTGGCCGGCGTCCTGCCGGTCTCGACCGCTCGCTGGCTCTTCGTCGCATTCATCGTGGCGTTCGCGGTGAAGGTCCCGCTGTTCCCCTTGCACACGTGGCTCCCGGACGCCCACACCGAGGCGCCGACCGCCGGTTCCGTGCTCCTTGCCGGCGTGCTCCTGAAAGTCGGGACGTACGGGATGATCCGGTTCAACCTCGCTCTGTTCCCCGAGGCGTCGCGGCACTTCGCGAGCACGATCCAGGTTCTCGCGATCGTCGGCATCCTCTACGGGGCGCTCGTCGCCATGGCGCAGACCGACATCAAGCGCCTGATCGCGTACTCGTCGGTTTCGCACCTGGGCTTCGTCGTCCTGGGTCTGTTCGTCTTTACCCAGCAGGCGGTGACGGGCGGCGTGCTCCAGATGCTGAACCACGGCCTGTCGACCGGCGCCCTGTTCCTGCTGTTCGGGATGATCTACGAGCGCACCCACACCCGCGAGCTGGATCAGCTCGGCGGGCTCGCGACAGCCATGCCATGGCTGACCGGCTGCTTCCTCCTCGCGGCGTTCGCGGCCGCCGGTCTGCCGGGGCTCAACAACTTCGTCGGGGAGTTTCTAGTGATCGTCGGGACCTTCGCCGTCAACCCGCTGGAGGCGGCCCTCGCCGCGGGCGCCGTGGTGCTCGGCGCCGTCTACCTGCTCTGGTCCTACCAGCGGATGGCGTTCGGCCCGGTCAAGGACCCGGCGATCCTGCACCTTCCCGATCTGCGTCTTCGCGAGGCGGTTCTGCTCGCCCCGATCCTCGCGTCGCTGCTCGTGCTCGGCATCTACCCGAAGCCCGTGACGAGCCGCATCGAGCCCACGACGAGCGCGGTCATCCAGCACGTCCAACCCGGAGTCCCCAGCGACATCGAATCGCTCGCCGGGACGAGCCCATGATCCAGGCCCCGCACCTCGTCTGGAACCCCGTCGTGCCCGAGATGGTTCTGTTCGGAGCGGCGATCGCCGGGATGCTCTACGAGGCGATCGCGCGCCGCTCGGACCGGCGTGTCCACCTGGCCATCGCGCTCGCAGGGATCGCCGTCGCCGCCGGTTGGTCGGCGTCGCTGTGGAACTGGAGCCACGAGACCACGGTCATGGGCGACATGGTCTTCGTCGACCGATTCGCCGTGCTCGGGGGTCTCGTGCTGCTGGGGATCGCCGCGGTCGCGCTGCTCTTCGGAACCCACGATGCGAGGCGAGATCCCGCCCGGTTCCGAGGCGAGTTCTATCCGCTGGTCCTGTTCGCCACGGTCGGCATGGTCCTGATCGTGTCCGCGGCGGACCTCATTCTCAGCTTCCTCGCCCTGGAGATCCTCTCGCTTGCGCTCTATGTGCTGACCGGGCTCTCGGGGCGCCCCGGCGGCCTCGAGGGCGCGATGAAGTACTTCCTCCTCGGAGCGACGTCCTCGGCGGTCTTCCTCTACGGGGTCGCGATGGCCTACGGCGCCACCGGGACCACGAAGATTGCCGGGATCGCGAACGCCCTCGCCGGGCAGACGGGCAGCCGTGGGATCGCCCTGCTCGCCTTCGCCTTCCTGGCCGTCGGTTTCGGATTCAAGGTCTCCGCGGCCCCGTTCCACATGTGGACGCCGGACGTCTACCAGGGGGCGGCGACGCCCGTTACGGCGTTCATGTCCGCGGCGACGAAGGTGGCCGCGTTCCTCGCCTTCGTCCGGGTGCTGGACGTCGCCTTCCAGCCGCTCGTGTGGGACTGGACACCGGTCATCTGGGTGCTCGCGGCCGCTTCGGTCGTCGTGGGGTCGGTGCTCGCGATCGCGCAGACCGACATCAAACGCATGCTCGCCTACTCGAGCGTCGCCCACGCCGGGTTCGTGCTCACGGCCCTCGTCTCGGGCAACGCGTTCGGCATCCGCGCGGTCCTGTTCTACCTGATCGTCTACGCCACGATGACGCTCGGCGCGTTCGGCGTCGTCATGCTCGTCTCGGGCGACGAGGATGCGTCCGCGCCGCTCACGTCCTACGCGGGGCTGGGGCGGCGGAGCCCGTGGCTCGCCGGGCTCCTCACGCTGTTCCTGCTGTCGCTCGCCGGCATCCCTCCCACCGGAGGGTTCATCGCGAAGGCGAACGTGTTCGCGGCGGCGATCCGGGCCGGGTACTGGCCGCTCGCCCTCATCGGCGTCGTGATGAGCGTGGCGGCTGCGTTCTTCTACCTGCGGGTGATCGTGCTGGTCTACATGCAGGAGCCCTCGTCTCGGCCGGTCTCGGCGCAAGAACCGGGGGGCGCCCTGGCCGTGGACGACTCGGCCGCCATGCGAGTGCTCCTTGCCCTGCCCGCGGCCGGGGTCCTGGTGCTCGGGGTCTTCCCGGGCGTGCTCCTTCCGATCCTCGAGCGGGCTTCGGTCCTGCGGTGGTGACCCGAGACGGTGACTGAGAAGGTGACGCGATGAGCCGCCGAGTGCTCCCGGGTCTGGAGCCGCCCGACCCCGTCCTCGACTCCGACCTCAGGTCGCGGCTGGACCGCGTCGAGGAGGCGCTCGCGAAGTCCGTCCGGGTCGAGACCTCGGGATTGCTCTCCGAGACGGCATCGCACCTGGTCAACGCCGGCGGCAAGCGCTTCCGGGCGATGCTCGTGCTGCTGGCGGGCCACTTCGGCGATCCAACCGACCCGCGGCTGATCCCCGGGTCGGTCTCGATCGAGCTCGTGCACCTTGCCACGCTCTACCACGACGACGTCATCGACGAGGCCGACGCGCGCCGCGGCGCGCCCAGCGCCAATGCTCGCTGGGACAACACCGTCGCGATCCTCACCGGCGACTACCTGTTCGCACGGGCCTCGGAGATCTCGACCGAGCTCGGCACCGACGTCTGCCGGCTGCTGGCCAGGACCATCGCCATCCTGTGCGACGGGCAGATCCGCGAGGTGGACGCCTCGGCGCGCGTCGAGCAGCAGGTCGCCGACTACCTGGGGATCATCGACAGAAAGACGGCCGCGCTGATCGCGACCTCGTGCCGGCTCGGCGGCATGCTCTCGGATGCCGCCCCGGATCGACTCGACATCCTGGAGTCCTTCGGCCAGGCCCTCGGGATGGCCTATCAGCTCTCCGACGACGTGATGGACATCACCGCTTCGCAGCTGGAGCTTGGAAAGGAGCCCGGCCAGGACATGAAAGAGGGCGTGTACACGCTGCCGGTGCTCCACGCCCTGGCCAACGGGCCGAAAGAGACGGAGCTGGCCGCGATCCTGTCCCACGGCGCGCCCGACGGCGAGCTGCTCGACCGGGCACTCGACATCGTCCGCTCCGGCGGTGCGATCGAGCACGCCCGGGCCGCCGTCCGCGACGAAGTGAGCCGGGCCGTCGGCCTTGCCGAGCGGTTGCCGGCGGGCACCGCGCAGACGGCGCTCATCCAGCTTGCGGAGTTTCTGGCGGCGCGTTGCGGGGCTGGGCTGGGGGAATGAACGCACTGCTACGATACGCCCCGCTCGTTCGGGAGGCCGTTCACAAGCCCTTGGGAACCTACTTCGAGTCCTACGCCGTCCTGCTGGCGGTTCTGGCCGCCGGCGCCCTGCTGGTCGTCGTCGCCTTCACCACCGCGCGGTTGGTTGCGCCGCACAAACCGGGCCGCGAGAAGCTCACCACCTACGAGTGCGGGATCGACCCCGTCGGCGAAGGGTGGTCCCAGAGCCAGGTTCGCTACTACATCTACGGGTTCCTCTTCGTGGTCTTCGACGTCGAGAGCGTCTTTCTGTTCCCCTGGGCCCGGGTGTTCGAGCGTCTCGGGATGGTGGCGGTCGCGGAGATGGGCGTCTTCATTGGCATCCTCGCCGTCGGACTGCTCTACGCGTGGCGAAAGGGCGTGCTCACATGGGCCTGATCACCGAGCGGACCCCGCTGCCGCGGGTCAAGCCGGTGAAGTTCATCCTCAACTGGGGGCGGCGCTATTCGCTCTGGGTCATGAACTTCGGACTGGCCTGTTGCGCGATCGAGTTCATCGCCGCGTCGACCTCGAAGAACGACTTCATCCGCCTCGGCGTGATCCCGTTCGCCCACGGGCCGCGGCAGGCCGACCTTCTCGTCGTGGCCGGCACCCTCACCGACAAGATGGCGCCCCCGCTCAAGCGGGTCTACGAGCAGATGCCCGACCCGAAATACGTCATCTCGTTCGGCTCGTGCTCCAACTGCGGGGGCCCCTACTGGGATTCGTACGCGGTCACGAAGGGCGTGGACCAGATCGTCCCCGTCGACATCTACGTCCCGGGCTGCCCTCCGCGGCCCGAGGCGCTCCTTCACGGCATCGTGAAGCTGCAGGAGAAGATCCGGGACGAAGACATCCGGGAGAAGTTCGGTGCCGACCCGGCTTTCTCCTGACGAAGCCGGCACCCGGCTTCGCGCTCAGTTCGGGGACGACATCGTCGAGTCCGGCGACGACCGGGGCCATACCGTCGTCACCGTCTCGCACGGCGCCTATCGCGACGTATGCCGGTTCCTGCGCGACGAGCCCGAGTTCGCGTGCGACTACGCGGACTTCACGGCCGCCGTCGACTACGGCCCCGAGCGCGGCTTCGAGGTCGTGACCCATCTTCATTCGACGAGCCTGCACCACGGCGTGCGCGTCAAGGTGAGACTGCCCGCGAAGGAGCCCGTTTGTCCCACCCTGTCCGACCTCTTTCCCACCTGCAACTGGCACGAGCGTGAGACGGCCGAGATGTTCGGCATCCGCTTCGAAGGTCATCCGCAGCAGGTCAAGCTGCTGCTCTCCGAGCCGTTCGAGGGCCACCCGCTGCGAAAGGACTTCCCGCTGATGTCGCGCGAGGCGAAGCCCTGGCCGGGTTCCCTCGAATTGGAGGAGGGAGACGAGGAGTGATCGCCGACGTGGGCGTGTCGGTCTTCGACACGTGGTTCAGCAACTTCTGGATCGTCCTGATCCTGAAGACGGCGCTCGTCCTCGGGTTCTTCCTCGTCGTGCCTCTCGGCGTCGGCTATGTCGAGCACAAGGTGCTCGCCCACATGCAGGCGCGGCTGGGGCCGATGGAGGCCGGCAGCTTCCACGGGTGGGCGCAGCTGGTGGCCGACGGCGTGAAGTTCATCCAGAAAGAGGACATCGTCCCCGAGGCGGCCGATCGCAACGTCTTCTCGCTCGCTCCGGCCGTGGCGATGATCCCCTACATCGCGATCCTGGTCGTGCTGCCGCTGGGCGGGACGGTCTTCGCGGAGAACCTGGACATCGGCATCTTCTTCGTGCTCGCGATGTCGAGCGTCTCGGTCATCGGCGTCCTGATGGCCGGCTGGTCCTCGGCCAACAAGTTCTCGCTCATCGGGGCGCTGCGGGCGGCGGCGCAGCTGATCGCGTACGAGCTGCCGCTCGTGCTCGCGGCCGCCGCGGTCGTCATGCAGGCGGGGACGCTCTCGCTCGTCGGGATCGTCGAGCACCAGCGCAGCTTCTGGTTCATCCTCACGCAGGCACCCGGGTTCGTCATCTTCATGATCGCGGCGCTCGCCGAGCTGACCAGACCGCCGTTCGACATGCCGGTCGCCGACTCCGAGATCATCTTCGGGGCCTACACCGAGTACACCGGGCTGAAGTTCGCCTTCTTCCTGCTGGCCGAGTACGGCGGGATCGTGGCGATGTCCGGGATCGCGTCGGTCCTGTACCTGGGGGGATACCTTCCGGTGCCGTTCCTGCCGATCCCGGGTCCGCTGATGATGCTCGGCAAGATCTTCCTGCTGTCGTTCGTCGTGATCTGGCTGCGGGCCACCTACCCCCGGCTGCGGGAAGATCAGCTGCAACGGTTCTCCTGGCTGGTGTTGGTGCCGCTGTCGCTGGTCGGCATCATGGCCGTCGCGGTCGTCAAGGTTCTCGTGAAGTAGGGAGGCGTCGTGGAAGAGCGAAACGGGGAGGAACGCAAGGACCCGTTCCCCGGGACGGGGCTCGCCAAGGGTCTCGCGGTCACGCTCAACACCATGCTGCACAAGTCCGTCACGCAGCAGTACCCGCATGTGAAGCCGGATCTGCCGGCGCGCACACGCGGCGTGATCGCGCTCAAGGAAGCCAACTGCACCGTCTGCTACCAGTGCTCGCGGGAGTGCCCCGACTGGTGCATCTACATCGACGCCCACAAGGAGCAGCACGAGCCGGCCTCGGGCGGCCGGGCCCGGTCCGCCAAGGTGCTCGACCGGTTCGCCATCGACTACGCGCTATGCATGTACTGCGGCATCTGCGTCGAGGTCTGCCCATTCGACGCGCTCTTTTGGAGCCCGGAGTTCGAGTACGCCGAACAGGGCATCGCGGAGCTGACCCACGAGAAGGAACGGCTGGAGGAGTGGACCTACACCGTTCTTCCGCCGCCCGCCATCGAGCGGGGCGCCGAGCCCTCGGAGGCGGCAACGACGTGAGCGCCCAGGAGTATGCGTTCGCCGTCATCGCCGCCGTCGGCGGGATCAGCGCCGTCGCGGTCGTGACCGCGAGGAACGTGGTGCACGCCGCGCTGTATCTGGTCGTCACGCTGGCCTCGGTGGGAGCGCTCTACCTGCTGCTCGGGGCGGAGTTCACCGGCTGGGTGCAGATCCTCATCTACGTCGGCGCGATCGTGATCCTGTTCCTGTTCGGGCTCATGCTGACGAGGGCACCGATCGGACGCGACACGCTGGACAACCAACAACGCTGGCTTGGCGCCGCGGTCGGCTTCGGGATGCTCCTGGGCCTTTCCTTCCTGATCGAGCGCGCCTTCCCCCTGGAGGACGCCCAGAGGTTCAAGACCTTCTCCGGCTCGACGGAGGCCGTCGGAACCGAGATGTTCCGCCACTACATCCTGCCGTTCGAGGCCGTGTCGTTCGTCCTTCTCGCCGCGCTGATCGGCGCCGTCGTTCTCGCCCGCAAGGACGACAAACCGTGATCCGGCTCCCGCTCGTCCTGTTCTTCTCCGCGTTCCTGTTCTCGGTGGGCGTCTACGGGGTCCTGGTTCGCCGCAACGCGGTCATGGTCCTCATGGCCATCGAGCTGATGTTGAACGCGGTCAACGTCAACCTGGTCGCCTTCTCCGCCTCGCTGGGCGACGTCGGCGGCCAGATCTTCGCGCTGTTCGTGATCGCGGTTGCGGCAGCCGAGGTCGGGATCGGCCTGGCGCTCGTCATCTTGCTGTTCCGCAACCGTGCTTCCATCAACGTCGACGACGTGAGCCTGCTGAAGTGGTAGGGCAAACGGCCACGCCGTTGGTGCTGTCCGGGCCGGTGGACCCGCACGGGCTGCTGACGGCCGTGTGGTTGATCCCCGTCGTGCCGGCCGTCGCCGCGGTCCTGACGCTGTTCTTCGGCAAGCGGATGCCGGGGCGCGGAGCCGGGTTCGGGATCGTCGGCGTCGGTGCTTCCTTCGCGTTGTCGCTCGCGTTGCTCACGCACGTGATCCGTGGGGGCGGTCCGTTCGCGGCGAGCCTCGACTGGTTCTCGGTGGGAACCCTCCACCTGCAGGTGGGCATGTACGTCGACGGACTGACGAGCGTCATGTTCGTGGTCGTCACGGCCGTGTCGCTCTGCGTCCACGTGTACTCGCTCGGCTACATGAAGGGCGACGTCCGCTTCACCTGGTACTACGTCGTGCTCTCCCTGTTCACGGCGGCGATGCTCGACGTCGTCATCGCCGACAACCTGTTCCAGCTGCTCGTCGGCTGGGAGGTCATGGGGGTCTGCTCCTACCTCCTGATCGGGCACTGGTTCGAGGACCACACGATCTCGAGCTCGGCGATCAAGGCGTTCCTCACGACCCGGGTGGGCGACGTGCCGTTCATGTTCGGGATCTTCTGTCTGATCTTCGCGACCGGGATGCAGACCTCGAACATCCGCGAGGTCGCCGACGCGGTGGCGCGGCCGGGGACGTCGCAGCTGCTGATCGGGGCCGCGGCCCTGTTGATGTTCGGCGGCACGATCGGAAAGTCGGCCCAGTTCCCGTTGTACACATGGCTTCCCGACGCGATGGCCGGTCCCACGCCGGTGTCGGCGCTGATCCACGCGGCGACGATGGTCGCGGCCGGGGTCTACCTGGTTGCGAGGACCTTCGAGATCTTCCTGGCCGCCGACCACGTCGTGCTGACCGTGGTCTCGGTGATCGGCGCGATCACGCTGCTGCTGGCGGCGTTTCTCGCGCTCGTGCAGACCGACATCAAACGCGTGCTCGCGTACTCCACGATCTCCCAGCTCGCCTACATGGTGGCCGCGCTCGGCATCGGCGAGGCCGGGTTCACCGCGGGCATGTTCCACCTGTTCACCCACGCGTTCTTCAAGGCGCTGCTCTTCCTCGGCGCCGGCTCGGTGATCCACGCGGTCCACTCGAACGACATGCGCGACATGGGCGGATTGCGAAAGGCCATGCCGGTCACCTTCTGGACGTTTCTGATCGGGGGGCTGGCGCTCGCCGGCATCCCACCGCTGGCCGGGTTCTTCTCGAAGGACGAGATCGTCCACGCGGCGATGAACAGCGGGCCGGCCTGGCTCGCGGGCGTCATCCTGCTGGGGGCGTTCCTGACCGCGTTCTACACGATCCGGATGCTGCTGATGACCTTCGGCGGGACGTACCGCGGCAAGGAACACCTGCACGAGGCGCCGCGGACCATGACCGGGCCGCTGGTCGCCCTCGCCGCCGCGACGGTCGGCGTGGGCTGGCTGGGATTCGGCCCCGCGGGAGCGCCCTTCTTCGACTGGGTCTTCGTCGGGCATCCCGAGATCGTGGACTTCAACCTTGCGGTGGCCGGGATCTCGGTCACCGTGGCCGGGGCCGGTCTCGCGGCCGGGTACGCCCTGTACCGGCGCTACGCGGCCACCGATCCCGTGACCCGGCTCGGGCCCGTCTACACCCTCCTGGAGAACAAGTACTACCTGGACGACGCCTACTTCAAGGGCGTCGTCCGGCCCGTCCGCGACCGGCTGTCCGCGGCCGTGTATTGGACGAACCAGAACGTGCTCGACGGCGCCGTCAACGGCGCCGCCCGGCTCACCCGTGGAGTCTCCCGGTTGATCGACTGGATCGACCGAACCTTCGTCGACGGGATCTACAACGGCGCGGGAACTCTGACCGGGATGAGCAGTGGGTTTCTCAAGTACATCCAGTCCGGCAATGTCCAGTGGTATGCGGTCGGCCTCTTCGTGGGCGTGATCGCATTGACCATGGTCTTCGTCCGAATCGCATGAGGGGAGCGTGAGACTTCGATGACCTGGCAGAACGCTGCGATCACGATCACGACGTTCCTGCCGATCCTTGGAGCGGTCGTCATCATCTTCGTCCCGAAGGAACGGGACCGGCTGGTGCGCGGCCTCGGCATCGCGTTCACCGGCGCCGCCCTGGTGCTGGCGGTGGCCCTGGCGATCGGCTTCGACTACGGCAACGTGGGTGGGCTCCAGTTCGGTCTCGACGTCCGTTGGATCGACGCGATCGGTGCGCACTACCACGTCGGGATCGACGGCATCTCGCTGCCCCTGTACGTCCTCACGTTCCTGCTGTCGTTCCTGTGCGCGATCTACACGTGGCGGTTCGTTCCCTCGCCGGGACGCACGAAAGCCTTCCTCGCGCTCATGCTCCTGCTCGAGACCGGGATGGCCGGGACGTTCATCGCGTTCGACCTGATCCTGTTCTTCGTCTTCTGGGAGATGGTGCTCGTCCCGATGTACTTCCTGATCGGGATCTGGGGATCGGCCAACCGCGAATACGCGGCGATCAAGTTCTTCCTGTTCACGCTCTTCGGATCGGTGTTCATGCTGCTCGGGTTCCTGGGGATGTACTTCCGCTCCGACATCAACCCGGCGCTGGCGGGTCTTCAGCACACCTTCGACATCCAGGCGCTGGTTGCGTATGCGCACGGCGGCGGGTTCTCGCACGGATTCCAGCTGGTCGCGTTTGGCGCGGTCGCGCTGGGTTTCGCCGTCAAGGTGCCGATGTGGCCGTTCCACACGTGGCTGCCGGATGCGCACACCGAGGCGCCGACGATCGGCTCGGTCCTTCTGGCCGGAATCATGCTGAAGATGGGCGCCTACGGGTTCATCCGGATCGCGCTGCCGATCCTTCCGGAGGCCGCGCAGCGCTACGCGCCCTGGATCGGTCTGCTGGCGGTGATCGGCATCGTGTATGCCGCGCTTGCGTGTCTTGCGCAGAAGGACCTGAAGCGGCTGATTGCCTTCTCGTCGGTCGGTCACATGGGGTTCGTCATGCTCGGGATCGCCACGCTCAGCACGATCGGCATCCAGGCGGCGATCTTCGGCATGGTGGCCCACGGCGTCATCACCGGCATGCTGTTCTTCTGCGTGGGGTCGATCTACGACCGGTATCACACGCGCGAGATCGCCGAGATCGGCGGCGGCATGTCGCAGAACCTGCCCAAGCTGGCCGGCATCTTCGCCTTCGTCTCGATCGCCTCGCTGGGCCTGCCGGGGCTCGCCGGCTTCGTGGGCGAGTTCATGGCGCTCCTGGCGTCCTTCAGCCCGAGCGCGCTGCTCAGCGACCACCTGGGTCTGTACCGGGGGTACATGGTCGCCGGCGGGGTCGGCACGATCCTCACCGCCGGCTATTTCCTGTGGATGCTCCAGCGAGTCAACATGGGGACGCTGCCGGAGAAATGGAAGGCGTCGGGGTTCAGCGACGTCCTGGTGGTCGAGTGGATCTCGTGGGTGCCGCTGCTCGTGCTCATGCTGGTGCTTGGTCTTTTGCCCGGACTGGTCTTCGGGATCACCGATAACGCCGTCGCCGGCCTGGTCAAGATCCTGGGCGGATAGGGAGACCGATGCCGCCGATCGACTACCACGCGATCCTGCCGGAGCTGATCCTTTCCGGCACGATCCTGCTGGTGCTCGTCGTCGACGTCTTCCTGCCGTCCCGGTTGAAGTGGCTGGCGATGCCGCTGTCGCTCGTCGGCGTGCTCGCCTCGCTCGGGGCCGTGCTCACGCTGCTCGGGTCGACTCCGCGAGAAACGTTCTCGGGCATGTTCGTCGTCGACCAGTTCGCGATCATCTTCAAGATCTTCTTCCTGGTGGTCGCGGCCGTCGTCCTGGCGATCTCGCTTCGTTACTTCCGTGAGGGCGGCTTCTACCAGGGCGAGTACTACTTCCTGTTGCTGACGTCGTTCCTCGGATGTCTGCTGATGCCCAGCTCGCGCGACCTGCTGATGCTGTTCATCTCGCTCGAGCTGGTGTCCGCGCCGGGATTCCTGATGTCGGCGTTCCGCAAGGGCGACCCGAAGGGGAACGAGGGCGGGCTCAAGTTCTTCATCATCGGCGTCCTGTCGACCGCGGTGATGCTGTACGGGATGAGCCTGCTCTACGGTCTGACGGGAAAGACGAGGCTGACGGATCTCGCGACCGCCCTGTCGGGTCTTTCCGGCAGCAAGGAGACGCTGGCGCTCGCGGCCATCCTGTTCGTGGTCGTCGGGTTCGCGTTCAAGGTCTCGGCGTTCCCGTTCCAGTTCTGGGCTCCCGACACCTACGAGGGAGCCCCGGTGCCCGTCGCCGCCTTCCTCGCCGTGGCGTCGGCGGCCGCCGGATTCGCGGGCCTGCTCCAGCTGATGTTCGTCGCGTTCATCGGACAGAGCGCGACCTGGACACCGGTGTTCGCGTTCTTTGCGATCGCGACCATGAGCGTCGGCAATCTCATCGCGTTGCAGCAGCGCCAGCTCGTCCGGTTGCTTGCGTACTCGGGGATCGCGCAGAGCGGCTACATCCTGCTGCCGTTCGCGCTCGTCGGGCACGGCGCCGACGTCGACAAGGCCGCCTTCACGGCGGCCGTCGCCTACATCTTGATCTACGGGGTCATGAACCTCGGAGCGTTCGCGGTCGCGGTGGGGGTCAGCCGCCGGCATCCGAGGCTCCTGATCTCGGATCTCGCAGGGCTCGCACGAACGGCGCCGCTGCTCGCGGTCGGGATGACCGTGTTCATGGTCTCGCTTGCCGGCGTGCCTCCCACCGGCGGCTTCTGGGCGAAGGTGCTGATCTTCCGCGCCGGCATCGACCGCGGTGGCGCCTACGGGGTGTCCCTTGCCGTCGTGATGCTGCTGAACTCCGTGATCAGCATCTACTACTACTTCGCCGTCCCGAGGCAGATGGTGTTCAAGGAGGCCGAGGACCGGTCGCCGCTTCGGGTTCCGGTGCTCGTGGCGGCCGTCGTCGCCCTGGCCATGGTGGCCCTGATCGCGATCTTCGTCCTTCCGAACCCGTTCGCCAGGATCGCCGAGCTCTCCAGCCTGCTCGGCCGGACCTGAGGCGCCTGCGCGCGCCACGCCCCGCGGGGGAGTAGGGTGCCCCGCGAGACAACGGCCATGCGAACCCTCACCGCTCGGATCGTCGCGCTCGCCGGGGGCGCCCTCGTCGCGATGTCGGCGTGCACGGGCGGATCGCCCGCCGCGACGCCGCCGCCGCCGGCCGGGTCCGGCTCGACCCCGACCCCGGCGGTCTCCGGGACGACGCTCCGCGACGGCACGCCCCTGCCGGCCACCTGCGTTCCGTCTCGGCCGCTGCGGACGCAGACGGTGACCTTCGTCGCCGACGGCAGCGCCTGGGCTCTCGACCCCGCCGGCACGGGCGTGCCGACCTGCCTGTTCGACGTCCCGGCCCCAGGGCCGTTCACGTGGAGCCCGCGCGGCGATCGCGCCCTCCTCGCCGATCTCGCGATCGAGAACATCCGGGGTGCGACCGTTCGTACGGGCGACACGCCGGACGCCGGTTCGCCCTCGTGGGGGCATCCGATCGGCAAGGCGGTCGTCTACATCTCGGCCGACGGGAAGCACCTGGAGAAGGTCTATCCCGGGAGCCAGCACGTGGACGACATCACCCCGGTCGAGGACGTCACCTATCTCAGCGTCATCTACCACCCGTCGGGCACGGCGCTCGCGTTCGTCGTCGACACCGGAAAACGCGAGGAGATCTGGCTCTCGTCCAACGTCGGGGCCGATCCGAAGCTCATGGTGTTCGCCGTCAACGGGACGCAGTTCGGGGCGATGGACTTCTCCGCCGACGGCAACCTCCTGTATTACGGGGCCCTGCACCAGGACGGAAGCCTGATCCTGCACGACATCGACCTGCGAGACCCCAGCACGAACACGGGCCTGTGGCGGGGCGAGTCCGGCAAACGCATGCTCGGCGTCTTCGCGTCGCCCGACCCGGACTCCAGGGCCGTCGCGATGACCACCGGCACCTCGTGCGAGGACTCCCAGGCGGTCGTCCTCGACCCCGACGGCACGTCAATGCCGGTCGGCTATCCCGGGACCCCGTCGCGCGTGGTCGGCTGGGTCGATGCCGGCACGGTGCTGATCGCCGAGGGCGGCTGCGGCGTGCCCGCGTCCATCGCCACCGCCTCGCTGGGGGCGGCTGCGGGACTGCCGCTCGTCGTCGGCGTCGACGAGGCCGCGTCTCGGCGCCCGCTCTCCGGGTTCGTGCCCGCGCTGCCGCAAGGGGTCGAGCAGATCGGCGCCGGCGTCGGGTGATAGCCGCCCTTCGGGGCGGCCGGTCGGCCGCCGGGTAGACCCCCAGACGAACCTCCTCCTCCCTCGTATCGAAGCCTCGGTGAGAGGATTGCCTTCTACACCACAGAGAGGAATCGACCGTGACACCCGGTATCAACAGGATCAAGACCTGGGTCCTCATCGCGGGGCTTCTGGGGCTGTTCGTCGCCATCGGCGCGCTGATCGGCGGCCGCGGCGGGGCGACCATCGCGCTCGTCCTGGCGCTGGTCTTCAACTTCTTCGCCTACTGGTTCTCGGGCTCGATCGCCGTCCGGGCGACCCGCTCGAAGCCGGTGACCGAGTCGGAGTATCCGCAGCTCTACAAGATCGTCCGCGAGCTGTCGCAGGCCGACCAGCTGCCGATGCCGCAGATCTACGTCTCGGAGATGACACAGCCGAACGCCTTCGCGACGGGACGCAACCCCGGCAACGCGAAGGTCGCCGTCACCAAGGGGATCCTTCAGATCCTCGACGAGCGCGAGCTGCGCGGCGTGCTGTCGCACGAGCTGTCCCACGTCAAGAACCACGACATCCTGGTCTCGTCGGTGGCCGCGGCCATCGGGACCGCGATCTCCTATGTCGCGTACTTCGCCTTCTTTCTCGGCGGGGACGACGACCGGGGCGGGAGCCCGGTGCTGGGTCTGCTGGCCTGGCTCGTCGCGCCGATCGCCGCCGGCATCATCCAGATGGCCGTCTCGCGCTCCCGCGAGTACCAGGCCGACGAGTCCGGGGCCTATCTCTCGCGCGACCCCGACGCCCTCGCGAGCGCCCTCGCGAAGCTGGAAACGGCTTCCAAGCAGATTCCCGCGCCGAAGTCGCTCAAGCCGTCCGAGGCGCACATGTTCATCGTCAACCCACTCGGGGCGACCCGTGGACGGAGCGGAGGCGGCATCGCCGGCCTCTTCTCGACCCATCCGCCGACCGCCGAGCGCATCGCGCGGCTGCAGGCGATCAAGGCGCAGATCTCGGGCGCGGGGACGGGCGTCGGTCCCACGCCGTTTGACCACTAGGCCCGGGGCAGAGCCGACCTTGGTGGGGGGCGGGGCCGCACCTCCTGGCGGCTGAGCCGTCGGGCGTCGGCGCGACCCCGCCCCCTACGGCACCGCCGCCGTCTGTCCCCGCCTCGGTCGGGTCCCGCGGGCTCTCCGCGTGCCGAAGCCGAGAGCCCGGTTCCTCTAGGCGGTTGCGTCGAGGATCGCTTGGACTTCGGTCATGGTCGTGACCGGGTTGACGAAGCAGAGGCGCGCGACTTTTTCTCCGTTGAAGGTTGTGGGTTGGACGAAGGCAACCTGTTGCTCCAGCAGTCGATGCCACCACTGCTCGTAGTCAGGGTCGGTCCAGCCGATGCGGCGGAAGAGCACGACTGACAGTTCTGGCTCCATGACCAACTCCAGGGTTGGGCGCGTGCGGATCTCGTCGTCGGTTTCGCGGGTGATGGTGAGGACTTGTTCTACGGCGTCGCGGTAGGCGTCGGTGCCGTAGGTGGCCAGGGAGAACCACAGGGGGAGGCCGCGGGCGCGGCGGGTCAGGTGGTAGGCGTAGTCGGCTGGGTTCCAGTCGTCGGACGCGTTTATGGTTTCCAGGTAGCCGGCGTGCTGGCGGTGCGCCGCCTTGGCCGGGGCGGGGTCGCGGTAGAGCAGGGCGCAGCAGTCATACGGCGAGAACAGCCACTTGTGGGGATCGACGATGAACGAGTCGGCCCGCTCGATCCCTCGGAACCGGTCGCGGACCGAGGGCGCCAGCAGGCCGGCGCCGCCGTAGGCGCCGTCGACGTGCATCCAGATGCCGCGGTTCGCGCAGACCTCGGCGATCCCGTCCAGCTCGTCGATCGTCCCGGCGTTGGTCGTGCCCGCGCTTGCGACGACCGCGAAGACGCCGTCGGGCGCTCCCTCGAGCGAACGGTCGAGCAATTCGCCGGTCAGCCGCCCGCGTTCGTCGTGCGGCACCTCGACCACGTCCACGTCCATGACGCGCGCCGCGGCCGCGACCGAGGAGTGGACGGTGTCGCACACCGCGATCCGCCAGCGATCGGGCCGGCTCCGGTTCGCGGCGGCCGCGTGACGCGCCGTCACCAGGGCCGACAGGTTGCCCGCCGATCCGCCCGAGACGAATGCGCCCCCCGCCCCCTCCGGCAGTCCCGCGAGGTCGGCGATCCAGCGAAGCGTCCGGTTCTCGGCCCAGATGGCTCCCGCGCCGTCGATCCAGGACGAAGGGATCGTGGAGGAGGCCCCGACGACCAGGTCGAACAGCACGCTCGCCTTGGTCGGGGCCGCCGGCACGAAGGCAAGGGACGCGGGATGGTCGGTCGAGATGGTCGCCGGTGCCAGGGCCTCGGCCCAGATCCGCAGTGCCTCCTCGCCGCCGATCCCGCCGGGGGTGATCGTCTCGCCCGCCAGCTCGTCCAGCTCCGCCACGGTCGCCGGTCGGTCGAGCGGCTGGGGCTCGGCGATCCGGCGCCGCACGTAGTCCTCGATCGCGCGCGCGAGTGCGTCGGTCTCCTGGGTGTATCGGTGCATCGGTTGCATCGTCGCCGTCCTTGTTCGCGATCGAGGCCGCCCGAAGGCGGCCCCGATCGTTCGTCGCGCCCCGGCTCGCGTTACCCGGCCAGCTCCTGACAGAACTCTCCGAAGGCGTCCACGTAGCGCTGGACGTCGTCCTCGGTGTGCTGGACCGAGACGGTCCACTGCTCCTCGTCGCCGGGCGTCATGAAGATCCCGCGGTTCATCATGTACGGGTAGGAGGCGTAGTAGAGCTCGGGAATGGTCTCGAGGAAGTCGCGGTAGTTCCGGAGCGGCTCCGCTCGGTACGAGACGCATCCCTTCGCGCCGAGGTCCACCGTGTGCGCCGGCACGCCGCTGGCGTCGATCGCGCGATCGCATCCCTCGGCGAGCATCGTGCCGAGCTTGCCCAGGTGGTCGTAGGCGTCCCGGGTGAGGACCTGCGTCAGCGCCGCGAGGCCCGCGGCCGCCGACAGCGGGTTGCCGTTGAACGTTCCCTGCTGGGCGGCTCCGCGAGTCACGGCGTTCATGATCTCGGCTTCGCCGCCGAACGCGCCGATGGTCGCGCCGCCGCCGATCGCCTTGGCCCACGCCGCGAGGTGCGGCTTCACGCCGAAGCGTTCGCTCGCCCCGCCGTAGGCGATCGTCCCGCCGCACTTCACCTCGTCGAAGACGAGGATGGCGCCGTGGCGGTCGCAGATGTCGCGCAGCCCCTGGAGGTACCCGGGCTCGGGCACCACGATCCCCACGTTCATCATGACCGGCTCGAGGATCAGCGCCGCGATCTCGTTGCCGTGCTCCTCGAACAGCTCCTCGGTCGCCGGGAGATCGTTGAACGGGACGATGATCGTGTCGTGCCACATGCTGGCTGGGACGCCCTTCGACGTCGGCCTTGTGGTGTAGGCGCCGCCCGAGGTGTCGGCCGCCTCGCCGGATACGTTGTCGCGGAGTCCCAGCGCATCGGCCTCGGGCACGACGGAGAACAGCACCGCGTCGTGGTGTCCGTGGTAGGAGCCCTCGATCTTGACGATGCGGTCCCGGCCGGTCGCGGCGCGCGCGACGCGAAGCGCATCCATCGTCGCCTCGGTCCCGGAGTTGACGAAACGCACGCGGTCGACCGCGAAGCGCTCGCAGAGCGCCTCGGCGAGCGCGACGGTGGCCTCGGTCGTCACGGCGAAGTGGATTGCCTGGGTCGCCGCCTTCTGGAGCGCCTCGACGATCTTTGGATGGGCGTGGCCGACCACGTTGACGCCGAACCCGCCGTGGAAGTCGCGGTACTCGTTGTCGTCGACGTCCCAGACGGTCGAGGCCTTGCCCGAGCGCAGATACACCGGGTACGGATCGTTCGCCTGAAAGTTCGATGCCACGCCGGCCGGCAACACCTTGACGGCGCGTTCGAACATCGAGGCGGAGCCCGGGGTCCGCTCGAGCAGCGCGTTTCCTTCTCGTCCGGCGATCTCGCCCGCGCGAGCCTTCAACCGTTCGACGTCCATCGCTATCACCCCCACGAAGTTGCGCAAGGGTACCCGGGCCCCCGCCGCCGGCGCAACGGCCGGTCCTGAGCGGCGTTCAGGGCCGGTAGTTCGTGAACTGGAGCGCAACCCCGAAGTCGTGCTCCTTGACCGCGCGGATCGCCGCCTGCAGGTCGTCCTTGTTCTTGCCCGATACCCGCAGCTGGTCGCCCTGGATCTGGGTCTGGATCTTCGGCACGGCCGCCCGGACGAACTTCGAGATCTCCTTGGCCTTCAGGTCGCCGATGCCGGTGATGATCTTGAGGTTCTGCCGGACGCTGCCCTTTGCCGCGGGCTCGATCTCGCCTTCCTCCAGCGCCTTCAGCGGGACGCTGCGCTTGACCAGCTTCTCCTTCAGCACCTGGAGCGCAGCCTTCAGCCGGTCCTCGGTCGAGGATCGGAGCTCGACCGCCTCCTCGGAGAGGGTTGCGGCGGTGTCGGTGCCTTTGAAGTCGAATCGCTGGGAGATCTCGCGCGACGCCTGGTCGACGGCGTTGCGGACCTCCTGGAGATCGATCTCGGAGACGATGTCGAACGAGAACTGCTCTTTCGCCATGTCCCGCAGGATACCCGGGGCCCGGGGGAGCGCCCCTGGTTCGCTATCATCCCCCCTCGGGGCGGATGCCCGAGTGGCCAAAGGGAGCGGCCTGTAAAGTCGCCGGCGTAGCCTACGGAGGTTCGAATCCTCCTCCGCCCACCAAGGGGTGTTCTCAGAACTAGGGTCCCCGACATCTCAAAACTCCAGTTGCGAGCCCAACCGTGCGGTTCCTGGGCTTGTTCGGCGTGACTGCGGGGTTCAGAGCTTGTTGTCGGAGGCGCTTCGAAGCCGGAAGACAGATGTTGGGTGCCCTGAGGCAAGCCTCAAGACACCCTCACCCTCTCGCTCGGGACAGTAGAGCACGGCAAACTCGGATGTCAGCCGTCGGCGCGGCCAGTGTCTACGTGACGATGGATCTCTAGCGCCGTGCCCGGCTAGTTCTTCATGATTCCGCTGCGAGCGCGGGCGACGAGGGCAGGTAGCCCTTGACGACGAGGTAGATGCCGATCCCGAGCTCCCAGATCGCCTCCGGGACCGTCATGAGGCTCTGGATGGCCTTGCCCGCCTCGATGACGTCGAGGATGACGAGAACGCCGGCGAGGATGACAAGCGGTCCGCCGATGAGGCCGAACATGGCGAGGCGCCGTGGTACCAAGCCGGACGTGAACATGAGCCAGCCGAGGATCAGGCCGTTCCCGACGCCGACGATGAACCCCGGCCCGAGGCGGAACGACCACTCATAGACCGCTCGGATTCCCTGGCCGAGAGCAGCATCCGTCCCGGCCGGAGCATGTCGCGGGCCATTTTCGGGCAGCACTCTAGGATTCCTTGCCCGGGACGGTCAAGGGCGGAGCCCCGGCGGGATTCCCCACGGCGTCGGGAAGGCCAGACCGGCCCAGGTCGAAAGAGCGTCCAGGCGCCCCCGGAACCCGGACGACCCGCTCCGAATGGACGACCGTCGTGCGCACGCGGTTTGGGGGCGGGCTTCTTGTCACGAATGGCGAGCCACCGCGCGTGGTTCGTGGCACCGGCGGTAATCCACTCGGACTTGTTTGTCTGGTCTCTTGATGAGACGGACAGCTTCCCCCACGAAGACCGCGTCCTGACCTGCGGTGGGCCCTGCCCTCTTGACCTGTGGGTATTCCCCTGAGCAGAACCCGTTCCCGCAGGTCAGGGGGTCCTGAGAACATCCCACCAACCAACCAACCAACGGGTCTGCGAAACACATGGTCTCGTGTCCACTCCGCTCTCAGAGCCGGAACGATCAACGTCTGACGGCACTCAAGCTCGAAACGCCCAACCCGTTCGACGTCAGCCTCGAACGGTGAGGACGACCTTGCCGCCGGCGTGGCTCGACTCGAGGATCCGATGCGCCTGCGCGGCTTCGGCAAGCGGCAGTACGTGACTCACGTGGGGTCGCAATGCGCCCCGCGCGAACATGTCGGCCAGGCGTCGGGTCCGGTTCCCGTCGTCGCCGATCAACACGCCGTGGAAGGAGATGTTGTTATCGAGCACCGCGTCCAGATCGAGCGCCGGCGTGGCGATCGAGGCAGCCGATCCCCTCGACTTCAGCGCACTCAGGCAACGGGTCAGTAGGTCTCCCCCGACGAGGTCGGCGATGGCGTCGATCTCCCCGCCCGTCAACTCGAGCGCCCGTTGAGCTATGTCCTCGGTCGTGTAATCGATGCACGCGGCAGCGCCGTCTTCGCGCATCCGCTCATGCGAGGATCGGCCTCCGACCGCGATGGTTCGGAGGCCCTCGAGACCAGCGAGCTGCAGGAGGAACTGCCCGACGCCGCCGCTGGCACCGAGCACAAGGACCGTGCTCCCCTGGTCGAGCGCCAGCCGCTCGAGAACCTCGAGCGCCGTCCCCGCGGCAAGCGGGACGGCCGCAGCGGCCACCGGGTCGACGTCACGTTCGAGGATCGCGACGAGATCGGCGGGGGTCACGACGAGTTCGGCGTACCCACCAGCCCCCCGAGGGAAGCTCGTCATGGCCATCACGGTGTCGCCGACGCTCACACCTGTGACCCCCGCCCCGATCGCATCGATCACGCCCGCGACGTCGTACCCAGGCACGAACGGGAACTCGATCCGGGCCCATGATCCGTCGGCACGGTTCCCAGCGTCGACGGGATTGGTTCCCGCCGCGATCACGGCGATGCGCACCTCGCCCGCCGCCGGTTCGGGGTCGGCGACTTCCTCGAGGCGCAGCTCGTCTGGCCCTCCCGGCCCGTGGAGAACAACAGCTTTCAAGTCTGCGCTCCTCGATGTGCCTCAGCCCGAAAAGGGTTCCGCATGCCGTCAGGGTACGAGCAAGACTCTGAACAGGAACAGCGAGTTTCGAGAACACGCCGGTGATCAAAGAGCCCGTGGCGGTGCACCCATGCTCTTCACGGGCTTACCCTCTCTTCGGCGGCTGAGACAGTACCGGGTAAGGGAGGTCCTGATGACCCACATATCAGCCACCACTGCAGCGGTCGGTACACAATGAACGCCCCCGCGTCAATCACTATCACGCCGGTCCGCGTTGCCGACCTGCTTGCCGAGGGCGAGCGGATGCCGGTCTACGTGCACGTCATCGACCATCCCGATGCGCGCGTGCTGGTCGACACCGGCATGACGGAGCTGCACCCGGCGGTGGCCGACCTCGATCCCCGCCTCGCTCCACTGAGCGGGCAGGACTTCGACCTCGACAGCATCGACATCGTCGTCAACACGCACCTGCACTTCGACCACTGCGGCGGCAACCACCTCTTCGCCGGCAGGCCAATCTACGTTCAGCGTCGGGAGCTGGACGACGCGCGCAGCGAGGACGACTACACCATTCGCGAGTGGGTCGAGGCGCCCGGCGTCCGGTACGTGCCGGTCGACGGCGAGCTCGAGCTGCTTCCCGGGCTCCGGCTCGTCCCGGCGCCGGGCCACACACGCGGCACGCAGGTGGTCGTCATCGAGACTGGCGGGCGTCCAGTCGTCGTCGGCGGCGACGTGGCGGTTTGGTTCGGCGAGCTCGACGAGCCGCACACCGAAGGCCAGCTGCAGGTACGCGCGCTCGACCCCGAGCTGGTCTGGCTCGCGCACGAGCACGAGCCGTGGCGACCCCGTGCCGTCAACTGACGGTGTGGACCTGCCCACGATCGTTCACCGTGACCTGATTGAATCTCAGCACAGACTCGGAGGAGGACCCAATGACCGACTGGCCCGGCAGCCTGGCCGCCATCACACTGTTCACCGAGGACCTGCCAACGACCAAGCAGTTCTACCTCGACATCTTCGAGCTGCCCGTGGTCTTCGCGGACGAGAACTCCGCCGTCTTCAAGTTCGGAGAGACACTCATCAACCTGCTCGACGTCTCAGCCGTCCCCGAGCTGATCCGGCCTGCGCGCGTCGGAGACCACGATGGCCAACGCTTCGTGTTCACCCTCGAAGTCGACGACGTTGACGCGAAGTGCCGAGAGCTCAAGGAGCGTGGTGTCGAGCTGCTGAACGGCCCCCTGGACCGGCCGTGGGGACCACGGACGGCCAGTTTCCGTGACCCCGCGGGTCACATCTGGGAGATCGCCGCCTGAGGCCGGTCAGTGGACCTCGCCGTCCTTGGCTCATCGACAGATCCGTGTACAGGCCTACTCGAGTTGAACGGCAACGATGGCTCCGCGCTCCCATGCGGCGGCGATGCCTTCGTCACTCGGGAAGATCGGCGGCGATCAGACAGCTCTTCGAGGCAATCGCCACCTTCTCGGTCAGCTCGAACGGCTCCACGACGGGATGAAACGGGGAGTCCGAGTCGCGTAGGCCGCGTAGCCGGGATACCGCAATTCGAGTCGCCGCTCCTCCCATCGAGCCTTCATGGCGAGCCACGCCACCAGGGCAAGCGTGGCGGTTGCGATCGCGAGGCTTCCCGACGGGATCGCGGATCCGACGGCGATCGCCATCACACCCGAGTAGATCGGGTGACGCACGTACCGATAGAGCCCCGTGGAGCGGAGCTCCCCGTCCTGCACCGGGGTCGGGAGCGGCGTCGCGGATCGTCCGAGGTTCGACAGACCGACGCCGACCACGACGATGCCGGCGATCTCGAGCACACGCGCCCCCGTCTTGAGCCAGGCGGGCGCCGTCCAAGCATCGCTCGACGGCAGGAGGAAGATCGCGGCCAGAAGGACGAGCTGAACCAGCAGGAGAGCCCATGCGACGATGCGATCGTGCTCATCGGGCGAGCGGCGGGAGGGCTGCACGAGCGACGAGCCTAGCGGCGTCCTCGTCACGTTCCTGGCACGACAAGCATCTCGCCGTGGTGAGCCGGCTCACGGCTCTCTTGGGCCCAGGGGCCAGCAACGATGGCGACTCGAGCAGCGACGGTGGCAGACCCCCAACCAACCAACCGTACCTAGCTACTTGATCCCCTGCTTCAGGAGAGCGAGCGCGCGTCCACCTCGACTGCGGATCTCACGGGCGATGCGCTTTGTGTCCGCGCCGGCCAAGACCTGCCCGCGGACGTGGTCCACGAGCGCGCGGTGGAGATCGACGAGCGCGCGCGCGATCACCTGGCACTCGATGTCGTTCGGGGCCGCCCCCCGTTCGTCGCCAACGAGCTGCGCGAGCCCTTGGGCATACCGATCGAACATCGCTCGTTCCCTCGCGAGGAGCACGTGACTGTCGGCAAACACCCTCGAAATCGTCAGAGGGCTCTCGGTCGCACCCTGATCGCCCGGGTTCAGGAACCCGCGGGGCTCAAGCACGTAACGCCCGAATGCATCGACCACGGAGACACCCGGCTCACGGTCCCGGATCGCCGTCAGCACGTCGGTCTGGTAGTCGTGCATCCGGTAGTAGGCGAGGTCCTCCTTGGTCGCGAAGTAGTTGAAGACCGTCGCCTCTGAGACGTCGGCGGCACGCGCGATCTCGGCAACGGTCACTCGATCGAACCCGTGCTTGACGAACAACCGCCACGCGGCCTCCGCGATCGTCAGGCGAGTCTGTTGCTTCTTCCGCTCCCGAAGGCCTGCCCCCTCGCCCACGACGACATCGTAGCGGAGGATCGTTGGGGTTGCCAAATTCTTCATGTTGCCTTAGACTTAGGGTGACTTTAGCGTTCATGTACGCACGAAGGGAGAAGCCACGAGCCAGCAGGCGATGTCGCCCCGACGCCTCCGGCGCCGAGCCAAGCTGATGCGGATCGGCAATGTCCCGATGAGGTGGTTGTTGGGCCTTCCGTTTCGCACCCCCCTTTCACGCAGCTTGATGCTGCTCTTCTACACCGGTCGAAAGACGGGTCGCGCGTACCGGCAGCCGGTGAGCTATGTCGACGATGGCGATGCTCTGCTCACTCCAGGTGGTGGGAGATGGAAGCTGAACCTCATGGAGGGCGAGGCGATCACGGTTCGCCTTCGGGGACACGACGTGCTCGCGATGCCGGAGTTCGTCCGGGACCCTCGCGAGGTCGAACGGCTCCTGCAAACGATGATGTCCGTCAACCGCCGTCTCGCAGCATTTGTGCCGTTCATCGGATCCGACCATCGGATCGATCGGGGTCGGTTGGAGACGGCGATCGACCATGGCTTCTGCATCGTGCGATGGCATGTCGATCTCTCGGCCTCGAAGGATCGCGTTCGCGGTCGGAGCCCTCGGTGAACGAGGATCGAGCCGGGCTCCGGACAGATCCGGGCGTGGCCCGCAGGGCCGGAGGGCTGGCACTGGAGGGGAAAGTCACCATCGTGACGGGAGCGAGCCGCGGCATTGGCGCGGCCACCTCGAAGATCCTTGCTGTGGCTGGAGCCACCGTCGTGCTCGCCGCCCGCGACCAGCGGACGCTGATGTCGGTCGCCGACGCCATCGAGGTTGAGGGTGGATCTGCCCTTGTCGTGCCCACCGACGTGAACGATCCGGCATCCGTCGAGCGCATGGTTACACGAACGATCGAGGGTTTTGGGCGCCTGGATTGTGCGTTCAACAACGCCGGCGGCAGCTTCGGACGGGCCCCGATCGCCGAGGTCAGCGTTGACGAGTTCGACCGCACGATGCAGGTGAACGTGCGGGGCGTCTTCCTGTGCATGAAGCATGAGATCCCCGCCATGCTCGAAGCAGGAGGCGGATCGATCGTCAACATGAGCTCCACCGTCGGTCTTCTCGGATGGCCGGGGTTCGGGGCCTACGCCGCATCCAAGCACGGGATCATCGGGCTGACCCAGAGCGGAGCACTCGACTACGCCGAACGTGGGATCCGCATCAACGCCGTGGCTCCGGGATCGATCTTCACGGACTCGGTCGACGCGGTCTCCAACGAGCAACGAGCAGCGATTGCGGAAGCAGTGCCGATGCACCGAATCGGACTTCCCCGAGAAGTGGGGGCCACGGTGGCATGGCTGTGCTCCGACGAGGCGACGTTCGTGACTGGTGCCGTGATTCCCGTGGATGGGGGGCAGCTTGCTCGGGCCTAGCGTCCGTGCGGACAGATACCAGAGAGGAGCCTCAAGAGATGACCGGCTACGTCGAGGTTCGGGAACCAAGAGTGATGCACTGGCTGTTCTCGTCGACCTCCTCGGCATGGATTTGGCTTGTGCTGCGCGGCTATCTCGGTTACGAGTGGCTGCTCGAGGGGTGGAAGAAGATTTCGGGCGCCGATCAGGCGTGGCGATGGACGCTGACGCAGGCATCGTGGCTGAAGACCGGCGCTTCCCTCCGCGGCTTCATCGAGAATGCCGCCCTGCCCAAAGCAGCGCAAGGGCCGCATTCAGCCGTCAACTACGGCTGGTACGCGACCTTTCTTCGTTGGATGGACAACCCGGGCCCGTCGGAGCTCATGGCAAAGCTCATATCGCTCGGCGAAGTGACCGTCGGCGTCTGCTTGCTACTGGGGTTGTTTACCGGCATCGCCGCCTTCGCCGCCGGCCTTCTGACGATGACCTTTGGTTTGGCCGGCGTCGCGGGCGTCAATCCGATCTTCTTTCTGTTTGAAGTCCTGTTGATCTTGGCGTGGAGAACCGCCGGTTGGGTCGGCCTCGATCGCTGGCTACTCCCTGCACTCGGTACGCCATGGCAACGACGCACGGTCATCGCCACCGGGCCGGAACCGTGACCACGCAACAACGTGGGAGGCGAGGAGGAACGCAGGGACGCCTGCTTCGGGACGGTGGCGATCAGCGTGATGGTCGATCACTGCGCAGGCGAACGAAGAGCCCTGCCGGGTCGATCGACTAGGTGGCGGGCTTGCCCGTATGACCTGAAACCGATCTTCTCCAGGGCCGACGCTGCCATCGGCCCCGCATGCGTGACGAGAGCCGGCGTTCCGCGGAGCACCGATTCCTCCCAAGCGCGCGCGATGAGCGTGCTCATTGCGCCGCGCCTTCGGTCCGATGGGAGCGTGCCGCCGCCTCCGAGGTACAGCCCCAAAGGAGCGAACCACGCCCTGCCGGTCGCGACCGGGCGGCCTCCGTCGAACGCAACCAGGCGCACCGTGTGGCCGGCATCCCGCTCGGTCTCGAACGTAGAGCGCGCGCGGCGACGCTCGTCTTCCGCGTCCGGTTCGGGGAACTCGAAGGCCTCGATCCCGACCTCCACGGAGGCGAGGTGTTCCTCGTAGGTCGACACGAGCCGAACGTCGAACGACGATGGCACGACATCGGGCTGTTCCGTGAGGAGCAGGACCATCGAGCCCACGTCGGACTCCGGCTCCATCCCGAGGCCCACGAGCAGATCGTGCACGCCCTGCGGCGTGGCCGAGGGGCCCACTCGCCACGCAGCGGCGTTCCGGCCTCGGTCCGACATCAGGTCGTGGATCTCCGCGACGGCCGTCTCGACCTCGTTCGGCTCCGAAGCGGAGGCGCTCGACCGACGTGGACCAGAAGTGCTCGCCCTGCGAGAACGTCACGCAGTACCGGTCGGTGAGGATCCGCTCTTCGTCCGGCCCGATCGCAACGAACGCGCCCGGGTCCTCGGCGAACGCGATCAGCCGATCGATCGCCGGGATCATGGCTCCCGAGTGTAGGTGGGCTACTCGAAGTCGCGAGGGGATGTCGACGAGAGCATGCTTCGGTCGTCCCGATCGAGCTCCCCATCCGACCCCTTTCTGACGATCACGACCGGGCATGGTGCGTGCTGCGCGCATTGTTGACTGACGGAGCCCAGAAGCAGTCCCCTGAAGCCTCCCAGTCCACGTGATCCCACAACGAGCAAGTCGGCGCCCTCGGCGGCTTGCAGCAACCGCAACGACGGGTATCCCTCGACGACCATGATCTCGATCTTCGCGTCCGCGTCCTCCGCGAGCACCTCGCGCGCGGCCTCGGTGGCAATGGACTCCGCTTCCTGAGCCAGTCCTCCTACCTCCTCCTGGTTGATCGGCAGCCCGAGGGCACCCTGGTACGTGGGAACCTGCCACACCGTTACCAGCTCGAGGATCCGATCCGTCCCCGTTCCTCCGTGACGTGCGGCCCACCGAACCGCGTGCCACGCCGCGTCCGATCCGTCCACCCCAACCACGATTCGCTCGGTCATGACGTCCCCCTTTCTCACGCCTCGAGCGTGCACCTTCCCCAACCCGCGGACCCGGGCCGCGCGGCCCGGACCGTGGGGGCCGAACGGAGGGTGGCAGGCTCCCGCGCAAGGGACCCGGACGAGCCGGGCCGTTCGACCAGTGTCGACGGAGCGGGCCGGCGCCACGATGCAATGGCGAGGAGACGCGAGCGAGGACGCGCCTCGGGGACGGAGGTGACGGTCGATGAAGACGCAGCGGACGATCGGATTGATCGTGCTGAGCCTCATGGTCGTGTTCATCGGGAGTCTTGTGGGGTTGATCGCGTGGGCCGGCCCGGCCGCAGGGATGGTCGTCTTCCTCCTGCTCCTTGGGGCGGTGATCGGTTGCTACGTGATGGTGATCGGGCCGTGGCAGCGGCGATGGGGGACCATCGGCGATGAGGCTCGCCGGCCGATGCCCGGCGACGAGATCCTGGGGCCGACGGCGAAGACGACGACTCGGGCCGTCGGGATCGAAGCGCCGCCGGAGGTCGTGTTCCCCTGGCTCCTGCAGATCGGCTACGAACGAGGAGGCTGGTACAGCTACGACTGGATCGACAACGACGGACGCCCGAGCGCGGATCGGATCGACCCGGAGCTACAACGGCTCGCCGTCGGCGATCGCATCCAGATGATGCCGGGTCTCGGTCCGGTCGTTCGGGCGATCGAGCGGGACCATTACATCGTGAGCGGTGGCGAGGCGGACTCCTGGTGCTTGCTCGTCGAGGGCGATGCGGCGGGAGGCAGCCGTCTGATCAGCCGGTGGCGCCAGAACTGGCCGTTGAACCTTGCGACCCGCATCTGGGTGCTGATCGCCGACCCGGGGTCGTTCGTGATGGAGCGGAAGATGCTCGTGAACCTTCGCCGGTTGGCGACCCTGCCCCGGCTGCGGCCGGACGCCGCCGGAAACGCCGAGCGATCGAGGTGATGCCAGCCAACCGACCAACCGCGTGGCGCCGGATTCCCGGGCGGGTGCCTACGATGTCGACCGGATGGCGCCATGGCCGGTCTTCGTGGTCGCGGGAGCTGCGATCGGCACCCTGACGGGGCTGTTCGGGGTTGGTGGTTCCTCGATCGCCACGCCGCTGCTTGCGGTTCTCGGCGTGCCCGGGCTCTTCGCCGTTGCTTCGCCGCTGCCCGCGACCATCCCTGCCGCGCTCGGTGCGGCCGGACCCTACGTCCGAGGAGGGGAGGCCAGGCCACGAGCCGCCGCGTGGACGCTCGTGGGCGCCCTGCCTGCCGCCGTGATCGGGGCCCTGCTGTCGGACCTGGTCGGAGGTCCCATCCTGCTCATCAGCTCGGGACTCGTCCTGATCGTGGTCGGACAGCGCGTGCTCCGCCCGATCGATCAGTCCGCCCGCTCGGCCGGCACCGTCCGGCGCAAACACCGTCTCCTGTTGGTGGCTGCGTCCTCGGGAGTCGGGCTCTTCACCGGACTGCTCGCCAACGGCGGCGGCTTCCTGCTCGTGCCGATGTACCTGTTGGTCTTCGGACTGCGGATGCGGGAGGCGGCCGGCACGAGTCTCCTCGTCATCGCGGCTCTGGCCGTCCCGACGCTCGCCACTCACGTGGCGCTGGGCCATATCGATTGGGGCGTGGCCGGCAGCTTGGCTCTGGGCGCGATACCGGCCAGCATCGCGAGCGGCCGGCTGGCCCAACGCGTGACCGGGACGCGTATCCGTTCCGCGTTCGGTTGGTTCCTCATCGGCTCAGGCTTCGCCTTTGTCCTGTACCGGGTCTTGGCGATCCTGGGTTGATGACGCGGCCCCGAGGCGTCCTCCAAGACGTCTAGACCGACGCGGGGAGTTGCGTCGAGATCCGAACCTGCGGGGGCCGGCGCAAGGAGTTGTGCACGGTGCAGCGATCCACGACCCGCATCAGGGTGGGGATCTTCGACTCCGGGAACGCGTCGGGGATCACGAGCTGCACGTCGATCGATGCCACCCTGGATGGAGCGTCTTTGGCGTACTCGTAGGTTGCGTGGACCTCGAGTCCCTCGGTCCCGATGTCGTGGCGGACCAGAAAGCGTTCCGCGAAGAACCCGACACATCCGGCGAGAGACGCCACGAAGAGTTCGCTCGGCGTCGGTCCCATATCGTCGCCGCCATCCTCGACCGGCTGATCGATCGTGAGGTGATGACCGCGAACGCTGATCGTGAAGCGATCGCCTTGGTCGTGTCGTACGAAGATGTCGCTCATCGCTACCTTCCTGGCCCAGGGCCCGGTCTCAGATGCCGCTCATGCGAGGGAAAGGAACAATCGCTCCAGCTCATCAAGGCTGCGGTCCGGGTCGGGTTTCGCGAGGCACTCGCGCAACCCGGACGCGATGATGGCGAAGCCTGCCTTGTCCAACGCTCGAGACACCGCGGCCACCTGCACCACGACATCCCGGCACTCGCGGCCTTCCTCCAACATGCGGATCACCCCGGCGATCTGTCCCTCGACGCGCCGCAGCCGGCGCACGGCCGACGCCACGTCGGCGGGGTTCAGTCCCAACGTGGCTTTCGCAGAAGCCGTCCTGGCCGCGCTCATGTCAGCACCCCCTGCTCCTTCCGTAGGCGGTCACGAGACCGCCTCCGAGGACCGCGTCTGTTCCGCCTCGGCGAGCTGGCGGTGCACGCCGGCCATGTCGAGCATGCCGACGGCCTCGATGAGCTGGTCGAGAGCAGCGGCCGGGAGCGCCCCGGGCTGCTCGAACACCAGCACGCCTTCCCGGAACGCCATCAACGTGGGGATCGAGCGGATCTGGAATACGGCGGCGAGCTCTTGCTGCGCTTCCGTGTCGACCTTGCCGAAGACGATGCCGGGGTGCTTGCGGGATGCCTGCTCGAAGACGGGGCCGAAGTGCTTGCACGGACCGCACCACTCGGCCCAGAAGTCGACCAGGACGATCCCGTCGCCGGAGACCGTCTCCTCGAACGTGTCGGTCGTCAGATCAACCGTCGCCATCCACATGCCCTTTCCGTCGCGCCCCTCCCATACCGGGGGGGGTATCCACGTAGGCTATAACCTCCGCCGGCCACGCGGCATTCCCGTCGCGGCCGTCCCGGCCACGACAAGGCCCGCGTGCCAGCCCGGCGCACGACCACCGCGTGGCGGTTGGATCCGGCCGGGATCGAGACCGGCGCTGGCGAGCAACCAGGAGATCACCGAGTTCGAGTTCCACATGTCGCCCGTGTGGCGCTCGTCCCGGCCCCAAACCAGGGCCGGGACCGCCGGCACCAGATCGAGCAGCAGTGACGCTCGGGCGATGTCATCCGTTACGCGCACGGGACTCGAGATAGCCGCTCCGATATCGGGGATGACACCGTCTCGCCATCGGCGAATCTCGTAGCGAAAGAGCCGGAAGCGTCCGGCGAGCCTCGATCCGACCGCTCCCTCCACGACGACACCGCGTTGCTTCCCGTTCGCGTCGGGGACCGGGGTCTGCTCGATGACGAAGCGTCCACCAGGGGCGTCCACCACGAGCGCCGAGTGAAAGAGGTCGCACGGAACTCGTCGCTGCACGCGCGCACCGATCGCCTCGAACAGCTTTCCGCTCAGCCTCACGACGTGCTGCCCCGCGCCCAGCGGGATCCAGTAGAGATCCACGGCCGCGGGGGGCCGGCCGGCATCTCCGGCTTCTGCGGCTTCGTGCTCGACCATGCACACAGCAGACCCCAACGGCCTCGGGTGCGACAGGGTCGAAGGACCTGATCCGTGGGAGCAGGTCGGGTGCTTCGGCGCGCCGTTGCTCGGATCGCGGATCGGCCTGGCCGCCGATCGAGTGGTGCCCTATGCTCGGCTCGCCGCGATCACCACCCGCGCGGGGACTCGGGGACGGAGATGGACGCGACGCCTCGACTCGGCCTCACGCGGTCGCAGATTCTGGCGCACCGGCGCCGCGTCGGCGTGCTCGACGAGCGGCTCCCGCGCGGACGGCGCTCGCTGCGGCGCGCGGCGTGGGCCGGCTTGCAGGACAGCATGCCGCGGGCCGCGCTTCTGTCGATCCACGCGCGGGTCGCGGGGACCGAACCGTCCACCTGGGAGGACCCATCCCTCGTCCAGCTGTGGGGGCCGCGCTTCAGCGCGTACGTCGTCGCGGCGCGCGACCTCGCGGTGTTCTCGCTCGGCAGGCTGCCGGAAGAACCCGGCCCCCGGCGGATCGCGGAGGACCTGGCCGCTCGCCTGCATGCCCTCCTGGGTGGCGCGCGGATGACCTACGGCGAGGCGGGAGACGCGCTCGGCGAACACCCGAACCGGCTCCGGTACGCCGCACCGACCGGCACGGTGGTGATCCGGTGGGACGGCGCGCGACAGCCGACCATCTGGACCGTGCCGCCACCCGAGGTCGACCCGCGCGACGCTCGCCTCGAGCTCGCGCGCCGGTACCTGCACATCTTCGGCCCGGCCACGCCCGAGGCGTTCGCCGGGTGGGCGGGGATCGGGGCGCGCGACGGCGTCGCGGCGTTCGACGCGCTCCGCAGGTCGCTGACCCCGGTGCGAACACCGGTCGGCGACGCGTGGATCCTCACGCGCGATGTCCCGACGTTCCGCGCCGCGCCGGGATCCGCGGCGCCCGCACGGCTCCTTCCGAGCGGCGACGCCTACTTCCTCTTGCACGGAGCCGATCGCGAGCTCCTCGTCCCCGACGGCGGCCGTCGTCGCGAGCTCTGGACCCCTCGCGTCTGGCCGGGCGGCCTCCTGGTCGACGGCGAGGTCGCAGGAACGTGGCGACGCGCGGAGGCGACGGTGACGATCCAGACCTGGCGACGTCTCTCGCGCGCGGCACGCGGGGCGGTCGAAGCGGAAGCGGCGTCCTTGCCGCTGCCGGGGGTCCGGGGGCGGATCGCCGTCCGCTGGGACGACGACGCGGCCGGAGCCCGGCCGAGGCCGGGCTCCGAGTTGCGCCGAGCTGAGAAGCGGACTACGTCGTAACTGCCGCTGAGCCCTCGCTGAGCTCGACATCTCGCAGGTAGTCCGCGGTGATCGGGGACGGCCTGAACCCCTTGACGACGAGGTAGATGCCGAACGACAGCTCCCAGAAGAACTCCGGGATCGTCGCGATGACCTGCGGCGCGGAGCCCGCGTCGAACACACCGAACAGCACGGCGGTCCCCGAGGCGATGATCAGCGGACCTCCGATCAGTCCCAGCATCGCCATGCGCCGCGGCACGAGGCCGGACCGGTACATCAGGTAGCCAAGGATCAGCCCGTTCCCGACGCCGACGACCCAGCCGGGCCCGAGCAGGAACGTCCAGTCGTGGACCGCGACGAGCGACCTGCCGACCAGGACGAGCGAGCCGGCACCGGCGGCGCCGACGTCCTGCCGCAACGTCACGACCGCGAGCAGGCTGAGGAGACCGACGGCGATGAACCCGGACTCCACGATGCGGGCGGTGACGTACCCGAGCGCGAGGCCCTCGTTCTGCCGCTTGAGGAGCGGGAACAGGACGACGGCGGAGCCGATGTTCGCGACGATGAGGATCATCTCGAGGAACGCTCCGAAGAACACGCGCGAGTCGCCGCCGGAACCGATGATGAAGTTCGGGTTGTCCAGCACGTGGGAGTAGAGAGCGAGCGCCGCGGGGATCGAGGCGATGAAGGTAATCAGGAAGAACACGCCCGCGATCAGCGCGATCCGTCGGGTGGGATCCATCCCCGTTCGGGGCGATCGAACGCCCGTACTTGCGTCTGCGTCACGTACCGTCGTTGCACCCATGGTGCTCCTTCCGTCGGTGAATCTCGTGTCCCCGGGACCGGTCGTCGGAACGACAACCGCTGCGACGGAAGCGAACGTTCGAAGAGCACCAGATGACCTGCCGTTGTTGCCTCGACAGCGTACATCGTTCACCCCTCGGGAAGCGGCTCGGCTCCCCGGCGATCGGCCTATCGGCGTGCCCGCCGCCGGCGCCCCGCCCCCGGCCCGCGCACGAACCTTCCCGGGGTGGCGCCCGTGTGCTCGCCGCCGGCCAGGACGGGCGTCCCGTTGACGAGAACGTGCGCCATCCCGGTCGCGTAGCGGTGGGGATCCTCGACCGTGGCGTGGTCCCGGATCGCCGCGGGGTCGAAGGCGACGACGTCGGCGTGGTGCCCCGCGCGAAGACGCCCCCGGTCGGCGATCCCGAGGTTGTCCGCCGGAAGGCTCGTCAGCCGCCGGATGGCTTCCGGCAGCGGGATCAGACCCTCCTCTCGCACGTACGTGCCCAGGAGTCGCGCGAACGCTCCGTACGCCCGCGGGTGCACGCCCGTTTCCAAGAACCGTCCCTCGGCCGCCAGGGACTCCGCGTCCGAGCAGAAGCTGACCCACGGCAGGGTGAGCTGGCGACGCAGATTCGACTCATCCATGTCGAAGTACACCGCGAACACGTCTCCGCCGTTCCCGGCCAGGAGGTCCATGAGCGTGTCCTCGGGCGCCCGCCCCAGGGTCGCCGCGACCTCCGCGAGCGTCCGTCCCCGAAACGTTGCCAGCTCCGGCGCGAGCGAGCCCGAAATCACGATGCGATCGGGTCCGGTGTCCGCGTAGGCGTTGTCCCATTCGGAGCTCATCTGCCCCATCTCCGCGCGAATCCGGGCGCGATCGTCCTCGCGTCGCAGCCGCTCGACGAGCGCCGCGGGTCCGCCGACGTGAGCCCAGGGTGGGATGCACGCGCCCAGCGTCGTCCCGGAGCAGTCGTAGGGGTACATGTCGGCGGTGACAGGGAGGCCGCCGGCCCGCGCGGACTCGATGATCCCGATCGCATCGCCGATCGCGTCCCAGAAGGGCCGGCCGGAAGCCTTCAGGTGGTAGACCTCGGCTCGCACCCCGGACCCGCGGGCAATGTCCACCAGCTCGCGGATGGACTCGAGGAGGGCGGCGCCCTCGCTCCGGATGTGCGAGGCGTACATGCCGCCGTGCTCGGCGGCCACCGATGCCAGGGCCGTCAGCTCTTGCGTGCTGGAGAACGTCTCCGGCGGGTAGATGAGGGACGACGCCACGCCCAGCGCGCCCTGCTCCATCTCGCGCCGCAGCAGCCGGGACATCGCGGCGAGCGCGTCCGGGTCCGCGGGACGGTCGTCGTAGCCGACCTCGTGGATGCGCAACGTACCGGCGCCGACGAACGACCCGACGTTGGTGGAGACGCCGCGTGCTTCGAGCCACCGGAGGTACTCGCACAGGGTCGTCCATTCGACCCGATAGCGGAATCCGCCTTGGGTCTTGTCGAGTCCGTGGGCTTCGACGTCGGCCCGCATCGCCGGGTTCAGCGGACCCATCGAGAGACCCTCGCCCATGATCTCGAGGGTGACGCCCTGGCGGATGTCGCTCTGCGAGCGCCCGTCCTCGATGAGGGTCTCGCCGGCCCAGCTCAGCATGTTGACGAACCCGGGCGCGACGGCGAGCCCGGCGGCGTCGATCTCGACGGCCCCGCGTCCGTCCAGCGTCTCGCCGAGCGCCACGATCCGATCGCCGGCGACGGCGAGATCGCCGACCCACGGTTCGCCCCCGTCTCCGTCGTGGATCGTTCCCCGGCGCAACACGAGGTCGAAGTCCCGGCTCACTGAACGAGGTCGTGCTGCATCGCCCACAGGGCGGCGGCGGCTCGCGTCGAGACCTCGATCTTGGCGTAGACGTTCTGGATGTGGTGGTCGGTGGTCTTCGGCGAGATGAAGAGCCGCTCGGCGATCTCCTTCGTCGTGAGCCCCAGCGCCGCGAGATGCAGCACCTCGACCTCCCGGTTCGTCAGGCCACCCGGGCGCTTGGGTCGCGGGGTCGTTCGACCGCGCGCCTCGGGATGGCCGGCCGCCATGAGCACGGCGTCGGTCGTCTTGCGCTCGAGCACTCCTCGTGACGCGAGCTCGCGAAGTTCGGCCGCGGCGGCGTCGGCCGAGAACGCGGGACGATCCGCGCGCTCGGTCGTGAGCCCGACGTACATGTCGGCGGCGGTCAGGATGTGCGCCGCGCGATCGGATGCATCGGCGTGCAGACCCTTGTGGTAGCCGGACCCATCGGCCTTCTCGTGGTGCGCACCCGCAACCGGGCTCAGCGCGGCGAGCGCCGGCGATCGGCCGAGCATCTGCTCGGTGAACATCGGGTGGTGTTCGACGCGGTCGAACTCCGCGCGCGTGAGCGGACCGCGCTTGTCCAGGATCGAGTTCGGGATGGCGGTCGTGCCGAACTCGTGGAGCAGCGCGGCCCTTCGCAGCGTCGTGATCTCGGCGTCGGTGCACCCGAGCCGTTCCGCGGCGTCGGCGGCGATCGTCGCGCAGCGCCGGCTGTGCCCGCCCATGTACGGCGACTTCAGATCGATGAAGTCGGCCGCGACCGTGATGGCCTCGTCGAGCTCGTCCCCCTCCAGAGTCCGGTGGGGCTCCGGCTCGAGGTCGAGCACCGCGTCCCAGGGCTCCAGCTTCGCGAGCTGTTCGAACCAGACGCCCCCGTGCGCCACGAACAGATCGGCCAGCTCCGGGTCGTAGGTGCGGTCGCGACGCTCGCGGGCGGCCTCGATCGCCTTGGCAGGCGAGAAACGGCGGCCGATCGCCTCCATGTCGTGGCTCAGGTGCACGACACGCATCGCCGGTGGAATCCGATCGCCGCTCGCGCCGGTGGGGTAGCCCTTTCCGTTCCACCGCTCGTAGGTGAAGCCGAACGCCTCGCGAACCTCCGGTCCGAATCCGAGCCGTTGGATCAGCATGTCGCCCACCTCACAGCCGGTCGCGAAGTTGTGCACCGCCCAGTCGTGGGCGCCTTCGTGGAGCGACTGCACGATCTGGTCGTGCTCCTCCGGCGGGTGGCCCGCGGTCGCCATCTCCACCATGGCGCGCATGACGTCGGCCGGATCCCCCGCATCGAACACGAGCGTTCTGGCGAGGATGGCGATGTCGTCGCCGAAGACCGTGGAGATCTCGTGCGCGTGGCCGGTGCACCCCACATAGCGCAGCAGCGAGACCCAGTAGACGGTCTCGCGGACGGTGTCGTCGAAGCCCGCCTCCTCGCACAACGCCATTCCCAGGAGGCATGACCGGAGCTGCGACTCGAGCGGCTGGCCGAACGCGTTGTCCTGGCCCAGGGCGAACGTCGCGACGAGCTCACCGAGGCGGAGCGATGCACCAGAAATGGGGATACCTCCCGATGTGAGCGGGCACGCCAACGTACACGATCGACCTGTCGCCGAGGAAAGGAGCGCACCATGGACGAGCTCTACGGCAAGGGCGCAGGTGAACTGGCCGGGATGATCGCCTCCGGCAAGGTGACGTCGGCCGAGGTCGTCGACGCGCATCTGGCTCGCATCGATGAGGTCAACCCGGATCTGAACGCGGTGACCGTGACGCTGGCCGACGAGGCCCGCGCCGCCGCCGCAAAGGTCGACCGGGCCGTCGCCGCCGGCGAGCCGCTCGGGCCGCTGGCCGGCGTGCCGTTCACGGTCAAGGAGAACATCGACGTCGCCGGTTCGTCGACGACCTGGGGCGTCGCCGCGTTCGCGGAGCAGACCGCCTCGACCGACGCGCCGTCGGTCGCGAGGATGCGCGAAGCCGGCGCCATCCCGCTCGCCCGGACCAACCTGCCGGACTTCGCCTTCCGGTGGCACACCGAGAGCGGCCTGGCCGGCCACACCCGCAACCCGTGGGATCCCACCCGCACGCCGGGCGGATCCTCCGGCGGCGAGGCCGTCGCGCTCGCGACCGGCATGACCCCGCTCGGGCTCGGAAACGACTTCGGCGGCTCGCTCCGCGTCCCGTCGCAGTTCTGCGGGACCGTGGCGATCAAGCCGTCGCGCGGCCGGGTCCCCGAGGCGGCCGTCACGGAGCCGACGATCCAGCCGCTCGCGATCCAGATGTTCATGAATGCGGGGCCGATGGCCCGCCACGTCGCGGACCTTCGGCTCGCGCTCGAGATCGTCAACGCCCCGGACGTCCGCGATCCTCGTTACGCGCCGGTGCCGCTGCAGGGGCCCGCGATCGGCGCGCCGATCCGGGTCGCCGTCGCGCGTGACCCGCTCGGCGCCGGGGTCGACCCGCACGTTGCCGCGGGGATCGACCGGGCGGCGGGCTGGCTGGCCGACGCCGGCTACGACGTCGTCGACGCCGAGCCGCCACAGATCGGCGAGGCTGCCGGCGCCTGGGTGCAGGCGCTGTGGGCAGACGCGGCGGTGATCCTGCCGCACATGGCGCCGGTCGCCGGGGAGGGTGCCCACGCATTCCTCGACGCCTGCGTCGAGAAGGGGATCTTCACGCCGGTCGACCAGGCCGCGCAGCTCGCGGCCTGGGTCGGGATCTACGGGATCGGGGCCGCCTGGGCGCAGTTCTCCGAGGAGTACCCGATCGTGCTGTCGCCGGTGTGCTGCGAGCGCCCGTGGGTCGTCGGTGACGACATCACGCGCCCCGAGGAGATCGCCACGGCGATGCGGATGGTCGTCCCGGTCAACGTCCTCGGGCTGCCCTCCGCCTCGGTGCCGGTCGGTGCCGACGAGGGCCTGCCCCAGGGCGTGCAGCTGATCGGCGCCCGCTTTCGCGAGGACCTCGTCCTGGACGCCGCGCAGGCGATCGAGGACCGGGCACCGGTCCTCACGCCCATCCAGCCGCGAGTGGCGGTGACGGCGTGACTAGACCGCGACGAGATCGCCCACGATCACGCACCTCAAGTCTTGCAACCCCTCCCATCGGTTCACCGCTCGCTCGTAGCCCACTCCCGCGAGGTACGCCAGGGGGTGGAACGTCAGGTAGTCGGGCTTCGGCTCGATCATGCGCAGCTCGACGACCCGGAACCCCGTCATCGAGGCGATCCTTCGGATCGTGCGGCGGTCGTTGATGCGGTACTGGGTGGGATACGAGTCGGCGGCAACCCGTCCGCGACGAGCGTTGAACCACACGTGGAATCGATCGGGAGTCACCATCGCGCCGAGCGCGACGTAGTGGAACCGGTTCGGCGTCTGGAACACGAGGTGTCCGCCCGGCTTCATCACGCGGCGCAGTTCAGCCATCGTCGCCTTCGGCCGAGTCAGGTGCTCGAAGACGTACTTCGAGAAGACGAGGTCGAACGTCGCGTCGTCCATCGGAAGTTGGGCCAGGTCGGCGATGACGGACTCATGGAGGCTGGGATTGTTCTTGACCGCCGGGTCGAGGTCCACACCGGTGAGGCGTTCTACGAACTGCCGGTAATCGTAGGGATATCGGCTCCCCCGACCGGCACCGGCATCGAGGACCTGGGCTTTGGGCGCGAGGTACCTGCGCACCGCGTCGTCGAAGACCTCATGATCGTCGACGGCGTCGGAGCAATAGCGGTCCTCGAGCTCCTCGACTGAAGCCATCCTCGTCGACGATCCTATCCGGGCGCGTCGCCCGCACATGGAGCCAAACGAGCCCGACCGCTCAGGCCTTCTCCCACACCGACACGTGCGTGCGGCTTTCGCTGGTGAACGGCTCACGCCTCCACCCGCCGAAGCGCTCGCGCAGCGTCATCCCGGCGAGCTCCGCCATGAGGTCGAGCTCCGACGGCCACACGTACCGGAAGGGAACCGAGAACCGTTCGACTCGGTCGTCGACCATGTCGAGGTGATGTGAGGTGAGCCCTTGCGTCGCGACGTCGTACTCGTCGATCCCCCAGGAGCTCTCGCTACCGTGGAAGGCCCGGAAGGTCTCACCGGGCGGGAGTCGGCGGAGCTCGGGGATCATGACCTCGATGACGAAGCACCCTCCAGACTCGAGATGCGCCGCCGCGTTGCGGAAGCACGCGACCTGCGCCGCCTGCGTCGTCAGGTTCATGATCGTGTTGTAGACCAGGTAGCAGAGCGAGAACGATCCCTCCACCGTCGTCGTCGCGAAATCGCCGATCGTCACGCCGATATCGTCGCCACCCGATTTCGCGCGAAGCTTCGCAACCATCGCCTTCGACATGTCGATCCCGTGCACCGGCACACCGCGCTGCGAGAGCGGCAGCGCGATCCGGCCCGTCCCGATCCCGAACTCGAGCGCGCGTCCGTCCCCGGCGATCTCGGCGAGGAGGTCGATCACCGGGCCGAGGACCGCGACATCGAACATCTCTGCGTCGGACTCGTCGTAGCTCTCGGCGATCCGCTCGTCGAAGTACCCGTCCTCGTCCATGGCCGGAATCTATACGGCCCGGTTCGGGCCATGGGCGTCTGGTTGCCGCCTACCCTGTGGTGTGGAGAATTCGCGCCCCATCGCATCCGTCTGGCTGCTCGTCCTCATGACGGTCCTGGTCGCGTGCGGGGACGGCGGGTCGCCCGGAACGGGCGGGAGCACCCTGGAGGGCGCCACGTGGGTCCTGAGCGGGGCCTCCATCGATGCCCTCGTCGGACGTGCGCCCGGCAACGCCCGCGCCGACCTCACCTTCGAGGGGGGCCGCGCCGGAGGAAGGGCCGCGTGCAACACGTACTCGGGTAGCTACAAGGTGGGCGGTGATGCCCTCTCGTTCGAGGACTTCGCCATGACCGAGATGGCGTGTGAAGAGCCGCTCATGGCGCTCGAAACGGCGTACCTGAGCGCACTGGCGAAGGTCACCGGGTACTCGGTGAGCGGCGGTGTGCTCACGCTCACGGGAGGGGCGGCTGACCTCACGTTCGACAAGGAGGTGCCACCCAAGGCGCTTCCTCTGACCGGCACCACGTGGCGCCTGGAGGCGATCGCGAGTGGGGACGCCGTCTCGTCGACGATCGCCGGCACGGATGCGACGCTGACGCTGGCGGACGATGGCACCGCATCCGGCAACGCCACCTGCAACACGTTCTCCGGAAGCTACGAGGTGAACGGTGGCGACCTCATGTTCGGGCCGCTCGACACCACGAAGATGGCGTGCACGGAGATAGGGGCTTCCACGCAGGAGCAGCAGGTGCTTGCGGCGCTGGCCGCAACGCGAAGGTTCGCGATCGAGGGGGATCAGCTGACGCTGTCGGCCGAGAGCGGCGCGATGCTGGTGACCTATCGCGGCGCCTGAGCGGCTCGCAGGAACCTCCGGCTCGTGTGGGTTCTTCGCCGCCAGCTCGGCCAGCAATCGGCCTCCTCGGCGGGGGCGGACCCTCGCGTCGGCTACCCCAACCGTCCGATCCCGTGGGGCGCCCGGTTCTCCGCCTGTGCTCGGTGGTCCTGGATCACGGATCCGTCCGGGCGCCGGAACACGAGCCGTCCATCCTCCTTGGTCAGCGTGAACCCTCCGGGATGCAGCCACCCGTGATGCGGCCGGCACTGCAGCGTCGTGTTCTCGAGCGAGGTCTCCCCGCCGTCTGCCCAATGCACGATGTGGTGCACGTCGCACCACGGAGGCGGACGGTCGCAGCCCGGATGGGTGCAGTGGCGGTCGCGAAGGATCACCGCCCGTCTGAGCGCGGGTGGAATCACCCGCGTCTGCCGCCCTACGTCGAGCGGTTCGGAGGCCCCAGCCATCACCACCCGGCGAACGGAGGCATCGCAGGCGATCTTTCGAGCGGTCTCTGTCGAGACCGGACCGCCATGGTCGAACTCCGCGCGCGGCCCCCGCTGCCAGTCCTCCAGGCCCCCGGGGCCCGTCTCGCAGCGCCTCCAGGTCCACGGTCACGGTCACGTGGGGTCGTTCGCCTCCGACCATGGGCCGGTCGGAGCGATCCAGGAACCGCCGGCACACCTCCACCATCGCGTCGAGGCGGCGCTGGGAGGGTGTTCGGACATCGTCTGGGCTTCGATGCTTCGCCTCGTCATCGAGCACCGCGTTCACCGCGGTCAAGATCACGTCTCCGGACTCGGGATCGCAGAGGCCATCCATCTTCACCATGTTGAGGAAGGTCATGGACAGATGCAGCCGCCGCTGCTCACGGAGCCTCTCCTCGCCGTCCAGGCCATGTTCGCGTTCCACGGCCTGGCGCCAGTAGGCGGCGACCCTGGAGAGGTCAGCCAGCGAATGGATCCTGGCGGCCTCGACGAGCGCCGCTTCGGCATCCCCGAATGCCTCGGATCCGTCTCCCTCGAGGACACCAGCACCTTGGCCGCAGAAACGGACAGCTCGCCGGCCTCCATCGCCGCACGGGTCGCGGGCATCTTCTCCAACCCACGGGCCATCTGGACGAACCCCCGCGCCGCACCCCAGGCGAGCTTGAACCTCGAGGCGAGCCAGGAAACGGCCGACAGGCACCCGTCTCGCTCGAAGATCCCTCGCTGCTCCAGATCGGGGAGCCTTCGAAGACACTCGGCCTCAAGCGATTCCTTCGCTTGCCAGAGCTCGATGAAGTCCTCTTCGACCCGGGCATCGGGCAGCTCCGAGAGCACGTCGGATCGAAAGCCCTCCAGCGCCGACCGCAGCTCACTCACGACGCCATCACCCCAAGGTCCAGCCTCGAACACATGTTCGTACTGTAGGGCGTGGGTCTGACAGAGAACGCGGCGGCTAGCTCGCGGGATCGACGCTGATCAGGACATTGCCGATCTTCTGCCCGGACTCGACGTACCGGTAGGCCTCGACGATCTCGTCCAGGCGATACGACCGGTCGATGACCGGTGTGAACGCTCCGGACTCCATCAGCTCCTTGAAGTGATTCACGACCGCCCGGTCGCGCTTCGGCGGGATGGGGAACATGACCTTCTTTCCGCCGAGAAGCGGCGTGATGAGCGCCAGGACCGGGTTGAGGGAGAGGGGACCGAGGTCGGACGAGAGGTAGATGCCGCCCGACTTCAACAGCCGCTTGCATCGGCCGAACGAGCTCTTGCCGACCGCGTCGAGAACCACGTCGTACGTCTGCTCGTCCCTCGTGAAGTCCTCGGCCCCGTAGTCGATGACCCTGTCGGCGCCCAGACCCGCCACCAGCTCCATGTGCGCGGCGCCGCAGACGGCGGTCACAACCGCGCCGAGATCCTTCAGGATCTGAATGGCCGCCGAGCCGATGGCACCGGTTCCGCCGTTCACGAGCACGTGCTGCCCGCTCCGGATCTTGGCCTTGCGGATCAACATGAGGGCATAGTGCGAGCCCTCGGTGCTTGCGGCGGCCTGCTCGAATGTCACGTTCGCCGGCATCGCGGCGAGCGAGGCGTCTTCGGGGATCGTCAGGTACTCGGCGTGCGCACCGAACCGGTCCTCGCTGAATCCGAACACGTTGTCGCCTTCCTTGAAAGACGTGACGCCACTGCCGATCGCCTCGACGACCCCCGAGAACTCGGTCCCGATGACCGACACCCTCGGCCCTGTGAGCCCGGCGAAGAATCGAACGATGAATGGCTTGCCCGACCGGAAGCCGCAGTCCGTGCGATTCACCGTCGTGAAGCGGACCCTGACGAGCACCTCGTGATCGCCGGCCGCCGGCATCGGAACGTCCACGATCCGCACCCCTTCCGGCGGCCCGTACGTGGTGCGAGCGGCGGCCTTCATGGACGGACTCTAACCACCTGAGCCGGCCAGGAGAGACCACACGTTCATGAATGGGTCACGGGCGCGAGCAAGACAAGAACTCCACATTCCGGGGCATGTCCCTTCCCCGACGGCCCGTTACCGTGGGCGCGACTCACCGATCAAAGGGGTGCGGCATCTCGTACGTCCAGGCGATCTTCATCGGCATCCTGCAGGGCATCACCGAGTTGTTTCCGGTATCGAGCCTCGGCCACAGCGTGATCATTCCGGCAGTCTTGGGATGGCACCAAGTCGTCACGCAGCAATCAAGGAGCGAGTCTTCGTTTCTGGCGTTCATCGTCGGCCTTCACGTCGCGACGGCGATCGCGTTGATCGTGTACTTCCGCGACGACTGGAGACGGATCGTGGTGGCGTTCCTCCGCACGCTGTCGACGCGGCGCGCCGAGACGCCGGACGAGCGACTCGCGTGGTTGCTCGTCATCGGCACCATCCCGGTCGGGGTCACCGGGCTCCTGCTCGAGCACGTCCTGCGCGTCTTGTTCGCCAAGCCGTTTGCTGCCTCCGTCTTCCTCACCGTGAACGGTGTGATCCTGTTCGCCGGTGAGCGGTTGCGGCGGCGCTCACAGGTTCGCCTGCTCGCCGTCGAGCACGGCGGGGAGGGCCAGGAGCCGGCCCGGCGGCTCCAGACGCTCGAGTACCGCGAAGCAGGGATCGTCGGAGTGTTCCAGACCTTTGCCCTGCTCGCGGGGATAAGTCGCTCGGGGATCACGATGGTCGCCGGGCTTCTGCGAGGCCTCGACCACGAGGATGCCGCCCGCTTCTCGTTTCTGCTGGCGACGCCGGTGATCCTGGCCGCGGGTGTCTACAAGCTCCCGGACCTCGTTGGCCCGCTCGGCAACGGGATCAGAGGACAGGTGCTCGCGGGAAGCGTGGCGGCGGGGGTCTCCGCATATCTGTCCGTCCGTTTCTTGATGCGCTGGTTCGAGACGAGAACGCTGACACCCTTCGCGATCTACTGCGTGGCGGCTGGAGCGATCGCGACGCTGTACTTCGGTGTGATCCGGTAAGGCTGCCGGCGTCGGAGCCGGCTCAAAGGTTGCGCAGGTAGGTGGCGACGATGCTCTGGTCCCGCTCCCCGTAGCCGGCATCGATCGCGGCACCGACGATCTCGCGGTTGCGCTCGATCTGACCGGTCGCGGCCCCGACCTCGGCGGCGAGCGCCAGCGCCAGATCCAGGTCTTTGGCCATGAGGTCGAGCCGGAACATCGCGGGCGTCTCCTCCGGGTGCTCGAAGGACTGCCGCTTGTAGAGGACCCAGGGAGCGGCCACGGCGCCGCTCGCGAACACCTCGTACGCGGCCGAGCGCTCGACGCCGGCCTTCTCGGCCAGGACGAGCGCCTCCGACAGACCGACGTCCATCGCGTGCACGAGGGAGTTGACCGCGAGCTTCACCGTGGCGCCGGCGCCCTGCGGCCCCATGTGCAGCACGTTGGTGGCGAACGCGGCGAGCACCGGCCGGGCCCGGTCCAGCGCCGCCGGGTCGCCGCCGGCCATCACCGTGATCTCGCCACGCTCGACGACCGGCACGCTCCCGGAGACCGGCGCGTCCAACAGGCTGGCGCCGGATGCTTCGACGAGGGGTGCGATCCGGTGGATGGTGGCCGGCGCGATCGTGCTCATCTCCAATGCGACGGTCCCCGCTCGAAGTCCCTTCGCCGCCTCGACCGGCTCGCCGTACGTCTCCAGGACGGCCGCGTCGTCGGCGAGGCTGCTGATGACGACGTCCGCCTCGGCCACCGCTTCGCGCGCATCCGTCACCGCCTCGGCCCCCGTCTCGGCGGCGATCTCGCCGGCGCGCGCCTGGGACCGGTTCCACACGGTCACATCCAGTCCGGCGCCGCGCAGCCTTCGGACCATCGCGCCGCCCATCCGTCCGATGCCGAGCACCGTCACTCGGAGCCCATCACTCATCTCCGCCTCCTGCGATCTCATGTGACGAACGACACGGTGAGCTCGTCGATCGGCGAGCACTCGTACACGTAGCGCCCCGGCTCGACGAACACGAGCGGAGTCGTCGAGCCGCAGATCACGAACTGTCCGGCGAGGAGGCGCTCGCCCGCGGCGCCGAGCCACGAGGCGACGTGCGCGATGACGGCCGGCAGCGGCCCGGTCGTCCCGGTCGGGTCCTCGGCCTCCGCGATCGTCCGGCCGTCTCGCCGGACCGTAACCCGGATCCCGGTGACGTCGCCGCCGAACCGGCCGGTGTCGGCCTTGCCCACGATCACGTGGCGCTGGTAGATGTCCCCGCCCACGACGGCCTCCACGTCGGCGGCCGGCGCGTCCACGTCCACGATCTCGATCGCGGGACCGATCGCGCCGATGGCTCCGGCAGCGGCCTCCGGCGTCGCCCCGGGGTCGACGTCGGTCGCGAGGTGGATCGCGAGCTCGGGCTCCATCGCGGGCTTCGTCCACGCGCGGACGGAGATCCGAGCGCCGTTCGGGCGAAGGGCCGCGGACGAGAGAAATCCGACGACCGGACCGGTCAGCCCGAGCTCGGTCTGAACCGCCCTCGAGAACCCGACCTTCCAGCCGACGATCGTCTCGCCGGCCGCGCGGCGGGTATCGAGCAACTCGCGCTGACGGTGGATGCCGCGCCCGACCGCGGGATCGTCCCAGACGTCGGTCACGGCCTCAGGGGAGGGACCAGCCGCCGTCGATCCGTAGCTCCGTCCCGTTCATCGCGGGGTTCTCCAGAAGGAAGACGGCGGCGTCCACCACGTCCTGCATCCTGACCAGGGTGCCGCTGTGCGTCCGCTTCAAGACGTCGACCAGCGCCTCTTGTTTTGGCGCCCAGAAGGGACTGTCGGCCGCGATCCCCGGATGGATGGCGTTGACCCGGATCGGCGCAAGCTGATGGACCATCGCCCGAACCAAACCGTCGACACCATGGTTCACGGTCGTGACCGTCGTCGATCCCGGGTACGGACGCTCCTTCGCAAGACCGCCGAAGATCACGATCGAGGCGTCGTCCCCCATCCGGTCCGCGAGCACGTGGACGACCTCGGTGTAGCCGACGAGCTTCATCGTCACGAGGTACAGGGCCTCGTCGATGTTGTAGTCCCTGACGTTGTTCAGGTCGCGCTGCAAGGCGACCAGGGCCAGTCGGTCCACCGGGCCGATGCCCGCGAGCGCGGCCGCGATCGTCTTCGGCTCCGCCAGGTCGAAGACGAATCCGCTCACGTCGCCACCCAGCTCGGCGGCCGCCGCGGCCACTCCCTCCTGGCTCCGGCCGGTGATCGCGACCTTGCGGCCCGCCTCGACGTAGTGCCGGGCGAGCTCCAGCCCGATTCCTCGCGTCGAGCCGACCACGACCACGGTGCGTTCGTCCACGTGGAGCTCCTCCCTCGTCGTCTCAACCAAGCGTGTCGCGTAGGTACGTCCAGTCGCGCTCGAACCGGTACGAGTGGCGGCTCGGCGGCTGCGGTGCCTGCGTCTCCAGCCAGCGGACCACGGTGTCGTTGGGGTTCGAGAACCCGTGCACGCACCCGACGCCCGCCCAGGCGACGTCACCCGGGCCCAGCCGGTAGGTCTCGTCGTCGAAGACGGCATCCGTCTCGCCCTCGAGGATCAGATAGGTCTCCTCGAAGGGGTGGTCGTGGCGGCCGGCGAGCCCGCGGGGCTCGTACTGGACCATGAACATGGTGGTCAGGCGCGCCCCCAGGTCCGGGTCGACCATCATCTTGACCGTGATGCCGCTGTACACGAGCAGCGCCGTTCGCATGCTCGCCGAGACCGCCAGCATGTCCTGCGTCTGCCGCCCCGGATCCATGTTCGCGCCCTCGATGTGGCCGAAGGAGCGGGTCCTCGGGTCGCGCGGGTCCACCGCGAGGGCGTCGCGCTCGGGGACGGGCATGAACTGCGTGTCGTCGCCTGTCCGGCTCCGGGGCTGCGGCGCCGTCATCTCCGCCCAGACCGCCGTCGCGCCGGCCGGGTTGCGCCACGCGTGGGCAACGCCCAGCGGGATGACGCCGTAGTCGCCGGGGCCGAGGCGGTAGGAGCCCTCTTCGCTGTCGAGGACGACCTCGCCTTCCAGAACGTAGACGCTCTCTTCGTAGGAGTGGACGTGGCCGGCGATCGAGCCCCCGGCGTCCAGCTCGCATTCCCCGAACCCCGTGTGCACGGCGCCGGGCGAGGTCTCGTCCACCACCGACCAGCGCCGGAAGCCGCTGCTCCTGCCCTCGTAGGTGGCCGGCGGCGAGGCGGAACGCTCGGCGGCGCGCAGGACGACGTGCCGGCTCGCCATCGGGCCGCTCACCCGAGCGCCGCCCGCACGTCTCGCTCGATCCGTTCGACCGACGGGATGGCCAGGTCTTCCAGGGCGTCGGCGGCCGGGAGCGGGATGTGCGGCGTCGTGATGCGGACCAGCGGCCCGTCGAGATCGAAGAAGCTCTCCTCGGCGACGATGGACATCAGCTCCGCCCCCCAGCCGCACAGCCGCGGGTTCTCCTCGACCGTGACGAGACGGCTCGAACGGCCGACGGCCTCGAGGATCGTCGTGGTGTCGAGCGGCACGAGCGAGCGGACGTCGATGACCCCCGCCGAGATCCCGTCGGCGGCCAGGCGCTCGGCGGCCGCCAGCGTTCGGGGGACCATGGCCCCGAGCGCGCAGATCGTCACGTCGTCGCCCTCGCGAAGGACCTTCGCCGATCCCAGCTCGTCGAGGATCTCGCCGTCGGGGACCTCTCCCTTGGTCGCGTACAGGACCTTCGGCTCGACGACGATGACGGGGTCGGGGTCGCGAACGGCCGCGGCGAAGAGGCCGATCATGTCCACGGGCGAGGAGGGGACGACCACTTTCAGGCCCGGGATCGCCATCGCCCAGCTCTCCACGCTCTGGGAGTGCTGTGCGCCGAACCGGACGCCCCCGCCGTTCGCGGTCCTGATGACGAGCGGCAGCGAGACCTGCCCGTTCGTCATGTAGCGGGCCTTCGCGATCTGGTTGGCGATCAGGTCCCAGCACACCGCGAAGAAGTCGCTGAACATGATCTCGGCGACGGGCCGCAGCCCGTTCATCGCCGCCCCCATGATGGCGCCGATGATCGCCTGTTCGGAGATCGGCGTGTCCCGGACCCGCTCGGGTCCGAAGCGCGCCTGCAGACCCTCGGTGGCCTTGAAGACGCCGCCGGCAGCGGCCACGTCCTCGCCGATGAAGTACACGGAGGGGTCGCGCTCCATCTCTTGGGCGATCGCGCGGGCGACCGCCTCGCGGTAGGTCACCTCCGCCATGCGGCCCCGCCGTCTGCGAACAGGTCCGTCTCCAGCGACGACGCCTCCGGGAAGGGCCCACCCTTCGCCTCCTCGGTCGCGCGGTCGATCATCTCGCCGGCCTCGCGCTCGATCGCGTCCAGAGCGTCCTCCCGCACGCCGGAGGCGAGCAGCCGCTCTCGGTACATCGGGATCGGGTCGCGCGCCATCCAGGCCTGCACCTCGTCGGCCGGCCGGTACTTCGCCGGGTCGGCGCGGGAGTGACCGCCGTGCCGGTAGGTCGTTGCCTCGACGAGCGAGGGCCCGAGTCCCGCCCGCGCTCGCTCGACGCAGCTGACCGCGACCTCATGGACCAGATCGGGGTCGTTGCCATCGACGAGGATCGACTCGAGGCCGTAGGCGCTCGCGCGATCCGCGGCCGGGTGCTCGACCGCGGTCACGAGTCCGATCGGCGTGTATTCCATATAGAGGTTGTTCTCGCAGACGAAGACGACCGGCAGCTTCCAGATCGCCGCGAGGTTCAGCGCCTCGTGAAACGAGCCGATGTTCGTCGTGCCGTCGCCGAAGAAGCAGACGACCACCTGGCCCGAACCGCGCGCCTGGGCGGCCCAGGCGGCGCCGGCCGCGATCGGCATGTGCGCGCCGACGATCGCGTAGGAACCCATCGCGCCGTGGGAGACGTCGGTCAGATGCATCGAGCCGCCCTTGCCGCCGCAGACGCCCGTCGCGCGCCCCAGCAGCTCCGCCATGAGCGCCCCCATCGGCGCGCCTCGAAGGAGGGTGTGCACATGGCCGCGATACGTGCAGAACACGAGGTCCTCGGGCTCGAGGGCCGCGGCGAAACCGGCCGCGATGGCCTCCTGGCCCATCGCCAGGTGCGACGTCCCCTTCACGAGCCCTTCGAGGAACAGGTCTTGGGCGCGGCGCTCGAAGCGACGGGCCTCCTGCATCATGCTGTACATGTGCAGGCGGGTCGCCTCGTCCGCCGGTGTCGCCACCGTCTCGCTCACGCGCCTCCCTTGATGGTCAGTACTCGTTGGCGACCATCAGCTCCTCGCACGGGAAGAGCGTGATGATGCGCGGTCCGTCCGCCGTAACGACGACCTCCTCTTCGATCCTGGCGGCGGATCGCCCGTCGGAGGCGGGGCAATAGGTCTCGAGAGCGAACAGCATGCCCTCCTTCAGCTCGACCGGCTCCGTGAACGAGTTCAACCGGCTGATGATCGGGCGCTCGTGGAGTCCGACGCCGACGCCGTGGCCGAACTGCAGCCCGAACGCGTCCATCTCGTCGGAGAAACCGAACTCCTCGGCCTTCGGCCACACGGCGGCGATCTGGTCGGTGCTGGCGCCGGGCTTGACGACGTCGATGGCCGCGTCCATCCACTCGCGCGATTGCTTGAACGCGTCCCGCTGGGCCTGGGTGGCCCTCCCGACGACGAACGTCCGGTAGTAGCAGGTCCGGTAGCCGTTGTTGACATGGATGATGTCGAAGTACGCCTGATCGCCCGGCCGGATCAGCCGGTCGGAGAAGACGTGTGGGTGTGGGCTGCAGCGCTCGCCCGCGATGGAGTTGACCGCCTCGACGAACTCCGAGCCCATCTCGAACAACCGCTTGTGCGCGAGGGCCACGACGTCGCTTTCTCGGACGCCGGGCTTGAGGAACTCGAAGATGTCCTGGTAGACGCCGTCCACCATGGCGCAGGCCTGCGTGAGCAGCGTGATCTCGTCGGCGCTTTTGACCTCGCGCGCGCTCATCATCGTCTGCTGGCCGTCACGGACGTCGATGCCGGCCCGCTGGAGCTCCAGGAACACCGTCGTCTCGGCGAGATCGACGCCGAGGGGCATGTCCCCCACGCCTTCCTCCTGCAGCACCGAGCGGATCTCCTCCGCGGCCCGGCGCTGGAGCCCGACGGCCGGCCCGATCGCGCCCTGCAGGCCGGTGTTGCCGCCCACGGCGTTCTGCGTGTCGTAGAGCTGCGGGAGCTGGAGCCGGTGGGCCTTGGCGGCCGAGCCGAAGTCCCAGATCCTGGGGCGGCCGGTGCGGGTGACGAGGGCGTAGCGCTCGCCTTTGTTGAAGGCCCAGTAGCCGATGTGGGTGCTGGTCGCGTAGCGGATGTTGCTCGTCTCGAACAGGAGCACGGCGCCGAGATCGGACGCGGCGAGCGCCTCCTTCACGCGTGCGAGCCGGTAGTCGCGGAGCCGGTCGAAGTCGACCCGGTTCTCCCAGTCCACGCCGTGCAGCCCCGGCGCCGGTGTCGTCGCGACCGGGAATTCGTCCATCATCGTCCCTCCCTGCCGTCGCTAACAGTGGCACTGTACGTGCGGCGGAGAATACCCCGGTACCTCTCCGCTCCACAAGCCGAGGCGATCGGCCGAGGCGATCGGCCTGGGATTGGGCGCGGCCGGCTCGATCCCGCGGTGTGATGTAAAGCCTCACTGCGCTGAGTATCCTGGCGCTCGACGTGAAGATGGGCGAGGTTGTGGCCGGCGAGCTTGGAGACATCGGCGTTCGGCTCCGGGAGGAGCGGCATCGGGCCGGGATCAGCCAGCGCGAGCTGGCGCGGCGTCTCGGGGTCTCGGCCAGCCTGATCTCGCAGGTCGAGTCCGGACAGTCGAAGCCCTCCGTCGGCACCCTGTACGCGATCGTCACCGAGCTCGACGTCTCGCTCGACGACATCTTCCGGATCCACGAGAACGGCTCGAGTCCGTCTTCGTCGGGGGCGCCGGCCGCGGCCGGCAACGGCGAGACCGAACCGGGGCCGGTCATTCGCGCGGAGGAGCGGCACGTGATCGACCTCGACTCGGGTGTCCGATGGGAGCGGCTCACGAGCCATCGCCACGAGAACGTCGACTTCTTGCACGTCGTCTACGACGTCGGCGGGGCGTCGGCGGCCGAGGACCGCCTCATGCGCCATGACGGCCGCGAGTACGGGACCGTGCTCTCGGGCCGCCTCGGCGTCCAGCTCGGCTTCGAGCGCTACGAGCTCGGACCGGGGGACTCGATCGCGTTCGATTCCGCCCAACCGCATCGCCTGTGGAACCTCGGCGAGGAGCCGGTCGATGCCGTCTGGTTCGTGGTCGGTCGCGGGGACTGATTCAGCCCGGGTCTCGTCGGCGCCGCACCAGATCCGGGGTGATGTCGGAGATCGCGCCGCACCCGGCCAGCTTCATGGCCGTTCGCAGCTCCTCGCGGAGGATCTCGAGAACTCGGCAGACGCCGTCTTCCCCGTCGACGGCAAGACCCCACGCCGCGGGACGGCCCACGAGCACGGCGGCCGCACCCAAGGCGATCGCCTTGAAGACGTCGGTTCCACGGCGCACCCCGCCGTCGACCAGCACGGGAACGCGTCCGGCCACCGCCTCCGCGACCTCGGTGAGCGCCTCGATGCCGGCCGGGCCGCCGTCGAGCTGGCGCCCGCCGTGGTTGGACACGACGATGCCGTCCGCACCGGCCTCGATGGCGAGCCGTGCATCGGCGGCCGTGAGGATGCCCTTCACCAGGATGGGCAGGCCGGACCGCTCGCGGATCCATGCGAGGTCGTCCCAGGTGATCGTCGCGTCGTAGGGCCCGCCCGACGGGAGGAGTTCGGGGGGCATCTTGAACGCGTTTCGAAGGTCGCGGTACCGGGTTCCGAGCACCGGAAGGTCGACCGTGAACAGCAGCGCCGCGTAGCCGGCCTCTGCGACCCGGCGCAGCATCGCGGTCGTGAAGTCCCGGTCCGCGAAGAGGTAGAGCTGCCACCATTTGGGAGCGTCCGATGCTGCCGCGATCGCCTCCAGGATCCCCTCGGACGAGGTCGCCGCCGCCATGACCGTCCCGGCACGGGCCGCCGCACGGGCCGTCGCCACCTCACCCTCGGGATGGAGAAGCCGTTGGTAGCCCCACGGCGCAACCATGATCGGCATCGACATCGGCGTGCCGAGGATCGCCGTCGATGGATCTGGGGACACGCCGCCGAGGACGCGTGGTCGCAGCGTCCAACGCTCGAACGCACGCTCGTTCTCCCGCAGCGTCCACTCGTCGCCCGCCCCGCCGGCCACGAAGTCGTACACCTCGCGCGGCAAGCGCTCGCGGGCGATCGGCTCGTAGTCCTGCACCGCGACGATTCGCTGCATCAGCCTCTCCGGCCCCGATGCTCCAATGGATCCTCCCGATGAACCACCGCAAGTGTGCAGCACCGCTGAGCGCGGCTCCTGGACCCTAGCGCATGCGCCCAACGGCGATAGGTCGGCAAGTTACCTGGCGGAGCCGGTCCAAGATGTGTAGTGTCGCCAAACGGTAAGGGGCACGGGTCCAACAGTGACAGTGATCGGGGTCAACGGGAAGGGAAGGGCGAGGGCGACGAAGTTCCTCCTTCGCGGTGGCTGTGTCCTCACTCTGGGGGAGAAGACCCCCAACTTCACCCAAGCCGACGTCCTCATCGACGACGACAGGGTGGCCGAGGTGGGTTCGGGGCTCTACGCCCGGGACGCAGAGCCGGTCGACGCGACCGACACGATCGTCATGCCCGGCTTCGTCGACACGCATCGCCACGCATGCGAATCGTTGTTTCGGAATTCCGGTGAGTCCGTCGTGGCCGGTGAGGTCTCGATGCGGGGGGCGGCGGCCGGTTACGACTATCGGCCCGATGACGTCTACGGCGCAACCCTGATCAGCTTGCTGGGCGCCGTGGAGGCGGGGATCACCACGGTCGTCGACTGGTGCGACGGCCCGCTCGAGGACGGTTCCGCGGACGCCGCGCTTCAGGCCCACGCCGACGCCGGGCTGCGCACCGTTTTCGTCCATGCCGCCCGCCGTGATACCCGCGGTGAGGGGGACGCGGGGCCCGCGGCCGGCGATCGCCTCGCCCGGCTTGCCGCCGGGGCCGGACCGTCGACCACCATCGCCTTCGGAGCGGCGGAGCCCGGATCGAGAGATCTCGACCTGGTCGCCGCCGACTCCGCGCTGGCCAGGGAGTTCGGCTCGCGCATCCACGTCCACGCCGGCTCGGCGACGGCGGTGCCCGGCACGGTCTCCGGCATGGCCGGACGGGGGCTTCTGGGCCCGGACGTCACGATCGTGCATTGCTCCAATCTCGACGACGCCGATCTCGACGCCGTCGCGGCCTCCGGAGCCGCGATCTCGCTGACGCCCTCGAGCGGGATGGCGCGCGGCCTCGGATCGCCTGCGATGCAGCAGCTCATCGATCGCGACATCCGGCCGGGACTGGGAGTCGACGACGAACGGCTGACTCCGGGTGACCTGTTCGCCCAGATGCGGGCGGCGATCTCGTTGCAGCACGCGACGGTCTTCTCCCTCAAGCTGGCCGGAAAGGGGGGCGTTCCTCGGCTTTTGAGCACGAGGGACGTCATCCGCTACGCCACCGCCGAGGGAGCTCGGGTTGCAGGACTGGGCGGCGTGACCGGCTCGCTCCAGCCGGGTATGCAGGCGGACGTCATCATGCTGCGGACCGATCGCCCCAACATCTACCCGGTCAACGACCCGATCGGTGCGGTCGTCTGGGGCATGGACACGTCCAATGTCGACTGGGTGTTCGCAGGCGGGCGCGTCCTGATGCGCGACGGCGTCCTGGAGGCCGACGTGCAGCGTGCGAGAACGCTGGCGGCCACCGCCCGGCAACGGGTCGGGGCGGTCTCGGGTTCGTCGGCCGCATCCGGTGGTGGCCGTTGAGCGCCCCCCGTAAGCCGTCGTCGGCCCTCACGTCGTTCGTGGTCGCGTCGCGATACCTGCCCGTGTACATCGCGATCCTGCTGCTCGTCGCCGTCGCCGCGATCTGGGCGCCGGCGACCCTTCGCGGGCCGGCCCTGCGCTCGATCGCGCCGTTCGGCACGTTCCTGGCTATCGCCTCGCTCGGCCAGATGCTGGTGGTCATGACCGGGGGCATCGACCTCAGCGTCCCCGGGTCGCTGACCCTCGCCGCCGTCGTCACGGTCGGCGTGGCACACGGGTCCGACGAGCGCGTGTGGGCGGCGATCGGCACGGCGCTGCTGTTGGTCGCGCTGGTCGGCGTCGTGAACGGGATCCTGATCGCCGGGCTCGGGCTCAACGCCCTCATCGTCACGCTCGCCGTGGGCCAGATCGTCAGCGGCATCGCCTTTCGTTACTACTCCCAGCGGGCGATCCAGACCCCCGTGCCGGACCGCCTGGCCGCATGGAGCTCTTCTCGGCTCCTCGGCGTGACGCGGATCTTCTGGCTCGGGGTGGCCATCACCCTGGTACTCATCGTCGTCTTCCGGTTCACGACGCAAGGCCGGCGGTTCCAGGTCGTCGGGGCCAACCCCATCGCGTCCCGGATCGCCGGCCTCCGGGTCAACCTGAACCAGGTATCGGCCTACGTCGTCGGCGCGGTGCTCTACGGGGTGGCCGGCATCCTGCTTGTGTCGCACCTGCGTACAACGAGCATCACGATCGGAGCTCCGTACCTGCTGGGGCCGATCGCCGCCGTCGTGATCGGCGGCGCGTCGCTCACCGGAGGTCTCGCCAGCCCGCTTTCGACCTGGGCTGCGGCGATCTTCCTTGCGGGGCTCAACCAGATGATGCGGGTCATGGGGCTCCCGACGGCGCTCCAATTCGTCGTGTTCGGCCTCGTCATCATCGGGGGCATGCTGGTTTCGGGTGACCGGATCATCCGGGGTGTGGAGCAGCTGCTTCGAGAGCGAAAACGACCGAGCGTCATGGAGACGTCAGGGATGGTCGGCCGTTCCGGCGGCGGAACGGCCTGAGAGAGGAGGCACATCTGAACATCGAAGGAGATCGCACCACACACGCTCGTGGCCCGGGAGGGAGGAGCAACATGCAACGGATCAGGATCGTCGGCGTTCTCGTCGCGCTCGGATTGGTGATCGCGGCGTGTAGCAATGGTGGCAAGGAGAGCCCGAGCCCGGCCGGCGGCGGGAGCGAGAGCGCGAGCACCGGGGGCGGAGCCCTGTCGGAGTTCGGCGAGAGCACCGACGCGGACCCGGCGCTGGTCGAGAAGGCCATGGGGACGGTGGACAACGTGCCGGACATCGTCTTGGCGGCGATCGCCCGCGCGAACCAGAGTCCGGACCAGGCGACCATCGACAAGGCGCTCGAGTGCTGGAACGCGACGGAGTGCGACACGGGCACCGGCGGCGACATCGTCATGGGCTATGCCGACGGCGGTGGGCTGAACGTCTGGCGCAAGGTGACGCGCATGGAGGCGATCCTGCAAGCGCTCAGCTATCCGGAGATCGGCAAGATGATGTTCCGTGACGCCCAGTGGAACACCGACCCGGCCGTGGCGGCCGGTGACATCGAGTTCCTGATCCAGGCGGGCGTCTCCTTCATCATCGGCTATCCCGACCAGGGCACGAACATCGCCAGCGCCATCCTCGACGCCAAGGCGGCCGGCATTCCGTACAGCACGTACTCCGCCGGCTGGGTGGGCCTTCCGGGCCAGGAAGGGGCGCTCGTCCCGGGCACGGACTACTTGACCGTCGTCGGGGAGGACCTCTGCGCGCTCGGCAAGAGCTTCGCCCAGGTGATCAACGACGGCGTCGGATCCGGCACGGTCGGGCTGATGGGCGGCACGCCCGGAAACGCCCTCTCCGCCGGTTGGCAGAGGTGCTACGAGCAGAGTCTGAACAGTTCGATCAAGACGCTCGGCCCGGCCGACACGTACTGGTCGAACGACGTGGCGCTGCAGACGGTGAGCGGGTGGCTTTCGACCAACCCGAACATCAAGGGGTACGCCTACGAGTACGCCGACGGGCTCAACACGGCGTTGCAGGCCTACGACGACCTCGGCGTCAAGCTGGACAAGCTCACGGTTGCCCTGCGCACCGACGAGCAGACGCTGTTCTGCACGTGGAGGGACATGAACGACCCGAACTTCAACATCTGGTACACGGCCGGAGGCAACTTCCAGTCACGGGTCGCCGTCACGGCCTCGATGTTGCAGTTGAAGGGTGCGGAGATTCCGCCGGAGATCGTCGTGCCGCACGTCATGCGGCAGGTCACGGCGGCGGACTGCCACGACGACCGCGTGGCTCCGGACGTCTCCGGCACCTCGCTCGTCCCCGATAGCGTCCTCGGCCAGATGGCGTTCTCGTAGGGACCATGTCGATCCCCGAGGAGGGTTGGTGAGCGACGAGCCGGTCTTGGAGCTGCGTGGGGTCTCCCGGCAGTTCGGGGCGGTTCGAGCGCTGACCGACGTCAGCTTCGACTGCCGCGCCGGTGAGATCCACGCGCTCGTCGGCGAGAACGGCTCGGGTAAGTCGACCCTCCTCGGGGTCGCAAGCGGGTTCGTGGACCCCGATCTGGGCACGGTCCGGATCGGGGGCCGGCCCCTCCGTCGCGATTCCCCGGCGGAGGCTCGGAAGCTGGGCCTCGCGATGGCCTATCAGGACACATCGCTGATCCTGGCCCAGCCGGTCAAGAACAATCTGTACCTGTCGACGCCGCCGGAAGCGCGGCCGCCGTTCTGGCGCCGCAAGAAGTGGGCACGGCGAGTCCTGGGGGAGTTCGACTTGGACCTCGAGCTCTTTCCCGACGCGCCGGCCGGGTTCCTGACGCTTGCCGACCGCCAGCTGTTCGAGGTGGCGAAGGCACTCGTCTCCGACCCCGCCGTCCTGCTGCTCGACGAGCCGACCACGGCGCTCGGGCCGCACGAGGTCGAGTCGCTGCACCGCGCCATCGCGTCCTGCCGCGATCGCGGCGTCGGCGTCGTCTACGTCAGCCACCGCCTGCCCGAGGTCCTCGAGATCGCCGACCGCATCACGGTCCTCCGCGACGGCAGGAGCCAGGGCACCTTCGATGCCGGAACGGTCACGGAGGCGGAGCTCGTGGACCTGATCGTCGGCCGCCCGTTCGAGGCGGCGTTCCCGCCGGCTGCCGGCGGCGCGGGCGAGCCGAGCGAGGTGCTCGTCGTCGACGGGCTCCAGGGCCAGTCCTTCGGCCCGGTGAGCTTCACCCTCGTGAGCGGGGAGATCGTCGGGATCGCCGGGGCCGAGGGCAACGGCCAGCCCCAGCTCTTCGACTGTCTCGCCGGACGGCAACCTCCCCGGGCCGGCCGGGTCGTCTGCGGCGGCAAGGACCTGATGCTGATCTCGACGCACGAAGCCGTGCGGTCGGGCATCATGCTGTTGCCGGGGGACCGCAAGCTCGAGGCGCTGATGCCCGTGCTGGGGGTCCGGGTCAACGTCACCGTCCAGTCGCTCAGGCGCTTCAGCATGTTCGGGATCCTCCGCCGGCGCAGGGAGCGCAGGACGGTGGAAGACCTCGCGGCCCGGCTCGAGATCCGGACGCCCTCGCTCGAGCAGCCGGTCGAGTTCCTCTCCGGCGGAAACCAGCAGAAGGTTGCGGTCTCCAGGTCCTTCCTCAAGGAGCCGCTCGTCATCCTCGCCTACGAACCCACCCAGGGCGTTGACGTCGGCTCCCGGTTCGACATCTATCAGGCGCTGCGCTCCAGGACGGACGTGGGGACGGCCCTGCTCGTGAAGTCGAGCGACCCGCTCGAGCTCGCCGGATTGTGCGACCGTGTGCTCGTCATGTCACGGGGCCAGATCGTCGAGGAGATTCCCGGCGACGAGCTCGACGAGGTACGCATCGTCGAGGCCATCGTCCGCGGGCCCGGGATGTCGCGGGCGGGGCGCTCGCCGCTCGGTGTGGCGATGCCCAAGGCCACGTCCGCGTAGGTCACGCCGTGGCCACGTTCGTCGACGCCGCCAGACTCGGGATCCGCAAGGCCCTCCGGAACGCCCGGGACAAGAACAAGTGGCGAAAGGTCGTCCGGTTCCGCCTCTGGATGCCGGTCGTGCTCCAGCTCCTGCTGATCGTCGGCGTCGCCTGGTACACGGATTCGCATTCGAATCTCCCGGCGGGGTTCGTGAACGCGCGGAACATCACCAACGTCCTCGTCCTCGCGGTGCCGCTGGCGCTCGTCGCGATGGGCCAGACGCATGCCCTCCTCGTCGGGCATCTCGATCTCTCGGTCGGCTCGATGGTCACGCTGGGCGTGGTGATCGCCTCGTTCCTGATCGGGCCCGACTCGACGATCTTTCAGATCCTGCTGGGGGCGGGGGCGATCCTCGCGGCCGGCGTCGTCCTCGGGTTGGTGAACGCCGGCGTCGTCCTGGGCCTGAAGATCCCGTCCATCATCGCCACGCTCGCCACACTCAGCATCCTCAGCGGCATCTCGCTGACGCTGCGGCAGGCGCCCGGCGGCGTGATCGACCGAGACTTCACCTCGTGGCTCTCCGGCCGCATCGGGCCCGTTCCCATCTCCTTCATCCTCGTGGTCATCGGGGCCGGCGCGCTCGACTACTGGCTCTATGCCAGCGGCTCCGGCCTGCGGGTTCGCGCGACCGGGTTCGACGAGCGGTCCGCGAAGCGCAGCGGCGTGCACACGAAGTGGGTCCAGGCCCGGGCGCTGGTGCTGTCGGGCCTGTTCGCCGCCATCGCGGCGTTCTTCGTGATGGCGCGGTCCGGGATCGGCAACGCGCAGATCGGCGACAGCTACGCGCTCGGGAGCATCACGGCCGCCGTGCTCGGCGGCGCCGCCCTGTCGGGAGGGCGTGCCACGTTCCTCGGCACCTCGGCCGCGTCCGTGCTCCTTGCGCTCATCCTCACCGCGCTCCCGTTCCTGAAGCTGAGCGCGGAGCACGGGTTGATGATCACCGGCATCCTCGTGCTGGTTGGGATCGTCCTGTTCCAGGCCGGCGACATCAAGGAGCTCGTGAAGCGGAACTACAAGCGAGGCCGGCGCCTGGTGATCGGGAGCCGTCCGCCGAAGCCGGTTGTGATGCCCAACCTGTATCCCTCGGGTCCCGATTTCGGGGTCGCGTCGACGGGAAGGAAGCTGATCCGGGGCGGCAGGGTGCTCAGTCTCGACCCGCAGGTGGGCGATTTCGCGGCCGCGGACGTCTTCATCGAGGGGGACAAGATCGTCGCGATCGGCCCAGATCTGGAGGTGGCGGACGCCGAGGAGATCGACGCTTCGGGCATGATCGTGATGCCGGGCTTCGTCGACTCCCATCGGCACATCTGGGAGGGACTGCTCCGCAATATCGGGACCGACGTCCCGCTGGAGGGCCGCGCGAGCTACATCTCGTTCGTGCTGCACAAGCTGGCGCCCGCGTTCCGGCCCGAGGACGCGTACATCGGCGACCTGCTCTCGGCGCTCGGCGCCATCGACGCCGGGATCACCACGCTCCTGGACTGGTCGCACATCCAGGACTCGCCGGCGCACACGGACGCCGTCGTCCAGGCGCTCCGCGACTCCGGTCTGCGGGCCGTGTTCGCCTACGGGTTCCCCTGGTGGGGCAAGTGGGAGGAGCGTCAGCCCAGCTGGTTCGTGCGGGCGGCGACCGAGCATTTCTCCTCGACCGATCAGATGGTCACGCTCGCGCTCGCGGCGCCGGGTCCGGAGTTCACCGACTTCGAGGTATCGCGCGACCATTGGAAGCTGGCGCGGGAGGCGGGGGCGCGGATTACCACCCACGTGGGCGTCGGGAGCTACGGGCTGGACGGCAAGGTTCAGGAGATGGGCGAGGCCGGTCTCCTGGGCCCCGACACCACGTACATCCACTGCACCACGCTGAACGACACCGAGATTCAGATGATCGTCGACACCGGGGGGACCGTTTCGCTCGCCTCGCCCGTCGAGATGATGATGGGCCACGGGATGCCCCCGATCCAGAAGTTCCTCGACCGAGGTCTCAGCCCGAGCCTGAGCGTGGATGTCGAGACGAACGTGCCGAGCGACATGTTCAACCAGATGCGCTCGATCCTGGCGTTGCAGCGGGGATCGGCGATCGCGACCGGAAAGTCGCCGCTCACGACGAGACAGGTCTTGACCCTCGCCACGATCGAGGGCGCCAGGGCGAATGGGCTCGACTCGAAGGTCGGCACCCTGACGCCCGGCAAGCAGGCGGACCTCATCATGCTGCGAACGGATCGGATCAACGTGACGCCGCTCAACGACCCGACGACGGCCGTGGTGACGGGGATGGACACTGGGAACGTCGACACCGTCTTGATCGCCGGTCGCGTGATGAAGCGTCACGGCACGTTGCTGCACGTCGACTGGCCGGCGGTGAGACGGATGGCCGGAGAATCGAGGGACCACGTCGTCGCCAAGTCGGGGTTCAAGGTCCCCGGCATCTGACGGAATCGGGTCCGTCCTCATCTGGTTATCTGTCAGGAGATGGCGCGACTCAAGCCGAGCGAGCGGGCACGTTTACCCGGGACGGCATTCGCCTATGTCGACTCATCCGGGCGGCGGCGGCTCCCGATCCACGACGAGGCGCACGTGCGAAACGCGCTCGCTCGGTTCGACCGGGTCGTGTTCGAGGATGACGTCGCCCAGGAGCGCGCCCGCAAGCGGCTGCTGAACGCCGCGAAGAAGTACGGCATCGTGCCCGTCGGGTTCATGACGGGTCAGCTTCGCAAGGCGAACGCCCGCTCGGCCGGCGTCGCCGACCTCCCGACCGGCCCCGTCACGTTCCTGCTGACGGACATCGAGGGGTCAACCGCCATTCTCGAACGGCTGGGTGGACGGTACGCGGCGCTGCTCAGCGGTGTCCGGGGCATCCATCGGCGAGCCGTCGCGGCCGCCGGCGGACTCGAAGTGGATGCACGAGCCGACGAGTTCTTCGCGGTGTTCAAGAGCGCCCCTTTCGCCGTCGCGGCGGCGATCGCGATCCAGCGTGGGCTCGGCGAGCGGGTGTGGCCGGACGATCTCGAGTGCCGGGTCCGCATCGGCATCCACAGCGGCCGCCCGTCGCTGACCGAGCTGGGATACGTCGGTTTGTCCGTCCATACCGCTTCTCGCGTGTGCGACTCGGGCCACGGCGGTCAGATCCTCGTCTCCGCGGAGGCGCGGCGCGCCATGAAGGGATCGGTGCCGGCCGGCGTCCGCCTGCGCAGCCTCGGCCGGCATCGGCTGCGTGGGCTGACCCGCCCGCAAGGGATCTATCAGGTCGAGGCCGAAGGGCTGGTCGTGAAGTTCCCGTCGCTGCGGCAATGAGCCGATCCGATCCCCAGGATCACCAGTGGGCCTATCGGAGGTCGAAGACATGCCACTCAGAGGTGAGTACGAACCGAGCACGTCCGAATGGTCGCGCAAGCAGACCGAGCGTTACGAGGCGACCAACGGGGAGAAGGGCGGTGAGCTGCGCGGCAGACCGGTGATCGTGCTGACTTCGGTTGGCGCGAAGACCGGCAAGATCCGAAAGACCGCGCTCATGCGCGTCGAGCACGAGGGTATCTATGCGGTGGTCGCGTCGCTCGGCGGCGCTCCGAACCATCCGATGTGGTACCACAACCTCAAGAAGAACCCGAATGTCGAGCTGCAGGACCGCGCGACCAAGCGCGACTACGTCGCGCGCGAGGTCACGGGTGAGGAGAAATCCGTTTGGTGGGACCGCGCGGTCGACACATGGCCCGACTACGCGAATTACCAGACGAAGACGGACCGGCAGATCCCCGTGTTCGTGCTCGAATCCGGCAGCGAGTCGGCCTAGGGTCGTCCCGGTTGGGAACCGGACGACGTCGCAAGCCGGTCGGTGGCGCGCACGAGCTCCCGAGTCAGATCCGGGTTGTCGGCGGCGTGACCGGCGTTGTCCACGATCACCAGTCCTCGAGGAAGAGATTGTGGCGGACGTAGTGCGTCACGAGGCGGGCGAACGCAAGCGCGAAGTTGGGATCGATGAACCGCGCGGCGAGCCCTGAGACCGGAGGCCATGCCGGCGTCGCGGATTCCCACATGCACCACTCGTACGCGGCACGTCGGCGAACCTCCGCGTCTGGGTCGTGCAGCAACCGCGAGTACGCCTCCACGATGTCCGCGTGGCGGCTCCGCGCCGGCAGGGCCGCGCGCAGGCGTTCCCACTGCTCGGGAAAGAGCGGCGCCACGCCGCCGCGGAACAGCCAGTCGGTCTCCGATCGACGACCCGTGGTGATACCCCACAGGATCATCTCCGTGACCCGGCTCGGGTTCGCTTCGGCGTATGCGAGGGCCAGCGTCGAGCCCCACGATCCGCCGAACACGAGCCAGCGATCGATGTCCAGCTGCCCACGGATCACTTCCATGTCCGCGACGAGACCCTGGGTGGTGTTGCTCGTCAGATCGATGCCGGGGTCGCTGGCGTGCGGCCTGCTCCGGCCGCATCCGCGTTGGTCGAACAGCACGATGCGATACGCCGATGGATCGAACAGTCGGCGATGCCACGGCGAGCATCCCGAGCCGGGGCCGCCGTGGACCACCACAGCCGGTTTTCCCTGGGGGTTGCCGCACATCTCCCAATACACGAGGTTGCCGTCGCCCGTTTCCAGCATGCCGTGCGCGAACGGCTCGATCTCCGGATACGCGCGTGGCACGACCACACCCTACGAATCGCGGGGGTGCGTCTTCACGCCGGGGTCTGCACAGGAGCCGGCAGCCACGGCTTCACGGCCGCGATGAGCTCGGCGGTTTCGAACGGCTTGGCAACGAGCTCGTTGGCTCCGGCATCGAGGCAACGCTGGCGCTCATCGGCCCCCGTCTTCCCTGTGACCGCGATAATCGGAAGGGTCTTGAAGCGATCGAGCGACCGGATCGTGCGCATGGTTTGGTACCCGTCCATCACCCGCATCGTGATGTCCATCAGGACGATGTCGATGTCCGGCGTCCGCTCCAGCCTCGCGATGGCCTCGGCTCCGCTTTCGGCGACGGCAACTTCGGCATGGCCCCGCTCGAGCAGTGCCGTCATCGCGAAGAGGTTGCCGACGTCGTCGTCGACCACGAGGAACGTCACTCCGCCGATCGGGCTGTCCTCGCGCCCGGCCGGCCGGTGATCCGGCGTCGCGGCGGAGCCGCCGATCGTCTGCTCGACGGGACCGGCGGGGGAGATGGGACCCTCGAGCTCCCGCGCAACGCGGGCCGGGGTTTCGGTTCGTGGCTCCTCGCCGAGCTCACCCGACGGAAGGTAGACGGTAAAGGTGCTGCCGCGGCCCGGTGCGCCGGCGACGGAGATCTCGCCGCCGAGAAGACCGACGAGCTCCCGGCAGATCGAGAGGCCGAGTCCGGTGCCTCCGTACAGCGAAGCCGTGGTGCCGTCGCCCTGCGCGAACGCCTCGAAGATTCGGTGTTCTTGCTCCGCGGTGATGCCGATGCCCGTGTCACTGACGGCGAAGGCCACGACGGAGGGGGCGGCCGCCAGCGACTCCACGTCCCTGCTCCACCCGCCGCCGGCGATGCCCACCCCGAGATGGACCTCTCCGCGTTCGGTGAATTTGAACGAGTTGACGAGCAGGTTCTTGAGGATCTGACGCAAGCGCGAGAGGTCCGTGGTGATGACGTGGGGGGTGCCGGGCGCCAGGCTGATGGAGTACGCCAGCCCCTTTGCCCGGGCGACCGGCTCGAACTCGCGGAGCAGCGCGTCGCGGAGCTCGACGACATCGACGCTTTCCATCTCCGCCGTGAGGGTCCCGGACTCGACCTTGGCCAGGTCGAGGATGCTGTTCAGGAGCTCCAGCAGATCCTTGCCCGACGAGTGGATCACGCTTGCGTACTCGACCTGAGCCTTGGTCATGTTCTCGTTGGGGTTGTCCTCGAGCTGCTGGGCGAGGATCAACATGCTGGTCAGCGGGGTCCGGAGCTCGTGCGACATGTTGGCGATGAACTTGTTCTTCTGCTCCGCCACGGTGTTCTGCTCGGCCAGCTTTGTGGCCTGGCGTCCTAGGTCCTCGTTGAATTCCTTGAGCTCCTCCTGTCGCGATCGAAGCTCCGCGGACTGGGACTGGGACTGCCGGAGCAAGGTCTCGGTAACAGCGGCGGCACCGATCGTGTTGAGGACGATGCCGACGCTTTCCGTGATCGAATCGAGGAGTCTCTGCTGGGCAACGGTGAATGGGGAGAACGAGGCGAGCTCGATCACGGCGCGCACCGACCCTTCGAACAGGACGGGCAGGACGACGATGTTGAGCGGCGTCGATTCTCCGAGTCCCGAGCTGATCCTCACGTAGTCGCCCGGGACGTCGGTCAGCAGGATCCGGCGCTTCTCCTTCGCGCATTGGCCGACGAGACCTTCGCCCAGCCGGAATTTCGTCGAAAGGTGCTTCCGCTCCTCATGGCCGTAGCCGGCTTGGAGCTCCAGGACGGGATCGCCACCGTCTGACGGGCTGGTCATCGAGTAGAAGACCCCGTGCTGGGCAGAGACGATGGTCGCGAGCTCGGACAGGATCATGTCGGACACGGCCGTCAGGTCGTCCTGGCCCTGGAGCATGCGGGTGAAGCGTTCCCGGTTGGTCTTCAACCAGTCCTGCTCGACGTTCTGCCGAGTGGTCTCGCGGAGGTTGCTGATCATCTTGTTGAGCGTCTCGCGAAGGATGGCGACTTCACCGCTCGCCTCCAACGTGACCTGCCTGGTGAGGTCGCCCTCCGTAACCGCGGTGGCCACTTCGGAGATGGCCCGCACGAGGTCGGTGCGGTCGGCCACGAGCTCGTTGACGTTGTCGGTCAGGATCTTCCAAACGCCACCGACTTCCTTCGACTTCGCCTGGCCGCCCAGCTTGCCTTCCACGCCGACCTCGTGCGCCACTCTCGTCACCTCGCTGGTGAAGGTGTTGAGCTGGTCGACCATCGCATTGACGGTGTTCTTCAACTCCAGGAACTCGCCCTTGACGTCGATCGAGATCTTCTTGGTGAGGTCGCCGTTGGCGACCGCCGTGGTGACCTCGGCGATGTTCCGCAGCTGCTCGGTCAGGTTGCCGGCCATGAGGTTGACGTTATCGGTCAGCTCTTTCCAGACGCCGTCGACCCCCGTGCTGACCGCCTCGGGCTGACCGAGCTTGCCCTCGGTTCCCACCTCGTGGGCGACTCTCGTCAACTCGCCGACGAAGATGTTGAGCTGGTCGACCATGGTGTTGATGGTGTTCTTCAGCTTCAACATCTCGCCGTGGACTTCGGCGGACACCTTCTTCCTTAGGTCTCCGTCGGCAACCGCACTGAGGATTCGCTGCATCTCGATGGTCGGGCGCACCAGGTCGTCGATCAGGCTGTTGACGGACGCGACGCTTCCGGACCAGCTCTGGTTGCCGGCAAGCACCACCCGCTGCGAGAACTCGCCCTGCTTGCCCACCAGCTCACCCACACGGGCAAGCTCTTGACCGAGCTCCTCGTTGGCGATGATGACGTCGTTGAGGCCGTCGGCGATCTTTCCGGCGACGCCCGTCCATTCGAACGGCATGCGGGCGGTGAAGTCACCCGCCTTGGCCCGGGCAAGAACGGTCAGCAGGACCTTGGCATCGACGGCGCCGTCGACAGCCACCGTCGGATCCGACATGGGGAGCCTCCAGAGGAAGATGTGACGTCGTGCTGTTGCTCGACATCAGTTCCTTGCTGTTTCACATCGGCAGTCCAGCCCTGGGACATGAGCGAAAGCACAACCTGCCCAGGTCAGGGGGGGTGCAAGACGGCTGCTATGGCTTCGGAGCCGCTTCGCGGAGGTCGTGGTCCATCTCCTGGGAGCCGGCGCAGACCGAACCCGACGTGGATCGCGGAGAGAAATTCGAACTCCCTTCGATCTCTGTTGCCGGCCGGGCGGCCGCGTCAGATTCGCCCGTACAGCTCGCTCGACGGGTCGACGAACCCCCCCACCGGTCTGGCGTGGGCGTGCCAGTGGTCGGGGATCCGGCGCCGCTCGCCGTCAACGTAGAACCCGTCCTGCCCGTAGCGCTCGGCCGCAACGCGCTCGAGGCGGGTAAGGAGCTGCGCCTCGGTCTCGGCGTCGGGAAGGCCGTGCGTGCGCCACACGACCATAGGGGTGCGGCAGATCAGGCACTCGGCGACCCAGCAGTCCTCGTCCTCGTGGAGCCAGGGCGTCACGCGCTCTGCCGAGCAGAGGAGACACTCATTCGGGGGTGAGCTGGAGCTCAACGCGGTCTCCGATCTGGACGCCCCGGCGCTCGAACCAGCCGAGGTTCATCTCGAGGGCCCGCGTGTACGGGCCTCGCGGCGTGTAAACGGTACAGGGATCGGTGGTGCAGGGCTGCATGTCGAGGATGTCGACCACGCGTCCCCCGTCGCCCCAGAACGCGATCGAGAGCGGGATCGGTGTGTCCTTCATCCAGAACGAGTTCGTCGTCTCGCCGTCGAACACGAAGACCATGCCAGCATTGGGCGCAAGCGTGTTCCGGTTCATCAGACCGCGTTCGCGTTCGGCCCCGGTGTCGGCGATCTCGAGCGTCGATGTTCGAACCTTTCCGGATGCGGTCGCAAACGTGGCGTGCCCGGTGAAGGGGGTAGTCGAGACGGACGTACCCCGCTCGCATCCGGCGAGCGTCCCGAGGATGAGCGCCGAGACGAAGATGACTGGGGAGGAGCGCCGCATGCCGATCATCGTCGCACGCAGCCGGGATCAGACCTCGTCGGACTCGTAGTCGGCGATCAGCACGGCGAGGGTGCACCCCGTGTTCTCCTCGAAGTCGCCGTCCGCGTAGGTCCCCGCCATCAGCCGGCGCGAGAGCTGCACGCTCGTGCCGGGCCATCCGCGGTCGAGCCAGGCGAGGAAGTGCGCGGTGGTCTGATATCCGGCGGTGGCTTTGCCGGACTCGTAGTGCGCGAACGTCCACGCCGCGTCGAAGCCGAGCGTGTCGCGAACGTGGTCGCCGAGCCCCTCGATCAGCCACGACGTGGTCCCGTCGTAGCGGGGCGCGTTCATGTAGGCGTGGGCGAGCTCGTGCAGGACGCAACCCGCGTCGTCGGGGTGTCCCCGGAACCAGCGCTCGCTGAGGGTGATCTCGAGACCGCTCGTGGAGCCCGGCGGCCCGTCATGTTGCACGTGGACGCCGACGCGGGGGAGCGGACCGTCGAGCCCCACGACGCGCGCGACATCGGCGCCGTGATCGGCGATCAGCCCCGCGGCCCAAAGCTGGATCCTCGCACGCGCTCTGCTCCCCACGGACAAAGGCTAGCCGGAGGTGGCCGATCCGTGACAATGTTGTCATTACCCTGGCCTCGGCCTGGCCGACGCGGCTATCCTCCGTTCTTCGAAGTCAGGCGTCGCGTCCCGGGTTGCGATGCACCGTTGTTGGGGGTGACGGATGTGACGGCTTGGTTGGGGATCAGTTCATGGCCCGTCTCGTTCCTCGAGGCCAGTGTCGTGGCGTCCTGGTTCGTTCCCGCCCTCATGTTCGTCGTCGTCGTCGCCGTCTGCTTGGCCGGGTTGCGTTGGATCAGGTCGGAACATCTGGAGGCCCTGGGCTCCGTCCCGCTCTTCAGCGGCTTGTCCAAGCGGCAATTGATGTCAATCCTGCGAGCGGCGCGCCCCATCGAATTCCAACCCAACGCGGACATCATCAAGGCGGGCGAGGACGGGAAGGGCTTCTACACGATCACCAAAGGGAGCGCCAAGGTACTTGTCGATGGGAACCAATTGTCCACGCTGGAGCCTGGGTCGTACTTCGGTGAGATCGCCCTCATCGACGGTGGTCCGAGGACGGCAAGCGTCGTGGCAGTGACCCGTGTGTCCGCACTCGAGCTGACCCCTTCGGCGTTCCTTCGGATCCTGGACAGTCAGCCGCCGCTCATTCGGGCCGTTGCGACGGAGTTGTGCAGGCGTCTGCGCAATGCAGGAGACGAGTCGGGCGACTGCGACGATGATGCACCGGTCGACCGGGCGAGGCTCGTCGAACTGTGCCAACGGTTGCGCGTGACCGAGCATCCCGATTGGAAGCAGGTGGCGTCGCCTCGAAGACGCTGGCTCGGGCTGAGTCGCCTGTTCGCGCGGGGATCCTGAATCGTCTGGACCCGGTGGTGCGGGCAACGCGCGCGCGGGGCAGTGGGGTCGATCGCTTCGGGCCGCGCTTCCGGTTCGGACGTCCTTGAGCAGTCCGGCTTCACCGCAGGGAACGTGACGGCCCGCACCCTGCAGCTTCTGCCCACGAGCGGGTTGTCCTCGCTCGTGGGGAGGTAAGGGTGGTCCCTTCCATCCGTTCCTACCGGCCGGACGACCTCGGCCGGATCGTCGAGCTCTGGTCCGTGGCGGGAGAGCCTCCGAGCTCGGTTCACCGGCTTCACGAGGTCCTGAGCCTCGTCAATCACGAGGGCGCCGTCGTCCTCGTCGCCGAGCAGGAGGGCGAGATCGTAGGGGCGGGCTTCGGCTCCGTGTCTGGTGCTCTGGGTTGGATCCATGATCTCGCCGTTGCCGAGGCGCCGGAGGCCGATGTCGCCCTTGACCGCCTCATCGACCAGATGGAATCGAGGATGGCCGATCGGGGAGCGCACACGGTCGGTGCCCTCGTCGGAAGCGAGGGCCGCTTGCACCGAGGTCTTCAGCTGCGAGGCTACGAGATGGTCCGTGACGCCGTCTGCGTTCGGCGGGACATCTCCAGCACCGTCTCTGCCCCCTCGGTCCTGGCGGAGCTCGGAGGCGTCACGATCGACCCGGGCCTGTGGAATCGCCTCAAGGGGATGGAAGAACCCAAGGACATCATCGAACGACGGGTCATCCTTCCCCTTTCCAAGCCGGAACTCGCCGAGCGCCACGGCGTCGAACGACCGAAGGCGATCGTCCTGTTCGGACCGCCTGGGACCGGCAAGACGACGTTCGCCAAGGGGATCGCTTCCCGCCTCGGGTGGCCCTTCGTAGAGATCGAGCCGAGCGAGCTCGTCGACGAGGGCATCGAGCACGAGGGGAGGCTCCTCGCCCGAGCCTTCGAGCGGCTCTTGGAGCTGCCCTCGGCGGTGGTGTTCGTCGACGAGGTGGAGGACCTGGCCTCGATCCGTCACGGCGAGCGCAGGGTGAGGCCCAGCGTGACGAACGAGTTCCTGAAGCAGATCCCCAGATTCCGGACGGTCCCGCATCACCTGTTGGTGTGCGCTACGAACTGGGTCGGAACGCTCGATCCGGCGTTCCTGCGCCCGGGCCGGTTCGACTACGTCTTGCCCGTCGGGCCGCCGGACGCGGTCGCCCGCGCCGCCATCTGGCGTCGTTATGTGGAGGAGATCAACGATGAGGACGTTGACGTCGACGTTCTGGTCGAGGCCACCAGATACTTCACCCCCGCAGACATCGAGTTCACCGCCCGCAGGGCGGCCCAATCGGCGTTTGAGCGGGAGGTCTTCCAGGGGTCCAGGGCAAAGGCCGGCACCGATGATTTCCTGAATGCGATCCGGCAGATGAAGCCCACTCTCTCGCAGGAGATGATCGAGGTCTTCGAAGCGGACGTCGAGCGGTTCTCCCGTTATTGAGCGAAACTCGGCGGCCGCCGGTGTGTGCGCCGAGTCCCGACTCCGCTAGGGTTTCACGGCGAAGCGTCCGCCCTGCCACCTTGGTGGTCGCCCGCCGGAGTAGCTCAGGGGTAGAGCAACGCCATGGTAAGGCGTAGGTCCGGGGTTCAAATCCCCGCTCCGGCTCCGTTTCACCGGGTGACGTCGGACGACGCGACGTCCCTTGGCGCCCGCCGCCGCATGGCGGGCCGCGGCGGGCCGTTCGGCCCGTGAATCCGCTCTCGGACGGGCGCACCCTGACATCGCGAAACCTCGAGAACGGCGGGATTCCCGCCCTATGGAGATGATCAGGATGCGCCGTACCTGGTTGGTTCTGACCGGGCTCGTCACCGCGAGCGCGCTCGTCCTCGCGGCGTCGGTCGTACACGCGGGGATCTGGCCGACGGGCCGCCCGCTCGACCGGCAGCTGCTCGCCCCGATCGAGGCCGCCATGCCACAAACGACCCACGCGACGAGGTGGAGTCCGCTCGCCGGCTACTCCTACAGCGACGGTCCGGTCATCCGGGCGCGCAGCGGGATCGCCGTGACCCTCAGCGTCACCGTCCGAGGCGCCCCGGTGGCGTTTCGGGTCGTCCTGGAAGACGTCGACCACGATTTTCGCCTCGTCGTCATGAAGCCGGGCGGCGTCCGGTTCGAGGCGGGCGCGCAAACGGAGTCCTTCTCGTACACGTTCGTGCTCCAGGGGGTCAGGCCGGGTCCCTACACGGTCAACCTGCTGTGGCGCACGCCGACCGGGGTTCCCGTGACGATGATCGAGGGGACGGAGGTCGTCCAGTACGCGGCGCAGACCTGAGCGGAAGCCCGCCTGCGCAGCAGGTAGACTGTGCGGTCGGCGTCGGCGGGGTAGCTCAGTGGCAGAGCAAGCGGCTCATAATCGCTGTGTCGCGGGTTCGAATCCCGCCCCCGCTACCAGCCGGGGATAGATCGTCATACGAGGTCGGCTACAAGGAGCACGAGCAGATGGGCAAGAAGAAGTTCGAGCGCACGAAGCCCCACGTGAACATCGGCACGATGGGCCATATCGACCATGGCAAGACGACGCTCACCGCGGCGATCACCAAGGTGCTCGCCGAACAGGGCTTGGCCGACTTCACCCCCTTCGACGAGATCGACAAAGCACCCGAAGAGCGCGAGCGGGGCATCACCATCGCCATTGCCCACGTCGAGTACGAAACGCCCAACCGCCACTACGCCCACGTGGACATGCCCGGACACGCCGACTACGTCAAGAACATGATCACCGGCGCCGCCCAGGTCGACGGGGCCATCTTGGTGGTCTCGGCGGCCGACGGCCCGATGCCCCAGACCCGTGAGCACGTCCTTTTGGCCCGCCAGGTCGGGGTCCCCTCGATCGTGGTGGCCCTCAACAAGGTCGACACGGTCGATGACCCCGAGCTTTTGGACCTCGTCGAGCTCGAAGTCCGAGAGCTCCTGAGCTCCTACGAATACCCCGGAGACGACGTCCCGGTGATCAAGGTCTCCGCGCTCAAGGCCCTCGAGGGAGATCCCGAGTGGACCTCCAAGATCACCGAGCTCATGGAGGCGGTCGATGCCTTCATCCCCGAGCCCGTACGGGAGACCGACAAGCCCTTCTTGATGCCGATCGAGGACGTGTTCACGATCACCGGGCGCGGAACGGTCGTGACGGGCCGCGTCGAGCAGGGAACCCTCAAGAAGATGGGCGAGGTCGAGATCGTCGGGTTCAAGCCCACCCGAAAGACGATCGCGACCGACCTCGAGATGTTCAAGAAGCTCCTTGACGAGGTCCGTGCCGGCGACAACGTCGGAGTGCTGCTTCGGGGCATCGACAAGGACGAGGTCGAGCGTGGCCAGGTGCTCGCCACCCCCGGATCGATCACCCCGCACACGAACTTCACCGCGCAGGTCTACGTGCTCTCAAAGGAAGAGGGAGGCCGCCATACCCCGTTCTTCAACGGCTACCGCCCCCAGTTCTACTTCCGCACCACCGACGTCACCGGCTCGGCGGCCCTTCCCGAGGGAGTCGAGATGGTGATGCCCGGGGACAACGTCGAGATGACGGTCGAGCTGATCGCCCCCATCGCGATGGAAGAGGGCCTGCGCTTCGCCATCCGCGAGGGCGGCCGCACCGTGGGTGCGGGCCGCGTCACGAAGATCATCAAGTAGGAGCGCACCGATGGCCAAGGGAGACAACCGGCCGAAGATCACGCTCGCGTGCAACGAGTGCAAACGGCGGAACTACAACACGGTCAAGAACCGAGTGAACGACCGCGAGCGCATCGAGTTGAACAAGTACTGCCGCTGGTGCCGGCGTCACACCGTGCACCGCGAGACGCGCTGACTACTCGGGCGCCGGCGTCTCCGGCTCGCTCTCGAGCTCCATGGCGATCTCGTCCGTCGTGATCTTCCCGAATCGGAGTGCGGCGACCACGGCGTCGGTCTTGGAGTGCACACCCAGCTTCGTGAGGATGTTCTGGGTGTGCGTCCGAAGCGTGTGACGGCTCATCCCGAGCTCCGCGGCGATCTGCTCGGGGGTGAGCCCGTTGGCGATCTCCTGGAGGATCTCGAGCTCGCGTTTCGTCAAACGCTCAACCCGCTTTGCGAGGTTTCCGTCGATCGCCCGGCGCGCTCGCATCCGCTTGAGGGACTGCTCCACGTCACCGGATCGGTGCAGCGGCTCCCCGCGGAAGGCTCTGCGGATTGCCTGCGCCACATCGGATATCGGCCCGGACTTGTTGACGAGCCCCCGGGCCCCGGCCTCGATGGCCCGCGCGAGCGCAATGTCGTCTTCTTGACCCGACAAGATGATGACATCGGTGTCGGGGTTGTCCTGCCGAATCCGTCGGGTCGTTTCGATCCCGTCGACCCCCGGCATCTGCAGGTCGATCAGGACGACGTCGGGGTGGTCGTTGGTCGTCGCGTCGACCGCGCTCGCGCCGTCGTCGACAACCTCGATCACGACGAGGTCGTCTTCGACCCCGAGCGCGATCTGCAGCGCCTCGCCGTAGGACCGATGGTCGTCGGCAATGACGATCCTGATCGGTGCTTCGGCGCTCGCGGGCGCGTCGGACCCCCCTCGTCCCATGACGTTTCGGATGGTATGCCGCGCCATGGGCTGGTGCACGTAACGCGGGCCATCTGGGGGATACGGAATCCGTTGTAGGCACCTCGCCCGGATTTGTCGCCGCCGGGCGCCGCGCCTACCGTCCCGGGCTGATGGATTCGAGCGCCGCGGGCATCGAGTATCCCGATCGCCCCTTCGTCGTCGACTCCGAACGCGTGGCGGCGTTCCGTTCCTTGATGGGGCAGGCCTCCGGCATCCCGCCCACCTTCGTGACGGCCGCCGAGTTCACGGTCTTTCCCGAGATCATGGCCGACCCCCGTTTGGGCCTCGACGTTGCCAAGGTCGTGCATGGCAGCCAGGTCTACTCCTACCGCCGGCCGCTGGAAGAAGGAGAGACCCTGGTGGTCCGGGCGCGGATCGAGGATGTTCGGGTGCGGAGCGGGACCGGCTTGCTCACGATCGTGACCGAGCTCGTCGGGCCGGACGGCAGTGTGGCCGTCACCGCCCGCTCGACGATGGTCGAGCGGGAGGTTCCGTGAGCCGGCCCGGCCAGGCCGTCCGGCCCGGTGAGGAACTCCCGGAGCTGCGTCGCGTCGTCACCCGCGAGGACATCCGCGCCTACGCCGAGACCGGCGGGGACCACAACCCGCTCCACCAGGACGACGACGTCGCCCGGGCCGCGGGGTTTTCCGGCGTGATCGCCCACGGGATGTTCACGATGGGGCACCTCTCGACCTGCGTCGTGGGCTGGGCGGGCGACGCGCGATCCGTCCTGGAGCTCTCCGCCAACTTCCGCGCCCCGGTCCTGCTCGGAGAGGAGCTGATCGCCGGGGGCCGCGTGAGCTCCGTGGACGAGGTCGCCGCGACGGCGACGATCGACGCGTGGGTACGCGTGGATCGCGAAGGCGAGACCGTGTGGCCCATCAAGCGGGCTCGGGCGGTCGTCCGGCTTCGCTGAGCGTTACTCCAGGTCGATCCTGCGCTCTCGACCCGCCGACGACATCGCTCGGATCGCATCGCTCATCCGCTCGATCACGACCTGGAGCTCGTCGCTGTTGCCCTGATCGATCCGGGTCGAGATGCGGTCCATCTTCTCGCCGAGCACCTCGGCCACCTTGATCATCGCCTCGGCCGTCGACTGCGTCTCCTGGTGGAGCTGGTGGCTCATCGTCTGGAAGCGCTGATCCATCGTGCCGAGGAGATCGCTGGCCCCTCCGGCCTGGAGCTCCTTCATGGACCGAAGCACATGCTTCAGCAGCTCGATGTTGTCCTCCGGCTCCGGGGTCGAGCGCATCTGGCCGAGCTGCTCGGCCAGGACCCGGTTGTCGGATCGGATCAGCCTCGCGATCCCGGCGACCCGGTCGTCCAGGTGCGCCTCGACGCGCTCGCCGACGGTGTCGGCCACCCGCGCCTCGAGGTCCTCGGGCAGCGTGGTCACCTCGGCCGCCATAGCCATCCGCTCGTCGGTCTGCTGCGAGAGGTTGGCGAAATGCCGTTCCATCGACGAGCTGATCCCGAGCGTCAGGGCGGCGAGCTGTTCCTCGGTCGAGCGAGCGAGCGCCTCGACCTGGGTCCTCGTCCGTTCGACGATCTCGTCGAGGTGCTCCTCGATCGCCTCGTCGAGCTCGGCCCGAACCGCTTCGGACTGTCCCTCGGTCCGGGTCTCGATCAGCTCGCGCAACGCCTGCGAGTCCGAACGGATGAGCCCGGCAAGACCCATCATCCGTTGTTCGACGTGGCGTTCGACGCCGACGAGGATCGTCTCGAGGTCCCGACCGCGGATGCCGACCCGCTCGGACAGCAGCTCGATCTGCTGTTCGACCTCGCCGACCCGCTCGTCGACGATCTCGGACACGTTGCCGCTCGGACCGGCCGCGAAGGCTTCCGCGTGGGCCTCCATCCGCTGTGCGAGCCGGCCGACGGCTTCGGTGCCGCTTTGGACGTACCCCTCCATCGCCTCGACGACTCGGGTGGTCTCCTGCGAGACGATCTCGGCATGCTCGCGCACCTGCCGGTCGATGGTCTCGGTCAGGAGCCGGTCGCGCGCGTCGAGCTCGGCGAACGTTTCGGCGATGTGGCGCTCGACCAGCTCGAGCTGGTTGCGGACGGTCTCGACCCCTTGCAGGGTCGGTGAAGTCGAGATGTCCCGGATGGCCTTGGCCGAGGACTCCATCGCGCGGCGCGTCGCGCGCGCGCTGTCCGCCATCTCGCGGACGGTGTCCTCCAGACGGTCGGCTCGAAGGGCGAGCGCCTGGTAGCGCTCGTCGTTGGAGGTCATGAGGCTTCGCAGCGCTTGGTCCCGCGACATGAGCGCGACGATGCGCTCCTGCTCGGGACGGATGTCGGCGCCGGAATCGCGCCACATTTCGGACGCGATCTCGCGCATCAGCTCGACCGAGCGCTCTTCGATGGCTCGCAGGCCGTCGTGGAGCCGCTCGTCGACGGCCCCCTGGAGTGCGTCGACCAAGCCCTGCTCGTACGGCGGGCGGGCGGGTGGAACACCCTGGTCGGGCCGTCGCGCGAAGAGCCCGCGCCACGGCGCGCCGGGACGTTCCGGCAAAGACGGACCCTGGTGCTGCATGACGTCTCCTCGCGATCCGGGGCCGCGCGAATGCGTCGTGCCGGAAGTGTAGGGCCGAAGGGTGGCCGTCTCACGCATCTGCAGCGGGAATCTGCGCAGGTAGCGATGGCGGCGCCTCTCGGCCGGCCGGGTCTTTGCCGCGCTCTCGGGGCGAGACCTATACTCTGGCCTCCGAGAGTTCCCCGCGTCCCGGGGACCGGTCCGCGGAGGCGCGTAGCTCAATTTGGTAGAGCACCGGTCTCCAAAACCGGCGGTTGGGGGTTCGAGTCCCTCCGCGCCTGCCAGGGAGCGTCATGAACCGACAAATGAAGCGGATGCAGGAACGCGCCGAGCGCAAGCAGAAGCGCGGCGCCGTCGAGCGTGCTCCCGCCTCGACCACTCGCCGCGTGGCGGTGCAGGAGAAGAAGCGGAGAACCACCGTTCGCCAGTTCCTCAAGGAGGTTCGTGGCGAGCTCCGCAAGGTCGACTGGCCCAACCGCACCCAGCTGATCTCCTATACGGTCGTCGTGCTCGTAACCGTGACCGTCGTGACGACCTACGTGTTCGGGCTCGACTACGTCTTCTCGAAGGTGATCCTGAACCTCCTGAGCAGTTGATCGCCGAAGGATGACCCGAGTGACCGAGGACCAGCCCGAGCAGATGACGCCCGCCGAGACGGAAACGTCGTCGGAGCCGTCGGCGGCCGAAGAGGTCGCCGAGGTCGAAGAGGTCGCCGAGGCCGAAGAAGTCGCCGAAGTCGCCGAGGAAGTCGAGGAAGCGGAAGCCATGCCCGAGGTTGCAGAGATCGTCGAGGTCGAGGAGACCGTCGAGGTCGAAAAAGCCGTGCCCGAGGCGGCCGTCGAGGTTGCCGAGACCGTGGCCGCAACCGAGACGGCCGATGACGGCGAGCCGAAGGCGGCCGATCCGTTCACCGGTCCCGGTGACTGGTACGTCGTGCATACCTACGCGGGCTACGAGAACAAGGTGAAGGCCAACCTCGAGTCCCGGATCCACACCATGCAGATGGAGGGCAAGATCTTCCGCGTCCACATCCCGATGGAAGACGTCATGGAGATCAAGCAGGGGAAGAAGCAGATCGTCCAGAAGAAGGTGTTCCCCGGCTACCTGCTCGTAAAGATGTTCTACGACAACGACTCCTGGTACGTCGTGCGGAACACGCCCGGCGTGACGGGGTTCGTCTCGGCGGGAACCGGTTCCAAGCCGACTCCCCTGTCCAAGCGCGAGGTCGAGAAGATCCTGGTCGTGAAGAAGGAGGAGCACAAGCCCGCCTTCCGGATCGGCTTCGAGGAGGGCGACGTGGTCCGGATCATCAGCGGGCCGTTCGCGGACTTCAACGGATCGATCAGCGAGATCAACGTCGATCAGAACAAGCTCAAGGTGCTCGTCAACATCTTCGACCGCGAGACGCCGGTCGAGCTCGGCTTCGATCAGGTATCAAAGGTCTGACATCCAGTCGCGGGAGGCTTCGGGCGATCCGCCCGAGCCGCTTGGACCGCAGGGAGAGGAGCAACAACCGCATGCCGCCCAACAAGCCAAAGAGCAGGAAAGTCCTCGCGCTGGTCAAGCTGCAGATCAAGGCGGGTCAGGCGACGCCGGCGCCGCCGGTCGGCACGGCCCTCGGCCAGCACGGCGTCAACATCATGGAGTTCTGCAAGCAGTACAACGACGCCACCCAGCAGTGGGTCGGCCAGGTGATCCCCGCGGAGCTCACGATCTACGAGGACCGCTCGTTCTCGTTCATCACGAAGCAGCCGCCCGCGGCCGAGCTCATCAAGGAGGCGGCCGGGATCGAGAAGGGATCGGGCGAGCCCAACCGGAACAAGGTCGCAACGCTCTCCAGGGCGCAGGTGCGTCAGATCGCCGAGCGGAAGATGGTCGACCTGAACGCCAACGACCTGGATATGGCGATGCGCGTCATCGCCGGCACGGCCAGAAGCATGGGCGTGGAGGTGCAGGGATGACCGAGTCCCACGGCAAGCGCTACCAGCAGGCGGCATCCTCGTTCGACGCGAACCGCGATCACCTGCCGTCGGAAGCCATCGGGATCCTGAAGGCGTTCCCCGAGGCCAAGTTCGACGAGACGATCGAGGTGGTCTTCCGTCTCGGCGTCGATCCGCGAAAGGCGGATCAGGCGATCCGAGGCACCGTCACGCTGCCCCACGGCACGGGCCGGTCGGTCCGCGTCGCCGTGTTCGCCGTCGGCGACAAGGCGCGCGAGGCTCGCGAGGCCGGCGCCGACATCGTGGGCGGTGAGGAGTTGGTCGAGGATGTGATCAAGGGCAACTTCGACTTCGACGCCGCCGTCGCCACGCCAGATCTCATGGCCGCGGTCGGCAAGGCCGGGCGGGTTCTGGGTCCTCGCGGGCTCATGCCCAACCCGAAGACGGGCACCGTGACCAACGAGATCTCCAAGGCCGTGACCGACATCAAGGGTGGCAAGGTCGAATACCGGGCGGACCGGACCGGCAACGTCCACATGGTGATCGGCAAGCGCTCGTTCGAACCGGCGAAGCTGCTCGAGAACTATCTGGTCGTCGTGGACGAGGTGGTCCGGGCCAAGCCCTCCTCGACCAAGGGTCGCTACATCAAGAGCCTGACGCTGTCGACGACGATGGGCCCGTCGGTCCACGTCGACCCGACCCACCCCCGCGGGGTCGAGACGGTCGCCGTCTGACGCAGGTGCGTTGTCGCGGACGCACGCCGTCCGTATCCTCGTGAGGCCGCAGACAGCAGGGGCGCCGAGGCGCGTAATCCCGGACGGGTACCTGCCCAGGCATGCTCGCGAAGGCACGCGCCGCGCGTCTTCCGCTGACTGCGGGATGTGACGCTGACGATGGAGGCGTGATGCCGAAGGCGGCAAAGGTCGAGCGCGTGACCGCGCTCAAGGAGCGGATCGAGGGGACATCGGCCCTGCTGCTGGCCGACTACCGGGGTCTGACGGTCTCGGAGATCACCACGCTCCGATCCGCACTGCTCGAGAGCGGCACGTCGTTCACGGTCGTCAAGAACACCCTCATGCAACGGGCGGTCGCCGACGTCGGGATCGAAGGCATGGAGGCCATGCTTGCCGGCCCCTCAGCGGTCGCGTTCGTCCACGGCGACCCGATCGTCGCGGCGAAGCGGGTCGTGGCTGCGTCGAAGGAGTACCCGGCGCTCGAGCTGAAGGGGGCGTGGCTCGACGGCCAGGTGCTCTCGGCCGAGCAGGCGAAGGCGCTCGCCGATCTCGAGCCTCGCGACGTGATGCTTTCAAAGGTGGCGGGCCTGCTGAAGGCGGACATGGCGCGCGCGGTCTTCGCCTTCCAGGCGGCCCAGTCAAGGTTCCTGGCGCTGCTCGGGGCCTTCAAGGACAAGCTTCCGGCGCCCCCCGCTGAGCCGGAATCCGCGCCGGAGGCCACCGAGGACGAGGCACCGGCGGTCGTGGAAGAAGAACCGGCGGATGCCGCAGCCGAAGTGCCTGCGGCAGAGCCTGAAACGCCGGACGAGCCGGAGGATGCGCCGGGACAGACCCCAGAAGACACGCCGGAAGAGACACCAGAAGAGACACCAGAAGAGATAAGGGAGTGATCCGAGATGGCGAAGATGAGCACCGATGACCTGCTCGGCCAGTTCAAGGAGATGACGCTCCTCGAGCTGTCCGACTTCATCAAGGCGTTCGAGGAGACCTTCGACGTCCAGGCCGCGGCTCCGGCCCCGGTCATGGTGGCCGGTGGCCAGGCCGGCGGCGCCGACGCGGCCGAGGAGGAGCAGTCGGAGTTCGACGTCATCCTCACCGCGGCCGGTGAGAAGAAGATCCAGGTGATCAAGGAGGTCCGGGCGCTGACGAGTCTCGGGCTCAAGGAGGCGAAGGATCTGGTCGACGGCGCGCCCAAGCCCGTGCTCGAGCGGGTCAACAAGGAGGCCGCCGACAAGGCGAAGGAAGCGCTCGAGGCTGCGGGGGGTTCTGTCGAGATCAAATAGCGAGAATGCGCCCTTCGGCCGTACCGGCCGGTTGCGGGCCTATGCTACGTTCGCCGCTCTGGACACAACATATTGTGATCGACTACGGACTACGACTGAGGGGGGTCGCCGGATGTACGGGGACGATGGCAAGCACTTCGGGAATCGGCTGCGCGAAGCGCGGCTGGACGCCGGGCTGAGCCAGTCCGAGCTGGAGGATCTCTCCGGCATTCCCAAGGCAAGACTGTCCCGCTACGAGAACGGACACGTCGAGCCGTCCATCCAGACGCTCGCACGTCTGGCAAGAGCGCTGAACGTCTCCGAGGCTTCACTTCTCAGCGACCAACGGGCTGCCCTCGAGGAGCTCTACGGCGTCCTGCACGAGCGGGGGGTCGTGATCGCGTCGAAAGACCAGGCGCAGCGGCTCGGCCACGCGTTCGCCGACATGGTCCAGGCCATCGGCGGCGTCGACAAGATCGGTGACGAATCCGACGCATCGCAGGCACTCGCCGAGGTCGCCCAGGGCTGAGCCGGAGCCCGTCGCTCTCCGCGATCCGCCATCCGAGACCAACCGGGAAAGCCCGGCGTGGACCGATGGCGCCCGGTGAGCGAGGATCGATGCTGTGACACATCGCGTGCTCGTCACGGGCGCCGCGGGGTTCATCGGCTCCCACCTGTGCCGGCGTCTGCTCGCCGATGGGTTCGACGTGGCCGGCCTCGACGACCTCTCTGACGGAAGCCCCGGCAACCTCGCCGGCGTGGACGGCGTCGAGCTCGTCGAGGCCGACCTGCGTGACGAGGACGCCGTCTCGCAGGCGGCACGTGGCTGTTCGACGATCTTTCACCAGGGCGCCAAGCGATCCGTCCCTCGCTCGATGCTCGAGCCGGGGCTGACCACCGACGTCAACGTCAGAGGCACCGTGAACGTCTTGCTGGCCGCTCGAGCGGCGGGCGCCGTCGTCGTCTCGGCCTCGTCCTCCTCCGTGTACGGCAACCAGACGGAATTTCCCGTTCACGAGTCGATGGTCCCGGCCCCGCTGTCGCCCTACGCGGCGAGCAAGCTTGCCGCCGAGGTGTACTGCGGCGGGTTCTGGCGGGCCTACGGTGTCCCGGCGATCTCGCTCCGGTACTTCAACGTGTACGGCCCCCGTCAGGACCCCCGCAGCGAATACGCGGCGGTCGTCCCTCGTTTCATCGTCGCGTGCCTGACCGGGACCCGCCCGGTCGTCCACGGCGACGGCGAGCAGGCGCGCGACCTCACCTACGTCGACGACATCGTGGAGGCGAACCTTCTGGCGGCTCGAGCGCCCGAGGAGGCGTTCGGCGCCGCGTTCAACGTCGGCAGCGGCCGCGGGCCGACGAGCGTCAACCGGCTCCTCGAGCTGATCGCCGAGAATTGCGGGGTCCGCGTGGATCCGGATCACGAGCCGCCCAGGGAAGGCGATGTTCGCCGGACCGATTCCGACCCGTCGCTCGCCCGCCGGGTCCTGGGGTTCGAAGGCCGGGTGCCGATCGAAGACGGACTGGCCCGCACGGTCGACTGGTTCCGGGGGCAGCGATGAGGTCGCGGTCGTCGGGCTCGGAAACGTCGGCCGAGCTGAGGCCCGCCTGTAGGCTGACGGCGTGGACGGTCGGGCGCCCCTGAAGGACGAGCCGCCACCCGAGGGCATCCAGGGTGTCGGGCTGCTCGATCTCGATCCGCACGCGGACGTCCGGGGCTCGCTCACCGAGCTCTACCGAGTCTCATGGTGGCCGGCGGCGCCCCGCGTGTCCCAGCTCAACCTCTCTCGCTCGGCGGCCGGCGTTCTGCGTGGCATGCACGTCCACCGGCGCCAGACCGACCGCTGGGTGGTGATCTCCGGGTCGGGCCTCGTCGCGCTGCGCGACCTTCGGAGCGGCTCGCCGTCGGCCGGAACGACCCAGACGATCGAGGTCGACGCGCCGGCCCGCCTGCGGGCCATCACGATCCCGCCCGGCGTCGCCCACGGCTTCTGCGCCGTGACCGATCTCACGCTGCTGTACCTCGTCGATCAGGAGTTCGACGGAACCGACGAGCTGGGGTTCGCGTGGAACGATCCGGGTCTGGGCGTCGTCTGGCCGGTGTCGGCGCCGGTCCTGTCCGACCGCGATCTGGCTGCCCCCGGATTGACGAGGTTCGTTGCCGAGCAAGCAAGCTTCCCGGCGGGCTAGCCGGCCTCCAGCTCGCTCGTCGTCCGCCGGCACCTCCGCGAGCGCGGTTCAGTAGCGGACCCAGAGGTCCGTCGTCCGGTCCAGGGTCCCGGCAAAGCGCGCGAGCCCGCCTTGGACGTCGAGCGCGTCGCTCGAGTCCGTCACCTGCCGGCCCGGGGGAACCCGGATCAGGATCGCCACCTGCGCGGGTTGCACGAGCGGAGTCGAAAGGAGCCGGAGGCGAAACTCCCGACTCCCGCCCGCCTCGATCGTTGCCCTTGGCAGCGAGTAGGTGACGATCGTCGAGATCTTCTCGCCCGGGTCGAGCCGGAACGAGGCCTCGGCCGTGTCGGAACGCCCGCCCTCCACGATCCCGGTCTCGCCGGGGCTGCTGGTTTCGACCGCGGCCCCGTCGGCGCCGGGCGGCAGGAGCACGTGGGCCGTGGTTCGCCACGATCCGATGGGGTCGGGGTCCTTGCCGACCGGCCGTCCGAGCAGGAGGGACGGGCGCCCGGCCGTCGCGGTGTTTCGAGCGATCACCACGAGGCGGCACGTGGCCGATCCGTCGGCCTCGAGCGTCACCAAGAGGCTGACCTGGGTTCGCACGAGTGCCGCCACGTGGTTGTTGGAGGCGGTGTCCCACCACACGGCGAGCGGGTTGGCCCCGGGCACGAACGTTCCGTCGGCGCCGCGCCGATGCAGGATCCCCCGGTCGGGAGCCTTCGGCACGACGATCGCGAGATCGCGCCCGGAGACCGCTCGAGCCAACCCGAGCGCGAGCGGCTCCAGCCCGGGCCGGCGCTCGAGCGCCGCGGTCAGCACGTCGCGGACGATCGCGGCGCGCGTCGCCGTCGCCTCGACCGCGTTGGTTCCCTGCAGGGTTTCCACCTCGAGCGCACCGACGACGTTCTCGAACGTCAGCGTTTGCGGCCACGAAGCCGAGTCGACGTCCCCGACCGCCCACAGCAGATCCGACAGCGCTTGCGAGTCGACGATCCACACGCCGTCGTAGGGACCGAGCCCGGTGTCGGTCGCGGCGTGCAGGATCGCCCGGCCGTCGGCTCGAAGATCGGGGGTGGACTCCAGCTGCGCGAGCGCCCTCGGAGCCGGGCCGACATCGGCGACCTGCAGGGTCCCGCCCGATGCATCGAGCGTTCCGGCCAGCTCGATGCGACCCACGCCGAGCGCCGGCCGGCCAAGGCTCGGGACGACCAGCAGGTACCGGCGCGCAGTCGGATCGCCGTAGAGCACCGGCAGCTCTCGGCCAAGGTCGGTGAGCGCCTGAACGACGGCGATCCGCCGGTCGAGCAACCCGGTGGCATCGGCGACGCCGGTCGCGACGGGTCCGATGAGGTGGCCGCCGACGCCGTCCAGCTGCGCGCGGGCGTCGGTGAGCTGCTCCCGCACGCGATCGAGCGAATCGAGCCCCGCCTGGATCCGAGACATGGCGAGCGTCCCGAGCGAGGCGATTCCCGGGGCCCGCAGGTCGGTCCAGCCGAGCGTCTGCACCGCCTCGGTCATCGTGAGCCCGGCGGTGGCCGCCTCGCCCTGGGCCCGGGCCACGGCCTCCACCGCATCGACGTTGTCCCCGAGGATCGGCAGCCGGGCGGCGATCGCCATGGCCGGCCGGGTGGCCGAGCGTGCGGCGCGCACCGCCTCCTCGGCGGCAAGCGTGAACTGCTCGGCCGCGCCCTTCGCGTCGCCGGTCTGGATCGACTCCGTCCCGGCGACCAGGTCGGCGCGGCCGGCGGTGACGGCCGCGTTCATCCGGCGGACCGAGAGCACCCCGTCGACACCGAGCAACACGACGGCCGTCAGGGCAGCGGCCACGACGCCCAAGGCGATCGCGCGCCGGCGGATCCGCCGGCCGGCGCGGGTGTCCCGAAGGGGAGAGGGCTCGCGATCCGGGACGCTCGCCCGCACGCGTTCCACGAGGCCGGAGGCCAGCTCACGTACCCTGCCGACGCCGGATCGAACCCGATCCTCCGGTCCCTGCGCCCGCCCCATCGCACGACCCTAGCGGGTTGACCCTCGGCCCGTCGGGGCGTACCCTTCAGGCCTCTCTTCGCGGGAGATATGGCAGGCGTCCTTGACGACGCCTGCCTTCCGCACGTAAGCTGCCTGTTCGCCGTGTCGACCACCGCGTGCCGTCGTGCGCCTCGTCTCTTTCCCTGGGAGGGATCCGTTTGCCTGACCAGCTTGTTCATGCTCGGGATCGTGTCAGCTTTGGGAAGTTGGATGAGGTCCTCCCCCTTCCAGACCTCGTCGCCATACAGAAGGACTCGTTTGAGTGGCTTCTGAATGAAGGGATCCGGGAAGTCCTCGACGAGGTCTCTCCGATCGAGGACTTCACTGAGCAGTTCCAGCTCTACTTCGGTACCCACACGTTTCGGGAGGTAAAGCTCTCGGAAGAGGAGTGCCGCGACAAGGACATCACCTACGCTCGTCCGCTCTTCGTCGAGGCCACCTTTGTCAACAAGGTGACCGGCGAGATCAAGGAGCAGGAAGTCTTCATGGGGGACTTCCCGATCATGACCGAGCGGGGAACCTTCATCATCAACGGCACCGAGCGCGTGGTTGTCTCGCAGCTCGTCCGTTCGCCGGGGGTCTACTTCTCCAAGGAGCCCGACAAGACCACCGACCGGGACATCTTCATCGCGAAGATCATCCCGTCGCGCGGCGCGTGGCTCGAGTTCGACGTGGACAAGAAGGAGACCGTCGGGGTCCGCATCGACCGCAAGCGCCGCCAGAGCGTCACGGTGCTGCTCAAGGCGCTCGGTTGGACCGCCGACGAGATCCTTGCGCTCTTCGACAACGCCCCGACGATCCAGTTGACGCTGGAGAAGGACCACGTCGAGACGCAGGAGGAGGCACTCGAGGACATCTACCGCAAGCTCCGGCCCGGTGAGCCGCCGACGGCCGAGAGCGCCAAGACCCTTCTCGAGAACCTGTTCTTCAACCCGAAGCGCTACGACGTCGCTCGGGTGGGCCGTCACAAGGTGGACAAGAAGCTCGGCAAGGCCGACGGCGACCTGCTGAAGCAGCTCAAGGCGCACCACAAGGCGCTCAAAGAGATCGACAACGCGGACAAGGACGGCTGGGAGCAGTTCCGCTACCGCGTCTTCTCTGAGGTGCAAAAGGACGAGTCCGGCGCGTCCGCGCCCAAGTACAAGGCCGTCCTCACCTACGAGGACATGCTCAAGACCGTCCGGTACCTCGTGAAGCTGCACGCGGGCGAGGATGGTTACGACCCCGACGACATCGACCACTTCGGCAACCGGCGCCTTCGCTCGGTCGGCGAGCTGATCCAGAACCAGATCCGGATCGGCCTGTCGCGGATGGAGCGCGTCGTAAAGGAGCGGATGACCACCCAGGACGTGGAGGCCATCACGCCGCAGACGCTCATCAACATCCGGCCGGTCGTGGCCTCGATCAAGGAGTTCTTCGGGACGTCGCAGCTGTCTCAGTTCATGGACCAGACGAACACGCTGGCGGGGCTCACGCACAAGCGCCGGCTGTCCGCGCTTGGACCGGGGGGTCTGTCCCGCGAGCGCGCGGGGTTCGAGGTGCGCGACGTCCACCCGTCCCACTACGGGCGGATGTGTCCGATCGAGACGCCGGAGGGCCCGAACATCGGTCTGATCGGCTCGCTGTCGAGCTACGGCCGCATCAACGCGTTCGGCTTCATCGAGACCCCCTACCGGCGGGTCGAGGCCGGCATCGTCACGACGAAGATCGACTACCTGTCGGCCGACGAGGAGGACCGCCACGTCATCGCACAGGCCAACACGCCCTACGACCTGAAGTCCGGCAAGATCGCGGAGCCCCAGGTGCTGGTTCGCAAGAAGGGCGGCGAGGTCGAGTCGGTGGCGCCCGACGACGTCGACTACATGGACGTCTCGCCGAAGCAGCTGGTCTCGGTGGCGGCGGCGCTCATCCCGTTCCTCGAGCACGACGATGCGAACCGCGCCCTGATGGGCGCCAACATGCAGCGCCAGGCCGTCCCGCTGCTTCGCTCGGAGTCTCCGCTCGTGGGAACCGGCGTGGAGTTCCGTGCGGCGCTCGACGCCGGCGACGTGGTGGTCGCCGAGGAGGCCGGTGTGGTCGAGGACGTCTCGGCCGACGAGATCGTCGTCAAGGAGCGGACCGGCGAGCTCAAGAACTACCGCCTGCTCAAGTTCCGGCGCTCCAACCAGGGCACGAACATCAACCAGAAGCCGATCGTGAACGCCGGCGACAAGATCGTGAAGGGTCAGGTCATCGCCGACGGCCCCTCCACGGAGGCCGCCGAGATCGCGCTCGGGAAGAACCTGGTCGTGGCGTACATGCCCTGGGAGGGCCACAACTACGAGGACGCGATCATCATCTCCGAGCGCCTGGTGAAGGACGACGTGCTGACGTCGATCCACATCGAGGAGCACGAGGTCGACGCCCGGGACACGAAGCTCGGGGCCGAGGAGATCACCCGCGACATCCCGAACGTCTCCGAAGAGATCCTCAAGGACCTCGACGAGCGCGGGATCGTCCGGATCGGCGCCGAGGTCAACCCCGGCGACTACCTCGTCGGCAAGGTCACGCCGAAGGGCGAGACGGAGCTGACGCCCGAGGAGCGCCTGCTGCGCGCGATCTTCGGCGAGAAGGCGCGTGAGGTTCGCGACACCTCGCTCAAGGTGCCCCACGGCGAGAGCGGCAAGGTCATCGGGGTCCGCGTGTTCACGCGCGAGGACGGCGACGAGCTGCCGCCGGGCGTCAACCAGCTCGTGCGCGTCTACGTCGCGCAGAAGCGGAAGATCTCCGACGGCGACAAGCTGGCCGGCCGCCACGGGAACAAGGGGGTCATCTCGACCATCCTTCCCGAGGAGGACATGCCGTTCCTCGAGGACGGCTCGCCGGTCGACATCATCCTGAACCCGCTCGGCGTCCCGTCCCGGATGAACCTGGGACAGGTGCTCGAGGCGCACCTCGGCTGGGCCGCGCTCAACGGGTTCACGAAGGGCGGGCTCGATCACGAGGCGCCCGTGCACGTCGCGAGCCCCGTGTTCGACGGGGCCCGCGAGACCGAGATCCTCGAGGCGCTCCGCAGCACCCACCCGACGCCCGACGGCCGCACGCTCGTCGACGGCGTCGGCAAGGCGCGGCTGTTCGACGGCCGCAGCGGCGAGCCCTACGAGGAGCCGGTGACGGTCGGGGTGGCCTACATCCTGAAGCTGCTCCACCTGGTGGACGACAAGATCCACGCTCGCTCGACGGGCCCGTACTCGATGATCACGCAGCAGCCGCTGGGCGGGAAGGCCCAGTTCGGCGGCCAGCGGTTCGGTGAGATGGAGGTCTGGGCGCTCGAGGCCTACGGGGCCGCGTACGCGCTCCAGGAGCTGCTGACGATCAAGTCCGACGACGTGCTCGGCCGCGTCAAGGTGTACGAGGCCATCGTCAAGGGCGAGAACATCCCCGAGCCGGGCATCCCCGAGTCGTTCAAGGTCCTCATCAAGGAGATGCAGTCGCTCTGCCTGAACGTCGAGGTTCGCTCGGCGGCCGGCGAGCAGATCGAGCTCCGAGAGACGGATGAGGACGTGTTCCGGGCCGCGGAAGAGCTCGGGATCGACCTCTCCCGGCGCGAGCCGGCCGGAGCGGACTTCGATTGAGGCCATTCGTCTTGGGGACGGGGAATACCGCAGCGTTGACCGGAATGGCGGCGACCACGGCTGAGGAGGCACACGAGTGCTGGATGTGAACTACTTCGATGAGCTCCGGATCGCCCTTGCGACGGCGGACCAGATTCGCGCGTGGTCCAACGGCGAGGTGAAGAAGCCGGAGACCATCAACTACCGCACCCTCAAGCCCGAAAAGGACGGCTTGTTCTGCGAGCGCATCTTCGGTCCCACGCGGGACTGGGAGTGCCACTGCGGCAAGTACAAGCGCGTTCGGTTCAAGGGCATCATCTGCGAGCGCTGCGGCGTGGAGATCACGCGCAGCAAGGTCCGGCGCGACCGGATGGGCCACATCGAGCTGGCCGCCCCCGTCACGCACATCTGGTACTTCAAGGGCGTCCCCTCGCGCCTCGGCTACCTGCTCGACCTCGCGCCGAAGGACCTCGAGCGGATCATCTACTTCGCCGCCTACGTGATCACGCGGATCGACGAGGAGCGCCGTCACAAGGAGCTTCCCGAGATCGAGGGTCAGATCGACGAGGAGAAGCGCGAGATCGAGGCACAGCGAGACGACGACGTCCGCGCGCGTCTGAACGAGCTCGAGGATCGCCTCAAGGAGCTCGAGGCCGAAGGGGCCAAGGGCGCGCAGCTCTCGGCCGCCAAGCGAGAGGCCCAGCGCGACGTCGAGCGCATCCACGAGGCCGCGCAGCGCGAGCAGCAGCACCTCGAGGACGTGCTCGCCTCCTTCAAGAGCCTCAGCGTGAAGCAGCTGGTGGCCGACGATGCCGTCTACCGGTCGCTCCGTGAGCGCTACGGCGACTACTTCGAGGGCGGCATGGGGGCCGAGGCCATCAAGCGGCTCCTCCAAGACCTCGACGTCGAGGCCGAGGTCGCGTCGCTGCGTGACCAGATCGAGAACGGCAAGGGCACCCGCCGGCTCAAGGCGATCAAGCGGCTCAAGGTCGTGTCGAACTTCGTCGACGGCCGGTCGACGCCGGCCGGCATGGTTCTCGACGCGGTCCCCGTCATCCCGCCGGACCTGCGTCCGATGGTCCAGCTGGACGGCGGCCGGTTCGCGACGAGCGACCTGAACGACCTCTACCGGCGTGTCATCAACCGGAACAACCGGCTCAAGCGGCTGCTCGACCTGCAGGCGCCCGAGATCATCGTCAACAACGAGAAGCGGATGCTCCAGGAGGCCGTGGACGCGCTGTTCGACAACGGCCGCCGCGGGCGCCCGGTGACCGGACCCGGGAACCGCCCGCTCAAGTCGCTCTCGGACATGCTGAAGGGCAAGCAGGGCCGGTTCCGCCAGAACCTGCTGGGAAAGCGGGTCGACTACTCGGGCCGTTCGGTCATCGTGGTCGGTCCGGAGCTGCGCCTTCACCAGTGCGGCCTGCCCAAGCAGATGGCGCTCGAGCTCTTCAAGCCGTTCGTCATGAAGCGGCTCGTCGACCAGAACCTCGCGCAGAACATCAAGAGCGCCAAGCGCATGGTGGAGCGCGCCCGCCCGCAGGTCTGGGACGTGCTGGAAGAGGTCATCTTCGAGCATCCCGTGATGCTCAACCGCGCGCCGACGCTGCACCGGCTCGGCATCCAGGCCTTCGAGCCCGTTCTCGTCGAGGGCAAAGCCATCAAGATCCACCCGCTCGTGTGCGCGGCCTTCAACGCGGACTTCGACGGCGACCAGATGGCGGTGCACGTGCCGCTGTCGGCCGAGGCGCAGGCCGAGGCCCGGATCCTGATGCTCTCGACCAACAACATCCTGTCCCCGGCCCACGGGCGTCCCATCGCCACGCCGACCCAGGACATGGTGCTCGGGCTCTACTACCTGACGATCCAGCAGAACGAGAAGCTCCCCGACGAAAAGATCGCGGCCTTCGGATCGCCCGCCGAGGCGATGCTGGCGCTCGATCAGGGTCATCCGCTGCACGACCCCATCCGGATCCGGATCGAGGGCAAGGCCCTGCCGCCCGAGATGCTGCCCAAGGGGTACGACCCCGCGTCGGGGCTCACGCCGGTCGTGCGAACGACGATCGGCCGCGTCTTGTTCAACGGCGCGTTTCCCGACGACTTCTCGTTCTGGAACGCCCAGGTGCTCAAGAACGACATCGCGCGTCTCGTGGACGAGGCCGTCCACGGTTACGACCGCGCGCGCGTCGAGGAGATCCTGGACAACCTGAAGAACCTCGGATTCCACTACGCGACCCGCGCCGGTGTGACGATCGGCGTCGAGGACGTCACGGTCCCGCCGAGCAAGCAGGCCATTCTCGACGAGCACGAGAAGCGGGCGCAGAAGGTCGAGCAGCAGTTCCGCAAGGGCGTCATCACCGACGACGAGCGGCGGCAGGAGCTCATCGAGATCTGGACCCAGGCGACCGACGAGGTCAAGGACGCCATGGAGGCCCAGTTCACGGCCATCAACCCGATCTACATGATGGCCAACTCGGGCGCCCGCGGGAACATCATGCAGATCCGTCAGCTGGCGGGCATGCGTGGGCTGGTCGCCAACCCGAAGGGCGAGATCATCCCGCGTCCGATCAAATCGAACTTCCGCGAAGGGCTGTCGGTGCTCGAGTACTTCATCTCGACGCACGGCGCCCGAAAGGGGCTCGCCGACACTGCCCTGCGGACCGCCGACTCCGGCTACCTGACCCGGCGTCTCGTCGACGTCGCGCAGGAGCTCATCGTGCGCGACGAGGACTGCGGCACCGACCGGTCGATCCCGACCGAGGTCACCATCCCCAGGCCCGACGGCACGCGGGTGGCGCACACGCACATCGACACCGCCCTGTTCGGGCGAGTGCTGGCCGAGGACGTCAAGGCCGGCGGCAAGAAGATCGCGACCCGTGGACAGGTCGTCGACGACGAGCTCCGCGACACGCTGGTCGCCGCCGGCGTCGAGCAGGTTCAGGTTCGCTCGGTCATCACCTGCGAGACGGAGGTCGGCGTCTGCCAGGCGTGCTACGGCCGGTCGCTGGCCTCCGGCCGGCTGGTCGACATCGGCGAGGCCGTCGGCATCATCGCGGCCCAGTCGATCGGTGAGCCCGGGACGCAGCTGACGATGCGGACGTTCCACACGGGCGGCATCGCCGGGGAGGACATCACACACGGACTCCCTCGCGTCGTCGAGCTGTTCGAAGCCCGCAAGCCGAAGGGCGAGGCGCAGATCACGGAGCTGTCCGGCACCGTCTCGATCGAGGACGACGAGGAGAAGCATGTCCGGCGCATCCGCGTCAACGACGACACGGGCGACATGGTGGAGTACCCGGTCTCGTACCGCGCGCGGCTCACGGTCTCGGACGGCGACGACGTCGTGGTCGGCGAGCAGCTCACCGAGGGATCGGTCAACCCGCACGAGAAGCTGCGGGTCGAGGGCGTGCTGGCCCTGCAGCGACACCTCGTCGAGGAGGTCCAGCAGGTCTACCGCTCCCAGGGCGTGACCATCCACGACAAGCACATCGAGCTGATCGCCCGTCAGATGCTTCGGAAGGTGCACATCATCGAGCCCGGCGAGACGACGTTCCTGCCGGGCGACATGGTCAGCCGCCGGCTGTTCGAGGAGACGAACGCGGAGGTCGTCGAGAACGGCGGAACCCCGGCCTCGGCCCGTCCGGTTCTGCTCGGGATCACGAAGGCGTCGCTCGCGACGGATTCGTGGCTCTCGGCGGCATCGTTCCAGGAGACGACGCGCGTTCTGACCGACGCGGCCATCTCGGCCAGGTCCGACCCGCTGCTGGGACTCAAGGAGAACGTCATCATCGGCAAGCTGATCCCTGCCGGCACCGGGATGCCCCGGTACCGCAACGTGCAGGTCAAGATCAAGCCCGAGGCGATCCCGGAGTACTGGCTCGCCCGCCAGCGCGAGATGGCGGAGGCGATGTCCGTCGAGACCGGCGAACCCGCGCTCGTGGGACTCACCCGCGAGCAGGCCGAACGGATGCTCGGTGGTCCGGTCGCCGCGAAGGCCGAAGAGGACTAACGACCGACCCGGGGTTTGCGCCGGCGGCCGGTGACGCCGGAAGCGGGCTGAGCAGCCGTGTTGCCCTTGGGGGGCCAACCCGCCTACATTGATCGACGCATGAGGCGGCCCGGGTGGCGCCGCTTCCCGTCGATGCCGGGGGGGCGAAGATGAGTCGTGGACGAATGGCGGCGTTGTTCGTCGCATGTCTGATGGTTCTATCCGTGTTGACCACCGAGGGGGGTGCCGCTTCAGGGTCGACCGGGCGCCGAGCGGCGCCGATCCGGCTGCTGCATCGAGTCAACCCATCGGCCAGCGGAGCTCTGCGCGCCGCCGCTTCTTCGGGCGCTGGGAGCCTCGCGGCCGAGCTGGCGGATCTGCCCAACGTCCATCGGGTGCTCCGCGACGAGCCGGCGCTCGGCGACGAGGCCGGCGAGGGAGGCAAGGCGGTCCGCAGCGTGCCGAGCGTGCCCATCGGCAGCGGCAAGCCGACCAAGTCCTTCCAGGGCCTCAACCACTTCGACAGCCGGTACTCCGACAACGGCAACCAGTTCTCAGGCGAGCCGCCGGACCAGGGGCTCTGCGCCGGCAACGGCAAGGTGCTCGAGATCGTCAACTCGGTCCTGCAGGTGTACAAGCCGAACGGCACGCCGCTGATCGAGGGCGAGCCCCTGTTCCCGCAGGCGGGGCCGACCGGTCTGTCGCTCAACGAGTTCTTCGGCGTTCCGACGTCGTTCGTCCGCCCCGACGGTCCGTTCGGGCCGCTCATGTTCGACGTCTCCTGTCTGTACGACCCTGAGGGGCGCCGCTGGTTCGTGACCTCGGACGAGAACGACCTCGATCCGGAGACCGGCGACTTCTCGGGCCCGACGAGTGTCTTCGTCGCGGTGAGCACCACCGCCAACCCGCTGGGGGCGTGGAACGTGTACGTGGTCGACACCACGAACAACGGGCAGAACGGGACTCCCGACCACGGCTGCAGCAGCACGTTCTGCTTCGGTGACTACCCGCAGACCGGGCTCGACGCCAACGGCTTCTACATGTCGACCAACGAGTTCGACAACATCGGCGACGGCGAGTTCCACGGCGCTCAGCTGTACGCGTTCTCCAAGGCGGACATGGAGGCGGGGGACCCGACGCCGGGTTCGGTCTACTTCGAGAACGTTCTCTCCGCGGCGGCGGACGACGTCGCCTACACGCTCCAGCCGGCTAACGGGATGATGGCCGACTGGGACACGCGCGCGGGCGGCACCATGTACTTCGGGATGTCGCTCTCGCCGTACACGGAGCCCGACCCAGCGGATTCCCTGTCCCTGTACACGCTGACCCACACCGCGACGCTCGACGCCGCGAATCCGGACCCGGTCCTCACCGAGACGGAGGTCCCGACGGACGACTACGTCGTGCCGCCGCTGTCCCAGCAGATGGGGGGCAAGACCCCGCTGCTCAAGTGCGTCAACATCGGGGAGGACTGCATCGGGACCAACTACAAGTTCATCAAGAGCCCGATCCCGCTCGACTCCGGGTCGGGCAAGTTCTACGGCGCCTGGCTGCACCACGGGGTCGTGTATCTGACGACGTCGACGGAGCTGCAAGGAAAGGGGGCCGCCGACTACAACAGCCGCAACGGGAAGTGGACCCCCATCAATCGCCGGGTCGGCATCGCGTACTTCGGCGTGCGGCCCACGCCGTCGTACCACACGGCGTCGCTCGAGCAGCAGGGCGTCGTGGCGGTCGCGCGCAACAACCTCGTCTACCCCTCGATCGCCATCGGACCGAGCGGCCGGGGCGCGATCGGCGTGACGTTGAGCGGTCTGGACTTCAATCCGACGGCCGCGTACATCCCGTTCACGGCCGGGCATGCGCCCACGTCCGTCCAGATCGGCGGGCTCGGCCTCGGCCCCGACGACGGCTTCACCGGCACCGGCGAGGGCGGGTTCCGGCCGCGCTGGGGCGACTACGGGACGGCGACGGTGTCCGACAGCGGGTCGCTCTGGCTCGCGGCGGAGTACATCGCGCAACGGTGCGGGTTCAACCAGTTCGTCAACGACACCACGTGCGGGTTCACTCGGACCTTTTACGCGAACTGGTCGACGCGGCTGTTCCGGCTGCCGGGCTAGACCTCGTCCGACGGCGCAGCTTCGATCGAGGGGGGCGGATCGTCCCCCTCGTTCGCTGTCCGGAGCTCTGCCAGCTGTACGAGCTCGGAGTGGACGGCCGGTGAGCCGGCCAGGATGTTGCCTGAGAGCCACGCGGGTCCGCCGTCCCAGTCCGTGACGACGCCGCCCGCCTCGCGGATCAGCAGCCCGCCGGCCGCGACGTCCCAGCTCGAGAGCGCCAGCTCGAAGAACCCGTCGAAGACCCCGGCCGCCACCCAGGCGAGGTCGAGGGAGGCGGAACCCGGCCGCCGGAGGTCTTCGAACCGGCGCAGGGCTCCCTCCATCGTCCGAAAGTAGCCGGGGAGCAGGTCGTGGCGGCGAAACGGGAAACCGGTCGCGACGACGGCCCGGCCGGGTTCGCGGCCGGCGACCGCCAGCGGCTCCGGACCGGCGCCTCGGTCGGCCCAGGCGCCGCCGCCGGCGGAGGCCCAGTACGTCTCGCCCAGGAGCGGGGCGGCGACGGCGCCGGCAACGGGGATTCCCGACTCCATCAGCGCGACCGAGACGCCGACCACCCGGAACCCGTGCACGAAGTTGGTGGTGCCGTCCAGCGGGTCCACCAGCCAATGTCGATGGGCCCGTGTCCCGCCCGCCTCCTCGCCCACGACCGGGATCGACGGTGTCTCGGTCTCCAGGAACGCACGGATGGCCGATTCGCTCGCGACATCCACGTCCGTGACCCAGTCGCCCGGCCGCCCCTTTGGGGACGCGTCACCGGCCCCGTTCGTGCGGTAGGACGCGCGTACCACACCGGCGCCGAGCGCCGCCGCGCGACGCGCGACGTCGAGCAACCGCGCCCGCTCGGTCGACGTCGCCTCCATCGGGCGGGTACCCTATCGTGCGCACGTTGGATGGCGTCTTCAATGGGCTGGGCCCTCCGCCCGGCACGGCACCCGTGGTTGACGCCCCCGTCCGGCGGGCAGTAGCTTGGCTGGTCGCGCTCCGGCCTGGTGAGCCTGTCGGAACGCGCGTGTTCGGCCAGCAAATCCCCGGGGTGCGGTGCATCTCGTGCTGCGCCTGGGGACCAGGCTCGCGGGTCCCGCTCGGACGGCGTTTCGCGTCCGCGCGTGGCTCCGGTGTTTGACAACGAAAGAGCGCAGACGGACAACGCCATGCCGACGATCCAGCAACTGGTTCGGAGGGGTCGCAAGACCCCGAAGACAAAGACGAAGAGCCCGGCCCTCAAGGGGTCGCCGCAGCGGCGTGGCGTCTGCACTCGCGTGTACACGAACACCCCGAAGAAGCCGAACTCCGCTCTGCGCAAGGTGGCGCGCGTGCGCCTCACGTCGGGCGTCGAGGTCACGGCGTACATCCCGGGGGTGGGACACAACCTGCAGGAGCACTCGATCGTGCTCGTGCGCGGCGGACGGGTGAAGGACCTTCCGGGCGTGCGATACAAGATCGTTCGCGGCACGCTCGACACCGCGGGCGTTCGGGGACGCCGGCAGGCCCGGTCTCGCTACGGCGCGAAGAAGGGCGGCGAGTAACCGATGCCGCGCAAGGGCCCTGCCGTACGCCGCGAGATCCTGCCGGATCCCGTCTATCAGAACCCGCTCGTCACCCAGCTGATCAACAAGGTGTTGCTCCACGGGAAGAAGACGCTGGCCGAGCGGACCGTCTACGAAGCGCTGGAACAGATCAGCCAGAAGACGGCCAACGACCCGGTGATCACCCTCAAGAAGGCGGTCGAGAACGTGCGCCCGCTCCTCGAGGTCAAGTCGCGGCGGGTCGGAGGGGCGTCCTACCAGGTCCCCGTCGAGGTGAAGCCGCAGCGCGGCACGACGCTCGCGCTCCGGTGGCTCGTGAACTACTCGGGCCAGCGCCGCGAGAACTCCATGTCCGAGCGTCTCGTCGCCGAGATCATGGATGCCGCCGGCGGCACCGGAACGTCGGTCAAGCGGCGCGAGGACATGCACAAGATGGCGGAGGCGAACAAGGCATTCGCTCACTACCGGTGGTGATGGACGAGGAAGTTCAAACCGGCCCCCAGGGGCCGGTTTCCCGTCGATGGGGGTTCGCGTGATGGCGACTCCGGCGGAGACGATGCGCGTGGCAACGACAGACCAAGAGAAGCGAGGTGGACGGGGGATCGCGATCCGCGAGTACCCCCTGGCTCGCACGCGCAACATCGGGATCATGGCGCACATCGACGCCGGCAAGACCACGACGACCGAGCGGATCCTCTACTACACCGGCAAGGCCTACAAGATCGGTGAAGTCCACGAGGGCACCACCCAGATGGACTGGATGGTCCAGGAGCGCGAGCGCGGGATCACCATCACGTCGGCGGCCACCACCTGCCAGTGGAAGGGTCACTGGATCAACATCATCGACACGCCCGGCCACGTCGACTTCACCGTCGAGGTCGAGCGGTCGCTCCGCGTGCTCGACGGTGCCGTCGCGGTCTTCGACGCAGTAGCCGGTGTCGAACCTCAGACCGAGACGGTCTGGCGCCAGGCAGACCACTACCACGTACCGCGGATCTGCTTCATCAACAAGATGGACCGGACCGGGGCCAACTTCGAGCGGACGGTCGAGATGATCGTCGACCGCCTCGTGGCCAATCCGCTCGTCCTGCAGCTTCCGTGGGGGACCGAGTCGGAGTTCCACGGGGTCATCGACCTCGTCCACATGAACGCCCACTACTGGGAGGGCGACATGGGGGAGGAGTGGAAGGACACGGAGATCCCCGAGGACTATCGCGAGGCCGCGGCCGCAGGGCGTCGCGAGCTGTTCGAGAAGCTCGCCGACCACGACGAGGCCCTCATGGAGAAGTTCGTCCACGAGCAGGAGCCCACGGTCGAAGAGCTCCAGACCGCGATCCGGCGCGCCACGCTGGCCGACGCCGGCGTCCCGGTGCTCTGCGGATCGGCGTTCAAGAACAAGGGCGTTCAGCCGCTGCTCGACGCCATCGTGCTCTACCTGCCGAGCCCGCTCGACGTTCCCCCGGTCGCGGGTCACGCACCGGGCGACACCGAGCAGCACCTGGAGCGCAAGCCCGACGACTCCGAGCCGTTCTCGGCCCTGGCTTTCAAGATCATGTCGGACTCGTTCGTCGGCCGGCTCACCTATCTCCGCGTCTACTCGGGGATCCTGAAGGCCGGCACGCATGTCGCGAACTCGACGAAGGACCGCAAAGAGCGGATCGGACGCATCCTCCAGATGCACGCGAACCACCGGGAGGACATGGACGCCGCATATACGGGCGACATCGTGGCCGTCGTCGGGCTGAAGCACACCACGACGGGCGACACGATCTGCGATCCCGACCATCAGGTGGTCCTCGAGTCGATCAGCTTCCCGACGCCGGTCATCTCGGTGGCCGTCGAACCGAAGACGAAGGCCGACCAGGACAAGCTCGGCAACGGTTTGGCCAAGCTCTCGGACGAGGACCCGACGTTTGTCGTGAAGTTCGACGACGAGACCGGCCAGACCGTGATCTCCGGGATGGGCGAGCTCCACCTCGACATCATCGTCGACCGTTTGAAGCGGGAGTTCTCCGTCGACGCGAACGTCGGCAAGCCCGAGGTCGCGTATCGCGAGACCATCCGGCGCGAGGTGCACAAGGTCGAAGGGCGCTTCATCCGGCAGACGGGTGGACACGGCCAGTTCGGCCTGGTGGTCATCAACCTCGAGCCGACGGGTCCCGGCGGCGGGTACGAGTTCATCAACAAGATCACCGGCGGCGCGATCCCGAGGGAGTACGTGCCCGCGGTGGACCAGGGCATCCAGGAGGCGCTCGACAACGGCGTTCTGGCCGGGTACCCGATGGTGGATGTCCGCGCCACCTTGATCGACGGCCAGTTCCACGAGGTCGACTCGTCGGAGATGGCGTTCAAGATCGCCGGCTCGATCGCGCTCAAGGATGCTGCGCGCCGGGCCGGCCCGGTCCTGCTCGAACCGGTGATGGAGTTCGACGTGATCACCCCTGAGGACTTCATGGGTGAGGTCATGGGCGACGTGACCTCCCGCCGTGGGCGGATCGAGAACATCGACGAGCGGGCCGGATTGAAGTCGATCCGCGTCCTGGTGCCCCTGGCGGAGCTGTTCGGCTACGCCACCGAGCTCAGGTCGCGCACACAGGGACGGGCGGCCCACAGCCCGATGCAGCTGCACGCGTACAACGAGGTCCCCGACCAGATCGCGAAAGAGATCGTCGCCCGCATCACCGGGGTGTAACCGGCGAGAAGAGCGAGGAGCACGAGCAGATGGGCAAGAAGAAGTTCGAGCGCACGAAGCCCCACGTGAACATCGGCACGATGGGCCATATCGACCATGGCAAGACGACGCTCACCGCGGCGATCACCAAGGTGCTCGCCGAACAGGGCTTGGCCGACTTCACCCCCTTCGACGAGATCGACAAAGCACCCGAAGAGCGCGAGCGAGGCATCACCATCGCCATTGCCCACGTCGAGTACGAAACGCCCAACCGCCACTACGCCCACGTGGACATGCCCGGACACGCCGACTACGTCAAGAACATGATCACCGGCGCCGCCCAGGTCGACGGGGCCATCTTGGTGGTCTCGGCGGCCGACGGCCCGATGCCCCAGACCCGTGAGCACGTCCTTTTGGCCCGCCAGGTCGGGGTCCCCTCGATCGTGGTGGCCCTCAACAAGGTCGACACGGTCGATGACCCCGAGCTTTTGGACCTCGTCGAGCTCGAAGTCCGAGAGCTCCTGAGCTCCTACGAATACCCCGGAGACGACGTCCCGGTGATCAAGGTCTCCGCGCTCAAGGCCCTCGAGGGAGATCCCGAGTGGACCTCCAAGATCACCGAGCTCATGGAGGCGGTCGATGCCTTCATCCCCGAGCCCGTACGGGAGACCGACAAGCCCTTCTTGATGCCGATCGAGGACGTGTTCACGATCACCGGGCGCGGAACGGTCGTGACGGGCCGCGTCGAGCAGGGAACCCTCAAGAAGATGGGCGAGGTCGAGATCGTCGGGTTCAAGCCCACCCGAAAGACGATCGCGACCGACCTCGAGATGTTCAAGAAGCTCCTTGACGAGGTCCGTGCCGGCGACAACGTCGGAGTGCTGCTTCGGGGCATCGACAAGGACGAGGTCGAGCGTGGCCAGGTGCTCGCCACCCCCGGATCGATCACCCCGCACACGAACTTCACCGCGCAGGTCTACGTGCTCTCAAAGGAAGAGGGAGGCCGTCATACCCCGTTCTTCAACGGCTACCGTCCCCAGTTCTACTTCCGCACCACCGACGTCACCGGCTCGGCGGCCCTTCCCGAGGGAGTCGAGATGGTGATGCCCGGGGACAACGTCGAGATGACGGTCGAGCTGATCGCCCCCATCGCGATGGAAGAGGGCCTGCGCTTCGCCATCCGCGAGGGCGGCCGCACCGTGGGTGCGGGCCGCGTCACGAAGATCATCAAGTAGCGCCGAGAGGGGAGCCGACGTGGCAGGGCCGACGATTCGAATCAAGCTCCGGGCGTACGACCACCGGATGCTCGATGCCGCCGCGCGCGACATCGTCGATCACGTCACGAGGACCGGCGCGAAGGTCGTCGGGCCCGTGCCGCTGCCGACCGAGCGCTCGATCTACACGGTCATCCGTTCCCCGCACAAGTACAAGGACTCGCGCGAGCACTTCCAGATGCTCACGCACAAGCGGCTCATCGACATCGTGGACGCCACGTCCAAGACCGTGCAGGAGCTCCAGCGACTGAACCTGTCGGCCGGCGTGGACATCGAGATCAAGCTCTGACCATGACGACGACCAAAGGCATCCTCGGCGAGAAGGTGGGCATGACGCAGATCTTCGACGAGACCAGGGCGATCCCGGTCACGGTCATCAGGATCGGCCCGTGCTTCGTCGCCCAGGTCAAGACTCAGGCCGCCGACGGCTACGACGCCGTGCAGCTCTCGTGCGGCGAGATCCCGGAGCGCAAGCTGAACCGGCCGATGAAGGGCCACTTCGACGAGCACGGCGGCCAGCCCGGCCGGACGATCGTCGAACTCCGAACCGACGACGCGTCCGGATACGAGCCCGGCCAGGAGCTGCGGGCCGACGTCTTCCAGGCCGGCGACGTCGTCGACGTGGTCGGGGTCAGCCGGGGCAAGGGGTTCAGCGGCGTGATGAAGCGTCACGGCTTCTCCGGGCTGAAGTCGAGCCACGGCGTCGAGAAGAAGCACCGGTCACCGGGCGCGATCGGCGCCTGCGCGACGCCGAGCCGCGTGTTCAAGGGCATGAGGATGGCGGGCCAGCACGGGAACCAGCGGGTCACGATCCTGAACCTCGAGGTCGTGCGCGCCGACGCGGAACGCAACCTGTTGCTCGTCAAGGGCGCGGTTCCCGGGCCGGCCGGCGGGCTGCTCCTCGCGCGATCGGCCGTCAAGGTTCCGGCGGGGAAGGCGTCCTGATGGCGAGCGTCGACATCTTCGAGCCGGGCGGATCGACCGCGGGAAGCCGCGACCTCGACGCGAGCCTGTTCGAGGCGGAGGTCAACGTGCCGCTCATGCACCAGGTCGTGGTGGCGGCCCTGGCCGGCCGCCGGGCCGGCACGCACTCGACCAAGACCCGCGGCGAGGTGTCCGGCGGCGGCCGCAAGCCATGGCGCCAGAAGGGGACCGGCCGCGCGCGGCAGGGCTCCATCCGCTCGCCCCAGTGGGCCGGCGGCGGTGTGGCGCACGGTCCCCAGCCGCGCTCCCACGACCAGCGGGTCAACAAGAAGATGCGCAAGGGCGCGCTCCGCTCGGCCCTCACCGACACGCTCTCGAGCGGAAAGCTGGCGATCGTCTCGGAGTTCGCGTTCGACGAGCCGAAGACCGGCCGCGCGGCCGCCATCCTCGACGCGCTGAGCCTCGTGGGCCGGGTGCTCGTCGTGCTCGCCGAGCCGTCAGAGAACGGGGCCATCGAGAAGTCGTTTCGGAACATCCGTTCCGTCAAGGTCGCGTTCGCCGGCGGGCTCGGGACCTACGACCTGCTGCTCGCCGACCGCGTTCTGTTCACGGTGGCCGCGCTCGACGTCCTCGAGGGCAAGCGGGAGGAGTCGGCGTGAAGTCTCCCCGCGACGTGATCCTTCGGCCCGTGGTCTCGGAGAAGTCCTACGCGGGCATCGAGAAGAACGCTTACACGTTCCTCGTCGACCCGCGCGCGAACAAGACGGAGATCAAGGAAGCCGTCCAGGTCATCTGGGACGTGCGCGTCGTGTCCGTCAACACGTTCCGGCGCCGGGGCAAGACCAAACGGCGCGGGTTCACCAAGGGAAAGCGGCCGGACGAGAAGCGGGCCGTCGTCACCCTCGCCGAGGGCGACTCCATCGAGATCTTCGAAGGCGCGAGCTAGGAGAGGTCATGCCGATCCGTAAGTACAAGCCGACCACTCCGGGCCGCCGCGGCGCCAGCGTGTCCACCTTCGAGGAGGTCACGCGGGCCACACCCGAGCGTTCGCTGCTCGCGAAGGGACGGAACAAGGCCGGGCGAAACGTGCACGGCCGGATCACCACGAGGCATCAGGGCGGCGGGGTCAAGCGCCGCTACCGGATCATCGACTTCCGCCGAAACAAAGACGGCGTTCCGGCCAAGGTGGCTCACATCGAGTACGACCCGAATCGGAGCGCGCGCATCGCGCTGCTGCACTACGCCGACGGCGAGAAGCGCTACATCCTCGCGCCGCAGGGCGTGGCCCGCGGGGACCGGCTGATGTCGGGCGAAGGGGCGGAGATCCGCCCCGGGAACGCCCTGCCGCTTCGGAACATCCCGGTCGGCACGGTGATCCACGCCATCGAGATGAAGCCCGGGGCCGGCGCCAAGATGGCTCGCTCCGCCGGGGCGAGCGTCCAGCTGATGGCCAAGGAAGGCACGATGGCCACCCTGCGTCTCCCCTCCGGTGAGACCCGTCTCATCCCGGCGGCCTGCAAGGCGACGGTCGGGTCGGTCGGCAACGCCGAGCACGAGCTCATCTCCCTCGGCAAGGCCGGACGCTCCCGCTGGAAGAACCGGCGCCCCTCCGTGCGCGGCGTCGCCATGAACCCGGTCGACCACCCGCTCGGTGGCGGCGAGGGCAAGTCTTCGGGCGGGCGCCATCCGTCCTCCCCGTGGGGGAAGAAGGAAGGCCGCACGCGCAAGAAGAAGAAGGCGTCGACCAAGTACATCGTTCGGCGTCGCGGAAAGGGGCGTGGCTAGCCGATGCCCCGTTCCGTCAAGAAGGGTCCGTTCGTCGACGAGCATCTCATGGTCAAGATCGACGAGATGAATCGCTCGGGCGGCAAGCGCGTCATCAAGACGTGGTCGCGCCGGTCCACGATCGTCCCCGACATGATCGGGCACACGATCGCGGTCCACGACGGCCGCAAGCACGTTCCGATCTTCATCTCCGAGGCCATGGTGGGCCACAAGCTCGGCGAGTTCGCACCGACCCGGATCTTCCGCTCCCACGCCCGCGACGAGCGACGGTCGGGGGTTCGCTGACATGGAGGCACGGGCCAGCATGCGATACGTGAGGACGTCGCCGCGGAAGTTCCGCCGCGTGATCGACCTCATCCGCGGAGAGCACGTGGAAGAGGCCCGCCGCATCCTGCGCTTCTCGGCGCTCGGAGCGTCGCGCGACGTCGCGAAGCTGCTCAATGCGGCCGTGGCCAACGCCGAGCAGCAGCCCGGCGTCGTGGCGGAGAACCTGCGGGTGGCGAGCGCGTGGGTCGACGAGGGCCCGACGCTTCGCCGGTACCGGCCGCGCGCCTACGGGCGGGCGACCCGGGTCCGCAAGCGGACCGCACACGTGACGTTGATCGTTCGTCCGATCGGGGGGGAGTCCTAGTGGGGCACAAGGTCAACCCGTACGGGTTCCGGCTCGGGGTGATCTACCCCTGGAAGTCCAACTGGTACGCCGGGAAGGACTACGCGGAGCACCTGCATGAGGACATCTGGATCCGCAAGCACATCCGCTCGCGGCTCACTCGCGCCGGCATCTCCTCGATCGACATCGAGCGCAAAGGTGACCAGGTCTGGGTGTTCATCCGCACCGCGCGGCCGGGCATCGTCATCGGTCGCAAGGGCGCCGAGGTCGACCGCCTGCGCAAGGACATCGAGCGGTTCACGCGCAAGCGAGTCGACGTCAAGGTCGAAGACATGAACCAGGCGGCCAGCGAGTCGCGGCCCGAGACCGATGCCGCGCTGCTTGCCCAGAACGTGGCGGAGCAGCTGGCCGGGCGCGTGGCGTTCCGGCGGGCGATGCGCCGCGCCGTGCAGACGGCGATGCGCGCCGGCGCGCTCGGCGTCCGCGTTGCCTGTGCCGGCCGGCTCGGTGGAGCCGAGATGGGACGCAAGGAGTGGTACCGGGAAGGCCGGGTCCCGCTGCACACGCTGCGGGCCAAGGTGGACTTCGGCACGGCCGAGGCGCGCACCACTTTCGGCCAGATCGGCGTGAAGGTCTGGGTCTACCACGGCGACCAGGTTCCGTACCGGGAGCAGGAGACGGAGCGAGCTCTCGCTCGCGCGCACGCTCGGGCGACGGGCGACCGGCGCTCGGCCGGCGGTGGGGCCTCGACCGGCGCGCTCATCACGGACCCGCGTGACCTCACGGAGGTCCCGGAGGAGCCGGCGGCACCCGCCGAGCCCGACGAGGCCACCGAGCCCACGGTCCCAGAAGCGGCAACAGAGACGGCGGCGCCGGACGCGGCGCCAGAGGCGGCGGCGCCGGAGGCGCGGCGCCAGAGGCGGCCACAGAGCCAGGGGTGGCCACAGAAGCGGCAGCGGACGCAGCCCCGGATGCGGCAGAAGCGGCTCCGGAGGCGGCGGCCGACGAGCCGGCCGTCGAGGAGCCCGCGACGGCCGAGACCGTCCCGGCGGAAGACGGCGGTGACGGCTGATGCTCGCCCCGAAGAAAGTCAAGTGGCGCAAGGTGCATCGTGGACGCAGGCGCGGGCGCGCCAAGGGTCACACCGAGATCCAGTACGGCGACTTCGCCATCGTGGCGCTCGAGCCGGCATGGATCACCAACCGCCAGATCGAGTCGGCGCGCGTTGCCATCACGCGCCACATCCGCCGCGGCGGGAAGGTCTGGATCACGATCTTTCCGGACAAGCCGGTCACCAAGAAGCCGGCGGAGACGCGCATGGGCTCGGGCAAGGGCAACCCCGAAGGGTGGGTTGCCGTGGTCAAGCCCGGCCGCGTGATGTTCGAGCTCGCCGGCGTGCCGGAGACGCTCGCGCGCGAGGCCATGAGCCGCGCGCAGCACAAGCTTCCGATCAAGACGAAGTTCATCACCCGGGTAGGGGAGTGAGGGAAGGGATGCCGAGCAAGGCCGACGAGCTTCGGGAGCTCTCCGACGACGAGCTTCTCGCTCGTATCGATTCGGGCAAGGAGGAGCTGTTCAACCTCCGGTTCCAGCTCGCCACGGGCCAGCTCGACAACCCCACCCGCGTGAAGGAGGTCCGCCACGACGTTGCGCGGTTCGCCACCATCTTGCGGGAGCGCGAGATCGAGCGCGAGCTCGACGCCGAGATGAAGGAAGAGACGTTGGCCGAGACGAAGGAGACGCCATGACCGGCGACATCACCGAGGTCGCACGCGGCCGGCGCAAGCTTCGCACCGGCGTCGTCGTCTCGGACGGAATGGACAAGACCGTCGTGATCCGGATCGACCGGCAGTTTCGTCACCCGCTCTACGACAAGACGGTCCGCCGCTCGACGAAGCTCATCGCCCACGACGAGACGAACGACGCGCACGTCGGGGACACGGTCCGCGTGATGGAGACCCGGCCCATGTCGAAGACCAAGCGCTGGCGCGTCGTCGAAGTGCTGGAGCGTGCCAAGTGATCCAGCAGGAGAGCCGTTGCACGGTCGCGGACAACACGGGAGCCAAAGAGGTCCTGTGCATCCGCGTCCTCGGCGGGTCGGGGCGGCGCTACGCGAGCATCGGGGACGTCATCGTGGGGACGGTCAAGAATGCCCTCCCCGGCGGCGCCGTCAAGAAGGGCGACGTCGTGCGCGCCGTCGTCGTTCGGACCGCGAAGGAGCGGCGCCGGCCCGACGGTTCCTACATCCGCTTCGACGACAACGCGGTCGTGCTCATCAACGACCAGCGCAATCCGCGGGGCACCCGCATCTTCGGCCCGGTGGCCCGTGAGCTCCGTGAGAAGCGGTTCATGAAGATCATCTCGCTCGCTCCGGAGGTGTTGTAGCCGTGCCCGGCCTCGACATCAGGAAAGACGACATGGTCCGCGTGATCGCGGGCAAGGACAAGGGCCGTGAAGGCCGGGTGGTGCGCGTCTTCCCCAAGCGTCGCCGGGTCATGGTGGACGGCGTGGCGATGGCGAAGAAGCACCAGAGCACGCGAAGCAGCGGCCGGACCGGCGCAATGCAGCAAGGCGGCATCATCGACGTCGAAATGTCGGTCGACATCTCCAACATCCAGCTGGTCTGTGGCGCGTGCGGGCGGCCGACGCGGGTCGGACACGGGACGGACGAGGACGGCCACCGTGTCCGCATCTGCCGTTCATGCAAGGCGGAGATCTAGGTGGCCGACTACACGCCCCGGCTCAAGCAGCGGTACCGCGAGGAGATCGTGCCGAAGCTGATGTCCGAGCTCGGCCTTGGCAACCGCATGCAGGTGCCGAGGCTCGAGAAGGTCGTCGTCAACATGGGCGTCGGCGAGGCGGTTCGCGACGCCCGGCAGCTCGACGGCGCACTCGAAGACCTGGCCGTCATCACGGGGCAGCGGCCCGTCGTGACGAAGGCTCGCAAGTCGATCGCCGGGTTCAAGCTGCGGGAGGGCATGTCGATCGGCGCCAAGGTCACTCTTCGGGGCGATCGCATGTGGGAGTTCGTCGACCGCCTGGTCACCCTTGCGCTGCCACGGATCCGGGACTTTCGTGGCCTCAACCCGAAGTCGTTCGACGGCCACGGCGACTACACGCTGGGTGTGACGGAGCAGCTCATCTTTCCCGAAGTCGACTACGACAAGATCCTGAACGTACGCGGCATGGACATCACGATCGTGACGACCGCCACGACCGACGACGAGGGACGGTCGTTCCTGGCCGCGCTCGGGTTCCCGTTCGCGGGTCAGCCCGTCGGCGCAGAGTCCTCGTAGGCTGGATTCCCTTTAGGAGCGAGCGACGATGGCAAAGACGGCACTGGTCAACAAACAGCGGGGCAAGCCCAAGTTCCGGGTCCGCGCGTACACGCGCTGCGGGCGGTGCGGGCGTGCTCGCGCCGTGTTCAAGCGGTTCATGCTCTGCCGGATCTGCTTCCGCGAGCTGGCCCACGCCGGCGAGTTGCCGGGGGTGACGAAAGCCTCATGGTGACGGCGACCTTCTCGACCAATATCTCGGACCCGATCGCGGATCTGCTGACGCGGATCCGCAATGCCAACCTGGCCTACAAGGACGAGTTGATCGCGCCGGTGTCGAAGCTCGCCCGCGCGGTCCTGTCGATCCTGGAGGCGGAGGGCTACATCGGCGGGTTCGCCGAGGAGGGCGAGGGGACGCACCGCGCATTCCGGATCCGGCTGAAGTACGGGCCGAAGCGGCAGCGCACGATCACCGGTCTGAAGCGGATCTCGACACCGGGACGCCGCATCTACCGTGGACGGAGCGATCTGCCGCGTGTGCTCGGCGGGCTGGGCGTCGCGATCGTGTCGACTTCGCATGGCGTGATGTCGGACAAGAACGCGTCCCGCAAGGGAATCGGCGGGGAAGTCCTCGCCTACGTGTGGTGACCACAGGATGAGTCGAATCGGACGGCAGCCAATCGAGATCCCGGCTGGGGTCGACGTGACCATCGGCGACGGCAACGTCGTGACGGTGAAGGGTCCGCGCGGATCGCTCACACAAGTGATGCACGCCGACATGCGCATCGTGGTGGAAGACGGCGTCGTTCGGGTGGAGCGGCCCGACGACGAGGGATTCCATCGCGGGCTTCACGGGCTGACGCGCTCCCTGGTGGCCAACATGGTGGAGGGCGTCACGAACGGGTACGAGAAGCGCCTGCAGATCGTGGGTGTCGGATACCGCGCCGCCATGCGCGACTCCGACATGGAGCTGCAGGTGGGCTTCTCGCATCCGGTGACGGTCTCCCGGCCCGAGGGCATCGAGTTCGAGGTCCCGACGCCGACCACCATCGTCGTGCGGGGAAACGACAAGCAGCAGGTCGGCGAGCTTGCCGCGACGATCCGCAAAATCCGCAAGCCCGAGCCCTACAAGGGCAAGGGCATCCGGTACGAGGGCGAGTACGTGCGCAAGAAGGCCGGCAAGGCAGCGAAGAGCGGAGCGGCGTGATGGATGGCGAGCGCAAGCGCGCGGCCCGGGTCCGGCGTCACGGCCGGGTCCGCAAGAAGATCTCCGGAAGCGCGGAGCGGCCTCGCCTGGCCGTGTTCCGTTCGAACCGGCACATCTATGTCCAGCTGATCGACGACACGAAGGCCGCGACCATCGCGCAGGCCTCCGACGCGGAGGTCACCGCCTCCACGAAGACCGACCGGGCGAAGCTGGTAGGGGCGCTCATCGCCGGCCGCGCGAAGGAGCGCGGCGTCGAGCGAGCGGTATTCGATCGCGGCGGGCGCCGATATCACGGCCGCGTGGCCGCGATCGCCGACGGAGCGCGTGAGGGAGGACTGCGGATCTGATGCGGCGCTACGACGCACGAAGCGACGAGAAGAGCCCATACGAAGAACGGGTGATCACGATCAACCGGGTCGCCAAGGTCGTAAAGGGCGGACGCCGGTTCTCGTTCACCGCGCTCGTCGTCGTGGGCGACGGCGCCGGACGGGTCGGCGTCGGCTACGGCAAGGCCAAGGAGGTCCCGTCGGCGATCGCTAAGGGCGTCGAGGAAGCCCGGCGCAAGATGTTCGAGGTCGCCATGATGGGAACGACGATCCCGCACATGGTGATGGGCGAGGCGGGGGCCGGCAAGGTCCTGCTCAAGCCGGCGGCGCCGGGAACCGGCGTCATCGCCGGGGGTGCCGTTCGGGCGCTGGTCGAGTGCGCCGGGATCAAGGACATCCTGTCCAAGTCGATGGGCTCCTCGAACCAGATCAACATCGTCAAGGCGGCCGTCGCGGGTTTGAAGTCGCTCCGCAAGCCGCGCGAGGTGGCCGCCCTTCGGGGGCTCGAGGTCCACGACGTGGCCCCGAAGCCGATGGTCGACGCCGTCTTGGCCGCCGAAGAGCGGATCAACACGGCCAGGGCCGAAGCGATGCAGGAGGTGTACGGTGACCAGGCTTAAGGTCACCCAGACCCGCAGCACGATCGACCGGCCGCGGGACCAGAAGGCGACGGTTCGCGCGCTCGGGCTGCACCGGATCCGCGACTCCGTCGTGAAGGAAGACCGGCCGGACATCCGTGGCATGATCGCCAAGGTCCACCATCTCGTGGACGTCGAGGAGGTCGAGTGAAGTGAAGCTCCATCACCTCCGTCCCGCCGAGGGAGCAAAGACCGAGCGGACGCGCGTCGGACGCGGCCGTGCTGGTGCTCGTGGCAAGACCGCCGGCCGCGGCACGAAGGGAACCGGCGCGCGCAAGACCGTGCCCGCCTACTTCGAGGGCGGTCAGATGCCGCTGCAGCGCCGGGTTCCGAAGCTCAAGGGATTCCAGAACCCCAACCGGGAGGCGTTCGCGCCGGTCAACGTCGAGCTGCTGGCGAAGTACTTCGACGCGGAGGTCACGCCGGACGCGCTGTACGCGCACGGTCTGGCCCGCAAGGGAGTGCGTGTGAAGGTGCTCGCCCGCGGCACGCTGGACAAGGCGCTCACGGTGCGGGCGCACGCGTTCTCGGCCGCGGCCAAGGCCAAGATCGAGGCGGCCGGGGGCACCGCCGAGGTCGTCGAGCGCTCGGGGACCTGATCCGGCGTGCTCAAAGCCTTCCTCAACTCGTTCCGGGTTCCCGATCTCCGCGCCAAGATTCTGTTCACGCTGTTCGTCATCGCCCTGTACCGGTTCGGTTCCTACGTTCCGGTGCCGATCGTCGACATCGGCAAGCTGAAGCAGGCGATCGCGAACCAGCAGGGGTTCCTCTCGTTCATCGACCTGTTCTCGGGAGGCGGCCTCAGCAACCTGGCGGTGTTCGCGCTGGGGATCATGCCGTACATCACGAGCTCGATCATCATGCAGCTCCTGACCGTCGTGATCCCGAAGCTGCAGCAGTACCAGGACCAGGGTGAGGCCGGGATCAAGAAGATCACCCAGTGGACCCGCTACGTGACGGTCGTCCTGGCGCTCCTGCAGTCGACCGGGCTCGTCTTCCTCTTCAACAGCCAGTACCAGGTCTTCCCCGCGGGGACGTTCACCGCCCCGCACATCGCGCTCATCGTGCTGATCCTCACGGCAGGAACGGCGTTCATCATGTGGCTCGGCGAGCTGATCACCCAGCGCGGGGTCGGCAACGGCATGTCGATCCTGATCTTCACCTCGGTGATCTCGCGCATTCCCTCGCAGGGTGGGAACGTCTTGCAGCAGGGCGGCATCGGCAAGTTCATCGTGGTGCTCGCCATCGGCATGGGGATCATCGTCTCGGTCGTGTTCATGGATCAGGGTCAGCGACGGATCCCGGTGCAGTTCGCCAAACGGATCGTCGGGCGGCGAATGATGGGCGGTACCAGCACGTACCTGCCGCTGAAAGTGAACCAGGCCGGCGTCATCCCGATCATCTTCGCCGCGTCGATGCTGTCGTTCCCCGGCCTGATCTCGAGCGTCTACCACGCGACGTGGTTCTCGACGTTCGTCAACAACTACGTGAACAACCAGAAGAGTCCCGTGTACATGCTCATCCTGGGGTTGCTGGTCATCTTCTTCGCGTACTTCTACACGGCCATCCAGTTCGACCCGTACAAACAGGCCGACAACCTGCGGAAACAGGGCGGCTTTATCCCCGGGATCCGGCCGGGACCTCCCACGGCCACCTACCTCAACGACATCCTGGTGCGGATCACGCTTCCCGGTTCGATCTTCCTTGCCGCGGTGGCGATCATCCCGACCGTGGTGCTCGCGGTCTGGAACTTCCAGCAGTTCCCGTTTGGTGGGACCTCGATCCTCATCGCGGTGGGTGTCGCCCTGGAGACGATGAAGCAGATCGAGTCGCAGCTCCTCATGCGTCACTACGAGGGCTTCCTCAAGTAGGTCGGGGGAGCCTGCCGTGCGACTGGTTCTGCTCGGTCTTCCCGGTGCCGGAAAGGGCACGCAGGCCGTCGAGCTCGCGGACCGCTTTTCCATTCCGCGGATCTCGACCGGCGACATCCTTCGTGAGTACGTCGAAGTGGGCACGGCGCTCGGACTCCAGGCGAGGGCGTACATGGACCGGGGCGAGTTCGTCCCAGACGACGTGGTCGTCCGAATGGTGATGGACCGGCTGGGCGAGCCGGACGCCGAGAAGGGATTCATCCTCGACGGCTTCCCGAGAACGGTGCCCCAGGCGCGCGCCCTCGATTCGGCGCTCGCCGAGGCCGACACGCCGCTGACCGCGGTGCTGCAGTTCGTGATCAGCGACGGCATGGCGCTGCGGCGGATCTCGGGCCGGCTGACGTGTCCGGTCTGCAAGCGGATCTACCACACGGAGTTCTCTCCGCCGGCCGTGGACATGGTGTGCGACGTCGAGGGAGCCGAGCTCGAGCGGCGCTCCGACGACGACGAGCTGACCGTGCTCCGCAGGCTCGCGCTCTATCGCGACCAGACCGCGCCGCTGGAGCAGTTCTACGCCGAGCGTGGTCTGCTTCGCGAGATCGACGCCGAGGCGCCCGTCGATGTCGTGGCCGAGCGGACGGAGCGGACCATGACCGGGCTCGACTCGTGATCATTCGCAAGTCCGCAGACGAGCTGGAGCGGATGCGGCAGGCCGGCCGCATCGTCGCCGGCACGGTGCTGACGGTGCTCGACGCGGTCGAGCCGGGCCGCAGCACGGCCGACCTGGACGCGATCGCCGAGGAGTACGTCCGTGGCGCGGGCGCGACTCCCTCGTTCAAGGGGTACCGGGGCTTCCCGGCCACGATCTGCGCCTCGATCGGAGCGGAGATCGTTCACGGCATCCCCTCACGGACGAGGATGCTGAAACAGGGCGACGTGCTCTCGCTCGACTTCGGCGCCGTCTGGGAGGGGTTTCATGCGGACTCGGCCGTGACCGTGTTCGTCGGCGGGAGGGCTCCTTCCGAGGAGGCGGAGCGGCTCGTCCGGACGACCGAGCGCGCTCTTGACGCCGCGATCGCCGCGGCCAGACCGGGGTCGCGGCTCTCCGACATCGGCCACGCCGTCGAGGCCGTCGCCTCCGCGGAGCATCTCGGGATCGTTCGCGAGTACGGCGGGCACGGGATCGGACGGCACCTCCACGAGGACCCCTTCGTCAACAATTTCGGGTCGCCGGGGCGTGGCCCCGATCTCCGGCCTGGCCTCGTCATCGCCCTCGAGCCGATGCTGATGCTGGGGCAGGAGCGCACGCGGGTCCTCGACGACGGCTGGACCGTTGTCACGGCCGACGGCTCGCTGTCCGCGCACTTCGAGCACACCGTCGCGGTGACCGAGGACGGCCACGAGGTGCTGACGGACCGCGACGCCGTCCGCTGAAGGGCTTGCGGGGGCCCAGGAAGGCGGCGGCCGGCGCCCGACCCGCATGGACGGCCCCGGTGACCTGCCCGTATACTTCTTTCGTCCCTGCTCCGGTGTGACAGTTCGGTCTGCCTGGTTCGCTGGGGCGCAGTCCGTTCGACGAGGTCAGCCGGAGTTTGCCGAAGAAAGACGCGATCGAGGTCGAGGGAACGGTCATCGAGCCGTTGCCGAACGCCATGTTCCGGGTCGAGCTCGAGAACGGGCACAAGGTGTTGGCACACATCTCTGGGAAGATGCGGATGCACTACATCCGGATCCTTCCGGGGGACAAGGTCCTCGTCGAGCTCTCGCCGTACGACCTCGACCGGGGCCGGGTCGTGTACCGCTACAAGTGAGGCGCAGATGAAGGTCCGGCCCAGCGTGAAGAAGATGTGCGACCGGTGTCGCGTGATCCGCCGTCGCGGGCGCGTGCTGGTGATCTGTACGAACCCGCGGCACAAGCAGCGGCAGGGCTGAGGGGGAGCACATGGCACGGATCGCAGGCGTCGACCTTCCCCGAGACAAGCGTCTCGACGTTGCGCTCACCTACATCTACGGCATCGGCTTCACCCGCGCCGGCGCCATCGTGTCGGGATCGGGCGTCGACGGCGCAACCAAGGTCCGGGATCTCTCCGACGACGAGGTCGTTCGGATCCGCGGGTTCATCGACACGAGCTTCAAGGTGGAGGGCGATCTGCGGCGCGAGGTGGCCCAGGACATCAAGCGCAAGATCGAGATCGGCTGCTACCAGGGGATCCGGCACCGCCGCTCCCTCCCGGTGCGGGGGCAGCGCACGCACACCAACGCCCGGACCCGCAAGGGGCCGAAGAAGACCATCGCCGGCAAGAAGAAGGCAGCGCGGAAGAAGTAACCCATGGCCAAACCCAAAGCGAAGAAGACGAAGCGGCGCGAGAAGAAGAACGTCGTGCACGGTCAGGCGCACATCAAGTCGACGTTCAACAACACGATCGTGACGATCACGGATCTTCAGGGCAACACGATCTCGTGGGCGAGCGCCGGCAACGTGGGGTTCAAGGGATCCCGCAAGTCGACGCCGTTTGCCGCCCAGCTCGCCGCCGAGTCGGCCGCCCGCCGGGCTCAGGAGCACGGCCTGCAGAAGGTCGACGTCTTCGTCAAGGGCCCGGGCTCCGGCAGGGAGACCGCGATCCGGTCCCTGCAGGCCTCGGGTCTCGAGATCGCAGGTATCCAGGACGTGACGCCGGTTCCCCACAACGGGGTCCGGCCCAAGAAGCGACGCCGCGTCTAGCGCGGTGCATCCCCGGCGGCGGAGCGCGCGCCGGGAAGACGAACGAGGCGGGGTAGCTGTGGTTGATCCCCCGCCGGAGGAGGTACGCACGTGTTCATCGTCGCCAGGCCCCAAATCGCGGAGGAACCGTTGTCCGCGACCCGTTCCAAGTTCGCCATCGAGCCGCTCGAGCCGGGCTTCGGCTACACGGTCGGCAACTCGCTTCGCCGGACGCTGTTGTCCTCGATCCCGGGCGCCGCGATCTCGTCGGTGCGCATCGAGGGCGTGCTGCACGAGTTCTCGACGATCCCGAACGTGCTCGAGGACGTCACCGACATCATTCTCAACCTGAAAGAGCTCGTGATCCGATCGGAGCTCGAAGAGCCCACCACGATCTACCTGAAGGCAAAGGGCCCCTCCGAGGTCACCTCGGGCGACGTCGCCCCGCCGGCCGGGATCGAGATCCTCAACCCCGAGATGCACATCGCCACCCTGGGCAAGGGGGCGTCGCTCGAGATGGAGATGACGGTCGAGCGCGGCGTCGGCTACCGGATGGCGGACAAGAACAAGAAGCCACGCGATCCGATCGGCGTCATCCCCGTCGACTCGATCTTCTCCCCGGTGCGCAAGGTCTCGTACGCGGTCGAGAACACCCGCGTGGAACAGATGACCGACCGCGACCGGTTGATCCTGGACGTCGAGACCGACGGCTCCATGACGCCGCGCGAGGCGCTCGCGTCGGCGGGCGGCACGCTGCTGGAGCTGGTGCAGCTGTTCTCCGATCTCGCCGAGGCGACCAGCGTGAGTGTCGGACCGGCCGAGGACGAGGAGCTCCCGGGCGACTACCAGATCACGATCGAGGAGCTGAACCTCTCGGTTCGCTCCTACAACTGCCTGAAGCGCGAGGGCATCAACGCGGTCGGCGACCTGGTCCAGAAGTCGGAATCGGAGCTGATGGACATCCGCAACTTCGGACAGAAGTCGATCGACGAGGTCAAGCAGAAGCTCGAAGAGCTCGGGCTGGGCCTTCGGGAGGAGTAGGCGTGCCCAAGCCGAAGAAGGGACCGCGGCTGGGCTCGAGCCCGGCGCACCAGCGGCTCCTGCTGTCGACGCTTGCGGCCCAGCTCTTCGTCCACGAGGCGATCGACACGACCGAGGCGAAGGCGAAGGCGCTCCGCCCCTACGCGGAGAAGCTGATCACGTTTGCCAAACGAGGCGATCTGTCCGCGCGCCGTGAGGTCCTGCGCGACATCACGGACCGCGATGTCGTTGCCAAGCTCTTCCACGAGATCGCCCCCCGGTTCGATGAGCGCCAGGGCGGCTATCTCCGCATCCTCAAGCTCGGCCCGCGTATGGGCGACGGCGCGCCGATGGCGCGGATCGAGCTGGTCGAGCGCGGCGAGTAGCCTGGGCTCGGCGCCACATGGCGACGCGGGTGATCCGGCTGCTGATCGGATACGACGGGAGCGGGTTCCGCGGATGGGCGACGCAGGCGGACCCGGCGGTGCGCACGGTCCAGCGGACGCTCACGGACCATCTGAGCGTGGTGCTGCGTGAGACGCCCCAGCTGTCCGTCGCCGGCCGGACCGACGCGGGTGTGCACGCGCGGGGGCAGGTCGCGTCGTTCCGCACGGCCTCGGCCATGGATCCAGACAGGATCCAGCGGGCGCTCAACGGCCGCCTCGCTCCCGAAGTGGTCATCGTCCGGGCGGACGAGGTCCGCGAGACCTTCGATGCGCGCAGGTCCGCCACCGCCAGGGAGTACCGCTACCGGCTGAACGCCGGTCCCGTCCCGGACCCGTTCGACGCGCGATTCGTCTGGCACCACCCGGGCGACCTCTCCCTTGCCTCGATGCGAACGTCCGCCCGCGCGCTGGTCGGCGAGCACGACTTCGCTTCGTTCTGCCGCCGGTCGGCAGGATCCACCGTGCGCGACCTCCAGCGGCTCAGCGTCGTCCGGTCGGGGTCCCGGTTCGAATTCGGGGTTCGCGCGAACGCGTTCCTGCACCAGATGGTCCGATCCCTCGTCGGGACGCTGGTGGCCGTGGGGGAGGGCCGTCTGGACCCCGGCGCCGTTCCCGGGATCCTTGCCGCCCGCACCCGCGCCGCCGCCGGGCAGGTTGCGCCGCCGCACGGACTGACCCTGGAACGCGTGGTGTACGGGTCTTTTGACGGCCTGCATCGTCGCAGGTAGCATTGGCCGTCGGCCCGCCCGGGCCGGCCATTTTTCTCATGACGAAGACCTACTCACCCAAGCCTGAGCACATCCAGCGGAGCTGGTACGTCGTCGACGCCAGCGGGCAGGTGCTCGGCCGCCTCGCCAGCCACGTCGCGCTGGTTCTGCGCGGCAAGCACAAGCCGATCTTCGCTCCCCACATGGACGTCGGCGACTACGTGATCGTCGTCAACGCGGAGAAGGTCGAACTGACCCGGGGCAAGGAAGACAAGAAGATCGCGTATCGCCACTCCGGCTATCCGGGGGGCATCACGGCCACGTCGTACTCGCGTCTGCTCAAGGAGCGTCCGCAGCGCGCCGTCGAGAAGGCCGTCCGGGGCATGCTGCCCAAGAACCGCCTCGGCCGGAAGATGATCGGCAAGCTCCACGTGGTGGCCGGCCCGGACCATCCGCATGCCGCGCAGCGTCCGACGCCGCTGCGGGTGGGCGAGCGTCCCGTCTGGACGGGGCTGCCCGTCGCCGAGCCGGCACCGGTGAAGACCCGCGCGACCGCCAAGCCGGCTGCGCCCCGGACGGAGCCCGAAGCGGCCGAGCCCGAGGCAGACGCGGCGGCCCCGGCCGCGAAGACCACGGCCACAAAGACCACGGCGAAGAAGACCACCGCGAAGAAGACCACGGCGAAGAAGACCACGGCCAAGAAGGCCACAGCCAAGAAGACGACGGCGAAGAAGACCACGGCCAAGAAGTCGGTTGCGACAAAGACCACGGCCAAGAAGCCGGCCGCGAAGAAGAGCACCGCGAAGAAACCAAAGGAGTGAGCTCGTGGCGACGACGACCCCTGTGAAGATCGTGACCGGCCGCCGGAAAGAGGCGATCGCCCGAGTCCGTCTGGTGGATGGCTCCGGCGAGTTCTCGGTAAACGGCCGGCAGCTCGACGACTACTTCCCGACCCGCGTCCATCGGATGGTGGCGCAGGCGCCGCTTCGCCTGGTCGGCAGGGAGAAGGACTACGACGTGATCGCGACGATCCGTGGCGGTGGCATCTCCGGCCAGGCCGGCGCGATCCGCCTCGGCATCGCCAGGGCGCTCATCGAGATCGACCCGGAGCTGCGGGGCCAGCTGAAGGCGGAGGGCTTCCTCAGGCGCGACGCGCGAGAGAAGGAACGGCGCAAGTACGGCCTCAAGAAGGCCCGCAAGGCGCCGCAGTACTCCAAGCGCTGACCCCGCGAGCGTCCGATAGCCTTCGGCGCGTGACGCGACTCTTCGGAACCGACGGTGTTCGCGGCGTTGCCGGCGTCGACCTGACCCGGCAGCTGGCGATCGACCTCGGCCGGGCGGCGGTCGTCGTCCTCGGGCGCCACGGCGCCGGTCATCCGACGATCCTCGTCGGTCGTGACCCGCGACCGTCCGGCGTGTGGCTCGAAGAGGCGCTCGTCGACGGGGTGCTGTCCGCCGGGGGGGACGTGGTCCTGGCCGGGGTCGAGCCCACTCCGGCCGTCGCATTCCTCACGCCCGATCTCGAAGCCGCCGCGGGCGTCGTGATCTCTGCCTCCCACAATCCTCCGCAGGACAACGGCATCAAGTTCTTCGGTCCCGACGGGATGAAGCTCCCCGACGAGCTGGAGGACGAGATCGAGGCCGTCGTCGGCGTGGGCGCGCCGCCGGCCGCCCGGCGTGGGTCGATCCGTTCGGTGCCCGACAGCCGCGAGCGCTATTTGTCACATCTCGTCGATGCGGCGGAGATGCGGCTCGACGGGCTGCGTGTCGTCGTCGACTGTGCCAACGGCGCCGCCTCGGCGGTGGCGCCGGACGTGCTCCGGCGGCTGGGCGCGACCGTGCACCCGATCAACGCCGAGCTGGACGGCGCGAACATCAACGTCGGGTGTGGCGCGCTGCACCCGCGCGTCGTGGCCGCCGAGGTGGTCCGCCTTGCCGCCGACGCCGGCGTCGCCCTCGACGGCGACGCGGACCGCGCGCTCTTTGCCGACGCGGCGGGCTCCGTCATCGACGGCGACCAGGTGCTCGTGGCGTGCGCGCTCGCGTTGCGCGCGCGCGGACGCCTTGCCGGCGATCGTGTGGTGACGACCGTCATGTCGAACCTCGGGCTGCATCGCGCGATGAAGGAGGCCGGGGTCGAGGTCGTGACCACGAAGGTCGGCGACCGCTACGTGCTCGAAGAGATGATCCGCACCGGATCGATGCTCGGCGGCGAGCAGTCCGGCCACGTGATCTTCCGCGAGCACGCGACGACCGGCGACGGCATCCTCACGGCCCTGAAGTTCCTCTCGCTGGCGGCGGCCGAACGCCGGACCGTGGCGCAGTTCGCGGGCGCGATGCAGCGGTTCCCGCAAGTGCTGCTGAGCGTCCCGGTTCTCGATCGGGGCGGAGCGGCCACGAACCCGGCGGTCGGTGGCGCGGTGCTGGAAGCCGAGACGGCGCTGGGGGACCGAGGTCGCGTCCTCGTCCGGCCCTCGGGGACCGAGCCCGTCGTTCGGGTGATGGTCGAGGCCGAGGACGCGTACACGGCATCGCGGTGGGCCAAGCGCATCGCCGACGCCGTCCGGGATCGTTCCGACTGATCGCGATGCCCCGGGGGCGGGGGAATCCCGTCTCTGGGTCCCGCGTGGCCGTTGATACGCTCCGAGAGCCATGTGCGGGATCGTCGGCTACGTCGGCTCTGAGCCCGCCCTTCCCATCGTCTTGGAGGGGTTGCGCCGCTTGGAGTATCGCGGCTACGACTCCGCGGGCATCGCCGTGGTCGACGGCGGACTGTCCGTCCGGCGGAAGGCCGGGCGGCTCGAGCGGCTCGAGCGGCTGCTCGAGGCCGAACCGCCCCTCACCGGCACGGTCGCCATGGGCCACACGCGATGGGCGACCCACGGGGCGCCGACCGACGCCAACGCCCATCCCCACGTCGACTGCACCGGACGCATCGCGGTCATCCACAACGGGATCGTCGAGAACTTCCACGTGCTCCGCACACGCCTCGAGAAGGAGGGCCATCGCCTCGCCTCCGAGACCGACACCGAGGTCGTCGCGCACCTGATCGAGGAGCGGTACGCGGGAGATCTGGCCGACGCCGTCCGCGCGACCGTCCGGGAGCTGGACGGCGCGTTCTCGCTGGTCGTGATGCACGCGGACGAGCCCGACCGGATCGTCGGTGTTCGCGTCGCGTCGCCGCTCGTCGTCGGTCTCGGATCCGGCGAGGCGATCCTGGCCTCGGACATCCCGGCGGTGCTCGGCCGCACGACCAGCGTCATCCCGCTGGATGAGGGAACGGTCGTGGTGATCGATCGCGACGGTGCCGCATTCACGGATCTTGCCGGCGAGCCGGTACGGCCCGAGCCGGTCACGATCGACTGGAACGTCGACGAGGCGCAAAAGGGCGGCTACGACGACTTCATGCGCAAGGAGATCGACGAGCAGCCCGCCGCCATCCGGGACACCCTCGTCGGGCGGGGAGTCGGCGGCCGGCTCGTCTTGGACGAGCTGCACATCAGCGACGACGTCCTGCGCGAGGTCTCCAAGGTGTTCGTCGTCGCCTGCGGCACGGCGTTTCACTCGGGTCTCGTGGCCAAGTACGCGATCGAGCACTGGACCCGGCTTCCCGTCGAGACCGACGTTGCCAGCGAGTTTCGCTACCGGGACCCCGTTCTCGGACCCGACACGCTGACGCTCGCCGTCAGCCAGTCCGGCGAAACCATCGACACGCTCGAGGCCGCGCGCCATGCCAAGCATCAGGGATCGCCCGTCATTGCCGTCACGAACACCGTCGGCTCGTCGCTTGCCAGAGAGGCCGACGGCGTCTTGTACACCCACGCCGGCCCCGAGATCGGCGTCGCCGCGACCAAGACCTTCGCCACCCAGATGGTGTCGCAGTACCTCGTCGCGTTGTATCTGGCGCAGGTCCGCGGCGCGATGTTCGGCGAGGAGATCGCGGAGGTGTTGAGCCAGCTGAACGAGCTGCCGGACAAGGTCCGCCGTGCGGTGGCGCTCGAGCCCCGCACGCGCGAGCTGGCCGAGCGGTACCGCGACCGGAGCGACGCGTTCTTCCTGGGTCGGCACACCGGCTATCCGGCGGCGCTCGAAGGCGCGTTGAAGCTCAAAGAGATCAGCTACATCCACGCCGAGGGGTACCCGGCGGGGGAGCTCAAGCACGGACCGATCGCCCTCGTGGAGGAGGGCGTGCTGGTCGTGGCCGTCGCCACGGCATGCCACGTCTACCCGAAGATGCTCTCGAACATCCAGGAGGTGAAGGCCAGGGGCGCCGAAGTCATCGCGATCGCGACCGAGGGCGACGACCGGATCGGCGACGTCGCCGACCACGTCCTGGAGGTTCCGGCGACCTCCGAGCTGCTGTCGCCGGTGACCGTCACCGTGCCGCTGCAGCTGTTCGCCTACCACGTCGCCAAGCTTCGAGGGTGCGACGTCGACCGCCCCCGCAACCTGGCCAAGTCGGTCACGGTCGAGTAGGAGCCTCCCCTGCGGGCCGGTCCGGGCCGGTCCCGGCTAGCCTTCGGTCGTGGAGATTCTCGGGCTCGGGGTCGACCTGTGCGAGATCGATCGCATGGAGCGCGCCCTGGCGCGCCATCCGAGCATGCGGGCCCGGGTGTTCACCCCCGGGGAGATCGCCTATTGCGACGGCAAGGCGCGGCCCGCGGAGTCCTACGCCGGCCGGTTCGCGGCGCGCGAGGCCGTGATCAAGGCGCTGGGTGGCTACCGCGGCAAGCTCTGGCAGGACATCAGCGTCGCGCGGGCACCGTCGGGGGCGCCGGGGATCGTCCTGGCGGGCGGGGCGCGCCGGCGCGCCGATGAGCTGGGCATCTCGCGCGTCCTGATCACCGTGACGCACGAGCGGACGAACGCGATCGCGTTCGCCGTAGCCGTCCACGACGAGGGCGGCGCCCGATGAAACCGGTCCTTTCACCCGACCAGGCGGCGACGCTGGATCGCGAGACGCAGGCACGCGGCATCGCCGCGGACCTCCTCATGGAACGGGCGGGACGCGCCGTCGCGCGCGCCGCCGTCGATCTGTGCGGCGGCGTCTACGGACGCCGGGCCGCGGTCGTGTGCGGGAAGGGGAACAACGGCGGCGACGGGCTCGTGGCCGCGCGCATCTTGGCGAGCCGGGGCATGCGCGTTTCCGTGCACCTGCTGGAGCCTCCCGAGGAGCTGCGCGACCCGGCGTCGGCGAACGTCGCGCGGCTGGCGGAAGCCGGCGTGACGGTCCGGCCGTTCTCGCCGGTTCGTCTCGAGCGTGAGTTGCACCGGGCGGACGTGGCGGTCGACGCGATCTTCGGAACCGGGTTCCGGGGCATCGCCGAGGATGCGTGGGCAGCGGCGATCGAGGCGATCAACGCCTCCCCGGCCCCCGTCATCGCCGCCGACATTCCCTCCGGCGTGAACGGCGCCACGGGCGCGGTCGAGGGCGACGCGGTGTGGGCGGAGATGACCGTGACGTTCGGCGCGGCCAAGGTCGGAGCGGTTCTGCTGCCCGGCGCCGAGCGTGCGGGCACCATCCGGGTCGTCGACATCGGATTCCCGGCCGATCTCATCCGGCCCGACATGTGGCTGACCGAACCGTCCGACGTCGCGGCCGTGCTGCCGTCGCGGTCCGTCGACAGCCACAAGCGGGCATCCGGCGTGGTGGTCGTGGTGGCGGGATCCCGCGGCATGACGGGGGCGGTACGTCTGATCGCGTCGGCGGCCGGGCGCGCCGGCGCCGGGCTGGTCGTCGTCGCCACACCCGCAAGCGTGCTCCCGATCGTCCAGGGGGCCATCACCGAGGCGGTGTTCGTGCCGCTGCCGGAGACCGATCGGGGAACGGTGGCGGCCGGCGCAACGGGTGCCGTGCTCGAGGCGCTCGAGCGCGCGGACGCGCTCGCGATCGGTCCCGGGCTGACGGCCGGCGACGAGACCTCCGCGTTCGTCCGGGATCTCGTGCAGCGATGCGAGGTGCCGCTCGTGCTGGACGCCGACGGGTTGAACGCATTCGCCGGCCGCGCGGACGAGCTCAGGAGCGCGCCGGCGGAGGCGGTGCTGACGCCGCATCTCGGCGAGTTCGGCCGGCTCAGCGGGGCGGCGCCTCGCGAGATCGAGTCCGACCGTCCATCCGAGGTGCGCCGGCTCGCCGGGCGGACGGGGGCGACGGTGCTGCTGAAGGGAAGCCGGTCGGTCATCGCGACGCCCGGCGGGACGATCCACGTGAATCCCACGGGGAGCCCCGTGCTCGCCACGGCCGGGACCGGCGACGTCTTGACCGGCATCGTCGGCGGACTGCTCGCGCGCGGGCTGACCGGTGTCGAGGCCGCCTGGGCCGGCGCCTACCTCCACGGCCTCTCCGGCGTGCTGGCCGGACTTCGCACCGGGGAGAGCACCCTGGCCGGCGACGTGGTGGACCGGATCCCGGACGCGATCGAGAACGTCGAGGGCGTGTGAGCTTGTTTCGCCCGACGCTCGTGGAGGTGGATCTGAGCGCGATCCGGAGCAACCTCGAGACCCTCAAGCCGGCCGGCGCCGAGGTGATGGCCGTGGTCAAGGCCGATGCCTATGGTCACGGCGCCGTCCCGGTGGCGACGGCCGCGCTCTCGGCGGGAGCGAGCTGGCTCGGTGTGGCGCTCGTCGAGGAGGGCCTGGCCCTGCGTGCCGCCGGCATCGACGCCCCGATCCTGGTTCTGGCGGAGACCCCGCCCGGCGCGGAGCGAGATGCGCTCGCCGCCCGCCTGACGCCGACGCTCCACACCCAGGGCGCCCTCGCACGGCTCATCGCCGCGGGCGGCCGCGGGACCGTGCACCTCGAGATCGACACCGGGATGCACCGCGGGGGGGTGTGGCCGCCCGAGCGGGCGGTCGAGTTCGCGACAGCGGTGACCGCGGCCGGGCTCCAGGTCGAGGGCCTCTGGACGCACTTCGCCCGCTCCGAGGAGGATCCCGACACCACGCGGGCCCAGCTCGACCTGTTTCTGGCCGCCGCCGAGGCGGTCCGGACCGCCGGGATCGAGCCGCGGCTTCTGCACGCGGCGAACAGCGCGGCGACCATCCTGTTCCCGGAGTCGCACCTGGATCTGGTCCGCCCGGGGATCGCCCTCTACGGCATCGAACCGGGATCCGGTCTCGGCGCGGGGCTCGGTCTGCGGCCGGCCCTGTCGTGGCGGTCGGCCGTCGCCTCCGTCAGGCGGCTGCCCGCGGGGACCGCCGTCTCGTACGGACACCGATACCGGCTGGAGGCCGACGGGTGGGTGGCGACCGTGCCGGTCGGCTACGCGGACGGCTACCCGCGCCCGGCGTCGTCGCGGGCGGAGGTCCTGGTGCGCGGGCGCCGCCACCGGATCGCCGGCACGGTCGCCATGGACGCGCTGATCGTTGACTGCGGCGATCTCGAGCCCGAGCCCGGCGAGGAAGTGGTGCTCATCGGGACGCAGGGCGGGGAAACGCTCACGGCGGCCGACCTCGGCGAGGCCGCGGGGACCATCGCATACGAGATCGTGAGCAGGATCGGACCGCGAGTGCCGAGAGAGCACCGCCCGTGAACGCCCCTCGTCCTGCCCTGCCCGAGCCGGCTCCCGCCGGCTCGATCACCGACGTGGCGGGCATCCGCGTCGGCCACACCACCGATCTCGCCGGCGTCACCGGTTGCACCGTGGTGCTCTGCCCACCACAGGCGGTCGGGTCCGTCGATGTCCGCGGCGGTGCCCCCGGCACGCGCGAAACCGACGCGCTTCGCCCGGGGACGCTCGTCAACGAGGTGCACGCCGTCGTCCTTGCGGGCGGCAGCGCATTCGGGCTGGCCGTGGCCGACGGCGTTGCGCGCTGGCTCGAGTCGCGGGGGATCGGGTTCGACACTGGTCCGGCCCGCGTGCCGATCGTGCCGGCGGCGGTGCTGTTCGATCTGGGCGTCGGCGACCCCGCGGCCCACCCCGGGCCCGGAGACGGTGCCGCCGCGTGTGAGGCGGCCACGGACGGGCCGGTCGACGAGGGCAGCGTCGGCGCCGGCACGGGGGCCACCGTCGCGAAGCTCCCGGATCCGGCGTTCGCGGTCAAAGGGGGCATCGGGACGGCCTCCGTCCGCCGCGGCGCCCTCGTCGTCGGCGCGCTCGCCGCCGTGAACGCGCTCGGCGAGGTCGTCGGCGAGGACGGCGAGGTCCTGGCGGGAAGCCGGGCCGCCCCGGGGACGGCCTCGCACGCGGTGCCGCGAACGAACACGACGCTCGTGGTGGTCGCCACCAACGCCCGGTTGTCGAAGGAGGGCTGCCACCGGCTCGCCGGCGCGGCCCAGGACGGCGTAGCGCAGGCGGTGCGTCCGGCGCATACGCTATGGGACGGAGATACGGCGTTCGCTCTTGCCACCGGCGAGGTCGACGCCGCGGAGATGGACTCCTTGGCAATGGATGCCGCGGCCCGGGCGATCCGGCGGGCGGTGCTTTTGGCCGAGGGACTGGGCGGAGTTCCGAACATGGGCCGACCCACATCGCACGAGGGTGCCGACGCATGAGGTCGCTCGCGGAGGCCGCGGCCGAGGCCGCGTCGTGCACGAAGTGCGGCCTGGCGGCGGGCCGGACCCAGGTGGTGTTCGGGGTCGGGAACCCGCAGGCCGACCTGATGTTCATCGGTGAGGCCCCCGGGCTCCACGAGGACCGTCAGGGGGAACCCTTCGTCGGAGCGGCCGGCCAGTTGCTCAACGGGATGCTCGGAGGCATCGGCCTTCCCCGGTCCGAGGTCTACGTGGCGAACGTCATCAAGTGCCGCCCGCCGGGCAACCGCGATCCGATGCCGGACGAAATCGAGGCATGCACGCCGTGGCTCGTGGAGCAGGTCTCGCTGATCCAGCCGAGGCTGCTCGTCACGCTCGGCAATTTCGCGACCAAGTTCGTGCTCGACACGAAGGTCGGGATCACGAGGATGCGGGGCCGGGTCTACGACTGGCACGGCCGGAAGGTCATCCCGACGTTCCACCCGGCAGCGATCCTGCGTGGCGGCGGCGAGGACAGCGCCCAAGGGCACGATCTCAGGGCGGACTTCGAGCTCATCAGGGCTACGCTCGAGCAGCTTCGCACGGCCCCGCCGGCCGAAGCGTCTCAGCGGCTCGAGGGGCGGACGATCGTGCTCGGCGAAGCGGCCGACGAGCAGCTCGGGCTGTTCTAGATGCGCGTGCTCGTGCGGACGGCGACCCCCGACGAGACGCGGAGCGTGGGCGAGCGGCTCGCCGGGCTCCTCGACGCCGGCGACGTGGTCGTGCTGACCGGTGAGCTCGGGGCGGGCAAGACCACGCTCGTTCAGGGGGTCGGCCGCGGCCTCGGGATCGCCGAGCGCGTCACCTCCCCGACCTTCACGCTCGTCCGGGAGTACTCGGGCCGGCTTCCGGTGATCCACGCCGACGTCTTCCGGTTGGAGCGGGTGGGCGAGGTCATCCATCTCGGCCTGGACGAGGCCGGGCGCGACGGTGTCCTGCTGGTGGAGTGGGGCGACGCGGTCGAAGACGAGCTGCCGGCGGACCGGCTCCGGATCGAGCTCACCTCGGAGGACCCGGGCGGGGGGACCGAGATCCGGCGAATCGCGCTGACCGGGTCGGGTTCGCCGTGGGAACACCGCTGGACCCGGCTGGCCGCCGCTCTCGAACCGTGGACGATGCCCGCATGATCGTGATCGGGATCGAAACGTCCACCCCGCGCACGAGCGTCGCGATCGGCGGCGAGCAGGAGATCCTGGCCACCGTCTCCGTCGCGGGTCCGGCCAGACAGGAGATGGCGACGCCGCTCCTGGAACGGCTGCTCGCCTGGTCGGGGTGCTCGATCGACCGGGTCGGGGGGATCGCGGTGGGCATCGGACCGGGTCTGTTCACGGGTCTGCGGGTCGGCGTCGAGACGGGAAAGACGCTGGCGCAGGCGCTCGGTGTGCCCATCGTCGGTCTGACGAGCCTCGACGTGCTGGCCTACGGGGTCCGGCACACCCATCGATCGATCACGGCCGCCATCGACGCCCGTCGCGGCGAGATCTTCAGCGCCTCCTACCGGGCGGTCCCAGGGGGCGTCATGCGCGAGACCGAGTACGCCGTCTCGTCCCCCGAGCATCTCGCGGTCGACCTGGAAGCCCGCCCCGAGGACGTGTTGCTGGTCGGGGACGGTGCCATGCTGTACCGCGATGTCCTCTCGCCGCCGGGCAGCCGCGTCGAGCTCGCGTCCGTCTCGCGCTCGCATCCAGATGCGGGTGCGCTGGTCGAGCTGGCCGTCTCGCGCCTCTTGCGGGAGGAATACGACCCGCTGTTCGATGTCGTCCCGTTGTACCTGAGGAAATCCGATGCTGAGATCGCGTGGGACAACCGAGCCAGAGGCGCCGCATCTTGAGGTGACGCGGATGCGGCGCCGTCACCTGCGCGCCGTCATGACCATCGAGCGCCAGGTCTACGCCCGTCCCTGGAGCCCGAACCTGTTCGTCGTCGAGATGTCCGAGCCGTCCAACCGCTCCTACGTCGTCGCCCGGTGGGGTCGAGAGGTCGTGGGGTATGCGGGGATGATCTGCTACGGCGAGGAGGCGCACATCACGAACATCGCGGTCGATCCCCACCATCAGCGCCACCGGGTCGGCAGCAGGCTTCTCCACGAGGAGATCCTTCGGGCGATCGAGCTCGGGGCCCACGCGGTCTCGCTCGAGGTGCGGGTGACGAACTGGGGGGCGCAGCGCATGTACGCGCGCTTCGGCTTTCGCCCGGTCGGATTGCGGCGCAACTACTATCAAGAGCTCCACGAGGACGCCCTGATCATGTGGACCGGGGACATCCGGGGGGACTCCTATGCCTCCCGGCTCGAGACCGTCGCGGCGTGGCTCCCCGAAGGCATCCGGCCCTGATCACGCTCGGGATCGAAACCTCGTGTGACGAGACCGCCGTCGCGGTCGTGGAGGACGGCTTCGCTCTTCGCTCCAACCTCATCGCCCGGCAGGAGCACCTCCACGAACGGTTCGGCGGCGTCGTGCCGGAGGTCGCCGCGCGCGCCCATGTCGAGCTGCTGAACCCCCTGCTCGAACAGGCGCTGCAGGAAGCCGGGGTCGGGTTCGGGGACCTCGACGGCGTGGCGGTTACCGTCGGACCCGGCCTCGTCGGCGCGCTCCTCGTGGGCATGGCGGCGGCCAAGGCGATCTCGATCGCGACCGGCGCAGCCCTGATCGGCGTCAACCACCTGGAGGGCCACGTCTGGGCCAACTTCTTGGTGCACGGTCCGCCGGAGCCCCCCTATGTGGCGCTGATCGTCAGCGGCGGGCACACCATGCTCGTGCACATCCCCGAACCCCTTCACCACGTCGTGCTCGGGGAGACGCTCGACGATGCGGCCGGTGAGGCCTTCGACAAGGTCGCCCGCATGCTCGGGCTCGGTTTCCCCGGGGGGCCTGCATTAGACGTGCTGGCTCGCCGGGGCGATCCGACCGCGATCCGGTTCCCCCGGGCCATGGAGAGCTCCGGCGACCTCGATTTCTCGATGAGCGGGCTCAAGACGGCCGTTCTCCGGCACATCCGCCGGGAGCGGGCCGCCGGCCATGAGATCGATCCGGCCGACGTCGCGGCGAGCTTCCAGGAGGCCATCGTGGACGTTCAGGTCTCGAAGACCCTCGAGGCCGCGGCGCGCACGGGGGTCGAGACGATCCTGCTCGGAGGCGGCGTCGTGGCCAACTCCCGTCTGCGCGAACGGATGGAGGCCGCCGCCGGCGAGCAGGGTCTGCGCGTGCTCGTGCCGCCGCTCGAGCTCTGCACCGACAACGGAGCCATGGTCGCGTGCGTGGGTGCGGCCAGACTCGCTCGCGGGGAACGGTCCTCGTTGGACATCCCCGCCGACCCGAACCTAAGGTTGCCGGCGTGACGACCGTCCTCGTAACCGGTGGCGCCGGGTTCATCGCCTCGCACCTGGCCGACCGCCTCCTCGCCGAGGGGCACCGCGTCATCAGCGTCGACGACCTGACCACCGGCCGCATCGCCAACCTCGCGGAGGGCCGGGGCTACGGCAAGGACTTCACGTTCTTCAACATGGACGTGCGGGCGGACGGCCTCGGGCCCCTGTTCGAACGGCACCGGCCCGAGGTGGTGTTTCACCTTGCGGCCCAGTCGGGTGTGCGGCCCTCGCTCGAGAACCCGGTCGCCGACGCCAGCATCAACGTGATGGGAACGCTGAACGTCCTCGAATGCGCGGTCAGAGTCGGCGCGCGGAAGGTGATCTACGCCGCGAGCGGGGGCACGCTGTACGGCGAGCCCAAGCGCCTCCCGGCCAAGGAGACTGCGGCGCAAGGGTCCCACCCGCTCAGCCCCTACGGGGTCTCGAAGAAGGTGATCCTGGACTATCTGGGCTTCTACGCGCGGTATCGGGGCCTGGACTACACGGCGCTCGCGCTGGGCAATGTCTACGGGCCTCGGCAGGATCCCCACGGCGAGGCCGGAGTGATCGCCATCTTTGCGGCCAGGATGCTTGCGGGCGAGACGCCGACGATCTTCGGGGACGGGAACCAAACCCGCGATTACGTCTTCATCGACGATGTCGTCCATGCGTTCGTGCAGGCGATCGAGCGGGGATCGGGAAAGCTCGTGAACGTCGGCACGGGGCTCGAGGCCAGCGTGAACCACGTGTACGGGCTGCTTGCCGGCATCGTGGGGTTCGAAGGTGACCCCGAGCACGGTCCTTTGCCGCCGGGGGAGCTCCGTCGGATCGCCCTCGACATCGGCTCGGCCGCCTCGTCGATCGGCTGGAAGCCCTGGACGCACCTCGAGGACGGGCTCGCCGAGACCGTCGCGTTCATGAAGGGCGTCTGACCCGGCGGCCCCGGCACCCCTGCTCACCACCGGGTTTGGTCCCCTCCGGCTCCTGCGGTAGCATCCGCGACGTACGACCTTCGCTTGATCCGTCGGTCGCGCCTCTCTGCCCGAGCCCCCACCCTCCCCCCTGCGCATCGGTCTGGGTTTGAGCCGAACGGCCTATCCATGAGGCCCGGGGTGACCGCCGATGGAGGTCATATCGTCGGAATCCGAGGGGGCATTGATGGAACGGACGAGGACGAAGGTTTCGCGTCTGGGCGCCGTGCTCGTGACCGGTCTGGTCGTGGGTCTGATCATCGGGGGAATCGCCCCCGCGAACGCCGCATCTTCAAAGAAGGTCCTGTTCGGGTCGCATGTGAGTCCACGGTGGGGCCTCAAGCAGCAGGACACGATTCACCGGTTCGAACAGATGATCGGGCGCAAGCTCGCCATCGTGAACCGCTTTCAGAATCTCAGCGAGTCCACGATGGGCTTTGCCACGAACATGTCTGCCGAGGGGCGGATTCCGATGATCTCCTGGCGGGCCGTCGACCACAAGCAGCTCGATCCCAACCGGGCGTCGAAGATCGCCAACGGTGATTTCGACCCGCAGATCCAGGCATTCGCCGACGCGGTCAAGGGCGTGGGACGCCCGGTGCTCATTCGGTTCGCCTGGGAGATGACCCAAGGATCGGGTCAGGTGCAGTTCATCGGGGAGCCCAGCCCGTTCATCAAGGCGTGGCGCCACGTCGTCACGATCTTCAGGGCCCGGGGGGCAACCAACGCCAAGTTCGTGTGGGCGCCTCGAGCCCGGAGCTTCTGCAAGGGCAAGGGCCAGGCGTACTACCCGGGCGACGCATGGGTGGACTGGATCGGCGGCTCCGCCGTGCCGATCAACACCTGGACCTCGTTCGATGAGCTGTTCAACTGCCTCTACAGCTTTGCGGTTCCCCACGGCAAGCCGATCATGGCCTGGGTGGGCATCCGCGAGCAGCCGGGAGCCGCCGGCTGGAAGGCGAAGTTCTTCGATGGAGCGGTCACCACGATCGTGAACGACATGCCGAAGTTGCGAGCCCTCGTGTACTTCAACGCCATCAGCTCGCACTCGGACTACTGGGCCGATTCGAGCGGGCGTGCCTTCACCGCCTACAAGGCCATGGGGTGCACTGCCAGGTTCGAGGGCCGGTTCGGCTGCGCGTAAGCCGGTTCGGCTGCGCTTAAGGAGAGGCGGCCGGCTGCCGACGGGGATCGTGGGGTAGATCCCCGGGGAAGTTCCCCCGTCGGCAGCATCCGGCCTCGGCCGAATGCCGAGTCGCCAGGGTCCATCGTCCGGCTACCCAAAGTGCCGGGTCATCTGTTATACAGGGCAGGCGATGTAGCCTACCGTAGGAGACGTATAAACCGTGAGCCAGACCCCTTCGCCTACTGCTGCGCCCCAGGTCAGCGACCATGTCGCAACGCTGTGGGTGAACCGTTGGATCGTCCTCGCCATCGTCGGCGTGTTCATGCTGGGTGCCTTCGGGTACGCCCAGATGCAGGAGACCACGTATTCGGCCTCGGCCGACGTCCTCGTCGGGGCAGCCACGCTCGGCACCAGCGGGCCGTCCCTGGACCTCGACACCGAAACCGACATTGCGAACTCGCTCGCCGTGGCCCAGGTGGCGTATGACAGCCTCACACCCCGCGTCGACAGCGTTCAGGCCGTCCACAAGGCGCTCAGCGTGCGCCCGGTCTCCGCGGGACGCGTGCTCACATTCACGTTCCACGGATCCACCGCGAAGCTGGCCGAAGCTGGTGCGAAGGCTTCGGCGGCCGCATATCTCAGCTACCGGGGCAGTCAGATCGATGCGGCGCTCAACGATCAGCGTGATCGGCTGAAGGGCGTCCTCGACTACCTCGACGGCCAGCAGAACGGTCTCGAGCGGACGATGGCGTCGAACCCCAAGGACTCTCCGGCCTGGGTCGCGGCCCGCGGGGACCTCGACGCCGTGCTGGCCCACAAGGACGAGGTCGGCCGTCAGCTGGCCGACAACGGCGCCGCCAACCGCACGGCGGGAACCCTCGTCGGCACGGTGTCACCGGCCAAGGCCACCTCTCCGTCCGTCGTCGCCCTGATGACGGCAGCCGCACTGATGGGTCTCCTGCTCGGTGGGACCATTGCCTTCGGGCTCGAAGGGATCCGTGGCCGCGTGCGCGGCTCGCATGAGATCGAGGATGTCTTCGGCGCACCGGTCCTCGGCGTGGTGCCGATGGTTCGAGATGCCCCCCGCGACGACCCGCGCAAGGCGCTCGAGATGGAGACGGACTCCGAGAGTCCAGTGGCGGAGGCATTCCGCGTCCTTCGGTCGAGCGTGTTGCGTCTGTCCGGCGAGGACGCGCGCGTGCTCCTCGTGACGAGCGGCGCGGCCGGCGAGGGCAAGTCGACGACGGCCGCCAACCTGGCGGTAAGGATCGCGGGCTCCGGCAAGCAGGTCCTGCTCGTCGACGCCGACCTTCGGCGCCCGTCGCTGCATCGCTACTTCGGCATCGGCAACCGCAACGGACTCCGGCACCTGCTGCAGGACGGGACACGCGGGTTGCCGATCTCCATCACCGGGATCGCGGGTCTTGCCGTGATCGCCGCGGGCCCCGCAACCGCGGCGTCGGCGGATCACTTCGAGGCGGGCAGCTTCCGCGCCGTCATCGACCGGCTCCGGCCGCTCGCCGACTACATCGTGATCGATGCTCCCCCCGTGTTCGTCTCGGACACCGTGCTCATGGCACCGGTGGTCGACGGGATCGTCTTCGTCGCGGACGCGCAGAAGACCACGCAACGCTCGCTCGCGCGCAGCCGCGATCTGCTGGATCGCCTCGGACTTCGTGCGACGGGGATCGTCCTCAACAAGTACCAAGGCGGTCCGGGCAGCGAGTTCGGCTATCGACCGTACCGCTACGAGAAGAAGGAAGGTCGGAGCCCTGCGGCGGTGGACGTGGAGGGTGGGCGCCCCAAGCGAGGGACCCGTCGAACCCGTGGCCGTGGCGATGATTCGCCGGGGCTGCGGGAGGCGATCTCGTAGGCGGATCGGAGACCCTATGGAGCGGTCAGGGGAGGTCGCCGGCTCTCCGAGCCTGGTGACCCTCGGCGTCCCGGCTCGACCGACACGCGTCCTCTATGTCGGGGGATCGGGCCGAAGCGGCAGCACGCTCCTCGAACGCAGCCTCGCACAGGTGCCCGGCATCGCCGCCGTCGGCGAGCTCCGGTCGCTCTGGCGCGCGATCCTGACCGACGATCGCCTCTGTTCCTGCGGCGAGGTCGTCTCCGCGTGCGGCTTCTGGCAGGAAGTCGGCGACCGGGCGTTCGGGGGCTGGCATGCGGATCACGTCGAGTCCCTGCTCGGGCGCCAACACGCCGTCGATCGTCATCGCCGCCTTCCAAAGCTGCTCGGCCGGGATCCGCGCTCGAGCGAGGACGTCGCCGCGCTGTCATCGGCATGGACCAAGGTGTTCCGCGCCATCAAGGAGGCGCGGGACGCGCGCCTCGTGGTCGACTCGAGCAAGTACCCCGCCCACGCGGCGGTGCTCCGCGTTTCGGTCGGCCTCGACCTGCACGTCGTCCATCTGATCCGGGATCCGAGGGGCGTGGCGCATTCGTGGTCGAAGCGGGGCATCGTCAAGCCGGACTCGACACGGGCGGGCGCCACCATGCCCGTATTCGGCCACGGCCGGACGGCCGCCGAGTGGATCGCGTACAACCTGGCATTCGACCGGATCCAGCGGCTCGGCACCCCGACGCTGCGTCTTCGGTACGAAACGTTCGTTCGGGCGCCGGAAGTCTCGCTTCGTCAGGTGCTCGGGTTCATCGACATCCCGGCCTCCGAGCACGATCTCGACTTCGTCGCCGACGGTCAGATCTCGCTTCGAGACGATGCGCACGCCATCGGCGGGAACCCCGAGCGGTTCCGGGGGGATTCGCTCGTGCGGCTCAGCCTCGACGACGCGTGGCGGCGGGACATGCCACCCCTGCGTCGCGCACAGGTGGCGACGCTCGTCTGGCCACTGATGCGACGCTACGGATACGGGCGCTCGAACAGAGGGAGCGCCTCGTGAACGGCACATATCCCGCAGTCTCGGTGGTGATCCCGACGCGACGCGGCGGACCGTTGCTGCGGCGCGCCGTCGAGAGCGTGCTGTCCCAGCATTACGGCGGCGAGATCGAAGCCGTGGTGGTCTTCGATCGCGAGCCGGCCGACCGAGCCGGGCTCGACGACCTGGAAGGGGACGGCCGGCACCTGCGCGTGTGCTCCAACGATCGCAGGAGCGGGCCGGCCGGCGCGAGGAACACGGGCATCCTGCAGGCCAAGGGCGACGTCATCGGCTTCCTGGACGACGACGACCAATGGGTGCAGTCGAAGCTGCGGCTCCAGCTCGACGCGATGAGCCGTCACGGCTCCGATGTGTGCGTCTCGGGCGTCCGGTACGTGGCCGACGGCCGCTTCAAGGACCACATCCCGCTGCTCTCCGACGACGTGGAGCGCGACATCGTCGGCGGAAGCATGTTCATCCCGCTCCAGGGCGTTGTCGTGCGGGCTCGGACGCTCGGTGAGGTGGGGCTGCTCGACGAAGACCTCTCGGTGTCCGAGGACACGGACCTGATGCTGCGGCTCGCCGAGCGCTGGGCGTTCAGCATGGTGCCGGCGCCGCTCGTCTTGATGGAGCGCGCGCACGTGGACCGGCTCTCGCTCGATTTCGAACGCTTCCGCGATGCGTACTTCCGTCTCGTGAGCAAGCACCGCGACGTGTTCCTCCGGTTCCCGGGCGGCCACGCCCAGCGGTGCTGGCGGCTGGCGGGGCTCGCCATGCTCACCGGCAACCGCCCGGAAGCCCGCTTGTGGGCGTGGCAGGCGATTCGCAGCGACCCCCGCAACCCCAAGCACTGGGCCATGGCCGGCTGCGCGGAGTTCCTGCCCGCGTTCTTCATGGAGCCCTGCCTCAGCCTGTACCAGCGATACGGCTGGTCGAAGCTGAACAAGCGCAACGGCAACGCCGGCGGGTCCCCGCGCCAGGATGTGCCCTCCCCATTGCCGATGGGAGACTGACGGAGCTTGTCCGCCATCTCGCCCTCGATCGCCGCCCCCGCGACGGCCGCTCCTGCGTCGGATTCGGCCGCTCGCTGGCCGTACCTGCTGATGCTGTCGTTCCCGGTGTTCTGGGCCCTCGGTCTGCCGTGGCTGTGGGGGCCGATCGTCACGCTCCCGATGCTCGTCTACCTGCTGCGGCGGCTGTCGACGCTCCGCACGCCGAAGGGCTTCGGCATCTGGGTGCTCTTCCTCGGGTGGATGCTCGTGTCGGCGACACAGCTGCTGCAGTACGGGGCGAATCGGTGGTTCGCGTTCGTCTACCGGGGAAACTTCTACTACTCCGCGACGATCGCGTTCCTGTTCTTCTTCAACGTGGAGCGCCACCGGATCCCGTACCGGTCCCTCGTTCGCGCGATCGCCGCGTTCTGGGTGGTCGTGATTGCGCTGGGGGTCGTGGCGCTCGTGGCCCCCAAACACCAACGGTTCACGTCACCGGCCGCCAGGCTCCTTCCGTCGGCGGTGCTGGCCGACCGGACGATCTACCAACAGGCGTATCCGCAGTTCGCGCAGGACGTCAACATCATCGGTTGGCCGGTTCCGCGCCCGTCCGCCCCTTCGCGGCCTCGAACGTGTGGGGCTCGAACGTCGCGCTCACGGCGCCGTTCGTGATCCTTGCGTACCAGATGGCCAAACGCCGCAGGACGCGGTTGTTCCTTGCGGCCGCCATGGCGGTCGGTCTCGTCCCCTTCGTCATGTCGCTCAATCGCGGTGCGTGGGGCGCGCTCAGCGTCGGCGTTGTCTATGCGGGCGTTCGGGCGGTGGTGCGCCGCGGCGGCTGGTCGAAGATCCTCAAGGTGGCGGTTCCGCTTCTGATCGTGATCGCGGCGATCTTCGTGAGCCCGCTGGGCGGCATCATCAGTGCCCGGATCGCGCACCCGCACAGCAACGCCGGGCGGCTGGCCGGCGACGCGGAGGCGACGCGCCGCGTGATGGACTCGCCGATCCTCGGCTACGGAACGCCGCTTCCCTCCGAGGACGACCCCACGATGCGCCATAGCGTGGGAACTCACGGGCAGATCTGGCTCGTGCTCTTCTCGCAGGGGTTCCCGGGCCTGATCCTGTATCTGGGCTTCTTCGCGTTCGTGTTCATTCACACGCGGCGCGCCCGCGACCCGCAAGAGCTCTGGACGCACGTGCTCGTGCTCGTCGCCGTGATGATGATGCCCGTCTACGGGATCCTCGGGTCCGGGCTCGTGGTCCTGATGTCGGTGATCGCGATCACGCTCCGAGACGATGCGCAGCCGCGGCCCCAGCCCCTGCTCGAGCCGGAAGCATCGCCGTGGCGATGAGGGAGCGGTTCGAGACGGCGGTTCCCAGGGCCGCGAAGAAACACGTCCGCGAAGTTGCACGGACGCTCGGGCGGGCGACGAGCCAGCTGCGGATGGAGCCCTCGTACGTGATCGTCGGTGAGGCGCGCTGCGGGACGACCTCGCTCTATCGGTATCTGACCGGTCACCCCTTTGTGGGCCGCGCGCTCACCAAGGAGGTCCACTACTTCTCGATCAACCACCATCGCGGCTGGGCCTGGTACCAGGGGCACTTTCCGACCGTGGCCTACTCACGGCTGGTTGGTCGCCGCCTCGGCGGGACCGTGATCACTGGCGAGGCGAGTCCGTACTACCTGTTCCACCCCCTCGCGGCCGAGCGGATCCGGGCGGAGCTGCCCGAGGCCAAGATCATCGCCATCTTCCGCGACCCGGTCGAGCGGGCCGTGTCGCTGTATCGCCACGAGGTTGGCCTCGGCGTCGAGACGCTGTCCTTCGAGGACGCCCTGGACGCCGAGCCGGACCGTCTCGCCGGAGAGCACGAGCGCATCCTGGCGAACCCGCGGTACCAGGGCTTCAACCACCGCAACTACTCCTATGTGGCTCGCGGCTTCTACGCGAAGAACCTTCAGCGGTATTACGACCGGTTCTCGGCGGAGCAGATCCTCGTGCTGAGCAGCGAGGAGCTGTTCCGGGACCCGGACGCGGTGCTCGCGTCCGTGCTGCGATTCCTCGAGCTTCCGGCCTGGCGGCCGGCCACGTTCCCACGGCACAACGCCACCGATCGCACTCCGATCGCCCCCGAAACGGCTCTGCGTCTGAGGAGCCTCTATGCTGAGCCGAACCGGCAGCTCGAGGAGCTCACCGGCCGCCGATTCGGTTGGGAGCGCGACACGGGGTGACCGAAGAACCAGGCTCACGACCCCCCCGCCGTTCTCCATCTGAACACGCGACCCTCGGACGCCAGGAGGACGTTGCCGTCCTTGCCCGGCGGGGGATGATCAGCTTCGTCGGCGCCGTCTCCTACGGCCTGTTCAACTTCCTCACGGTCGTCCTCGTCGCCCACGCGCTCTCGAAGGAAGAGGCCGGCGCGTTCTTCGAGGTCGTTGCGATGTTCATGATCGTCGTGAGCGTGCTGCTCTTCGGCGCCGAGGGCGGGTTGGTCCGCCAGATCTCGCGAGCCCGCGCGCTCAACCGTGTCCACGAGATCAGGCGGATCGTTGTGGCGGCATCCCTGCCCGTGATGGGCGCCGGCACGGTCGGCGTCATCGTGGGGATCGTGGGGGCGCGTCGGTTCGCCACCACCTTCGCCGACCCCAGCACCGTCGCCGATCTCCGATTCATGATCGCCGTCGCGTCGCCCTTCGTGCTGCTGGCGGCGGTCATGTACCTGTCCCTCGCGATCACCCGCGGGCTGGGAACCATGGTCCCGACGGTTGCCGTCGAGCGGATCGGCCGGGTCGGATTGCAGACCCTCGGGATGACGGTCGTCCTCGTGGCCGGGCTCTCGGGGCGCACGGCGGCGCTGATCTGGGCGGCGCCGTTCGGGCTCGCGGCGATCTGGGGCGGTCTCTGGAGCGGCCGGCTGATCCGAGGGAGGGAGCGAAAGGCCGAAGGCGCGCTGATGCCGCGCCGCCTCGGGCTCGTTTCGGGCGAGTTCTGGCGGTTCTCAGCGCCGAGAGGACTCGCATCCGTCTTCCAGACGGGGTCGCTCTGGCTCGACACGCTGTTCCTCGGCGCGATGAACTCGCCCGGATCGGCCGCGGTCTACACGGCCGGCGGGCGGCTCACGCTCATCGGCTCGTTCTTCCTGCAGTCCATCGTTCAGGCCATGAGCCCGCAGGTCAGCGCGCTCCTGGCGAGGGGGGAGACGCGCCGGGTCGAGCATGTCTACCGCACGGCCACGTGGTCGCTCGTGGCCCTGACCTGGCCGATCTATCTGCTGCTCATCGCGTTCGCGCCCGGGGTCCTGCGTCTGTTCGGGAAGGGATACGGGGCCGGCGTGCCGGCGATCGTGATCATGTCGGGGGCCATGTTGGTCAGCATGGCGTTCGGGCCGGTCGACATCGTGCTGCTCATGGGTGGCAAGAGCTCGCTCAACCTGTGGAACACGCTCGCGTCGCTGGGCACCAACATCGTCTTGAACCTGCTGCTGATCCCGCACCTGGGGATCTCCGGGGCGGCGATCGCGTGGGCGGCCAGCACCGTCGTGAACAACGTTCTGCCCGCGCTCCAGGTGCATCACATCTTCAAGATCCACGCGTTCGGCCTGCAGTTCCTGATCCCGTTGGCGAGCTCGACGGTGTTCGTGGGGGGCGCGGCCTTCGCGGGGCGGACGCTGTTCGGCAGCTCGATCCCGGTGATGGTCGGGGCGGGCGGTCTCGGTTGCCTGCTCCACGCCGGAGCGCTCTGGCGATTTCGAGAGACGCTGCGACTGACCGAGCTGAAGAGCGCGTTTACCCGGCGCGGCGCCGAGGTGGAGGGGTCGGCGCCGTAGCCCCGACCCCTCCGCTGGTTCGGCGTTACGCGTTCTGCATCTGGACGAACAGCCCGTTCGACAGCCAGTTGATCCCGTCGATCAGCGGGCCGCTGATCGCGTTCTCGGTACCGGCGACCGGGGCTCCGTTCGCGAAGCCGATGCCGTAGAGGTTGCCGTTCGTCCGGATGAAGTAGATCCTGCCGCCGGCGACCGTCAGCCCGCGGACCTGGCTCCAGTCGACGCCGCCGTTGGTGGATGCCTGGAACCGCTGGGCGCCGACGATCTCGCTCTCTGCCGAGAAGTACCGATAGTAGAGGTTCGAGTCGCCGGTCTGCGTGTAGTACATGCGGCCGCCGTCGAGGAACATCCCGGTGATCGAGGCCGGCGAGAAGAACGTCGGGCTCCCGGTCAGCAGCCCGTTGAGGTTGATGTCGCGGGGCGCACCAAGCGTCGTCCCGTCGAACGAGCGGGCGTAGAAGTGGCCGTTGCTCCACCCCGTGTACAGGTTGCCGTTGGCCCAGAAGGCGCCTCGGGCCTGGGCCCAGTCCACGCCGTTGGTCGGGATCGTGACGAGCGGGCCCGGCGTCGTTCCGTCGAAGGAGCGCACCGTGAGCGCGCTCTGGACGACGATCGGCGTCATGTCGGTCCGGACGATCTCGATGGCGTTGATGAGCGGCATCTCGGTCCGGTGACCGAAATCGATGTTGACCGTGCCGTCGCTCGTGAGGTTGAAGGCCTTCATCGTGCCGACGCGCCAGCCCACGTCCGAGACCTCGTCGTAGTTGTCGAGCACGAGGTTGCCGTCGAGCCGGATGTCGAAGGTCCGCTCGCCCGGACCGTTCGTGCACGTGCAGGAGTTGGCCATGTAGAGCCGCACCTGGACGGGCGTGCCGACCGGAACCGGGAAGGCCCACTGCATCTCGGGCGATGCGGCCGGGTCCCACCGCTCGGTGGTGAAGATGTCGTTCGGCGTGGTGGCCGGCACGTTCACGGTCGACGGGACGGGCGTCCAGGTGGAGACGCTGCTGCCCGAGTTCCGGAAGGGACTGCCCTGTCCGGTGTTATTCGTGTCCTGCGACCAGTTCGGGCCGCAGTCGAGGCTCGTGAGCTGGGGGCCGGCGGTGTTCACCCGGTAGAGGATCGAGGGATCCTGGGAGGGGCACGTCGTGCTCGTCGGCACCCGGTACAGGTTCGCCGGAAGCGTCACCTGCTGCGGCTGGGGCACCGGCGTTCCGCCGGTGAGACTCATGAAGTGCAGCCGGGCACGGTTCACGCCGTTGATGCAGCAGGTGTCGGTTCCGACCCAGAGGCCGGCGGCCGTCGCATAGAAGACCTGCACACCGTTGCCCCGCGGATTGCGGGTGGGGTTCCACGACAGTGGCATGCCGTTCACCGGATCGAGGGCGGCCATCCCGGTGCGGACCACGGCGCCGGGGCCGGCGGCGTCGCCGCGCCACGGGTTGTTCTCCCAGCGCTGGTGGCCGGCCGCGTAGATCACGGATCCGGTGGACAAGACGGCATACGTCGAGTCGCCGCCGGTGTAGCTGACCCATGTCGGCTGCTGGTTCGGGCCCGTGCGCCCGAGCTCCCAGCGGTTGACGCTGTCGCAGAGCGTGGGGGTGGTCGGGCCGCCGAAGTAGGCACCGTTCGTGCTGACGACGAAGTACGTGCCGGTCGGGTCGATGTCCATCGCGACGGTGTAGGTGTCGAACTTGGACGCGCACTGCATCGCGAACCGCGTGGTCGACCAGGTGGAAAGGGTGGCTTGCGGGGTGGTCAGGTCGACGATTGCGATCTGCTGGCGGGGCTGCCCGTCGACGGCGGTGAAGTTCCCGATTGCGACGAGGGTCGATCCGTCCGGGGTGACGTCGAGCCCGTTGATGCGGCCCTGCCCCCCGTTGTGGAGACCGGTGAACGAGAGGTTCTCGGTGGGGTCCACCGCGCCGGTGATCGGGTCCAGCACCGCCAGCCGCGAGCGAGCGGCGCCGCCGATCTTGGTGAACGCGCCGGCGACGAACAACCGGCCGTTGCGCATCATCGTGTCGTAGACGGCGGCACCGGAATTCAGCTTGGCCGCGAACGCCGTGACGCGCTGCCCGTTCGCGGGATCGAGCTTGACGATGCCCTTCCAGGTCGCGCCGTTCACGTGCTTGAAGCGGCCCCCGACGACGAGCATCCCGTCGGGCGTGGCCTCGAGCGTCCACACGGCCTTGTCGAGCACGGGGCGGAAGTTCATGTCGATCGCGCCCGTGGTGGCGTTGAAGGCGAAGAGGTAGGGCTGGGTGATCTGGGGCTGGTTCGGCTCGTTGATCGTCGTGAAGGTCCCGCCGGCGAACATGGTGCCGCCGATCTGGACGAAAGCATTGACCTTGCCGTCCTGGACCCGGGGGGTCCAGAAGTCCGCCGTCTTGGAGACGAGGCCGGGGTGGATGACGTCGGTCACCGCGGCGGCCGCAGGGGGAGCCTGGGCAACGATCGGCAGACCCAGGGCTACGAGCCCAACGAGGCTCGCCACCACCTTCTTGAGCGAACGCATGCTTCCTCCGTCTTCTCTCGTCTTTTCCGAAAACAACCTGATGTCCGCCGACTGGCCTCCGGCGGGTTCTGTCGGGTGGTCATCCTACTGGGGAATCCAGGTTTGCCGGAAGAGGCTAACGGCCATGAGACTTTTGACGTGGGCCTGCCATTGGCCCCCGGCGTTTGGCCGAGACGCAACGGGGGACCTAGTCGCCTGGGTTGGCCGACGGATGCGTTCCCCCGACCCGTCCGGCATGTCGTTTGACCCCTGGGCGTCCCCGCCGTTATCCTGTTAGCACTCACCGGTAGCGAGTGCTAACCGGGCAGATCGAGACCAGCAGGAGGCATCCAGCATGGCGAAGGATTTCAGCCTGAAGCCGCTCGAGGATCGGATCGTGGTCAAGCCCGCGGAGGGCGAGGAGACGACCTCGTCGGGACTCGTGATCCCCGACACGGCCAAGGAGAAGCCGGTGGAGGGCACCGTCATGGCGGCCGGCCCGGGGCGCTTCGAAGACGGCGTTCGTGTGCCGCTCGACGTGTCCGTCGGCGACACCGTGATCTACTCGAAGTACGGCGGGACCGAGGTGAAGGTCGCGGGTGAGGAGTACCTGATCCTGTCGGCCCGCGACGTCCTGGCCATCGTCGGGAAGAAGTAGGACCCACACAGCCGCCTGGCTCGGGGCTCGCGTTCCTCGCGGGCCCCGTTCCATGTCACAAGGAGGACCAAAGTGGCGTCGAAGCTGCTCAAGTTTGGTGAAGATGCGCGCCGCGGGCTGGAAGCCGGTGTCGACAAGCTGGCCGACGCCGTCGCGATCACCCTCGGCCCCAAGGGCCAGAACGTCGTGCTCGACAAGAAGTGGGGCGCGCCGACGATCACGAACGACGGGGTGACGATCGCCAAGGAGATCGAGCTCGACGACCCCTGGGAGAACATGGGCGCCCAGCTGACGAAGGAGGTCGCCACCAAGACCAACGACGTCGCCGGGGACGGCACCACGACGGCGACCGTGCTCGCGCGGGCGATGGTGAAGGCGGGGCTCAAGAACGTGGCCGCCGGCGCCAACCCGATGGCCCTCAAGCGTGGGATCGAGGCGGCGGTCGCCGCCGTCGTCTCCGCCATCGGGAAGCAGGCGAAGGACGTCGAGTCCAAGGACGAGATCGCGCAGGTCGCGTCGATCTCGGCCGCCGATCGCGAGATCGGCTCGACGATCGCCGAGGCGCTCGACAAGGTGGGCAAGGACGGCGTGATCACCGTCGAGGAGTCGAACACCTTCGGGATCGAGCTCGAGTTCACCGAGGGGATGCAGTTCGACAAGGGCTACATCTCCCCGTACTTCATCACCGACCAGGAGCGGATGGAGGCGGTCCTCGAGGACCCCCAGATCCTGTTCGTGAACAAGAAGATCTCGAGCGCGCAGGAGCTGCTGCCGGTGCTCGAGAAGGTGCTCCAGGCAGGCAAGCCGCTCGCGATCATCGCCGAGGACATCGAGGGCGAAGCGCTCGCCACCCTGGTTGTCAACAAGATCCGCGGCACGTTCAACGCCGTGGCCGTGAAGGCGCCCGGGTTCGGCGACCGTCGCAAGGCCATGATGCAGGACATGTCGGTGCTCACCGGTGGCGAGGTCGTGAGCGAGGAGATCGGGCTCAAGCTCGAGAACCTCACGCTCGATCTGCTCGGGCGCGCTCGCAAGATCGTCGTGACCAAGGACACCACGACCATCGTGGAGGGCGGCGGCGACGAGGAGCAGGTCCAGGGCCGGATCAACCAGATCAAGGCCGAGATCGAGAACACCGACTCCGACTGGGACCGCGAGAAGCTCCAGGAGCGCCTTGCCAAGCTCTCCGGCGGAGTCGCCGTCATCAAGGTCGGCGCCGCGACCGAAGTGGAGCTGAAGGAGAAGAAGCACCGGATCGAGGACGCGGTCTCGGCGACGCGAGCCGCCGTCGAGGAGGGCATCGTGCCCGGAGGCGGGGTCACCCTCATCCGTGCCGAGTCTGCGATCGACAAGCTGAAGCTCTCGGGCGACGAAGCGACGGGTGCCTCGATCGTCCGCTTGGCGCTTTCCGAGCCGGCCCGCCGGATCGCCGCCAATGCCGGCTACGAGGGAGCCGTCGTCGTCCAGCAGATCCGGGGCGAGACCGGCGGGAACGGCTTCGACGCCGCGACCGGGGAGTGGACGGACCTCGTCAAGGCGGGCATCATCGATCCCGCCAAGGTGACGCGCTCGGCGCTGCAGAACGCGGGATCGATCGCGGCCCTGCTGCTCACCACCGAGAGCGCGGTGGTCGAGAAGCCGGAGGAGGAAGAGCCGGAGGCCGGAGGCCAAGGTCACATGCACTGACGCCCCCCCGGCGTCGGTCCTCGAGGAGCAAGGGAGACGGTGGGCGCCGGAAACAAGATTCGCGGCGCGATCCCGCGCGAGACGAGGGACCGGATCGCGCTCGGCCGCGTGCAGCTCCGGCGGCTCCTGCCCAAGCAGAAGCTGCCCGACTTCCTCGTCATCGGCGCCCAGAAGGCGGGGACGAGCTCGCTCTTCAAGTACCTGGCCGAACACCCGGACGTTGCGCGCCCGGTGCAGAAGGAGATCGCGTTTTTCTCTCTCAACTACGGCCGGGGGCTCGGCTGGTATCGCGCGCACTTCCCGTCCCGCCGCTCCGACCGGATGGCGTTCGAGGCCACGCCCCACTACTTGTTCTGTCCCGAAGTTCCGCCGCGGGTCGTAGCGCAGCTCCCCGAGGTGAAAGCGATCGCCGTGCTTCGCGACCCCATCGACCGCGCCGTCTCGCAGTACTGGCACATGCGACGGCGCGCCTTCGAATCGCGCGAGATGCAGGACGCCCTGCTCGCCCCCGAATCGCTCGCATCGCCGGCCCACTGCGACCCGCCGGTGCTCCGGCATTCCTACGTCGCGCGTGGCTACTACGCCGAACAGCTCCGGCGGTGGCTGGAGTTCGTCCCGCGCGAACGGTTGCTCGTGATTCGCTCCGACGATCTGTTCGGGCGCACCGCCGAGACGTACGCCTCGGTCCTTCGGTTCCTCGGCCTGCCGCCGTTCGAGCTCTCCGCCTATCCCAACTACACGCCTGGAAAGAATAAGCTGACCGGCGCCGGCGACGCGCTGGTCGATCGTCTCAAGGAGGTGTACGCCCCCCACGCCGCCGACCTTCAGAGCCTCCTCGGGTCCGAATGGAGCTGGTGGTGAACCGTGTTCGCGGAGCTGACCGGCTGGGACGGTGAGCTCGTGGCCACGGCCTTCGAGCCGGACACGGACGCATGGCTGTTCGTGGGGTTGCACTCCACGGTCCTCGGCCCGGGGTTCGGCGGCACGCGGCTGAAGGTCTACCCGGCGCCGGAAGACGCCCTTCGCGACGTCACGCGGCTGTCGGCGGCCATGACGGCGAAGAACGCCCTCGCGGGGCTGCCGTTCGGCGGAGGGAAAGCCGTGCTCGCGGTTCCCCGCATCCCGGCCGGCGACGAGCGTCGCCGCCTTCTCGAGCGCTACGCGGATCTCGTTTGCGGTCTGGGCGGGAGCTACGTGACCGCGTGCGACATGAACACGACCGAGGCGGACATGGATGCGATCGCGGGGCGGTGCCCCCACGTCATGGGGACCAGCCTGGCGGCCGGCGGCTCCGGAAGCTCGGCGCCCGACACCGCGGCCGGCGTCTTCTACGGGATCGTGGCCGCGCTGGCTCGCGAAGGGGCGGCGATCGAGGACAGCACGGTTGCGGTGCAAGGGGCCGGCGAGGTCGGTGGCAAGGTCGCCGACCTGCTCGCCGAGGCGGGCGCCGGTGTCGTCGTGGCGGACGTGGATGAGACTCGCGCGACCGCCGCGGCCGCGCGTACCGGCGGCCGGTCCGTCCCGCCGGATGAGATCTACGACGTCGTGGGCGACGTCTTTTCTCCGTGCGCCGTCGGCGGCGTGCTCAACCCCTCGACCATCCCTCGCCTGCGGTGCCGGGTCGTTGCCGGCTCGGCCAACAACCAGCTCGAATCGCCGGCCGACGGGGAACGCCTCGCGAGCGCCGGGATCCGGTACGCCCCCGACGTCGTCGTCAGCGCGGGCGGGGTCCTGCACCTGGCCGGCCGCGAGCGGCTGGGCTGGACGGCCGGTGAGCTTCGGGTGAGGCTCGAGGGGATCGCCGGCACGCTCGAGGAGGTCTTCGACCTGGCCGAGCGCGACGGGATCTCGACGAGTGCCGCCGCCGCGCGCCTGGCGGCGGCCCGGGTCGACGCGGCGAGAACCTCGTGGGCGGGCGCTAGGACTGCACGCGCCGCCGGAACCCCTGGATCCCCAGCGTCCCAAGAAGGCCGAGGCACGTGATCAGCCCGACGTAGATCCCGACGAGCGGCATGTGCGGGAACTGCGGCGTGAGCGAGACGCGCATCCCTTCGCTCATGTAGACGAGCGGGTTGAGCAGCACGGCCGCCTTGAGCCACGGGATCGGGGTGAGGCTCGCCCACGGGTAGTAGGTGGCGCCGAGGAAGGTGATCGGGATGACGACGATCCCGAACACGAGCGGCACCTGCCGCGGCTCCACCCGCGTGCCGATCACCAGGCCGAGCGACGAGCCGGTGAGCGACGCGAGCGGCAGAAGTGTCGCCAGCTCGAGCGGGCGGATGTTCAGGTGCACGGGAGTCGCGGGAACGACGAGCGCCAGCGGGAACACGATCGCCGCGGCGACGAGCCCCTGGATGGCGCCGGCGAGCAGCTTCTCGGCGGCGACGCCCCACACCGGGAGCGGGGCCATGACCCGGTCCTCGATCTCGCGGCTGTAGCCGAAGTCCTGCACGAGCGGGAGTGCGACCGCCTGAATCCCCTGGAAGATGCACGCGATCGCGATCACACCGGGCACGAGCAGGCTCGAGAAGGTCTGCTCGCCGCCCGTCCCGCCGACCGCCTGCCCGATCTTCGGGAAGACGTACGTAAAGACGAAGACGAACAGCAGCGGCTGCATGATCGTGCGGACTGCGAACTCGAGGAACGTCTTGCGGAGCACCGCGAGGTCGCGCAGCAGCAGGGCGCCGAACGCGATCGCGGGGGTGCTCCGGTGCGGAGCAACCTGGGGCAGCGCGACGTCGTGCTCGGCCGTCCGGTCCATCGTCACTCTCTCAGGTCCGAGCCGGTCAGGTTGATGAAGACGGTCTCGAGGGTGGGCTCGTCCATGGAGAGATCCCGGACCGTGAAGCCCCCGCTCTCCGCGTGCGTCAGGACGAGCGGCAGCAGCCCGTGTGATCCGCGGGCGGTCAACAGCACCGTGCCGTCGACGACCTTGGCGTCCGTGACGCGTTCGACACCGCGCAGATGCGCGGCCAGGCGTTCCGCGTCCGCGTCCGCGACGATGCGGACGACGGTGTCGCCCCCGACCGTCGCCTTCAGGGCCGCCGGCGTGTCGAGGGCGAGCAGCCGGCCGTGGTCCATGATCGCGAGCCGCTTGCAGAGCCGGTCGGCTTCCTCCATGTAGTGCGTCGTGAGGAGCACCGTCTGCCCGTCGCGGTGGATCTGGCCGATGATCTCCCACAGCGCGATCCGAGACTGCGGATCCAGACCCGACGTCGGCTCGTCGAGGAACAGGATTCGCGGACGGTGGATGATGCTCCGGGCCACCATCAGCCGCTGCGCCATGCCGCCCGAGAGTGCCGCGACGTTCGAGGAGGCCCGGTCGGCGAGCCGGAACACCTCCAGCATCGAGGTCGCCACGCGGCGCGATTCGCCCGCCCCCATGCCGAAGTACCGTCCGTGGAAGTAGAGGTTCTCCCACACGCTCAGGCTGCGATCGAGGGTGTTCGTCTGAGAGACCACGCCGATCATCCGCTTGGCCTCCGACGGATGCGCGACGACGTCGACCCCCGCAAGGACCGCGGTTCCCGCGCTCGGCGTGACCCGGGTGGTGAGCATGCCGACCGTCGTCGTCTTGCCGGCGCCGTTTGGACCGAGGAGCCCGAAGATCTCCCCTTCGAAGACCTCCAGATCCAGCCCGTCGACCGCGCGCACCCCGCCCGGGTACACCTTGGTCAGCCCGCTGGTGCGGATGACCACCCCGTCGGGCGAACCGCCCGCATCGGCGACCTGAGGTTCCGTCTGCACCGGTCCACGGTAGCAACGTCGCGGCGAATGCCCGCCCGGGCGACGCTTCTCAGGCGAACGGCTTCTCGTGGCCGCTGCGCGCGAGCGCCACGAGCCCGGCCGCGCCGAACCCGGCGTTGACGACGAACACGAGCCACCATGGCCAGGCGGCGGCGCCCGGCGGCAGGCTCACGAGGACGTTCACGAGGGCGACGGTCGCGGTGCCCGCCTCGAGGAGAACGAACGCCCACGCCCACCACCAGACGTCCTCGAGCCGCTGGCTGACCAGGACCATGAACATGGCCAGAACGACGGCCATCAGACCGGCGATCCGCAGCCACGCGTCCTCGTGAAGCGGCGGTTGCCCGAGGAGCCGCTCCACCAGCCAGCCGGGGCCGACGCAGGCGGTCGCGCCCGTGGCGAACCACAGGAACGCCTCGGCCTTGAGCAGACGTCGGAGCAAGCCCATTGCCGCATCTCCGCTGGTTACCGGTTCGGGGGGGTTGGTAGCATAGCCGTGCCGCGGAAGCATTTTCCGCAACGAGCGCGCACCGCTTCCATGTCGGCGTGGCGCATCGGACCCCCCCGGAGCGAGGAACGCGCGCATGCAGCAGGGCCCCAGAGTGGCGGTGATCGGGCTCGACTGCGCGACCCCGCGACTCCTGTTCCAGGATCTTGCCGCCGAGCTTCCCAACGTCCACAAGTTGATGGGCGAGGGGATGCACGGCGAGCTGGCCTCCATCACACCGCCGATCACCATTCCGGCGTGGGCGTGCGCGATGACCGGCAAGACACCGGGCCAGCTGGGCATCTACGGCTTCCGCAACCGAAAGGACGCGACCTACTCGGGCCTCTCGATCGCGCACTCCGGCTCGATCCGCGAACCCGCCGTCTGGGACGAGCTCGGCCGCCGCGGGCTCCGCTCCTGCCTGATCGGCGTCCCACCCGGTTACCCGCCCCCGGCCGAGTTCCCAGGATGGCGAATCGGGTGCTTCCTCACCCCCCCGTCGGCGCCGCGGTACGCCTATCCGCAGGAGCTGGAGGTCGAGATCGAAGCGGAGCTGGGGGGCAAGGGCCGTTACATCTTCGACATCCCGAACTTCCGCGAGCAGGGCATGGACTACGTCCTCGAACGGGTCTTCGCGATGACCGAGCGGCGGTTCCAGGTCGCGCGCAAGCTCGCGACGACCAAGCCGTGGGACTTCTTCATGATGGTCGAGATGGGGCCCGACCGGCTCCACCACGTCTTCTGGCAGTACTACGACCCATCGCACCCGAAATACGTGGCGGGCAACAAGTTCGAGACGGCGTTCCAGGACTACTACCGCTACCTCGACGACCAGATCGGAACGTTGCTCGAGGTCCTTCCGTCCGACGCGATCACGATCCTGATGTCCGATCACGGCGCGCGCCCGATGATGGGCGGCGTCTGCTTCAACGACTGGCTGCACGAACACGGCTACCTGAAGTTCACCGAGCCGCTTGCCGGCGTCACGCCGATCGCCAAGGCCCCGGTCGACTGGGACCGGACCGTTGCGTGGGGCGACGGTGGCTACTACGGGCGCCTGTTCCTGAACGTCAAGGGCCGGGAGCCGCAAGGGATCGTCGAGCCGGCGCGGTACGAGTCCGTCCGCGACGAGCTGATCGGCCGGCTGGAGGCCATGACCGGGCCCGACGGCGAGCTGCTCGGCACCAAGGTGCTCCGCCCGCAGGACGTCTACTCCGAGGTGCGCGGCGTGGCCCCCGACCTCATCGTCTACTTCGGCGATCTCGCCTGGCGATCCATCGGCGCCGTCGGCAACAAGGAACTGTTCACCTACGAGAACGACACGGGGCCCGACGGGGCGAACCACGACCGAACGGGCGTGTTCGTCATGCGGGGAGCACCGAACCAACCGATGGGCCGCGTCGACGGGCTCGGGCTCGTGGACGTGGGTCCGACCATCCTTTCCCTCTACGACTTCGAGGCGCCCGCGGGCGCCGTCGGAAGGAGCTTTCTGTGACCACGCATCGAGGGTTCACCGTCTGGTTCACCGGCTTGTCCGGGTCGGGAAAGTCGACCATCGCCGAGCTGCTCTTCCACGAGCTGAAGGCGAGGGATCTGCCGACAGAGATCCTCGACGGCGACGTGGTGCGGCAGAACCTGTCCAAGGGTCTCGGCTTCTCCAAGGAAGACCGCGACACCAACATCTTGCGCATCGGATTCGTCGCGCAGCTGCTGACGCGCAACGGGGTTGCCGCGATCTGCTGTCCGATCTCGCCCTACAAGGCGGCCCGCGACGAGGTGCGGCAGATGGTGGGCGACTTCGTCGAGATCTACGTGCACGCGACGGTCGACGAGATCGCCGCGAATCGCGACCCGAAGGGTCTTTACAAGAAGGCGCTCGCCGGCGAGATCACGGGCTTCACCGGTGTCGACGATCCCTACGAGGCGCCCGAGAACCCCGAGCTCAAGGTCGACACCCTCGTCGAGGACCCCGACGCGTCGCTTCAGCACGTGCTCGACACGCTCAAGGAGCTCGGCTACATCGAGGACGCCGCGGTGCTCGTGACCGGGCCGAAGACCCACTCCGGGTTCACGGATCTCCGAGTCACCGAGACCGGGCACGTCGCGGAGGGTCGGTAGGCGGCGAGCCCCGGCGTTCGGCGCTCAGTCGCCGCACCAGCTCCAGATACCCGCCGAGGTAGTGGGGTGCGAGGTACCGGGACCGGACCGTTTCCCTCGCGGCCGCTCCCATCGACGCCGCATCGTGCGGCCGCTCGATCAGCGAGGCCACGGCACGGCCGAAGGCCTCGAGGTCGGTGGGATCGACGAGCCGGCCGCTCCGCCGGTCCTCGATCTGGTCGCGGATGCCTCCGACGCGGCTCGCGACGACCGGCCGGGCCTTCCACATCGCCTCGGTGACCGTGAGGCCGAAGCCCTCGGCGAGGCTCTTTTGGACGACGACCTCCGCCCGTCGCTGCAGGGCGTTCACGACGACCGCGTTCTCCTCGGCGTCGTCCACCGGCAAGTTGGCGATGTGCACGCGCCGTCGTGCGGACGGCGCCAGGATCGAGCGTGCGCCGCGGACCTCCGACAAGATGCCGTCGGCCTCCGGGTCGTCGGCGACCGACGACGGGGCCGGTCCGGCGAGCACCAGGTGCACGTCGCCGGGACCATCCTGGACGAAGCCGCGCAGCACACCGACGGGATCCTTCAGCCGGTCCCATCGCGAGACCTGAAGTACGTACGGGGCGCCGTCGGGCATGGGCTCGTCTTCGTCCATCAGTGCCCGAGTCCGCACGAGTCCGGAGGCGCCGTCCGTTCTCGTGAACGTCGGCGCCGCGTCCGTCGGGTGCGGCGCGACCAGCCCCGCCGCAACCAGGATCGCGTCGCGTCTCGCCGGTTTCAGATCGGCGTTCTTCAGGCTGAACGCGTCGATGCACGGGGGGATGAGCGCCGTGCGGCCGGGCTCGATCCCCTCCCACACGTAGGTGGCCCTGGTGAACGTCGCGAGCCGGACCGCGTCGAGGTCGGGATCGAAGAACCGCCAGGCCTCGCGTACGGCGTCGTTGGGCTCGTCGACCCCGATGTGGCAGGTCCAGATCACGCAGGCGCCCTCGGCCGCCACCGCCCGGGCCAGTCCCAGGGTCTGCGGATCGTGCAGGATCACCACGTCGCCCGGCGAGATGTGGCCGCGCAGGCCGCCCATGTTCCGGGCGAGGACGCCGTCGTAGTGACTGCGCTCGCGCGCTCCGAGGGCCCCACCGTCCCCGGGGACGCCGTGCAGGTGGTTGTGGATCCGCTTGGTGATGGCGAAGAATCGCTCGTCGCCGTCCACGACGAGCCACCGCGTGTCGACTCCCCGGTTGCGGAGGTACCCGAGCATCGATCGGAGCAGCTCCGCCACACCGCCGCTCTCGGCGGAGTTGATCTGCCAGAGGACCCGGCCGCGGAGCCGGCGGGCGGATTGTTCGCTCAGCCGCTCGTACCTGCGCATGACGGACTCGTCGACGAGCTTGCGGAAGCCGTCGGATGGCCTCGGCGCGATTGGGACTTCGTGCATAGATTGGCGGTGTCCGGCTCGGCCGGTCGGGACATCCTTGCAGACCCCGCGTCGGGCGTGGGAGAGGGGTCTGTTACCCTGAACCCATGTGAGGCCGGACGCTCACCCAACCGGGTGGGCGTCCCTTCGTTTCTGGGTGGTCCGCGGGTCGAAAGTGAGGATCGGGTGGAGTTCGAGATCGGGATCGGCAAGACCGCACGGCGCGCATACGGGTTCGACGAGGTGGCCATCGTGCCGTCCCGGCGGACCCGCGATCCCGACGACGTGGACATCTCCTGGGAGATCGACGCGTACCGGTTCGAGCTGCCCGTGATGGCCTCGGCCATGGACGCGTCGGTGAGCCCCGCCACCGCCGTCGAGATCGGCAAGCTCGGCGGTCTCGCCTGTCTCAATCTCGAGGGCCTCTGGACGCGGTTCGAGGACCCCGAGCCCGTGTACGAGGAGATCGCGTCGCTGACCGACGAGAAGGCCACCCGCCGGATGCAGGAGTTGTACGACGAGCCGATCAAGGACGACCTGGTCGGCCGGCGGATCGAGGAGATCAGCGGTGCGGGCGTCACGGCCTGCGCCTCGCTCACGCCCCAGCGCGTCGAGCGCTACGCGAAGCTCGTGCTCGACGCCGGCCTCGACATCCTCGTCATCCAAGGGACGGTCGTCTCGGCCGAACACGTCTCCAGCCGGACGGAGCCGCTGAACCTCAAGCAGTTCATCGCCCAGTACGACCTGCCGGTGATCGTCGGCGGGTGCGCCTCGTATCAGACCGCCCTGCACCTGATGCGGACCGGCGCGGTCGGCGTGCTGGTCGGCGTCGGCCCCGGCAACGCCTGCACCACCCGCGGCGTGCTCGGCGTGGGCGTCCCGCAGGCGACCGCGATCGCGGATGCGGCCGCCGCGCGTCGCGAGCACCTCCACGAGACCGGACGGTACGTCCACGTGATCGCCGACGGCGGGATGCGCACCGGCGGCGACATCGCGAAAGCGATCGCCTGCGGCGCCGACGCCGTGATGATCGGCTCGCCGCTGACGCGGGCGTTCGAGGCGCCGGGTCGCGGTTACCACTGGGGCATGGCGACGTTTCACGCCACGCTTCCTCGGGGCGCCCGGGTAAAGACCAGGCAGGTCGCGTCGCTTCGCGAGATCCTGGTGGGTCCGGCGCACGAGAACGACGGGACGTTCAACCTGTTCGGCGCGCTCGCGACCTCGATGGCGACCACCGGCTACGCCACGGTGCGCGAGTTCCAGAAGGCCGAGCTCGTCATCGCGCCGACGATCAAGACCGAAGGCAAGTCGTATCAGACCGCCCAGCACGTGGGGATGGGCCACTGAGCAGCCCCCAGCCCCGGCCGGTCCTCGTCGTCGACCTCGGGGCGCAGTACGCCCAGCTGATCGCGCGCCGGATCCGCGAGTGCCGGGTGTATTCGGAGATCGTCCCGCACGACATCTCCATCGAGGAGCTGCGAGCCAGGCGTCCGGCGGGCATCGTGCTCTCCGGAGGTCCGGCGAGCGTCTACGAGCCCGGCGCGCCGCGCGTGGACCCCTCCATCTTCGAGCTGGGGATTCCGGTGCTCGGGATCTGCTACGGCCACCAGGCGATGGCGCAGGCGCTCGGGGGCACGGTGGCGGCCACCGGCGAGCGCGAGTACGGCAGGACGCGTCTCGTCGTCGAGTCCCCGGGCGTGATCCTGCGCGACCTCCCGGCCGAGGGCGAGGTGTGGATGAGCCACGGCGACGCGGTGACGTCGGCGCCGCCCGGATTCCGCGTGACCGCCAGGACCGACCAGATTCCGATCGCGGCGATGGAGGATCCCGAGCGGGGGCTGTTCGCCGTCCAGTTCCACCCCGAGGTGTCCCACACGCCGGGTGGGATCGAGGTCCTCAAGCGATTCCTGACCGAGGCCTGCGATGTCGTCCCCGACTGGACGCCCGCCAACATCATCGACGACGCCGTGGCTCGGATCCGCGCGCAGGTCGGCGGCGCCGGGGTGCTGTGCGCGCTCTCCGGCGGGGTGGACTCGGCCGTCGCCGCGCTGCTGGTGCACCGCGCGGTCGGGGAGCAGCTGACCTGCGTCTTCGTCGACCACGGCCTGAACCGAGAGGGCGAGCCGGATCAGGTGGAGGAGACGTTCGTCCGGCACTTCCACGTGCCGTTCGTGCACGTCAAGGCCGAGGATCGCTTCCTCGGCCGGCTCGCCGGCATCACCGACCCCGAGGCCAAGCGCAAGACCATCGGTGAGACGTTCATCCGGGTCTTCGAGGAGGTGGCCCGGGAGCACCGGGGCGCCCGATTCCTCGTCCAGGGGACCCTGTATCCCGACGTCATCGAGAGCGGATCCTCGTCGGCGGCGAACATCAAGAGCCACCACAACGTGGGCGGTCTGCCCGCCGACATGTCGCTCGATCTCGTGGAGCCGCTCCGCGACCTCTTCAAGGACGAGGTCCGTGCGGTCGGCGCCGACCTGGGGCTGCCGGAGGAGATCCTGTGGCGGCAGCCGTTCCCCGGGCCCGGGCTGGCCGTTCGCATCGTCGGGGAGGTCACGACCGAACGGCTGGCGGAGCTTCGTGGGGCCGATCGGGTCGTGCGCGAGGAGATCCGCCGCGCCGGGCTCGAGCGCGAGACCTGGCAGGCGTTCGCCGTGCTCCTGGCCGACGTGCGATCGGTCGGCGTCATGGGCGACGGGCGGACCTACGAGCACCCGGTGGTCGTGCGATGCGTCACCAGCGAGGACGCGATGACCGCGGATTGGGCGCGGCTCCCGTATGAGGTCCTCGATCGGATCGGGTCGCGGATCGTGCGCGAGGTTCCCGGCGTGAACCGAGTCGCCTACGACGTGACCTCGAAGCCACCCGGCACGATCGAGTGGGAGTAGCGGCGGCCGCCGGCGGCTAGAGCGCCGTCACGGCGAACCGGTCCCAGCGCGACTGCCCGTCGTCTTCGTCCGCGACGAGACGGATCCGCAGCCCGGCGGCCGTACCGCCCATGTAGGCGACCTGCTCGGTCGGAGACAGCGTGTAGCCGATCGTGATCGGAGCCGAGAGCGTTCCGCCCGAGACCGTGAACTGGACCGTCGCGCCGTCCACGTCGACACGCGCGTGATAGGTGGCCCCATTGACCAACCCGACGTCGTGGGCCGACGCGAGGAGCGAGGTGGTCCCCGTCGGGTCCTGCTTGCCGATCGTGAGCAGCCCTTCCGGGTGCCCCGGGCTCACCTCGAGCTTCGCCCACATGTGCATGTTCGACGCCGCGTAGTGATAGGAGAGCCCCACGTTGGCCCGGTTCGGTGTCGGGGACAACGTGATGTCCGCCTCAACCCGGTAATGGTCGGACACGCCGAGCTCGACGGCCGCCGCGGTCTTGCCTGGGTCCTTTCCGCTGAGGACCCGCGCGCGGCCCGCCTCGACGCCCCAGGTGCTGTTCGCGTCGGTCTTCCAATCCTGGCCCGTGTCGGCCGTCCCCAGCGGGCCGTCGGGGCGGTCGAAGCCGTCGGCCGCCAGGATCGTTCCCGGATCGGGCGCCGCGGGGGGGCTGGCATCGGCGGCGGCCGATTGGGAGGATCGGTTGCCGTCGGGGTCGATCGCGACGACGGTGTAGCTCGCCCGCTCGGTCGGCGTCGCCCAGACGTCGGAGAACGCAAGGCTGGTGGCGAACCCAATCACCGCTCCGTTCCTCGAGATCTCATACCCGGCGACCGAGCGGTTGTCGGTGGAGGCCTTCCACGTGATGTCCACCCGGGTCGGCGTGATGGGCTTCGCCTTCACCACCGTCGGCGCGCTGGGGGGCGAGGTGTCCGGAGCGGCGTCGACGTCGGACACGGTCACGTCGTCGACGACGAGGTCGGCCGAGAACTTCGCGGTGTCGCCGATCTGGATCCGCCCCGTGCCCACGGTCCCGAGGTTGGTCGTGGCGCTGAGCTCGGACACGACCACGCCGTCGAGGGTGACCTCGAGCGTCCCGGAACCGCCGGACCGCACGCGCAACCCCACCTGATGCCACGTGCCGCTGCCGAGGGTCCGAAGCGACGTCAAGGTCCGGCCGGTGATGTGGTCGACGCTGCACAGCTGTCCCTTGCCGTTCAGCTTGATGCTTGCGATCGGCGCACCCCGCGTCGTCCGCAGCTGGAGCAGCTTGACTCGCGTCGAGCGCGAGAGCACGCCGATCTGAGCTCGGGCGTCGATGTTGGTCACGGGCGATGCGAGCTGCTTGAGGACGTAGGACGCGCTCGAGGTTGCGGAGAGCCGAAGTCCGAAGGCTCCCGAGGCAGCGTGCGTGCTCTGGACGACCGCTCCGACCGCCTTGCTCCACGAAGCGAGGGTGCCCGATTCGAAGCCGTCGGAGAACACGACGGTGTGGGCGGCCACCGGAGTGCTCCCCAGCGCGCCCACGAGCGCGGTCAGGAGCAGCGCCACGCCGAGGCGTCGCGGCCGGGGAGACCGCGATGGACGTACCTGAACACGGGGGGGCGTGCGGGCCACGAGCGGGAGCCTATTGCAAGGGTTCGTCGCGCCGCCTCCAACCAATGGACCGAAGTGGTGCGGCAGATGGTCCCTCAGAGGCGGCTCGCCACGACGATCAGCCGCTCGTAGCTCGCGTAGATGGGGTTGCAGGTCGTCAGGACCAGGGTCGGCCGGACCGTCTGCTCCAGCACGCTGCCGCTCCCCACGGATGGGACCACGAACACCCGGTTGACCGCGTAGCGAAACGTGCCGTACGCGGTTCGCAGCTCGATGGCGTCACCCGGCGCCAGCCGGTCCAGATGGAAGAAGGGAGCGAGGTACGTCGTCCGATGCCCCGCGATCCCGACCCGCCCGCCTCGATCCCACGGATCCGCCGTGTCGGGATAGTGGCCCGGGCCCTTCTTGAGCTGTTCGTAGTCGGTGCCCTGCACCACCATCATGTTGAGGTCGATCGCCGGGATCACGATCTCGGCATAGGCGTGGCCCGGTAGCGGCGGGTTCGCGTGGCCGGGGTTCTGGCTCCCGATCGTCTCCACGAAGCCTCGGCGCAGGACGGTTTGGGCTCGTGCCGTCTCGAGTCCGGTTCCCCATAGCAGCCACGCCAGATATCCCGCCACACCGGCCGCGAGCAGGAGGCTGAGAATCCCGGCCCACCGCACGAACGTGCGCCAGTCGATGGGGTCGCGGGCCGGATCCATGGTCCCGCGAGCCTACCGGGCCAAACGGTCTCGGGACCAAGGTCTGGTTGCCGGGTCGAGCTGGGGCTGCCAGCCTCGGAACAGACGGACTTAGGGCCAAGGGCGGAAGCCAGCGTCACCTGCCCCGGGCTAGGGTTGCATTTGCGAACGGGTCGCTCGAGGTTTCGGGAGGGAACATCATGCGAAAGATCGTGCTTGCCGCGGTGGGAGCGTTGGCAGCAGCCGGGCTCACTGCGCTCCCCGCGCCGGCGACGCCGGGCTTCGCGCCCGATCCGTCATGGCAGGCCAACGCGATCGTCCGCGCCGTCCGGTTCGGTCCGGGATCGATCTTTCTCGGAGGCGCGTTCACGTCCATGCGCCCCGCCGGGGCAGCCGACGGTGTCGGCGAGGTGACCCGCAACGGTGCAGCCGCGGTCTCGCGGAGAACCGGCGACCTGCTCCGCTGGAACCCAAATGTGCACGGAACGGTCTTCGCGATCGCCGTCTCGGGTTCCACCGTGTACCTCGGCGGGAAATTCGACTCCGTGCGCAACCAGGCCGTTTCCAACCTCGCTGCCGTCAACACCGTCACCGGAAGGCTCGTGGCGTGGGACGCGTCGGCGAACGGCGTGGTCCGGGCGCTCGAGATCGGGCCGAACGGCGACATCTTCGTGGGCGGCTCGTTCACGAGACTGAACGGCGCGAGCCGGCAGCGCATCGGCGAGATCCGCCCCAACGGGACGGTCACGTCCTGGCATCCGCGCATCGGCCAGCTGTCCGGACTGTGCCCGCCGCGATGCGCTCCAACGGTCTTCACGATCGGTTTTTCCACCGACGCCGCGACGGTGTTCTTCGGCGGACACTTCGGCACCGTCAACGGGACCAATCGCAACGAGGTCGCCGCGGTCGCCATCGACGACGGTACGAACCTGATGCCGTGGGATCCCGACGTCTACGCGGACCAGAACTGCCCGACGTGCCAGCCCCACGAGACGCATCGCGTGTACCACCTGATCATCACCGACACCCGCGCGTACATGTGCGGCGGGTTCTGGCAGTACGCGCACGGAACCCGCCGGGCCTACAACGTGCTCGTCACGAACCTGACCGACGGCAAGCCGGACTCGAAGTTCGCGGCGGGGACGGATGGAGACACGCCCGGGTGCGCTCTCCAGGGCGGGATCCTCTACCTGGGTGGTCACTTCAACTATGTCGGCAAGCGATGCTCGCAGAACCCGGGCAGGAGCGGCACCTGCTTCAAGGACCCGGGGTCGGCCGTCCGTCACCACGTTGCCGCGGTCGACGCCGTGACGGGGAAGGTGCTCGCCTGGGATCCGGGCGCCAACTCCAACACCGGCGTCTGGGCGATCGTCGCGACCAACAAGGTTGCCACGTTCGCAGGCCACTTCACGCGGATGGGCGGCCGGTCGGCCGACCACTTCGCGCGGTACATCATCAATGTCGCGAGGCTGTGATCGGACTCGTCCGGAGGTCCCGCGGTTGGGGCGCAGTCCTTCTGACGAGAATACGATCGATGCCGTAGGGTGGGAAATGCCCACATCAACCGCAGAACGCCCCCGCTCCGGTCCATCTCGGATCGCCCACACGCACTTGGAGGGAAATCGATGCGCAAGATTCTGACGCTAATCGCCGCTCTGGCGATCTCCGCGACGATGCTCGTGACGCCCGCGATCGCGGCGAATCCGCCGGCTTCGTCGGCGCAGGTGGGCGTGGCCCATTCCGACCTGGTACGTGACTCCGCCTTCGGGGCGGGGCGGATCTTCCTGGTCGGGAAGTTCACCCGCGCCCGGCCGGCCGGAGACGCAGCCGGCTCGGCGAACGAGGTCGTGCGCTTCAACGTGGCCGCCCTGAACAGCAGGACCGGCGTCCTGATTCCCGGGTGGAACCCGAAGGTCAACGGTCAGGTCTTCGCAGTCGCGTTCTCCCGCGGCCGCGTCTACATCGGCGGACAGTTCACCCGGGTCCGCGGGAAGCCGCGGAAGAATCTCGCGGCGCTGAACGCCGTGACGGGCGCGCTGATCCCCAGCTGGAAGCCCACCACGAACGCCGTGGTGCGCGAGCTGACCGTCGGCGCGGGCGGCTCCATCTACGCGGGTGGCGCGTTCACGAGGGTGGACGGCCGCGTCCGCAACCACATCGCCCTGATCGGCCGCTCCGGCGGACTTGGAGCCTTCGCGCCGAACATCGGCCAGATCGGCGGCCAAGGGTGTCCGCCGCGTTGTGCGCCGGTCGTCTACTCGATCGCGCTCTCGCCCAACGGACGGACCGTGTACTTCGGCGGGCACTTCGGCAAGGTGAACGGCGCCAACCGCAACGAGGCGGCCGCGGTGACGACGGCCGGCAGGCTCCTGCGATGGAACCCGAACATCTTTGCCAAGAAGAACTGCGCAACGTGCACCCCGCTCGAAACGCACCGGGTCTACACGATGATCCCGACCCGGAACCGCGTCTACATCTGCGGCGGGTTCTGGAAGGTTTGGGGAACCCGGGTCACGTCGTTCAACGTGCTCGTCACCAATACGACGACCGGCGCTCCCTTGCCCAAGTTCGGCATCGGGACGGACGGCGACACGCCCGGGTGCGCGCTAAAGGGGAACGTCCTGTATCTCGGCGGGCACTTCCAGTACGTGGGGCGGGGCTGCTCGCAAAACCCCCCGCCGGGTCAGCACAGCAGGGGCTGCACTGGGACCGACCCCAGCAACGTGAAGACCTGCGCGCCCAGCTGTGTGAGGCGGCTGCACGTGGCCGCGATCAACGTGAAGAGCGGGCGCGTCCTTTCGTTCAACCCGACGCCCAACTCGGACTCCGGCGTCTGGTCGGTGACCGCCGGCCCGCCGGGCCTCGTGTTCGGCGGCTACTTCTGGAGGTTCGGAGGCGCCGACCAGCAGGGCGTCGCTCGGTACGCGGGCAACCCCGCTGCCTAGACCGCGTCGACACGGGGCGATCACACCGGGCTCTATCATCCCGGTGTGACCGCCCCGTCGCCGCTCCTGGACGGCCTCAACGAGGTCCAAGCAGAGGCCGTCCTGCATACGGAAGGGCCCGTCCTCATCGTGGCCGGGGCGGGCTCGGGCAAGACCCGGGCGCTCACGCATCGCATCGCCTTCCTCATCCGCGAGCGCGGCGTTGCGCCGGGACAGATCCTCGCCATCACCTTCACGAACAAAGCCGCGAGGGAGATGGCCGCTCGCGTCGAGTCGCTCGTCGGCGCCCGGATCGCGCGCGGGATGTGGATCCTCACGTTCCATTCAGCGTGTGCCCGGATCCTGCGGCGTGAGCACGAGATCCTCGGCCTTCCCTCCGCGTTCACGATCTACGACGAGAGCGACAAGGAGCGGTTGATCGGTGGGATCGCCCGCGATCTCGACGTCGACGTCAAGCGGTTCCCGCCCCGGGCCCTGGCCGCCGCCATCGGAAAGGCCAAGGATCGCGTCCTGTCGGCCGGCGAGTTCGCCGGTCTCGTGTCGAACCCCTACGAGGATGTGGTCTCGAAGGTCTACGCGGAGTACGAGGTGCGCAAGCATCAGGCCGGCGCCCTGGACTTCGACGATTTGATCGGCGAGACGGTGCGTCTGTTCCGGACCCATCCGGAGGTGCTGCGCCACTACCACGAGCGGTTCACGCATCTTCTCGTCGACGAGTATCAGGACACGAGCCGGGCTCAGTATCAGCTCGTCAACCAGCTGGCCGCGGGCCATCGCAACGTCTGCGTCGTGGGCGATGCGGACCAGGGCGTGTACTCGTGGCGCGGGGCCACGATCCAGAACCTGCTCGACTTCGAGCGCGACTACCCGGACGCGGCCGTGTTCCTCATGGAGCAGAACTATCGCTCGAGCGGGAACATCCTGGCGGTGGCGAACGCGCTCATCGAGCACAACGTGCAGCGCAAGCCGAAGTCGCTGTGGACCGAGTCCTTGCACGGGGAGCTGACCGTGCGCTACCGCGGCGAGGACGAGCACGAGGAGGCGTTCTTCCTCGTCTCGGAGATCGAGCGGTTGCGGGCCGACGAGGGCTACCGTTACGGCGACGTCGCGGTCTTCTATCGCACGAACGCGCAGTCTCGCGTCGTCGAGGACGTGTTCATGCGAGCGAGCGTCCCCTACCGGGTCTTCGGCGGCGTCCGTTTCTACCAACGCCGGGAGATCAAAGACATCGTGGCCTACCTGCGGCTGCTCGTGAACCCGCAGGACGTCATCTCGTTCCGCCGGGCCGTCAACACGCCGAAGCGAGGGATCGGCGACCAGACGGTTGCGTCGCTCGAAGCCTTCGCTCGCGACGAAGAGGTCACCGTGCTGCAGGCGTGCCGCCGCGTCGACGAGATCGCGACGCTCGGGCCCCGCGCGAAAGGGGCGGTCGCCGGCTTCGTCGGCGTCATGGCGGCGCTCGCGTCGCGACGCGAAGAGGGCGCGGGTCCCCAGCGCATGGTCGAGACGGCCTCGGAGGAGTCGGGATACCTCCTGGAGCTGGAGCAGGAGCGGACGATCGAGGCGCAGGGGCGGATCGAAAACCTCCAGGAGCTGGCCGGTGTCGCCGCCGAGACGCTGGCGCGCGATCCCGAGGCCACGCTGGAGGACTTCCTCGAGCAGATCGCCCTCGTGGGCGAGCAGGACGAGTACGACGAGACCGAGTCGGTCGTCACGCTGATGACGCTGCACATCGCGAAGGGGCTCGAGTTCCCGGTGGTGTTCATGGTCGGGATGGAAGACGGCGTCTTCCCGCACTACCGCTCGATGACCGACACGGCGGAGCTCGAGGAGGAGCGCCGGCTCGCCTATGTCGGGATCACGCGCGCGCGCGAACGGCTGTACCTGACCCACGCGTGGAGCCGCACGCTCTTCGGGCAGACGCAGTTCAATCCGCCGTCGCGGTTCCTCGGCGAGCTGCCGGAGGAGCTCGTGTCCCAGAAGGAGGGTGAGCTCTCGTCGGGTCTCCGCGGAGGCCGGGGGCGGACCGGCCGGCCGGACGGCGGCGCCCGCGGCGACCGTCGCTCCGTGACGCTGCCGAGACGGCAACCCGCGGACGTCTCGCCCGGCGACACCGTGAGCCACGAGCGCTGGGGAGAGGGCGTCGTGATCGCCGTGGCGGGAAACGGGGACGGGGCGGAGGCGACCATCCGGTTCGGTGAGGTCGGCGAGAAGCGGCTGCTGCTGGCCTACGCGCCCGTTCGCAAGGTGGGATGAGCGCCCGGATCAGCGCGTGATCGCGATCCAGCCCGCCGCGACGATGACGATCCCCGCCACCAGCGGTGCGATCACCCACGCGAGCCCCAGCCGGCGGCGCACCGGTCCCAGCGTGCCGATCGTGGTCGTCGGCCGGAGACCTGGTGGACGGATCTTGGGGCGCCTGGGCATCTGCCACCGAGTATAGGGAGGCCTCCGGGCGGGCCGGAACCGGTCCTTCGTTAGACTCGGCCGATGACGCAGCGATACCGGGTCGTGGTCGCGAAACCGGGTCTGGACGGGCACGACCGTGGGGCGAAGATCGTGGCGCGCGCCCTTCGCGACGCCGGCTTCGAGGTGATCTACACGGGGCTGCACCAGACCCCGGAGCAGATCGCCGAGACCGCGGTTCAAGAGGACGCCGACGCCGTCGGCCTGTCGTGCCACTCGGGCGCGCACATGACCCTGTTCCCCGGCGTGGTCCGCGCGCTTCGTGAACGCGGCGCCGCCGATGTGGTCGTGTTCGCCGGCGGCATCATCCCCGACGAGGACGTCCCCCAGCTCCGAGCCGTCGGGATCGAGCAGGTCTTCACGCCCGGCGCGTCCACGCGAGACATCGCCGCCTGGCTTCGCGAGCGACTCGACCGCGCGGCCTCGCGGGTCGACGGCTGAGGGAGTCCCGTGGATCTGTACGAACACATGGGCAAGGATCTCTTCCGGGCCTACGGCATCACCGTTCCTCGAGGGATCGTGGCCTCGTCGCCCGACGAGGCGGCCGCGGCGGCCGGGGAGCTCGGCGGCCGGTCGGTCGTCAAGGTCCAGGTGCGGGCCGGCGGCCGCGGCAAGGGCGGCGGCGTGGTCCTTGCCGGCACGCCGCAGGAGGCCTCCGAGGCCGCGGCGACGATGCTGGGAACCGAGTTCAAGGGCCACGGCGTGAACCGGGTCCTCGTCGAAGAGCAGCTCCCGATCGCCCTCGAGTTCTACACGTCGATGGTGCTGGACCGCTCGACCGGCGACGTGCTGGTGCTGATGACGGCCGAGGGCGGCGTCGACATCGAGACGCTCGCCGCCGAGCGGCCGGACGCGATCCGCCGGGTCCACGTCGATCCGGTCCTCGGGCTCCGCCAGTTCCATGTGCGCCAACTCGCCGGCGTGCTGCCCCCCGACGCGCGAGATGGAGCCGCCGCCGTCCTTCGCTCGCTGTGGTCGCTCCTCGACGAGCTCGACGCGACCCTCGTCGAGGTCAACCCGCTCGTGCAGCTCGAGGACGGGCGGGTGGTGGCGCTCGACGCAAAGGTGACGATCGACGACAACGCGCTGTACCGCCAGCCCGCCCTCGCGGCGCTCGAGGCCGCGTTCCCGATCGACCCCGTCGAGCGCCGGGCGCGCGACGCCGGGCTTCAGTACGTGAAGCTGGAGGGTGAGGTCGGCATCATCGGCAACGGGGCCGGGCTCGTGATGTCGACGCTGGACGTCGTCGCCCGGGCCGGTGCGAGAGCCGCCAACTTCCTCGACATCGGGGGAGGGGCGAGCGCCGATACGATGGCGACCTCGCTCGAGGTGATCCTGTCCGACCCGGCGGTACGGGCCGTGCTCATCAACATCTTCGGGGGGATCACCCGCTGCGACGTGGTTGCGGCCGGCATCCTCGGGGCACTCGGGCGCGTGTCGTCCGAGGTGCCGATCGTCGTCCGTCTGGACGGCACCAACGCGCAGGAGGGCCGGCGGATCCTGGCGGAGGCGGCGCATCCCAGGATCGTCTCGGCGGCGACGATGCTCGAGGCCGCGGCGACCACGGCCCGCCTGGCGACCGGGGGCGAGCCGCGATGAGCGTGCTGATCGACGACGGCACGCGGGTGGTCGTGCAGGGGATCACCGGCAACGAGGGCACGTTCCATACGCGGCGGAACGTGGCCTACGGCACGCGCGTCGTCGCCGGCGTGACGCCCGGCAAGGCGGGGCAGGAGTTAGACGGGATTCCGGTCTTCGACACCGTCGCCGAGGCCGTCCACGAGACCGGCGCGAACACGTCCGTGATCTTCGTGCCCGCGCGGTTTGCGGCCGAGGCGATCCTGGAGGCTGCCGACGCCGGAGTCCCGCTGGTCGTGTGCATCACCGAGGGCATCCCGGTGCTGGACATGGCGCGCGTTCGCCACTTCCTCAAGGGCGGGGGCACGACCCTCGTCGGTCCGAACTGTCCGGGTGTGATCTCGCCCGGCGTGGCGAACGTGGGGATCATCCCCGGCGAGATCTGCACGCCGGGCCGCGTCGGCCTCGTCTCCCGGTCGGGAACCCTCGTCTACCAGATCGTGCACGAGCTGACGCAGCGGGGGATCGGGCAGTCCACCTGCATCGGGATGGGCGGCGATCCGGTGCACGGGGTCGGCTTCGTCCAGGCCCTCGAGGCGTTCGAGCGCGATCCCGGGACGGACCTCGTCATCCTGACGGGTGAGATCGGCGGGGACGACGAGGAGCGCGCCGCCGCCTACGCCGCGGAGCACGTGTCGAAGCCGGTCGTCGCCTACATCGCGGGCTTCGAGGCGCCGCCGGGCAAGCGGATGGGCCATGCCGGGGCGATCGTGACGGGATCGTCGGGCACCGCGGTCGCGAAAGCCGAAGCTCTCGAGGCGAGCGGGGCCGCGGTCGCCCGCACGCCGAGCCAGGTCGCCGAGCTCGTCGCGGAGCGCCTTGCGTGATCCCGCCGGCGCTCCCTGAGGAGGCGGTGACCGCCGGCCTCGGGGAGCGCGTTCGCCGGGCGGCGCTCGGCGGGCTCCTCGCATACGCGGCGCTCGCGGCTGCCGGTCTTGCGCTGGGGCTCACCGAGTACGCGATGAGCCGGGCGTTCCACCTCTGGTCGTGGGTGAAGATCGGGCTGCTCTACCTGGTCGCCGCGTGCGGGGTCGCCGTGCGGATCACCGATTCGAACGCCGGCCCGCCCGGGTCCGCCGCCGTCCCGCCCTTCGAGACCCGTCTCGTCCCGATGCTGCTGCTCGGGCTTGCGGGGTGGCTGTTGGTCCGGGCGGGACGCCGCATCGCGGCCGAACCGGGCGCCCGCCCGCGGGATCTCGCCGCCTGCGCAGCCGCCTGCACGCTCGCGTTCTCCGTCCCCGCGTATCTGTCCTCGTTGCCCGTCACGCTGCGGTTCCCCGAGGTGGGGATCGGTCTTCTTCGTCCGGTTGCCTGGCAGGCGGTGGTGTTCCCGCTCGTCGTCGGGCTCGTCGCCACGATCGCGGGTCTGGCGCTCGGAGGCAAGGACGGCATGGTCCGCGCTTGGGTCACGGGGGGCTGGACGGCGTTCGCGGCCGCACTCGTCCTGGCGTTCGCGGGGTTCCTGGCCGCCGCCGCCCTCAACCCGTCGGCAACGGCGAGCTACGCGCGCGGGATCGCCAGGGCCGGCCGGTACGGGCCGCTGCTCGTCGTGCATCACGTTCTGCTCCTGCCCAACCAGAGTCTCGACATCCTGGCGCCCTCGATGGGTGCCTGCGTCCGGGTCGACGAATCGGACCGCGCCGGGGGGCAGCGGTCCGAGCTCACCCGGCTCTGCCTCGACGGATTGCGAGGATCCGGCGTGCCCGAGGCGTTCACGACCGCGTCCCCGGGACGGGGGGTGCCGCTGCCGGCCGCCTACCGGCTGTTCGTCCTCGTCCCGCTTGCCGCGGCGCTCGCCGGGGGCCGCCGCGCGGCGCGTGGCGCCCGCGGGTCCGAACGGATCGTGCGGGCCTCGGGCGCGGGGCTCGTCTTCGCGACGCTCGTCCTGGCCGGCTCGTGGCTGGCCGCGATCACCGTGCCGTTCGGGGTCGCGGACATGGGGGCCGTGCTCCTGCGGGCGGGGCCGGCGCCGCTTCCCGCCGCGGCGATCGCCGCGGTCTGGGGCGTGCTCGGCGGGCCGGCGGGAAGTCTGTTGGGGCGGCCGGCTCAGGCCCGGCCGGGTGCGCCGGAGCTGCCAAGCCCGACCTCGGTGAAGTGAGTCTCGAGCTGGGTGTAGCGCGCCCACGCCGAGGCCCAGCCGGTGTCGTCGCGTGAGAATCGCTCCGCCGGTGACTGCGGCGACTGCCGGTCCCAGATGCCGAAGAAGGTCCGTCCGTAGCCGAGCAGGTAGCGCTGGCCGGAGTGTGTGTACTGGAGCACGTCGTTGTCGCCGGCCTCGGGGACGCCGGATGTGGCCGGGGCGGCCGCCGCGGCCGTCGCGCTCGGCTGGCCGGCCTGATCCACCGCCACGTGGTTGGGCTCAAGACCCGCGAACCGGAGCCATGCCTGGCGCCATCCGTCGTCGTCGCGCGCGTAGCGCTCCCACGGGGTGCTCGGGGACTGCCGGTCCCAGATGCCGAAGTAGTCGGGGCCGTACCCGAGCACATACCGATGCCCGGAGTGCGTGTAGCGGATCTGTCCGGCATCGGCCACCGGCGTCGAGCTCGGGATCGAGGCCCACAGGCCCGTCGACGGCCGCGGTGTGGCGGCGGCCGCCGGGGCCGGCGTGGCCGCCGGGGCCGGCGTGGCCGCCGGGGCCTGCGTGGACGCAGGTGGCGTCGCGTGGGGAGGCGTCTGCGTCACCGCGACCTCGGGCGGCTTCGTGAGGTCGCTGAAGCAGTAGCGACACTTGATCGCTTCGTTCTGGATCTCCTCGGCGCAATATGGGCACTTCTTCACGACCCGTCCTCCTACCTCAGAGTCCCCTAGGCTACCCGACGGTCCAGCGCTCGGCGCCCCGTCGCGGCCGAGAGCGCGGCGAGGGCTCCCCCCGCGAGCGTGACCCACGGACCGATCCACGCATGGGTGAGCGGCGGCGGGTTGGCGATGGCAAGGGCCGCGGCCGCCGCGGCGATCACGCCTGCCGGCCCGCCGGCGACCCACGCGATCCGGGGCCGAAGGATCATGCTCGCGGTCCAGGCGGCGACACCGACCACGGACGCGGCCGCCGCCAACAGCGACCAGCGGCCGTCCAGCGCCCACGCGCCGAACGCCGAGGCGCCCGTCCCGAAATGGGTCCACGGCAAGACCGTGCCGGCCGAGGCGACCAGGAGGCCGAACGGGACGGCCCATCTCGCCCGCGTCCCGCGGGGAACCTCCGGGGGCGGGGCGGGCTCTTCACCGAGGACCTCGCCGAGACACTCGGGACCGATCACCTCTCCGCGGACCGGAACGGCGCACGCGAGACAGAGCGAGGCGCCACATCGCCGGCAGGCCGCCACCGAGGGCTGCCCCGGATGCCGTTCGCACCGTTCCGTCGCCTTTGCGCTCGGCGCCTCGGGGATCACGGCGGTCAGCTTACGGCCGGCCCGCGCCGCGCAGCCGCTAGCATGAGCCCCTCGCATGGGGGAACGCATCGCGGTGCTGGCGTCGGGGGGAGGGACCAACCTCCAGGCGATCCTGGACGACCCCGTGCTGCTGCCGAATCTCTGCCTGGTGATCTCGGACCGGGAGCGGGCGCGGGCTCTGGACCGGGCCCGCGACGCGCATGTGCCGGCCGAGTTCATCGACCCGCGGTCGTTCCCCGGCTCCGCCTTCGACGCGGAGCTGATCCGGCGGCTCGCCGAGCAGCGCGTCGACGTGGTCGCGATGGCGGGCTTCATGCGCGTGCTCGGCCCCGAGGTCGTCGCGGCCTTTCCGGACCGCATCCTCAACGTCCACCCGTCGCTCCTTCCGGCGTTCCCCGGCGGCACCGCGGTCGCCGACGCCCTGGCCTGGGGGGTCAAGGTGACCGGTGTGACCGTTCACGTCGTCGACGAGGAGGTCGACCACGGCCCCATCGTGTTCCAGGAGTCGCTCGAGGTTCGGCCGACCGATGACTGGGACGCTCTCGAGGCGCGGGTCCACGCCGTCGAGCACCGGCTGCTTCCGGCCGCGCTTCACGCGATGATCGAGGGCAGGATGCGGGTGGACGGGCGCACCGTGAGCGTGAGGGAGGGGTCGTGAGCCAGGACGGGCAGGTGCGCCGGGCGCTGATCGCCGTGTACGACAAGACCGGGATCGTCGAGCTGGCCCGCGAGCTGCGGACGCTCGGCGTCGAGCTCGTCTCGAGCGGCGGGACGGCCGCCACGCTTCGCGATGCGGGTGTGGAGGTGACTCCGGTCGAGGCCGTCACCGGGTTCCCCGAGATGCTCGACGGCCGGGTCAAGACGCTGCACCCGAAGATCCACGCGGGGCTGCTCGCGGACCGGCGCAAGCCCGACCACGTGCGGCAGCTGCAGGAGCAGGGGATCGAACCGTTCGATCTGCTGGTCGTCAACCTGTACCCGTTTCGCGAGACGGTCGCCGCCGGTGCCCCCCCCGACGAGGTGATCGAGCAGATCGACATCGGGGGCCCGGCGATGGTGCGGGCCGCCGCGAAGAACCACGCGTCCGTGGCCGTGGTCGTCGAGCCGGCTCGATACGGCGCGATCCTCGAGGAGCTGCGGGGGAGCGGCGGCCTCTCGTTCGAGACGCGCCGCGATCTGGCGGCAGCGGCGTTCGCCCACACCGCCGCCTACGACGCGGCGGTCGCGGGCTGGTTCTCGTCCGGGCGCGCCGGGTCCGGGCTGCCGGGGTTCGTCGGGCTCGCGCTCGAGAAGGTGACGGACCTGCGCTACGGCGAGAACCCGCACCAGCGCGGTGCCCTGTATCGAGAGGTATCGGGTGGCGATCCGGTCGGCGGCGCGAGGGTCCTGCAGGGCAAGGAGATGTCGTTCAACAACTGGCTGGACGCCGACGCCGCGTTCGAGCTGACGCGCGCGCTGCCCGAGGGCGCCTGCGTCATCGTCAAGCACAACAATCCCTGCGGCGTGGCGACCAAGGGCGACCCCGCCGGCTCCTACCGGGCGGCGTTCGACTGCGATCCGGTCTCGTCCTTCGGCGGCATCGTGGCGTTCAACGGTCCGTGCGACGCGGCGGCCGCCGAAGCGATGCGCGGGGTGTTCACGGAAGTGGTGATCGCCCCGTCGTTCACGCAGGATGCCCTTGCCGCGTTCGGCGAGCGCCCGAACCTGCGCGTCGTGCACGCCGTGGCGCCCGGCGCCGGCGGGCTCGACATCCGCACGCTCTCCGCCGGTGCGCTCGTGCAGGAGCGCGACACCGTCACGGAGGTGCCCGCCGACTGGGAGGTCGTGTCCCGCCGGGATCCGACCGAGGGCGAGTGGAGGGATCTCCTCATCGCCTGGACGGTCGCCTGGCGCGTGAAGTCCAACGCGATCGTGCTCGTGCGCGACGGGGCGACGGTGGGGATCGGCGCCGGCCAGATGTCGCGCGTCGACGCCTCGTGGATCGCGATGAGAAAGGCCGGCGACCGGGCCAAGGGAGCGTCGCTTGCGAGCGACGCCTTCTTCCCGTTCCCGGACGCCCTCGAGGTGGCGGGCGATGCCGGCGCCGCCGCGGTCGTGCACCCCGGCGGCTCCAAGGGCGACGAGGCCGTGCTGGCCGCGGCCGAAGCCCGGGGGATGGCCGTCGTCCTCACCGGCCGGCGGCACTTTCGCCACTAGCCCGTCTCGTTGTTCGGCCTCAGTCCGGCGCCAGGCTGCGCAGCACGCAGAACTCGTTTCCCTCCGGGTCGGCCATGACGACCCACCTCACGTCGGGTCCCTGGCCGACGTCGGCGTGGCGCGCCCCGAGGGCGAGCAGCCGCTCGACCTCCTCGGCCTGCGACGCGTCGATCGGCGTCACGTCCACGTGAAGCCGGTTCTTGACCGCCTTGTCCTCCGGGACGCGGATGAACAGGATCGCCGGCGGGACCGGCGCGGCGCGCAGGGCGTCGGCCGAGGGCGGCGCGGCGGCGATCTCGACCTCGTCGCCGGGCTCGGGGTCCATCCGCCGGTACCCCAGGACCGCGCACCAGAAGTCCGCAAGGACCTCCGGATCCCGGCAATCCACCACGAGATCCTCGAACCTGCTCGTCATGAGCTCTCCCTTCTGGTCGCTCGCTCGGGCCCGCCGATAGGATTGCAGGCCGTGACGGCCCGCATCCTCGACGGCAAGACGATGGCCGCACAGATTCGGGCAGAGGTGGCCGAGCGAGTGGCCGTGTTGGCCGCTCGAGGGGTTACTCCCGGTCTGGCGGCCGTGCTCGTCGGCGACGACCAGGCCTCCCGCCTCTACGTGGACGCCAAGCACAAGGCGTGCGCCGACGTCGGCATCCGATCGGAGCAGGTGGACCTTCCCGGATTCGTGACCGAGCCCGAGATCCTCGCCACGATCCGCCGCCTGAACCGCGATCCGGACCTGCACGGCCTGATCGTCCAGGTGCCCCTGCCGCACCATCTCCGCGAGCTGGTGGTCCAGCAGACGATCGCGCCGGAGAAGGACGTGGACGGCCAGAACCCGTGGAACGTCGGCATGATGGTTCGCGGTGAGCCGACGTTTCGTCCCCCGACGCCGTACGGGATCGTCGAGATGCTCCTTCGATCCGGCATCTCGCTCGAGGGCCAGCACGTCGTCGTCGTCGGTTTCGGCGAGCTGGTGGGCACCCCGCTCTCGATCATGCTGGCGCAGGACTCCATCCGCGGGAACGCCACCGTCACCTCCACGCACATCAAGACGCGCGACCTCGCCTCGCACACGAGAAGCGCCGACATCCTCGTTGCGGCGGCCGGCATGCCCGAGATGATCACCGGGGACATGGTGAAGCCGGGGTCGGTCGTCGTCGACGTCGGTGTCCACCGCACGCCCAACGGGCTCGTCGGCGACGTCCGCTTCGAGGAGGCCAAGGAGGTCGCGGGCTGGATCTCGCCCGTCCCCGGCGGGGTCGGCCCCATGACGGTCGCGATGCTGCTCGCCAACACGGTCTCCGCGGCGGAGATTCAGGCGTTCTCGCGGTGAGCGCCGCATCCCCCGGCGGCCGCCTCGCCGGGATCCTGCGGTCGGGCAGCTTTGCCGTGACCGGCGAGGTGGTCCCACCCCGCTCCGGGGATCCCGCATCGGTGATCGCGCACGCCCGGGGGCTCGTCGGGTACGTGGACGCGGTGAACGTCACCGACAACCCGACGGCCAGCGCGCACATGTCGCCGCTGGCCGGGGTGAGCTTCGTCGCCGAGGCCGGGCTCGAGCCGACGTTGCAGCTCACGGCGCGGGACCGCAACCGGCTGGCGATCACCGCCGATCTGCTCGGCGCGTGGGCGCTCGGCGCCCGAAACGTGATGTGCCTTTCCGGGGACCCCATGGCGGTGGGGGACCATCCCGATGCCGCGCCGGCCGGGGATCTCTCGGTGCTCGACATGGTCCGTCTCGCGAGGCGGTTGCGAGACGAGGGACGCACCCTCGCCGGTTCCGAGATCGCGGCGCCGCCCACCTATCTGATCGGTGTGGCCGACGTGCCGCTGGCCGACCCCTACGACCCGGCGCGGTTGGAGCAGAAGCTCGACGCCGGCGCGGACGTCGTGTGGACTCAGATCGCATTCGACGTCGAGGCGCTCGCCGCGTGGGCCGATGTCGTCCGGCCGCTGGGCTTCCTCGAGCGGGCGCCGGTGCTCGTCGGTGTCGCCCCCCTGCAGAGCCCGGGCGCGGCCCGGTTCATGGACAAGCTGCCCGGGGTCCACGTGCCGCCGGCGTTTCTCGCAGCGCTCGAGAAGGCCGGTCCGGACGCGGCGGCCGTCGGGCTGGATCTGGCGGCCGGGGTCGTGGCGGGCGTCCGGGCGATCCCCGGCGTCGCCGGCGTCCATCTGACCGGGATCGCCCGCGACGAGGTCGTCCGGGATCTGGTCGAGAGGGCCGGTCTCTTCCCGCGTCCGACGGGCGCCTTCGACGGGCCCCGCGGTTAGGTTGCCCGTGGGCGCGTTCCCCACGGCCGACCTCTCGGTGACCAGGCTGCTCGTCGTCTCCGACGTCGATCGTTCCGCGGACTGGTACGTCCGGGTCCTGGGCGCCGAGCTTCACCGGTCCTACGGCGGGACGTCGAGCGTCCTGCGTCTGGGAGAGGCCTGGCTCCTGCTCGTGACGGGCGGCGATCCGACGCCCGACAAGCCGACCGTCACCTTCGTCGCGCCGGAGCAGCCCGATCGCGTCAGCGCCCAGATCGTGTTCGGCGTCCCGGACTGTCACGCGGCCTACGAGACCCTGCGCGAGCGCGGCGCGACGTTCCTGACACCACCGGTCACCTACGAGTGGGAGATCCGCGCGTTCTTCAGGGATCCCGACGGGCACCTCTTCGAGATCAGCCAGCCGGTGGGCCGCTGACCGCCGGGTCGTCCGCCGGCGCCCCCAGCGAAGCGAGCAGATCGGCGGCGCGCCGGAGATCCGCCGCGCCCTCGCCCGCCCGCCCCGCCGTCACCAGGCACCGGACCCGGCCGGCGAGCGCGAGCGCCTCCTCGTGGGGATTGCCGTACCCGCGCCAGCCCTCGGCCAGCTCGCCGTAGGCGAGGACGGCGTCCTCGCCCCGCGCCTCGGCGATCGCCGCCGTGGCCTTCCGGAGCTGGAGCACCTCGCGCCTCGCCCGGCACGTGCTGCCGGCGACCAGCACGTCGGCGAGGTCGAGGTTGCCGGCGGCGACGGCGCACCACACCACGTCGCCGAGCTCGAGGGCGCGGTACTCGGGTGAGACGTCGCGCGTGACGCGCTCGAACTCCTCGACGTGGGGAAGGGCCTCGAGCGGACGTCCGGCCGCAACCGCGACCTGAGCCGCGACCGACAGCGCCGGACCGACGGCCTGCGGCTCCTCGAGCTTTCGGGCGAGATCCAGCAGCACCCCGGGGTCGATCGCGTCGTCGGGACGCCCGCGCCCAACGGCGATCCGCGCGTGTATGACGTGCGCCTTCACGAGGACGGCCGGGTCCATCCGGTCTCCGGCGGCGATCATCTCGTCGGCGAGCGCGAGCGCCTCGTCCCACTGGCCGGCCTCGAACTTCGTCTCGGCCAGCCCGGACTTCGACCAGTGCACGTGAGCGGAGAGCCCCCGGCGGTCCGCCACCTCCAACCCGGCTTCGAACTCGGCCATCGCCCGGCCCGGGCCTTCCATGACGAGGAGCCATGGACCCAGGTAGTTGTGCGAGATCGTGATCGCGCTCGCGTGGTCGCTCGCCAGCGCGATGCGCAGCGCCTCCCAAAGGTCCTCGAGCCCCGCTTCGTCGCCCATCGAGCAGCGCGCATCGCCGCGGATGTGCAGCGACATGATCGTCACGTACTCGTCCTCGTCGCCCAGCAGGGTGAGGGCGAGGTCGGCCAGGCGCCGGGCCTCCTGCGTGTGTCCGGCGAAGAGCTCCTCCTCGGCCCGGTAGGCATAGGCGCGCCCGAGCGCGCGTCCGGGGGGGAGCGCGCCGAGCACCCGGATGGCCTCGTCGAGCGCTTCGCGGGATCGAGCCGGCTCGCCGGTCGCTCCCAGCTGCGATCCCATGCGGGTGAGCGCGTCGCCGATGAGGACGGGGTCGTCGAGCTCGCGCGCGATCGACAGCGTCTCCTCGTACCGCTGCAGGACGCCCGCGCCGTCGAGGGCCTCGCTCTGGCGCCCGGTCACGCCCGAGCGCTCCAGCAGCACGATGCGCTCGGCCGTTCGTTCCGGAACCAGCCGCAGCGCCCGGTCGTAGAACGCAAACGCGCCGCCCGCATCGACGAGGTTCGCGCGCTCGGCGGCGGCCTTGAGCCACCGAACCGCCGCCGGCCGCGCCTGGGCAGCCACGCCGGCAACTCCGGCGGCCGCGCCCAGCTCGGCCGCCGAGGCGAAATGACGCGCGACCATCTCGGGATGCGGATCGGAGCTTTCCTCGAAGACCTTCTCGAGCCACTCGGCGGTGGCCAGGTGGCGGCGTGCCCGCTCGGTGCGTGGCAGACGCGCGTACGCCACCTCGCGGATGAGGGAGTGGGAGAAGCGGTATCCCGCCAGACCCAGCAGCGAGCTCGGCCGGCGCTCGAGGATGCCGCGTCGTACCAGGTCCTCGACGTCCGCTCTGGCGTCCTCCTCGGAACGGTGCCCGAGCTCGGCGAGCGCCTCGGGCCAGAGCTCGCCGCCGATCACCGAGGCGTCGAGCGTCAGGCCGCGAAGATCGGGCGGGATGGCGTCGAGCCGTGCCGCGATCACCGCCTGCACGCTCTCCGGGGTCGTCGGCTCGGTTCCCGCGTGCACCCGGTCGCGGAGCATGCGAGCGAACTCCAGGGCGTAGAGGGGGTTGCCCGCGATCCGTTCGACGAGCTCGTCCGTGGTGGGGCCACTCCCCACGATCCGGCCGAGCAGATCGCCCAGCAGCCCAGCCGTGTCCGCCGACGTGAGCGGCGCCAGCTCGATCGCGATCGCCGCGTCGCGCGCTTCGAGCCAGCCCGGGTGCCGGTCGGCCAACTCCGGCCGCGCGGTGACGATCACGAGCGCCGGCGTCCCGGCCAGCAGCGACTCGGCTGCCTCGAGCACCTCGACGAAGGCGGGCTCGCCCCAATGGAGGTCTTCGACGACGAGCAGGAGCGGACCGCTCTCGGTGGCAACCTTCAGCGCCTCGACCCAGGCCATCGCGAGCTCTCCTGCGGGAGCGGCGCCCTCGTGGTCGCTCGTCCCGATCCCCATGAGCAAGGAGAGCCTGGAAACGAGCCACCGCCGCTCGCCCGGCTCCTCCTCGGCGCGAGTCGCGAGCGTCTCGAGATGGGCGACCACCACGTCCGGCGCGTCTTGCATGCCGACGCCCGCCAGGGTTCGAAGCGTCTCGGCCATGGGCGCGAACGTGACGCCCTGGCCGTATGGGGGGCAGGTCGCGGTGAGGGCCGTCGCCTTCGAGGTGAGGCGCTCCTCGAGCTCGCGCACGAGGCGGCTCTTGCCCAGCCCGGGACCCGCGACGATCGTGACGCATCGCACGGAGCCGGAGGCGAGAACTCGTTCGAACGAGGCTTCGAGCGCGGCCAGCTCGCGATCCCGGCCGACGAGCACCGGCGGGGCGATGTCGGCGGCGGCCCGTTCGGCGACCACTCGCCAGACCGTGAGCGGTTCCACCTTGCCCTTGACCGTCGCGGGGGCCAGCTCCTCGACGTCGAACTGATCTCGGAGCGCCCGCAGGGTGGCCTCGCCGACCACCACGGCATCGTGCGGCGCAAGGGCCTGCATACGAGAGGCCGTGTTGACCACGTCGCCGGCAACGGCCTCGCCGATCTGCGGTCCGACTCCGAACGCCACCACCGCCTCGCCCGTGTTGACCGCGATCCGGACCCGCAGCTGCGGGTCCGTCCGTTGAAGCCCCTCGATGGAGCGCAGGATCGCGAGCGCGGCGCGAACCGCTCGGATCGGATCGTCCTCGTGCGCGATCGGGGCTCCGAAGACGCCCATGACCGCGTCACCGATGAACTTGTCGAGCGTGCCGCCGAACCGCTCGAGGTCCTCCTTCACCGCCGCGTGGAAGGGAACGAGGGTGCGGCGGACGTCCTCGGGGTCGGCCTGGTCGGAGCGTTCGGTGAAGCCGACGAGATCGACGAACAGGATCGTGACGGTCCGGCGCTCTTCGATCCTCGGGAGCGCCTGCACGGGCGTGCCACAGGCCGGACAGAAGCGGGCTCCGTCGGGAAGCGCCCCGCCGCAGGTGGTGCAGCTGCTCATCGGGGCGAGTCTCCGGCTCAACGCTCGTCGATCGGTACCCAGACCTGGTCGTGCGGTCCCACGTAGTTGGAGCCCGGACGGATGACCTTGTTGTCGCGATATTGCTCGCGGACGTTTGCGGTCCATCCGGCCATCCGCGCGCACGCGAAGATCGGCGTCATCAGGTCGGTGGGCACGCCGAGCACGTGGTAGACGCTCGCCGCGTAGAAGTCGACGTTGGGATACAGACCCTTCTGCTCCAGAACCGTCTCCTCGATGGCGGTGGCGATCTCGAACCACTTGCGGGTTCCGTGGCGCTCGCCGGTCTCCTCGGAGAACCGCTTGAAGATGCGCGCGCGCGGATCCGAGGTCCGGTAGACGGCGTGGCCGAAGCCCATGATCTTCTCGTGCCGCTCGAGCCGGTCGCGGACGTAGGCCTCCGCGTTCTCCGGCTTGTCCACTTCTTCGAGCATCTTCATGGCTTCCTCGTTCGCGCCTCCGTGCAGGGGTCCCTTGAGGGCGGCGATGGCGCCGGTGACGGCGGAGAACATGTCGGCGAGCGTCGAGGCGATGATGCGCGCCGTGAACGTGGAGGCGTTCATCGTGTGATCCGCGTACAGGAGGAACGACACGTCCATCGTGTGCGCGTCCTCCGGGCTGGGCTTCGTCCCGAGCAGCATCCACAGGAAGTTGGCCGCGTGCGACAGATCCGGATCCGGCGGCACGAGCTCCTGCCCGGTGCGGAGGCGGTGGTAGGCGGCGAGCAACGTGGGCGTCTTGGCGATGAGCCGGTACGCCTTTCGTTCCTGGGCCTGCTGTGACTCGTCCCATCCGTCGGGGTCGAAGGCCGAGGCCGCCGAGACGGACGTTCGCAGCATCGACATCGGAGACGTGTTGTGGACCAGGTCGCGAAGCACGTCGGACAGGAACGGCTGCAGCTCGCGCTCGGAGACGAGAAACTCGTTCAGCTCGTCCAGCTGCGCACGCGTCGGCAGGGCCGTGTGATGCAGCAGATAGACGACTTCCTCGAAGGATGAGTGCGCCGCGAGATCCTCGATCGTGAAGCCCGAATACCAGAGCTTGCCGGTGTCGCCGTCGATGTCCGAGATGGACGTGTCGGCGGCGACGACCTCGCGGAGTCCCTTCTCCGTCACGCGTCCTCCATTCGCTTCGGCCTCGGCGGGCGCTGGGGGCCGAAGGATTGTCCCCCAGCATATCCTCGTGGCCCGAGGTGCGGACGAGTCGGCGAGCGGGCCGAGGAGCGCAGCGGTTGACGAGGCAGGCGACGCTGATTCCCGGTGACGGGATCGGACCCGAGGTCATCGAAGCGGCTCGCCGCTGCGTGGAGGCGACGGGCGCCGACATCGCATGGGATCGCCGCGAGCTGGGCACGGCCGCGTACATCCGGTCCGGCGATCCGCTGCCGGCCGCGACCCTCGAGTCGATCCGCGAGCACGGCGTCGCGCTGAAGGGACCGGTCGTGACCCCCGCCGGCTGGCGCAACGTCAACGTCGAGCTCCGCAAGCGGCTCGACCTGTTCGCCAACGTCCGCCCGTGCCGTCGCTATCCGGGCGTCGAGAGTCCCTACGGCGACGTCGACCTCGTGGTGATCCGCGAGAACACCGAGGACATGTACACGGGCTACGAGTTCGACGCCGGGAGCCCGGAAGTGGCGGAGCTGATCGGATTCCTGCATGCCGAGACCGGCCAGGTGATCCGTGAGGACAGCGGCCTCTCGATCAAGGCGATCACCAGACGTGCCAGCGAGCGGATCGCCACGTTCGCCTTCGCCTGGGCCCGCGACCGCGGACGCCGCAAGATCACCGCCGGCCACAAGGCGAACATCATGAAGTTCTCCGACGGGCTCTTTCTGGAGGTCGCGCGGCAGGTGGCGGCCGGGCATCCGGACGTCGAGTTCGAGGGCCGGATCATCGACGCGCTCTGCATGCAGCTGGTCCAGCGGCCGGAACGATTCGACGTCCTGCTGCTGCCGAACCTGTACGGAGACGTTGCCTCCGAGCTGGGCGCCGGGCTGATCGGCGGGGCCGCGATGGCGCCCGGGGGTCATTTCGGCGGGCCGCGTGGCCGAGAGCTGGCGGTGTTCGAGGCGACGCACGGGACCGCCCCGAAGCTGGCCGGCCGCGGCGTCGCGAACCCGATCGGCGCGATCCTTTCCGGGGCGATGCTGCTCCGCCACATCGGCGAGACCGAGGCCGGGGACCGGCTCGAGACCGCCGTTGCGGCCGTGCTGGCAGCCGGCGACGTGACCCCCCACGGCCTGCACAGCTTCCGCGGCGACCATCCGGCGGCCGGGACGGAAGAGGTGACCTCCGCGGTGCTCGAGGCGCTCGCGGTCTGAGCGCGGTCCGCCCGTCCGTCCAACGGCCCTAGGTCCTCCGGCCCCCCGCTCCGGGCGGGTTGCCGACCTATGCCGGATGCGCGTCCCAAGCCCTTCGGCCTAGCGTCGGCGCACGCAGCCAATGGCGTGGTCAAACCGGGAGGACGACATGACAGAGAGGGTTTCGAGCTCACGGCTGGTTCGTGTGGGGATCACGCTGGCGATCGGCGGACTCTTGGCTCTTGTGGCCGGCGGTTTTGCGGGGGCGACGAGTGCCTACGGCGACCAGTTCACGGGATGTCTGAAGGGCGGCGTCATCAGCAAGGTGAAGATCGGGGCCTTCCCGACGAGCCCGTGCACCAAGCCCGCCGTCAAGATCACTTGGAACCAGGTGGGCCCCCAGGGTCCGCAGGGGCCCCAGGGTCTTCAGGGGCCGCCGGGGCTCAGCAACGTCCACACCGAGGTATCGGGCGACGTCCCGATCGCAGACGGCTTCAAGTTCGCCACGGTCACCCACTGCCTCGGTCTCAACGAGATCGCGATCGGCGGCGGAGTCGTGCCGGTGTCCCCGTCAAGCTTCCAAGTTCCCTTCGGCGTCACGGTGATGAGCTACCAGGATGAGACCGACACGAAAACCTGGGTCGGAAGCGTCTCGAACGATTCGGGAGCGGACTTCACCTACCGCGTCCAGGCGATCTGCGCAACCGTCGCGTGACCGGCTGAGCCGTCGAGCTCCTTCGCTCGCCCGTAGCATGGGGTCGTCATCGACCCCGAGGAGCTCACGTTGAAGGTCACCGTCGTCGGCAGCGGGTTCGTGGGGCAGACCACCGCGATGCGCCTCCTCCAAGGGGGCATCGCGGAGGTCGTCCTCACCGACATCGTCGAGGGGCTGCCCCAGGGCGTCGCCCTCGACCTCAAGGAATCGTCACCGGTCGAGCGGTTCGAGCCGGCCGTCACCGGCACGAACGACTATGCCGACACGGCCGGCTCCGACGTCGTCGTGATCACGGCCGGGTTCCCGCGTCAACCGGGGATGAGCCGCATGGACCTGCTCGGCAAGAACGCGACGATCGTCCGCGGCGTCGTGGAGCAGATTGCTCCGGGTTCCCCGAACGCGATCCTGATCGTCGTGACCAACCCGCTCGACGAGATGACGTTTCTCGCGGCCGGCGTCTCCGGGTTCCCCAAGCAGCGGGTGATGGGGATGGCCGGCGTGCTCGACTCGGCGCGCCTGCGGTACTTCATCGCCGAGGAGCTCGGCGTGTCGCCGCTGGTCGTGGAGGCCATCACGCTGGGCTCGCACGGCGACGCCATGGTCGCGCTGCCGCGCCACGCGACGGTCGACGGCAGGCCGCTGCCCGAGCTCGTCGACGAGGCAACGCTCGACCGGTTGTTCCGGCGGACGCGCGACGGCGGAGCCGAGATCGTGGCGCTGCTCAAGAAGGGGAGCGCCTACTACGCGCCCAGCGCGTCGATCGCCCGGATGGTGGCCGCGGTCGCTACCGGCGGCGACGAGCTGCTGCCCGTGTGCGCGTGGGCGACCGGCCAGTACGGGATCTCCGACGTCTACGTCGGCGTCCCGGTGCGTCTGGGCCCGGCCGGGGTCGAGGAGATCGTCGAGCTCGATCTGAACGACGACGAGCTGGCGAAGCTTCGCGAGGCCGCCGAGGGCATCCGCGCCAAGTGCGCCGACCTTGCGAAGCTCTAGCGATGCGCGCGTTCCTCCGCCTCGTCGGCGAGCACGTCCGGGCGTTCTTCACCAACTGGTCGACCTACGAGGCGCCGGTCACGACCAAGCTCTGGCTCACGGCGAGGAACCGGACCAGGGCCACCTTCTCGCTCGCCCAGTGCTGCGGTCACCACGGCGAACCCGGGTGTTGACGCGTCTCCGGGGACCCCGGTCGGGGTCCGGATCACCAGCACCACGATCACTGAGCTAGGCCGGGGACCCCGCAAGCTCCGCGATCGCCGATGCCACGTCGGACGTCGTCGACTCCCCGCCGAGGTCGGGGGTCCGGATCTCTCCACGCCGGAGCACCTCGTCGACCGCCCAGCCCACGCGGTCGGCACGCTTGTGCTCGCCGACATGTCGGAGCAGCATCGCGCCCGACAGGATCATCGCGATCGGGTTGGCAACGCCGGTCCCGGCGATGTCCGGCGCGCTCCCGTGGACGGGTTCGAACAGGGCGTACTCCCAGCCGATGTTCGCCCCCGGCACCAGCCCGAGCCCGCCGACCAGCCCCGCGCACACGTCGCTCAAGATGTCGCCGTAGAGGTTGGGGAGCAGCATCACGTCGAGCTCCCGCGGCGCGCGGACGAGGCGGTTGGCCAGGTGGTCGATCTGCATCTCCTCCCAGTCGACCGCGCCCAGGATGGTGGGGATCTCGCGGCGGGCGGTCTCGAGGAAGAGGCCGTCGGAGGACGGCATCACCGACGCCTTGTGCCCGATGGTGACCTTCGTGCGTCCGCTCGTGCGCGCGTGCTCGAACGCGAACCGCACGATGCGCTTCGTGCCCGACGCGCTGATGGGCTTGACGGTGATGCCGGCGTCCTCGGCGATGTGGAAACCGCCGAGCCGCGCCACCCGTTCGCGAAGCCGCGCCGCCGCGGGCGAGCCGCTCTCGAATTCGATGCCCTGGTACAGGTCCTCGGTGTTCTCGCGGATCACGATGAGATCCACGCCGGGGAAGCGGACCGCCACGCCCGGGAGCGCGCGCGCGGGACGGACGGCCGCGAACAGGTCCAGCTCCTGACGGAGGGCGACGTTCACGCTTCGGAAGCCGCCGCCGATCGGCGTCGTGATCGGTCCCTTGATCGCCACGCGGCTGCGATGGATCGAGGCGATCGTCTCGCGGGGGAGCAGGTCGCCGGTGCGCTCGAGCGCGGTGGTGCCGGCCTGCTGTTCTGTCCATTCGATGCCGGCTCCGGTGGCGTCGAGCACGCGCTGCGTGGCGCGCGAGACCTCCGGGCCGATTCCGTCGCCCGGGATCAGCGTGACCAGGTGCGTCATCCCGCGAGCTTAGCGGCGGCTGCGTACGAGCCTCCCGTGGCCTTGGAATTCTCGCTCGGATCCCTTGACAGTCGAACGTGTGTTCGAGTAGAGTAGTGTGTCCCTCCCCCGCGATCAGGACATATGAGGTCGCGGTGATGTTCCCCAATCGATCACTCGAATCGCTTCTCTCCGAGCTCGACGGGCTGCAGGCCGAGATCGGCCGGGCCCAGCGCCGGGTTCTCATCCTCATGGACGAGATCCAGCGGAGCGAAGCCTGTCTTGACTACGGCGCGCAGTCGGCTCCACATCTCATGTCACTCCGTTACGGCACCTCGGGCTGGAAAGCCAACCGGATGCTCGATGCCGCGGGGGCGATCGAGAAGCTGCCGAAGGTGGCGGCCTCGCTTCAAAGCGGTGAGCTCGACCTGGACAAGGTCCTGGAGCTCTGCCGGCTCGCGACTCCCGAGACCGAGTCCGAGCTCATCGAGTGGGCCCAGACCGTCTCGGTGGGTGTCATCCGATACAAGGCCGACCTCGCGCGGCGAATGGAGCGCGAGGAGGCAGAAGACGTCGAGGCGACGCGGTCTGCCCGCTGGGGCTATCTCGATGCCGGCCGCCTGTTCTACCTCAGCGCCCAGCTTCCCGCGGCCTCAGGAGCGGTGATCGAAACCCGACTGTCCTCGCTACTGAACGAGATCCCGGAGCTTCCCGGTGAAGAGGGCCAATGGGGAGTGGAGCAGCGCCGCGCCGACGCCCTGTTGGCCGCGTGCATGGGCGGAGCCGCGGGCGATGACGACTCCGAGATGCGGGGAGCCGCCGTCCCCACGATCGTCATCCACACGACGCTCGAGGCGCTGGCTTCCGATTCCTCTTGCCGCGAGATCGGCCGAGACGGGATCATCCATCCCGAGACGGCTCGCCGGCTGTTCTGTCACTCGAAGGTGCAGATCTCGGTCGAGGACCGGGCCGGCAACGTGCTCCGGCTCGGCCGGACGACGCGGGTTCCCTCGGTCGCGATGATGCGCGCGCTTCGGCATCGGGACCGTGGGTGCCGGTTCCCCGGCTGCGGCCGCCGCGGCTTCGCTCAAGCTCACCACATCAAGTGGTGGTCAAAGGGCGGGCGAACCGACCTCGACAACCTGATCCTGCTGTGCCACTTCCACCACACCCTGGTGCACGAGCACGGCTGGGGCGTCAAACGAGATGCGGTCTCGGGTGAGGTCCGGTGGTTCCTGCCCGACGGCACCGGCTATCGGGCCGGCCCCGGCTCAATGCCGCTTGCCGTCTAGAACCGCTCGAACAGGATCGAGCGCTTCACTTCCTGGATCGCCTTGGTCACCTCGATGCCGCGCGGGCAGGCGTCGGTGCAGTTGAAGGTGGTCCGGCAGCGGAACACGCCGGTCTTCTCCGACAGGATGCGCAGGCGCTCCTTCGAGGCGCGATCGCGCGAGTCGAAGATGAACCGGTGGGCGTTGACGATGGCCGCCGGGCCGACGTACTCGTCGTCGCCCCAGAAGATGGGGCACGAGGTGGTGCAGGCCGCGCACAGGATGCACTTGGTCGTGTCGTCGTAGATCGCGCGCTGCTCGGGCGATTGCAGCCGCTCCTTGTCGGGCTCGCCCTCGTCGTTGACGAGGAACGGCAGCACCGACCGGAAGCCCGCGAAGAACGGCTCCATGTCGACGACGAGGTCCTTGAGGACCGGCAGGCCGCGGATCGGCTCGATCGTGACGTGCGGCGCCACATCCTGCGCCAGCACCTTGCACGCGAGGGCGTTGCGCCCGTTGATCAACATCGCGTCCGATCCGCAGACCCCGTGGGCGCACGAGCGCCGGAACGTGAGCGTCCCGTCGTGATGCCACTTCACCTCGTGGAGCACCTCGACAAGTCGGTCCAGCGGATGGACGCGCACCGTGAACTCGTCCCACCACGAGTCCTGCGAGACCTCCGGGTTGAATCGCCGGATCTTGAGCGTGAGCGGCACGACCTCCTGGTCGGCGCCCACCTCGCGGCGGTCGCTCGTCTCCAGCGCTTCGGCGGCGGTGGCCATCAGTATTTCCGCTCCATCGGGACGTAGGGGCCCATCTTGACGGGCTTGTAGTCGAGCCGCACCGAGCCATCGTCGGTCCGGTAGGCGAGCGTGTGCTTCAGCCAGTTGGCGTCGTCGCGAAGCGGGTGGTCTTCGCGGTAGTGCGCTCCGCGGCTCTCGGTGCGGGCGATGGCGCTCTCGACCAGGGCCTGCGCGCAGTCGAGCAGAAAGCCGATCTCGACGGTCTCCATCAAGTCCGTGTTGTAGGAGGCGCCCTTGTCGGTGATCGCCACCCGGTCGTACCGGTCGCGAAGGCCGCCCAGCAGCTCGCGCATCTTCGACAAGCCCTCTTGGTTCCGCACCACGAAGGCGAGGTCGAACATCGAATCCTGGAGCTCGGAGCGGATGTCGGCGCCGTTGTCGCCACCCGTTCGCGTGAGGATCTTGTCGAGCATCTCCACCGTCGGGCGGGCGGGATCCTCGGCCGGATCCGCGAGGGCCGACTCCTCCGCGAACGCGGCCATGTGCCGGCCGCCCCGGCGGCCGAACACCACCAGGTCCAGCAGCGAGTTCGTCCCCAGGCGGTTCGCGCCGTGGACCGAGACGCAAGCGCACTCGCCGGCGGCGTAGAGCCCCGGGACCGCGGTCTCACCTGCGCCGGTCACCACCCGCGCGTCGATGTCCGTCGGGATGCCGCCCATGGCGTAGTGGGCCGTCGGCTGGACGGGCACCGGCTCCTTCGTGGGCTCGACGCGCAGGTACACACGCGCGAACTCGGTGATGTCGGGCAGCTTCTTCTCGATCACCTCGTGCGGCAGGTGGGTGAGATCCAGGTAGACGTAGTCGCTCTTCGGGCCGGCGCCGCGCCCCTCGCGGATCTCCTGGTAGATCGCCCGGCTCACCATGTCGCGCGGCGCGAGGTCCTTGATCGTCGGGGCGTAGCGCTCCATGAATCGCTCGCCGTCCTTGTTGCGGACGATCGCGCCCTCACCGCGCGCGGCCTCCGACAGGAGCACGCCCAGCCGGTAGAGCCCGGTCGGGTGGAACTGGAACATCTCCATGTCCTGCAGCGGGATCCCGCGACGCCACACGACCGACGGTCCGTCGCCGGTCAGCGCGTGCGCGTTGGAGCTGACGCGGAACATCCGGCCGTATCCACCCGTCGCGAACAGAACCGTCTTGGCGCGGAACACGTGCAACTCGCCCGTCGCCAGCTCGTAGGCAACCACCCCGGCGGTCCGGCCCTGTTCGTCGAGAAGCAGATCGAGGCAGTAGAACTCGTTGAAGAACCGGACGTCGCGCTTGACGCACTGCTGGTAGAGGGTCTGCAGGATCATGTGGCCCGTGCGGTCGGCCGCGTAGCACGCCCGGCGCACCGGCGCCTCGCCGTGGTTGCGCGTGTGCCCGCCGAACCGCCGCTGGTCGATCCGGCCGTCCGGGGTGCGGTTGAACGGAAGCCCCCAGCGCTCGAGCTGGTAGATGGCCTCGATGGCTTCCTCGGTCATGAGCTGGGCGGCGGGCTGGTCGACCAGGTAGTCGCCGCCCTTGACCGTGTCGAACGCGTGCCACTCGGGCGAGTCCTCTTCGACGTTGCCGAGCGCCGCGCACACGCCGCCCTGCGCGGCCCCGGTATGGGAGCGCGTGGGATACAGCTTCGAGATGACGGCGGTGCGGACGCGACCCGACGTCTCGATCGCCGCCCGAAGCCCGGCCCCGCCGGCGCCGACGATCACGGCGTCGTACGTGTGCGTGGTGGTCATCCGGCGACGCCCCACTTGGCGGGGTCGAACGTGAAGATGATCACGGTGCCGAGGATCATCATCACGAACCCGATCACGATGAACAGCGTCGTGATGGCGAACCGCAGACCGGGCCGGCGCACGTAGTCCATCGTGATCGTCCGCAGGCCGCTGACCCCGTGCACGAGCGCGAGGATCAGCAGCATCCAGTCCCACGTCTGCCACACGGGGTTGTCCCACCTGGCGGCGACGAACCCGAAGTCGATGCGGGTCACCCCGCCGCCGGGCAGATGCATGATCAGCACGTGGCCGACCGCCAGCACCAGCAGCAAGAGCCCCGAGATGCGCATGAAGAGCCACGTCCAGAGCTCGAGCCCGCCCATCGGGCGGTCGCGCCCGGCGTGTGAGGACCCCGCGCGGGGAGGACGGCCGGCGGGGGGAGCGGGCGCGCCCGACCTCGAGGTCGTGGTCGCCATCAGTGCCTCAGCTCGTCCAGGATCGCCGAGCCCATCAGCCACGTGACCGGGATCATCGAGCCGATGAACAGGACGAGCGTCGTGATCCCCATGATCCGGATGTGCTTGGACAGCCGGGGAAAGAAGTCGATCAGCATGATCTTGATGCCGTTGAACGAGTGCGAGAGCACCGCGGCGACGAGTCCCAGTTCCAGCAGCCGCACGATGGGGTTGTGGTAGGCGGAGACGACGCGGTTGTAGGCGTTGGGCCCCCAGCCGACCAGCGCGGTATCCAGCACGTGGACGAAGAGGAACAGGATGACCGCCACGCCCGTGACCCGGTGCACCAGCCAGGACCACTGGCCCTCGTGCCCCTTGTAGATGCCGCCGTAGTCGCTCTTGGTCTTGCGAGATCTGATCGCCACGTCGACTCCAGCGTAACGCCTGTAGAGGTCGCCCCCGCGGCCGGGACGTCCAAAGGGTGCCGGCCGCGTCGGCCGACCGGGAGTGTACCCGCCGCGCCGCCGAGTCCCCGGCGGCCGGCTATCCGGCCCCCGGCGCGCCGGGCCGGCCCGGAGCCGGAGGCTCCAGGAGGGCCGCCGTCAGCGACAGCGGTGAGCCGAGCGCCGCGATCCGTGCCTGATCGCGCGCGATGTTCCGGCGGCTCGGGGCCACCAGCCTCATGCCCACCTCGGCCAGCGTCGCCGTGACGACCGCGACCCAAAGCCGGACGCCGAGGAACGTCGCGCCGATGCCGGCGAACGCGGCGGCCTCGCTCACGATGATCCCGAGGAACATGCGGGTCTGATAGGAGCGGGCGAGCGACGCCGGGGACGTCGTGGGCAGCCGTCGCGTCCGGGTCCAGGCGGCGATCAGCACGAGGAGGGCGGCGAGCGCGATCGTCGCGCCCGCGACGGCCCTCGCCTCGTCCTGCCGCCGCCACGGTCCGAGGAACGAGAGGGCGAGGATGTACAGGGGAATCGAGGCGGCGAGCCGGAGGAAGATCAGGCGAAGCGCGGTCAATGCGTTGGCCGGACGCCCTGCGACCGGTTGCAGCGTCCGCTCCCGGAGCATGGACGCGATGCGGCCGGGCGGGGAACGGTGCCACAAGACGCGGAGCGCCGGTCGCCAGCCGGGGTCCTCGGCGGCGCGGGGGTCGGCCATGCGCCCCTAGGCGACGCGCAGGGCGACCATGACGCCTTGGCGGGTCGGGACGATCGTCGAGACGTAGCGGTCGTCGGCCATGATCGAGGCGTTCTGCTCGCGGATCGCGTCGAAGAGCGGACCCTCGTCCAGGACGTTGCCGCTTCCGATGCCGAGCACGTTGTCGCACAGGTACAGCCCGCCGACGCGGATGCGCTCGCTCGCCGCGCGCCAGGCGTCGGGGTAGCCCTCCTTGTCGATGTCGCAGTAGACGATGTCGAACTCGCCGTCGAGGGCCGCAAACGACGTGAGGGCGTCGCCGACGTGGAACGTCACGCCGTCCCAGAGGCCGGCGCGCGACAGGTAGCTCTCCGCCTTTCCCGCGTTCTCGGAGTCGCCGTCGGTGAGGTGCAGCTCGCCGCCGGGCCCGATCGCGCGGGCGAACCAGTAGCCCGAGTAGCCGAAGCCCGAGCCCAGCTCGACGACGCGCCGGGCGCCGATCGAGCGTGCCAGCGTCTCGAGCGTCACGCCGACCGCCCGGCCGACGATGGGGAAGCCACGCTCGGCGCCCTCGCGCTCCATCTCGACCAGCACCGGCTCGTCGTGGCGGGCGAGCAGGCCGGTCATGTACTCCTCGATGCGCGGGTCGACGATGTCCACCAGCGGACCTTATCCCCTTCCGCGCTACCCTTCGCCCCATGAGCACGCCGGGCGGAACTCGGGGCGGCAATCCGGGGGGAGAAGACCCGCCCGAGGAACGAGTCACCGACTCCGGGATCGAGGTGCGGGCCGTCTACGGCGCCGAGGACCTCGAGGGCTTCGACCCCGCCGTTCAGCTGGGGGAACCGGGCGAGTTCCCGTTCACGCGCGGCCCGCGCCCCCGGATGTACCGGGACCGGTTGTGGACGATGCGGCAGTACGCCGGGATGGCCACGGCCGCCGAGACCAACCGGCGGTTCCGCTACCTCCTCGACCAGGGGCAGACGGGCATCTCGGTCGCCTTCGACCTGCCGACCCAGATGGGGCTGGACTCCGACAGCCCGCGGGCGGCCGGCGAGGTCGGCAAGACCGGCGTGGCGATCGACTCGGTGGACGACATGGCGCGTCTGCTCGACGGCATCCCGCTCGACAAGGTCTCGACGTCGATGACGATCAACGCGACGGCGCCGATCCTGCTCCTGCTCTACGAGCTGGTCGCCGAGGAGCGCGGCATCCCTTCGGCCGCGCTGACCGGCACGGTCCAGAACGACCTGCTCAAGGAGTACGCCGCGCGGGGCACCTACATCTACCCGCCGAAGCCCTCGATGCGCCTGATCACCGACGTCTTCGCGTATTGCGGCGAGCACATGCCGCGCTGGAACACGATCTCGATCAGCGGCTACCACATGCGGGAGGCCGGCTCGACGGCCGCGCAGGAGATCGCCTTCACGCTCGGCAACGGCATCGCCTACGTTCAGGCCGCGCTCGACGCCGGACTCGCGATCGACGACGTCGCCCCGCGCCTGTCGTTCTTCTTCGCGTGCCACATGAACTTCTTCGAGGAGGTCGCGAAGTTCCGCGCGGCCCGGCGTCTGTGGGCGCGCATCATGCGCGACCGGTTCGGAACAACGGATCCGCGGAGCATGGCCCTGCGGTTCCACACCCAGACGGGCGGGGCGACGCTCACGGCGCAGCAGCCGGAGAACAACATCGTCCGCACGACGATGGAGGCGCTCGCCGCGGTCCTCGGCGGAACCCAGTCGCTGCACACGAACGGGTTCGACGAGGCGCTCGCCCTTCCCAGCGAGCGGTCGGCGACGATCGCGCTGCGGACCCAGCAGGTGATCGGGTTCGAGTCGGGGGTGACCGACACGGTCGATCCGCTGGCGGGCTCGTATTTCATCGAGTCCCTCACCGACGAGCTGGAGCGGCTCGCGGTCGCCTATCTCGAGCGGATCGACGCGATGGGCGGTGCCGTCGCCGCGATCGAGGCCGGCTTCTACCAGGACGAGATCCACGAGGCCGCGTTCCGGATCCAGCGCCGGGTCGAGACCGGCGACCGGGTGGTCGTCGGCGTCAACCGGTTCGCCGACGACGACGGGGCCAGGCCCGAGCTGCTGCGGATCTCCGAGGCCGAGGCCGACAAGCAGGTCGAGCGTCTGGCCGAGCTCCGCCGGACGCGGGATGCCGGGGCGGTGGACGCGGGCCTTGCCGCCGTCGAATCCGCGGCCCGGGGAACCGCGAACGTGCTGCCTCCCATGAAGGAGGCGCTGCGGGCCCGGTCCACGCTGGGCGAGGTGTCGGATGTCCTGGCGGGCGTGTTCGGCAGGTACCGGCCCCGGAACTGAGCCCTTCGGGGCTCCGTCCTTTGGCCGTTCGGCGTAGGGAGGGTGGACCCTTCGGCGGATGCCCGGGCGCGAGACGGGTGAAACCATGCGGGAACAGATCGCCCGGGCGTCGCCCGTGACCTCCGGGGTCTTCGACAGGGAGGAGATGAGATGAAGCGGCTGCTGTCGCTCGTCGTCGCCGGCGGGATCGCCGCGTCGCTCGTCACGGTGTTGGCCGGCCCCGCAAGCGCCGGGACCACCGCTCGCGTGTTCTTCGTGCAGGGAGTCCCGGCGAAGACGCTCGACATCTGCGTCAACGGGGACGAGGTCAAGTCCGACTTCGCCTACCGGAAGAAGTTCGTGGTCGACCTCGACGTGCCGGCCGACCCCACCGCGTACCAAATCGACGTCTACCGGGCGAACGACAACACCACCTGCGGCGGGTTCGCCCTCGCCTCCCACACCTACAACCTGCTGGTCGACAAGAACTACACGATCGTCGCCGGCATCGGGGTCGGGAGCCACCAGCCGCGCCTGTTCATCTTTGGCAACCCGATCCAGAACACGAAGCCGGGGATGGCCCGGCTGTCCCTGCGCCACACGGCGGACATCGGCGCGATCAACGCCTCGCTCGTCCGCGTGAAGACGTTCCGCGGGATCCCCAACGGCGGCTCCGTCACGGGCGTGTTCGACGACAGCACCTACACGCTGCGCGTGCGCGGTGTCGGTAGCTCGACGGATCTGCTTCGACCCCGCCACCTGCGGCTTCTTGCCCGGATGGCCTATCAGGTCTACGTGGTCGGAGACGAGGCCAACGGCTACGGGACCGTGACCTTGCGGCAAGCAGTGGTTCGCCCGTCCCACTGAGCAAGACGACCGCCGTCAGGCGGCCAAGGCCGACGACCCCGCCTTTGCGGGGTCGTCGCGCGTTCGGGGGTCGTCGCGGCGCGAGTAGGCTTCCGCGTCATGGATGTCGCGATCGTCGGCGGGACCGGTGCGGAGGGCTTCGGGCTGGCGCTGCGACTGGCGGCCGCGGGTCACGCCGTCCGCATCGGATCGCGTGATCCGGCCCGCGGGGCCGATTCGGCCGCCGAAGCCGAGGCGCTCGCCGGCGGGTCCATCACGGGCGCCGGCAACGACGAGTCCGTCGCCGGCGCCGACGTGGTGGCGATCACGGTTCCGTTCGCCGGCCTCATCGAGATCTGCCGTTCGATCAAGGACTCGATCGCGGACGACGCCGTCGTCCTGGACGCCACGAGCCCGCTCGCCACGGCGGTCGGTGGCCGCGCGTGGCAGGTGCTGCGGCCCTGGGACGGCTCGGCCGCCGAGACGGTGGCCGCGGTGCTCGGCCACCGGGCGAGGGTCGTCGCCGGTCTGCATACGATCGCGGCCGCCCGGCTTCGCGATCTGGAGCACCCCATCGAGAGCGACATCCTGCTCGCCGGAGACGACCGGGCTGCCAAGGACCTGGTGGGCTCGCTCGTCGCCGACATCCCGAATCTGCGCTGGGTCGACGCCGGCGCGCTGGAGATGGCGCGGATCGCCGAGCAGCTGACGGCGCTGCTGGTCTCGGTCAACCGGACGTACAAGATGAAGGACGCGGGGTTCCGGATCATGGGCCGCGACGACTGGGGCTCGCCCGGCTAGCCGCGCCCGGCCCGGCGCTCAGTCGATCACGGCGAGGGTCTGGCCCGTTTGGACCACCTGACCGGCGCGGATCGGCAGATCCGTCACCTCGCCCTCGCGCGTCGAGGCGATGTGGTTCTCCATCTTCATCGCCTCGAGGATGCAGATGACGTCGCCGGCCCGGATCTCCTGCCCCTTCTCGATGAGCACCTTGAGGATCGTTCCCTGCATCGGCGCGGTGATCTCGCCGTGCACGTGCTCGCCGTGGTGCGTCGTGTGCGAGCTGGGTGCCCGCGGAGCGGCCGCGCGCCGTTCGTCGAAGATCCGGACGGGCACGCGGCGGCCGTCGACCTCAACGAGGATGTCGGCCGGCCGCGTCTTGGGTCCGCCGCCGTCCGGCTGGTCGAGGTCGACCTGGGCGGGAAGGTCGACGTCGGCAAGCGCCCGCTCGAGCCAGGTCGTGGTGTGGGTCGCCGTCCGGAACGCGTCCGAGGCGAGCACCCATTGATGGGCGGGGATCGTGGTCGGAACGCCCTCGATCGTGAACTCGTGGAGCGCGCGCAGCCCGCGCCGCCTCGCCCGCTCGCGATCCTCGCCCGAGACGATGAGCTTGGCGATCATCGAGTCGTAGTCGCCGGGCACCTCGCGCCCCGCGGTCACGCCGGAGTCCACGCGAACGAACGGCCCGCCGGGCTCGACGTAGCGCGTGATCCGCCCCGGTCCCGGGAGGAAGTTCCGGCGGGGGTCCTCGGCGTTGATCCGGCACTGGATCGAGGCGCCGCGGGGTTCCGCGTTCAGCTCGCGAAGCTTCTCGCCCTGCGCGATCCGGATCTGCAAGGCGACGAGATCGAGACCCGTCACCATCTCGGTGACCGTGTGCTCGACTTGGAGGCGCGCGTTCATCTCCAGGAAGTAGAAGGCGCCGTCCTCGTCGAGGATGCATTCCAGCGTGCCGGCGTTGACATAGCCCGCTTCCTTCGTGAGTGCGATCGCCGCCTCGGCGAACCGGGTGCGCAGGCGCTCGTCCATGACGGGCGACGGGGTCTCCTCCACGAGCTTCTGGTGCCGCCGCTGCACGGTGCAGTCGCGCTCCCCGAGGAAGTGCACGTTCCCGTGGCGATCCGCGAGCACCTGGGCCTCGACGTGGTGCGCCCGCTCGACGTACCGCTCCAGGAACACCTCGGGCCGTCCGAAGTACGACGTGGCCTCGCGCGCCGCGCGCCGCAGCGACTCCTCCAGATGGTCGCCGTCGCGAACGACGTGCATCCCCTTGCCACCGCCGCCGAAGGCCGCCTTGACGATCAGCGGGAAGCCGATCCGTTCGGCCTCGCCCTTGGCCGCCTCGAGGCTCACCGGCTCGGGCGTCCCGGGCACGATCGGCATCCCCGCCGCGTCGGCCGCGCGTCTGGCCGCCGACTTGTCGCCCATCAGCGCCATCGCGGCGGGCGGGGGTCCGATGAACGTCAGCCCGGCGTTCTCGCAGGCCTCGGCGAACGAGGCCCGCTCCGAGAGGAACCCGTAGCCGGGGTGGACCATCGTGGCGCGGGATCGGCGGGCGGCCTCCAGGATCGCTTCGATCGACAGGTACGACGCGGATGGGAGCGCCGGACCGATCCTGATGGCGGTGTCGGCCATCTCGACGTGGAGGGCGTCACGGTCGGCGTCGGAGTAGACGGCGACGGTGGGAATCCCCATCTCCTGGCAGGTGCGGATCACGCGGATGGCGATCTCGCCCCGGTTCGCGACGAGGATTCGCTGCTTCGCTACCATTCAGCCTCCGCAGTCCAACGCCCGAACCTCAGATGACGAACACCGCCGACCTCGAACGTGCCGTGACGGCCGCAGGCCTGCAGGCTCCCGTGCACTGGCACGAGGTTACCGGCTCCACGAACGAGACGGCCGCAGGTCTCGCCGCGGCGGGCGCCCCCGAGTGGACCCTGGTGGCCGCGGGTCATCAGACCGCGGGCCGGGGCCGGCTGGACCGCAGCTGGGACGACATTCCCGGCGGAGCCCTGCTCGTCTCCATCGTGCTCCGGCCGGATCTGGCTCCCGACCGCCTCGGTCTCGTGTCGCTCCTGGCCGGGGCGGCGCTCGCCGACGCATGCCGCGACGTGAGCGGTCTCGAAGCGCGATGCGCGTGGCCCAACGACGTGGTGCTCGGCCACGCGAAGCTCGCCGGGATCCTGGCGGAGTCGACGGTGACCGCCGGCCGCGTCTCCTTCGTCGTGCTGGGCGCCGGGGTCAACCTTCGGACGCCCGCGTCGGTGCCGGGCGCCGCCGGGTTGGGCGAGGACATCGAGCCGATGGAGCTGCTGACCGCGTTCCTCGTTCGGATGCGGCAGGGGTATGTGCCGGCCGACCCGGGGTTCGCCCGGGCCGTGTGCGCGCACTGGCGGACCGTCGCGGCCACCCTCGGGGACCAGGTCGAGGTCCGGACGGCCGATGCGGTCGTGCGGGGGAGAGCCCTCGACGTCGACGACCATGGGGGTCTCGTCGTTCGGACCGATACCGGAGACGTGACGGTCGCCTTCGGGGACGTGCGCCGTGCCTCGTGATCGGTTGCCCGGGCCGAGGCCGCCGGAGTAGCGTGCGGCCGTGACGTTCCCGAGGCGCCTGCTGATTCCCGGCGAGGAGCTCATCCTCGATCGCCGTCCCCACTGGATCGCGCTCGCGATCCCGGCGGTCCTGTCGGTGGCGGCGATCGTGGCGGCGTTCTTCATCGTCGGCTCGATCCACAGCTCGGGATGGGACACGGCCGTGTGGATCGTGGTGCTGGTGTTCCTGCTCGTGTACCTGCTGCCCCGCGTGGTCCGATGGCTCACGTCGAACTTCGTGGTGACCTCGGACCGGCTCATCCACCGTCAGGGGTTCATCGCGAAGCGATCGGTCGAGATCCCGCTCGAGGCGATCAACGACATTCGGTTCAACCAGAGCATCTTCGAGCGCATCATCGGTGCCGGAGACCTGATCCTGCGTTCGGCGGCCGACGCCACGCCCAACCTCTTCGAGGACGTCCGGGGTCCCGAGGAGATCCAAAAGACCATCTACCACCAGATGGAAGAGAACGGGAAGCGGATGTACTCGGGGCGGGGCACGCCCGGCGACGCGGCCGCGGCAGCGGCCCCTCCGCCGCCGAAGCCCTCGACGGTGACCGAGCTCGAGCGCCTGGCCGACCTGCGCGCCAGGGGGATCCTCACCGAAGACGAGTTCCAGGCGCAGAAACAGAAGATTCTCGGACCGCCGCCGCGAACCGATCTCGATGAGCGTGACCGGGGTCGCGACGCCTGAGGCCGCGTCCGGCCTTTCGCTACCATCGGCGCGTGCTCGACGGAATCGACCACGTCTACTACTGGACCCGCGACATGGACGCCGCCGTGGTCTTCTACCGCGACGTCGTCGGGCTCGAGCTCGTCCGGCGCGACGGCGGGGAGTGGGCGGAGTTCTCGGCCGGCGGCACCCGGCTCGCGTTGCACGGCACGACGGACGAGGTGCCGGGCAGCGGCACGGTGGTGTTCCGGGTGGACGACCTCGACGACGCGCGCGCGGAGCTCGGCGCCAGGGGCGCCCGCTTCGACGGGTTCGTCGGCGAGGTGGAGGGGTTCGCGCGGTTCGCCACGTTCCACGATCCAGACGGGAACCCGCTCCAGCTGATCGAGTACCGCCGGTCGCCGTGACCGGCGAGCCCTGCCCGCGCTGCGGCCACGCCCTGCCGGACGACGCCCGGTTCTGCCCCAACTGCGGGGCGCCGGTCGCGATCCCGCCGGTCTCGGAGCGCCGCGTGGTCACGGTCGTGTTCGTCGACCTCGCCGGTTCGACGTTCATCGCCTCGCGTCTTGACCCCGAGCGGTTCCGAGAGGTGCTGGTCGCGTTTCACGAGCTCGTCACCGACGAGGTCGAGGCCCTCGGCGGACGTGCCGAGGCCTACATCGGCGACGCCGTGCTGGGTGTGTTCGGCGTGCCGGTCGTCCACGACGACGACGCGGTCAGGGGGATCCGGGCGGCGCTCTCGATCGTGAGCCGGGTCGGAGGGCTCGGCGTGCGTCTCGGGCTCTCGGTCGAGCTCCGGGTGCGGGTCGGCATCCGAACCGGTCAGGTCGCCCTCGGGACCGCGGTCGACCGCACGATCGTCGTCGGCGCGGAGGTGAACATGGGCGCCAGGCTCCAGCAGGCTGCGTCGCCGGGGGAGATCCTGGCGGGGGAGACGACGCGAGAGCTCGCGAAGGACGACGTGGAGTTCGCCCGGCCCCGGACGATCCCGGCGAAGGGGTTCGACACGGAGCTGGTGGCGTGGCCGGTCGTGCGTCTGGCCACGGCGGCCTCGACGTCCTCGGTTCCCTTTGTCGACCGGCGCCGGGAGCTGGCGCTCCTGGAGGACACCTTCCGGCGCGTGGAGGACCGCGAGCGCGCGCACCTCGTCACGATGCTCGGCGAGCCCGGGATCGGCAAGACGCGCATCGTGGAGGAGTTCCTCGCAACGCTCCCCGAGCGCGCGAAGGTGATGCGCGGCCGCTCGAGCCCGTTCGAAGAGAGCGTGACGTTCTGGCCGCTCGCGCAGATGATCTACCGCGAGCTCGGCGAGGACCGGGAGGCGCCGGATGACGAGGTGCTCGCCCGGGTCCGGTCCTGGGTCGGGGGACTCGTCCCGGCCGGCGACGTGGATCAGGTTGTGTCGCGAATCGGGCTCGCTCTCGGGATCGGCGGGACCGGCACCGAGGAGAACCGCTATCACGCGGCCGAGGTGCGCAGCGGCGTGCTGGCCGCGCTGACGGGCCTCTCGGAGCGCCGGCCGGTCGTGATGGTGTTCGAAGACATCGAGGACGCGGACCCGCTGCTGCTCGATCTCCTGCAGCAGCTCGTGCGTGAGGCCCGGCGGCTCCCGCTGCTGGTGGTGTGTGTCGCCCGCTGGTCGTTCCTGCAGGAACAGCCCGGATGGGCGGGCGGCCTCGCCGACGCCGTGTCCTTGTGGGTCGAGCCGCTGTCCGCGCCGCACGCCATCGAGCTGGCTCTGGGTGCGGGTGCGCAGGACCGCGACGAGGCCGAGCGGATCGGCGCGCACGCCGGGGGCAATCCGTTCTTCATCGTCGAGATCGTGTCGATGCTTCGCCGGGGAGTGTCCGGGCGCGCGACCGGGGCGAGCGGCCGCCTGCTGCCGGCCACGGTCCAGTCGGTCGTCGCCTCGCGCATCGACCATCTGTCGCCGGGAACGAAGGAGCTCGTGCGGCGCGCCTCGGTCTTCCCGCAGGGCCGGTTCGATCTCGGCGAGCTCCGGCTCGTGACGGAGCCCCGGAAGGAATGGCTCGACGAGGCGGTGGACGAGGAGCTGCTCGTCCCCGACGAGGGCCGGCCCGATCGCTACCGGTTCCGATCCGACGTTCTTCGCGACGTCGCCTACGACAGCCTGGCCAAGCGCGAACGGCAGCGTCTGCATCTGCGGCTCGCCAACGAGCTGTCGTCGACGCCGGAGCTCGAAGAGCGGTATCCGCGGACGATCGCGTTCCACCTGGAGCAGGCGGCACGGGCCTCGCTCGATCTCGATCCCATCGACCGCACGCTTGCGGAGCGCGCCGTCGACGCCCTCGCACGCGCCGGCGACCTCGCCAGGCGCCGGATGGAGCTCCGGTCGGCCGCCGACCTGTGCCGGCGGGCGCTCGCGCTGGCCGGTCCGGAGGATGCCTGGGGCAACCGCGAGGCGTGGGTGATGGCGATGCTGGGTGAGGTTGGCTATTGGCTCGGCGACTTCGGGGAATCCGAGGAGTGGGCGCGGCGGGCCCTGGCCCTTGCCGGCGCGGACCAGGACGGCGTCGTCGCCCACGCCGCCCGGTTCCTCGCCGACGTGACGCTGTCCGTTCGAGGCGACGAGCACCTGGCGGCGGCCCTGTCCGGCCGGGCCCTCGGCGCCGCGCGCCGGCTCGGCGATCCGACCGTCCTCTCGCGCACCCTGCTGATGGCGGCTTGGGTCCCCTTCTGGCGCGACGACCTCGCTTCGGCGGCCGGCATGTTCCGCGAGGCGCTGGCCATCGCTCGCGCCGGCGACGACGAAGACGTCTGGGTCGAAGCGCGCGCCCTCGTCGGCCTGGCCAGCGTGGAGTCCCCCGGCGGGGACGAGGAGGAGGCGCTCGCGCTCGGTCTCGAAGCGCTCGCGCTTGCCGAGAAGGCGAACCAGGCGTTCACCGCCGCGGTGGCGCATCAGTACGCGAGCGCGTCGCTTCGGCGGATGCTCCGGCTCGACGAGGCGCTCGTCCATGCCGAACAGGCCGTGGAGACGATGCGCGAGCTGGGCGCGCGGTGGGAGCTCGCGAGCGCCCTCGGCGATCGCGGCGCCGGCCGCCGGCTCGCGGGCGACCTGGACGGTGCGGAGGCGGATCTTCGCGAGGCGCTCGCCCTCTGCCGGGAGCTGGGCGAGCGCTCGCTGCTCTCATGGACGGCGAGCGAGCTGATCCGCACGCTCGTGCTCGCCGGCGAGGCCGTGCAGGCGCGCATGGTCCTGGACGATCCCGCGTCGCGGACCTCGGCGGACCCCGGCGCCGCGGCGGATCTCCTGATCGCGGAGGCGTCCGTCGAGCTCGCCGAGGGGCGCCTCGACCTTGCGCTCGCGCGGTCGACGGCCGCCATCGAGGCGGAGCGGCGCCGGCCCGCGTGGTCCAACGCCATCGCCTCGGTCGTGTGGTGGACCGCGAGGCTCTTCGGCGACGACGCTGCCGGTGGACCCGGGCCGGCCGAGGATGCTCGCGCGGTTCTCGAGGGTCACCACTGGCGACAGGCGCTCGAGGAGCCCGGGTTCGTGCGGCATCTTCTGTAGGATCGGTCCGATCCCCTCCCGGGATGCTTGCGAGGGGGACGAAGAGGCGTAAGGCTCCTCGCATCGCCCTTGGCATCCTGCCTCAGTTCCGGTATGGGTTGACGGCCTCATGACGACAAAAACCTTCCCCACCGCCCCCCGCGCCGTTGTCGCGCTGTTCGCCTTGCTCGCCGCGGGGCTCGTGGTGCCCGGTGGCGCCGCGCGGGCGGTCTCGCCGCAGCAGCAGGTGAAGAACGCCCGCACGAAGCTCGCGATCGTCGAGAAGCGGCTGGCCGACTCGCAGGCCCACTACGCGGAGATCCAGGCCCAGCTCGCGATCGCGGCCGGCAATGTCGAGGACTCCGAGGCACGGATGCAGGCCGTGACGGTCGAGCTGCTGCAGGTCAGGGAGCGACTTGGGCAGGCGCGGCGCCGGCACCGGCGGGTTCAGGCCAGGCTCGATGCCCGCGCGCAATCGGTGTTCATGGAGCCGGCCAGCTCGAACCTCGACCTGTTCCTGGGAGCGACATCCCTGTCCGACCTCGCCGACCGGGTCGCGTTCGTCGGCGCCGTCGCGTCGAGTGACGCGGAGCTGGCGGCCGAGGTCGAGGCGACCAAGCGCACGCTCTCGGCCGAGGCAGCCCACCTGGAGACGCTCCGGGAGGCGCGCCAGAAAGAGCTCGTGGCTCGTCGCGAGCGCGCGGCCGCCGTCCGCACCCAGCTCGACGAAGCCCAGCGGCTCGTCGCCTCGATCAGCAAGGATCAATCACGGGCCGAGCGGCTCGTGAAGAAGGCCAAGGAGGACCTGGCGGCGTGGGAACGCCGGCAGAACGCCATCTCGGGACCCTCGCACGCGGTCGTCCCGCTGCCGGCGGAGTACGCGAACGTCCTGCAGGTCTGTCCGGTCCAGGCGCCCTACGCCTACGGCGACGGCTTCGGCGCCCCCCGGTATGCCGGCGGCTACCACCTGCACAAGGGCGTCGACATCCTTGCCCCCAAGGGCGCGGAGATCCGGGCACCCTTCGACGGGACGGCGAGCACGGGGTTCAACACGCTGGGCGGCAACGTCGTGTCGGTCGCCGGCCGATACGGCACCGTCTACAACGCGCATCTGTCGGCCTACTCGGGCAACTCCAACGGCCCCGTCCACGCGGGCGACGTGATCGGCTACGTCGGGGACACCGGCGACGCCACGGGGATCTTCCACGACCACTTCGAGTTCCACCCGTACGTCATGCCGTCGAGCTGGCCGGTGAGCGCCTACGGCTACTCGATCATCGAGGACGCGGTGAACCCGTACCCGCTCCTCACGCACGCCTGTCCGTAGCGCCGGGATCCTCGAGGCGCCCGGCCCGCATCCGCGCCGCCACACCGATCCCGACGAGCAGCACGCACAGAACCACCACGGCGGCGACCTCGAGCGCGCGGGTCTTCCCGCTTCCCCCGTTCTCCGGCACACCGGCGACCAACACGGTGCCGAACCCGGGCAGGTCGGCGTTGGCCTGATGGTTCGCCTCGGACTGGTGCGTCTCGAGCCGAGCCCAGCTCGCGCCGTCGGATGAGTACAGGATCACATGGTCCGAGGACGTGAGGGTGGCGGTCTTCGGATAGGAAACGACCACGGGCATGGTTTGCGTGACCGTCGTGACGGGGTCGCCCGAGGGCCGGTACGTGGCCGCGATGACATAGGCGTTCCCGAAGGCCACGAGGTTTCCCCCGGCGGCGGCAGGCCCGAAGGATCGACCGGCTTCACCGTGATCCTTACGTGCGTCTGGTCCGGCGCGGGCGGGACCAGACCCGTGTTGACGAGCAGCGTGACCTGGTTGTCCGAGGTGAACGGGGTCTTGGCCTCGATCCCGGTCGGACCGAGCGGGATCGTGACGACGAGGGAGCTCGGCGCGATGTTCGCGGCCGCGAGCTCGGGCGGCGGGCTGACCCAGTCATACGGCGGCGGGGGGCCCGTGCCGTCGAGGAGCGGACGGCGCCCGAGCGGCGTGAGGTGTCCCGACCACGCGGCCAGGACCGCCCACGCCAGAAACGCCACCAGCCCGATCGCGACCGCGCGCCGGGCCGGGCGATCCACGACGCGCGCTACCACGGCGAGATGGAGAGCAGGTCCGGAGCGGTGGTCGCGTAGGGCGGTGGCCAGACGACGACGTGCTGGTTGGGTGCCACCCACTCCCAGATCACGCTTGCCGCGCGCTCGTTGTCGCCGGCTCCGGGGCCGCCCGGTGCGCCGAAGAGGAGCCCGCTTCCGTTCGGCAGGCCCCCCGACGGGATGTCGGCGGCCCGCGCCGCGCGGGCGACGGCCTCGGGCGTGCTCCCCTGCGCCGCCGGCAGCACGTCGTGAAAGAGCGCCCACGCGCCGGAGAACCCGGCCAGCGCCGCGGCCGACATGTCCGCGCCGAACCGCTCGCGGTACGCGTCGTTCGCGCGCGTGAGCAGGGCGGCCGCGTCCGGGCGCAGGCCCGAGGGATTGAGCACCCCGGCCGCCGGCTTGTCCGACGCGAACACGCCGACGGCATCCTGCCCGAGCGCCGCCGCGAAGGCCGGCAGGCAATAGCTCGACGACGTCCCGATGTTGACGAGGAGCGGCACGTGCTCGTCGACGAGTGTGCGCCGCAGCTCGATCCCGTCCTGCAGGTAGGCGCTCACGAAGAGCACGTCCGGCTTGGCCGCGGCGATCCGGCGGACGAACCCGTGCATGTCGACCGTCGCCGCCTGGTAGCCGAAGTCGCCGACGTTGTGCAGACCGAGCTCGTCGAGCTCGTCGTCGGCGCCCTCGGCGACGGTCCGGCCGTAGATGTCGTCGACGAACGAGACCGCGAAGCGAAGCCCCGAAGCGTCGCGGCCGAGCTTGGGTGCGAGCTCCTTCGCGACGAACGAGATTGCCGCGCGTCCGAGCGCTCCGCCGTTGGGCGAGACCCGGAACGTCGTCGTCCCCGGGTCGGCGGCCGGTGGCAGCATCCCGACCGCGCCGGTCTCCCAGAAGACCATCCCGCGGCCCGCCGCGCGGGCGGCCGCCGAGGCGGAGATGGTGCTGCCGTAGCTGCCGAGCACGAGGCCGATGCCGTCGTCGTGAAGCTGGTCGACGGCGCCGGGCGCCGCGTCGGGACCGTCGACGTCGATCGCGCGGATGTCGATCGGGCGTCCGTTCACGCCGCCGTCGTCGTTCACGAGCTGCCGGGCGGTGAGCACGCCGTGATACTCGTCGACGCCGCCCGGACCCTGCGATCCCGAGAGCGGATACACGGCGCCCACCCGGAGCGTGTCGGTCCGCGCGAGCGAACAGCTCGCCGCCAGCAGGAGAACCGAGGCGGCCGTACCTGCGAGCCGTCTCATCGAACGATCACCGCCAGCAGGTTGGCGGCGGCATGCGTCGCTGCCGGAACGGTCCAGGTGCCCGACGCCCACCGCTGCCACCCGAAGACGAGCCCGGCGCCGAGATCGACGGGGAGGGCCCACGTCCCGTAGAGCGGGACATGGATCAACGCGAACAGCACGGCCGACCCGGCCACGGCGACGAGCGGGCCGCGAACCGAGAGCGCTCCGTAGGCCGCCCGGCGGAACAGGGCCTCCTCGGCGACGGCGGCGGCCAGGGACAGCGGCAGCGTGGAGATGGTTGCCGGCAGCGGCACGGGACGGCCGCCGGCGAGCGCAGCGGCTGCGACTCCGGCGAGGCCGGCGGCGAGAACCGCGGCGGGAGCCAGGCGCCGCCTTCCCCCGCGATCCGGCACGGGCACGAGCAGCGCGCCGGCCGCGATCGCCACCGTGAGACCCACGAGGACGAGCGGCGGAACGCCTCGGCCCGTGACGTCGAGCCGGGGACGGGCGACCAGCAGGATCGTGCCGGCGACGGCGACCGACGCGGGCGCGAGCCATGGGTGCGCGGTGGCCGCCGCGGCCCGGGTCCTCATCCGGTTGCCTCGAAGCTCGTCGCGGCGATGACCCGTGGGTTGAACGGCGCGTGGTCGTTCGCCACGAACTCGACCTTCAGGAGGTGCTCGCCCGCCGCGACGTCCGGCAGCGTGGTCTCGAGCTTCGCCGTCATCGTGATGAGCGAGCCGTCGAGCATCACGTGCAGATGACCCTCGTCGGGGCGGAGATCCTGACTCGTCGCCGGCACGATGCGCGCGTGTTGCAGGCGGACGCGGACGAGGACCGAACCGCTCGCGACCGTCTGGCCGGGGGTGGGTTCGAGGATCGCGAGCGTTGCGGTCGACGACGGCCGGGCAGACGCGAGCGTCGTTGCTGGCCCTCCGCCGCCGCAGGCCGCGAGCGCCAGCGCGGCCGCCGCCAGGCCGGCCCGTGCCGCCGAGCGGGCCCGTGCCGCCGCCGACCTTCGTCCCACGGCATTCATCCCGTCGTCCCGGGAATCGTCTGCGCGAAGCTTCCCTGAAGGTGCCGGCCGTCGCGCGCCTGCAGGTCGAAGAAGAACGTCCATGGCCCGGGATCAAGCGTGGAGTCGGCCACGAAATGGCCCGCGCTCAGCCGGCGCGGGTCGAACGTGGCGACCGCGCCGCCGGGTCCGGCCGCGGTGAAGGCCGCCGTCCGCAGCGGCAGCTCGTTGCCGCCGGCTCCGAAGGCCGTCAGATGCAGCTCGTTGGGTCCGGGGTCGCCGGGGTCCAGGTAGCTCTGCAGCTGCGCGTCGTTCAATCCGATCGTGACGATATCGGGCTGGCCCGGAGCCGACGACACGGAGATCTGCTGGCCGGGCGGCGGCAGCGCGAGCGAGAACGCCACCTGCGCGACGCTCGACCCGGTTTGGATCTGCGCGGTCGCGCGCCAGATGCCGGTGATGGAGAGCTGGCTGCTCGTCGTCTTCCACGTATCCCCGCGCTGCGCGAGCTCGACCGTCGACCCCGAGACCCCGGGTCGTCCGACCGGCCGCAGATCGATCGACACGCGGTCCGCCTTCACCGCCCGCCCGGTGTCGAAGTCGGTGATGCGGGCGGTGAACGAATTGGTCCCCGCCGTTCCCGGGTCGATCCGCAGCTCGACGTTGATCGTCGTCGCGAAATCGTGGCCGCGCAGATCGATGATCTTCTGGGCCGGTGGCGGCCCGCCCGCCGCCGAGGTTCCGGGCGGAAGACCCGTCAGGAGGCCGGTCAGGGCGAAGACGCCGGCCGCGAGCGTCACCTCCCCACCGGCGAGGGAGCGGAGCAGGCGCGCCGACCCGCCGGCGGCGAGCCGGGGCAGGGACCGGTACCGGTTGAGCCCGCCCAGGGCGATGGCGGCGAGCGCGAGGCCGCTCTTCCAGACGAGGGTGGTCCCGTAGCCGGTGTCCAGCACGTGCAGCACCTCGCGAGGGCCCCCCAGCTCGTTCACGGCGCGGAACGCGCCCGTCACCGCCACCGCGGCGATCGCCGGAAGCGCGAACCGGGAGAACCGCCGGACCATGTCGAGGTGCGGCTCGCCGCGGCGGGAAACGAGCGCGATCACCAGCATCGCGAGCCCGCCCATCCACGCGGTCGCGGCGACGATGTGCAGCCACTGAAGACCGACCTGGACCCACGCGGTCGAGGCGCCGGCGGCGTGCCCCCCGTCGGCTCGCACCAGCTCGATGGCCACCGTCCCCGCGCCGGCCAGAAAGATCCACGGCCGCGTCGGATGCAGGACCGCGGCGACTCCCAGAGCCGCGGTCACGATGCCCGCGAGCGCAAGCATCCCGAACGGGCGGCCGGCAGGTGATCGAAGCAGCGCGGCGTAGGAAACGCCGACGACGCCTCGCTCCGCAACGAGGATGGCGACCGACCCCGCGAGCGTGAGGGCGGCTCCGCCGGCGAGCAGCAGCCGGTGGGGCCCGATGCCGAGGACCCAGGTCGACACGACGCCGGCGCCCATCAGCAGGGCAAGGCCCAGGTACAGGAGCGTTTTCCCGGCGACGGACAGCGGCGTCGGTCTCGGGGTGGAGGCGGCCGCGCCGCCGGCCGGCGCGACGGGCTTGCCCGCAGCGCGCCCGATCCCGAACGCGAAGGCGCCGGCGGCGAGGTGGCCGTCGACCTTTGAGATCGTCTGCCATGCAACTGTGTACGCCCCATCGGGCAGCGGAGTCGTGACGGAGACGACGAGCGTGTGCGGGTCCGCTGCCGCCGCCGGGGATCCGACGTCGACCGTCGCTCCCGTCGCATCGAGCAGCCGGATCGTCGACAGCGTCGGGTCGGGTTCCTCCGTGAAGGCGAGTGAGAGCGAGGCGGGCGATCGCTGCAGCACGTCGCCGGAGGCCGGGTCGCTCGACCGAAGGAGCGCGTGCGCGCCGGCCGGCGCTGCCGCTGCCAGCAGCCAGGCGACGACGATCCCGCCGAGCAGTGCGCGCTTCATCACGGCCCCTTCGTGAAGGTCACGGACGCGGTGACGGCAGGCCGGAACGGTCCGTGGTCGGACGCGACGAACTCCGCCTCGAGCGTGTGGCTGCCGGCCGAGAGGCCTCCGATGTCGAGCAGCTGCTTCGGGCCCTCCAGCATCGAGACGAGGTGCCCGTCGATCGACAGGTGGATGTGGCCGACGTCGGGCAGGACCGTGGCGGAGGTCTGATCGACGATCCGGCCCCCTTCGAGGTCCAGCACGACGTCCATCGCGGCGCCGTCCACCTCCTGCCCCGGCGCCGGCGAGACGATCGAGAGCGTCGCCGACGAGGGCGGGCGAGCTCCCGCGGGTGTGCGCGGGAACAGCGCCCTCGGCACGATCGCCGCGCTGACGACGAGCACGACCGCTCCCGACATGAGGACCGGCGGGCTCCATGCGGGCAGACGCGGGAACCCGGTTCCCCGCAAGCGGGACCAGCCGATCCAGCCCGTCCACGCCGCCGCGAAGAGGAGGAACAGGGCGAGGCTCTCGTCGACGCCGCCCTGGTGGGCGAGCAGGGCCGTCAGCTCGTGCTCCCTTTCATCCCTTGGTTCATCTCTTGGTCTGGCCCTCGGCCTCTCCGCCGGGCCATGGAAGCGATTGCCGCGATGACGCCGATGGCGCCGAGGGTGACGCCGATCCACCCGACCGAGCGCGCGTCGCTCGCGCGCGATGCCGCGGTCTGGATGGCCGCGTCGGTCCGGGCGCCCTCCCGGTCGATCCGGGTGGCCAGCTCGCCGGCGGACGGGGCGTTCACCGCGGGGAACGTGATGTCGCTCGTATCGCCGGCCTCGTCGAAGGTCGTCGGTCCGGAGGTGACGGTCTGGTCAAGGGGCTCGCCGTTCACCGTGCCGGTGAAGTGGAACGTGTACTTGCCGGGCTGCGACGGGATGAACCACGCCCGGTAGTCGCCCGGCTCTCCGGAGTCCCCGACCTCGAAGGCGGGGACGACCGGGAGCTTCGTCGACTCGCCGCCGAAGGAGATCTCGGCGGTGAGCGTGTCGCCCAAGTCGACGACGGGCTTGCCCTTGAAGTTCAGGAGGATCTGGGCGCTGTTCAGCTGGCCCGCGTAGGCGGGCTCGGTTCCGAATCCGATCTCCATGTCGATGTCGCCCTGGTGTCGCTGCGCGTGGGCCGAGGCCGCAGTGGCGGGGAACAGGGCGAGCGCGCCCGCGACGGCGGCGACGCCGAACGCGGACACAAGGTGGCGTGCACGAGACATGACGGCTCCCTTCGTGGATCGCTGCCGGGTGGTGGCGTCAGCGAGCCGGCGGGGGACCGCGGATGCCGGGACCGTCGAGCGTCTCGACGACCGGCGCGGCGACGGCGAGCGCGGGAAGCCGCCACGGCCGGGGTTCCAGATCGAAGAGCGAGGGCTGCGAGACGGCGGCCACGGCACGTTCCACCTCGCGAAGCAGGACGGCGATCAGCGGTGCGGCCAGGAGCGCCAGCACGAGCTGCACGGCGATCCCCTCGGGCAGGACGTGACCCAGCTGGCCGAGGCTCGAGCCGGCGACGAGCCGCTCCACGATCTCCATCGCGAGGAACGCGACCACCTGGAAGGTTGCGAGCCGCGCGGCGATCGCGGGGCCGCGCGGCCGCGTCCCGAGCCGCGCCATGCGGCCTATCACGAGTGCGGCGCCCGCGAACAGCGCGAGCATGAGTCCGGCCTCGTTCGCGAACGAGAGGTACCCGTGACCCGAGCCCCCGAGCATCGCGCGGCGCCCCGCGGCCGAGGGGCTGAGGAGCAGATACGTGAGCCAGTGGCCGAACAGCGTTCCGCCGACGGCCAGTCCGGCCACCGCGGTGCGGTGTTCGGATCGCGATCCTGCGTTCAACGCCGTCCCGACGCGCATGCGCTGGATTGTAGGCTGACCGCCGTGGTGAGTCCGCCGAAGAGCGCCGCCGAGGTGGAGAACGCCGGCGTCGTCGGGTGCGGCCTCATGGGGTCGGGCATCGTCGAGGTCCTGGCCCGCGCCGGGATGTCGGTCACGTTCCTCGAGCGGGGCCCGGACCTCGTGGCCGCCGGCCGCGGTCGCATCGAGGCGTCGACGGCGCGCGCGGTGGAGCGCGGAAAGCTGCCGGAGGAGGAGCGGACGGCCGCCCTCGGCCGGATCGGCGGTACCGACGACCCCGCGGGGCTGGCGGCCGCCGATCTCGTGATCGAGGCCGCGACGGAGGATCCGGAAACGAAGCTCGAGACGTTCCGCACGCTGGACGCCCTCGTCCGGCCGGGCGTGGTGCTCGCCTCGAACACGTCGTCCATCCCGATCGCCACGCTCGGTGCCGCCACGGCCCGGCCCGAGCTCGTCGTCGGGATGCACTTCTTCAACCCGCCGCCGGTCATGGGGCTCGTGGAGATCACGCCGTCGCTCGCGACGAGCGACGAAACGGTCGCGTTCGCGCGCGCGTTCGCCGGCCGTCTCGGCAAGACGGCGGTGATCGCGAAGGATCAGGCCGGGTTCATCGTCAACCGGCTGGTGATCCCGTACCTGTGCCGCGCGATCGCGCTGCTCGACGAGGGGTTCGCAAGCCGCGAGGACATCGACGCGGCGCTCACCCTCGGGATGAACCACCCGATGGGACCGCTCCGTCTCGCCGACTTCATCGGGCTCGACACCGTGCTGCAGATCGCCGAGGTGCTGCACGCGGAGTTCCGCGAGCCGTCGTACGCCCCACCGCCGCTCCTCGCGCGGATGGTGCAGGCCGGCCGGCTCGGACGAAAGAGCGGAGCGGGCTTCTACTCCTACGCGTGAGCGTCGTCAGCCCGTAACGCGAAACCGCGTGCTCGCCGCGAGGCACTGGTAGCCGTCGTCGACGCACAGGTGCACCTGATACTCGCCCGGCGGCAACGGCCACGGGCTCGGCGCGTACGCGACCGCGGCCGCCAGGGCGGCCTTCTGGTCGATCGGCGCGGATCCCTCGATGCGGGCGCCGGTGTACGTCCACGCCCAGAGCCGTCCGACGGACGGCGAAACCCCGGCGCGGTTCACCGACAGCCAGTCGTATCGGTTGCCCGGCGCGCCGGTCCACGACACCTCGATCGGCGCGCCGCGCCGGATACGCCGCCCGGTCGGTGGCGATCGTCGCCTTCGCCCCGTCGTCGACGACCGTGACGGGCACCCGCGATCGCACCGCGCCGCCGACGAGCAGCACGAAGTCGTACGCGCCGGCGGGGACGCCCGTCGTGTCGAAGTTGCGCTGGCCGCGCGACGGGGCATCGTCCAGGCTCAGCGAGGCGGCGGGGCCGGTCACCGCGGGGTCCGCACCCACCGGCCAGAGCCCGACGGTCCGGTCGCTGCCCGTTGCGTGGTAGGCGACGGTCGTCGGAGCGCCGGCCACGAGCCGGACGTCGGTCGGTGCCGCGAAGGTCGGCGCTTCGGCCGGCGTGACGCGGAACGCCGACACGACCGCGCGATGGTCCGACGGCCAGGGCTCGACGACGAGGTCGGTCACCGGGTTCGTGTCGCCCACGACGCGGCTCGACAACGTCTTGGAGGGTCCGGCCGCCCACACGAAGTCGATGCGGTCGAAGACGTCGTGGCGGCCGACGTGGGGGTGACCCGGCGTCCACGTGTAGCCGGGGTCGGCGACCGGATCGGGATGCTCGTCCCGATAGGAGTCGCGGAAGCCGGCCGCCTCCATCTCGAGCGACGCGGGCCATTGCACCGGGTAGCGCGGACCCTTGGCCTCGACCGTGGATGGCTGCCAGCCGAGGGCGTCGACATCGGCCGGTGTCCAGTCACGCCAGCTCGGGCTGTTGAAGTCGCCGGTGAAGAAGACCGGCTGATCGGCCGCGAGCGCCGGCTCCAACGCGTCCAGGAACGGACGCATCCACCTCAGGCGTCCGCGCCGTTCGTTGGCGAGCACGTCCTCGATCGACCGGCCCCCCAGCACGAGCGTCGGGCCGTAGGGATACGACGGGTTGTGGATGTTCGCGATCGTCACGATCTCGCCGGGCGAGACGACGAGCCAGCCGTACCGGTCGCGGCTGTCCTGCGGCTGGACGATCGGGTACCGCGAGATCGTGTGGAGCGCGGGGGCCGCGTACCACCCGAGCGCCGTGGCGATCCGCCGAGCACGGCCGAACGGCTCCTGGAGCCCGACGACGTCGGCCCCCGAAGCGCGGATGGCTTCGATCACCGCCGGGAACTGTCCGTGGACGCCCCCCTCCCGGATGTTGAACGTCATGACGCTCAGACGGATCGAGTTCCCGCGGCGCGGCCGGTCCGCTTGCTGGTGGAAGAGGCCCGAGGAGGCCAGCGCGAGCAACGAGACGATCAACGCGAGCGGCCGGCGGATCCGCCGCGTGGGCCGCCGGGCCGGTTCGGCGGGATCGGACACGTGGGGTCAGCGGGCCGAGAGCCGGTCGACGAGCCCGGCGAGATAGCCCGCCATCTTCGCCGAGTCGAGAAACGCCAGAAACGGCGGCACGAGGGCCGCCGCCGTGAGCCGCTCCCTGGAATCGCCGAGCCGCCGCCACGCCCGGGCCACCGGCGCGCGCGCGTACGCGACTGCCCCGGCCGCGACGAGCAGCTTCGGCCACGTCCGGTCCGACGCCAGGGCGGCGCCGAGCGCGGCGTACGCGCCGAAGCGGAGCGCGTGGCGTTCCGGGTACATGCCGGCCCGCGCGTCCCCCCGCGCATACCGGAAATACCGCGCCCAGTTGCGGCGCGAGGGACCGCCCGAGCGCCATCCGACCAGCGCCTCCGGCGCGAACCGCAGATCGAGGCCGCGCTCGCGCCACCGGTGGTCGACCCACATGTCCTCGCCGATGGGCAGCCACTCGGGGTAGCCGCCGACCAGCTCGAGCGCCTCGCGGCGAAAGGCGACCGAGCGCGAGCTCGGCATGAACCGGCCGGGATCGACCTCGTCGGCGTCCGGCAGGTTCACCGACGCGAAGATCTCCTCGAGCAGACCGTCGGCGATCGGCCGGGTGAACCCCATCGACACGTCGGCGCCCTCCTCGATCGGCGCCACGAGGGCCGCGAGCCAGCCGGGGTCGAGCACGCAGTCCGCGTCGGTGACGGCGATGACGTCGTGCGTCGCCGCGGCGACGGCCAGGTTCCGGCCGCGGGCGATGTTCGCGCCCGTCTCCTGGAGCACCGTGATCCCGCCGCGGCCTCGCAGCAGGTCGAGCGTTCCGTCGAGGGAGCCGCCGTCAAGGATCACCACCTCGTCGGGCGCGCGCGTCTGCACGGCCAGCGAACCGAGGAACTCCTCGAGATGCGGCGCCGCGTCCTTGCAGGTGGAGATCAGCGAGACCTTCATGTGACGTCCTTGGCGCTCTCCCCGGCGAGCCGCCGGTACACGTCGAGGGTAGCCCGTGCGGTCGCCTCCCACGAGAACCCGGAGGCCCGCTCCGGGCCGCGACGGCGCAGGTCGGCCGAGAGCGCCTCGTCGCGAAGGACCCGCTCGAGACCGTCGGCGATGGAGCCTTCGTCGGCCGGGTCGACGTAGACGACCGCGTCGCCGCCCACCTCCGGGATCGACGAGACCCTCGAGGTGACCACCGGCACCCCCCGGGCCATGGCCTCCACGACGGGCAGCCCGAATCCCTCGTACAGGCTCGGGTACGCCACCACGTCCGCCGCCCGGTAGAGCGCGTCCAGGTCGGCGGGCTCGACCCGGCCCAGGCGGATCACCGTGCCCGCGCCCCCGGCGTCGATCTCGGCCGCGATGGCCCCGACGCCCCAGCCGTCGGGTCCGGCCAGCACGAGCGCGTGGGGCAGACCCCCGGCGGCGACGCGCCGGTAGGCCCGGATCAGCCGCTCGACGTTCTTCCGCGGCTCGAGCGTGCCGGCGAACAGGACGAACGGCGGCCGGACGCCGAGCGGGGCAATGGTCGCTGCCGCGTCGCCGCCGGACGCGGCGAGCGAGGAGGCGAGCGGGATGACGTGCACGCGTGAGGGGTCGACCGCGTAGCGCTCGTGAAGATCCCGCGCCGTCGCGGCCGACGGCGTGATGATGGCGCCGGCCCGGCGGACCGCGGCGCGCACGCCCGCCCGGTAGAGCCAGCGCCACGTCGCGGGGAACAGCTCGGGCGAAACGTCGAAGGCCAGGTCGTGGATGGTGACGACCAGCCGCTGGCCGCCGCGGACCGGCGGCACCGCCGCGTGGCTCGTGGCGTGGACCACCGCGCAGCCGTCGAGCGCCCTCGGCAGGTGCGGCCGCCCGAGCAGGTTCCACGCCGGGTACATCGTGCGGAGCGACGCCGGCACCACGACCCCACCGGGCGGGACGGTCCATCTGACGACGCGGTCGGACCGAAACCTCGTCCGGAACGGGACCAGCTCGACCGCGGGATCGGCCGCCGGGATCGCCGCCGCCAGCTCGCGGATGTACGTGCCCACCCCGCCGGGGATCGGCGAGAGCAGCTGGTCGACGTGGAAGGCGACCCTGATCCCGGGGTCCGGGCTAGCGGACGTCGCCGCGGCCCTGCATCGGCGGGACGCCGGTGCGGGCGTGCGCCGCCTGCGGCCCGGCCCAGGGGTCGCGGGCGTACCGGCGAACCTGGAGCCGCCCGAGTCCGGTGGCTTCGATCCGGCCCTGGAGCACCCACGGGGTCGGCTTGTAGCTCTCCTGGAGGAAGTACCGCTCGAGCGCCATGAGGATGGCCCGCTCCTCCTCGGGGGCGAGCCCGTCGGGGATCTCGAAACGGTGCTCTCCCTGGCCAAGCGTCCGCGACACCCTCATTCCCCCTTCGCTACAGCGGGATGTTCCCGTGTTTGCGCGCCGGCACCGTCTCGCGCTTGGTCTGGAGCATGCGAAGCGCTTGGATCAGGCGCGGCCGGGTCTCGGCGGGCTCGATCACGTCGTCGATGAATCCGCGTTCTGCCGCCGCGTACGGCGTCGAGAACTTGTCCCGGTACTCCTTGATCAGCTGGTTGCGCTTCTTGACCGGGTCGGCCGCCTTCTCGATCTCCTTGCGGAACACCACGTTGACGGCGCTCTCGGCGCCCATCACGGCGATCTCGGCGGTCGGCCACGCGAGCGAGACGTCGGCTCGCAGGTGCTTGGAGTTCATGACCACGTACGCGCCGCCGTACGCCTTGCGCGTGATAACGGTCATGCGCGGGACGGTCGCCTCGGCGAACGCGTAGAGCAGCTTGGCGCCGTGGCGGATGATCCCGCCGTACTCCTGCTGCTTGCCGGGCAGGAACCCCGGCACGTCGACGAACGTGAGGATCGGGATGTTGAACGCGTCGCAGAACCGGACGAACCGGGACGCCTTCTCGCTGGCGTCGATGTCGAGGGTGCCGGCCAGGACCTTCGGCTGGTTGGCGACGATCCCCACCGACCGGCCGTCGAGGCGCGCGAACCCGATCGTGACGGTCATCGCCCACAGCGGGAACACCTCGAGGAACTCACCGTCGTCGACCACCCGGCGGATGACCTCCTGCATGTCGTAGGGCTCCTGCGCGCGGTCCGGGATGATGTGCGTCAGTCCCTCGTCGCGCCGGTCCGGGTCGTCGGTGGCGGCGTACGCGGGCGGGTCCTCGAGGTTGTTCGACGGAAGGAAGGACAGGAGGAATCGCGCGCGTTGCAGCGCATCCTCGTCGTCCTCGGCGACGAACGACGCGACACCGGACTGCGTCGCGTGCGTCATCGCGCCACCGAGCTCCTCGAACGTCACGTCCTCTCCGGTCACGGTCTTGATGACGTCGGGGCCCGTGATGAACATGTGCGCGCTCTCTTTGACCATGAAGGTGAAGTCGGTGATGGCGGGGGAGTAGACGGCGCCGCCCGCGCACGGCCCCATGATCAGGCTGATCTGCGGGATGACGCCCGACGCGCGAACGTTCCGTTCGAAGATGTGGCCGTAGCCGGCGAGCGACGCGGCGCCCTCCTGGATGCGGGCGCCGCCCGAGTCGTTGATCTGGATGAAGGGCGAGCCCGTCTGCATGGCGAGGTCCATGACCTTGCAGACCTTCTGCGCCATCACCTCGCCCATCGAGCCGCCGAAGACACCGAAGTCCTGCGAGGCGACGAAGACGCGCCGCCCGTCGATCGAGCCGTAGCCGGTGACGATGCCGTCGCCGGGTGGCTGCCGGCGGTCCATCCCGAAGTCGTGGGACCGGTGGACGGCGAACGGATCGGTCTCGACGAACGAGACCTTGTCCATCAGGAGCTCGAGCCGTTCGCGGGCGGTCAGCTTCCCGCGGTCGTGCTGCTTGGCCGCGGAGTCCTTTCCGCCGGGGGCCAGGGCGGCCTCACGGCGCTTGCGGAGCTCCTCGATGCGATCCTCGACGGTGCGTTCGCGCTTGGCGCCGGGCTCGCGGTCTTCGGGATCGTCCTCGGGCGGGGCCATCCGCGGAGTCTAGCGCCGCAATCCCTGCCGGCCTCAGCAGCCCTTTCGGCCCCACGCGCTCCAGCTGCGGGCGGCGTGGACCATTCGCATCGTCACGATGGCGTTCGTTCTGGCGTTGAGGGCGCTCGGTCCGAGATTCCAGGAAGGCTTCGTCCAGGCCCGGTACCGGCGTTTCCAGTCCTTCGCCGAGTGCTGGAACAGGCCCAGATACAGCTTGTGCGGGGACATCGCCTTCGGGTTGAGCCCGCTTTCGCGGCGCGCGATGCAGATCGCCCGCTTCGCGCCGCCGGGGACCGGCCACCTCGCTACGGCGCAGCGGATGACGGCCCTGGCGTAGCTCCGCACGGCGGTGAGGGACTGCGTCTCGGGCCGCGCGATTGGGCAGGGTCCCGGTTGAGGAAGCGCGCTCCCGGGTGGACGGGCGCTCGCGGCGGGCTGGGGGCCGAGCATCGCCAGCACGAGGAACAGGACCAGCGCGCCGAGCATCCCGGCGCGGCCTCGATGTGCAGCCGTTCGGATCGACTCCATGCGCCCCCGGTCGCGCGCGCGCAGACGATGAAAGCTGACAGGGGAAGGGGGGGAGCCGCAAGCGCGACCGGGCCGACACTAGCAGACCGGCTCAGTCGAGGTCGATTCGCCCGCCCGTGCGCCAGTAGACCCCGTGGTCCCGGTCGAGAAAGCCCTCGTCCACAAGGTATCTGCGCAGGGACGCGTGGTCGGCGAAGAACCGCCCGACGATCATGTTGACCTCCGGCTCCTCGTAGCGGACACCGGGCTCGAACTCGAGCGCGATCCGCTCGAGGATGATCCGGCGCTTCGATTCCCTGGCCGGGATCTCCGTGAGCCGGCCGTCTCGAAAGAAGGTGCGCAGCACCGCTTCTTCGTCGTCGTTCGCGGCGCCGAGCGCGAGGCCGGGATCCCGCGGCGGCCCGACCTGCTCGGCGGCCCAGCGAAGCGTGCCGGCGTCCAGCCGGTAGGTGGCGCGATCCTGCAGGAGCTGGACGACGGCGGTCGTCGTGAGGCGGTTCAGGTGCTTGTGGACGCGGGCGATCGGGAGCCCGACGGCCTCGGCGAGGCCGGCGGCCGTTCGGTCGGCGCGGGCGAGCTCCCCGGCGATCGCGAGCCGCTCGGGATCCGCCAGCGCACGCAGGATGTCGTCTGGGCTCCCGGCCATGTCTCCCCCTATCCGTACCATGCTTGCGTGCAGCTCACGGAGCCGCAGCAACGCACGTGGGACCGGCTGATCTCGTCGGGACCGCGCCCAACCTTTCCCGCCGACCTCTCGCAGCGGCTCCGGGACCGGATCGAGGGCGCCGTCCGCGAGCTCGAGCTGGCCGAGCCGCTGTGGCTCGGCAAGGAGAAGCTGAAGGACCACGCCCGCTGCGAGGGGACGTTTGCCTCGAAGCTCCTCGACGAAGCGCCGCCGTTCTCGCTCAACGCGAAATCGGCGGCCGGCACGCTCCTGCACAAGGCCGTGGAGGCGGAGGTCGGTGCGCGCGAGGCCGTCGACCCGCATGGGCTCGCGGAGCTCGCGGCGACCCGGCTCGTCGATCGCGAGGAACGCTTCTCCGAGTACTGGGGCGGGCTCGAGACGGCCGACCGCGACGAGATCGCGATGGACACGGTTCGGCGGATCGCGCAGTTCCAGGCGTCGTTCCCACCGCTTCGCGAGCTGCGGCGCGAGCTGACGCCGATGAGCGAGTTCCGGGTGAGGGCCGAGTTCCTCGGCGGCGACCTCGTGGTGTCGGGCCAGATCGACCTGGTCCTCGGGTCGCCTGATCCGCTGGACCCGCTGCGCGCGACGCGGATCGCGATCGACCTGAAGACCAGCGAGGCGAGACCCGAGTACGTCGAGGACCTGCGCCTGTACGCGTTGCTGATGACGTTCCGGTTCGGCGTGCCGCCGTTCCGGGTCGCGTCGCTCTTCCTCGACTCGGGGGAGTGGCAGCCCGAGGACGTGACCGAGGAGGTGCTCGTGCACGCGGCCGACCGGGTGATCGCGTCGGCGCGCTCGGCCGCGTCGCTCCTCGCCGGCGGAGAACCATCGCTTTCGCCCGGCCCCTGGTGCGGCTGGTGCCCCCGCGCCGACGTCTGCCCCTCCGCCGACCCCACCGCCGCCTGAGCCGCGGCATCGCCCCGCCGGCGCCGCGTTCTCCTTGCTAGGGTTCGCCAGTCCCGGCGAGAGGTGGCGCGTGGCCAAAGACCTGTACGAGATCGGCGAGATTCCGCCTGCCGGCGAGGTGCCGGCGCGCATGCACGCGCAGCTCGTCCGCCCCGACCGCTACGGCGAGCCCGAGCGGTCGATCCAGGACGAGGTGATCGACGTGCCCGAGCTGGGACCGCACGAGGCGCTCGTATGCGTGATGGCCGCCGGCGTGAACTTCAACAACGTCTGGGCCGCGCGCGGCGTCCCGATCGACGTCACGAAGACGCAGGCGCGCTGGGGCGAGCCGACCGACTTCCACATCGTCGGCTCCGACGCGTCGGGGATCGTCTCCGCGGTCGGCGCCGAGGTGACCAACGTGACGGTCGGCGACCACGTCGTCGTCCACGCCGGTCAGTGGGACCACGACGACCCGGTCGTGGCGGCCGGCGGCGACCCCGGCCTGGCCCCGAGCTTTCGCGTGTGGGGATACGACACCTGCTGGGGCTCGTTCGCGCAGTTCACCAAGGTGCAGGCGCATCAGTGCCTGCCGAAGGCCGAGTCGCTCACGTGGGAGGAGGCCGCCGCGCCGACGCTCACCGGTGCCACGGCATACCGGATGCTCCACGGCTGGCCGCCGAACACCGTGCAGCCCGGCGACGTCGTCCTCGTCTGGGGCGGCTCGGGCGGGCTCGGCTCGCTCGCGATCCAGCTCGGTCACGATCGCCGGCGGCCGGGCGGTCGCGGTCGTCTCCTCGGACGAGAAGGGCGAGTACGCGACCAAGCTCGGCGCCGCCGGCTACGTCAACCGCAAGGGGTTCGACCACTGGGGCGTCCCCCCGGCCTGGGACTCGCCGGAGTGGAAGACCTGGTTCGACGGCGCAAAGGGATTCGGCAAGGCGATCTGGGACGTGCTCGGCGAGCGCACGAGCCCCAAGATCGTGTTCGAGCACCCCGGCCAGGACACGATCCCGACCTCGATCTTCGTCTGCGACCGCGGCGGCATGGTCGTCATCTGTGCCGGCACGACGGGCTACGACACGATGGTGGACGTCCGCTACCTCTGGTACATGCAGAAGCGCTACCAGGGCTCGCACCTGTTCAACGACGAGCAGGCGGCGGCCTTCAACGACCTGGTTCGGAGCGGCACGGTGAAAACGACCCTCGGCCACACCTACCGGTACGAGGAGACCGGCCACGTTCACCAGTTGATGGGCGACGGCAAGCTCCCCGAGGGCAACGTGGCCGTGCTCGTCGGCTCCCCGGAGCCGGGCCTCAGCGACCTGCCCCGATAAGGGCCGGCAACTCGGTCTGCGACGGGGCCTGCAGTCTCGGCCCCGGTTCGTATCGCGTTCCGTCGCGGCGGAACCACGTCACCGTCCCATCCGGGTCGCGAGTGACATGCCAGCCGTATTCGTGGACGAGTTTGTGGTGAAACGAGCAGAGAAGGATCAGGTTGTCGAGGTCGGTCGCGCCACCGCGGGACCACTCCACGATGTGGTGGGCCTGGAGGAAGCGGGTGGAGCCGCAACCCGAGTGCTGACATACCCGATCGCGGTGCCGCAACAGCCTGCGCATGTGGACCGAGGGTTCGCGCGTCACGCGACCCAGCCGAAGCGGGACTCCGTCGACGCTTTCCAGGACGATCTGAATCCTCGCGTCGCATGCAAGCCGTCGCGCGGTCTCCGGGTGGAGCACCGGACCGCATTCGACCTCGCAGCCCTGGCTCCGCCCCCACGCCGGGCGGTCGTTACTGAAGTCGTACAGCGCTTCGGCGGCGGCGTGGACGACGATCACCGCCCGATCCTGATCTGGATCGCGCGCGATTCGCGCCGAGCAGATGCTCGCGAGGGCGTCGAGCCGTCGTTCGTCGACGTGCTCGGGACCTTCTTCGCCCGGCATCACGGGCTCCTTGGCCCGTTCGCGTTCGATCGCGCGCACGATCCGCGCACCTTCGAGACCGGGGCACCCGAGCTCGAGGCCGAAGGAGCGTCCCTCGTCCGCGAAGCGCCACCTGACGAACCGCTCCTGGTCCGCCTCCCGCGCCTCTGCGGTCGGGTCTAGCGAGGCGAGCTCGGCTCTGCGCCTGATCGTGGCGCCGGAGACCGTGTTGGCCCACCGGACGAGCCGTGCCTCGGTCTCGGGCTCCGCAAACCGGGTCAGCTCCACCACCTTGTCGACCCCGAGCACACCCGTGGAGAAGGCGTCCGAGATCTGTGGCAGGTCCTCGAGGGCGCGCGCCGAGTTGATCCAGCGGTGCGCCTTCCATACCGAGATCCCGTAGCGGATGCAGAGGTAGTGGGGGAGGTCTCTGGCCCCGGTATCGCGCCAGAGCTCACGGCGCTCGGCTTCAACGATCAAGCCGAAGAGCTCGCGCTCGGCGCACATCGCGCGCGCATGCGCGGAATCCATCTGTGCGACGAGCTCGTCGTCGCTTGGTTCGTCGATCCGTTCGTCGTACATCCGGGCCTCGTGAATCCGGGGGAGGAGGTCTGGGAGGAAATGCCATCTACTCTATCGAACATATGTTCGACTGTCAAGTGACGTCTCGGGAACGAGAAAGAGGGCCCACGGAGGATCGCTTCCTAGCTCTCGCCGTCCTGCACCAGCTCCACCAGCACCCCGCCCATGGACGAAGGGTGGATGAAGGCGATCTGCGTGTTGCGCGAACCTGCTCGCGGCCGTTCGTCGATCAACCGCACACCCTCCGCGCGGCAGTGCTCCAGCGCCGCGGCCAGATCGTCGACGCGATACGCGACGTGGTGAAAGCCGGGTCCGCGCTTGGAGAGAAACCGGCCGACCGGCGTGTCGGGCCCAAGCGCGCCGAGCAGCTGGATGAACGACGAGCCGGCCGCGAACAACACCTCTTCCACGCCTTGGTCCTCGACGCGTTCGCGGTGCGCAGGCTCGACGCCCAGCGTCCGCCGGTATCGCTCGACGGCCACCTCCAGGTCCTCGACCGCGATGCCGACGTGGTCGACATCGGTAAGCCGGATGCTCATCCGCGCGCTCCGAGGCTCGGCTGCATCCGTTCCATCAGGTCCCGGGCGGCCGTCACGTGGTAGGCGCCGAGCGTGAGCGCCCGCGCGACCGCGGCCACGCCGCGCGCCCGCAGATCGGACTCGCTCCGCCGGCCCTCGTCCGTCCCCGCCGGCCCGAGGACGTAGAACTCCACGAGATCGAGGAACTGGCGCAGCGACGGGACGAGCCCCCCGCGCTCGTAGGCATAGATGGTCTGCTTCGACGACGGGCACCCCTTGGCGCCGGCGGCCTGCTCGACCGAGCGGTGCCCGGCCGAGCGCCGGAGGTCGCGCAGGAGCGCGCCGATGACCCGTTTGTCCGCCGCGCTGATCGGCGGGTGCTTCGTACGGGCCATGGCACACCCTAGCTTCGAACGGCTCCGGGAGCGCATCCGGCGGAGGCGAAGGGACCGCAGGTCGGGGAGTCCGACGGTCCCCCGATCGGGGCCGAATGTCGGATACCCGGGGGACGCCCGGGGGCGTATCGTCCTGCCCAGCAGTAGTGGCAGCAGCAGCGACCGACCCCCGGAGCGACCATGGCCGACAAGAACCAGGCAAGCGCCGCAACCATTCTCGAAGGTTCACACCTGATGCGCGAGGGCCGCGCGGACGTCTTCCGCCAGCGCGAGCGCACCAAGCGCCGCAAGGTCATGCGGGCCATCGTCTTCATCTTCGGGTTCGACGCCTTTCTGTGGTACCTGCTGTCGCGCAACCCGAACGGGCTCAGGCTTCCGAGCCTCGGGCCGGACACCATCATCTTTCTCCCGGTCATCCTCCTGTTCGTCGCCATCGGCTTGATGGCGGCGATGCCGCTCATGAACGGCCGCTCGCCCCACGTCGTCGTCTACCCGGACCAGGTCGAGGTCGGTCTCACCGAGATGAAGGGGCTCGACACCCAGGTCGACGAGGTCGTCCGCACCCTCGACGTCTTCCTCGGCTACGCGACCTTCCGCGACGAGCTCGGCGGCACCCCGCGCCGGGGCATCCTCTTCGAAGGCCCTCCGGGCACGGGCAAGACCTATCTCGCCAAGGCGATGGCGAAGCAGGCGGGCGTCCCGTTCCTGTTCATCTCCGCACCGGCCTTCCAGTCGATGTGGTTCGGGATGACGGCGTTTCGGATCCGCTCCTTCTTCAAGGCGCTCCGCAAGGCCGCCCGCAAGCAGGGCGGCGCGATCGGGTTCATCGAGGAGATCGACGCGATCGCGATGACCCGCGGCGGCTTCGAGAGCACCCCCGCACCGGGCGACCTCGCCACCCCCTCGCCCGGCTTTGGCCACTCGGTCGCGCGGATGATGAGCTCCGGCAACGGCGGCATGGTGAACGAGTTGCTGATCCAGATGCAGTCGTTCGACCAGCCGCGTTTCCGCGAGAAGATGCGCGGCAAGCTGATGGGCTGGGTCAACGCGTACCTGCCGGAGTCCTGGCAGCTCGGCGCCGGACTCAAGCCCGCGTACCACAACATCCTGCTCATCGCGGCGACCAACCGCGGCGACTCGCTCGACCAGGCGCTGCTGCGGCCCGGGCGGTTCGACCGCCGGCTCTTCTTCGACATGCCGACCAAGAAGGAGCGCCGCGACCTCATCGACTTCTTCCTCAACCGCAAGGCCCACGGCGAGGATCTGGACGAGGACGACGCGCGCGAGCGGATCGCGCACGAGACGTTCGGCTACACGCCGGTCATGATCGAGCACCTCTTCGACGAATCGCTCGTCGTCGCGCTTCGCGGCGGCCGCAGGGCGATGGGCTTCAGCGACGTCATGGAAGCGAAGTTCACCGAGGAGATCGGCACCAAGCAGCCCTCGGTCTACGTCGACACGGACCGCGACTCGGTCGCCACGCACGAGGCCGGGCACGCGACCGCCGCGTACTTCCTCGGCAAGGACCGGCGGCTCGAAGTGCTCTCCATCATCAAGCGGCGGGGTTCGCTGGGCCTGCTCGCGCACAGTGAGAGCGAGGAGCGCTTCACGCGCTCGAGGACCGACGTCGAGGCCGGCATCGCGATCGCGCTCGGCGGTCTGGTCGCCGAGGAGATCTGCCTGGGCGAGTCGGGCACCGGCCCGGCGAACGACCTGCAGGTGGCCACCGAGCTCGCCGCCAGGATGGTCGGCTCGTTCGGCATGGCCGGCTCCCTGATCAGCTACGACGCCATGAGCGAGGGCCCGATCGGCGGACGGAACCTCGTCGCGCGCGTGCTCGGCGACGCCGAGGGCAAGCAGCGGGTCGAGGACATCCTCAACGCCCAGCGCGAGCGCGTCACCGCCGTCATCGAGGAGAACCGGGACGTGCACGCGGCGCTTCGCGACGCCCTCATCGCGCGGGACGAGATCGTGCGCGACGAGATCCTCGAGGTCATCGAGAAGGCCATCGCGAACCGGACCTGACGGCATCTGCATTCCTTGGCGGCCGTAAACTCGGTTCATGGCCGGCCGTTCCGTCATCGTCGCGGGTGCGCGCACCCCCATCGGCAAGTTCCGCGGCGCGTTCGCGAACCTTCGGGCGGTCGAGCTGGGCGGTCTCGCGATCCGCGGCGCGCTCGAGCGGGCAGGCGTCGAGGCCTCCGCCATCGAGTACGTGCTGATGGGACACGTGCTCCAGGCCGGGGCGGGTCAGATCACGGCGCGGCAGGCCGCGATCCACGCCGGCATCCCGATCGACGTCCCCGCGATCACCGTCAACAAGGTCTGCCTCTCCGGCATGTCGGCCGTCGCGATCGCGGACCAGATGATCCGCGCCGGCGACCTGGAGGTGGCCGTCGCCGGGGGGATGGAGTCGATGACCAACGCGCCGTACCTGCTGCCGAGCGCCCGGGAGGGCTCACGTCTCGGGCACGTCGAGCTGGTCGACTCGATGGTCCACGACGGCCTGTGGTGTGCGTTCGACGACCGCCACATGGGCGCCGGCACGGACGAGATGAACCGCGAGCTCGACGTCTCGCGCGCGGATCAGGACGCCTGGGCGGCGCGTTCGCACGCTCGAGCTCTGGAGGCGTGGGAGGCGGGCCGCATGACCGACGAGGTGATCCCGGTCGAGATCTCGCAGAAGCGGGCCGATCCGTTGATCGTCGGCCGCGACGAGGGGATCCGCTCCGACTCGACGGCGGAGAAGCTGGCGGGCCTCACCGCCGCGTTCACGCCCGACGGCACCGTGACCGCGGGCAACGCATCGCAGATCTCCGACGGCGCCGCTGCGCTCGTCGTGATGGACGCGGCGCGTGCCGAGCGCGAGGGGATCGAGCCGCTCGCCGAGATCGTCTCGACCGGGATGTCCGCCGATCGGTTCGCGTCGCTGCACACCGTTCCGGCACTCGCCATGGAGCGCGCCCTCAAGAAGGCGGGTCTGTCGTCGGCGGATCTCGAGCTGGCGGAGATCAACGAGGCCTTTGCCGGGGTTGCCGTCCACGCGACGCGCATGCTCGGCCTCGACGAGTCGATCGTGAACGTGAACGGCGGAGCCGTCGCCCTCGGCCATCCGATCGGGGCGAGCGGTGCGCGTCTCGTGCTGACGCTCGCGCACGAGCTTCGCCGCCGCGGCGCGCATCTCGGCGGCGCCGCGATCTGCGGCGGCGGGGGCCAGGGCGACGCGATCGTGATCCGCCGGACCTAGGACGCGGCTCGCTCCTCGGCCGACCCGGTTCGTCAGTCGTCGCCGCTCGTGAGCTCCGAGAGCCGGTGCAGCTCCTGGACCAGGATCTGCTCGGGCGACGGGCCCAGCCGGTCGGTTCCGTTGAGGATCTGAAGGTCCGCGTCGGTCGGCTCCGGCTCCGGCTCCAGCGGCGGGCTCCCGTCGGGAAGGAAGACCTTGAACGAAGACCCGCCTCCCTCGCGGCTGTCGACGCGCGCCCAGCCGCCGTGGACCTCGGCGAAGCGCTGCACGACCGGCGAGAGCGAGGCGTCCGAGGAGGGTTCGGGGTCCTCGACCGACAACATCGCCCCGCCCTCGGCGTTCTCGAGCCGCACGGTGATCGCCTTGCCGGCCGCGGTCCGGTCGGCGGCGCCGCGGAGCAGGCCCGCCAGCAACTGCTCGGTCCGAAGCGGGTCGACGCCGATCCGGACCTGCTCGGCCGTCACGGTGACGTCGCGGTCCTGGTCGATGCCGGACTCCTCGACGACGCGCTGCACCAGGGCTTCGAGGTCGGTCCGTTTCACCTGGAGCTCGATCGTGCCGCGCGCGAGCCGGTCGGCGTCGGCCAGGTCGCGCACCGTGTGGTCCAGGCGCCGGGCGGTGGAGACCAGCTGCTTGATCAGCTGCGACTGATCCTTCACGTCGCGCTTGTGCTTCATGATCTGCGTGATCCCGAGAATTCGCGACAGCGACTTGTTGGCGTCGAGCGAGAGCTCCTTGAGGAATGGAGTCGCGGCGCGACGGTCCTCAAGCGGGGCGCCCTCGCCGGCCGCACCCTCGTGTCCCTCGGTCCGGATCCTCTGGAGCGAGGCCGACATCTGCTGGTGGCGGAGCTCGGCCTCGGCCTCCTCGATCCGGTTCTTGTGCGCGGCCAGCTCGCGCTCCATCTCGTGCGCCCGATCCTCGGCGGCCATCAGCTTCTCGGTCTGACCGGCCAGGCGCTCCTGCGTCACGCTCAGCAGCTCGTCGAGGTCGGCGCGCCCTTCGGAGTCGGCGACCTCGAGCGCCCGGCGAGCCTGCACCTCCTGGAGCCGCCGGTTGAGGTCGGCGTTCTCGGCGGCCGCGTCTTCCATCTGCCGGCTCATCTGGTCCACGCGCTGTGCCGCCGTGCGAGCGTCGCGCTCGGCCGCCTCGACGCGCCGGGTCAGCTCGCTCTTCTCCGTCTCCTCGCCCTCGAGCCGGCCGGCCGCGGCCGCCAGCTCCTCGCCGACCCGGATGAGGTCGGTTTGCAGGCTCCCGATCTCCTTGCGCGCGGCGGTCAGCTCGGCGCCGGCGCGGTCGAGCAGCTCCCGGCGCTCGTCCGTCTCGGTCCGAAGCAGCGCGGTCTCCTCCCGGATCCGGGCCAGGGCCGCCTCGGCCTCGGTGGCCCGGGCCACCGCCTGGCCGGACTCCGTCCGAGCGGCCTGCAGCTCGAGCTCGGCCGTTTCGCGCTCCCCTCCGGCCGTGCGCGCCTCGGTCTCGGCGCGGTTGATCCGGTCGCCGAGCTCCTGCTCCCGGCGGGCGAGCTGATCGTGGAACGAGGTCTCGATCTGCGCGAGCTCGGTCTGGAACTCCTCGCGGATCGCCGCCACGCGCCGCTCGAACTCGGTCTCGCGTTCCGAGAGCTCCGTCCGCTGCGCCGAGCGCACGCCCTCCGCCTCGGCCCGGGCCGCCCGGACCTCTTCCTGCAGGAGGACGGCCTGCGCGTCGGCGTCGCGCAGCGCGAGAAGATCGGTGCGGGCCGCGTCGAGCTCCTTGCGCGCCAGGTGCAGCTGGGTCTGCGCTCCTTCCAGCTCGGCGCGCAGACGGATCGACTGCGCCTCGGCCGCGCGGAGGCGCTCGCCGGTCTCGGGGTCCTCGGCCGCCGCGCGCTCGCCGGGCGGCCGCTCCCGGACGGTGTCTCGCTCCTGGGTTGCGGTATCCCGCTCCTGCGCGAGCCGGGTCTTCTCGGCGACGAGGGCGGCCTTGTCGGCTTCGAGCCCGCGTCGCTCGGCCTCCCACCGGCTGCGCTCCACGGTCGCGAGCTGCAACCGCTGTTCGATCTCGCGGCCGCGCTCCTCCGTGGCCCGCAGGCGCTCTTCGATCCTGCGGCGAAGCTCCACCTCCGCGTTGAGCTCGCTGAGCGTGACGGAGTCGGGCGTCCGGCGGGCGAGATTCGCCTGCGCCACCGCTGCGCGCAGCTGTCGCACGCCGAAGAGCAGTCCGATGACGAACAGCATCGCCGCGCCGGTGAACAGGGTCATCGTGCGCCACGGCGAGGACGCCGCGGCGATCGGCGACGACGAGCGCGCGAGCTCGACGACGGCCGTTGCCCCGATGCCCGAGGGGAAGTGGAGCGCCGTCATGATCGAGATCCTGCCGTCCGCCACGACGGTCTGCGGCTCGCCCCGCAGCGCCGCCCGGACGCGGTCTCGCTCACCCGGCAGGTCGTCGCCGATTCGGCCGATGTCGGTCGCGTAGAGGATCCTGCCTTCGGAGGACAACAACACGACCGAGTCGAAGTCGCTCGGCCCGCTCACCACGGGGCCGAGCCGCTGGGTCAGCTCGGTCGCCCGGGCGGTCGCGACCGGCGCCACCGCGTCCTCCGGCTTGAACACGACCGACAGCGAATTGTCGGTGATCGCCCTTGCCTGGGAGACGATGTTGCTCCGCGCGGCGTCGGCCGCCCGGCCCCCCATCGTGATCGCACCCGTGGTTCCGGTCAGCAGCAGTGCGCCAAGCGCGAGCAGCAACACTCGCGCGAGGCCGTAGGCGTTCTTGGTCGTCGCCACCCCTCGCTCCTCCGACGCAGTTCCCCCCGGCGGCCATCGGCCGTCGTGCACGGAGTTATCGGCAGACGGGCCACCCCCAGTTCACCCCCGAGCGGGGGGTTCTGTTGCGGGACAGGCGACCCGCCGGTCCTAGGCCCTCCGGCGACGGACGCGTCACCTGACCGGGGTGGGTTGGGGGGCAGGTGGCAGTCCGGGGGAGCGAGGGCGCGTCGGAGGTGGCGGCTATGCTCGCGCCATGGTGGCGTTGCGGGTCGACCCCTGGGCCCCCGACCGCGGTATGGGGTTCGAGGCCGCGCTTGACGAGACGCCGGCGACGGCCGATCCCTCGGTCGAGACCGACGACTGGTCCGCGCCGGTGACGGTCACCGCGACACCGCAGCCCGGCCCGGTCTGGTTCGTCGACGGTGTCCGGCGCATCGAGCTCCGCCTCGTCGTGCTCGACGGCGAACAGCGGGCGTTCGGCCTGCTGGGTTCGAGCGCCGTCGGGGCCGTGCGGTGCGAGGAGCGCGCGACCTTTGCCGACCACGCGATCCGCCGTTGCGTGGTCGCCGGTGGCGGTCTGCGGCCCGACCCCGTCGAGGTTCGCGTCGGGCCGACGACCCTGACGTACGATCCCCGCTCCGAGCCCGGGTCGGACCCGAACGCGCCGCTCAACGGGCTCCAGCACCAGATGCAGGAGGCGGAGACGAACCTGGCGGCCCGGCTCGCCGCCGACGGCGGCGGCCTCGTGCTCGCCGACGGCCGCCTCGGTTTTCTCGATCCGACCGCCGCTCCGGTGGTCGGCATCGTGAAACGGTTCGTCCGCGCCTACCTCGAGCCGCAGCACGACGCGCTCCTGCCCAGACTCGGCGTGGGGGAGCGAACGCCGTTGTTCGAGCTCGTCTACGAGGGGCAGCCGCTCACGCGCTACGCCTGGTACACGCGTCTGGCCGAGCTCCGGCCGCCGTGGCACGACCATGCCGGCCTGGTGCGGTGCGAGGTCCGCGCCGGCATCGGACTCGACGAGGCCGTGGCGATCGCGGACCGCGTGACCGCGCTGCTGCCGCGCTACCGGGGGCGTCCGAGCGATCCGCGAACCCCGCAGAACCTCGCCCCGGTCGCGGCGCTCGAGGGATGGCTCCAGCACCGGATGGGACATCGCGCGATCGTTCGCAGGGCGCTGACCGAGGCGCTCGTTCTGGCGGAGGGGGCGGCGTGAGCGACCAGGCCAGCGAGCCGGTCGGCATGGTCCTGGGGACCGAGGACGCCACGCCGCTGACGTTCTGGGTCGGGGTGGACGAGAACTCCTATCTCCAGCTCGACGACGCGGTGATCGTGACGACCCAGGTCCCCGGGCGGGGCGAGCTCCGCATCTCCGGCATCGTGCAGGACGTCCGCGCGCGCCACGAAGGGGCCCAGTTCGACACCGACGTCTTCCTGGTGGACAAGGGCGTCCTGCCCGTCGACACGGCCGTCGCCGCCCAGGTGGTGGCGACCCGGTTCGAGCCGGAGATCTTCGTCCCCCCGATGCCGGGTCTCATGGCGGCGCGGGCACGCGGTCGCGACCGCGACGAGGCGCTGTATTTCGACTCGATGACGCGGCGGCTGCCCGGCGGCCTGACGCGCGACGGCGAGCCGATGTACCTCGACCTCGACTTCCTGGACGGGACGAGGGGCGCCCACGTCAACATCTCGGGCATCTCCGGCGTCGCCACGAAGACGTCCTACGCCCTGTTCCTTCTCTATGCCCTGTTCCACTCGGACGTGCTCGGCGGGCTGGCCTCGAACACCAAGGCGATCGTCTTCAACGTCAAGGGCGAGGACCTGATGTGGCTCGATACGCCGAACGCGCGGATCACCGAGGAGGATCGCGAGGACTACGCGCGGCTCGATCTGCCGGTCGGCGCGTTCGAATCGGTCGGGCTCTGGGCGCCGGTGCGTCCGGATGCCGGCGGCCAGGCGCTGCCACAGGTGGAGGGCCGCGCGACCGGAGTCGAGGCGTACTACTGGACGGTGCGCGAGTTCGTGCGCGAGAAGCTGCTGCGGTTCTGCTTCGCCGAGGCCGACGACGAGCGCTCGCAGATCGCGGACCTGGTCGCCCGGGTCGAGTCGTTCCTGGACCGCGAGTGCGAGGACGACCCCGACCACGACGCCACCGTGGTCCATCGGGGGTTCGCGGTCCGCGACTTCGACCGGCTCTGCGAGATCGTGCAGGCGGAGCTGGAGGACGACGGCTCCCCATGGCGCGGCCGGCTCTCGGACGCCACGGTGGCCGCGTTCGTCCGCCGCCTCGACGCCGCGCGCTTTCGGATGGGCCACCTGATCTGGGGGCGCGAGGCGGAGGATCCGGCGCGGCACCGGATCGACTGGGGCGCGTCGCAGGTGACGGTCGTCGACATCCACAACCTGCACGACCGGGCCAAGCGCTTCGTCACCGGCGTCGTCATCAAGCGCCTCTTCGAGCAGAAGGAGCGGATGGGGACGCGCGAGCCGCTCGCGTTCCTCGTCCTGGACGAGCTCAACCGCTACGCGCCCCGGGACGGGTGGAGCCCGATCAAGGAGGTGCTGCTCGACGTCGCCGAGCGCGGCCGGTCGCTCGGCATGATCCTCATCGGCGCCGAGCAGACCGCCAGCGAGGTCGAACGGCGCGTGATCTCGAACTCCGCGTTCCGCGTGGTCGGGCGTCTCGATACGGCCGAGGCTCAGCGCGGGGAGTACGGGTTCATGCCGGCGGTCACGCGCGCGCGGGCCAGCATCCTCAAGCCGGGCTCGATGATCCTGCAGCAGCCGCACATCCCCGTGCCGCTGCAGATCCGGTTCCCGTTCCCGGCCTGGGCCACGCGCGCCGACGAGGCGGTCCCGCCCGAGGCAGCGGCGAGCGTCTTCGAGGCGTTCGAGGGCGAGTAGTGCGCTTCCTCCACACCGCGGACTGGCACATCGGCAAGGCGCTTCGCGGGCGGTCGCGTCTCGAGGAGTTCGCCGCGGTGCTCGACGAGGTGGTGGGGATCGCCGAGGCCGAGTCGGTCGACGCGGTGCTCGTCGCCGGCGATGTCTACGAACACCGCACGGTCGCCCCCGAGTCGGATGCGCTGGTGTTCGACGCGCTCGTGCGCTTGCACCGGCTGGGGATCCCGGTTGTGCTGATCCCCGGGAACCACGACTCGGTGACGCGGTTCGCGGCGCTTCGCGAGCTGCTCGCCGCGGTCGGGACCACGGTCGTGCCGAAGGTCGTTCCGCCCGATGCCGGCGGCGTCGTCGAGGTCGGCTCGCGGGGCGGCGCCGAGACGGCGCTCGTGGCGTGCGTCCCGTTCGTCCCCGAGCGCCGGTTCGGCGACGCGGCCGCGCTGTTCGACGCCACCGAGAGCTGGTACCGCTCCTACGCCGAGGGCATGGGGCATGTGCTCGCCTCCATGGCGACGGCGTTTCGAACCGACACGGTGAACGTCGTCATGGCGCACCTGTTCACCGACGGCGCGCTGTTGGGCGGCGGCGAGCGCGAGGTGACCGTCGGGATGGCCTACGCGATCTCGCCCGGCCGGCTCCCCGCGACCGCCTCGTACGTGGCGCTCGGGCACATGCACCGGCCGCAGGAGGTCCGGGGCGCTCCGGCGCCGACGCGGTACGCGGGCTCGCTGCTTCAGCTCGACTTCGGCGAGGTCGACGACGCCAAGTCGGTCTGCGTCGTCGAGGTGGCGGCGCGCACACCGGCGAAGGTTCGCCAGGTTCCGCTCACCGCCGGGCGGCGGCTGCTCGACGTCCGGGGGAGCCTCGACGAGGTGCTGGCGCGTGCCGGCGACGTCGGCGACGCGTACCTGCGGGTGTTCGTCACGACCGACGGTCCGGTGCCCGGGATCGCCGACCGGGTCCGCGACGAGCTGCCCAACGCGCTCGACGTCCACCTCGTCTACGAGCGGGGCGAGGGGGGCGAGGCCACCGACCACCGGCCGGTCTCGTCGATGGCGCCCAGGGACCAGTTCGTCGCCTACTTCCGCGCGCACCACGGCGCGGAGCCGGATCCCGGGCTGCTCGAGGCGTTCGACGAAGTGCTCGCGCTCGAGGTCGAAGGCTAGTGCGTCCGCTCCGGCTCCAGCTGAAGGGCTTCACCGCCTACCGCGACGAGCAGGTGCTCGATTTCGAGGGGCTCGACCTGTTCGCCATCGTCGGACCGACCGGCAGCGGCAAGTCCTACCTCCTCGATGCCATGACCTACGCCCTGTTCGGTCAGGTCGAGCGCGTGGGAACCCGCGTGGGCCAGCTCGTCAGCCAGGGGCAGAAGCGAATGGCCGTGACGTTCGATTTCGCCGTCGGCGACCGGCGGTTCAGGATCGCCCGGTCGACCCCGGTCAAGGGCGCCTCGAGGGTGCTGCTCGAACGGTGGGAGGGCGAAGCGTGGACGCAGGCCGGCGAGGGGGCCGACCGTGTCCGCGACGTCAACGCGGCCATCGAGCGCGAGATCGGTCTCGGCTACCAGGCGTTCACGCGGGCCGTGCTGCTGCCGCAGGGGCGGTTCGCCGAGTTCCTCGTCGGCGACGCGAAGAGCCGCAGAAGCATCCTCACCGAGCTGCTCGGTCTCGAGCTCTTCGAGCGGCTCGCCAAACGGGCCGGCGAGATTCGCACCGAGGTCACGGCGACGGTGAGGGCGAAGACGGACTCGCTCGCCCGCGAGTACGAGGGCGTGACCCCCGAGGCGGTCGCGCAGGCCGAGGCCGACGCCGCTGCGGCGGCCGCGCGGGAGGCGGCCGTCACCGCGGCCGGCAACGAGATCCGCGAGCTCACCAAGCGCGGGGCGGCCGCGGCGGCGGAGATCCGTGACCTCCAATCGTGCGCGACCGAGGCCGGCTCGATCGCCTCGCTCGCGCGCGGCGTCGCCGAAGAGCTGGAAGGGCTGGCGGAGCGAACGGCCGCCGCCGGTGAGGCGCTCGCACTCGCGATCGAGGCGGCGACGCTGGCCGCCACCGGGCGGGACGGGGGGGTCGCCGAGCGCGAGCGCGCGGAGGAAACCTGGGGAGTCGCGACCGAGCTGGTGGCCCGGCGAGAGCGCGCCCGCGGATTGACGGCCGAGGCGGCGCGTCTTGACGCGGCGGACCGCGAGCTGGCGACGCTCGCCGCCCGGCCCGCGGCGCTCGAGAAAGCGCTGGCGGGAGCGGAGGCAAAGGTGGTCAAGGCCGCGGCCTCGCTCGAGAAGGCGGCCGCGGCCGAGACCGCCGCCGGCGACGCCGTCGAGGAGGCGCGGCATGCGGACGTCGTGGCCGCGGTTCGCGCCGGCGTCCATGCCGGCGATGCCTGTCCCGTGTGCGGCGCGCCGGTCGCGACGCTTCCCGCCGGCCCCAAGGCCGGCCGGCTCGATGCCGCGACGGCCAGGCTGGATGAGGCCGCTCGCCGGCGAGGGGCGGCCGAAGCCGCGCGGCGGGATGCCGAGCGTGCGCGCGATCGTGCATCGGCGGAGCTCGACGCGGCCGCGGCCGACCTCGAGTCGCGGACCGCGGACGTGGGCGGGCGCCGGGCCGAGCTGAGCCTCGCGCTCCGAGAGCTGTCGGAAGCGCTCGGGGCGAGCGGCGCCGAGTCCGGCACCGGCCTCGATGCCGAGGGCGTCATCGAACTGCTCGACGAACGGATCGCCACGCTTCAGCAGCTCGCGGCGGTCGAGCGGGAGGCCGTGGCCGCCGCCGACCGGACCGAGCGCGAGCGCGTCGCGGCCGAACGCGACCACGACCGGCTCCAGGGCCACGTGAACGAGCAGCGGGCCGCGCTGGCGGCCAGACCCGCGTCCGGCGTGCTGGAGCGGGCGCGGACGTTGCTGGGCGAGCAGGCCGGCGTTCCGGCGCCGCCCGACGAGCTTCCATCGGTCGGGCCCGATCTGGCCGGCGCCGCCGCGACCCTCGCGACGTCGATGGACGACGTCGCCCGGTCGCTCGAGGACCTCGCCGCGCGCCGAAGCGCCGAAGCGGGCGAGCTGGTCGAGCGGGCCGGCGCCGCGCTGGCGCCCATCCTCGAGGATCCCGACGACCTGCCCGCCACGATCGAACAGACCGAGGCGTTCCTCGCCGGTGCGGTGCGGCGCGCGGCCGCCGGCGTGGCGACCGCCGAGCGCGATGCCCAGCAGCTCGCCGCCCGCCTGGCCGCCTCCGTCGTGCTCACGGACGAGGTTCGCGAGCTTGACGCGCGCGCCGGCCGGTTCGCCGCGCTCGCGTCGGAGCTCCGCGCGGACCGGGTCATGGAATTCCTCCAGACCGAAGCGCTCCAGGTGCTCGCGGCCAGCGGCTCGGAACATCTCGAGCGGCTCTCCGAGGGCCGGTACCGGCTCGAGACCTCATCCGACGAGTTCTTCGTCGTCGACACCTGGAACGGCGAGGAGCGGCGCAGCGCCCGCACGCTCTCGGGCGGCGAGTCGTTCCTCGCGTCGCTCGCGCTCGCGCTCGGGCTGGCGGAGCAGGTGCAGGCCCTCGCGGTGACCGAGAAGGCGCCGCTCGAGAGCCTCTTCCTCGACGAGGGGTTCGGCACGCTCGACCCCGAGACGCTCGAGGTGGTGGTCGGAGCCATCGAGCAGCTCGGTGGTGACGGCCGGATCATCGGCGTCATCACCCACGTGCAGGAGCTCGCGATCCGGTTGCCGATGCGCGTGGAGGTCGTGAAGTCTCCGCGGGGGAGCCGGTTCGCCGTGCTCAGGTAGTGCGGCTCGAGACCTTGGTCCATCGGCCGTCGCCGCGATACGTGAGAACGGTGGTCCGCATCCCGCTGGGGCAGCAGTGCGAGTCGCCCGGCAGGAAGACGGACTGCACGAGCCGCAGGCCGGCCGGATCGGTCTCCGCCTGCACGTCGGCGTCGCACAGGTCCCGCTGCCAGACGAGCGATCCCGCGGCCAGGTCGATCACGCGCCGGCGGGCGCACGCGCCGCTGCCGCCCGTGCCCTCGGAGACGATCGCGTCCTCGGAGCCGTCACCGGTCACGTCGGCGATCTCGGCGCGGACGCCGAGCACACCGGCGTCGGCCTCGTAGGTCTCCACGTAGGCGGGGAGCCAGGCGGACCCGTCGGCGTTGCGGCGCCACTCGGCCACCCCTCCGGCGGCGCGGAAGGGATCGCCGCCGGGCACCGTCCACGAGACCACGACGGCCGCGCCGGCGCTCGTTCGCGCGGTCCACGTCCCGGTGACGGTCGCGCCAGCGGGCACCAGCGCGACGCGGGGAACCATGTTCGCCGGCGCCTCGGTGACGACGGCGGTCGGAAATCCGGGCGGCAGGCTGGGAAGGGGAGAGCCGGGTGCCGGGCTCGGGTTTCGGCTCGGAGACGGATTGGCCGGGCCGGTGCAGGACGCGAGCGAGATGATCGCCGCGATGCCGGCGACCCGGGCGAGGCGCACGGCTGACACAACCGGGATGCTAGCTAGGATGCCGCCGTGCCCGACCGCAGCTGGGATCTCACGCCTCGGCGCATAGCCGATTCCTCCGTCACGCTGACGCAGATGATGGAGGTCGCCGACGCGAACGTGCTCGGCAACGTCCACGGCGGCGTCGTCATGCGGCTCGTCGACACCGCGGCCGCCCTCGCCGCGATCCGCCACGTCGGGGGTCCCTGCGTCACCGTCTCGCTCGACGAGATGTCCTTCATCTCCCCGGTCAACGTCGGCGACGTGCTGACGGTTCGCGCGATGGTGAACGACGTCGGCTCGACCTCGCTCGAGTGCGGCGTTCGCGTCGACGCGGAGGACCCCGTCACGGCCGAACGCCGCCACACGTCGAGCGCGTACCTCGTGCTGGTCGCGATCGACGACGAAGGGCGTCCGCGGCCGGTCCCGCCCGCCATCGCGGAGAGCCCGGACGAAGCGCGGCGCCAGCACGAAGCGAAGCTGCGGCGGCGGACGCGGCTGGCGCACAAGGAGGCGCTGGCGGCCGCGCGTGACAGGCCTGGGAGGATGGAGTCGTGAGCCTCGACGACGCGTCCGCACCCGGTCTCGGCGGCGCCCGTGGCCGGCTCGATGCGCCCGGTGGTCCCGTCGATTTCTATCGGCTGTCGTGGCTGGCCGAGCGGACCGCGATCGACCTGGGGCGGCTGCCCAAGACCGTCCTGATCCTGCTCGAGAACCTGCTCCGGCGTGCGGGATCGTCAGAGGTGTCCGAGGAGGATGTGCTCGCGCTGGCCGCCTGGCCGGGCCCGGCCGCGGACATCGCGTTCATGCCGGGCCGCGTGCTGATGCAGGACTTCACCGGCGTTCCGGCGGTCGTGGACCTCGCGGCGATGCGGAGCACGGTCGCGCGAGCCGGTGGCGATCCCGCCCTCGTCAACCCGCGCGTGCCGGTGGACCTCATCATCGACCACTCGGTGCAGGTCGACCGGTTCCGGTCCGCCGACGCGTACGAGGCCAACATCGAGTGGGAGTACCGGCGAAACTCGGAGCGGTACGCGCTGCTTCGCTGGGCCCAGCAGGCGTTCGAGGGGTTCCGAGTCGTTCCTCCGGGCGCCGGGATCTGCCACCAGGTGAACCTGGAGCACCTCGGCCGGGTCGTGAGCGTCCAGGGCGGCGTCGCCTTCCCCGACACCGTCGTCGGTCTGGACTCGCACACCACGATGATCAACGGCCTGGGCGTGCTCGGCTGGGGCGTCGGCGGGATCGAGGCCGAGGCGGCGATGCTCGGCCAGCCGATGTTCCTGCCCCGGCCGGTCGTCGTGGGCGTGCGCGTCTCCGGCGCGCTGCCGGCCGGGACGACCGCGACCGATCTCGTGCTCATGCTCACGCAGACGCTCCGCATGCGCGGCGTGGTCGGAAGCTACATCGAGTTCTTCGGCGACGGGCTCTCGACGCTCTCGGTCGCCGACCGCGCCACGCTGTCGAACATGTGCCCGGAGTACGGCGCCACCTCCTCCTACTTCCCGATCGACGCGCGGACGCTCGAGTACCTGACCTTCACGGGGCGCGGCGACCTCACCGGGTTGGTCGAGCGCTACGCCAACGAGCAGGGGCTCTTCCGCCGCGACGGCGACGACGAGCCCGGGTTCACCGACACGCTCGATCTCGACCTCGCCTCGGTCGAGCCGTCCATGGCCGGCCCGAAGCGTCCGCAGGACCGCGTCCCCTTGCCGAAGGTGTGGGCCTCGTTCCAGGCGGCGTTCCGAGACCGGCTGGAGGCGGATCCGTCATCGACCGACGTCGGGCGCTGGGTCGGCGAGGGCGGGAACCCGGACGGGGACGGTCTGTCGGGCGACGCGATCACGCCGGGGGACGAGCGACCCGTGGCGGCGGGCGGCTACGAGCTGCGCCACGGCTCGGTCGTGATCGCCGCGATCACCAGCTGTACCAACACCTCCAATCCCTCCGTCATGGTTGCCGCCGGTCTCATCGCGAAGAAGGCGGTCGAGGCCGGGCTCGCGACGCGGCCGTGGGTGAAGACGAGCCTCGCGCCCGGGTCCCGGGTGGTCACGGACTATCTCGACCGCGCCGGACTGACCCCGTATCTCGACAAGCTCGGGTTCGCGCTGGTCGGCTATGGCTGCACGACCTGCATCGGCAACTCGGGACCGCTGCCCGACGAGGTGGCGAAGGCCGTGGACGACGGCGACCTGTCGGTGGTGGCGGTCCTGTCCGGGAACCGGAACTTCGAGGGACGGATCCACCCGCAGGTCCGCGCGAGCTACCTGGCGTCGCCGCCGCTGTGTGTGGCCTACGCCCTCGCGGGCCGGATCGATCTGGATCTCACGAAGGACCCGCTCGGCCACGGGACGCAGGGCCCGGTCTTCCTGCACGACCTCTGGCCCAGCGCCGAGGAGGTGCAGACGGCCATCGCCGCCGCGATCGAGGAGTCCCAGTTCGAACGGGAATACGCCAAGATCTGGGACGGCGACGAGCACTGGCGAGGTCTTCCCTCGCCGACCGGCGCGCTCTTCGACTGGGACCCCGCCTCCACCTACGTCCGCGAGGCGACGTTCTTCGACCCAGCCGTGTCGCCACCGGTATCCGGCGACATCGAGGGCGCCCGGATCCTGGTCAAGGTCGGAGACTCGATCACGACCGACCACATCTCCCCGGCCGGGTCGATCAAGGCGGACTCGCCGGCCGGCCGGTACCTACTGGAGCGGGGTGTCGCGATCCGCGATTTCAATTCCTACGGGTCGCGGCGCGGCAACCACGAGGTGATGGTTCGCGGCACGTTCGCGAACATCCGGCTGCGGAACGAGCTTGCCCCGGGAACGGAAGGGTCCTGGTCGACCCACCTGCCCGGCGAGGAGGTCGCGAGCGTGTACGACGTGGCCCTTCGCTATCAAGCCGAGGGGGTTCCGCTGGGCGTCCTCGCCGGCGCGGAGTACGGGTCCGGGTCGAGCCGCGACTGGGCGGCCAAGGGGCCGCTGCTGCTCGGCGTCCAATTCGTCATCGCGGAGAGCTACGAGCGGATCCACCGTTCGAATCTGGTCGGGATGGGGATCCTGCCGCTCGAGTTCCTGGCGGGCCAGACGGCCGCGACGCTCGGGCTCACCGGCCGCGAGGTCTTCGCCGTGCGCGGGCTGGCCGGCGGCATCACGCCCGGACAGCGCGCGCAGGTGACGGCGATGCGCGAGGACGGAACCGACGTGGCGTTCGAGGTCGTGCTGCGGGTCGACGCGCCGGTGGAGCTCGACGTGCTGCACGCCGGCGGCGTGCTGCCGATGGTGCTCCAGCGCACGCTCGCGGGCGACCGGCCGGCACCGCCGACCGAGCCGTAGCCACCGCGTACGAAAGCGGGCGGGGCCGTGAAGCCGGCCCCGCCCGATACCCGCCCGAGGTGGGGTCAGGCGAGCTGGTGCTTGACCTCGTCGGTGTCTTCGTGCCGGAACAGGCGGCCCTTGTCCCACGGCGTCCCGATCGCCGGCAGCAGGTACCGATCGAGCCCGTAGTAGCCCGCGTTCCTCCACGCGAGGATCAGCAGCACCTCGATCGCGAAGAACACCGGGTTGACGCCCGAGACACCGGCGAGGCCGAACGTGAAGTTCAGCATCCCGCCGAAGAACGCCGCGATCCCCACGAACACCCCGAGGATGAGGGCAATGCCGATCGCCGTCTCGCCCAGGGAGATGAGCTTGGAGAACAGGCCCGCGGGTCCCGGCTTCTCGAGCCAGCGCAGGAAGGCGGCATACCACCCGTAGTTGACGGAGGAGTTCTCGCCCTGGCCCGCGTTGCCCAGCGCGTACCCGACAAACCCCTGCAGCGGCTTGGCACTTCGAAGCCACGAGCCGTCCCCGAATCCGAGGTGCCACGCGAAGAACCCGCCTTCGGTTCCCGTGATCTTGCCCCAGCCGGCGTGCAGCCACTCGTAGCCGAGATACAGGCGTGCGACGAGCCAGATCAACGCCGCTCGGTGCGAGGCGAAAAGCCACGTCGCGAATCTCGGCTCCTCGATCGTCTTGGTCTTGTCCATCGATCCCACCTCCCGGGCGCTTTGCGGCGCCGCTGGATCAAGGATCGTGCGGCGGGCTTTCGGCGCCACCGGCCGGAGGGCCCGGCCGCGCCGGGACCTTCGGACGCGCTCGCGCAGGGCCGGGGACGCTACTCGACGCTGCCGGGCGTCGTGGTGTGCCTGGCGAGATAGGCGGCCGCCTCCGCGCGTCGCGCGACCTCGAGCTTGCCGAGGATGCTCGAGACATAGTTCTTGACGGTCTTCTCGGCCAGGCCGAGCCCTTCGCCGATCTCGCGATTGGTCTGCCCGTCGGCGACCAGACCGAGGATTCGTTCTTCGGTCGGGGTGAGCCGGGCGAGCCGTTCGTCCTTCAACAGATGTTTGCCCTTGCGCAAGCGGTCGAGGACCGCTGTGGTCATCGAGGGGTCCAGGAGCGAATCCCCGCCGCCCACGGCCTGGATGGCGCGAAGGAGCTCGCCGCTCTTCACCTGCTTGAGGACGTAGCCGGACGCGCCGGCCATGATCGAGGCGAACAGCGCCTCGTCGTCGGCGAACGACGTCAGCATCAACACTCGAATGTCGGGATGCCGGGCGCGGATCTCGCGGGTCGCCTCGATGCCGCTGCCGTCGGAGAGGCGGACGTCCATCACGATCACGTCGGGCTTCGTGCGGTCGGCCTCGTCGACCGCCTCGCGAAGGCTCCCGGCCTCGGCGGTCACGACGATGTCCGCCTGCGGTGCGAGCATGGCGCGGATCCCCTCCCGGACCACCTCGTGGTCGTCGACCAGCATGACTCGAAGGGGCGGGCGCTTGGACTCCATCGGGGTGATCCTATGCGGTCGGTGCCACGGGTTCCGACGGGCTGGTGTCCGCGGCGTCGTTCATCACCGAGTCGCGGACCCGGTCCAGGAAGTTCTTGATCGTCGCCTCGGCCACCCGGTGCAGCACGGCCCGGTCGATGGCCCGGCCGATGACCCCGAGCGGCGGCGTGTACCTGGCGCTGATAGCCAGCTGGGTGTTCTCCGAGCCCAGGGACGCGATCTCCAGGTCCGCCTCGAGGGAGGGGAAGATGCCCGAGTTCCCGAGGGCCGTCCACCGCATCGGGATGACCGTTTTGCTCGACCCGTCCACGGGGGCCCCGAGCTCGACGGCCACGGTCCTGGCCACGGGCACGGCGGTCCCGAACCCGACCTCGGCGAGCATCTGGTCCGCGCGGTGGTTGGCATCGGTCGCGGGCCCGACGGCCCACGGCCCGGATCCGCGGGTCAACGACAGCCGCACCGCTTCGGCCGGGAGCGGCAGCTCCACGAAGTATCTGGCGAACATGTGTTCAGTCTGGTCGACCCGGAGCTTCCCTCGCAAGGCCGGACGACCCTGCCCGCCCGGGACCCTTTACCGGGGGAGCGTTGCCCGGACCAGCGTGCCCTCGCCGCGCACGCTCTCAAGCGTCAGGCTCCCGCCGGCCGACTCCACCCGGGCCCGGAGGTTCCGAAGGCCCATTCCGGGCGTGTGGGTCGCCACGTCGAAGCCCGAGCCGTCGTCGTCGACCTCCAGCGTGGCGCCGTCGTTCCCCCGTCGGAGCGAGATTCGGCAGGTGGTGGCGGAGGCGTGCCGGGCCACGTTGGACAAGAGCTCGCGGACGATCTGCACGACATCGGTCGCGCGGGCCGAGAGCTCGGCCGCGACGTGCTCGTCGATGTCGACCACGGCCAGGACGCCGGATCGTTCGGCGAATTCCGAGGTCAAGTCGTTCAGCGCCCGATGGAGCTCGCGGTCGGCGAGGATCCCCGGACGAAGCCCGAAGATGTAGTTGCGCAGGTCCCGGATCGACCCGTCGATGTCGTCGACGCCGGCCTGCAGGCGCCCGGCAACCGCGGGGTCCTCGATGAGCGCGGCGGTCGCCTGCAGGCTCATCCCGACGGCGAACAACGACTGGATGACGCCGTCGTGCAGCTCCTTGGCGATCCGCTCGCGTTCTTCCAGGACCTCGAGCCGCCGAAGCTCCTCTTCCGCGCTTCGGAGCTCTTCGTACAACCGCGTGTTCTCGACCGCGACCCCGGCCTGGGTCGCCAGGACCTCCAACGCCGCCTGGTCGTCGTAGTCGAACTCCGGCGCCGAGCGCTTCTCCGTCAGGTAGATGTGGCCGAAGACGCGGCCGCGCGCCCGGACCGGACAGCCGAGGAACGAACCCATCGGAGGATGGTTCGGCGGGAACCCCACGGACCGGGGGTCCGATCCGATGTCCGGGATCCGGATCGGCCGTGCGTCGTCGATCAGCAGCCCGAGGATGCCGTGGCCGACGGGCGGATCGCCGATGCGGGCGCGCTCCTCGTCGCTCACCCCGATCGTGATGAACCGCTCGATCATGCGGCCGCGGCTGATCACACCCAGGGCGCCGTAGCGCGCATCCGTGATCTCCACGGCCAGCCGGACGATGCGATCGAGCACCGTCTCGAGGTCGATCTCGCTCGCGAGTGCGAGTCCGGCTTCGATCAGCATGCCGTCGCGCTCGTGCTGGGTGGAGCGGGTCATCAGTCTGCCGGCGCACCTGCCGCGTGTCGGGAGTCGAGGCCGCGGCCCGCCGCCTCCAGGATCGAGCCGAGCGTCCCGCCCTGCTCGGGGTCGTACAGCGCGGTGCCGACGGAGACCGAGAGCCCGCCGGGTGTCTCGCTCCGCGCGTCGTGGACGGCGATCGCCTCGACGAGCCGGGACAGCACCAGGTTCTCGGCCCCGCGCGCGTCTCCGGTAAGAAGGACGCAGAACGTCTCGGCTCCGATCCGTGCCGGCACGTCGGCCTCGCGGATGGCTTCCAGCACCACGCCGGCGGCCTCGCTCACCCGTGTGCGGTCGCCGGCTTCGGGACGGTCCACGTGCTCGAGCCGCAGGAAGACGAAGACGACGGGCGTGGCGGTTCGCTTGGCCATCCGCAGGTGGTGCTCGGCGATCGGCGCGAACCCTCGGAGGTTCAGCAGGCCGGTCTCCTCGTCCTTCGTCGAGAACTCGCGTCGCAGGCGGCGGTTCGAGACGGCGTAGCGGATGGCCCGGGGAAGGAGGCCGCCGGGCAGGTCGTCGGCGGCCAGGTGGTCCTCGGCGCCGGCGTGCAGCGCGACCGTGCCCTCTCCCTCGCGGCCGGGGGGCGTGAACACGAGCACCGCGGCATCGGGCGCGTGGAGCCGAAGGGCCTCGAGGGCCTCGAGCGGCCCGATCTGCCCGAGCCCGACCACGACGGCGTCGGCCTCGGACGCGGACGCCAGGCCGGAGGCCAGGTCGGTCGCAACCGAGACCGTCAGGCCGTCCTCGTTCGCGAGCTGGCTCGCGAGCTCGGCGGCCTCGCCGACGAGCAGCACGGTGAGGTTGTCGGTAATCATGGTCTTCGGACGATGGCATCTTCCCACAGGTGGCTCCGCCCCCGTTACGCTGTGTGAACGATGCCCGCCGCCTGCGTGAACCCGAACGCCTGATGCGCGCGCTCGTTCCGGCCGGCGGAGAGGGCTCGAGGCTTCGGCCGATCACGAGCACGAACGCCAAGCAGCTGATCCCGGTCGCGGGGACGCCCATCCTGTTCCACGGCCTTCGGAGCATCGCCGAGGCGGGCATCCGGGAGGTCGTCGTCATCCTCGGCTCGACCGGGGACGAGATCCGCGACGCCGTCGGCACGGGCGAGCGGTTCGGGCTCGACGTCACCTACGTGACGCAGGAGTCCCCACTCGGGCTCGCGCACTGCGTGATGATCGCCGAGGAGCTGCTGCTGGGCGATTCGTTCCTCATGTACCTGGGAGACAACGTTCTGCTCGAGGGGGTGACGGGCTTCGTCGAGCGCTTCAAGGAGCACCGGCCCGACGCCCAGATCCTGCTCACGCGCGTGAGCGAGCCGGAGCATTTCGGAGTGGCCGTGCTGGAGGAGGGCCGCGTCGTCCGCCTCGTCGAGAAACCCAAGGAGTTCGTCTCCGACCACGCCCTCGTCGGCGTGTACCTGTTCGGCGATTCGATCTTCGAGGCGTGCCGGGCGCTGGAGCCCTCCTGGCGAGGCGAGTACGAGATCACCGAGGCGATCCAGTGGCTGATCGACCACGAACGGATTGTCGATGCGGGCATGGTGACCGGCTACTGGAAGGACACCGGCCGTCCCCGCGACCTTCTGGAGGCCAACCGCGTGCTGCTCGCGCTCATGGAGCGCCGGATCGACGGGGACGTCGACGCGGACACCGTCGTCGAGGGGGTGGTCGTCGTCGAGGCGGGTGCGAAGGTGACCCGCAGCGTGCTTCGCGGCCCGGTCGTCATCGGGGCGGGGACGATCCTGGACGGCTCGACCGTCGGTCCGAACGTCTCGATCGAGCCCGGGTGCGAGATCCTTCGGAGCGAGATCAGCGACTCGATTGTGATGGGCGGGTGCCGCATCGACGACGTCGCGTCGCTCACCGGCTCGATCCTCGGGAGAAGCGTCGAGGTTCGCCGCTCGGGCTCGCTCCATCTGATCGTCGGCGACCAGAGCCGCGTCGAGGTCCGCTGAGATCGTGGACGGCCCCCGCCGAGCGGTGATCGACGCGCGTCCGGCGGTTGAGCCCCAGCCGACGGGGATCGGGTACTACACGGACCGGATCCTGCGGCATCTGCCGGCGGCCGATCCGGACACGACCTTCGTCGCCTGGCACGCCCCGGGACCATCGCGCCGCGTCGCGTTCGCCGATGTGCCCGGGCTCCAGGAACACGAGACGCGGATCCCGGGCAGGCTGATCGACGCGCTGGGGTCGCGAACGGGCTTCCCGCGTCTCGAGTGGCTCGCCGGTTCCTTCGACACCGTGCTCGCCACCAACTTCCTGCCGCCGCCGACGGGCAGCTCGGGGGTCGTCCTCGTCGTGCACGACCTCGCCTTCGATCGCATGCCGAAGACGACGCCGGGGCTTGGGTCCCGCTGGCGCAAGCGGTTCGACACCTGGCTGGAGCGCGCGTCGCGGGTGATCGTGCCGAGCTCGTCGGCGCGGGACGACCTTCTCGAGCGGCACCCGGCGGACCCCGAGCGTGTCGACCTGATCCCGCACGGGGTGGATCCGGCGTTCGTCCCTTCGTCGAAAGGGGCGGTGCGCGCGACGCTGCGGCACTTCGGGATCGGCGACTGGCCCTACGCGCTGTTCGTCGGGGGCGTCGAGCCTCGGAAGAACCTGCTCGCGCTCGTGCGCGCGTTCTCGCGGGTCCGGGATCCGGACGTGCGGCTCGTGCTCGCCGGCGGACGCGTCCCCTGGGCTCCCGGGGAGTGGGACGCGGTCGAGGACGCGATCGCCGGGCTGGGGCGGTCCGCCTGGACGCGAATCGTCCGGACCGGGTACGTGAACGAGCACGACCGGCGGGCGCTGATGTCGGGGGCGACCATGCTTGCCTATCCCTCCCGCTACGAGGGGTTCGGGTTCCCCGTGCTCGAGGGGTTCGCGTCGGGGGTGCCCGTGCTCACGTCCGACACGTCGTCGCTGCCCGAGGTTGCCGGCGACGCCGCCCTTCTCGTCGATCCCTCGGACGAAGGCGCCATCACCGAGGGGCTCGCGAGGCTCTTCGGCGACGCCGAGCTCCGGGCCCGCCTGGCCGAGGCCGGACTGACTCGCGTCCAGGCCTACACCTGGGAGCGGTGCGCGGCGGCCACGGCGGATACGCTCCGCCGTGCGTCGGCTCGGTAGATTTGGCTCCACATGCGTTCATGAGTCCAGATCGATGACACAGGACACGCACGTTCTCGTCACCGGCGGGGCCGGCTTCATCGGCTCCCACCTGGTCGACGCCCTGCTCGGGCGTCCGGCCGGGCGCGTGACCGTGCTCGACCGCCTCTCCACCGGCGGTGCGCGCGCGAATCTCGAGCAGCACGACGGCGACGCGCGGCTCGATTTCGTCGAGGGCGACGTCGCCCACACCGCGCTCGTCCGCGAGCTGGTCGCTCGCTCCGACGCCGTCATCCACGCGGCGGCCGAATCGCACGTCGACCGGAGCATCGAGGACCCCGCGGGGTTCGTCGCGTCGAACGTGCTCGGGACCGCGGTGGTCCTCGAAGCGGTGCGCGCCGAGAACGGCCGGCTGCTGATGATCTCGACCGACGAGGTCTACGGGCCGGGCGATCCGGATGGCGGCCTGTTCGACGAGGATCACGCGCTGCGGCCGACGAGCCCGTACGCGGCGAGCAAGGCGGCCGCGGACCTGCTGTGCCAGAGCTATGCGGCGACCTACGGTACGAACGTGACCGTGGTGCGTGGTACGAACGCGTACGGGCCGCGCCAGGTCGAGCGAGTCGTGCCGACGTATGCGGTCGATGCGCTCACCGGCGCCGCCCTGCCCGTGTACGGCCGGGGGCTCGAGCGGCGCGCCTATCTGTACGTGTCGGACTGGGTGCGCGCCGCGCTCGCGGTGCTCGAGAACGGCAAGCCCGGCGTCGTCTACAACATCGGCGACGGACTGGAGCTCGAGAACCTGGAGCTGGCGCGGCGCATCTGCGCGCTCGCGGGGGCTCCGGAGTCCCAGATCTCGTTTGTCGCCGACCGGCCGGGCCACGACTTCCGCTACGGCGTCTCCGCCGAGCGCGTGCGAGGGCTGGGGTGGGCGCCGGAGGTCGGGTTCGACGAGGGGCTCGCCTCGACCGTCGAGTGGTACCGAACCCATGTCGAGTGGCTGCGCGCCGCGCACGGCGACGGCGTCGTGACGGCGCCGCGCGCGGCCGGTGCCGGCCCGTGAAGCTGCTCGTCGCCGGGGCGGCCGGCGATCTGGGGCGCGCGTTCCTCGATGCCGTTCCGGCGCACCACGACGTCGAGGCGTTCGACCACGAAGCCCTCGACGTCGGCGACTACGACGCCGTGATGCAGACCGTCACGGCGGTCGCCCCCGAGGCCGTCGTCAACTGCGCGGCGTTCACCGACGTCGACGGAAACGAGCGTGACCGGCTCCGCGCGGCGCGCAACAACGCGCGCGGCCCGGCCAACCTCGCGATCGCGGCGCGATTGTGCGACGCGGTGCTGCTGCACGTCTCGACCGACTACGTCTTCGACGGCGAGAAGGGCGAGCCGTACGACGAGATGGACGAGCCGAACCCGCTCAGCGCCTACGGCCGCGCCAAGCTCGCCGGCGAGCGCGCGGTTCGCGAGCTGATGCCGGCGTCGTTCGTGGTTCGCACGTCGTACGTGTTCGGCGGTGGGCGCGACTACCTCACCGGCGCCGTGCGCGACCTCGCCGCCGGGAAACCCGCCGGCGGGATCGCCGATCGCACGGGATCCCCGACGCTGGCCGGCCATCTCGCCGCCCGCCTGCTGCCGCTTTTGTTGACGATGCAGTTCGGTACGTATCACCTGGCCGGATCCGAGCCGGCGACCTGGTTCGACGTGCTGATGCGCATCCGGGAGTCCGGCGGCCTGCCGGGCGAGGTGCTGGCGCAGCGCGGCGACGAGATCGGCTTGATCGCCCCGCGGCCCGTCTACTCCGCGCTGACGAGCGTCCTGCTCCCCAGCATGTCCGTCGAGCCGATGCCCTCGCTGGACGAGGCCGTCGCCGACTTCCTGTCGGAAGCGCTGTGACGTCCGACGAGGAGCTCGTGCGGCGGCTTCGGACGCTGGCCGACCGGCTCGAACGCGAGCAGGGGGCGGCGCTTCCCGACGACGAGCCGTACCTCGAATCCAGCTCGGCTGCCCGCCGGCGGATCAAGCGCGGCATCTTCCGCGCGGTGCGGCCGGCGACCCGGCGATACGACCGGCTGGCGACCGAGCTCGCCGCCGCCGCCGCCGAGCTCGCGGGCCGCGTCGGCGAGATCGACGCCGACGTCGGGCGGCTCGTGGAGCGGGTGCGGCGTCTCGACCGGGCAATGGAGGAGGGCGGCGCGCCCGGCGGCCCCGCGACCGCCGGGCAGGCGGTCATCGTGCCCGACGACTACTACTGGCGCTTCGAGCGGCACATGCGGGGCAGCGACGAATCCGTGGCAGAGCGGTTGCGGCAGTACGAGCGCTTCGCGGTCCCGCTTCGGGAGTCGCTCGGATCGGAATCGCCGCTCTGGCTCGATCTCGGCTGCGGAACGGGGGAGCTGTGCGAGCTGGCTCGGGAGTGGGGCTGGCGGGTCCGCGGCGTCGACTCCTCGCCCGGCGCCGTGGAGGCGACGCGCGAGCGCGGGATCGAGGCCGAGCTGGCGGACGTCCGCGGCTATCTGGAGACGATCCGGGGCGAGGCGCCCGGCGTGATCAGCGCCGTCCAGGTGATCGAGCATCTTCCGCGCGAGGCGTGGATCCCGCTGTTCGCGTCGGCACGGACGGCCCTGGCTCCGCGTGGGGCGCTGCTGCTCGAGACCATCAACGCCCTCAACGTGGAGTCGGTGGCGCGCTACTTCCTCGCCGACGTCACGCACACGTGGCCCGGACACCCCGAGACGCTCCGGCTCATGGCCGAGCACGCGGGCTTCGAGCGAGTCGAGATCGTCTATCTCAACGTCGACGACCGGGGCAACGCGCAGGACGTGGCCGTGTGGGCGGTGCGCGACTAGGCCCGTTTGCACCACTGTTATGCTCCCGAATCCGATGTCCTCGCAGGACCCAGATCCCGCACTCCGGGACCTTGCGCGCGAGCTGTACTGGGCACGCGACGGGTCCGCCCGCGACGTGACCGACACCGCGGAGATCCGGGACCGCCTCCACGACCTCTGGGCGCAGCTCCGCACGGACGAACGGGCGATCATCCCGCTGGGCGAGAGCAACCTGGGAGCGCCGTCGCGATCGCGCCGTCGGGCCAAGTACGCGATCTGGCGCGTCCTGCGCCCGCTGACGCGCCGGTACGACCGCCTCATCGGCGATCACGCCGAGCTGACCACCGCCCTGGCCGACCGGGTCGTCGCGCTCGAGGCCGAGGTCGAGCGTCTCTCCTCGCTCCTCGCGGCTCGCGAGGGCGGGGACGCGGGCGCCGCGCCGTGAGGGTCGCCGTCCTTCATCCCCAGACCGCGTTCGTCCGCGGCGGGGCAGAGACCCACGCGGAGACGCTCGTTCGCGCGCTCCGCGAGCAGGGCCACGACGCGGACCTCGTGCAGATCGCGGGGAAGTGGTACCCGCCGGTCGAGCTGACTCATCAGATGGCGGTCTGGCGGAGCTTCGACATCACGGAGTCGAACGGGCTAAAGGTCGATGCCGTCATCGCGCTCAAATTCCCGGCCTATCTGGCCCAGCACGAACGAAAGATCGTCTGGCTCATCCATCAGCATCGGACGGCCTACGAGCTGTGGGACCACCGCGACTACGCGGATCTCAAACGCCAGGAGGACGGGCCGGCCGTGCGCGATCTGGTCTGGCGCGCCGATCGGGTCGCGCTCGGCGAGGCCAAACGCGTCTTCACGAACTCGCGCAACGTGCGCGACCGGCTGTGGAATTCGCTCCGGATCCCCGCCGACGTGCTGTACCACCCGTCGCCGCTCGCCGAACGCCTGCTCGCGACGCCGCCCGGCCCCTACGGCGACGCCATCGTCTTTCCCAGCCGGATGGAGTCGATGAAACGCCAGACGCTGGCCGTCGAGGCGATGCAGCACGTGAAGACCGGCGTCCGGCTGGTGCTCGTCGGCCGCGGTCCCGACGAGGACGAGCTGCGCGAGCGCGTCCGCCGGCTGGGGCTCGAGGACCGGGTGCGGTTCGAGATCGCGATCTCCGACGACCGGCTCGTCGAGCTGTACGACGGGGCGCTCGGCGTCTTCTACGGCCCGTTCGACGAGGACTACGGCTACGTCACGATCGAGGGCTTCGCGGCGTCGCGCCCCGTCGTCACCCTCGCCGACAGCGGGGGACCGCTCGAGTTCGTCACGGACGGCGAGACCGGGCTCGTGGTTCCGCCGGAGCCGGCGGCGATCGCGGAGGCGTTCGACCGCCTGTTCCGCGACCGGGCCGCGTCGGAGCGGATGGGCGGCGCCGGCAACACGCTCGTTCGGTCCGAGATGCCGGCGTGGCCCGAGATCGTCGCCCGGCTGCTCGACTAGCGGCGGGGCGGGAGGAGGGAATGGTGCTTCGGCGGTTGATCTCTCGCTGGGTGCGTGGTCCGGTGCAGACCCCAGTCGACCGCAACCGGGTCGCGTTCGTGGGCCCCCTGCCGCCGGCGAAGACCGGCGTCGCCTCCTACGACCGCGCCGTTCTCGACGGCCTCCGGCGGACCGGCTTCGTGCGCGAGGTCCCGGTCGATCCGTTGTGGCCGCTCGATCACCGCGCCGTCGCCGCCTGCCACGGGTACCGGCTCGGCGTCTTCCAGCTGGGGAACAACCTCGAGTTCCACCGGGACGTGTACCGCCTCGCCTGGCAGCTCCCGGGGATCGTCGTCCTGCACGACCTGGCCCTCGACGATTTCGTGCGTGGGCTCGTGGCCATCGGCGATCCGCTCGGCCGCCGGGCGGTGCGCGAAGCCCTTGCGCTGCGCGACCGGGTTCCGGCGAGCATCGGCGCGGACGAGCCGCTCGCGATCCCGTGGTGCGCGAGCGTCGTGCGCCGGGCGCGCGGGGTCATCGTGCATTCGGAGTTCGCCCGCCGCTACCTGCAGGACCTCGGGTGCCGGACGCCGGTGACCGTCGTGCCGCATCCGGTGATCGAATCGGAGGAGCGGATCCGCGGGGCGCAGGGCCGTGCGCGCGAGCTCCGCGCGGAGGTCGCCGCCCGCGGCGGAACGACCCTCGTGGTTGCGCCGGGCGATCTGAACGCCGCGAAGGGGCTCGAGGCGATCGCCGCCGCGGCCTCATCGCTCGACCGCTCGGTCCACGTCGCGTTTGTCGGCCGGCGGATCGGCGGGTACGACTCGGGCGAGGTCGCGCGGGCCTCGGGGCTCGGCGAGCGCCTGAGGATCGCCCACGACGTCACCGACGAGGACTTCCTCGCGTGGCTCCTCGCCGCCGACATCGTCGTTGATCTGCGGTTCCCGCATCGCGGCGAGGTGAGCGGATCGCTCATGCGCGCCATGCAGGTGGGCAGGCCGTCGATCGTCTCGGCGACGGGTGCCTATCTGGATGCTCCCGAGGACGCCGTGCTCCGCGTCGCGGCCGGGCCGCCCGACCCCGCCGAGGTCGCCGCGCGGATCGGGGACCTCGCGGGCGACCCCGAGCGGCGGGAACGGATGGGCGCCGCCGCCGGGGAGCACATCCGGCGTCTGCGTGAGTCCGAGGCCACGGCCACCGGCTATGCGGGCGCCATCCGCGCCGCGTTCGACCTGGTCCGCGACCCGGCCAGCGTGGCGCTCGGCCGGTGGGCACGGTCGCTCTCCGGGCTCGGGTTCGACGAGGAGGCCGCGAGCGCCGGCCACGGTCTGGCCTACGCCCGCGCGCTCGCGTCACTTCGGGGCGGCCCGGGCCCGCCGGACGAAGACCCGTTGCTAGACTCATCCCGGCCACGCTGACCTGCGTATTCGTCGTCCTGGGGCCCGGAGGGCCGTTCCCATCGAGATCGATCTGACCGAACGCACGTCGGAGGCGCCGCAGCTCCGGGTGGGCGCGCGCATGCGGGAGCTCGCTCGGCTACCGCGAGATCGTGATGAACCTCGTGCGCAAGGAGCTGAAGGTCAAGTACACGGCCTCCGTGCTCGGCGCCGTGTGGTCGCTGCTCAACCCGATCGTCTATCTGGCCGTGTTCTCGTTCGTCGCCGCGGTGCTGGGCAACCAGATCCACGACTATCCGGTCTTCCTGCTGGCGGGGCTGCTCGCCTGGAACCTGTTCGCCGGTGCCCTGTCCCAGGGCTCGCGATCGGTCATCGACAACGCGAACCTCGTCAAGAAGGTCGCGTTCCCGCGCGAGATCCTGCCGCTCGCGGCGGTCGGGGTCTCGCTGTTCGACTTCGCGCTGCAGTCGGTCGTCCTGCTGGCCTTCGTCGTGATCTCCGGCCACGGACTCGGCGCGGCGGTGTTCGCGCTCTACCCGCTCTCGTTCGTCGCCCTGGTCGTCCTGTCGACGGCGCTCACGTTGTTCGTCGCCGCCGCGAACGTCCGCTACCGCGACGTCCAGCATCTGCTCGCGATCGCGTTGCTCGTCTGGTTCTGGATGACGCCGATCGTGTACCAGGCCAAGCTCGTCCAGGGGCACCTGTCCGACCATGCCCTCGTGGGCGTCGACTTCTGGCACCTGTATCTGCTCAACCCGCTGACGCCCGTCGTCCTGGGGTTCCAGCGCGCCCTGTACGGCGCCGGCGACGGAACGGTGCTTCCGGCCATGAGCCTCGCCTGGCTCGCGGGGGTGCTCGCGATCACGCTCGCCGCGTGTCTGGTCCTTTTGTACCTCGCGTGGCGCCTGTTCTTCCGGCTCTCGGGCGACTTCGCGGAGGAGCTGTGACGAACGCCATCGACGTCGACGCCGTCTCGAAGCGGTTCCGTCTGTGGCGCGACCGCCCGAGCTCGCTCAAGCAGCGCCTGCTGTCGGGGCACGCGCGCGCCGAGGACTTCTGGGCGCTCCGCGACGTCTCGCTGGTCGTGCCGTCAGGGAGCACGACCGGGCTGATCGGTCACAACGGTTCGGGCAAGACGACGTTGTTGAAGTGCGTGGCCGGGATCCTGCGCCCGACGGCCGGCACGATCCGGTTGCGCGGCCGGCTCGCGGCGCTGCTCGAGCTTGGCGCCGGATTCCATCCGGAGCTGACCGGGCGCGAGAACGTCTATCTCAACGCGTCGTTCCTGGGCCTGTCGCGAAAGGCGACCGACGGCGTCTTCGACGACATCGTGTCGTTCGCGGAGCTGGAGGACTTCATCGACAACCAGGTGAAGTTCTACTCGGCGGGCATGCTCGTCCGGCTCGGCTTCGCCGTCGCCGTGCACGTCGAGCCCGACGTCCTGCTCGTGGACGAAGTCCTTGCGGTCGGGGACGAAGCCTTCCAGGCGCGCTGTCTCGACCGGGTCCGCCGGTTCCAGTCCGAGGGACGAACGATCGTGCTCGTGACCCACGCCCTCGACACGGTCATCGAGATCTGCGACCGGGCCGTGATGCTGCACCACGGGGTCGTGCACACGATGGGCGATCCCGAGGAGGTCGTCCGGGAGATGCGCTACGTCCTGCTCGGCGGGCACGACCCGGGGTTCGTACCCGAAGAAGGCACCCGCCAGGTCGAGATCGCCGGCGTGCAGATCGTCGCCGGAGACGAGCCGGGGTCGATCGTGCTGCGCGGCGGTCCGCTCACGGTGTCCGTCGAGGTGCGGGCGGGCAATCCGGTCGACGACCTGGATGTCGACATCGCCATCATCGACGGCGCCACCAACCATCCCGTGTTCGGCGCGCGGACGTCCAAGCGCGGCGTTCGGATCGAGCGATTCGCCGGGAAACGGCGCATCCGGTTCCGGCTCGCCGAGGTGCCGTTCGATCCGGGCCGGTACTGGGTGACGGTCGGTCTTGCCTCACGTGACGCCGACCGCCCGTACCACGTGCAGACTCAGCGGTACGGGTTCCAGGTGCACGACGTCCCGCGCATCCAGGACGTTGCGGATCCGCCGCTCGACATCGAAGTCGACGACCTGTGAGGCGGCCCGAGGCGACGGCAGCGGGGGCCGGGGACGCCCACGACGAGGGAATCGAAAGGAAGAGACCGGCGATGCTCATCGGGTTGATCCTGCTCTCGGTCGCGCTCGCGGCCCTGGCGCAGCTGACGCTGAAACACGGGGTGAACACGGCGACCGCGGGCGGCGGCGTCTTGAACGCGGATCTCGGTTCGCTCCGCCGGGTCGCGGTGACGCCGACCGTGTGGCTCGGCCTGGCGATGTTCGGGTGCTCGGCGGTCGTGTGGCTCATGGTCCTGTCGCGCGCCTCGCTGTCGTTCGCCTATCCGTTCGCCTCGCTCACCTACATCCTGATCCTGCTCGCCGACCGGTGGGTGTTCCACGAGAACATCCCGGTGCTCCGCTGGGCTGGTGTGTTCTTCATCGTGATCGGGATCGTCCTGGTCGCCCAGACCCCGCACAAATGAGCCCGGCGGATCTCGCCGTCGTCATCGTCAACTTCAACGCCGGTTCGTACTTGCGGCGCTGCCTCGACTCCCTCGAAGCGCACCGCGGAGATCTGCGCACCGACGTCCTCGTCATCGACAACGCCTCGAGCGACGGCAGCCAGCGCGCGGCGCGGGATCGCCCGGGGGTCCGGCTGATCGAGAATCCCGAGAACGTCTACCTGTCCCCGGCGTGGAACCAGGGCGCGCGCGCGAGCGACGCTCCGTTCCTGCTCTTCCTCAACCCCGACACCGAATGGTGGAAGGGAACGCTTGCGGGGCTCGTCGGCGAGGCGCGGTCGAACCCTCGCGCCGGCATCGTCGGGCCGCTCGTGCGGAACATGGACGGCTCGGTCTATGCGAGCGGCCGGTCGATCCCGAGCGTGACCGACGCCGTCGGGCACGCGTTCCTGGGGGGCGTGGCGCCGAACAACCGGTTCACGAGGCGCTACCGCCTCGACGGGTGGGACCGCGCCGAGAACCGCGAGGTCGACTGGGTCAGTGGGTGCTGCATGCTGCTCCCGCGCGCCGCCTACGACGAGGTCGGCGGTTTCGACGAGCGATTCCTGCTCTACGGCGAGGAGCTCGATCTGGCGACCCGTCTGCGCCGCGCCGGGTGGTCGGTCCTGTTCACGCCGGCGGCCGAGGTGCTCCACGAGATCGGCGTGTCGACGGGCCGCGGTCACCGGACCTTCGTCATGCATTCGAAAAGCATCTATCGCTACTATCGCAAGCACCGGGCGAGCGGCTGGCGCCGCGGCACCTTGCCGCTTGCGTGGACGGTGTTGCGCGTCCGCGCGGAGCTCGAGTGGATCCGGGCGAAGGCGGTGCGCTCGTGAAGGCGGTGGTGCTCGTCGGCGGGGAGGGCACCCGGATGCGACCGCTGACCGAGACGACGCCGAAGCCCCTCATCCCGCTCGTCGACCGGCCCTCGCTCGATCACGTGCTCGACCATCTCGTCCGCCACGGCGTGCACGAGGTCGTCATGAGCTCTCCGTATCTGGAGGCGACGTTCCTGCCGTTCGTCGAGGCTCGCGGCGGCGATCCGGCCATCACGTGGATCACCGAGCCCGAGCCGCTCGGGACCGGCGGCGCGATCGTGCACGCGCTTCAGGCGCTCGGCCCCGAGCCGTTCTTCGCGCTGAACGGAGACATCCTCACCGACCTCGACCTCTCGGCGATGCTCGCCTCGCACCGTGAGCGCGGCGCCGCGGTCACGATCACGCTGCAGCACGTGCCGGACGCCCGCGCGTTCGGTCTGGTCGAGACGGATGCGGGCGGCCGCATCCTGGCCTTCCGCGAGAAGCCGGAGGCCGAGATGGCCGGGGACGTGAACGCCGGCACGTACCTCATCGACCCGGCGGCGCTGGCCGGCTGGCCGGGCGGCCGCTCGATCTCGATCGAACGCGAGATCTTCCCTGGGGTGATCGACGCGGGCCACCCGGTGTTCGGGTTCCTCGCCGATGCCTACTGGCTCGACCTCGGGACACCCGAGAAGTACCTGCAGGCCCACCGCGACCTGCTGGACGGGCGCGTCCGCGGCGTCTCGTACCCGGCGCCGTGGATCTCGCCGGACGCGGACGTCGACCCGGAGGCGAGGCTCGGCCGGTGGGTGACGGTCGCGGCCGGCGCAACGGTCGGCGCGACCGCCGATCTGGACGACGCGGTGCTGCATCCGGGCGCGCGGGTCGGGGCGGGGGCCAGGATCCGCGGCTCGGTGCTCGGGCCCGCATCGTCGGTCGGAGCGGGGGCCACGGTGGAGGGCTCGGTCCTGGGCGAGCGAGCGGTCGTGGAAGACGGCGCGATCGCGCGCGATGCACGGATCTCCGGGGGTCCCAGGTTCTGAGAACGGCCCCCGGCCCGGGCGCAGCCCGGTCTTCGAGGGGCCGCCGGGCGATGTGGTAGCGTGCTCGCTCCGGCCGAAACGACCATTCGCCTGCCCCGATGCGCCGATCGATCACCTTCCTCCTCGCCTGCTCGCTCGCCGTCGCCACCATGGCCGGCCGGGCATCCGCAACTTCCGGGACGGCATCGCCAGGCGCGTTCACCTTCTTCGGCTCGGGCGCCGGCCACGGCATCGGGCTCTCGCAGTGGGGGTCCTACGGTCTCTCGCAGCGCGGCTGGACCCCGGGGCGGATCCTGCACCATTTCTATGCGGGCACCCGCCTTGTCCACATCCAGTCCCCGCCGGCCCGCATCCGCGTCGCCCTCACGACCGGCCGGTCCGCGATCCATCTGACGGCCCGCGGGGGCGCCGTGCGACTGTGGGCCGGGGGCCCCGGACAAACACGCGTCGGGACCATCCCGACCGGCGAGACCTGGCGCGTGATCGCCACGCCGGCCGGCTACGCGGTCCGCGACGGGTCGAACGCGCTGGTCGGCGGCCGCCGCTGGGGTGGGCCGGCGACCGACCTGTTCGCGACGTACGCGACGGGCCGCGCCCGCGTCTTCGTGCCCGAGGCCGACGCGTCGGGCGCGGGCTTCGAGTACGGCCGGGGCACGCTCGAGTTCAACCTGTACGACTGTGCCGGTGGCTGCGTGGAGCGTCTGATCCTGCGGATCGGGTTTGAGGCGTATCTCTACGGGCTGGGGGAGGTGCCGTCGTCGTGGCCGGTCGCGGCGCTGCGGACCCAGGCGATCGCCGCGCGATCGTACGCGCTCTATTCCATGAAGCACTTCGGCCTGCGCTCGAGCTGCAATTGCCACGTGCTGGACGATTCCAGCGACCAGGTCTACGTCGGGTGGGGCAAGGAGGTCGGCGCCGGCGGGTCTCGCTGGGTGCACGCCGTCCAGGCCACCGCGGGCACCGTGGTGGCCGCTCACGGCTCGGTCATCCAGGCGTTCTACACCGCGTCGGACGGCGGTCACTCGGAGAACGTCGAGGATGTCTGGCACGGGGGCGACCCCGCGTTCGCGATCTCCTACCTTCGCGGGGTGTGCGATCCGGGGGAGAACACGACGGCCAACCCGTACCGGCGGTGGTCGAAGCGTTTCACGGCGCGACAGCTCACATCGCTGCTGCGCTCCTCGACCGGCGCCGTGGGACGGATCACCGGATTCTCGGCCGTCGACCGTGGCGAGTCCGGCCGCATCATCTCGCTTCAGGCTCGAGGCACCAAGGGCAACGCCGTCATCTCCGGATCCGAGCTCAGGTCGGATCTCGGCCTGCTCGACACCCGCGTGTGGGTCAACAGCGACCGGACCGTCGTGGGATCGATCCGGGCGAAGTACGACTCGCTGATGTGCGCGCCGGGGCTGCCCGCATCGGGCACCGCCGGTGTGCCCGGCGGCGCGCGGCAGTGGTTCGCCTCGGGCGGCATCTACCACAACACCAAGGCCGGCATCACCGTGTGGCTGCGCGGCGCCATCTACACGGAGTACCGGGCGGTCGGCGACGCCGCCGGCCACCTCGGCCTCCCGACGGGCGCGCCCGCCGCCCCGCTCACCCGTGCCCGGTGCGGCGGCGTGCCGCCGGGTGAGCTTCCAGCGGGGCGCCATCTGGGCCAAACCGGGGGCCGGCACGCACGCGCTCTGGGGTCCGGTCTACGCCGCCTACCGCGGCCGCGGCGGCTCGGGCGGCGCGCTCGGCTTCCCGACCTCGCGCGTGCGGCGCGCCGGCGGCGCCGCGACGGCCACCTTCGAGCACGGATCGATCACGTGCCCGCCCGCGGCGCGCTGCCGCGTACGCGTCGTCTGAAAGCTCAGCAGGCTCCCGATCTCGGCTCGGGGGCGTTCCGCGTGCACTCGAGCGAGTTGATGAATCCGTTCGCGACCGTCGCCGCCTGGTCGGGGGTGATCGTGCCGGGGCAGGACAGCAGCTTGTTCCACGCGACGAACGCGAGCGACGTCCCGGCCGGCAGCGTCGGGTACGGCGCGATGTAGGTGAAGCGGGATCCGCCGGCGATCGCGACCAGCCGATCGAGCACGCCCGGCGAGATTTCCTGCGGGCCGTCCGGCCGGTAGTAGACGATCACCGCGGCGTGCTCGAGCGTGTGCACGGCGTGGGTCTGCGGCAGCGGGGAGCCGTAGATGCGAGGCTCGTCCGGGAGCGGCGCCGGGTCGTGCGGACCCGACGCCGGGGGGTCCTGTCCGTAGTCGAAGGACTGCCCCTCGTCGAGGTGGTTCCGCTGGACCTTTCCCGAAACCGGCGTCACGAAGTCGGGATCGCAGCCGGCTTCCCTCGCCGCCGAGCGCGCCGCCGCGGAGAGGGGAGTCGGTGCGGGGGCGCGGAAGAAGAACGAGATCCCGATGTAGCCGACCGCGACCACGAGGCCCGCGATGGCTGCCCGCCGGAATGCGTCGCGCCGGGACGGACGCGTGGCTCCGAGCTGCCCCGCTCTCGCCCCGCGCCCGCTCGCGGGCGCGGTTCGTTTGGAACCGGCCGGCGTCCGGGGCCGGGACGGACCCTTCTTCGAGCGCGACGCGCTCTTGGAGCGCTTGCGTTTGCGATCCGTCATCGGGCGGGATCGTTCACATCGTGGAGGCGGCCTCGGGTGCCTCGCCCTTGTACGTGCTCCCCGGCGTCACGTTGTTGTACGCGGACGTGAACTGGAACGCGGCGGCGAGGCTCGGCCGCTGGCAGACCTGCATCTTGTGCCAGGCGACGAGCACCATCTGGGCGCCGTTCGGAAGGCTCCCAGCCGCGTCCTGACCCGGGTAGTTGTACGCCGCGACGACCGTCTTGGTCTGCCCGACGTCTTCCTTCACGGTCTTCTGCCGGTAGAACGTCTTGATCTTGTCCAGCTCCCCGCCGGTGAGACCGGGCCGGTACCAGACGATCACGCCGGCGTGCTCGAGGGAGTGGATCGCGCGGTAGATGTCGGGCGGGGAGTCGTAGACGCCGGGGGGCATCGGCCCCGGCGGGATGGCTGCGTGCGGGCCGGAGGTCGGAGGCGTGCTCGGGTAGGACGAGAGCGGTGGTCCCTGCGCGAACCGGGGGTCGGCACCGATGTGCGACTGGTCCACGTAGTCGGGGCTCGACGGGTCGCTGACGCCGTTGTAGAACCCGATCGTCTGGATGTCGCCGCACCCCGCCGCTTTCGCCGCTCCGGTGTCCGCCAGAAGGTCCTTCGGTGACGGAAGACCGCCCGGCCACAGCGCGACCGCCGTGATGACGCCCACGACCGCAACCGACGCCAGCACCACACCGCGGCGCCGGGAGCGGCGCTGCTTTGCGATCCTGCGCTGCAGCTCTTCGCGCTCGCGCTTGGCCGCTTCTTTGCGATCGGCCTTCGTCGGCCGGCGGTCCGCCATCGGGATTGAGCCTCCTGTCGTCGCCGGACCGCTCGCTGCGGGCGCGGCGAGGCGTCAGCTTAGCGAACCTCCAGGATCCCGCCGAGGTCGAGCGGCACGCGCGCGGCCGGCGGGCCCTCGGGCATGGGGCCGCACGCGACGGTGCCCAGGGCGAACCACTCCTCGTCCATGCCCAGGACCGCGCGCGTCTCCTCCTGGCAGAAGAGCGTCGAGGAGATCCAGCACGAGGCGTAGCCCTGCGCGTGAAGGGCGAGCAGCAGGTTCTGGATTGCCGCGCCACCGGACAGCAGGAACATCTCCTGTTCCGCGTGGGCGCGCTCGGCGTCGGCGTACGGGTGCGCCCCGTGAAAGCGGACCCAGGGCACGATCAGCACCGGTGCGATGCCGAGCACGGCGTCGCTCTTCGACAAACGGCGCTCGATCGTCGCGTCGGAGGTCCCGTCGCGCCGCAGGTCCGCTCGCCAAGCCTCGGCCATCGCGGCCAGCAGCGCGCGTTTGGCCGGCGCGCCGACGAGCGCGGTGAATCGCCAGGGCCTCGTGTGATGCGGCGCCGGCGCGGTGCACGCGGCCCGCACCGCTTCTTCGATCGCCGCGGCCGGCACCGAACCCGGTCCGAACGAGCGGATGGTGCGCCGCGCCGAGATCGACGTCAGCGGCGCCTCGCGGAACAGGTCCTCCTCGGGCGGCCGGACGAGATCCGCGGCCGTTCCGCCGGTGCCGTCCGCGGCGAGGCCGCGGACGATCGCGGCCGGCACGCGCGCGGCCTTCGGCATCACCAGGCCGCCTGCCGCCGCCACCTGGTCCGCGAGCGCGATGACCGTCATCTCGAGCTCGCGCCCACGATCGTCGGGTGTCCCTCGCAGGTCGACGAGCGCCGGAAGCCCCGCGACCCCGATCGCCACGTCGACGAGACCCTGGCGCCAGGGCCGCCCGAACGTGTCCGTGACGACGACCCCGATCGGGGCCACGCCGAGGCGACGCTCGATCTGCTCGCGGAGCCGTTCGGCCGACGCGTCGGGGTCCTCGGGGAGCAGGGCGATGGTTCCCGCGTCGACGTTCGAAGCATCCACGCCGGCGTTGGCGCACACGAACCCGTGCCGCGTCTCGGCGATCACGAGGTCGCCCCGGCGCGCGACGACGCGCTTGGTCTCCTTCTGGATCCACGGCTCCCGGGCGGCGCCGTCGACGAGCCGGCCCTCGGCCTTCGAGACCACCTTGGACGTGACCACGACGACGTCGCCGGCCCGCAGGCCCGCCTCGCGAAGCGGCGCCTCGAGGACGCCGGCCAGGTCGTCGCCGGACCGGATCTCCGGGAGCCCTTCCAGTGGGCGAAGGTCGATCGTCACGCCGGCCGGTTCACGCTGAGAGGACGTCCAGGACCGCGCGCGCGACGGCCTCGGCGCGGTCGTCGTCGCCCATGACGGTGTCGGTCACGGCGACGCGCAGCCCCATCGCCTCGATGCGGGACCGAAGGCGCTCGTCCACCGCGTCGATGACCCAGCCGCCGAGCAGATCGGCGAAGTGTCCGGCCACGCCCGCCGCCGTCACCTCGACGCCGACCGCGGGCAGCAGTCGGTCGGCCATCCCGGCGAGCGGCGCGCCCGCGACGATCCCGCTCACGCCGGCCACGGCCGGCGTCTTGGCCGCGACGGCATCGCGGATGCCCGGAACGGCCAGGATCGGCCCGAGCGAGACGACCGGGTTCGAGGGTGGAAGCAGGATCGCGTCGGCTTCCTCGATCGCCGCCAGCACCCCGGGGGCCGGCCGCGCGTCCTGGATCCCCTCGAACCGGACGTGCTTGACCTCGTCGCGCCCGCGCCGGCGGACCCAGTACTCCTGGAAGGGAAGGTCGAGCTTCGCGCCGCCCAGGTCGACCGCCTCGATCCAGGTGCGGACCCGGTCATCGCTCATCGGGATGATGTTGACGCCGATCCCGAACCGCCCGGCCACGAGCACCGTCACCTCCGACAGGGTCAGTCCCCGCGCCAGCTCCGCGGTGCGGTACAGGTGCGTCCCCAGATCCAGATCGCCCAGCGCGAACCACGCGCCGCCGGGATCGAACGCCGCAAGCTGCTCGTTGGCCCGGAACGTCTCGCCGCGGCGGCCCCAGCCGCGCTCCCGGTCCGCGACGTCGGCGAGCCAGTACGTCACGGAGTCGATGTCGGGCGAGACGTGGAGCCCGTGGACCTCGCAGTCGTCGGCCGTGTTGACCACGACGGTGATGTCCGCGGCCGGGAGCACCCGGACGAGGCCGCGCAGGAACCGTCCCGCACCGACACCGCCCGCAAGCGCGACCACCTTCATGGCGACACCACCTTCATGGCGACACAGCCTAGTGGTGACCGTGCCGGAAGCTCGAGGCTCGCGTCCGGATGCCGATGCGCTACACACCGGGCGTAGTACGCTCGCGCGGATGGCCGAGGGGGTCGCCCGCGGGCTCCGCCGGGCACTGGTGCGTGCGGAACGGGGCAACGCGCTTTCCCTCGACGAGATCACGGCGCTGCTGTCGGCGCGCGAGGACGACTTGACCCGGCTGATGGCCCTGGCTGCTCGGCTGCGTGACCTGGGTCACCCCGAGACCGTGACCTACTCCCGGAAGGTGTTCGTCCCGCTCACGATGCTCTGCCGGGACCGGTGCCACTACTGCACGTTCGCCAAGCCGCCCGCCAGGCTCGACCGGCCGTTCATGACGCCCGAGGAGGTCGTCGCGGTGGCCGAGGCCGGCCGGCGGCTCGGGTGCAAGGAAGCGTTGTTCACCCTGGGCGACCGCCCGGAGGATCGCTACCCGGTGGCCCGCGAGTGGCTCTCCGCGCGAGGCTTCGCCTCGACGCTCGACTACGTCCGCGCGACGGCGATCCGCGTCATCGAGGAAACCGGGCTGCTGCCACACCTGAATCCGGGCGTGATGAGCTACGAGGAGCTCGCGCGGCTGAAACACGTCAGCGCGTCCATGGGCTTGATGTTGGAGACCTCGAGCGACCGCCTTACGGACCCGGGGATGGCGCACGCGGGATCACCCGACAAGGTGCCGGCCGTCCGGTTGAGGACGATCGAGGACGCGGGCCGCCTCGCGATCCCGTTTACGACGGGCATCCTCGTCGGGATCGGGGAGCGGCCGCACGAGCGAGCCGAATCCCTCGTCGCGATCCGCGACCTCCATCATCGGTACGGACACATCCAGGAAGTGATCGTGCAGAACTTCCGGGCGAAGCCGGGCACCGTCATGCGTCATGCGCCCGAACCGCAGGAGCAGGAGTATCTGGCCGCGGTCGCGACCACGCGCGTGGTCTTCGGGCCGCATATGAGCGTGCAGGTCCCGCCGAACCTCTCGGATGCGCCGGCGCGGCGCCGCCTGCTGGACGCCGGTATCGACGACTGGGGCGGCGTCTCGCCGCTCACGCCGGATCACGTGAACCCCGAGCGGCCCTGGCCGGCCATCGAGGCTCTTGCGGCCACGACCCGGGAGACGGGGAAAGAGCTTCGGGAGCGGCTGGCGCTGCATCCGCGATACGCGCTGCGGCCCGACCCGTGGCTCGCCGGCAAGATGCGCGCGCCGATCGAGGCGCTCGCCGCCGCCGACGGGCTCGCGACCGAGGGACAGATTCCCGAGCCGGTCGCGTGGCAGGATCCCGAGGTCGGGTGGAAGCCCCGGACGATCTCGCTCGAGTTCGCCAAGACGACGACCGAGCTGCGGCCCGACGCGGCCGAGGTGTACGGCCGGATCGACGGAGACGCGACCGAGCGCCGCCCCGCGTCGCTCGCGCCGGAGCGGCTCGACGCCACCGTAAAGGGTGCGCTGCGAAAGGCGTCCCGGCACGCGGAGGTGAGCGACGACGAGGCGCTCGCGTTGTTCGACGCCGAGGGTGCTGCGCTGGAGGCGCTCTGCGAGGTCGCCGACGACCTGCGCGCCGAAGCCGTCGGGGACGTCGTCACCTACGTGATCAATCGCAACATCAACTTCACGAACGTCTGTTACGTGGGATGCCGGTTCTGCGCGTTCGCCCAGCGCGAGGTGGATCCGGAGTCCTACACGCTGACGCTCACCGAGGTGGCCGACCGGGCCGAGGAAGCATGGGCGGCCGGCGCGACCGAAGTCTGCATGCAGGGGGGCATTCATCCGGATCTCCCCGGCACCTTCTACTTCGACCTGCTGGATGCCGTTCGGTCGCGCGTGCCGGACATGCACGTGCACGCCTTCAGCCCCATGGAGATCCTGAACGGGGCCACGAGACTCGGCATCTCGTTCCGCGAGTTCCTGCTCGAGGCCCGCAACCACGGTCTGGGAACGATCCCGGGGACGGCGGCCGAGATCCTCGATGACGACGTCCGGTGGCTCCTCACGAAGGGAAAGTTGCCCGCCGACACCTGGGAGGAGATCGTCAGAACGGCGCACGGTCTCGGGATCCGCTCCAGCTCCACGATCATGTTCGGTCACGTGGACGAGCCGCGCCACTGGGTCGGCCACATCCGGCGTCTCGCGCGAATCCAGCGCGACACCGGTGGATTCACCGAGTTCGTGCCGCTGCCGTTCGTGCATCGAAACGCGCCGATCTATCTCGCCGGACATGCTCGTCCGGGTCCGTCGTTCGACGACAGTCTTCGCATGCACGCCGTCGCGCGCGTGCTTCTCGACGGAGTTATCCACAACGTGCAGGTGTCGTGGGTGAAGCTGGGTGTCGAAGCGTGCCAACGCATCTTGCGTGCCGGTGCAAACGATTTTGGTGGAACGCTGATGGAAGAGACCATCAGTCGGATGGCCGGTGCGGAGTGGGGAATCCGGATGACCCCCGATCAGTTCGACGATGCCATCGTTTCGATCGGACGTGTCCCCGCCATACGTTCCACGACGTATGAACACATCGACGTTCGTCCGACACCCACACCTGTTCGTCAAGCTACCTGACCGTATCGGTCAGTCTAGTTGACTACACGATTTCCCACCGGAAACGCTTGTCACCTGCCCGACCGGGCGGGACCATGCCATGGATGAGGGAAACGAGGCAGAACTTCCCTCTTGTCAAGGAGGCGGTTCTTCCCTCAGAATCACACCCGTGTGATTTGGGGGGGAGTTCAACGTGCATCACTACATCCCTTGGCAAGAACGGGCCCGGTGTCGGGATTTCGACCCTGAGATTTTCTTCCCCGAGAAGGGGGGTTCATCGAGGGAGGCCAAACGGATCTGCGGCGAGTGTCCCGTTCGTATCGAGTGCCTCAACTACGCCCTCCGCCGCGACGAGCGCTATGGCGTGTGGGGCGGGATGAGCGAGCGGGAGCGGCGGCGCCTGAAACGCATGGCGTCGTGATCCGGGGCTCCCGGTAGACGTCCCGGGCAAACAGCCGGGGACGAACGAGTAGAAGCGAAGGAAGAAGGAAGGGAGGCAGCATGGCAGCAGCCAAGAAGAGCTCGGCTCGGAAGCGGTCCGCCGCGAAGAAGAGCCCGGCTCGTCGGAAGACGGCGGCCCGTAAGCCGGCCGCTCGGAAGAAGACGACGGCCCGCAAGCCGGCCGCTCGGAAGAAGACGACGGCCCGCAAGTCGGCCGCTCGCAAGAAGACGGCGGCCCGCAAGCCGGCCGCTCGGAGGAAGACCGCGGCCCGTAAGCCGGCCGCACGCAAGAAGACGGCGGCCCGTAAGCCGGCCGCTCGGAAGAAGACGACGGCCCGCAAGAAGACCGCGGCGAAGAAGAAGACCGCGGCCCGCAAGCCGGCCGCTCGGAAGTCGACGCGCAGGAAGACGTCGGCCCGCAAGCCCGCAGCAAGGAAGAGCGCGGCTCGCAGGAAGACGACTGCCCGCAAGCGGACCACGAAGCGCTGAGCTTCCGTCCGGCGTCAGCGTGAGGGGGGTGCCCATCGGGCGCCCCCCTTCCGCATCCGGCCCGGTGTTAGGCTCGCGCCGCTCGCGTTCCCGCAGCACCGTCTGCCTCGCACCCCACGTCATCTACCCGTAGACGAAGGACGCGCTCCCGTATGACCGCCGCCGCCGAGGACCGCGTACCCGCAGTCCTGGCCGTCGTCGTCGTCCGCGACGGCGCAGCGTGGCTTCGCGAGTGCCTGGGATCGCTCACCTCGCAGAGCCATCCCCGTCTGGCCGTCATGGCCGTCGACGACGGCTCGAGCGACGAGTCGCGCGCACTGCTCCTGCGCGCGCTCGGCCCGGATCGCGTGCTGGCGCTCGAGGAGCCACACGGGCTCGCGGGCGCGTTCGGCCAGGCCCTTGCCCAGCCCGTCGCCGCGCAGGCCGACTACGTGCTGCTCGTCCACGACGATGCCGTGCTGGATCCCGACGTCGTGGCCCGGCTGGTGGAGGCCGCGACCATGGGGGGGCTGGCCGACGTCGGCGCCGTCGGGGCGAAGATCGTCGATCACGACCGGCCGCAGCTGCTGCTCGACGTCGGGCGGACCGCCGACCGGTTCGGGCACGCGTCGTCACCGCTGCAGCCCGGTGAGATCGATCAGGGGCAGTTCGATCGCGTCCTCGAGGTGCTCTGCGTCTCGTCGTGCGCCATGTTGATCGCGCGGACGGCCTGGCAGCGCATCGGTGGCTTCGACGAACGCATCGACGGGGATCACGCCGAGATGGACTTCTGCTGGCGGGTGCGCGTCGGCGGCTTCCGCGTCCTGATGACACCGCTCGCCCGGGTGCGGCATCGCGCCGCCAGGCCCGAGGGGCTCCGGAATCGTTCGCGGCGCCGGAGCGGCTACGAGGAGGACCGGTCGGCGCTCGCCTCGATGCTTCGGAACACCTCGGCGCTGCGGCTGCTCGGGCTCCTGCCGCTCGCGGCGCTCCTGGCCCTCGTCCGTCTCGCGTATCTGGCGTTCGGCCGCCGGTTCGAGGAGGCCTACGACGTGATGGCCGCTTGGGGATGGAACATCGCCCACCTGCCCGGCACGCTCCGTCTGCGGTTTCGAACCCAGCGCACCCGCGCCGTCAAGGATCGGGCGCTCCGCCGGTTCATGGAGCCCGCGGGCGTCCGATTGCCGCAGTGGTTCCAGGCCGCCGAGGAGATCTGGGAGGAGCAGATCGAGATCGATCTGGAGGATGCCGACCTTCCGGAGCGGCGTCGTATCCACGACCGCACCGCCTCGCTCGCGCGGCAGCACCCGGTCTTTCTGGCCTCGCTGCTTGCGGCGGTCGTCGCGGCGGTCGCGTTTCGCAGCTTCGTCGGGCCCGAGCACCTCGCCGGCGGGGTCTTGCCGGCATTTCCGTCGACCCCGGGGGCGTTCTGGGCCGAGCTGGTGTCGGGGGTGCGGACGACCGGGCTGGGCGGATCGCTGGCGGCGAGCCCAGGGCTCGCCGCGATGGGGGGCGTGTCGTGGCTGCTGTTCGGCAGCACGGCCGTGGCGCAGAAGGTCTTCCTCGTCGGCGGGCTCGCGCTCGCGGTCGTGCTCGCGTACCGAGCCGTCGTCCGGCTGACCGGCCGCCCCGACGCCTCCGTGCTCGCCGCGGCGGCGTACGGCTTGTCCGGGGTCGTGCTCTGGGCGCTGTCGCAGGGCCGGATCGGGCTGCTCGTCGCCCTCGCCGTGCTCCCGGCCGTGGCCGAACGGCTCGAGACCGCCTTTGGGAGCGAAGGAACCGGGGGACGATGGCGCTTCGTCGCCGGCGTCGGCGTGTCGCTTGCCGTCGGGACGGCGTTCTTCCCCGGGTTCGTCCTCGCCGCGGGCGTCTTCGTGCTGGTGGGGGCGGTGGCCGGCCGGTTCCGGCTCCGGGGGATCGGCGACGTGGCGCTGTCGGTGCTCGTTGCGCTCGTCCTGCTGTTGCCGTTCGTGCCGACGCTGCTCGCGGGAGGGGGTGCGGCGCTGGGCTCCGGTGTCGGCAGCGTCGACGCGATCGCGCTCCTGCGCCTCGCGCCGGGCTCCGGTCTCGGAACGTGGCTCCCCGCGTTCTTCCTTCCACTCTCGGCCCTGCTCTCCTTCGCCCTCGTCGGCCAAGAGCTCCGCGGCCGGGCCGTCAGGGCGATGCTCGCCGCGCTGGGGGCTCTCGTGCTCGCGTGGCTCTCCTCGGCGGGCTATCTGCCGCGCGCGCTCTCGGACTCCCCGGCCTATGTCGGGGCCGCCGCGGTGGCCGAGGCGATCGTGCTCGGGTGCGGGCTCGCGTCGATCCTGTCGGGTCTGGATCGCGAGGCGTTCGGGTTCCGTCAGATCGGGACGGCCTTCCTCGTGGCGGCGCTCACGCTGGGGCTCGGTCTCCAGGCGCTCGTCGCCATGTTCGGCTCGTGGGCCGTCGTGGCGCCCGACGCGCTGCCGCCCGCGTATGCCGTCATCGGCGACCGGGCCGCCGGGGGTGGCGTGCTCTGGCTGGGCGACCCGCGCCCGGCTCCGTTCCGGGCGCCGGGAGGGGATCCGGCGGGCGAGACGGCGGTGGGAGACGCGGCGGTGCGGTGGTCGCTCGTTCCCGAGGCCGGGCCGAGCGCGCTCGATCTCGGCCGTCCGTTCGTGGGACCCGGTCCCGACGCGCTCGTCGCCGCGCTCGACGACGTTCTTTCGGGAACCACCGTGCACGGGGGGTCGCTGCTCTTGCCGTTCGGCGTCCGATTCCTGGTCGCGACGGAGGGCGATCTGGCCCAGAACGTGATCGAGCTCCTCGACCGGCAAGCCGACCTCGATCGCATCCCCGCCGAGGGCCTCGTGATCTTCCGGAACGCCCGCGTCCTTTCGCAGGGGGCGGCGGTTCCCGACGACTCCGCGCTCGAGGCCGTCGTGTTCGGTCCGCCCGGCGCCGCCGCGCAGCTGCGGGGGAGCGGCGGGGCGGCGCTCACGCCGGTGGCCGGGGGCTGGAAGGAGCCGCCGGACGTCCGCGAGCGGGACCGGCTCGTGCTGCTCCAGACCGAGTTCGACGGGGCCTGGCGGATCACGGGGGGCGCCCGGCCGTCTCGCGCGTTCGGCTGGTCGACGGCGTTCTCGGTTCACGGTGGTCCCGTGACCGTCCGCTACGGCGCCCAGCTGCCGCGCACGATCGAGATCTGGCTGCTGGCGGCGCTGTGGGCCGTGGCCCTGTGGGTGACGAGGAAGCCGGTGACGCGGTGAGAGCCAGGGGCCAGAGCGTCTTCGCCGTGCTCGTGCTGGTCGTCGTTGTCGGCGCGGCGTCGCTCGCCGGCCGGGCCGGCACGCGGGCGGTCCCGGGCGCGGCCGGCGGCTCGGCGCCGTCGCAGGCATGGATCTGCCCGCACGGGGGCGGCGAGGACTGGCGGGGTCGGATCGTCGTCGCCAACCCGAGCGATCAAGCCTCCACCGTGCGGGTCACCGGGCTCGGGTCGGGTTCGCCGTCGCGGCCACAGGTCGTCGAGCTGCCGGCCGGCACGACCGCGACCGTCGACGTCGAGCCGACCGCGCGCGGCGACGCCACGTTCGTGGAAGCCTTCGGCGGATGGGTCGCGGCCGGATGGATCCTGCGCGGCGCGCCCGGCGACGCGTCGGCCGGAGCCGAGCCGTGCGCCGCCGCGGGCGGCCGCTCGTGGTTCCTTCCCGAAGGCGACGCCGGGGAGGGGAGCCGGACGTTCCTCATCCTCACCAACCCCTACGCCGCCGATGCCGTGGTGGACATCGCGTTGTTCAGCCCGGACCAGCCGCCGATCCGCGATTCGGAGCTCACCGACATGGTGATTCCCGCGCGGCGGAGCCGGGCGATCCCCGTCGGGGGGTTCGCAAAGGGAGAGCACGCGTTCGGCATCCAGGTTGCCGTCACGGTCGGTCGGGTCGCCGCGGCCTCGCTCGTCGTCTCCACGCTGAGCGGCATCCAAAGCGTGCTCGGGTCGCCGGCGCTCGGCACCGGGGCACTGCTGCCGACCAGGGCCGGCGCCGGGCAGACGGAGTTGCTTGTGCTCGCCCCGGGCGACGGGGCGATCGGTCTGGGCGCCACGCTCCTGTCGAGCGCCGCGCCCGGACCGGCCGGCGATCTCATCGACTCTTCGCAAGACGGCATCAGCGAGCATGCCTACCCGATTCCGCTTGCCGGGCCGTCATCGATCGACGTGTCGGTGGCGGACGGGACGGCGGCGATCGCGCTCCGAACCCACGGGCCCGGTGGCGACGACGCAGCCACGGCGGGGGCGGCCGCGCCCGTCACGGACTGGATCGTCCTTCCCCCCGGGACCGGCGGCGCGGCGCGGCCCCGGTTGCTCCTCGTCAATCCGGGCGATACCGACGCGGAGGTCCAGGTGACGTTTCTCGGGCCATCGGACGCCGCGGACCTGCCGGGGCCGATCACGCTCACGATCCCCGCCGGCCGGGTCGGGGGACCGGATCGGGGGGCGCTCGAGGCGTTTTCCTCCGCCGCCGTCCTCGTGCACTCGAGCGTGCCGGTGGTCGCCCTGGGCGCATCGACGGCTTCGGGACGCCGGCGGACTTCCTCCTTCTCGTTGTCGGCCGGGATCCCCATCCCGTGAGCCCGATGTCGATTCGGATGCACCGAGGGAACGCTTCGCGGCCGCCCGCGGCGACTCCCGGTATCATCGCGGAGCGACCCGCCGTCCCCGGGTCCCCATAGCTATGGCCTCAGGTCGTCACGTTCGTCGTTCCAGCCGTGCCCTGCTGATCGCGGGCGTGGCCGCCGGCGTCCTGGTTCTGCTTCTCGGCGGGATCTCCGTCGCCGCCTACCGCTACGAGGACGCACGCTCCGGGGAGCTGCTCCCCGGCGTCAAGGTGGCCGGTCTCGACGTCGGCGGAATGACGCGCGGCGAGGCGATCGCCGCCGTCCAGGACGTGGCCGCGCAGCAGCTCCAGGGCCAGATCGCCGTCACCGCCGCCGGTCATCGCTGGACCGTCAGCCGTGGCGCGCTCGGGCAGCGCGCCAAGGTCGAGAAGGCCGTCGACCAGGCGATGGCCGTCTCCAACGAGATGGGAACGCTGTCGAGGGTCTGGCATCGACTCCGCGACGAGCCGATCAGCCGGAGCGTCGACCTGTCGTTCGTGGGTCACTCGGGTGTCGGATCGTTCGTGAGCTCGATCGCCGACGACGTCGCGGTCACCGCACGCAACGCCCGGATCACGCTGCACGACGGACAGGTGGTCTTCCGCAAGGCCCGCGCCGGCGTGGCCCTTGACGTGGTCGCGGCTCGCGCGTCGGTCCGGTCCGCGCTCGCCGCGAACCTCGACCATGTGCAGCTGGCGACCGACTCCGTCGCTCCGAACGTCGTCGGGCGGGATCTGGGTCCGACGGTCGTCGTGCGGGTGGACCGGAACCGCCTGTACCTCTACGACGGCTTCAAGCAGGTCGGGGAGTGGCCCGTCGCAACGGCCAAACCCGGCTACACGACGCCCGACGGCGTCTGGACAGTCTGGGACAAGCGCGTGGATCCGACTTGGTACAACCCGGCGCTCGATTCGTGGGGCGCCAACCTGCCCGCCGTCGTGCCCGGCGGGCCCGGGAACCCCATGGGCGCGCGCGCGATCTACATCGACGCTCCCGGTCTGATCCGGATCCACGGGACGAGCGAACCCTCGTCCATCGGCCGGTACGCGTCGCACGGTTGCATCCGGATGCAGAACGCCGACGTCTCGGATCTCTTCGAGAGCATCAAGGTCGGGATGCACGTGATCATCGCCGGCGAGCGGCCCGCGGGCGCCCAGAACTGGGACACGCCGGGCAACGGCGACATCTGATTCTCGTTTCTCTTCTCTTGGTTCCTGTCACTCTTTCTCGCCGCGAGGTCTTGCGCGCGGCCGGGCACCCGCGTTAGGTTCTACCCGTACTCCGCGGCGACGCGATGGGGAAACCCGGAGCGCCACCGCGGAGTACATTTCTGTCCGCTCCCCTCCTTGCCTCGCGGCCTTCTCGCTTGCGCGTCGGGGTGGTTGGAAATTACATGCGTGTGATCTAAGCTTCCGCGCGTGCGAGCCTGCGCGAAGCTCCGATGCGGCGCCGAAGCCGTCTTGACCGTCACCTTGTCCCGCGCGGAGCGCCGCGTGCTGATCGGCGAGCTGGCTCCCCTGCGCGATCCCGACGGTCTCGATCTCTGCCGTGAGCACGCCGAGCGCATGACCCCGCCGATGGGCTGGGTGCTCGCCGAACGCGACGCGGCCGTCTCCCTGGCCGGGTAGCGGCTTCCCCGAAGGCGTCCCCCGTTCGGGGCGGTCCGGCCGGTGGCGGGGGAGAGACGACCCGGTCCCCATTGACGATGGAAATGACGCCCCTTCGCCATGTGCCGAAGGGGTGGCGGGAGCCGAATCTGTATCCATGGCAAAGCGCGAAGGGACCTGCCCCAGCTGCCGTCAGGGAGACGTGATCACGATCTCGATGGTCGTCGGCGGCGGCGAGCTCACCTTCGCCACCTGTCACCTTTGCGAGGCCAAGTGGTGGTACCGCGACGGCGAAGAGGTGCCGCTCAACTCCGTGATCGGGCTCGTCGTCCAGAAGTAACCCCGGGCTGCGGTTCCGGGCGGTTCCGTAAGATGCCGGAACCGTGGACACAACTGCCCGCCTGAACCGCATCTTCAAGGCCTACGACGTCCGAGGCGTCGTTCCCGGCGAGCTCGACGACGTCATCGGCCGGCGCATCGGCGCCGCCTTCGCCACTTGGGCGAAGGCCCCCGCGGTCATCCTGGGCCGCGACGCTCGGCTCTCCTCGCCCTCGCTCGCGGCCGCGATCGTCGAGGGCGTGACGTCCCAGGGCGTGAACGTGGTCGACCTCGGACTCGCCTCGACCGATCTCCTGTACTTCGCCTCGGGCAAGCTCGATCTGCCCGGCATCATGATCACCGCCAGCCACAACCCCAAGGAGTACAACGGCCTCAAGTTCTGCCGCCGCGGGCGCAGCCCCGGTCGGCCAGGACTCCGGGCTCTCCGAGATCCGTGCGCTCGTCGAGGGCCCCGAGCCGGCCCCCGCCGCCACGCCCGGCCGGGCCGAGCCGCGGAACCTCCTGGACGCCTACGTCGAGCACGTGCTCTCGTTCGTCGACGTCTCGGCGATGCGGCCGCTCGTCGTGGTGGCCGACACCGCCAACGGGATGGGCGGCCTCGTCGCCCCGGCCGTCATGGCCCGGCTGCCGGTCACGCTGCACCACCTCTACCCCGAGCTCGACGGGACGTTCCCCAACCACCCGGCGGACCCCATCGATCCGGAGAACCAGAAGGACCTGAAGGCGGCCGTGCTCGAGCACGGGGCGGATATCGGCCTCGCGTTCGACGGGGACGCCGACCGCGTGTTCCTCATCGACGAGCACGCCGACGACGTCGGCGGTTCGATCATGACGGCGCTCGTTGCCGCCGCGATGCTCCGGCGCGAGCCGGGCGCGAAGATCGTCTACAACCTGATCTGCTCGTGCGTCGTGCCGGAGGTGATCCGAGAAGGCGGCGGGGTGCCGATCCGCACGCGGGTCGGCCACTCCTTCATCAAAGGGATCATGGCCGAGACCGGGCGCCATCTTCGGCGGCGAGCACTCCGGCCACTACTACTTCCGCGACAACTACCGCGCGGACTCCGGTCTGATCGCGGCGACCGTGGCGCTCGGAGAGCTCTCGGCCGCGAACCGGCCGCTCTCGGAGCTGCTGGAACAGTACCGGCGGTATTTCGACTCCGGCGAGATCAACTCGCGTGTCGAGGACCAGGCCGGCCGGATCGAAGCCATCGCCTCGGCGCTCGCCGGCGGCCGCGAGGATCGCCTCGACGGCCTGACGGTCGAGTTCGAGGACTGGTGGTTCAACGTTCGTGCCTCGAACACGGAGCCGCTGCTGCGGCTGAACGTCGAGGCGAAGACGGCGGAGCTCCTTCGGGAGAAGACCGACATGGTGCTCCGCCTCATCCGGGAAGGAGACGGAGCGTGACCCTCGACGCCGAGCTGCTGGAGATCCTCGTGTGCCCGAACGATCGCGGGGAGCTCGACTATCAGGAGGAGGCGGCGGTGCTCGTCTGCCGCTCGTGCGGGTACCGCTATCCGATCCGCGACGGCATCCCGGTGATGCTGATCGACGAGGCGGAGAAGCCGGGCACCCCGGGCCCCACGAAGAAACCGAAGAAGGGCTCGGCGTGACCGATCTCGACGACCTCGAAGCGATGCGCGTGCTCGACGCCGGCGACATGCTCGGCGCCGTGGCGCGGCTGCCCAGAGACTGCCGCACGGCCTACTCGGCCGCGCGCGCGACGCAGGGGCTGCCGGTCCTCGAGGGTGTGACGGGTGTGACCGTCTGCGGCATGGGCGGCTCGGCCGTCGCGGGCGACGTGCTCCGGTCGGTCTTCCGTTCGAGCCTGGCGGTGCCGGTCGACGTCAACCGGAGCCCCGAGCTGCCCGCCTCGTGCGGGCCGGGGTCGCTCGTCGTCGCGTCGTCGTACTCGGGCAACACGGCCGAGACCCTGGCGGGGTTCCGCGAGGCGCTCGCGCGCGGCTGCCGGCTGCTCGCGATCACCTCGGGCGGCGTCCTCGTGGGCGAGGCCGCGACGGCCGGCGTCCCGGTGGTCGGTGTTCCGTCCGGCGCCCAGCCTCGCGCCGCGCTCGGGCACCTCGCGTTCTCGCTGCTGGGCGCGCTCGAGTCGATGGGGATCCTGCCGGCGCTCGCCGACGACATCGAGGATGCGATCTCGGTCATGCAGGAGGTCGCGTCCGGGCTCGGGCCCGATGTCCCGGAAAGCGGGAACCAGGCGAAGCGACTGGCGTCGTGGATCGGCGAGCGGGTGCCGGTGATCTGGGGCGTCGAGGGCATCGGGGCGGTGGCCGCCATGCGGTGGAAGACCCAGATGAACGAGAACGGAAAGCTGCCCGCCTGGTGGGGGTCGATGTCCGAGCTCGACCACAACGAGGTCGTCGGCTGGACCGCGCCGCACGGCGAGCCGTTCGCCGTGATCGCGCTGCGGCACGAGGGCGAGCACCCCGAGATCGGCCCGAGGTTCCCGCTCTCGATCGACATCGCCCGCGACGCCGGCGCCGACGGGATCGAGGTCGCCGCCACTGGACGGTCGGTGCTCGCGCGGTTGATGACGCTGATCGTCATCGGCGACCACACGAGCGTCTACGTCGCGCTCCGCCGCGGGGTGGACCCGACCCCCGTGCCGGTCATCGATCGCCTCAAGGCGGCGCTGGAGGCCGGCCCGTGATGGTCACCGGCCGGCCGGCGCCGGCCGACGATCTGGCGGCGAGGGCGGCCGAGGTCGTCCGCGCCGGCTCGGATCTCGTGCCCAAGGCCGCGGTCGTTCTCGGGTCGGGGCTCGGCGCCGCGCTCGGCGACCATCTGCGAGAGGACGCCTCGTTCGGGTTCGGCGATCTGCCGGGCTTTGCGCCGTCGGGGGTCCCGGGCCACGCCGGCCGGCTGCTGCTCGGGACGCTCGCCGGCGTGCCGGTGGCCGCGTTCTCCGGGCGGGTGCACTTCTACGAAGGGCACGGCATGGATGTGCCCGCCATGCTCCCGCGGCTCGCGCGCGAGCTCGGCTGTTCGACGATCGTGGTCACGGCGGCCGCCGGGGGGGTCGTTCCGGAGCTTGTCGCCGGGTCCGTGGTCGTCGTGCGGGATCACGCTGAACATGATGGGTACGGCTCCGCTGCGCGGATGGCGGTATCCGGACGGGACCCCGGCGTTCGTGCCGATGCGCGACGCCTACGACCCGCGGCTGCGCGAGCTGACCCTGGAGGCCGCGCGAGAGCTCGGCATCCGGGCGGTCGAGGGCGTCTACGCCGCGATGTCGGGCCCCGCTTACGAGACGGCAACCGAGGTGGACTTCCTGCGTCAGGCGGGCGCGACGGTCGTCGGCATGTCGCTCGTGCCGGAGGTCCTGCCGGCCCGCGCGCTCGGCATGCGCGTGCTCGGCCTGTGCTCGGTGACGAACGCGCTCGGCCACGACGTTTCGCACGAGGAGGTCGTCCGCGTCTCGAACGAGACCGCGGCCGCCGTCGGGAGGCTCCTCGTGGACGTGTTTCCGCGCCTCCCGACCCGAAGAAGGAGTCTGAACGACATGTCGCATATCAAAGACCCGTCGCTGGCCGGAGGTGGCCGGGACCGTATCGAGTGGGCCGGCGGCGATATGCAGGTCCTCGCGCAGATCCGCGAGCGATTCGAGAAGGAACAGCCGCTGAAGGGCATCCGGATCGCCGCGTGCCTGCACGTCACAAGCGAGACGGCGAACCTCGTCGAGGCGCTGGCCGCGGGCGGCGGCGAGATGGTGCTGTGCGCCTCCAACCCGCTCTCGACCCAGGACGACGTGGCCGCAGCGCTCGAGCAATCGGGGATCGACACGTTCGCGATCAAGGGCGAGGACAACGACACGTACTACAAGCACATCGACGCGGCGCTCGATCTTCGCCCGCAGATCACGATGGACGACGGGGCCGACGTCGTCTCGCGTCTGCACCGGGACCGCGCCGACATGCTCGAGCACGTGCTGGGCGGCACGGAGGAGACGACGACGGGCGTCATCCGCCTGCGCGCGATGGCCGCGGGCGGCGCGCTCGCGTACCCGATCGTCAGCGTCAACGACGCCGATACGAAGCACCTGTTCGACAACCGGTTCGGCACCGGTCAGTCGACGATCGACGCGATCATGCGGGCCACCAACCGGCTGCTGGCGGGCCGGACCATCGTCGTCGCCGGCTACGGGATGTGCGGCCGCGGGGTCGCCTCGCGGGCGCGCGGGCTGGGCGCGCACGTGATCGTGACCGAGGTCGATCCGACGGCGGCGATCGAGGCCGTCATGGAAGGGTTCCGCGTGATGCCGATCCGCGAGGCGGCCCGCGTCGGCGACATCTTCGTCACGGTGACCGGCGACAAAGGCGTGATCCGCGAGGAGCACTTCGAGCTGATGAAGGACGGGGCGATCCTGGCGAACTCCGGCCACTTCGACGTGGAGATCGACAAGGGGGCGCTGAGCGGCTGTCGGCGCGGCCGCGTACGGCGGTTCCGCGACTCGGTCGACGAGTACTCGATGCCCGACGGGCGGCGGCTCAACCTGCTGGGGGAGGGCCGGCTGGTCAACCTGGCCGCGGCCGAGGGTCACCCCGCCGCGGTGATGGACATGTCCTTCGCGAACCAGGCGCTCTCGGTCGAGTGGATCGTCAAGAACCACGCGTCGCTGGAGAAACGCGTCTACCCCGTGCCGCCGGCGATCGACAAAGAGGTCGCCCGGCTGAAGCTGCGCGCGCTCGGCGTCGAGATCGACACGCTCACCGACGAGCAGGTGCGGTACCTGAGCTCGTGGGAAGAGGGGACGTGAGCCAGGCGGCCGTCGAAGACCGCGTGGCGATCCGCGCCCACTACGAGCGCTTCCCGGCCACGGTGAAGGGGGCGTTCGTCATGCGCGGGGCCGACCGCAACCCCCATCAGGTCGTGATCCGGGAGGCGCGGATCGCGGAGCTGGCCTCGGGCCGCCTGGAGCCGATCGGGGTCGAGCCCGTCACGCTGGACGTCGCTCCCAACCTCGATCTGTTCGTCCCCTTCGAGTTCCAGCTGCTCGATCAGGAGGCCGGTTGGTACGCGCTCGAGTGCGACATCGTGGTCGACGGTGACGCGGCGACCGTCCGGCCGGGGCGGCGGTTCGCGGTCCCGTGGCCGCGTGCGACGGTGCGCCGGGGATCGGTGCAGCTCGGCGAGAGCGTGAAGGGAGCCGCGGGTCCGGTCCGCCTCGGGTCGATCGAGTGCCGGGGCGATTGCATCGAAGTGACGTACGACGCCGACGCGCAGGCCGAGGTCCGGCTCTTCGTCGACGACGAGGACCTGACGGTGATCGACCACACCTTCGACGAGGCAGGTGGCGGGAAGGTCACGGCGTATCCCGTGCTCAGGTCTCACGAGCGGTTGCGGCTCGTCGTCGAGGGCGCGGCGCCGATCGAGGTGCAGCTCCCGTAGCGTCGGCGCCCGCGCGTAGGCTCGCGCGGTCATGGGCGTCGTGCTCGACCTCCTGTTCCCGCGCCGCTGCGCCGCCTGCGGCGCCGGGCCCTGGCCGTTCTGCGACCACTGCCGCGCGGAGCTGGTCGTGCTTGCACCGCCGTGGTGCGCGCGCTGCGGTGCGCCCTCGCTCTCGCCGGTCGCGGATTGCGGCGATTGTCCTCCGCCGCCGCTGGCGTCGGCCCGCGCCCCGTTTCGGTTCGAGGGCCCGGCCCGCCGCGCGGTGCATCGCCTCAAGTTCGGCGGCCGGCGCGACGTCGCGGAGGCGCTCGCCGGCGCCGTGGCCGCCCTCGGGCCCCCGCCACCGGTCGACGTCGTCACGTGGGTGCCGCTCACCCGCTCCCGGCTCGCCGAGCGCGGCTTCGATCAGGCACGAGCGATCGCGACGCCGCTGGGCCGCCGCCTCGGCATCCCGGTTGCCGGGTTGCTGCGCCGGCCCGCCGCCCGCGGGGACCGCGGGTCCCGCAGCTCGCAGGCGCGACGCCGCTCCTCGGAGCGCCGCACGGCCGTGCTCGGCGCGTTCGAGGCCGTCCGCTCCTCGCCCGCGCGCGTCGCGCTCGTGGACGACGTCCTGACCACCGGGGCGACGGCCGCGGCCTGCGCGGAGGCCCTGCATGCCGCGGGGGCGCAACAAGTCCACCTGGTCGCGGCCGCCCGGGCCGTCCGGCCGCTTGGCCGGCCGCTTGGCCGGCCGCCTGGCCCGGCCCTTCGACCGGCCGCGTTGCGGGTGCCGGGGACCGCGGCCTATCCTCGGGAGGGCTCCCGCCCGGGTCTGTGGTTGCCCGGGGATCATCCCCGGTAGTCGACGCCAGCCGCGGGCGAAACGACCCACGTAAGGCGACCATTGGTCGCTGAGCATGGCGCGGTTTAGATGTAAGTCCCGCGGGAACTCCGCGGGCGGGTGTGGGGGCAAAGACCAGGTCAGCCGGGCGGGAGCCCCGATCCGACGTCACGGCGCGAACAGCGCTCGAGCGGCCCGAGGAGGGACGCGATGGAGCTGAGGTACACGGGCCGGGGGGTCGAGGTCACCCAGGAGATGCGCGAGACCGCGTTGCACAAGCTGAGTCATCTGGAGCACATCGAGCCTCGCCTCGTCCGCGTGAACCTCGAGATCACCTCGGAGCACCATCCTCGGCCCGACGGAACCAAGCGGATCGAGGCGACGCTGTCGATCCCGCGACGCGTCTTCCGCGCCCACGCCGAGGCCGAGGACGTGCAGACGGCGCTCGACCGGGTCGTGGACAAGCTGGAACGACAAGTTCGCGACCACCACGGCAAGAAGCGCCCCAGGCAGCACGGTAGAGTCGTCGAGTCGGGTCCCGCACCGCCGCCCGTGGCGGACTGATCGGGGGCCGGCCGCATCGACCGAGAGGAGCCCGTGAGCGCCGGCGAGACGACCCAGGGTGGTTCCGACCTCCTGCGCGTCATGGTCGTCGACGACCACGCGTTGTTCCGCCGCGGGCTCGAGATGGTTCTTCAGCACGAGCCCGACATGGAGCTCGTCGGCGAGGCCTCCGACGGCGAGGAGGCGGTCGAGCGGGTCCAGGAGATCATGCCGGATGTCGTGCTGATGGACGTGCGCATGCCGAAGCGCTCGGGCATCGAAGCGGCCGGCCAGATCAAGGAGCTCCTGCCGCACGTGAAGATCCTGATGCTCACGATCAGCGACGAGGAGGCCGACCTCTACGACGCGATCAAGGCGGGCGCCAGCGGCTACCTGCTGAAGGAGATCCCGATCGACGAGGTCGCGGACGCGATCCGCAGCGTCTGGGCGGGTCAGTCCAGGATCAGCCCGTCGATGGCGTCGAAGCTCCTCACCGAGTTCGCCTCCATGTCGAAGACGACCGAGGCGCAACCGCAGGTGCCGACGCCGCGGCTCACCGATCGCGAGATGGACGTCCTGCGGCTGGTGGCGCAGGGCCTGGCCAACCGGGACATCGCCGGCAAGTTGTTCATCTCGGAGAACACGGTGAAGAACCACATCCGCAACATCCTCGAGAAGCTCCACCTGCACTCGCGCATGGAGGCGGTCGTCTACGCCGTGCGCGAGAAGATGATCGAGATCCGCTGACGCCCGAGAGCCGGCGGCCCTTCCTATACTTCGCGACGTGCCCGATCCCACGTCCGATCCCACGTCCGATCCCACGCTTTGGGCAGCCCGCGAGCTCGTCGACGAGTCGCTCGCCGCGCTCCGGGAGACGGTCGCGGGTCTCGATCCCGGGCTCTTGGACCGGCGTCCGGCGGGCGAGGACACCAACTCGATCGCCGTGCTCACCGTGCATGCGCTGAACAGCGCCCGGTGGTGGCTGAACTTCGCCACCGGGGCCGAGTTGCCCGAGCGCGACCGGGATTCGGAGTTCCGCTTCACCGCCGGGAGCGCGGACGATCTTTTGTCCTTCTTCGACCGGATGTGGTCCGACATCCGCGCCGCGCTCGAGGTGGGCACGTACGAACCGGGTGCCACGCGGGTCGACCCCGGTGACGGCGAGACGCTCACCTTCGCGTGGGCGCTTCTGCACGGGACCGAGCACCTTCGCGAGCACGTCGCCCATGCGCAGCTGACCCGGCAGGTCCTCGAGACGGGGGAGCGGGCGGTCGCGGCGAACCTGTTCGACGAGGTCTGGGAGCTGCTCGAGATGCCGGATCGCTCCGCCGCCCAGGACGAGCGGATGCTGCACGCCGCCCATGCCTCACGGCTCCACTGGGACGCGGTCGGTGATGCGGAGAATCTGGCCATCGGGGAATGGCAGTGCGCCAGGGTCTACGCGGTCCTCGGACGCGCCGAACCGGCGCTGCATCACGCGGGCCGGAGCCTCGCGATCTGCGAGGAACACGGCCTCGGCGCCTTCCTGCGGGGTGCGGCCTACGAAGCGCTCGCTCGGGCGTCGCTCGTCGCCGGCGACGCGTCCGGCGCCGAGCGGTACGTCGAGCTCGCGCGGGCCGAGGCCGGGCGGGTCACCAGCGCCGAGGACCTCGAGGTTCTGCAGGGCGATCTCGCGAGCCTGCCCGGAGCGGCGGGTCCGTGACGCCTCGCCGGACGGTCGCCCGCGCGCTGGTCGAATGCCTGCAGAACGAGGGCGTCGAGATCGTCTTCGGCCTGCCGGGCGAGGAGAACATCGCCCTCGTCGAGGCGCTGGCCGACTCGCCGATCCGCTTCGTCACCACCCGTGACGAGCGCGGCGCCGCGTTCATGGCCGACACCTACGGCGCGCTCACCGGGCGGCCGGGGGTGTGCCTGGCGACGCTCGGGCCGGGCGCGATCAACCTGCTCCTGGGGGTCGCCAACGCCCAGCTGGACTCGCACCCGCTCGTGGCGATCACCGCCCAGGGTGCGCTCAACCGGCTCTACAAGGAGTCCCATCAGTTCGTGGATCTGCCGCGCCTGTTCCGTCCCGTCACGAAATGGGGGGACATGGTCACCGTGCCCGACGCCGTCTGCGAGATGGTCCGCAAGGCGTTCAAGCAAGCCAGGACCGAGCGTCCCGGCGCGACGTTCCTGGTCGTGCCCGAAGACGTCGCGACGGCCCAGACGCAGGCGCCGCCCCTTCCGGTCAACGTCCCCGTCGACCCCGCGCCCTCGGCGGCGCAGGTTCGCCGGGCCGCCGACGTGCTCGCGGCCGCGGAGCACCCCGTGGTGCTCGCCGGCCCGGGCGTGGCCCGCGACGGGGCCGTCGACGCCCTGCTGAGATTTGCGGAACGGCTCAACCTTCCCGTCGCGACGACGTTCCTCGGAAAAGGCGTGTTCCCCGACGACCATCCGAACTCTCTCGGCACGGTTGGGTTCATGGTTCGCGACTACGCGAACTTCGGTTTCGACCGCTCCGACGTGGTCGTGGCAGTCGGCTATGACCTGGTCGAGTACTCGCCCGCCGCATGGAACCCCGGCCGCGACAAGCGGATCGTTCACGTCCACCGGACCGTGGCCGAGGTCGACGAGAACTACGCGCTCGCCGTGGGTCTGCAGGGAAGCATCGGGGACACCCTCGACGCGATCGGCGCCGCGTCGCCGTCCTCGGGCGACCGGCGCGAGATTCCCCCGGTGCGGAACCTCGTCGCCGGCGAGCTGGCGCGCGGCGCGGCGGACGACCGGTTCCCGCTTGCGCCGGCTCGGATCGTGGCCGACGTCCGTGCGGCGCTGGGGCGTGAGGACATCGTGCTGTGCGACACGGGCGCGGCCAAGATGTGGATGGCCCGGCTCTACCCGACGTACCGGCCCTCGACGTGCCTGATCTCGAACGGCTTGGCCACGATGGCGTTCTCGCTTCCCGGCGCGTTCGCGGCAAAGCTCGTCCGGCCGGACCGGCGCGTCCTCGCGGTGATGGGGGACGGCGCCTTCTTGATGAGCGTCGCCGAGATCGAGACGGCCGTGCGCGAGCAGGTGCCGTTCGTCATCCTCGTGTGGGTCGACGGCGGGTACGGGCTGATCCGTTGGAAGGAGGAGCTCGAGACGGGCAGGTCCGCGGCCGTCTCGTTCGGCAATCCCGACTTCGTCGGGCTGGCCGAGAGCTTCGGCGCGGTGGGCCGCGAGATCAAATCCGCGAGCGAGCTGCTGCCCACGCTCGAGGAGGCGCTCGGACAGGACCGGGTGAGCATCATCGCTTGCCCCGTCGACTATTCGGAGAACGCCCGCCTCGTGGAACGCCTTGGGGCCCTGACCGAGCCGATCTGAGAGATCCGCTGGCCGGGGAAGCCGGGCGAGCCCGGTAGAATTGGGGTTCCGGACGAGCCGCCTGTCCCCGAACCCCGGGTCCGCACCCCGGGTCCACCGCACGACGGAAGGAACCGTCCCGTGACCGTTCTCGACAAGCTGGGCAATTTCGGCGAGGGCCGCAAGCGCAAGCATTTCGAGCAGCTCGCCCAGCTCGTAAACACCTTCGAGCCCGAGATCGAGGAGCTGACCGACGCGGAGCTCCAGGCAAAGACCGTCGAGTTCCGGGGCCGGCTGGACGAGGGCGAGCCGCTCGACGACCTCCTGCCGGAAGCATTTGCGGTCGTCCGCGAGGCCGCGAGGCGGACGATCGGCCAGCGCCACTTCGACGTCCAGCTGATGGGCGGCGCGGCGCTGCACTTCGGCGACATCGCCGAGATGCGGACCGGCGAGGGCAAGACGCTCGTGGCCACGCTCGCCGTCTACCTCAACGCCCTCGAAGGCAAGGGGGTGCACGTGGTCACGGTGAACGACTACCTGGCCAAGCGCGACTCCGAATGGATGGGCAGCATCTACCGCTTCCTCGGGCTCGGTGTCGGGTTGATCCAGACCTCGATGACGCCCGCGCAGCGCCGGCCCGCCTACGCCGCCGACGTGACGTACGGGACCAACAACGAGTTCGGGTTCGACTATCTGCGCGACAACATGGCGATGCAGAGCCAAGAGCTGGTCCAGCGCGGTCACCGGTTCGCGATCGTGGACGAGGTCGACTCGATCCTCATCGACGAGGCGCGGACCCCGTTGATCATCAGCGGGATGGTCCAGGACTCGGCGAAGTGGTACCAGACGTTCGCGCGCATCGTTCCGCGCCTGGATCGCGACCAGGACTACGAGGTCGACGAGGGCAAGCACCAGGTGGCCACGCTCGAGGCCGGGGTGACCAAGGTCGAGCAGCTGCTCAACATCGAGAACCTCTACGACCACGTCAACTCGATGCTCGTGCATCACCTGCACAACGCGCTTCGGGCCAAGGAGCTCTACAAGCGCGACGTCGAGTACGTCGTGCAGAGCGGCGAGGTCAAGATCGTCGACGAGTTCACCGGACGCGTGCTGGAGGGCCGCCGGTACTCCGAGGGCCTGCACCAGGCCATCGAGGCCAAGGAGGGCGTCCGCATCAAGGAGGAGAACCAGACGCTCGCCACGATCACGGTTCAGAACTACTTCAAGATGTACGAGAAGCTCGCCGGCATGACCGGTACCGCCAAGACCCAGCTCACGGAGTTCGAGGAGACCTACAAGCTCGGCGTCGTGGAGATCCCGACGAACCGTCCGATGGTGCGCGACGACCAGCAGGACCTCATCTACAAGACCGAGGACGAGAAGTGGAACGCCGTCGTCGAGGACATCCTCGAGTGCAACGCGAACGGCCAGCCGGTCCTCGTCGGCACGGTCTCCATCGAGAAGTCCGAGCGCCTCTCGAACCTGCTCAACAAGCGCGGCGTCCAGCACGACGTCCTCAACGCCAAGCAGCACGAGCGGGAGGCCGTGATCGTCGCCCAGGCCGGGCGCCGCGGAGCCGTCACCGTGGCCACCAACATGGCCGGCCGCGGCGTGGACATCCTGCTGGGGGGCAATCCGGAGTACCTGGCGCGCCAGGACATGGCGGCCAGGGACTTCGACAACGACCGGTATCTGCTGTTCGAGATGGACGAGGAGGAGCGCGCGGCCTACGAGGCGGTCTGGGAAGACGTCTTCGCGAAGCGCCGCGCCGAGACCGAGGCGGCCCACGACGAGGTCATCGAGCTGGGCGGGCTGTACGTGCTCGGCACCGAGCGACACGAGTCGCGGCGGATCGACAACCAGCTTCGTGGCCGGTCGGGCCGCCAGGGCGATCCGGGCGCGTCGCTGTTCTATCTCTCGCTCGAGGACGACCTCATGCGGATGTTCGCCTCCGACCGCGTCGCCTCGATCATGGAACGGCTCAAGTGGCCCGACAACGAGCCCATCACCGCGAAGATGGTCACGCGCGCCGTCGAGAACGCGCAGAAGCAGATCGAGGAGCGCAACTACGAGATCCGCAAGAACGTCCTCAAGTACGACGACGTGATGAACGCCCAGCGCGAGGCGATCTACGGCACCCGGCATCGGATCCTCGAAGGGGAGGACCTCCGCGAGCAGGCACTGGACATGATCACCGGCGTGGTCACCACGGTCGTCGCCGAGCACTGCCCGCCGGACGTCTATGCGGAGGACTGGAACCTCGACGAGCTGGTGGCGGCGATCACCGACCTGTACCCGACCAAGCTGGGTGCCGGCGACCTCACCGTCCAGGACCTCCCGGCCATGACGGATCTATTCGTCCAGGAGGCCGCGGCGGCCTACGAGGAGAAAGAGGCGGCGGTCGGCGCGGCCGACATGCGACAGCTCGAGCGGATCGTGCTGTTGAACATCACCGACTCGCGATGGCGCGAGCACCTCTACGAGATGGACTACCTCCAGGAGGGCATCCACCTGCGCGCGCTCGCGCAGCACGACCCGCTGACCGAGTACCAGCGCGAGGCGTTCGACATGTTCGGCGAGCTCACCGACTCGATCCTGCGCGACTTCGTTCGTTACATCTTCCGGGTCGAGCTCGTGCGCCAGGACATCCCGCGGTCGACCCCCGCGAGGGTGCGGGAGGGCCGCGGCAACACGCCCGCGACGGCCCCGTCTGCCGGGCCCGATGCGGCCGACGAGGAGGGGGGATCGCCGCGCCCACGCCTGGCGGCCGGGAACCCCCAGCAGGCGATCAGCGACAAGGTGCCGCGCAACGCGCCCTGTCCCTGCGGCAGCGGCCGCAAGTACAAGAAGTGCCACGGCGCCGCGGCCTGAGGCAGGCCCCGGGCCGGCCTCGGGCCGGCGGCTAGACTCCCCGCGATGAGCGACCACACCGAGCGCCTCGCGAGTCTGCGCGAGCGCCTGCTGGCGGCGAAGGAGTTCCTTTGACATCGAGGGAACCCGCGCCAAGCTGTCGTCGGCCGAGCAGGAGGCCGCCGACCCCGCGCTCTGGAACGATCAGACGCGAGCTCGCTCCGTCACGCGCCGGCTGGCCCGGCTGAAGGACGCGATCGACCGCTACGAACGGCTCGAGCGCCGGCTCGAGGACGCCGAAGCGATGGACCAGCTGCTGGCCGACGAGGCCGACCGCGATCTGGCGGCGGAGCTCGCTGCCGCGGTCGGCGAGCTCGAACGCGATCTGGAACGCCTGGAGCTGGCGTCGCTGCTCTCCGGCGAGTACGACGCGAACGACGCGATCGCCACGCTGCAGGCCGGAGCCGGCGGCACCGAGTCCCAGGATTGGGCCGAGATGCTGCTGCGGATGTACACGCGGTGGGCCGAACGGGAGGGCTTCGACGTGGAGCTCGACGACGTCCACCACGGCGAGGAGGCGGGCATCAAGTCGGCGACGTTCCAGGTCCACGGTCCCAACGCCTACGGCATGGTCTCGGCCGAGCGCGGCGTCCACCGCCTCGTCCGGATCAGCCCGTTCGACGGGCAGAAGCGCCGCCACACGTCCTTTGCGAACCTCGATGTGATCCCCGCGCTCGACGAGGCCGACGCCGACGACTTCGAGATCGAGGAGAAGGACCTTCGGATCGACGTCTTCCGCTCGTCGGGTCCCGGTGGCCAGTCCGTCAACACCACCGACTCGGCCGTCCGGATCACCCACCTTCCCACCGGCATCGTCGTGGCCTGCCAGAACGAGCGCTCCCAGCTGCAGAACCGGGCGGTCGCGATGGGCATCCTCAAGGCGCGACTCGCCGAGCTCGAGCGCCAGCGGCGGGACCAGCACATGGACGAGATCCGGGGGGAGCGCAAGGCGGTCGACTTCGGCTCGCAGATCCGGTCGTACGTGCTGGCCCCCTACCGGATGGTGAAGGACCACCGCACGAACGTCGAAGAGAGCGATCCCGAGCGGGTTCTCGACGGCGATATCGACCGGTTCATCGAGGCCGAGTTGCGCCGGCGCGCCGGCGAGGGCGCATCGGAGAACTGATAGGCCCCGCTTCGTTCGTCGCGGCGGGGGTGTCTGGTACGGTGAGGCCTTCCCAGCCATGATCAGTCTTCAGGACGTCACCAAGGTCTATCGCAACGGTGTCACGGCGCTCGAAGACGTGAGCATCGACATCGAGAAGGGCGAATTCGTCTTCGTCGTCGGCCCCTCCGGATCGGGGAAATCGACGACGATGCGGCTCCTGCTGAAGGAAGAGGAGCCCACGAAGGGCGCCGTCTATGTCGCCGGGAAGCACCTGGCCCGGGTCACCGCCTGGAAGGTGCCCTACCTGCGCCGCAACGTCGGGACCGTCTTCCAGGACTTCAAGCTGCTGCAGGACAAGACCGTGTTCGACAACGTCGCATTCGCCCTGGAGGTGATCGGCAAGCCGCGCAACATCATCGACAAGCGCGTGCCGGAGATCCTCGACTACGTGGGACTGGCCGAGAAGGTCGGCGCGTATCCGGATGAGCTGTCGGGCGGCGAGCAGCAACGTGTCTCGATCGCCCGCGCCTGCGTCAATCGGCCGCTCGTGCTGCTGGCCGACGAGCCGACCGGCAACCTCGACCCCACCACGTCCGTCGACATCATGCGCCTGCTCGACAAGGTGAATCGCATCGGCACGACCGTCGTGATGGCCACGCACGACCAGGCGATCGTCGACGCGATGAGGCGCCGCGTCATCGAGCTGGACAAGGGCCGGGTCGTCCGCGACCAGTCCCGCGGCGTGTACAGCTGATGCCTCGGATCGACAACTACTTTCGCGAGACCGCGACCGGGCTCCGGCGGAACGGCATCGTCGCGTTCGCCGCGATGTCCACGGCGTTCATCGCGTTGTTCCTCCTCGGGCTCGCGTTGCTGATCGCGCGCGAGGTCGGTCTGGTCATCGAGGTGCAGACCGGCAACGTCGAGGTGGCGGTGTACCTGACGGACCCGAAGCCGGACACGGTCGTGCGGCTCACACAGAAGCTCGTCGGGCTCGACGCGGTGGAGAGCGTCGTGTTCTGGGACCACGACAAGACCTGCCAGGAGTTCAATCTCCTGTTCCAAGACGAAGCCGCCCTGCGCGAGAACGTGGACTGCAAGAAGGTCATCCCGACCTCGCTCCGCGTGCATCTGCGCGACCCGAAGACCGGGTTCGATCAGGTGACGTCGGCGCTGGATTGCGCGAACGACGACCAGGGCAAGCTCACCTGCGCCGAGCCGGGCATCCTCAACGTGGCCGACTATCGCCAGGTGCTGAAGCGGCTGGTGGCGATCACCCACTCGTTGTCCGTCGGCGTCCTGTTCATCTCGATCATCATGCTCGTTGCCGCCGTGCTGCTGGTCGCCAACACCCTTCGGATGGGCATGTTCGCCCGGCGAAAGGAGATCGGCATCATGCGCCTGGTCGGCGCGACCAACTGGCGGATCCGAACGCCGTTCCTGATCGAGGCGCTCGTCGAATCGTTGATCGGCGCCGCCGCGGCGGTCGTCGCGCTCTTCTTCGTCGAGGTCGTGTTCTTCGACCGGCTGCGAGGGCAGTTCCGGGGGATCCCGGTGATCCGCAACGCCGACGTCCTCGCGACCGCGCCGTGGATCGCGCTGGCCGCCGTGGTCGTCGCGATCGTGGCCGGGACCGTCGGGATGCGCCGGTTCCTCGACGTGTGAGGGATCCATGCCGAAAGACCCCGAAGGCGAGAAGACGGTCGCGTCGAACCGCCGGGCGCGCCACGACTACGACATCCTCGAGCACTTCGAGGCCGGGATCGTGCTGACCGGCGACGAGGTGAAATCGCTCCGGGGCGGCCGCGCGTCGCTCACCGACACCTACGCGCGCATCCGCGGGCGCGAGGCGTGGCTCGAAGGGATGCACGTGCCGCCGTACGAGATGGGGGACACGAAGCGCCACGAGCCGCTGCGCCCGCGCAAGCTGCTGCTGCACCGGCGCGAGATCGACCGGCTGGTCGGCAAGCAGAACGAGGACCGCCTGGCGATCGTGCCGCTGCGCGTCTACTTCACGCACGGGATCGCGAAGGTGGAGCTCGCGCTTGCGCGCGGCCGCCGCGACTACGAGAAGCGGCACGCCATCGCCGAGCGCGAGGCCAAGCGCGAGATGGAGCGGGCCTCGGGACGGCGAAGATGACCAAGCCGAGCCCCGACGAGATCGCCGACGTCGTCGCGTTCGTGGCCGGGGAGGCCGAGGCCTACCTCGCGGCTCAGGCGGACGCACCGGCGCGCCTGCCGACCGCGGAGGAGTCGGCCCGAACGTTCGGCGGCCGGCTGCCCGAGGAGGGCGACGGGGCGCTCGCGGCGCTCCGCGAGATCGCCGCGCACACCGACGGGGCGATCGGCGGGCCGCGCTTCTTCCACTTCGTCAAGGGCGGTGTCACGCCGGCCGCGCTCGGGGCGGACTGGCTGGCGTCGACGCTCGACCAGAACAGCGCCTCCTGGCTGGAAGCCCCGCTCACCACGCAGCTCGAGACGATCTCCATCGCGTGGTTGCTCGACCTCTTCGGGCTCCCCGAGGCGTGGGGCGGCATCCTGACCACCGGCGCGACGATGGCGAACACGGTCGCCCTGGCCTGCGCGAGGCGCTGGTGGGGTCTGGAGCACGGCGTCGACGTCGACCAGGCTGGGCTCTCGGGCCTGCCGGCCGTCCCGGTGCTCGCATCCGGCTTCGTCCACCCGAGCGACACGAAGGCGCTCGCGATGCTCGGGATCGGGCGCGAGTCGGTGCGCAGGTGCTCCCGGGACGAGGTGGGCCGGATCGACCTCGAAGCCATGGAAGCGGCCCTTCGGGACCTGCACGGCGCGCCGTGCATCTTGATCGGCAGCGCCGGCGAGGTGAACGCGGGCGAGTTCGACCCGCTGGAGCCGATGGCCGACCTCGCCGAGCGATATCACGCGTGGTTCCACGTCGACGGGGCCTTCGGTTTCTTCGCGGCGGTCTCACCGCGGACGCGGCACCTCGTCGCCGGGGCCGAGCGCGCGGACTCGGTCATCGCCGACGGGCACAAGTGGCTGAACGTGCCGTACGAAAACGGCTTCGCCTTCCTCAAGGATCCTTCGTTGCTCCAGCCCGTCTTCACGCTGGCGGCCGCGTACCTGCCGTTCGAGGGGATGGAGCACGTGTACGGGATCCTCGGTCCGGAGAGCTCGCGCCGGGCGCGGAGCCTCGCCGTGTGGGCGACGCTGCGCGCCTATGGGCGCAGCGGGTACCGCTCGATCGTCGAGGGCCACCTCGACCTGGCCGCCCGGCTCGCGGCGGCCGTGGACGCGGCGCCGGACCTGGAGCGCCTGGCCGACGTGCCGCTGAACATCGTCTGCTTCCGGTTCCACCCGGAGGGCTTCGACGACCCCGCGGAGCTGGACGAGTTGAACCGCCGGACCGGCGCCGCGGTGCTGGAGGACGGCCGCGTCTACGTCGGTACGACCCTCTACGAGGGCAAGGTGGCGTTCCGCCCGGCCATCGTGCACTGGCGCTCGAGCGAGTCCGACATCGACCTGGTGGTCCAGGTGATCCGCGAGCTCGGCGCCCGGGCCCACCCGTATACTTGAGGGCGAAAACTGCATATGGGGGTGTACTGGCTTCGACTCGGACGTTCATCGTCTGGGGGAAGCGGGCCGAGATCCCGGATGTCTCGTAAAACGCCGGACAAACACAAGCGCCAACGACACATACGCGCTCGCTGCCTAACCACGGTTAGGTAGCTGTCCGCCCCGGTCCGCCTGCGGCCGGGGGTCGGGCATCGTTTGCAGGCTTACGACGACGGTTTCGCCCGGAGGCCGTCGACGGACATCGCATCGGGGCTGGCCAAGGGGTCCTCCGCCGATGGGAGCCCCGAGGTGAGATCTCACCATCGGCTCCGCCCGGAGAAGCCCCAGTCGGTCGCTCGAGGACGCGGGTTCGATTCCCGCCACCTCCAAGAGCGCTCAGGCATCGGTCTGAGCCCTGTTGGAGGTGCCCAGTCTCGTCGTGCCGGCGAGATCTCCCGATGCCGCAGGTAGCGTTCCTCCATCCATCGACGATCGATCGTCGCTCACCTATGTCCGAGCCTCCGTGAGCACGAACCTCACCCAGCCATAGGGGCGAGCGAAGCCTAGGGCGGTCGTCGTTCGTCGATCACGCTCCCGTCGGGCCGTCGGAACACCGGGAACTCGTCGCGGATCTCCACCGTGAGGCCGTGGTCGTGCACGATCCGGTGATGGCGCCGGCACAGCAGGACGGTGTTGGCAAGGGATGTCGGGCCGCCCCGGGCCCAGTGGCGGACGTGATGGGCGTCGCACCACTGGGGCGGCCGATCACAGCCGGGGACGGCGCAGCCACGGTCGCGCACGACCAGTGCCCGGCGGATCGCCGGCGGAACGACCGGCGTCCGACGGCCCACATCGAGGGGTTGCGATCGCGCCCCGAGGACGATCCGGGTCACCGATGCGTCGCAGGCGATCCTGCGCGCGGTCTCGGCGGGGATCGGGCCGACGGTTTCCAGCTCGGCGCCGCAGCGCCGTTCGAGCGCCCGAAGGAACGCCGAGGCATCGTCGACCCGGCCGCCGGCCGAGTGCCCGTCGCCGCCGATCAACGTCTCCAGATCCACAAGCACGCTGATGTGTGGGCGTTCGCCGCCGACCTCGGGCCGGCCGGGGCGATCCAGGTCGCGGCGGCAGATCTCGCCGAACGCGTCGGCGCGCCGTTGCGCCGCGGTCCGCGAATCCACGCACCCGCTCTTTACCTGCGCGTCCATCTCGGCGCGGAGCGCCGTGAGCACGATCTCTCCGTTCTCGGGGTCGAGCGTGCCGTCCACCCGCACCATCCCGAAGACGGTGGGGGAGACGTGCAGGCCTCGCCGCTCCCAGCGGGCGTTCGCCCGGTCGAGCGATCCGTCGGCGGCCGCGAGCTCTTCCCAGCGACCGAGCGCGCGCCCGAGATCCCTGAACGTCAGCGACCTGGCCGCCTCGACGAGGAGCGGCGCCGATGCGGCGAACGCCTCGGGGGCGTGCTCGCGCGCGCGCACGAGCGCCGCGACGCCCGAGCGCGAAATCTCGCCCTCCTCGAGCGCCGCCTGCGCCTCGGGCATGTCCTCCAACGCCCGCGCCGTTCGCACGTCGGAGGCGGCGTCGCCGCCGGCTTCGTGGAACCGCGCCTTCACCCACGACGCCGTGGAGAGGAACCCGTCCGCCGCCCACGTCCCGCGCCGGTCGATCTCGCGAAGCCATCGCAGCCGCTCGGCCTCGATCGCTCGCGCGGCCAGGACGAGCTCCGCGAAGCCGTCTTCCACCGCCGCGTCGCCCAGGGTCGAGAGATCCTCCGACGACAGCTCTTCGAGGGCCGATCGAAGCCCGCTCATGCCGAATCCCCTTCCAACCCGAACACGTGTTCGACTGTAGCACCATGGGGTGACACACCGACGCTCGACCAGGGGAACAGGAGAATCCGTACGTCGGTGCAATCGGTTGCTGCAATCGGTTGCACGCTCGGAGTCCGCAGGGTCTCGCTGGGTACACTCCGTGCATGAAGCGCCCCGGCCTGAAGGACGTCGCCGAGGCCGCGGGAGTCCACGTGTCGACGGCGTCGCGAGCGCTCGACGAGACGAGGTCGACGATGGTCAGCCCCGAGACCGTCGAGCGAGTCCAGCGAGCGGCCTCCGACCTCGGCTACCGCGTCAACCGCATGGCCCGGGCCCTCAAGATGAATCGCTCGTTCACCGTCGGCATGCTCATCCCCGACATCACCAATCCGTTCTTCCCTCCGATCGTTCGCGGGGCGGAGGACGCCCTCGCCGAACGCGGGTACACCCTCATCCTCGGCAACACGGACAACGACGAGGCCAAGGAGCGCCGCCATCTGACGGGGATGCTCGAGCGGCAGGTGGACGGGCTGCTCTTGGCCATGGCCCGGCGCCAGGACCCCCTCGTCGAGGAGCTTCTCACCGGGGCGGCCCCCGTCGTGCTGGTCAACCGAACCATCGACCGGGGCGGGGTGAGCGCCGTCATCCCCGATGACCAGGCCGGGATGACCCTTGCGGTGGAACATCTCTCCGGACTCGGCCACAGCCGGATCGCCCATGTTGCCGGTCCGTCGAACACCTCGACCGGCGCCCGCCGGGCGGGGGGATTCGTGGCAGCCATGAGCCTGATCGGCCTCTCGCCACTCGCCGTTTGCGAGGCCGCTGCGTTCAGCGAGACGGCGGCCCGTGAAGCCGTCGCGTCCCTCTTCGAGCGCGAGCTGCTCCCGACCGCGATCGTCGCCGCCAACGACCTCATCGCGATCGGCGTCATCGAGGCGGGCGAGAAGGCGGGTCTGCGGTGCCCGGACGACATCTCCGTGGTGGGGTTCAACGACATGCCGTACGCAGACCGGCTGCGTCCCGCGTTGACGACGATCCGGATCCCGGAGTACGAGATCGGCCGCCGGGCCGGCGTCGTGCTGCTGGGCATCATCGGGGAACCGGACCGCGCACCCGAGACGATCCTCATCCCTCCGGAGCTCGTGATCCGCGAGTCGACCGCACCCGCCTGAAGGTGCCGCCCGAGGGCGCTCCGGCCCGAGAGAGCGTGGCCCGAGGGAGCGTGGCCAGGGAGCGTGGCCAGGGAGCGTGGCCAGGGAGCGTGGATTGACTTGCTCTGCCCGCGGGCCTAGCATCCCGCGTGCAAAGGTTTGCATCCCCCCACCCCAAGGGGGGTCTTCCGAGAAACGAGGCCGAGGAAGAGGGCCGAAGAACAGGAGGGGGCATGGTGTCCGTGAAGCGATGGACGAAGCTGATGGCGCTGGGGGTGGCCGGGCTGCTTCTGGCTGCGTGCTCCAGCAATGGAAAGACGGGTACCAACTCCGGCAGCACGGGCAGCACCGAGCCGATCGTCATCGGCATCTCCCTCTCGGCAACCGGTGACTTCTCCGACCCGAGTGCGGCGGCCAAGAAGGGTTACGAGCTGTGGGCCGACACGATCAATGCGAACGGCGGCTTGCTCGGCCGCCAGGTCGAGCTGAAGATCGTCGACGACACCAGCAGTCCCGACCAGGTTGTGACGAACATCCAGAACCTCATCACGAAGGACCATGTCGACTTCGTCTTCGGTCCCTTCTCGACGCTCCTCAGCGCTCCTGCAGCGAAGGTCGCCAACCGATACAACTACGCGTTCATCGAGCCGGCCGGAGGCGGCCCGGCGATCTTCGACGAGAAGCTGGAGAACGTGTTCTTCGTCCAGCCGGCGCCCGTGGTCGCCAGAGGAGAAGTGTTCGCGAACTACATCCTGTCTCTGCCGGCGAACGAGCAGCCGAAGACCGCCGCCTACCCTGAGCTCGACGATCCGTTCGCCGGCCCCGATCGCCGAAACGGTTCGGCAGAAGTTCGAGAGCGGCGGGGATCCAGACCGTGTACAAGAAGATATGAGCCCGAGACCTCGGACTTCTCGCCCATCGTGTCGCGGATCGCGGCAGCGAATCCCGACGTCGTGGTTGGCGGCACGCAGTGGAGGACGCTTTCGCCCTCGCCAAGGCGATGATCGAGCAGAGCTTCAGCCCGAAGTTCCTGTTCTTCTCCAACGGATCCAACGATCCGGTAACTTCCCCGACAAGGTCGGGGCCGCCAACACCGAGGGGATCTTCGGTGCGGGGGACTGGTTCGAGCAGGAGACCTCGCCGGGCAACTCGGAGTTCGTCGCTGGGTACAAGGCGAAGTACGGCTCCGGGCCGATCGACTCCACGTCCGCAGAGGCCTACGCGTGCGGTCAGATCCTGCAAGCCGTGGTGGAGAAGGTGAACTCACTCGACAACATGAAGATCATCGACGCGCTTCACCAGGGATCGTGGCCGAGCGTCGAGGGGAATCTCTCCTGGAACGAGATCGGCGAGCCCCAGGGACAGGATCTTCTGCTCGAGTGGGTGGGTGGCAAGCTCCTGCCCGTCTACCCGCCAGAGGTGGCGCTGACCGACCCGGTCATCCCGAAGCCGAACTGGAGCGGATAGGCTCGGCCGAGCCCGCGGACGACGACGAGGGGTCGAGGCCCCCGGGAGGCTGAATGCACCTTTTCGTGCAGGCGTGCATCCTTGGGGTTCTGATCGGCGGGGTCTACGCGCTGATGTCCAGCGGCCTGACGCTGGTCTTCGGGATCATGCGGGTGGTGAACGTGGCCCAGGGGGCGATGGTGATCCTGGGGGCGTACCTGAGCTATTCGGCGTTCTCGGTCCTGCACCTCGACCCGTTCCTCTCGATCCTCCTCATCACTCCGGCGATGTTCGGCCTCGGCGTCGGCTCTTCACCGCGTGTTCATCCGATCGCTCCGCGGCGCGAACGCCGAGGAGATGTCGCTGCTCGTGACGTGGGCCACGGCGCTCGGCGGTCGAGGGAGTCCTGACGCGTGGCCTACACCACGACCTACCGTCCACGATCACCGGCTACTCCAATCGCTCGTGGAGTCTCGGCGGGTTCCGCTTCCGGAAGTCCGCGTCTTCGGCTTTGCCCTTTCAGTGGCGATCCTCGTGCGGCTCTACCTGCTGCTCGCGCGGACCAGGTTCGGCCGGTCGGTTCGGGCGACGGTTCAGAACCCGGTCTCGGCCAAGCTGCTCGGGGTCGACGCCGACCGCGTGTCCGCGCTGGGGTTCGGCATCGGCGTTGCCACCGCATCGGCGGCCGGCGCGGTGTACGGCATGATCTATCCGTTCAACCCGGGCAGCCACTACGACCTGATCTCGCGGTTGCTCTCGATCGTCGTCCTGGGCGGGCTCGGCAGCATGGGCGGGGCGATCGTCGCCTCCCTCGTGCTGGGGGTTGCCGAGTCGGTCGTCGCCGTACGATCTCGCCCTCCTGGTCGTCGTTCGTCGTTCTTCGTCGTGCTGATCGCGATCCTGCTGTTCCGCCCACAGGGGCTGTTCGGCGTCCGCGAACGGGGTGCGCTGTGAGACGGCGTCCTCCGGCTGCGTGGCCCGGTGCGGCCCGGGGTCGTTTCGGTGCGCTCCTTGCTTTCCCGTTCGTCTTCCACGCAGCAATGGGTGCTGAACATGGCGTTCTTCACGCTGATGTACGCGGGGCTGGCGCGGCGTGGAACCTTCTCGGCGGCTACTCCGGCTACATCTCGCTCGGCCACGTGGCGTTCTTCGGCCTGGGCGCGTACACGCGAGGCGATCCTGTTCAACCATGTCGGCATCGGGTCGAACGGCCTCGCGCCCTTCGCCGTGCTCCCGCTGATCGGCATCTCCGTCGGGCTCGTGAGCGTGCCGATCGCCTGGCTGGCCCTCGGACGCGCCAGATGACATTCGCCATCGTGACGCTCACGTTGCTGTTCGTGGTCCAGTACCTCGCGTTCAACCTCCACAGCCTCACCCACGGCTCGCAGGGACATCTCGTTGCCGACCCCGAGCTTTTCGCTGTACGAGCGGCCGTTCTATCTCGCGTTGCTGGGCGTCTTTGCCCTCGCCCTGCTGATCTCGTGGCACGTCCGACGGGACAAGCTGGGACTCATGCTCTTCGCGATCCGCGACGACGAGGACAAGGCGCGTGGGTCGGCGTGCCGCACCACGTTTGTGAAGATCCTGACATTCGCGTTGAGCGTCGGGCTCGTCGGGATGATCGGCGCCGTGTGGGCCTACTACCTCGGTTACATCTATCCGCAGTACGCGGTCGATCCGCTGGTGATGATCGGCTCGATCCTGCCCGTGTTCCTCGGCGGCATCGGGACGGTGTGGGGGCCGGTCCTCGGCGCCGCCATCCTGGTGCCGGCGCAGCAGTGGCTGGCATACCGCTACGGCGGGAGCGATCTCTACCTGATCGCGTACGCCGCCGTGTTCCTCGGAATCGTCTTGCTCCTTCCCCGGGGAATCCTGCCGTCCCTTCGCGACCTCGTCGCGGCACGAAGGGATCGATCGGGGCCGTCCGACGAACCGGCCGCATCCAAACCAGAGCGGGTGCTGTCGTGACCACGCTCCTCGAAGTGACGGGACTCACCAAACGGTTCGGCGGTGTCACGGCGGTGGACACCTGCTCGTTCATGGTGACGGAAGGCACGGTCAGCGCGCTGATCGGGCCGAACGGGTCGGGCAAGACCACCGTCTTCAATGTGATCACCGGCTATCTCCCGGCCGATTCCGGCAGCGTCACCTTTGAGGGGCGACGCGTGACCCGGCCCAACCCGATCGACTTGTACCGGAGGGGGCTGACGCGAACGTTCCAGCAGTCTCGCGTGTTCGGCGAGTTGAGCCTGATCGAGAACCTGGTCGTCGCCATGCACCGCCGACGTGCCGCCTTGTTCGGCCTGGACGTCCGCCCGGCCGAACGAAGCAGGGCCGGCGAGGTGCTGGCCCAGTTCGGACTGGCCGACGCACGCGGACCATCCGGCCCGTGAGCTGTCCTTCGGACAGCAGAAGCTCCTCGAGTTCGCCACCGTCTTGATGGGACACCCGAAGCTCGTGCTTCTCGACGAGCCGACCGCCGGCGTGAACCCCGTGATGATCGAGACGATGGAGCGCCACATCCGCGATCTCCACCGCACCGGGATCACCTTCCTCATCGTGGAGCACGAGATGAACCTCGTGATGCGCCTCTGCGACGCGGTGATCGTCCTGGACAACGGCGCGAAGCTGGCGGAGGGCACGCCCGAAGAGATCCAACGACACCCGGGCGTCCTCGACGCCTACCTGGGGGCCTGAGGTGGCGGCGCTGCTCGGGATCGACGGCGTGGTGGCCGGGTACGGCCACGGCGACGTTCTGCGGGGGGTCACGCTCGAGGTCGAGGAGGGCGCGATCACCTGTCTGATCGGCCCGAACGGCGCCGGAAAGTCGACGGTGCTGAAGACCGTGAGCGGACTGCTCCGGCCGAAAGCCGGGACCATTACCCTCCGCGGCGAGTCCCTCGGAGGTCTCAGTCCCCAGGCCATCCTGCGACTGGGCATCGTGCACGTCCCGCAGGAGCGGTCGCTCTTTCCCTCGATGTCGGTATGGGACAACGTCCTGATGGGTGGCTTCGTGATGCGGGACAAGACGCTCCTGCATCGACGGGTGGAAGAGGTTGCCGAGCGCTTCCAGATCGTGGGGCGACGACGGCAGGCCCGCGCGGGCTCGTTGTCGGGTGGCGAGCAGAAGGTCGTGGAGATCGCGAGGGCGATGATGCTGGATCCGATCGTCGTGTTGATGGACGAGCCCTCAACCGGACTCGATCCCAAGGCGCGGCGCTTCGTCTTCGAGACGATCACCGAGATCAATCGGTCCGGTCGCACCGTGCTCCTGGTCGAGCAGAACGCCCGATCGGGACTCGCCATCTCGCACCACGGCGCGGTCATGGAATCGGGTGTCGTGCGGCTACGGGGACCGGGCCCGAGCCTTCTCGAAGATCCCGAGGTGGCAAGGCTGTACCTCGGTACCGGCTCGACCATCAAGGCGTAGAGGAGGGAACGTGGCCAACGTTGGATTCGTGGGGCTCGGTCTGATGGGCGGCGGTATCGCCAAGCGCCTCCTCGACGCGGGCCACGACGTGACCGGTCACAACCGAACCTGGTCGAAAGCGGAGTGGCTCGTCGAGGCTGGGATGCAGTGGGCCGGGTCGCCCCGCGAGGTCGCCGCCTCCGTGGACGTCGTGTTCACGATGGTCAGCAACGCCGCCGCCCTCCGAGCCGTGACGGAGGGCCCCGACGGGCTTCTCGCCGGCCTGTCGTCGCGGTCGATCTTCGTCGACATGAGCTCCGTCGGGCCTACCACCAGCCGGGACCTGTCCGAGAAGGTGGCAGTGACGGGTGGGAGGATGCTCGACGCACCGGTGTCCGGAAGCCTGAGCACCTTGGAGGAGGGAAAGCTCTCCATCATGGTGGGGGGCGACGAAGCAACATTCCGCGCGGTCGAGCCCATCCTGCGCGACATCGGCCCGACGGTTACCCATGTGGGGAGCAACGGCCAGGCGGCAGCCATGAAGATCGCCACCAACCTCAGCCTGGCCGTCCAGATGCTCGCCTTCAGCGAGGGCGTGCTCCTGGCGGAGAAGAGCGGGATCCCCCGTGAGACCGCGGTGCACGTGCTGCTGAACAGCGTGATCGCTTCGCCGATGATCCGGTACCGCGGCCCGTTCGTGCTGGAGCAGCCGGAGGAGGCGTGGTTCGACGTCAACATGATGCAAAAGGACCTGCTCCTCGCGCTCGAGATGGGCAAAGAGCTCGAGGTGCCGCTCCCGACGACCGCGACCACCAACCAGATGCTCACGGCGCTCCGCGGCATGGGCCTCGAGAAGAAGGACTTCGCGGCGCTCTTCGAGGGCCTGGCCCGCATGTCGGGGCTGGACGAGGAGAGGGCGTCGCCGGAAGTACAGTGATCGCATCGAACAGGCGGCGGTGCGAGGCAAAGGGGATCGCGTCCGCGGCGGCGGGCGGAACGCCGCCCCGTTTCGCGTGGTGGTGGCCAAGCCGGGGCTGGACGGGCACGACCGTGGGGTGAAGGTCGTCGCGCGCGCCCTGCGCGACGCCGGGTTCGAGGTCGTCTACACCGGCCTGTGGCAGACCCCCGAGCAGATCGCCGAGACGGTCCTTCAAGAAGACGCGGACGCCCTCGGCCTCTCGTGTCACTCCGGCGCGCACATGACGCTTGTTCCCCGAGGTCATGCAGCAGCTTCGCGAACGAGACGTCACCGGCGTCGTCGTGTTCGCCGGCGGGATCGTCCCGGCAAGCGACGTGCCGGTGCTCGCCGGTCTGGGCATCGAACGCGTCTTCCCGCCCGGGACCAGCCTCAGCGAGATCGTCACCTGGCTTCGCGCGCGGCTGCGAAGCGGCCGCGACGACGCCACATCACCCGAGGAGGAACCGTGAACAAGGATGCGAAGCGAGCGTGGTGGTCGGCCTACGAGGCGAACGCGGGAACGCGCGAGCGCCCGGTCACCTTCTCGGGCGTTCCGCTCGAGCCGCTGTACACCCCGGCGTCGAACGAGGACCTCGACTACGACCGCGACCTCGGCTACCCGGGCGGCTTCCCGATGACGCGCGGTGTCTATCCGAGCATGTACCTCGGCCGGCCCTGGACGATGCGCCAGTTCGCCGGGTTCGGCGGCGCGCGTGAGACCAACGAGCGCTACCGGTACCTGCTGGCGCGCGGGCAGACGGGGCTCTCGGTCGCCTTCGACCTGCCGACGCTGATGGGGCGCGACTCCGACGACCCGTTCGCGCGCGGCGAGGTCGGCCGGTGCGGCGTCGCGGTCGACTCGGTGGACGACATGGACGTCCTGTTCGACGGCATCCCCCTCGACTCCATCACCACGTCGATGACCATCAACGGGCCGGCCGTCATCGTGTTCGCGCTGTTCCTCGTCGCCGCCGAGCGCCAGGGCGTGCCGTGGACCTCGATCGGGGGCACCCTGCAGACGGACATCTTCAAGGAGTACATCGCCCAGCGCGAGTGGCTCTTCCCGCCGCGCCCGCACCTGCGGCTGATCGGCGACCTGATCGAGTTCTGCACGCGCGAGGTGCCGCGCTTCCATCCGATCAGCGTGTCCGGCTATCACATCCGCGAGGCGGGTTCGACCGCCGCACAGGAGCTGGCCTTTACGCTTGCCGACGGGTTCGCCTACGTCGAGCTCGGGGTCGAACGTGGCCTCGCCGTGGACGCCTTCGCGCCGCGCCTGTCCTTCTTCTTCAACTCGCACATCGACTTCTTCGAGGAGATCGCGAAATTCCGTGCGGCGCGGCGGATGTGGGCGCGGTGGCTGCGGGATCGGTACGGAGCGGCCGACGAGCGGTCGTGGCGTCTTCGGTTCCACACGCAGACGGCGGGGTGCTCGCTCACCGCGGAGCAGCCGGAGAACAACATCGTGCGGACGGCCTTCGAGGCGCTGGCGGCGGTGCTGGGCGGAACGCAGTCGCTGCACACGAACTCGCTCGACGAGGTGTACGCGCTGCCGACCGACCGCGCGGCGACGATCGCGCTTCGGACCCAGCAGATCATCGCGAGCGAGATCGGGGTGGCGAACGTGATCGACCCGCTCGGCGGGTCGTATTTCGTCGAGGCGCTGACCGACGGGATCGAGAAGGAAGCCGAGGCCTATCTGGCCGCGATCCTCGAGCGGGGGAAGGGATCGGTGCTCCAGGGCGTGCTGCATGGCATCGAGGACGGCTTCTTCCAATCCGAGATCGCCGACGCGGCCTTCCGCGAGCAGGCGCGCTTCGACGCGCACGACCTGATCCGCGTCGGGGTGAACGAGTTCGTCGACGCGCCCGGGGCCGGCCCCGAGGTCCTGGAGATCCCGATGGCGACCGAGACCGAGCAGGCGCGCACGCTGCAGGAGGTCCGCCGGGCGCGCGATCCCGGCCGGGCCGACGAGGCCCTGGCGCGGCTCGAGCGCGAGGCCGCGACCGATGCGAACCTGATGCCGGCGATCCTCGATTGCGCGCGGGCGTCCTGCACCGAGGGTGAGATGGTCGGCGCGTTGCGCGCCGTGTTCGGGAGCCACCCCGAGACGATTCGGATCTGACGAGGCCCAAGAAGAAGAGCCCAAGAAGGAGAGCCCAAGAAGGGGAGGAGGACTCGATGACGTCGTTGAAGGCCGTGATGCTCAACTGCACGCTGAAGAAGTCACCCGAGGTGTCCAACACCGAGGCCCTGATGAACAAGGTGAGGTCCTGGTGGGACACGATGGACGTCGAGACGCAGATGCTGCGCGTGGTCGACTACCACGTTCCCTTCGGCGTCTCGTCGAACGAGGGCGAGGGAGACCAGTGGCCCGAGATCCTGGAGCAGATCCTCGAGGCCGACATCGTGTGCATCGGGACCCCGATCTGGTTCGGCGTGCGTGGCTCGGTGGCGCAGATGGTGATCGAGCGCCTCGACGGCACGTACAACGACCGCAACGCCGCCGGTCAGTACCCGCTGTACAACAAGGTAGGCTGCGTGGTCGTCACCGGGAACGAGGACGGCGCCCACGCGGCCGCCGAGACGACGCTGTTCAACCTCTCGCACCTCGGGTGCACGATCCCGCCGAACGCCGATACCTACTGGGTGGGCGACGCCGGCCCGGGCCCGTCGTACATCGAGGCGGGCGGCGAGCACCACGCCTACACGATGCGGACGACGCGGTGGATGGCCCACAACGCGGTGCACGTGGCCAGGATGCTGCAGGCGACGCCGATCCCCGCCGAGGGCAACACGTTCGAGGAGGACGACAAGCACCTGCCGCACGTCGGTTAGGTCGAGTTCCCGCGTGGGTCAGACCGGCGCGATCCCCTTCACGCCTTCGTACTCGAAGTGCATGCCGTCGGGCACGATCCAGTCGCCGCCCCACGTGAACCCGTGCGCCTCCATCACCCGGACGAGCCGCCCGTCCTGGTGCGGCGTCCGGCTCCAGGGGTTCTCCGGCGCGTTGATGTCGACGGCCGCCCCCCACGTGTGCTTCGAGATGGCCCAGGTGGGCTGGCGCATGACCATCCGTGAGTTGTAGCAGCCGGAAAACGAGTGAACGAGTCCGGCGAGGCCGCGGCGGCGGAGGTCGTTCATGGCGGCGCGCAGCGGCGCGAACAACCGCCGGTTGCACGTGAACCGGCCGAGCAGGGGGACACTCTCGGTTGCGAGGTGGTCGCGGATGAACGCCGCGCCCATCTGGAGGTAGCCGGGGCGGCCGGGCTCGGGCCGCGCGGCGAACTCCCCGAACGCGAGCTTCATGAGGACCGGCGGCCAGCCGGTGTCGGAGGTCCGCCGGAACCGGGCCGTTCCGGGCCGGCGGACGCGGACCGGGAATCCCGCCGGCAGAAGCGCGCGGATCCGCCACGCCATCACGGGAACCGTCGGCTTGCCGTCGACGGCCAGGAGCGCGAACTTCGCGGAGTGGACACCGATACGCGCGGCGACGGCGCGCGAGACGAGCACCTCGCTCCAACTGGCCACCGGGTCCGGAACGACGGCGCCCACGGTGACCGAGACGCCGCCCCGGAACACCAGGCGGTCGCCGACGTGCAGGCGCCGCAGGTGCGCGCTTCGCGTGCCGAGCACCGCCCGTCCGGCGGCCATGGCCTTTGCCACCTCGGTGCGGTACTTCGCGGGCAGGAACGGCGCCATGGTCCAGGCGCCGGCCGCCATGACGTCCAACGGGATCGCGAGCGGTGGGGGCGGCAGCCCGATCACGGTCCCGTTCGCGGCGACCGACCGCGTCATCCACGCGACGTTCTCGAGAACGACGGCGGCGTGACGGACCCCCGGAAGATGCCGAAGCCGCGGCTCGATGCCGGCTGGAAACCCCCCGACGCGCGAGGCCAGGTAGGCGGCCGGAAGCGGCACGGTCGACGCCTCGGCCGCCCCGGACAGCGGCAGCGCGGCGGCGGCGAGGAGCAGCGCGAGCGCGAGGCAAAGCCTTCTCGAGGTGCGGGCGGGCACGGCATCGACCTCCGGGTCGCTTGGAGGATCCAGCCTATCGCGGGGCTATCATCGGGCGATCCGCCCATCGACCCATTCCGCCGCACATTCTGCCGCACATTCTGGCGCCCATTCGGGGGCCCATTCGGGGGCCCATTCGGGGGCCCATCCTGGCGCCGGTCGTCCGGCCCGGTTGCCGGTCCTCGTGCTGGCTGCTCTTGTCGCCCTCGCGCTCGTCGTGCTTCCGGCCCCGCGACCGGCCGCCGCCGACGGCGCCTGCACGATCCTCGGCACGCCGGGTGACGACGTGCTGGAGGGCACGCCGGGCGACGACGTCATCTGCGGGCTCGGGGGCAACGACCGGCTCTCCGGCGGGGCCGGAGCGGACCACCTGATCGGGGGGTCCGGCGCGGACCTGCTGATCGGCGGTGCGGGCGCCGACACGCTGGACGGTGGCCCCGGCCGGGACACCGCCTCGTTCTCGGCGGCGCCGGGCGTTCGCGCGAGTCTGCGGACCGGCGTCGCGACCGGCGCCGGTGTCGACACGCTCCTCGACATCCAGGTGCTCGTCGGCTCGGGCAGGAACGACGTCCTCGAGGGGTCGGCCGCCGCCGACCGGATCGAGGGCGGCCGCGGCGCCGACGTCATCGAGGGCCTGGGCGGCAACGACGTCCTGTCCGGCGGTCCCGGCAACGATCGGATGGACGGCGGCCCCGGGTTCGACACCCTCGACGGCGGTGCGGGGGCCGATCGGATCGACGGCGGGGCGGGTGAGGACACGATCGACGCGGGACCCGGCTGGAGCCGGATCGACGGCGGCCCGGGCGTGGACACGTGTCTGCCCGCCGGCGTCCACGGCCCCGTGCTGCGGTGCGAGCGCCGGTGGCGGCCGGTGGTGTTCGCGACGGCGGCCGGCCTGTCGCTGTACCAGCCGGCCGCGCAGCTCGTGCGGATCACCTATCACGAGTCGCTGTTCGCCTCGGCGATCGCGCTGCGGCCGCGTGGCCACATGCTGATCAACGCGAACCCGCGCAAGTTCCGGCCGCCGCCGCCGACCCGCGGCCCCGGCTACATCGTGATGGGTCCGCGCGGACGCGCAGCGCCGGCGACCTCAGCCTCCGACGACGTCATGAAACCGGGCACGCCGGTGCTTGCACCCGTCACGGGCCGCGTCGTCAGCGTCACCCCGTACATCCTGTACTGCGAGGCGCTCGACGTGCGCGTGGTCATCCGTCCCGACGCGCGCCCGCGCTTCACGGTGGTCATGTTCCACGTCGACGACGTCCGGGTGCATGCCGGCCAGCACGTCGTCTCGTCGGCGACCGTGATCGGCGTTCCCAAGGTGTTTCGCGGGAGCACGCCGCAGACGGACACGTACGTGGCGGGCAAGTATCCGCACGTGCACATCGAGGTGGAGCGGAACGGCTCGCAGCCGATCCCGGGCTGCCGGCTCGAGCCCTGACTCAATCCGGGGCGGGCGGGATGCCCTGGTCCGCCTCGGAGAACCGAGACTCGCCGAGCGCACCGACCGTCTCGGAGTCCAGCGTGTCGAGATAGCTGGTGGCGAGCACCGCGGCGAACTCCTGCCGGTCCATCAGGTCCTGCTCGATCGCACTGCGGGGAACGTAGGGCCCGATGTTGCGACGGTAGGCGTAGTTCCCCAGGAACGCGGCCACGTCCTCGGGGCTCGCGCCGACGTCCCAGAGCCGGTCGGTGTACAGGTACACCTCCGACGGGACGACTTCCTGGACCACCCTGCGGATACCGGCGAACTCGCCGTCGATGTGCTTCTGGAGTTGGATCGGGTCCAGCCGGACGCCCCCCGTGTCGTCGGGGAGCGGGCACTGGCCGTGGTCGGCGGTGACGATCAGGGCGTAGTCGCCGGGGAACCGCTCGTCGAGCAGCCGGACCAGCCGGCCCAGCTCCACGTCGACGGCCTCGATCATCAGCCCCTCCCACTTCGACTCCATGTTGTAGACGTGGCCCGTGTAGTCGGGCGTCTTGAAGTTGATGTACAGCAGGTCCGTCGTTCCGGTTTCTCCGACCGGCTCGGAGTCGAACGTCGACTGGATCAGGTCTCCCTGGTACTGCGCGATCGGCGGGTCGCAGCACGGGTTGGCCGTTCCCTTCGGGTAGAACTGCGCGTCCCATCCGGGGTTCACAAACGCCGCCCGGTGCGCCTCCCACACGTCCAACCCCGGCACCTCGTTGGGCGTCCGGTAGAGATCGGGATGCTGGGGCGCCCAGCCACCGCCGTGGTCGGAGTCCCAGAACACCGCGACGGGCTTGTCGCCGGCCGGCCGGTCGCGTCCGCCGAACCCGATCATCCCGACGTGCCACACCTGGTAGCCCAGCTCGCCGATCCACGCGCGGTTGCCCGTCTCGGTGCTCCAGAGGTCGGCGAGCGTCGGCACGAGGATGTCGGAGGGGTCCGCCGCGCCCACCTCCCGGTAGGCCTTGCGGACCGACGCGCCGTCGCGGATGTTGTGGCCGGTGATCCCGTGGCGGTCGGGGAACGCTCCGGTCCCGATCGTCGCGTGCGCGCACGCGGTCACGGCGGGGAACGACCCGGTGAGCGCGTTGCGATAGTTCGCGCCTTCGCGCATCAGCCGCTTGAGGTTCGGCCAGCGGTCGTTCCACATCCGCAGGACGTTCCACCCGCCGCCGTCGATGACGAACGTGACGATCACCTTGGGCGGCGTCGCCCCCGCTGGGATGTTGGCCGAGATGTTGGGCAGCACGGTGCCCGAGCGGTCCGACGGGAACCCGTCAAAGCCCATCAGGGCGGCCGTCGTCGGGGCCAGGTCCGCGAGCGAGACCCGCTCGACGGAGTCGGCGGCGCTCACGCGTCCGGGGGCATAGACGACGAGCGGGACCCGCTGCAGGTACATCCATACGCTGGCGTGGCTCGATCGCGGATCGTTCTGGACGAGCGAGGTCGACTCGGAGGCGTAGTTCGAGCTGTTGAACGGGGCGAGCAGCAGCTGAAGGTCGCCCGAGCGGCCCGGGTGGTAGGCGCGGCGGACGAGCTCCATGTACTCGCCGCCGAGCTCGCGGGCCATGGCTTGCTGGACGGGCCGGGGATCGGGTCGCGCCAGCCGCCTGGCCACCGCGCCGATCGCGGTCCCGCCGGCGACCCACGCCAGGCCGGCGGTGCCGGTCAACGCGAGGAACCGGCGCCGGTCTGGGTCCATCTCGCGCCGGCGGCCGGTCCAGGCGATGACGGCCAGGACGACGACGAGCCCCGCGAGCCCGGTTGCCGCCCCGAGCACCACGCTGTCGGCGAGAGCGACCACCAGGGCACCGACGCCGGCCGCAAGCACGAACGGCATGAGTGAACGCAGGGTTTGACGCACGGTAGGTCCATTTTCCCAGATGTCTCCGGCCTACGACCGGAGGCGGGAGAGTCGCTCCCTCAGGAGCGCTTCCTCGGTCGCTCCCTCAGGAGCGCTTCCTCGGTCGCTCCCTCAGGAGCGCTTCCTTGATAGATCCAGGAACGGCATCGGCACGACGGTGGCGCCGACCGCTCCACGTTCGCCCTCGACGCTCCACTCCACGGAGACCCGGGTGCCGGGGGCTGCGAGCGACCGCTCGATCGAGCCGAACCCGACCATCTTCTTGAGCGTGGAGCCCCAGGCGATGGAGGTGGCGCGACCGACGCGGCGCTTGTCCTTGTACACGGGGACAGGGTCGCGCTGCACCGCGGTCGGGATGTTCGGGGCGAGGCCGTGCCTCGCGTAGCCCGCCTCGATTCCCGCCCAGTCGAGCTCGAGCCCGACGAGGCGCCGCCGGGGGCCCCCGGCGTCGTGCTCGGCGCGGAGCGCCTCCCTGCCGTTGAACGCGACCTCCTTGCCAAGGTCCACCAGCCGGTCCATCCCGAGCTCGTACGGGGAGTAGGTCTGCTCCGGGGCGACGGCATGGCGTGCGCTGACGTACTCCGCCTCGATGAGGATGAGTCCCGCCTCGACCCGGGCGACGTCCATGGCGCGGATGCCGCAGGCGCGCAGGCGGTAGGCGGCGCCGACCTCGAACAGCCGGTCCCACACCTCGAGCGCGGCCTCGGTCGGGATCCACAGCTCATAGCCGCGATCGCCCGTGTAGCCGGTTCTCGTCACGTCCACGTCGACGTCGTCGATCCTGGTCGCGCGGCGGCCGAAGTACGACAGGTCCGCCCAGGACGCGCCGGTGGCCGCCTCGAGCACCTCTCGCGAGAGCTTGCCCTGCACGGCGAGGCCCGATGTCTGGTCCGTGATGTCGAGGATCTCGACGTCGAGGCCGGTCCGGTTCAGAACGAACCACCGGTAGCACGAGTCGGCGGCGGTGATGCGGAACTCGTCCGGTCCCAGGCGCGTCACGGTGCCGTCGTCGAGGACCTTCCCCGCTTCGTCGCACCACGGCGTGTACACCACGCGGTTCTTGGCCATCGCCGAGATGTTCCGGGTCATGACCCGGTCGAGCAGCCGCGCCGCATCCCGGCCGCGGACGACGTACTTGTACAGCGGGCTGACGTCGATCACGGCGGCGGCGTCGCGGATGGCGGCGTATTCGATGTCGTGGTGCTCGGCGTAGACCGCAGCCGAGTGGAACCCGGACCACTCGCCCCAGGCCATGGCCCGGTTCAGATCGCGCTCCCGCGGGAAGAATGCCGTGCCGATGCTCACGGCCGCAGCCTAGCCGGGAGGCTCGGGAACCCGCGCCGGCCCTCTCTGACCTCAGGTCAGAGGCGCCCGCTGGCCGGGTCACCGGACCGCGGATAGCATGAGCGGCCGACCGGGCCGGGCGCTTCCAGGCGCTCCGCCGCCCGCGGCGCGCTCCGAGGGGGGTCCATGGCCAGGTACGACGCGATCGTGATCGGCGGCGGCCACAACGGTCTCGTCAACGCGTGCTACCTGCGGCGCGCGGGGCTCTCGGTCCTCGTGCTCGAGCGCCGGCCGATCCTCGGCGGTGCGACCGTCACCGAGGAGATCGTTCCGGGCTTCCGGTTCAGCGTCTTCTCCTACGTCGTGTCCCTGCTGCGGCCCGAGATCATCCGCGAGCTCGAGCTGCCGAAGCACGGCCTCGAGATCCTGCCGCTCGACGGCACGATCACGCCGCTCGACGGCGACGCCCTGTGGCGGCGGAACGACCACGGCGAGACCGTCCGCGAGCTCCGGCGCTTCAGCCTGAACGACGCCGAGGTCTACGAGGAGTACGGCACGCTCATGGCCGAGATGGGCCGGTTCATCAAGCCCATCCTGTCGGTGCCGCCGCCGGACCCGGGCAGGCTCAGGCCGTTCGAATGGACGCCGCTCGCGCCGCTCGCGCGCTCGTACAAGGACCTGCCGCGGCGGATGCAGACCACGTTCGTGCAGCTGATGACGATGAGCGCCGCGGACTTCCTCGACCAGTGGTTCGAGACCGACCCGCTGAAGGCGACGATGTCGGCCTCGGGCATCATCGGCACGTTCCAGGGACCTCGCTCGCCGGGGACGGCGTATGTCCTGTTGCACCACTACATGGGGGAGATCGACGGCTCGTTCCGAGCCTGGGGCGTTCCGCGCGGCGGCACCGGGGCCATCGCCGCCGCGATCGCGAACGCCGCGTTGTCGCTCGGGGTGGAGATCCGCGTCGACGCGCCCGTCGCGCGCGTCGAGGTCTCGGGTGGCAAGGCGACCGGGGTGACCCTCGAGTCGGGCGAGCAGATCGACGCGTCCGTCGTGATGAGCTCGCTCGATTCGCGCAACACGTTCATCAAGCTGCTCGAGGAAGACGACCTGGACCCCGCGTTTCGGAGCGACGTCCTTCGCTACAAGTACCGGGGCTCGTCGGGCAAGGTGAACCTCGCGCTGGACGGCCTGCCCGAGCTGGCGTCGAAGCCGGGGGCGGGGGAGTGGCTGCGCGGCGCCATCTCGTTCTCGCCGTCGCTCGACTACATCGAGCATGCCTACGACGACGCGAAGTACGGACACTTCTCGCGCCGTCCGTACATCGACATGATCATCCCCACGCTCGTCGACCCGTCGATGGCGCCGCCCGGCAAGCACGTGATGAGCTGCTTCGTCCAGTACGCGCCGTACCACCTGGCCGACGGGATGGAGTGGAACGACGACATGCGCGAGAAGTTCGGCAACAACGTGATCGACACGATCGAGGAGCGGTTCCCGCGGATCCGTGACCACATCGTCGGCCGGCAGTTCGTGACGCCGAAGGACATCGAGGACATCACCGGGCTCTCCGAAGGAAACATCTTCGCGGGAGAGCTCTCGCTTGAGCAGCTGTTCTTCAACCGGCCGGTGCCCGGTTGGGCCCGCTACCGCACGCCGGTCAGAGACCTGTGGATGTGCGGCTCGGCCACGCACCCGGGCGGGGGGATCATGGGCGCGCCCGGCCGGATCGCCGCGCTCGAGTACCTGAAGCACAAGCGGAAGGGCCGGGGCGCGGCCTGATGGTTGCGGTCGACGTCGTCGTCGTCGGGGCCGGTCACAACGGGCTGATCGCCGCGGCCTATCTCGCCAAGGCGGGCAAGCGGGTCCTCGTCCTGGAGCGCGCGGACCGGGCGGGCGGCATCCTGCGCGGCGGCGAGATCGCGCCCGGGTTCCTCGCGCCCGGAATCGTGCACACGGTCGGACGCCTGCGGCCAACCGTCGTCGCCGACCTCAAGCTCGAGCGTCACGGGTTCGATCCGATCGAGTCGCCGGTCGGCGTGCACGCGCCCCAGCCGGACGGCTCGGCGGTGACGTTCTGGGCGGACCCGGTGCGAACCGCCGACGAGCTGCGCGCGCGAAGCGCCGCCGACGCCGGCGCGTTTGCGGGGTTCGACGCGCGCGTCCGGGCCGTCGCCGGCTTCCTCGCCCGCCTCGACGCGATCGCGCCGCCGGACGTGAAGGCGCTCTCCATCTCCGACGTCGTCTCCGGGCTGAAGCTCGGGAAGGCGTTTCGGGGACTCGGGGCCAGGACGGGGCGCGAGACGATCCGCGCGCTGCCGATGTCGGTGGCCGACCTCGTCCAGGAGACGTTCGAGCAGGAGGCGGTCCGCGGTCCGCTCGCCGTCCGAGGGGTTCTGTACACCGCGATGGGCGCGTGGGCGAACGGAACGGCCGCCGTGTTCATGACCGATGCGTCCGCCGGAGGCGGTGCCGCCGGGCGTTCGGTCTTCGCCCGCGGGGGAACCGACGCGCTCGCCGCCACCCTGGAGGCCGCGGCCCGGTCGTTCGGCGCGGAGGTGCGGACGTCGGCGACGGTCGCCGCGATCCGTGCGCGCGGCCGTCGCGCCGTCGGCGTCACGCTTGCGGGCGGAGACGAGGTCGACGCGGGCATCGTCGTGTCGGCGGCGGATCCCAAGACGACGGCCCGGCTGCTGGATCCCGAGGTGCTCGGCCCCGACATGATCTGGCGCACGGGAAACATCCGGCAGCCCGGGGCCACGGCGAAAGTGGATCTGGCGCTCTCGGGCCTGCCCGCGTTTCACGGCGCGGACGACCCGGTCCGCCTCAGCGGCCGCATCGTGATCGGGCCGTCGATCGACGACGTCGAGAAAGCGATGGACGCCCACAAGTACGGGCGGATCGCCGAGACGCCGATCCTCGAGGTCACGATCCCGACGCTGCTCGACCCCTCGCTCGCCCCCGAGGGCAAGCACGTCGCGAGCGTGGTTGCGCAGGCCGCCCCGCGGAACCTGCGATCCGGCGACTGGGCCGGCGAGCGGGAGCGGCTCGGCGACATCGTGCTTGCCACCTTGGAGCGGTACGCGCCGGGGATCGGGTCACTCGTCGAGGCGCGGCGGATCGTCACCCCCGAAGACCTCGAAACCGACTACGGGCTCGCGGGCGGACACGTGTACCACGCGGAACCGGGGCTCGATCAGTGGTTCGCCTGGCGGCCGCTGAACGGGCACGCGCGGTACCGATTCGCGCTCGACGGGCTCTATCTCGCCGGCTCGGGCGCGCACCCCGGCGGCGGGATCACGGGTGGGCCGGGCGCCAACGCGGCGCGCCAGGTGCTCGCCGACCTCAGGCGTTCCTGAGGCGTTCCTACGGACAGGGTCCGATCGTGGCGGTCACGCCGCGGTGATCCGAGCCCGGCACGCCGAACCGTCCGGGGCCGGCCGCACACCAGTCCCGCGGCACGAAGATATGGTCGATCCGCAGGAAGAGCGTGGCCCACAAACCGTCTTCGAAGGTGCTGCCGGCAAGACCGCCGTCACGCATCGCGTCGCGGAACTTCGAGGACAGGGTCCGGTAGCCGGTCGTTCGATCCGACAGGTTGAGATCCCCGGCGATCACCACCGGTTCGGTCTCGATCGCTGCCGCCCGAATGAGGCGGCCGACGAACCCCTGCTGCTGTCCGAAGGTGAACTCGTGTGACGGATTGAGCGCGTGCACCGCATAGAGGATGAACGGCGCTCCGGGCGCGTCGATGCGAACCCGGATCAGCCGCCCGCCCGCGACCGGGGACGGCGTGCGAAGCAGGTCCACGGGCCACCGGGACCGAACACCGACTTCTCCCACGGCCGCCGTATACGGGAACCGATCCACGGCGACGGCCGCGAACTGCCTCCAGAAATCATCGCCCATTTCCACCGTCACGATGACGTCCACGTCGAGCCCCCCGAGGGTCTTCGCGGCCTCCTGGATCGAGCGGTTCTTGTCGGCCACGTTGGACGAGGCGATCCGGATGCCGGCCGCGGGAGCCGGCGTGTCGATGGGCATCCGGGGACCGATCGACGTGACCGCCACCAGCGCGAGGATCGAGGCCGCCACGGCCGCGTGCAGCGCCCGCCGGCGCCAGAGGGCAACCACCACCAGGGCGATCACGGCGAGGCCGGCGATGACCGGGAGGACGGACGCCAGGGCGTCCAGGGGCGCCCATCGGTCGCGGATCGCAAACCAGACCCAGGGAAGCAGCACCACGGGGGCGCCCCGCGCTACGCGGAGCGCCGTGGCGGTACGGCGCCGGGCCGGCGGCAGGGGGGAAGGTACGCCGGTCACGGCGTCGAGCCTACCGGCGGCCGGTGTCCCCCGCATCGGCCTTCCGTCCCCCGATTGGTCGATGGTCCATAGACTTCGCGCATGGCAACCGACGGGGGCCGGCCGGCGAGACCGATGATCTCGCTCCGGGGGGTCTCGAAGCGGTTCAAGGGGACCTCGGGCGCCGCCGTGGGCGACCTCTCGTTCGACGTGGCCCGGGGGGAGACCCTGGTCCTCGTCGGTCCGTCCGGCTGCGGCAAGACCACGACGATGCGGATGATCAACCGGCTGATCGAGCCCGACGAGGGGACGATCGAGATCGACGGCCACGACATCCGGACCGAGAACGTCGACCGGCTCCGGCGGGGGATCGGCTACGTGATCCAGACGGTGGGGCTGATGCCGCACCGCACGGTGTCCCAGAACATCGCCACCGTGCCGGGGCTGCTCGGCTGGGACCGCGAGCGGATCGAGGCGCGGATCGACGAGCTCGCGGGGATGTTCTCGCTCGACGACGAGCTGCTTCGCCGCTACCCGGCCGATCTCTCGGGCGGCCAGCGCCAGCGGGTCGGCGTGGCGCGGGCGCTCGCCGCCGACCCGCCGGTGATGCTGATGGACGAGCCGTTCGGCGCCGTGGACCCGATCATCCGCGATCGCCTCCAGGCGCAGTTTCTCGACATCCAGCGGACGATCAAGAAGACGATCGTGTTCGTGACCCACGACATCGACGAGGCGATCCGGCTCGCCGACCGGATCGCCATCATGAACGTGGGCGGCGTCATCGAGCAGCTCGACACCCCCGCGGAGATCCTGCGCGAGCCGGCGAACGCCTTTGTCGTCGAGTTCGTCGGACCCGAGCGCGGGCTGCGGCGCCTCGGACTGATCGCCGTCGGTGACATCGAGCTCGACACCACGGACGGACGCGCGGGTGTTCCGACCGTCGCCGTCGGAGATTCGCTGCGGACCGCGCTCGACACGATCGTCTCGGCCCACGCCGAAGCGGCGGCCGTCGTGGACGCCGACGGAGCGGCGGTCGGGACGATCACCCTCGACCGCATCTCGCGCGAGGTGACGGCGTGATCGCCGACCAGCTCGTGCAATGGCACTGGATCGCCGACCACACCGGCCTGATCTGGCATCAGGGGGTCCAGCACGTCCTCATCACGGGGCTATCCCTGGCCATCGGGATCGCCGTGGCGTTTCCGGTCGGCGTGTTCTGCTGGCGGAACCGCCGGTGGTACCCGCCGGTGGCCGGTCTGTTCGGGATCCTCTACACGATCCCCGCGCTCGCGCTGATCGTCACCCTCATCCCGCTCGTGCACCTGAGCATCTGGCCGGTCGTCATCGCCCTCGCGGGATACACGCTGCTGATTCTCGTGCGAAACATCGTCGCCGGACTCGACGGCGTCGCGGAGGACGTCCGGGAGGCCGCGCGCGGCATGGGGTTCACGCAGGGCCAGCGTCTGTGGCGCGTCGAGGTGCCGCTCGCGATGCCGGCCATCATCGCCGGTGTCCGGATCGCGACCGTTTCGACGATCGGCCTCGTGACCGTCGGGGGACTCATCGGGCGGGGCGGCTTCGGGATGTTCATCTTCGAAGGGCTGCGGACGTTCTTCACCACGGAGATCCTCCTCGGCGCGGTGCTCTCCTCGGCGCTGGCCCTGCTCGCCGAGGGGCTGCTCCTGCTGCTGCAGCGCTCGCTCAGCCCGTGGACGCGGCTGGTCCGGGATGCGCGGCCGTGAGCGTGTTCTGGGAGGCCCTGCGGTGGGTGATCGACCCGGGGCACCGCCACGGGCTCGACGGGGTGTTCACCTGCATCGCCCAGCACCTCGTGCTCTCCGCCGCCGGGCTCGGCGCCGCGACCGCGATCGCCCTGCCGGTGGGTCTGGCGGCCGGGCACGCGCGAACGCGGATCGCCGAGGTGGCCGTCGTCCAGTTCGCGGGCGCGGCACGCGCGATCCCGACGTTCGCGGTTCTTGCTCTCGCGTTCCTGGTGGTCCTTCGCATCGCGCCCGGGCTCTCGTTCGGGATTCTCCCGACCCTCATCGCTCTGACGGTTCTGGGGATTCCGCCGATCCTCGTCAACACGGCCGTCGGAATCCGGGGCGTCGACCCGGACGTCAAAGAGGCGGCCCGCGGCATGGGGCTCACCGGAGGGCAGCTGCTGAGGACGGTGGAGATGCCGATCGGGATGCCGCTCATCCTCACGGGTCTTCGGATCGCGGCGCTTCAGATCATCGCGACCGCGACGCTCGCCGCGGTGATCGCCGGCGGCGGCCTGGGGCGGCCGATCGTCGACGGGTTCGCGCAGCAGGACCAGCCGATGATGATCGGCGGCGTGTATCTCGTCGCCGCGTTGGCGATGCTCGTCGAAGGGGCGTTCTCTCTGCTGGCACGGCGGATCGACCGGGTCGGTACGGCCGCCGGGAGCCGGGAGGCGGCGCGCACGGCATAGGGGACGTGCGGAGGCGCGTGGGGTGCGCCCCCGAAGTGGTCGCTGATAGGGTGCGGGCTCCCCTGAGGAGGTCCGGATCGGCCGGACCCGGAGGGGAAAGAGGAGGGATACCCATGCGGCATCACCGCATGATCGTCCCCGGGGCGGCCGCGTTCGTGGCGATGACCATCGTCGTCGCTGCGTGCGGGTCGGGTGGGGGCGACACAACTCCGAGCGGCGGAGACACCAGCTCTGCGCCGCCGAAGGGGGAGATCACCGTCGGGACGTCCTTCGCAGGGGCGGAGAACCAGGTGGTGGCAGAGATCTACGCGCAGGTGCTGGAGGCGGCGGGCTACACGGTGCACCGCGAGCTCTCCATCGACTCGCGGGAGGCGGGGGACAAGGCCCTGACGTCGGGCGACATCGATCTCAAGCCCGAATATCTGGCTTACGAGCTGCCGGCCCTCGACCCGAACGCCGACACCACGGGGGCGCCGGCCGACGTCGCGGCACGGTTGCAGACGGCGGCCGTGGCGAAGGGGTTCGAGACGTTCGCCTACTCGCCGGCCAACAGCACGAACGCGTTCACGATGACCAAGGAGAACGCCGATGGCCTGGGCGTCGCCTCGATGAGCGATCTCGCTCCCGTGGCCGGCGACCTGACGCTCGGCGCGCCCGCCGAGTGCCCGACCGCGGACTTCTGCGCGCCCGGGATGAAGGACGTCTACGGCGTCGTCTTCGGTGACTTCAAGCCGCTCGACTACGACAGCCAGCCGATGAAGGCGGCGCTCCAAAGCGGCGCCATCGACGTCGCGGAGCTCGGGTCGCTCGATCCCGATCTCGCCGTGAAGCCGTGGGTCGTGCTCCAGGACGACAAGAACCTTCAACCGGCGGGGAACTTCGTCCCGCTCGTCCGCAAGGAAGCTGCGACGGACGAGCTCCGGGCGCTGCTCGACCCGGTGACGGCGTCGCTGACCGACGACGACATGATCGGCATGATCGGCCAGATCCAGAACGACCAGAAGGACGTCGCCGACGTTGCCGCGGCGTTCATCCAAGCGAAGTCGCTGATCTAGCGCCGGACCGGCGGGCCCGCTTCGGCGGGCCCGCCATCGGCGTCGAAAGGACCAGCCCATGCACGACGTCGCGGTGATCGGACTGGGCGCCGGCGGCGAAGCCGCGGCGCTGCTGGGGGCCGGGCTCGGAGCCGACGTCGTCGCGATCGAGCGCGAGCTGGTCGGCGGCGAGTGTCCGTTCTGGGCGTGCATGCCCTCGAAGACCCTGCTGGACGCGGCAAAGCAACGCCACGACGGGCGGGCCTACCCCTGGCAGCGCGCCTCGGATCGCCGCGACTGGATGATCAGCCGCGAGGGGATCCCGTTTCCCGACGACAGCGGGCATGTCCTGGCCCTCGAGAAGGCAGGCGCCAGATTCCTCCGCGGGGCCGCGACCGTCGTCTCCCCCGGGCGCGTGGAAGTTCGCCTCGACGGCGGGGGGACCGAGACCGTCGAGACGCGCGCGATCGTCGTGGCGGCCGGTGCGGTGCCGGTCGTCCCACCGATCGATGGGCTCGCGCAGGCAGGGTTCTGGACGAGCCGCGACGCGACCTCGACCCGCGAGCTGCCGTCGAGCCTCGTCGTGCTCGGCGGGGGACCCGTCGGGGTGGAGCTGGCGCAGGCCTTTGCCAGGTTCGGCGCGAGGGTCTCTCTCGTGGAGTCCTCGGACCGGATCCTTGCCCGCGACCATCCGAAGAGCTCCGAGACGGTCGCGGCGGCGCTCCAGGCCGACGGGATCGACGTGCGAACGGGGGTCCGAGCCGAGCGGGCGGAGCGCGGCGGGGCGGGCCGGCGGGTCCATCTGTCCGACGGTTCGGTCGTCGACGGCGCCGAGCTGCTCGTCGCGACCGGGCGCCGCCCCGCCGACCTTCGGGCGCTCGGGCTCGAGGCGTCCGGCGTCGTGCTCGACGAGCGCGGCGGGGCCACGCCCGACGAGTCCTTGCGGATCGGCGACGGCCTCTGGATCGCGGGCGATGCCGCCGGGGGTCTGCAGTTCACCCACGTCGCCGACTACGAGGGGCGGCTCGCCATGCGCTCCGCGCTGGGGCAGCCGGCCCGGGCAGATCTCTCCTCGATCCCGCGCGCGACGTTCACCGACCCCGAGACCGGTGCGGTCGGTCTCACGGTCGAGGAAGCCCGCGAGCGGGGGATCGACGCGTTCGAGCGGTCGCAGGAGTTCGCCACGACCTCCCGCGGCTTCACGATCGAGGGGTCCTCGGGCCACCTCACGGCGGTCGTCGACCGGGAGGCCGGAGTGCTCTGCGGCGTCTTCGTGGCCGGGCCGGCCGCGTCGGAGCTGATCGGGGAAGCGGTGCTCGCGATCAAGCAGCGCATCCCGCTCGCGGTGCTTGCCGACACGGTCCGGGCATTCCCGACGGGCACGCGCGCGCTGGGCGGCGTGTTCGGGCAGGCGGCCGACGAGCTCGGCATCCCACGGTAGGCTCTGCCCTCACCGGCAGAGGGGTTGCGCGTGACCGAGTTCCCCGAAGGATTCCGCATCGATCGTTCGGAATGGGATGTGGACGACGAATACACGGAGTTCTCCGACTACGAGCTGCCGAGCTATGTCGGGTCAACCACCTTTCAGAAAGTGCCCGCCGTCACCGACGACGAGATCGGACCGAGCGGCGCCCAGGTCGTGATCGTCGGCGCGCCGCTCGACGCCGGCGTCTCGAACCGCCCCGGCGCCCGGTTCGGTCCGCGGGCCGTCCGGCAGGCCACGTATCACGCCGCCGACCTGTACTCGATCCAGCTCGAGACCTCGGTGCTCGACCGGGTTCGCGTCGTCGACGCCGGCGACGCGCCGGTCGTCCCGGCGCGATTCGTGCGCGGACTGCGGGTGATCCACGAGAAGGTCTGGCGGGCGGCAAAGACCGGGGCCATCCCGATGGTCATCGGCGGCGATCACTCCATCACGTATCCGTCCGCGGCCGCGGTGGCCCGCGCGAACACTCCGAGGTCCGTCGGGATCGTCCATTTCGACGCGCACGCCGACACGGGCTCCGCCGCCGACGTGTGGGGCTCGCTCGTCTCGCACGGGGCGCCGATGCGCCGGCTGATCGAGGAGGGCTGGGTCGCGGGGCGGAACTTCGTCCAGGTCGGGCTTCGCGGCTACTGGCCCGAGCGCGCGACCTTCGACTGGATGAACGAGCAGGGCATGCGCTGGCACCGGATGGTCGAGATCGAGGAGCGGGGGAGCGAGGCCGTCATCGCCGACGCCATCGCGGAGGCGCTGGACGGTCCCGACCGCATCTATCTCTCGATCGACGTCGATGTCGTCGATCCGGGCATGGCGCCGGGGACGGGCACGCCGGAGCCGGGCGGGATGCTGCCGCGCGAGCTCCTTCGGGCCGTACGGCAGATCGTGTCCACCGTGGACCTCGCCGGGATGGACGTGGTCGAGGTCTCGCCGCCCTACGACCAGGCCGGGGTCACCGCGATGCTCGCGCACCGCTGCGTGCTCGAGGCGCTCTCGGCGCTGGCCCTGAAGGGCTCCTGAGACCGTGTATCCGCTGGACCCGGCGCCCGAGGACATGCGCGCCATGGGGGCGACGGCCGTCGAGTACATCGTCGAGTTCCTCCAAGGCCTCGACGCGGCGCCCGCCGATTCGAGCGAACACGCGGCCGAGGCGGCGCGCGGCCTGCGTGCGTCGCCGCCCGAGGTCGGCGGTTCGTTCGAGGACGCTTTCGAGGAATTCCGCATCGCCGCCGCCAACGCCTACGAGCCGGCCGGGCCCGGGTATCTCGCGTACATCCCGGGCGGCGGGCTGTTCGCGGCCGCGCTGGCCGACTTCTTGACGCTCGGCGTCAACCGGTTCGTCAACCTGTGGGTCCCCTCGCCGGGGATGGTCCAGATCGAGCAGAACGTCGTGCGGTGGATCTGCGACCTGTTCGGCTACCCCGAGGACGCGCGGGGCATCCTCACGTCCGGCGGCTCGATGGCCAACCTCTCGGCGATCGTGACGGCGCGTCACCACAAGCTCGGCGAGGACTTCCTGGACGGGACCTATTACGTGAGCGAGCAGGTTCATGCCTCGATCTCGAAGGCCGCCACGATCGCGGGGTTCGCCAGACGGAACCTGAGGCTGGTGCCGACCGACGACCGGCTGCGGATGGATCCCGATGCGCTGGGCTCGATGGTGCGGGCCGACCGAGCGGCGGGACTCAGGCCGTTTCTCGTCGTGCCCAGCGCCGGGACGACGAACACGGGCGCCGTCGATCCGCTGGACCGGGTCGCCGACGTGGCTCGCGACGAGGGTCTGTGGATGCACGTCGACGGTGCCTACGGCGGCTTCTTCGTGCTCACCGAACGCGGACGCGAACGGTTCCGAGGGATCGACCGCGCCGACTCGGTGACGCTCGACCCGCACAAGGGACTGTTCCTGCCCTACGGGACCGGCTCGCTCGTCGTGCGCGACGGCGAAGCGCTGCGAGCGGCGCACTACGAAGGCGCGGCGTACCTTCAAGATTTGATGGCCGAGGGCGAGCTCCCGAACTTCAGCGAGTACTCGCCGGAGCTCTCGCGCGACGTCCGGGGCCTGCGCGTGTGGCTGCCGCTGCTTCTTCACGGCGTCTCGGCGTTCCGCGAAGCCCTCGACGAGAAGCTGGATCTGACCGAGCACCTGGCCCGCCGGCTGTCCGAGGATCCGCGGATCGAGATCCCATGGGCGCCGCAGCTCACCGTGGTTCCGTTCCGGCTCGCCGGTGCCGACGACGACGCGCAGCGGCGGTTCCTCGAGCGGATCAACGCCTCGAAGCGCGTGTTCCTGTCGAGCACGATGATCGGCGGGCGCTACGTGCTGCGCGCCTGCATCCTCAGCCACCGCACGCACAAGGACCGGATCGACGAGTGCGTCGACATCGTGCGCGCGGCGGCCGACGAGCCGGCCGGTTGAGCCGGTGCCCGAGCTGCCGCAGATGCAGGCGCTGGCCGAGCGGCTGGACGCCGCTCTTGCCGGCGGGGTCCTCGAGCGCGTCGAGCTGCTCCAGTTCTCGTCGCTGAAGACGTTCGCTCCGCGTCCGGGCGAGGTCGAGGGCCGCGCGCTCTCCGGTGTCGGGCGGCGGGGCAAGTTCCTCGTTTTCGATCTCGCCGGTCCGCGAATCCTCGTGCATCTGTCCCAGGGCGGGCGGATCGATCTCGAGGATCCGCCGAAGTCGACGCGCCCGCGCGGACGGGTTGCGCGGCTGCGGTTCGCCGGGCGGCCGTCGATCCTCGTCAAAGAGTTCGGAACGCAGCGCAAGGCCGGGTTGTGGGTCCTCGCCGACGGCGACGACGGACCGCTCGCCAAGCTCGGACCGGAGGCGGACTCCGACCAGGCGGCGGAGCTGCTGCGAACGAGCGACGACGGCCGGCGGGTGCACACGATCCTGCGCGACCAGCGGACGCTCGCCGGCATCGGCCGCGGCTACTCCGACGACGCCCTGCACCGGGCCAAGCTGTCGCCCTACGCAACGCTCGCGTCGTTGGGCGAACAGGAGCGCGAGCGGCTCGTCGCGGCGGTGCGCGACGTCCTGGCCGAGGCGACCATCCTCGAGCGCGGCCGGACCGGCGGGCTGCCGACCAAGCTCGGCGACCATTTCACGGTGCACGGCCACTACGGCGAGCCGTGCCCGGTCTGCGGCGACGACCTCCGCCGGGTCTCCTACGAGAGCCACGAGGTGACCTACTGTCCGACGTGCCAGACGGGCGGCCGCCGATTGTCGGACCGGCGGCTCGACCGGCTCATTCGCTGAGGCCGGAGCGCGCCTACCCGCCTGTCGACCCTGAGAAGTCGGGACCTTCGACCCCTGACGCCGGACATCTCGCGTTCGAGAGTTGCATCTGAACCTGGGAACCGATGAGGGGAGGGGCGCGATGCCGGGTGAGGGCACGGTTCTGCTGGTTGAGGCCGATGACGGTGAGCGCGAACGACTGGGCAGCGCGCTCGAGGAGGCCGGATACCAGGTGCTTTCGTGCGCGGGGCCGACGGCCCCCGACTACACGTGCATCGGTGGCCGGGAAGGCTACTGCCCCTTGCTCGAACAAGCCGACGCCGTCGTCCTCGATCTCTGGCTGGCCGGCGAAGAGGCCGGGATCGGAACGTCGTCGGAGCAGCTCCTGGAGATGTATTCGGCCGGCGGGCGAAGCGTCGTCACGCTCGGATCCGGCGGATGGCGGGAACCCTACGCGAGAGGTCACGTGATCCATCTCCAGGATCATCCGGCCGAGCGGGACGTCGTCGTCGCCGTTCGGGCCGCGGCCGAGGTCAACGGATTCGTGTTCCGTCGGCCGCTCGACTGAGCTCTTTACGACTCCCCCGACGGCCGGTAGGGTCCGGCGGTCGCCGGTGTGCGCCGGCGCGAACGAGCCGACGGGGGGAACCATGGAGCTGCTCGCGTTCGTGGTCGGGATCTACAACACGATCAAGTTCGTGCACGTCGTCGCGGCGATCGTCTGGGTCGGCGCCGGCATCTTCGTCCAGTACTACACGACGCGGCTCCGCCGGCAGGGCGAGGGCCCCCGTCTTGCGGAGTTCGCGCGCGACCTCGAGAAGGCGTCGTTTCACATCTTCATCCCGGCGTCGGTCACCGTGCTTTTGATGGGGATCCTGATGGTGGCCTACTCGCCCGTGTGGAACTTCACGGACACGTGGATCCTGATCGGTCTCGGCGGCTATCTCGCGACGTTCCTGACCGGGTCGCTCTTCATCGGCCCGACGGCCGGCAAGCTGGGGCGGATGGTCCAGGAGCAGGGGCCCGAGGCGCCGGGTCTAGACCCGTTGGTGGCGAGGATCTTCGCGATCTCCCGAGTGGACCAGGTCGTGCTGCTGCTCGTCATCGCCGACATGGTCTTCAAACCCGGGACCTGAGGGCTCTTCCGTTTCGGGGGCGGCGACCGGACCACGCATCAGGCGTGACCCGTAGAACCGGACGAACCCGGCCGACCCTGCGACGTAGGGGACGGAGTCGGCGACACAGCGCCAGCACATGCGCCCACGCTAGCAGCCTTTGTTCAGAAGGTGGGACTCAGAAGATGGGACGCGCCGACAGCTCGAGGAGCCGGCGGCCGAAGGACTTCCCCAGCTCGTCGAAGAACGGGAGGTCGTCGTCGGTGACGGCCATCTCGTCCCACGTCCAGACGGTAAGGACCCCACGAACGATCCCGTCGTCCTCGAGGGGGATGAGGACCCAGGCGAGGTTGCCCTCGTCGGCCATCACCTGGTGAAGAAGCGGCGGCGGGCGGCCCCCCGCGTCCCAGGTCGACCGGATGGCCCGGCCGGCGCGGGCCACCTCCATGAATGAGGTTGCGTGAACTGGCAGTGCGATGCCGGTCGTGACCGAGGTGGCGGAGCGCGACCACACCCCGGTGGAGACCAGCGTGTCGTCGCTCATGCGGAGGACTCGGACGCTCACCCGGGTCACCGGCAACCGGCCCTGGAGCTCCTCGGCGAGCGAGGCGACCGCTTCGTCGGCGGTGGTCGCGTCGTCGATTCGCCGCGCGATTTCACTGATCAGTGCCGGAGCGGTGCTTGCGTCCAACGTGATCGGATCCCCTCTTCGGTGAGCCGTCATCCTAGGAGGTCGAACCCCGTCCGCCCTGGGGCGGGTGGGCGACCCCCGGCCCGGGGACAGAGCCCGGCGGCACAACCCGGCATCCGAGAGGGCCTATCCTTTGCCGCGTGCTGGAGCTGGTCGATCTCACCCGCCGGTTCGGCGATGTCGTGGCCCTCGACGGGGTCTCGTTCTCGGTGCCCGACGGCTCGATCGTGGGCTTTGTCGGGCCGAACGGGGCCGGCAAGACCACGGCCATGCGGATCGCGCTCGGGGTGCTCGAGCCCGACGCCGGCGCAGGTTCGGTGGCGGGGGCGGACCGCCGACCGTGCGGACCGTCGCCGGTTCGGGTACATGCCCGAGGAGCGGGGCCTGTATCCGAAGATGAAGGTGCTGGACCAGTTGGTCTTCCTCGCCCGGCTGCACGGGCTCGAGCGGAGCGAAGCCGAACGAAGTGCGACGGACGTGCTCGGCGTGCTGGGGGTGGGGGAGCGCGCCGGCGACCGGTTGGAGGCATTGTCCCTCGGCAACCAGCAACGGGTTCAGCTCGCCGCCGCCCTCGTCCACGAGCCCGAAGTGCTCGTGCTCGACGAGCCGTTTTCCGGGCTCGACCCCGTCGGGGTGGACGCCCTGGCCGGGGTCCTTCGGTCCGAGGCCGATCGCCGGGGGGTGCCGGTCCTGTTCTCCAGCCACCAGCTCGAGCTCGTGGAGCGGCTCTGCGACGGTGTGGTCCTCGTCGCGCACGGACGGATCCGCGCCCAGGGATCGATCGACGAGCTGCGGGCCACGCGAGCACGGAACCTCTGGCGCATCCACGTCGACGGTCCGCCGGGTTGGGAGGAGTCCATCCCCGGGGTCACGGCCGTCTCGTCGGGGCCCGGCGAGCTGGTGCTCGAGCTGGATGCGGGAACCGATCCCCAACGCCTCCTCGATCTGGGCAGGCGAGTCGGAAGCGTCACCCTCTTCGAGCACGTGCTCCCGACGCTCGCCGAGCTGTTCCGAGAGGTCACGGAGTGACCGGGCCGTCGGCCGGCGACGCCGGCGCCTGGCGGCTCGTCGCGCTCCGAGAGTTCACGGGCCGCGTGCGCGACCGGGGATTCCTCGTCTCGACCGGGATCACGGTCGCGATCCTCACGGTCTTCCTCCTCATCCAGACGTTCGCGGGTGGCGGCACGACCTCGTTCGACCTCGGGGTCGGCCCCGGTACCGAACAGCTCGGGAACGCCGTCGTGGACGCCGGACGGGCCCAGGGCCTCGACGTCCGCACGCACGCATTCGGCGACGCCGGCCGCGCGCGATCGGCCGTCGTGGACGACTCGGTCGACGCCGCGCTGATCGTGGAGAACGGCCGGACGACCGTCCTGGGATCGCAGGAGGTTCCCGACCCGCTGCTGACGGCTGTCGAGGAGGCCGCGGCATCCACGAGCATCAAGGAGGCGCTCGCGGCGGCGGGCCGCTCGCCGGGCGAGATCGCACAGATCGCCGACCCCTCGCCGATTCCCGTCCGGATGCTCACGCCGCCCGATCCCAACCGACAGACCAACCGGGCGGTCTCGCTCGTCGCCCTGATCCTGCTCTACGGACAGCTGCTGGGGTACGGGGTCTGGGTCGCCGCCGGAGTGATCGAGGAGAAGGCCTCGCGGGTCGTCGAGGTGTTGCTAGCGGCGATCCGGGCGAAACAGCTGTTGGCGGGCAAGATCGTCGGTATCGGCGCGCTCGGTCTGATGCAGCTCGTCGCGATCGCGATCTACGCCATCGTGCTCGCGACGGCCATCGGGGCGCTCGACGTGCCGCGGCACGCGCTCTCGGCGCTCGCGCTGGCGCTGGGGTGGTTCGTTCTCGGTTTCACCTTCTATGCCTGCCTGTTCGCCGTGGCCGGCTCGCTCGTCTCGCGGATGGACGAGCTGCAGAACGCCACAGTGCCGCTCAACCTGCTCATCATCGCGTCCTTCTTCATCTCCCTGGGTGCGGTCGGATCGCCGAGCTCGCCCACCGCCGTCATCGCCTCCCTGGTGCCGTTTTCCGCCGCGCTCGCGATGCCGGTCCGGATCATCTTCGGTGGCGTGCCCCTGTGGCAGATCGCCCTGTCGCTTGCGGGGATCGCGGCATCGGTGGCTGCGCTCGTGCCGGTGGCCGGGCGGATGTACACGGGGGCGGTCCTGCGGATGGGTCCCCGCGTCAAGCTGCGCGACGCCTGGCGCGCGGGCGCCTGAGGCCTCAGGCCAGCTCGCGCTGCAGCGCCAACAGCGGCAGCTGTCCCAGACCGAGCAGGCGGTCGTGGAAGTCGCTGAGCGAGAAGGCCGCACCTTCGCGACGCGTGGCGGCCTCTCGGGCTCGCTCGATCTCGATCATCCCGATCATGTACGACAGCGCTTGTCCCGGCAGCGCGATGTAGCGATCGATCTCGATCACGGCGTCGACGTTCGGCACGCCGCCCTCTTCGAGCTTGGCGATCGCGCGGTCGCGGGTCCATCCGAGTGCGTGGATCCCGGTGTCGGTGATGAGGCGCGCAGCCCGCTGAGCCTGCCCCTCGAGCATCCCGAGGCGCTCCCAGTCGTCGGCGTACAGCCCCATCTCGTCGGCGAGACGCTCGCTGTACAGGCCCCAGCCCTCGCAGAACGCGCTGCCCGCAAGGAATCCGCCGAAGCGCCGCAGCCGGGGCCGGTCGGGGATCTCCTGCTCGATCGCGATCTGGAAGTGATGGCCGGGGTTCGCCTCGTGGTAGGTGGTCGAGGCCAGGTGGTGCAGCGGCCGGTCGTCCAGCCCGTAGGCGTTCACGTAGTAGACGCCCGCCCGCGAGCCGTCCTCGGTGGGAGGGTTGTAAAAGGCGAAGGGCATGTCCGCTTCGCGGAACGCCTCCACGGCGCGAACCTCGCAGTTGGCGGCCGGCATCCGGCCGAAATAACCCGGCGCCGCGTCCCACCCGCGCTCGACCTGCTCGCTCGCGAGCTTGACGAGCGCTTCGGGCGAGGCGGCCGTGTTGTCTCCCGCCTGGGTCCGCGCCCGGATCGCCTCGCCGGCGTTGGAGTAGCCCAAGCGGCCCGCGGCCGCCGAGCGCTCCTCGACGATGGCGTCGAATCGCTCCACCCCGAGCGCGTGCACGTTCTCCGCTTCCAGAGAAAGGGTCGTCCACGCGAGGATCTCGGACGCGTAGAGCGCGTCCCCTCCGGGCAGCGCGCCGACACCGATCGTCTCGGTGGCGTGGGGGAGATAGTCGCGCAGGACGCCCAGGAACCGCACGTAGGCGGGGTTGACGACGTCGCGAACGACCTCGATGACCCGTTCGCGATCGCGAGGATTCTCAACCGGCGCCAGGGCGGGCGATTGGTCGGGGCCCGTCTCGAGGATCCGTTGCACCTGGGCCACGGCGCGCTCGGCGACGACGCGCGGCGAGGTCACGCCGGCGGCCACACCGCCTCGTGCGACGTCGGCGGCGCCGTCCAGGTAGGCGGGGAAGGCGTGGAGCCGGCCGAGGTACCGGTCGAGCCGTTCGGGAGAGTCGATCTGCTGGATGGAGGCGATCTCGCCGATCACCTGGGCGGGGCCCCAGAGGTGGCTCGCAACCTGGAGGCGGTCGGTCCGGTGCTCGATCTCGGACAGTCCCCGGCGGGCGACCGCCGCCAGGATGTCGGCCGTCGGCCGAAGGTTGTCGTCGAGCGCTTCGACGCCGATGGAGTCGAGCTCCGCGAGGGCGGAACGGTGGGCGTCCGCGCTCGCTGCGCGTCCCGCCTCGGTCAGGTCCGGGAGACGGTCGTCGAACCGCTCGTCTCCGCAGAGGGTCCCGAGGATCGGATTGAGCTCGAGCAGACGATCCCAATACCGGTCGGCGAGATCCCATGCGCGCTCGTTCGCTTCCACTGTTCCCCTTTCTTGTCCCTCGCCGAAGTTTCGCAACGAGAAAAGGCGCTAGAACAGCCCCAGGGTAGCGGCTCCGTCGACGAGTAGTGCGGCCCCGCTCACGTACGACGCGGAGGCCGAGCACAGAAACGCGACCACCCGACCAAAGTCCTCGGGATCGCCCGTGCGTCCCTTGAGCCCCTGCTTGCGAGCCCGCTCCGTCGCATGGGTCCCGGGGCAGACCAAATTCACGGTGATTCCCTCGTCGGCAAGGTCGCGCGCGGCCAGCTTCGCCCACGACCACAGCCCCGTCCGGGCCATGCCCGAGGTGGCCAGAGTCGGGATCGGCTCTTTGACGGCGGTCGACGTGATCAGCACGACGCGCCCCCAGCCCAGCGAGCGCATGTGCGGCAGGGCGGCTTTCACGAGGCGGATCGACGTGAGCAGGTTTGCCTCGATCGCGGCCCTCGCCGCGTCGTCGTCGACCTCGAGTGCTCGCACGGCCGGCGGCCCGCCCGCGTTGGCGACCAGGATGTCGAGCCGGCCGAACCGCGCGACCGTCTCTTCGACCAGCATGGCGGGCGTGGCGGGATCGGTGACGTCGGCCGGGATCGCGAGGACCTCGCCGGGAAGCTCCGAGGCCGTTTGCCGCAGCACCGCCTCCGTCCGGGCGCAGATCGCCACGCGGGCGCCTTCGGCGGACAGCGCCAGGGCGGCGCCGCGGCCCAGGCCGCGGGAGGCGGCCGTTACGAGCGCGACGCGGCCGTCGATCCCCAGGTCCACGGGGGCATGCTACCGGCGAGGCGCGTTGCCCGGGCCCCTGCGCGCCGATAGGCTCGTCGTACATATGGTTGTTCGCTCCCGGTCGGCCGCCGTGCTGGTCGCCCTGCTCGCTACGCTGCTCGTCTCCTGCCACCCCACCCTGCTGGACAGCGCCGGGCTGGAGCAGCAGCTTGCGTCGCAGATGGAACGCGAGCTCGGTCTGACCGGTCTGGTGGTGGTGTGTCCCGACGACGTGGAAGTCAAGGCGAAGGCCACCTTCACGTGCACGGCCACCGGCGACGGTGGGGCGAACCTGAGTGTCAGGGTGACGCAGACGAACGAGGAGGGCGACGTCACGTGGACGGTCGTCGACGCCACATGAGTGCGCCGAGGTCCAAGGGGGAAGGGTGCTAGCCGGCAAGAAGCTGCTCATCACCGGGGTGCTCACCCCGCAGTCGATCGCGTTCGCGGCGGCGAAGGTCGCGCAGGAGCAGGGGGCGGAGATCGTCCTGACCAACTTCGGCCGGACGGTGAGCCTCACGCAGAAGACGGCCCGGAGGCTCCCGGATCCCCCGGACGTCCTGGAGCTGGACGTGAACGAGCCGGCCCAGATCGAGTCGGTCAGAGCCGAGCTCGAAGGGCGGTGGGGGAGGCTGGACGGCTTTCTCCACGCGATCGCCTTTGCCCCGCAGGACGCGTTGGGCGGCAACTTCCTTCACACGGAATGGGAGAGCGTGGCCACCGCGTTTCGCACGAGTGCGTTCTCGTTGAAAGAGCTGGCCGTCGGCATGCGCCCCTTGATGACGGAGGGCGGGGCGATCGTCAGCCTCGACTTCGACGCAACCGTCGCCTGGCCCGTCTACGACTGGATGGGAGTAGCCAAGGCGGGTCTCGAGTCGGTGACGCGGTACTTGGCCCGGGACCTCGGGGGTTCGGGGATCCGCGTGAACGCAGTGTCGGCCGGCCCGATGAAGACCATGGCCGGAAAGGGCATACCCGGCTTCGAGCCCATCGCCGGCGCGTGGGCGCGCCGCGCGCCGCTCGGGTGGGACTGGACCGACGCGACCCCCGTCGGGAACACCGTCGCGTTCCTGCTCTCCGATTTCTCGGCGGGGATCACCGGCGAGATCGTCCACGTCGACGGCGGTTTCCACGCCATGGGCACCGATCTCGACTGACGCTGCTTGCTCAGCGCCGCACGACGATGCCCAGCTCCGCCGCCAGCTGCCGCTGGGCCCGCTCGACAACCCGGAACGACTCCTTGAGGCCGCGGCGGGCGACCGGCCCGAGCGTCGCCGGGCTGACGAAATCGTCTGGCTTCTCGCCCGCCCGCACCTGGTCGCTCTGGTGGCGCAGACGCGTTTCCCACAGGAATCGGAACGCTTCGCCGAGCTCCTCCGCCTCCGCTCGATCCATGACGCCGCCGGCGGCCCCCTCGAGTCGTCCGAGCGTGTCCTTCGAGGAAATGCCCGCCCCGACGGCGAGCGCGCGCGCGATCGAGGACACGATCGTGAGGCCCCCGTGCTTGATGTCGAGCGCGCCGCGGTGCTCGCCGTCGTGCTCGACGACCAGATTTCGGAAGAAGCCGGTGGGGGGCTTGAGGTCGAGCGCCGGGCGAGCCAGGCGCTCGACGAGGCCCGGCCTCATCCGGTTCGACCGGACGAGCTGCTCGATCGCCGGCTCGACGTCGAGCGCGCCGGCCACGCGCCGGTAGTCGAGGACGATCGAGAGCATGACGCTCCCTTTGCTGGAGAAGTCGTCCATCCAGCCGAGAACCCGTCCGAGCCAGGTGTCGAGGTCGCCGCGCATGGTCGGATGCACCGCCATGGCGTCGCCCGTGCACCTCGGGACCCCGGCGTCGGCCAGACCGTCGGTCACGAACTCGGCCAGCTCGGCGAAGTAGGCGCCCTCGTCCTCATCCGCCGGGCCGTGGACGAGGGCGTGGTCCTGGTCGGTCGCGAGCGCCTGTTCGCGCCGCGCGCCCGAGCCCAGCGCCAGCCAGGCCCACGCGGCCGGTGGCTCGCCCAGGCGTTCGATCCCGAGCTGGAGCAGCCGCGTGGTGGCGGCATCGAGCGCCATCGTCACGACCCGGCCGACCGCGACCGGGTCCGTGCTCGCGGCCACGAGGGATGTCACGACGTGGGGGAGCTCGAGCGCGGCGGCGACCACGTCGTCGCGGCTGCGGGCCCGCTCGAGCGCGCTGCGCAGGGCAAACGGCGTGTGCCGCCCGAGCCCCATCAGGTCCGTGTCGGTCACGACGCCGACGATCTCGCCCGCCGGATCGACCACCGGCAGATGGTGGATCCCTTTCGCGAACATCTCGAGCAGCGCCTCGGCCGCCATCGCGTCATCCGCGATGGTCTCGACGGGTCGCGTGGCGATCGTCCCGACCGGCCGTTCGACGTCGCCCCGCGCGGCGACCACCTTCGAGCGCAGGTCGCGGTCGGTCACGATGGCCAGATCGCCGTCCCCGCGCAGCAGCAGGGACGAGATCCGTTCTCGCGCCATCAGCCCCGCGGCGTCGGCGATCGAGATGTCGGGCGGCGCCGTCACCGCCGGTCTCCGCACGAGCGATCGAACCGGCACAAACGCGGGATCGGCGGTCTCCTGCTGGGCTCGATCCGAGATGGCCCGGATCCGCCGGCGCATCGATCCGATCACGAACGAGCGTCCGAGCGACGTCCCGAGGACCGTCTCGGCCACGGCGTCCGGGATCAGGTAACACAGCGTGTCCTCCTCGGCGCGAACCGTCAGCGAGGGACGGCCGTGCGCGAGCAGGGAGAACGCCCCGAAGACCTCACCCTCGCCGAGGATGTCGAGCACGAGGTCGCCGTCGAGCAGCTCGACCGCGCCCTTTCGCACGACATACAGATGGACGGCCGGCTCACCCTCCTGGCGAAGGATCGTCTCGCCCGCGGGGACGTGGGCGATCTCGATCGAGGAGGCCACGATCTGCAGACCCTCGGGGGTGAGGTCGGCGAACGGGGGATACCGGCCGAGGAACCCGGCGATGTCCACAGCCGGAGTATGGCCCGGGGTGGCGACCGGCGTATGCCGTCTCGGTTGGCGGGTCGCGGCTATCCTCGGCTCGTGCCCGAGCCCCGTCTCACCTCGTTCAGCCATGGAGCCGGATGCGGGTGCAAGCTCGGTCCGGCGGACCTTCGAACGGTGCTCGGCGGCCTCTCGCTGCCCGATCTGCCCGAGGAGGTCCTGGTTGCGGCCGACACCGGCGACGATGCGGCGGTCTACCGGCTGCCCTCCGGAGACGCGCTCGTGGCGACGCTCGACTTCTTCACACCCATCGTCGACGACCCCTACGACTGGGGTCGGATCGCGGCCGCCAACGCGCTGTCCGACGTCTACGCGATGGGCGCGCGGCCGTTCCTCGCTCTGAACATCGTGGCCTGGCCCGTCGACGACCTCCCTCTCGCGATGCTGGAGCAGGTCTTGCAGGGAGGCGCGGACGTCGCGACGAAGGCGGGCGTGGCGGTCGTCGGCGGTCACTCGATCACCGATCCCGAGCCGAAGTTCGGGATGGTCGCGCTGGGTCTCGCCGGTGCCGATCGGGTGGTCCGCAACTCGACGGCCCGCCAGGGCGACGCGCTCGTCCTGACGAAACCGATCGGGCTGGGGGTGATCTCGACCGCGATCAAGCGGGGCGAGGCCCCCGAGGATCTCGTCGCGGCCGCCGTCGACCTGATGACCACGACGAACCGGGCGGCGTCGGAGGCAATGCTCGAGGCAGGCGTGAGCGCGGCGACCGATGTGACCGGGTTCGGGCTGCTCGGGCACCTGCACGGGATGCTCCTAGCCTCCGGCGTCTCGGCCAGGCTCGACGCGGCGGCGGTTCCCGTCCTCGATTCCCGGGTCGTAGATCTGGCGCGAACCGGCGTCGTCCCGGGCGGCACGCGGCGAAACCTCGCGTTCGTGCGGCCGCATCTGGACGAGGGCGAGTTGACCGATCCCGAGCTGCTGATCCTCGCCGACGCGCAGACCTCCGGCGGGCTGCTCGTTGCCGCGCCCGACGCCGAGGCCATGATGGCGTCGATGCGAACCGCCGGGGTGCCGGCCGTGCGGATCGGCGCCGTCGAGGACGGGTCGGCGGGCCGGATCGCGCTCGAGGGCCGTCTCTAGCCGGTTCTGCACCTGGGCGGGAATGACCCGACCCCTTGATAGCATTTGCACCTGCGACGGGTCCGTTCGGGACCCGACCGGCGACCCGGGACGGACGTGACCGAGCTGGACGGCGTCTACTACAAGGAAGTCGTGGAGCAAGCGCTCCGCGAGTTTCCCAACGAGTGCTGCGGCCTGATCGCGGCCGCCGACGGCCGGCCCGTCAAGGTCTTCCCAATGCGAAACGTCGACGCCAGCCCCGCGACCTACCGGCTCGACGGCCGCGAGCAGCTGCACGTCTTCGACGAGATGGAGACGAACGGCTGGGAGCTGTGGGGCATCTACCACTCCCACACGCACTCCGAGGCCTACCCGTCCGAGACCGACCGCCGGCTGGCCTTCTATCCGGACTCCCGCTACCTGGTCCTTTCCTTGCAGGACCGGGAGCACCCGGTTCTGCGTTCGTTCTTCATCTCCGAGGACGAGGTCAAAGAGGAAGAGCTGGTGGTCGCATGACGAAGTTCACCGAGGACCAGGTCCAGCGGTATGCGCGGCACATCATCCTGCCCAACATCGGCGGAGCCGGACAGCGCAAGCTGCTCGACGCCAAGGTGCTCGTGATCGGGGCCGGCGGACTCGGTTCGCCGATCGCGCTGTACCTGGCCGCGGCCGGCGTCGGGACGCTCGGCATCGTCGACTTCGACGCGGTGGACGTGTCCAACCTCCAGCGCCAGATCCTGCACACCGACGCCGATGTCGGACGGTCCAAGGTCGAATCGGCCGTCGAGCACCTGCGCGCGATCAACCCGACGATCGACGTCGTCGGTCACGAGACGCTCCTGTTCTCCGACAACGCGCTCGAGATCATGGAGCCCTACGACGTCGTGGTCGACGGGACCGACAACTTCCCCGTCCGGTACCTGGTCAACGACGCGACGCAGTTCCTGCGCAAGCCGCTCGTCTACGGGTCGATCTACCAATTCGAGGGTCAGGCGACGGTGTTCATGCCCGGCGCCGAGACCCCGTGCTACCGGTGTTTGTTCCCGTCGCCGCCCCCGCCCGGCACGGTGCCCAGCTGCGCCGAGGGCGGCGTGTTCGGCGTGCTGCCCGGTGTGATCGGCGCGATCCAGGCCACCGAGGCCGTCAAGATCATCACGGGCGAGGGCGAGACGCTCGAGGGGCGGTTGCTGCTCTACGACGCGCTCGACATGAGCTTTCAGGAAGTGAAGATCCGGTGGGACGCCGACTGCCCCGTGTGCGGCAAGGAGCCGAGCATCACCGAGTTGATCGACTACGAGGCGTTCTGCGGCGTTCCCGCGAGACCCGAGTGACGACAAAGGAGTCCCGACGACGATGGTGACCGTGAAGCTGCCGACGATCCTGCGCAAGCACGCCGGGGGAGAGGCGAAGGTGTCCGCCGACGGCGCGACGCTCCGCGACATGCTGGCGGATCTGGAGCAGCGCTATCCCGGGATCACAAAGAACGTGCTGTCCGAGGACGGGGGCCTGCACCGGTTCATCAACGTCTACGTGAACGACGAGGATGTCAGGTACCTCGGTTCATTGGAAACCGCACTCGACGACGGCGACACGGTGAGCCTGCTCCCGGCCGTCGCGGGAGGTCAGGGGTAGTAGCAGACGGCACCGCGACACGGGAATCGTGGCCTCATGCCCGGGGGGTGGTGGCCGAGAACAAGGCGCTCGAGCCCGCGACCTCGATCTCCACGTCTCGGAACGACGCGCTGAGGATTCCGTGCAGGCCGTCGACCGTGTCTTCGAGGTTGTCAAAGCCGCCCTGCTTGTTGAATGCCCACAGGAAGGCACGGGCCGGCGCGTGTGCGGCTCATCGGTGCCGAGAACCGTCCCCCCGAAGAGCACGCCGTCGGGCGTGAGGACGTCGGCGATGTTGCGAACCGAGGCTGCTTTGTTCGTCATGGGTCCGCGCAGGCAGTGCAACACGAAGCTGAGCGCCGCCGAGTCGAACGGGCCGTCGACCGGCAGAGGTTTCATCACGTCGGCCTGGACGGTCGCCGGTGCCATCGCCGCGAGCCGTCGCGAAGCGTGCTTGAGGACGTGGGGGTTCGGGTCAAGGAGAGTGATCTGCGGTCCCCGCCGGCGGCCCCGCCTTCTCGATGAAGTACGCGGTGCCGGGCCCAACGTCGAGATGCCGAGGGCCTAGATGGCGGCGATAGCGCTCAACAACCGGTGGGATCGGCGTCTTCCAAACAGCGGGCGCCATGAACTTCAGGACCCACGCGTCGTAGATCGCGAGGAGCACGGGGTTGTACCCGGCCTGACCCTTGTATGACGGATCGCTCCGTTGCATCCGACGACCTCCTGGAAGTGTGTACGGGTCCACGCTAGGCTGCAGGGTCCGTCGGGTCACGGGTGTCTGCTTGCAGACGCGACCGAGTGTCCGCACCCGTCGTCATCGACTCGGGGGATCGGCCCGGGCACAGACGGGGCTGCGCCCGGGCCGAACCTCGCGATCAGGCGTTCGGCATCGGGATGAACAAGCCGGCCGAGCGCCAGTCGATGCCGTCGACGCCGGGTCCGCTCACGAGCGTCTCGGTCCCGGCCGGGACGCCGCCGGTGAAGTCGAGCGCGTAGAGGTTGCCGTCTGACCGGGCGAAGAAAATCTTGCCGCCGGCGATCGTGAATCCGCGGACCTGGCTCCAGTCCACGCCGCCGTTGCTGGAGGCCTGGAATCGCTGCGCTCCGACGATCTCGCTCTCGGTCGAGAACCCCCGCAAGTACAGGTTCGAGTCGCCGCTCACCGTGTAGTAGAGGTACCCGTGGTCGAGCGCCATCCCCGTGATCGAGGCGATCGGGAAGTACGTCGGGCTCCCGCTGACGAGCCCGTTCAGGGCGATGTCCCGGGCGGGGCCGAGGTTCGTACCGTCGAACGTGCGGGCGTAGAAGTGGCCGTCGGCCCAGCCCGTGTAGATGTTGCCGTTGGCGAGGAAGCCGCCGCGTGCCTGGGCCCAGTCCGCGCTCGGCGTGGAGATCTGCGTGAGCGCGCCCGGCGTCGTCCCGTCGAAGGACCGCGCGTTGATCGTGCTGTTCGGGTCCGGAGTCACCGGCGTGATGTCCGTCCTCACGATCTCGATCGCGTCCACGGGCGGGTTCTCGGTCACGTGGCCGAAGTCGATGTTGACGTTCCCGTCGCTTGCGATGTCGAACGACTTCATCGTGCCGACGTGCCAGCCGACGTCGTTCGTCAGGTCCTCGTGGTTGAGCACGAGGGTGCCGTCGAGCGTGACGTCGAAGACGCGCTGACCCGGCTGCGACGTCCCGGTGTAGGAGTCGGCGAGGTAGAGACGCACCTGGATCGCCGTGCCCGCGTCGACCGGGAAGTTCCACTGCATCTCGTCGCCGCCGGCCGGGTCCCACCGCTCCGAGCTGTAGACGTCGATCGGGGTGGTGGCCGGGACGTTGGGGGTCGTCGCTGGGATCTGATCCCAGGTCGCCGTGTTGCTCCCCGAGGTCCGGTACGGGCTGGACGAGGACGTGTCGGCCGACCAGTCCGGTCCGCAGTCCTGCGTCGCAAGCTGTGGACCGCCGGCGTTGACGCGGAACAGGACCGACGGGTCCAGGCTCGGGCAGCTGCTGAGGGGCAACTGGTAGAGGGTGTTCGGCAGCGCCGGCTGCTGCGGCTGGGGAACCGCCCATCCGCCGTCGAGCGGCAGGAACTTGATGCGGTCACGGTTCTGGCCGTTCAAGCAGCAGGTGTCGTCACCGAACCACAGGCCGGCGGCGGTCGGGTAGAAGACCTGGACCCCCGTGCCGCGCGGGTTGCGGATCGGGTTCCACGACAGCGGGACGCCGTTGACCGGATCGAGCGCGGCGATGCCCGTGCGCACGACGGCCCCGGGTCCAACGGCGTCGCCGCGCCAAGGGTTGTTCTCCCAGCGCTGGTGACCGCCCGCGTAGATCACCGAGCCGGTGGCGGCGACGGCGAACCGCGAGTCGCCGCCCGCATAGGCGGCCCACGTCGGCTGCTGGTTCGGCCCGGTCCGGCCGAGCTCCCAGCGGCTGACGGCGTCACAAAGCGTGTTGTTGTTCGGCCCGCCGCTGTAGGCGCCGTCGGTCCCGACGACGAAGTACGTGCCGGTGGGGTCGATGTCGAGCGCGGTCGTGTAGGTGTCGAACTTGGGGTGGCACTGCATCACGAACCGAGTGGTCTGCCACGACGACAGCGTCGCCGGCGTCGTCGAGAGGTCGATCATCGCGATCTGCTCGCGCGGCTGTCCCGCCACGGTTGTGAAGTTGCCGATCGCGACGAGCGTCGAACCGTCGGGGGTGACGTCGATGTTGTTGATCCGCTTCTTGCCATTGTTGTGCTGGCCGTCGAAGGGAAGGTTCAGGTTCGGGCTGACCGCCCCGGTGATCGGGTCGAGCGCCGCCAGCTCGCTCCGGGCCTGCGTTCCGGTCGCGCTCTTGAGCTTCGAGAACGCGCCGGCGGCATAGAGGGTCCCGTTTCGGAGCACGAGGTCATAGACGATCGACCCCGACTTGATCTGCGTCTGGAAGGCGGTGATCCGCTGCCCGGTCGTGGGGTCGAGCTTGACGAGCCGCTTCCACGTCTCGCCGTTGACCGTCTTGAAACGACCGCCGACGATGAGGTTGCCGTCGGGACCGGCCTCGAGTGCCTCGACCGGCTTGTCGAGCACGGGGCGAAACCCCGTGTTGATCGCGCCGGTGGTCGCGTTGAACGAGAAGAGGTACGGCTGCTGGATCACTGGGCCGCCCGGCTCCTGCGCCTGGGTGAAGGTGCCGCCGGCGTACATCGTGTTGCCGATCTGGACGAGCGCGTTCACCTTGCCCTTCGTGGCTTTGGGGGTCCACGGGGCGGCCTGCTCCGACACGAGACCGGGATGGGTCACGTCGTTGACCGCGGCGGATGCCGCGGGCGCTTGTGCGATCGCGGGCAGGGTTAGAACCAGGGCGCCCAGAAAGGGCACCAGCAGATTGCGCAGACGAGGCATTCTTGACTTCCTCCGTTTCGGATCTGGCACATGACTTGGCGGGCAACCAGGTCGGGGCCAAAACAGATAGACCAGCCCCATCAGCCTACGTTTTCTGGGTGAGAGACCGCAAGGGGGGCGATCGCCCCTCAGACGATGGTCGTAGTACCGCGCGGGGGGGACTCGAGGTCAGGAGGCTTCCGCGTACACCGCGAAGTGCTGGGTCGGCTTCCCGCCGGAGAAGGTGAAGTCGCCGCCGATGCAGAGCTTGCCGCCGCAGTCCGCCATGGCGCGCACATCGTCGGTGGCTCCGGGGTTCCATGGGAGAAGGTCGCCGTTGAAGTTGTAGGCGGCCAGCCTGCGTCGCTGCACGTCTCCGTTGTTCGGATCGCCGTGGCGGACCTCTCCAGGACCGGGGTGCTCGAAGGTGAAGTGCCCGCCCACGTAGGCCGTATCGCCGACCACGGCCGTTGCCTCGGGGTCGCCATCGAACTTGCGGAACCAGTTCACGGCACACGTCGCCGTGTCGTATTGAATGAAGTGGTTGAACCGGCCCGACTGCGCGGCGTAGACCGTGCTCGGATCCGAGACGTCGAAATTGAGCATCCCCGGGATGAACTTCGAGACCTCGAGCGACGGGATGATCACCTGCGGCCGGCACGCGGTGTCGATCGCGCCGGTGACCGGGTTCAGGACGATCACGATGTCGGCCGGGTCACCGAGGTCGACCTGGAAGTAGCCGCCGACCCATAGGCGGCCGAGGGAATCCACCGCCACCGACCGGACCTGCTTGCTGAAGGTCGGCGGCGCGAAGGCCGGCAGGAATGCCCCGGTCGCGGCGTTCACGGCCCCCACGAACTTTCGGGCCACACCGTCGAGCCTGCCGAAAGCGCCGCCCGCATACAGGACCCCCGCGCCCAGGGTGAGGGCCCGGACGGCCTTGTCGGCTTTCGCCTTGAATGTCGTGTTGACCGGGCCGGGCAGATCCATCACACCGCTGAGCGGATTGAACTGGAGGTTGTACTCGATCAGTCGCTTGGCGGGGGCGGTGAAGTTGCCGCCGACCCAGAGGTGGCCGGCCCCATCGGTGGCCAGGGCATAGGCCGTGCCGTTGAGGCCGGTGTTCCAGGGGATCTGCTGGCCGGTCGTCGCGTTCACGGCGGCGACGTTGCCCGGAAACTTGCCGGCCACGTAGATGGTGTTGCCGATCTGGAGGATCCGCCACACCACCGAGCCGGTTGCCGAGACGCCCCAGAAGGGGGTCTGCGGAACGTCGGTGACCGCTGCCGATGCAGGAACGGCCGTTGCGAACATGATCACGCCGGCGAGCAGCAGCGGCAGACTCAACGTGCCTCGAACCCATCGCATTGCGGGCGCCTCCTTGATCTGCGATGCCGAGCACGATTCCCCTATAGGACGGTGCGGATGGTATCCCCGCATTGCGGCCGTTTTGCGCTCATTGCGAAGGCATTTCCGAGCGCTCTCGCGGCCGCTTTGGCCGCTGGCATACTCAGTGAGTGCGCGCCGACACCATCCTGGGTGCCATCGGGAACACCCCGCTCGTCGGGCTGCCCTCCATGTCGCCCAATCCGCGCGTCCGGCTCTGGGCCAAGCTCGAGGGCAGCAACCCGACCGGCTCGACGAAGGATCGGATCGCGCTCGAGATGGTTCTGGCGGCCGAGGCGTCGGGGGAGTTGACGGCCGGCCGAACGATCCTCGAGCCGACCTCGGGCAACACGGGCATCGCCCTGGCGATGGTGGCTCGTCGCAAGGGCTATGAGCTCACGGTCGTGATCCCCGACAACGCGAGCCAGGAGCGGATCGCTCTCCTTCGGCTCTTCGGGGCCGAGATCGTCTTCAGCGACGGAGATCTGGGGACCAACGGCGCGATCGTGGTCGCCAGGGCGCTCGCCCAGGATGACCGGTACTTCATGCCGTTCCAGTACGGGAACCCGGCCAACCCGCTTGCGCACGAGCGCGGGACCGGCGCCGAGATCCTGCGCGATCTGCCGGAGGTGACCCACTTCGTTGCGGGTCTCGGAACCGGGGGAACCCTCACCGGCGTCGGCCGCGCCTTGCACGCCCACGATCCGGCGATCCGGGTCGTCGCGGCGGAGCCCGAGCTGGGCGAGATGGTGTACGGGCTGCGATCGCTCGACGACGGCTTCGTCCCGCCGATCTTCGACCCGGCGCAGGTGAACCGGAAGTTCCTCGTCAGCTCGTCGGACTCGCTGCGCGCGACCCGCGAGCTGACCTCGCGCGAAGGCGTCTTCTCCGGAATCTCCGGCGGCGCGGTCGTCCACGTCGCCCAGCGGGTCGCGGCCGAGATCGACGAGGGCGACGTCGTCTGTCTGCTGGCCGACGGCGGATGGAAGTACCTCTCGCTCGAAGCCTGGGCCGAGAATCTCGACACGGCCGAGAAGGGCGTCGGGGAATCGCTGTGGTGGTAGCCGCGTGAGCGACCCGCGGCCGATCGGGGTGTTCGACTCCGGCGTGGGCGGGCTGACCGTCGCGCGCGCGATCCTCGACCTGCTTCCGCACGAGCCGATCGTGTACATCGGGGACACGGCTCGCGCGCCGTACGGCCCGAGACCGCTCGACGAGATCCGCCGGTTCGCGCTCGAGATCGCGGCGGAGCTCGTTCGGCAGAACGTCAAGATGCTGGTCGTCGCCTGCAACGCCATCGAGGTGAGCGCGATCGGCGACATCGCGGTCGCTGCGGGGATCCCGGTGGTCGGCGTCGTCGAGCCGGGTGCGCGCGCGGCGATCCGGGCCACCCGCAGCGGCGTTGTCGGGGTGATCGGCACGCAGGCGACGATCGCGAGCGGCGCCTACCGCCGGGCGGTCGGGGGGGACGTCGTCCTTCACGAGGCCGCCTGCCCCGTGTTCGTGGACCACGTCGAGCGGGGCGACACGACCTCCGACGAGCTACGCGCCGCCGCGCGCGGGTATCTTGGGCCCCTTGTGGAAGAGGGCATCGACACCTTGATCCTGGGCTGCACCCACTATCCGCTCTTGTCGGGTCTGCTCCAGATGGAGCTGGGCCCCGGCGTGGTCCTCGTTTCATCCGCCGAGGAGACGGCGAAGGACGTGTACGCCACCCTGCTGCGAGACGGGATCGAGCGAGACGACCCGGCGCCGCCACGCCACCGGTTCCTCTCGACGGGGGATCCCGAAGCGTTTCGTCGCGTCGCGGAGGTCTTCATTGGGGGCGGCGGCGAGCTCGCGCGCGTCGAGGCCGTCCGGCTCGAGGCCGGGGAACGCGCATGGAACTGACGATCCTCGGGGCGTCGGGCACATGGCCCGCTCCCGGTGGCGAGACGTGCGGGATGCTCGTTAGCCACGACGACTTCCACCTGTGGGTCGACGCCGGCACCGGCACGTTTGCCCGGCTTCAGGAGCACATCCGAATCGATCAGATCGGGGCGGTTCTCATCACCCACGGGCACGCGGACCACTTCGTGGACATCCTGCCGTGCTTCTACGCCCGCCACTACGGAGGGATGGGTGCCCCGGGACTGCCGTTGCTCGGGCCGCCCGGGTTCGTCGACCTTGCCTCGATATTGGTTTCGGAGGCCGGTCGAAACGTCATGGCCGAAGCGTTCGCACACCGATCCATTGCCGGCGGGGACACCGCGCAGCTCGGACCGTTCGCCGTCTCGGCGTTCGAGATGACCCACATCGGTGTGCCGGCCGTGGGATTCCGGATCGAAGCCGGCGGCGCCACCCTCGCGTACACGGGCGATTCGGGTCCGTGCGACGAACTCGTCGAGCTCGCGCGTGACGCCGATGTCTTCGTCTCCGAGGCGACATCGCAGAACTCGATGCCGCAGGTTGCGTTTCACATGAGCGCCTCTCAGGCCGCGGCCGTCGCCACAGAGGCCGGCGCCAAGCGCCTGGTGCTCACGCACCTGCTGCCGACGATCGATCCCGAGGTCTCGCGACGCGAGGCGGCGGAGGTCTTCGACGGGCCCGTCGACATCGCGGTCCGCGACCTGCGTCTGCACGTGGGCGGATGACGGAGCGCCCCGACGGCAGGGCGGCCGGCCGGCTCCGGCCGGTCGCATACGAGCTCGGTTACCAGGAGTGGGCGGCGGGGTCCGTGCTGTTCTCCATGGGCCGCACCCGGGTGCTGTGCGCGGCCACGGTCAGCGAGGACATCCCCCGGTGGCTCCGCGGCACCGGCAAGGGCTGGGTCACCGGCGAGTACTCGATGCTTCCCGCTTCGACGCTCGAGCGGTCGCCTCGCGAGGTGAACAAGGGCCGGCCGGGCGGCCGTACGCAGGAGATCCAGCGGCTGATCGGCCGGTCGCTCCGGAGCGTTACCGACCTCCGGCTGCTCGGCGAGAGAACGGTGACCGTCGACTGCGACGTCCTGCAGGCCGATGCGGGAACGCGCACGGCCTCGATCACGGGTGGCTACATCGCGCTCGTGCTGGCCCTGCGCAAGCTGCTCGACGACGGGGCGCTCAAGGGCGACCCGCTTCGTGACAGCGTGGCGGCCGTGTCTGTCGGGATCGTCGACGGCCAGCCGCGGCTGGACCTGTGCTACGAGGAGGACGCCGAGGCCGACGTGGACTGCAACGTCGTCATGACGGGCTCGGGTTCGTTCGTCGAGGTGCAGGGAACGGCGGAAGGGGAGCCCTTCGGCCGCGGCCGGCTCGACGAGTTGCTCGACCTCGCCGCCTCCGGGATCGAGGAGTTGTCGAAGGTCCAGCGCGCGGCGCTCGCCCGCTAGATGCCGGTTCCCGCCCGGATCGCCCTCGCCACCCGCAACCTCCACAAGATCCGCGAGTTGGAGCGGATCTGCGCGGACTGGCCCGCGGCCTGGGTGAGCGTCGAGACCGACGATCCCGCCCGGTTTCCGGATGTGGACGAGGCGGGCGAGACCTATCTGGACAACGCGCTCCTCAAGGCGCGGGCGGTGGCGGCCGCGTTGGATCTGCCGGCGCTCGCCGACGACTCGGGGATCGAGGTCGACGCGCTCGGGGGTCGCCCCGGCCCTCGGAGCGCGAGGTTCGCCGGGGAGGGTGCGACCGATGCCAAGAACCTGGAGGCGCTCCTTCGAGCCCTCCGCGGTGTGCCCGGCCCCGGCCGGACGGCCCGCTATCGATGCGTCGCCGCGATCGCCGGGCCGGACGGGACGGAGCTTCACGCCGAGGCGATCTGCGAGGGGTCGCTCGTCTCGCGCGCTCGGGGTGAGGGCGGGTTCGGCTACGACCCGATCTTCGTCCCCGCCGGTTGGGAGGTCACGATGGCCGAGCTCACGGCCGACCAGAAGGACCGGATCAGCCACCGGGGCAGGGCATTTCGAGCTCTTCGGGAACTGCTGTCGGACGCCCGGGGGTCCCCAATCTGACCCTGGCCGCCGGCTCCCTGACCCGGGGTAGGGTGACCTTTCGAGGAGTCGCTCGCCGCGGGCGGGCGCGGATCCGGCAGAACGCCCGATGACGAGCCTTCCCCAACCAGCGCGCCCCGCCTCCGCCGCGGGCCGGCCGCCTTCCGCGGCCGGTCCTACCCGACTCAAGGTACGGGGCTCCGGTGCCGACCACTCCAACGTGGACCAGCCTGAGATTGCGCCTGCCCGGCGGTCGTTCTTCGCCGCGATCGGGGAGTTCCTCGACGAGCGGTCGCCGGCGTTCCTCGTCGTCATCATCGTGGTGCTGATCGGGGCCGGCGCGGTCGGCAAGGCGCTCACGGGTCCGAATGTCGCCGCGTCGAGCTTCCTGTTCCTTCCGATCGCGATCGCCGTCTGGCACCTGAGCCGTCGTGCCGGCGTCGTCACGGTGCTCGCGTGCAGCGCGATCGCGTTCGCGGCCGACGTCGCGAAGCTGGGTCTCGGACCGATCACGTACTGGAACGGGTTCGGACGCACGCTCATGTTCACGATGTTTCTCGTCCCGCTCGCGATGCTCAGGCGAACCGTGAACGAACAGCAGGTGCGGCTGGATCAGGACGAAGAGATCGCCGCGAGTCTTCGCGAGCTGAACGAGGTCAAGGACGCGTTGCTCCACGCCGTGTCGCACGACTTGAAGCAGCCGGTCTCGGGCATCCTCGGCGCGGTGCAGACCCTCCGCCGCGGCGCCGCCCTCCAGCTGACGGACGAGGAGTGCCGGGACCTCTACGTGATGATCGAGGCCTCCGGGCGCAGGATGAACCGGCTCATCAACGACCTGCTCGATCTGGACCGGATCGACCGGGGAGCGTTCGAAGCCGTTCGCGAGCCGACCGACGTGGGAGCGCTGGCCCGTTCCGTCGTTGCCGAGTCTCCGAACCTGATCAACAACCCGGTCGACATCAAGGCCGACCCGGTGTTCGTCGACATCGACCGCGGCAAGGTCGAGCGGATCCTCGACAACCTGCTCGCGAACGCCGGTCGTCACACGCCGAAGGGCACGCCGGTCCACGTCGGCGTCCACGCGCTGTCGAACGGCGTCGTCCTCACGATCGAGGACGAGGGCCCGGGCGTCCCCGACGCGTCCAAGGAGGTCCTCTTCGAGCTCTTCCGCCAGGGCGAGAACAAAGCGAGCGGCGGGCTGGGTGTCGGATTGTCGCTTGTGCGCCGGTTCGCCGAGCTCCACGGCGGGCGGGCATTCGTCGAGGACCGTCCGGGTGGGGGAGCGCGCTTCGTCGTGCTGTTGCCCGGCGCCGTTACGCCGATGGAGGAGCTCGAAGAGCTCACGGCGGAGATCGAACCCGAGCTTACTCCGGCGTTCGAATCAGAGACGGCCTCGGCCTAGTCTTCGTCCCCGCCGGGGTTAGTCCGGCCGGGAGCCGACGATCGCGCGTAACCCGCGGGGAAGCTCCTCCGTCCCGAACGACGCTCGCACCGTCGCCTCGACGCCGTGCTGCGCGAGGAGCAAGGGGACTCGGGCCGTGTCGATCAAGACGTTGTCGTGCCGCTCGTCGTCGCGGCGCCAGGTCCCGTTCTCCTCTTGGACGAAGGTCGCCATCTGACGGACGAATCGGTCGGGGGTCGGGGTCGAGAACTGCGTGACGATGGCCCAGCCGTCGCCGACCCAGCCGGCGTTGGCGGCGTCGCGTCGGGCCTCGCCCCATTCCAGATCGCAGAGGTCGGTCGCGAGGATGCCGCCGGGACGCAGGGCGTCGGCGATCGCGGCGAGCCCACGGTCGAGGGCCGGTTCGTCGGGGAGGTAGTTCAGGACGTGGCCGACGCCGACGATGGCGTCGGCGGCCGGGATCGGGTCGTCGGGCAGGACGAGCAAGCGAATCTCCTCCGCGTCGCCGGCGACCTCGCGCGCCAGATCGAGCATCGCCGGGGAGGCGTCCGTGGCGACGACCCGATGCCCCGCGTCCACCAGATGCCGGGTGAGCAGCCCGCTCCCGCACCCGATCTCGACGACCAGGCCTCCGCGTTCGCGCACCGGCTCTAGCAGAGCGAGAATCCCCGGCGCGCACGCGTCCGCATGGAAACCGAACCCCCGGTGGTGCACCCAAGCAAGGTCTCGCCGGTAATAGGGGACATCGTCGAGATCCGTCACGCGGACAGGTTTCCAGGTCGGGCGGCGCATGTCGATGGCTCCACCAAGCGGTCCGGTAGGTTGCGTCGATGGCCTGCTCGTTTCATCTCGTCATCCCGGACCCCTCGGGGACCCGGGTGCTGGTCGAGCGAGACGGCGAGCGCTGGACGCTGCCGACGGTGATCGGCCTACAGGGCTTTCAGAACCGCTTCACGGTGACGGACGTACCGGCCGGCGTTCGGGAGCAGTTGGGGCTCGATATCTCGGTGCTGAGGAGCGTCCTTGCCGAAGAGGACCACACCGACGGGTCCGGAGGCGACGACTTCCTGTTCACGGAGAACCTCGGTGATCGACCCCCGCGCGCCGGCGAGTGGTACGGCGAGGTCGCCCTCTCGACCCTCGCCATGTCCGACGAGCGCAACCGAGCCGTGTTCCGGCAGTGGTTCGACGAGCAGCGAGACGGTGGGCCGCCGCGGTTGCAACCATGGCAACGAGACGGGTGGTTCGGTGCGGCGAGCTCATGGATCCGCTCGACGCTTGCCGGCATCACCGACGTCTCGCAGTTCATGACCTGGTCCTCGTCCTGCTTGCTCCGGGCCGACGCGGGCGACCACCGCTACTACTTCAAGGCCACGCCGGACTTCTTTCACGACGAGGCGGCATTGACGTCGAAGCTCGCGGAGCTTTTCCCCGACACGATCCCTCGTCCGGTGGCGGTGGACGTGGATCGTGGGTGGATGCTGCTGGAGGACTTCGGCGACACGTTCGTGGGTGCGTTGCCGCTCGAGCATTGGGACGCGGCGCTGGATGCGCTCATCGGTATCCAGCGCAGAAGCGCCCCGATCGTCGATTCGCTGCTTCGGTCGGGTTTCGCCGACCGCCGGCCGGCGCACCTGTGGACCCAGATCGAGGACCTCGCGGCCGGCCGGATGGGTGAGCTTCCGGACGGGATGGCCGAGCGCGTGCGTGCTGCGCTGCCGCGGTTCGAAAAGCTGCGCGGCGAGCTCGAACGATCACCGATCCCCGGCACCCTGGTGCACGGGGACTTCCACGCGAACAACGTGGTGTTCACGAACGGCCGCCACATGATCTTCGACTGGACCGACGCGTGCGTCGCCCACCCCTTTGTCGACCTTGCGACGTTCTTCTACGTCGTCGGCCCCGCCCTCACCGATGCCGCCGTCCGTCGCCGGCTGCGGGACCACTACCTCGAGGGGTGGAGCGACCTCATGCCGATCGACGAAGCGGTCGACCTGTTCGAACGCGCTGAGCCGCTCGCCCTGATGTACCACGCGATCGGCTTCCAGCAAATCCTTGAAGCCCTCGATCCGAGCCAGCGCGATGAATGGGCCTCCCACCTGCCGTGGTGGCTCGACAAAGCGCTCGAGGAGACGAGCCACGACTGACCGCCGACGGTGACGTCGGTGAACTTGAGGATGGGCATCGGAGAAACGCCGGTGGTCAATTCGCCGGACGGCGGCGGCCACTAGCCTTTCGTTCTAGCCGGGCACCGTCCAGGCCGAGCGCTCCCAGTCGTCGACGGCTGCGGCTCCGGGAAGAAACGCCGGGAGCGGCATCTCGAGCTGCCGCGACAACGCCTGGACGTAGGGCTCGTACATCTTTCGAAACGGCGCGAGCCGTTCCTCGAGATTCGGCGTCAACCGAACTCCGGCCGCCTCCAACAGCGCTCGCATCTGCGGCGCCTGCTCCGGTGTCAGCCGGTCGGCCGAAGCGCCGGGGGGAACGCGCAGAACCTGCGCGAGGTCGACCACCGCGTGGCGCGAGATCGCGAACGTCCGTCGCGCCTGCCACGCCGACACACCCTCGACGCCCGCGAGAACGATCGCGGACGCGTCGAGCACCGAGGTCAGCGCGGCCAGCCACGACTGCTCGTCGTGCTGGGATCGGAAGTACGCAAGGATCGGATAGGAGAGGTGACTCTCCAACAGGTCGGCCGACCACTGCTCCCAATCGGCCAGCAGGGTGTCCGCGGAGGCGATCTCGTCGTGGATCGCGCAGCGGCGCAGGAGCTCCACCGCGTGCGGCGGCGAGCCGGCCCACTGGTCCAGCATCGAGATGCGGACCTCCCGCCGCGAGAACGCCTGGTACAGCACGGGCAGGTACGAAATCGTGATCGCGAGGAACGCGAACCCGGCGCCGGCCTCCACCGCGGTCACGAGGCGGCCGATCGAGGATGCGGGCGTCACGTCGCCCAGACCCAGGGTCACGAAGGTCGTGGCGCTCACGTACAGGTGCGTGGCGAACGAGGCCGGCCCGATCGGGAAGAGCGATCTGTCGCCGCCCCACTGGATCAGGGCGAACCCCAGCACCAGGCCACCCGCCCAGGTCGCGAAGAGCAGGATCAGCGACAGGGGCGCGAAGATGCTCAGGTAGCTCTCGCGATGGGCTCCGGGGTGGTGGCGCCCGATCGCCGACCACGTGCGCCAGAGCACCCGATAGAAGAGACGTGAGAACCGGATCCGCCGCGCGACTCGCCGGGGAAGGACGATCGATTCGAACGTCTCCCACAGCACGCCCACGACGAGGGCGACCCCGACGAGGACGGCGACGACCGACATGTCAGCCCAGGTAGCCCTCGACCTCGGCCGGGTCGCGGACCTCGGCTTCGTCGGGGTTCATGCCCGCCGCCCGCCTCGCCCGCCGCTGGTGCAGAAGGTCCCAGCACTGGTCGAGCGTCACCTCGAGCGCCTTCATCCGATCGCGATCGGCCTCACTGGCCTCGCCTTGGGCCTCCCGCTGCCACAACTCGTGCTCCTCGAGGGCCAGCTCGTTGATGCGGCCGAGCACCTGCTGATCGTCCATGTGCCGTTCCCCCTCCGGGTCGCTTCTCGGCTGATCGGACCGTACCCGAAGGGTAACCGGGCCCGGCCGCGCGGGATTCCGAACCAGCCCTTCGGCGCTATCTTCTCGGCGTGATCGTCCTTCGCCCCTCCGCGTCGCTGTTTCATATCGAGGGCGGATGGTTCAGCGCGAACTGGCACTTCAGCTTTGACACCTACCGCGACCCGCAGAACACGGAGTTCGGCGACCTGCGCGTGTTCAACGACGACCGGCTGATCCCGGGTGCGGTCTGGCCGATGCACCCGCACCGCGACATCGAGGGGATCACCTATGTCGCGGAGGGCACCTTCGAGCACGCCGACAGTCTCGGCAACGGGGGCGTGTTGCCGCCCGGGTCGATCCAGCGGGCAACGCTCGGCTGGGGAATGGAGCACTCGGAGCGGAACCACTCCGCGACCGAGCCGATGCGCTTCGTCCAGATGTGGATCATGCCGGCCACCCTCGGCCTGGAGCCCTCGGTCGAGCAACGGAGCTTCGATGAGGACGAGCGGCGCGGGAAGTGGAGCCCCGTGCTCGTGCCCGCCGACGGCTATGGGGGAGTGGACGCGCCGTCGGATTCGAACGCGGTCAGGGTGCATCAGGACGCGGTCGTCCACGCGACGCTCCTCGAGCCGGAAGCAAGCGCGACCCATCGGTTCCGCGACGGCTTCGGTGGCTACCTGTTCGTCGTGCACGGCGACGTCCACGTGTCGGCCGGGGAGGACGCAGGCGAGCTTGATGCCGGCGGGGCCGCGAAGATCGTCGAAGAGCCCGAGGCCACGATCCGTGCCGGATCGGCCGGCGCCGAAGCCCTCCTGGTCGAGACGCGGACCGGCCGATGAAGTTCGACGTCACGATCCTGCAGGCAGGAAAGACGGCCACGGGCTTCGAGGTCCCGCCGGAGGTCGTGGAAGCGCTCGGCTCGGGCAAGCGGCCCGCCGTCACGGTAACGATCAACGGGTACACGTACCGCAGCACCGTCGCGGTGATGGGCGGGAAGTTCATGCTCGGCGTCAGCGCCGAGGTCCGTGAGCGGGCCGGCGTCGCGGGCGGCGACCATGTCGGCGTGGACGTGCAGCTCGACACAAAGCCCCGCGAGGTGAACGTTCCGGCCGACTTCAAGCGGGCGCTCGGGCGCGACGCGAAGGCCAAGCGGACCTTCGAGGCGCTCTCGTACAGCAACAAGCAGCGGCATGTGCTCTCGATCGAAGGCGCGAAGACCGACGAGACCCGCAAGCGGCGGATCGACAAAGCGATCGCGACCCTGCACGAGCTCTGATGCTCAGGTGGCGGTAGGTTCACCGATGGTCGAGTGGAACGGCACCGTCGTCCTGACCACGCAGCGGCTGGTGCTGCGGACCTTTCGCCTCGAGGATCTGCCGCTCTATGCGGCCCTCAACGCCGATCCGGAGGTCATGCGATGGCTCGGCGGGCCGGCCACGCGCGAGTACTCGGACTCCATCGCGGAGTGGGCCCAGCAATTGTTCGACGAGGAGGGCATCGGGCTCCTGGCGGTCGAGCGACGCGAGGATGGGGCATTCCTCGGGATGTGCGGCCTGCACCATCAGGAGTCGTATCCCGACGATGTCGAGGTGGGATGGCGGCTGGCGCGCGATCATTGGGGTCACGGGTACGCCACCGAGGCAGCGACCGCCTGGCTCGATCACGCCTTCGGCACGCTCGGCATGCCTCGCGTCATCTCGATCGCCGAGCCCGAGAACCTCCGCAGCCTGGCCGTGATGCGCCGCCTCGGTATGGAGTTCGACCACGAGGCCCAGGTCGAGGAAGAGGAAGAGCGCTTTCAGGCCGTCATCTTCTCGATCACCGCCGACCGCTGGCCGGCGGGGCGAAACAGCACATAGGTCCGGTGGCCTTCCAACGAGACCGACCGTACGATTTGAGAGGGGACACGAAGACCGGGGCTGCAGGATAGGCTGCTTCGGGGTCGAAGGGAGGAACCATGCTCGCAGCTGTCGGAGGAGTCGGAATCGTCGGCGTTCTCGTGATTGTCCTGATCGTGCTGGCAATCATCTACTTCGCACGGCGTACCTGAACCACGACGATTCGCCGAAGCCAAGCCGGAGGAAGACCGCTACTTCTCGGGCTCGGCGGTTTGCAGCCGCGGGCCTACACGCAGGCGGGCGGTCAGTGTCCGAGGAGGCCCGCCACGACGTTGATCGTGATCGCGATCACCGCGATCCCGAACACGTAGGACAGCAGGGCGTGGTGAAGAGCCGCCATCCGGATCGGCTTGGACGTGAGATCCGTGTCCGAGACCTGGTAGGTCATCCCGAGCGTGAACGCGACGTAGGCGAAATCGCCGTAGTCGGGGTCTTCCTCGTCGTGGAAGCTGATGCCGGCGGCGTCGCGGTAGTACAGGTGCGCGTAGCGAAGCGCGAACACCGTCTGCACGGCCAGCCAGGACATGACGACGGTCACCACGGCCACCGTCGTCGTCAGCACCTGGTCGACCCCCGACTGATCCGCTGCCTTCAGCAACGCGAAGCCGACGCCCGCGAGGCTGGCGATGCTCGCCGCGATCAGGACGAGCTCGGCGGCGGGACGCGAGTTGTCCTCGCGGGTCGCGAGCCGCTTGGTGGTTTCGGGGTCGGCGCCTCGGACGGCGATCCACACCCATAGGCAGAAAGCCGCCGAGGCCGTGTCCCAGGCCAGGAGGCTCGAGACCTGCCAGGGGGTGAACCACACGACCACCCCCGCGACGATCGCTCCGACCAAACCGGACAGCACGACCCGAACCAGCGCGGTCACGTTAAGGATCCGCCGCTCGCCGGCGCCCGGTCCTTCGCTCACGTGTCCGACCCTAGCGTGCGAAGGATCGCCTGCCGACTCGACGTTTCGGCTGGGGATTCGATAGAAACCAGCCATGGATGGATCTGTCGCGCAGGCCGTGCTGCTGACGGGCGTGTACGGCTCGGGGAAGAGCACGGAGGCAGATCGACCTGCACCGGGCACGCGTGTGGTTGGAGGAGGGCAGAGGCGTGGGGCTCCGGCTCGCGCCCCGGGCACGGACTGACGGCCTTCGCCTCCGCGCGCGTATCGTTCCGCCGTGAGCGACGGCGGTTTGGACGTGGTGACCGGAGCCTTCAGCTACACGGGAGGCGGGATCGCGCGCAGCCTGCTCCGGGGCGGGAGGCGCGTCCGGACGCTGACGGGCCATCCGTCGCGTGCGGGAGCGGATCCGAGGGTCGAGGTCTACCCGTATCGATTCGACGATCCCGATGCGCTGGCGCGCTCGCTCGAAGGTGCCGACTGTCTCTACAACACGTATTGGGTGCGGTTCGGTCGCGGCGACACCAGCTTCGAGAAGGCGATCGATCGGTCCGGCCTGTTGTTTCGCGCCGCGCAGCAGGCGGGTGTGCGGCGGGTCGTCCATGTCAGCGTGACCAACCCCGACGTCGACTCGGAGTTCCCATACTTTCGAGGCAAGGCGGTCGTCGAGCGGATGCTCGCGGAGACCTGCGAGTCGTGGGCCGTCGTCCGGCCGACGATCGTCTTCGGCCCCGGCGACATCTTGATGAACAACGTCGCCTGGCTGCTTCGCCGCTTCCCGGTGTTCGCGATCGCCGGCGACGGGACGTACCGGATCCGGCCGGTGCACGTGGACGATGTCGGAGACCTATGCGCGCAGCTCGGCCGCTCCGACGAGCTCGCGACGGTCGATGCCGCCGGGCCGGACACGATGACGTTCGAGGACGCGGTCCGGCAGATCCGCGCCGCGGTCGGCAGCCACAGCCCGATCGTCCATGTGAGTCCCTGGGTGGCGCGCCTTGCGGCGTCGGCGATCGGACTGGCGGTGCGCGACGTCGTCATCACCGATCACGAGCTGGGCGGTTTGATGTCGGAGAAGGCGTTCAGCGACGGGCCGACGACGGGCGAGCGGCGATTCGCGGACTGGGTTCGCGCGGCCGGGCCGAAGCTGGGCCGCCGCTACGCCTCGGAGATCCGCCGGCACTTCACGTGACGGCGCGCGTCGTCGTCCTCGGCGGGAACGGATTCTTCGGCCGGCACCTGGTCGACGACCTCCTCGCCGGAACGGACGCCGACATCGTGATCGCGAGCCGGCACGCGACACGCTCGGATGGCGGGGACCGGATCCAAGCGATCGAGGGTGACATCTTCGACCGGTCGGCGCTTCGCCGGGCGTTCGAGGGCGCGGACGTTGTCGCCCACTGCGCCGGCCCGTTCCACACGATGCCGATCCTGCCGCTCGACGTCGCGATCGAGGTGGGGGCGCACTACGTGGACATCGCCGAGGATCGCGAGTTCGGCCGGGCGGTGAGCGAGCGGGCAGCGCAGGCGGAGGCGCGGGGGATCGCCGTCCTCAGCGGCTGCTCAGTGGTGCCGACGTTGTCGATCGCCGCGGCACGGTTTCTTGCGGGACCGCTCACGTCGGTCGAAGGGATCCGCACGTTCGTCGCCTCCGACACGGCCAGGCAGCGAGGTCGCGCGATGTTCGAGACGACGCTCTGGGGAGCCGGCCGCCACTTCGACGTCCTTCGCGACGGCCGCCGGCGCCCGGTGTACGGCTGGAGCGAACCGGAGTGGGTGACGTTCCCACCTCCCGTCGGCCGGCGCCTGCTCTACCTGGCACTCGAGATGTCCGACCTCGTCGTGACGCCGGAGCTCACGGGCGCGGGCACAGTCGAGTTCAAAGGGGGATCGGAGCACGCGTTCCTCAACCGGGTGCTCGGTCTTGCCGCGCGCCTGCGAGCCCGCCGCCCGTCGGTCGATCTGGAGCGGTTGCTGCTTCCCGCGCGCGCGATCGCCTGGATCGCCGGACGGTTCGGGACCGACTGCGGCGCGGTCATGTTCGAGGTGTCCGGCATCAGGGACGGAGTCCGCGTCACGACGAACATCGCCGTGATGGCGGATCACGACGGGGGCCGGATCCCAACCGTCCCCGCAGCCATGGCCATCGAGGACCTCCTCGCGAACCGGCTGGAGATGCGCGGAGTCATCCCACCCGCCGCCTGGCTCACCCGCGATCGCCTCTTGCAAGGCCTATGGCACCGCGACCTGCGAGTCCTCGCCACGTAGAGACGCGGGACCAGGACCGCTGGACTTCAGATGTTGCCGCGTGCGGCCAAGGCGGCGACGGTCAGGGTGAAGGGCGCCTCTGGGAGAAGCTGCCGGCAGCGTTCACGGAGTGCTTCCAGCTCCGGCGCGCCGAGCGTCTGCGCGTACGCGCCGGCGGGGCCGACCCCGAATGTGAAGGGCTCCCACCAGTCCTCGAAGCTCGGGTGTTCGACGGAGACGGAGAGCGCGACTTCCTCCACGCCTCGCAATCCCGCCGCTTCGAACAGCTCAAAGAGATGGCCCTCCCGCGCACCCGCGACGCCGGATTCGTCCTCGATCTTGCCGTCGAGCTCGCGAGCCGCCTTCCAGAACACCGAGAGTGGGGATCGCCCGCCCGCGGCATCCCAGACACACGCTGCGATCACGCCGCCCGCCTTGGTTACTCGAGCCATTTCGGCGAGGCCGGCGACCGGATCCGTCATGAACTGCACCACGAGCTGCGCGAGCGTCGCGTCCAACGTGCCGTCCGGATGAGGGAGGTCCTCCGCGGAGGCGAGACGGACATCGACGGTCGGGTGTCGCTCACGTGCGGCCGCCACGAACTGCTCCGACGGGTCGACCGCCGCGACGGCGTTCGGCCCGAGGCGTTGAACGAGCTCGGTGGTCAGCGCGCCCGGACCGCACCCGACGTCCAGCGCGGTCTGACCGGCATGCACGTCCGCGAAGTCCGCGAACGAGAGCGCGAGCGGACCGGAGTACCGCCCCATGAATCGGTCGTAGCTGTCCGCGGCAACGTCGAACCCCATACGTCCACTCTACGATCCGCGATCGGCCGGTCTCCTAGACCGCGTCGTCGTCTCGAGACACCGGCGTTCGATGCATGAGGCGCCTCAGAAGCGGTGCCCGCCACTGGTCGGCGAGTGCCGGATGTTCGCTCACCGCGCGGACGCGATCCGGGTCGAGGAGAAAGCGATCGCTCATCGCGAGGTGCGCGTCGAACACGCTGACGCCGGCCGGATCTTCGGATGCCACCCGGATCGGCCCGGCCGCGGGGACCTCCCCCGGCGCGAGGACGCGCAGGTACCAGCCGGTGCGGCCCGATGCGCGGAACCGGTCCTGCAAGTCGGCTCGATTGCGATGAAGGGTGAGCTTGAAGCAGGGCCAGCGGGGCTGGGTCACCTGGAGCTCGGCCGACCCCCACTCCCACACGTCGCCGATGCGCACGTCGTGCTCGAGGACACCGACGGTGCTGAGGTTCTCGCCGAACGGTGCCGCGCCGAGCTTCTCGCCGAGCTCCTCAGCCCACGGCTCGAGATGCTCGGACGGGTACGCGTAGACCGCCTTGTCCGGGCCGCCGTGCACGCTGAGGTCCGCCTGCGCGTCGCCGGCCAGGTTGAGTTCCGAAAGCCAAAGCACTGCCGTCGGGGCGACCGGGCGTTTCCGGATGCCGCTCCACACCTGCTCTCCGCGAACCTCGGCCAGGACGGCCGGGGTCCCGACGTTGACCGCCGCGAGCCGAATCACGCCTCGATCCTAGAGTCGGTGTTCCCGAATCTTCGTTGCTACGCGGATTGCTCGACCCAGCGCATCGGATCGCCCGCACCCAGGTCGGTGATGCCGGCATCGGTCAGCGCGCCGGCGACCAGCGTTCGCCGATGCGCCCCAAAGGTGAGCACGTGGGCGATCATTCCTCCGTACGTGAAGACCTCGGGTGGCTCGCAGAGCGCATCCACGAAGGTCTCGTCGAGCCGGCCCTCCGTGACGACATCCCGGACACGTGCGAGAAAGGCTGCTCCCGCTTCCCTCAGCCGAGAACGCATCGATTCGATGCTCTCTCCACGTTCGATCGCGAAGTCGTAGGAACGGGCGTCGAGCGCGGCGTTCCACATGTCCATCTGGCCGACGAGCCGGGACAGCAGTGAACGCAGCGTCGGATCGTCGTCGACGCCCTCGACCGAGATCTCGATCGGTGCGTCGAGCTGTTCGTCGGAAAGCGTCGCGGCCCGAGCGACCATCTCGCCGACCAGCCAGACGTGGTGCTCGACCATCTTGTTCAACAGATCCATGGGACTCATCTCCCTTCGTGCGGGCAGCCGCAAGCTGCCGGGCGGATGAAAGTGCACGTCGCTCGGAGCGTCGATCTGGGTTCGCGTCGGGCGGCGACGCCACTCGGCAGGAGGCGCTCCGTACGCTCGGGAAAACGCGCGAGTGAAGGCCTCGTTCGAGCCGTAGCCCGCCTCGATAGCGATGTCGAGAACCCTGCCCTTGGTGGTCACGAGACGATAGGCCGCCCGTTCGAGCAGGACCCGGCGCCGGAAGGCGGCCGGCGGCTCGCCGGCGACCGCGGCGACGACCCGGGCCAAGTGGAACCGCGAGAGGTGAACACGAAGCGCGAGGTCCTCCGCCGATGCCTCGTGGTCGTCCAGCGCCCCGGCCAGGACGTCCACGAACGCGGTGAAGGTGTCGGCTGCGACGCTCACCCGCTTATCCTCGGTGACCGCCGAGGTCCGTGACTTGATCGTCCTTGCTGAATCCGGTGAGGGTGCGAGAGGGGAGAGTCGAACTCCCACGCCCTTTCGGGCACCGGATCCTAAGTCCGGCGCGTCTACCGTTCCGCCACTCTCGCCGGCGAGGAACGCCGGCCAGGGACTCTAGTCGCGTTTGCCGCGTCGACGCGGCCGCAGGAGCGGCCGGCTCGGGAAGAAACGAACTCGGCGCTCCAGATTTCCGGGCTCTTCGGTCGATGGTTCCTCTGTGGCGATGGAGGGTGTCGAACGCGGCCGGCGGATTCCCACCTGGCTGGCGACCACCATCGTCGCCGAGGGCGTCCTCGCCTGCCTGTCGCTGTCGCTGCTGGTGATCGAGCTGGCGTGGATCCTGCGGGGCGATCCCATCTTCGACTTCAAGCCGACGGGCGCCGTTCTGCTCGTCGCCATCAGCTCGGGCATCCCGGCAGCCCTGCTGGTGTTTGCGGTCCTCGTCGTCCCGCTCGGCCGCGCCTGGTGGAGCGGGGGATGGAAACGGCGGGTGCGGGGATGTCTGGGCATCGCGCTCAGCGTGTGGTTCCTGCTGAACATGGGCTCGGTCACCGTGCTGGGTCCGGGTGCAGCGATCCCGCCCTCGGTGATCTTCGCCGCGACCGTCGGGACCATCGTGGCCTTCGCGTCGGTTCTCGGTCTCGCGATATTCGCAAGCCCCGGTTCCTCGGCTCAGCCGTCGATCACCCGGTCGAACTCGGCCTGATCCTCGTTCATCACCCAGAACTCCGACATCTTGCCGTCCTTCACGTGCATCACGAAGATGCTGGGGTTCGTGTGCTCGCCGCCCGGACCCGTGACGTGAAGGGTGAGCAGGGCCACAACGTGATCGTCGCCGCCGACGATGTCGTGGATGTCCTCGAAGGTGCTCGCGACCCCGCCCTCGGCCTGCGTCTTGAACCGCTCGAGGATGTTCGCCTTTCCCCGGAACTCGCCCGAGAAGCGATTCTTCCCCGGCGCATGCCAGACGATGTCGTCATCGAGCAAATCGGCAAACGCCTTGAGGTCCCCTCGGTTGAACGCCTCCATGCCTTCGCGAGCTGTCTGCACGTTCGGGTGTTCCGCCATCGAATCTCCCCCTCGCCGGTCGCGAGCCCGAGCGTACACGGGTGCCGCCGGTCGCCGCCGCTTCCGGCCCGGACGTGACAAGACATGCAAGAGTAAGCGTCGTGGGTATTGGTTCTCGGGCTCCCGGCGCGATCGCGGCGCGCTTGCGCCGCACCGGATATCTCCGCAAGTGGATCATCCTGGGCGCGCTGATCGGCGTCGTGGCCGGACTCGGCGCGATCCTGTTCACGACGGCCCTGGACTGGTCGAGCCGGTTCTTCCTCGGGACCCTGGGCGGCTACACGCCTCCGTCCCCGTTCGGGGAGGGGAACTCGTTCGCGTCCGGCTCGCACTTCGTCCGTCCCTGGGCGATCCCGTTGATCGTCGGGCTCGGAGGGCTGATCGCGGGGTTCCTGATCTTCACCTTCGCGCCGGAAGCGGAGGGACACGGAACCGACGCCGCGATCGGCGCCGTTCACCACGGCCCCCGCGGGATCCGGGCGCGGGTCTCGGCGTTGAAGATCGTGGCTTCGGCGATCACGATCGGTTCCGGTGGGTCGGGGGGCCGCGAGGGACCTACCGCGCAGATCAGCGCCGGCTTCGGGTCGATGCTCTCGAGATGGCTCGACCTCACACCGGCCGACGCGCGGATCGCCGTGACGGTCGGGATCGGATCGGGGATCGGGTCCATCTTCCGGGCTCCGCTGGGCGGGGCGATACTCGGAGCCGAGATCCTCTACCGCGACGACGTGGAGGTCGAGGCGCTGATCCCCTCGATCGTGGCCTCGATCGTCGGGTTCGCCGTCTTCGGTGCCGTCGAGGGGTTCTCGCCGATCTTCGGCGCCCTCCGCTCGTACTCGTTCGAGCGGCCGGTCCAATTGCTCTTCTTCGCGGGGATCGGGATCGCGGCCGGGGTCGTCGGACGCCTCTACGCGGCCTCCTTCTACGGCGTGACCCGCATCGTCAGGCGCCTCCCCGGCAGCCGGATGCTCAAGCCCGCGGTCGCCGGACTGCTCGTCGGTCTGATGGCGCTCGCCGTGCCCGAGGTTCTCGGAACCGGCTACGGATGGGTGCAGGACGGGATGGGACCCAGGCTTCTCTCGCTGCCGCTCTGGATCGTGCTGGTGCTCCCGTTCGCGAAGATCCTCGCGACCTCGCTCTCGATCGGATCGGGGGGCTCCGGAGGGATCTTCGGGCCGGGGATGGTGATCGGAGGGTTCCTCGGCGCCGGCGCCTGGCGGCTGCTCTCGGACGTGCCCGGCGTCCCGCACAGCCCGGCCCCGTTCGTGATCGTCGGGATGATCGCGTGCTTCGGCAGCATCGCCCACGCTCCCATCGCGGTGATGCTGATGGTCGCCGAGATGACGGGCAGTCTGGAATTGCTTGCACCCGCCATGGTGGCCGTGGGCCTCGCGACGCTGATCGTCGGCGACGCCACGATCTACACGAGCCAGATCAAGAACCGGACCGAATCGGCCGCGCACGGGTTCCGGTCCGCGATGCCGTTACTTGCCTCGCTCCCCGTGCCGGAGGCGATGCGAACGCCGAGACTCGTGCTCGAGGCGAGCGCGCCGGTCGGCGCGAGCCTCCATGCGCTCCAAGAGCTCGGCGTCGCGGGGGTTCCGGTTCGAGACGACCAGGGCCATTTTCGGGGGACGGTCGAGACCGCGCGTCTGGCCGATGGGGACTCGGAGCAGACGGTGGGATCGCTTACCGATGCCATGTCGCCGACCGTACCGATCGAAGCGAATCTGGATGCGGTCGTCGAGATCCTCGCCACAGACCAAGTGGCTCGGGTGACGGTCCTTGACGCGGACAATCGCGTCGTGGGGATCGTTGCGGCGTCCGACGTCATCATTGCCTACCGGCGATCGCTGGAGGAGAGCCTGCGCCGGCTCGGCTCGGCGTTTCGCGGCTCCAGGCTCATCGAGGAGGAAGTGCGCGCCGGCGGCGAGGCCGAGGGACGAACGGTATCGGATGACGCCTGGCCCAAGGGCACGATCGTCATCGCCGTGCAGCGTGGTGGACAGCTCATCTTCCCGCAGCCCAATACGCAGCTCCAGGCCGGGGATGTCGTGAGTCTGCTGGCGCCCGCGGGAAAGGAGGACCAGCTCCGGCTGGATACGCGTGGTCCCATCACCCCGGACGAGGATCCCGACGACGACATGATGATCTGACCCGGGGATCGGTGACGCGATGAGCGATCGAGCCGTGGCGAGACCAACCGCGGACGAAGCCGGGACGGCCCGTCTGGAGACGTTCAGCGACGGAGTGTTCGCGATTGCCATCACGATCCTCGCGCTGGAGCTGCGGCTCCCGCATGTCGAGGGCGAAACTCCGCATGGGTTGGCGACCGCGATCCTGCACGAGTGGCCTTCCTATTTCGCGTTCGTGCTGAGTTTCGCCACGATCCTGATCATGTGGATCAACCATCACGCCCGCATGGCGCTGCTGCGGCGGACCGACGGGTTGTTGATGTTCGGCAACGGCGTCGTGCTGATGATGATCGCCGCGCTCTCGTACCCGACGGCGCTCGTCGGCGACTACTTGACCGGGCCGGCGGGACGGACGGCGGTGTTCACCTATGCGCTCGTGGTCCTCGGCACGAGCGGAGCGTGGAACATCTTCATGTTCGCGCTCAAGCCCGAACGCGGGTTGCTGAAGCCCGGCGTGCCCGCGGAGCTGATCACCTCGATCCGGCGACGGGTGGCGTTCGGCTTCGGCGTCTACGTGGTCGCGGCCGGATTGGCGCTCCTCAACGCCTACCTCGGATTGGGCGTCATCACCGCGATGTGGGGGTTCTGGGGAGTCGTCGCATACCGGGCACTGAACCGACGTACGCGATGGCCCGGCGACGCCTCGGCCGCCGAGGTTTGACCCTTGCCCACGGCGGGGAACTCGTCCCCGAACGCAGTTGCCCCCGGCCGTCTTGGGGAAGACGACCGGGGGCTGGATCGCGGTGCTTAGCTGGGCTTCCAGCCGGCGCCGATGGCCATCGCCAGGGCCGCCAGGGAGGCGAGTGCGTAGATCGTCTTGCGGATCCTCATCGTGCTCTCCTCTTTCCTCGAGTCCGGTGTTCCGGGTCAAGAGAGTCATCGGTGAGGGAGCGTTCTCGGCATATCGGCCGAGGGTCCCGAATGCCGTTCGGGGGACGCGGATGGACCAAAGGCCTTTCCCTCGCCCCCGGTACCCGATGGTATGTACGACCGATGTGCGTGGTGCACACGGGGTGTCTTGCTCCGCCTCAGTGGCGACAATCGCGGTCGTGAGCGACGAACGAGATCGAATCCTCCTGACGTTGACGGAGGGCGGGTTCGTCGCCCCTGGTCAGGAGGCCGACGAGCTCCTTCGCGCAGCGAGCCAGGGCGTCGGGCCGATCGAGGAGCTGCTGGCTCGGCGCCTGAGCGGAGAACCGCTGGCCTGGATCACCGGGTCGGTGCGCTTCTGCGACGTCCTCGTCCGCGTCGATCCAGGGGTCTTCGTGCCGAGACCGCATTCGGAATGGCTGGCGCGGCGGGCCGCCTCGCTGCTGCCGGAGGACGGGGTCGCCGTGGATCTGTGCACGGGCAGCGGGGCGGTGGCCGCCGTGCTCGCCTCGGCGCGGCCGCAGGCCACCGTCGTGGCGACCGACGTCGATCCCGTTGCCGTTTCCTGCGCGAGCCGCAACGGTGTCCGGGCGCTGATGGGGGATCTGGACGAGCCGCTCCCGCCCGAGCTTCGCGGGCGAGTCGACGTGATGACTGCCGTGGTGCCCTACGTGCCCACCGAAGAGCTGCACCTGTTGCCGCGAGACGTGCTTGCGAACGAGCCCCGCCCGGCGCTCGACGGCGGCGTCGGCGGGACGACGGTGCTCGTTCGGGCCGCCGCGGCGGCGGGACGTTGGCTCCGGCCCGGCGGCTTCGTGCTTCTGGAGATCGGCGGGGATCAGGCCGGCGTGCTCGGGAGGGCACTGGCGGACGCCGGTCTCACGACGATCCACGTGCATCGCGACGAGGACGGACGCTACCGGGCCATCGAGGCGCGGCGCTCCTGATGTCCGAGCTGCCGCGTAGGCTGTTGAACCCGACGAGAGGAGACGGTCGTCATGGACCAGGTGGTGCACTTCGAGATTCCGTTCGACGACCTCGCGCGCGCAAAGGAGTTCTACGGCTCGGTGTTCGGCTGGGGCCTCCAGACGATGGGCGACATGATGGACTACACGCTGGCGATCACCACGCCCGTGGACGAGAAGACCCAGCGGCCGACCGAGCCCGGAGCGATCAACGGGGGCCTCATGCAGAGGAACGACCGTACGCCCGCGCCGATCATCACGGTCAACGTCGGTTCGATTGACGACACGCTCAAGCAGATCGAGGCCGGGGGCGGCGACACCGTGCAGCCTCGGACCGAGATCCCCGGGATGGGCGCCTTCGCCTACTTCACGGACCCCGAGGGCAACGTTCTCGGCCTTTGGGAAACCGCCTCGTAGAGCTCCACCGGCCGGGAGACGCCTTACAGGGCGGCAGGCCGCGTCGCCGCGCGGAAGGGGAGCCGTAGTAGGCCCCGGTCGACGATGGTGGGCCCCCGGGGACTTGAACCCCGAACCTGCGGATTAAGAGTCCGTTGCTCTGCCGAATTGAGCTAGAGGCCCGGCGCAGTCTAGCAACCGACGCGCGGGCGATTGATGCGATGCGGTTCGGTTGCGAGGGTGGCCGAGGGGACTTGAACCCCCAGCCTCCAGGACCACGACCTGGCGCTCTAACCAGTTGAGCTACGGCCACCATGTGGGGTGCGCGGACCACGATACCAACGCGTTCGCCTGATCAGCGTTCAGTTCCCGGCGGTGCGGACTTGGGGTATCATCCCCGCACGGCTTGAACGACCGTTCAACCACCGGGCGCGGCGAGTGAGCCCCCGGCGGGGACGGTCCGATTGGAGGAGAGAACCGTGGCCGTGAGGAATCCGACCGAGTTCGACCTGGACCTGATCGACCGATTGATCGAGAAGGAGGAGGCCGAGCTCGAGCCGAAACATCGAGCGTCGATCGAGTACCGCAAAGTCGCGGAGCAATTCGTGGCCGGCGGCGTCGCGTCCAGCTGGCAGGACTCCCCGCCGCATGCGATCTACATCGACCGCGGCGAGAAGAACCGACTCTGGGACATCGACGGCAACGAGTACATCGACTTCCACCTCGGCTACGGCGCCATGGTCGTCGGCCACGCGCATCCCAAGATCGTCGAGGCGATCGATCACCAGGTGCGCCGCGGCACGCACTTCGCCCAGCCGACCAAGCAGCTGGACGTGATCGGCGAGAACCTCGCCGCCCGCTTCCGCCTTCCGCTCTGGCGGTTCTGCAACTCCGGGACCGAGGCGACGCTCGAGGCCGGACGCCTGATGCGCGCCAACACCGGACGCGACCTGCTGATCAAGATCGAGGGGACCTATCACGGCCACCACGACTCCCTGATGTTCTCGGTCGGTCCCGATCCCGCTCTGATGGGCCCCCGCGAGCACCCGGCCGTGCTGGCCCAGGCGATGGGGATCCCCGACGCGTTCGGCGAGCTGGTCCGGGTCGTGCCTTTCAACGACCTCGACGCGGCCCGCCGCGCGTTCGAGGAGAACCCCGGCAAGGTCGCCGGCATGTTCGTCGAGCCCGCGATGATGAACTGCGGCGTGATCCTGCCCGAGCCCGGCTATCTGCAGGGCCTCAAGGACCTCTGTCACGAGCACGGCGCCTACCTCGCGTTCGACGAGGTCAAGACCGGGGGGACGATCTCGTGGGGCGGCGCGGTCGAGGCATTCGGGGTCACCCCCGACATCGTGTGTCTCGCCAAGGCGATCGGCGGCGGCACGCCGTGCGGAGCGATCGGCGCCACCGCCGACCTGTACCGGATGATCGTCGAGGCCGAGTACGACATGGCCGGCACGTTCAACGGCAACCCGCTGACGATGGCCGCATCGCGCGCGACGCTCATGGAGGTGCTCGTCCCCGATGCCTACGAGCAGCTCAACCGCATCGACCAGGCGATGAAGGACGGCCTCACGTCGGTGATCGAGCGCTACGGCGTGCCGGCGCACGTGACCGGCATCGGCGCGAAGGGCTCGGTCATCTACTCCGACCGGCCCGTGCGCGAGTACCGCGACGCCGTCGGCATCGACGAACGCATCAGCTACCTGGCCTGGCTCTTCCAGCAGAACAACGGCGTGTTCAAGTCTCCGTGGACCAAGCAGGAGACCTGGACGCTCTCGGTGTGGCACACGGAGGACGACGTCGCCAAGTACGTCGAGAACTTCGAGGCGTTCGCCGCCGCCATCACGGGAGCGTGAGCCCCGCCGATCCGTTCGTCCTCGAGCTGGCCGACGGCCGTCGTCTCGAGGGGCTGACGAGCGGCGCGAGCGATGGCTTTCCGTTGGTCTTCCACAGCGGGACGCCGACCGGTGCGGTCGAGACGCCCGTGATGTCCGAGCTCGCGGCCGAACGCGGCCTGCGCGTCATCACGTGGTCGCGACCGGGATATGGAGGTTCTTCGCGCCGGGCGGGCCGCACCGTCGCGGACGTCGTGGAGGACACGGCGGCCGTCCTCGCCACCGTCGGAGGAGACGACTTCGTGACGCTTGGGTGGTCCGGCGGCGGGCCGCATGCGCTGGCGTGTGCGGCCCTGCTTGCCGATCGCGTGCAGGGCTGCGCAACGATCGGCGGGGTCGCCCCGTGGGGAGCGGACGGCCTCGACTGGCTCGCGGGGATGGGGCACGAGAATGTCGAGGAGTTCGGGGCCACCCTTTCGGGATCGTCCGCGTTGCGGGCGTACCTCGAGGGCGAAGCTCCGGCGCTAAAGGATGTCGGCGCGGACCAGGTCGCCGACGCGCTCGGCGGGCTGATCCCGGAGGTCGATCGCGCATCGCTGACCGGCGCGTTCGCGGAGGAGCTCGCGGCGCAGGCCCGCGCGGCGCTTTCGAACGGCATCTGGGGCTGGCACGACGACGACATGGCCTTCCTCGCGGATTGGGGCTTCGACCTGGGCGCCATCAGCGTGCCGGTCCAGATCTGGCAGGGAGACCAGGATCTGATGGTGCCGATCGCGCACGGCCGGTGGCTGGCCGCCAACATCGCGGGCGCGGAGGCTCGTCTGTTCCCCGGCGAGGGTCATCTCTCGATCGGAGTGGGCATGATGGACCGGATCCTGGACGGGCTCGCGGCCCACGTCTGACATATCCTCGGGGCCATGGGAGGACTCTGGTGAGCGTTGCCGAGACGGTGGAGATCGACCTCGGGCTGGTGCAGGAGCTGACCAAGCGCGAGACGGCCTCGCTCGACGCCAAGCACGGGCGCAGCATCGCTTACCGCGGGGAGGCGATGCGGCGGCTGCCCGGCGGCGTCTCGTCCAGCTGGCAGTCCTGGCCGCCGCACCCGATCTATGTGAAGCGCGGGCAGGGCTCGCACGTCTGGGACATCGACGGCAACGACTACGTCGACTATCACAACGGCTACGGCGTCATGGTGATGGGCCACGCCCATCCGACGATCGTCGAGGCCGTGCAGCGCCGCGTCGAGCTGGGAACGCACTTCGCGCAACCGACCGAGGACGCTTTGGACGTCGCCGACCAGCTTGCGGAGCGCTACCAACTTCCGTATTGGCGCTTCGGCAACTCGGGGACCGAGTCCACGCTGGACGCGGTTCGCATCATGCGCGCGCTGACCGGGCGCGACCTGATCGTGAAGATCGAAGGCACCTATCACGGCCATCACGATTCGCTGATGGTCAGCGTCTTCCCGCCGCCTGAGCTCGCCGGTCCCCGGGAGCATCCCGTGTCGCTTCCGCAGACGAAAGGCCTGCCGCAGGCGTTCGTCGACCTCGTGGTCTGCGTCCCGTTCAACGATGCCGACGCGGCCGAGGCGGTCTTCGCAGAGCAGGGCGACCGGATCGCCGGCATGATCGTCGAGCCGGTCATGACCAACTGCGGCGTCGTGCTCCCCGACGACGGCTACCTCCAGCGGCTGAAGGACATCACGCATCGCTACGGGGCGCTGCTCGCCTTCGACGAGGTGAAGACCGGGTTCACGGTCGCACGCGGCGGCGCCGTCGAGGCGTTCGGGGTCGTTCCCGATCTGGTGTGTCTGGCGAAGTCGCTCGGGGCGGGGCTCCCGTGCGGCGCGATCGGCGGCACCGAAGACTCGCTGGCGATGGTGATCGACGGATCGCTCGAGCAGGTCGGCACGTTCAACGGGAACCCGCTGACGATGGCCGCCGCCAAGGCGAACCTCGAGCAGGTCCTGACCCCCGAGGCGTACGTGCGGCTCGGCGAGCTGAACGAGATCCTCGGCCGGTGCCGAAACGTGATCGAGGAGTACCGGCTGCCGGCGTCGATGAAGATGCTCGGCGCCAAGGGCGCGATCGATTGGCGGCGCGAGCCGATCCATGAGTACCGCGACCTGTGGACGATCGACGATCGCGTTCCTCAGCTCGCGTGGCTCTGGCAGCTGAACCGCGGCGTCTTCAAGAGCCCCGGATCGAAATGGGAGAGCTGGACGACCTCGATTGTGATGAGCGACGAGGACGCCGAGCGCTACGTGACGAACTTCGAGGAGCTCGCGGCCGCGATCACCCGCGGCTAGCAACGCGATGCGCGAGCGGATCCGGGACCAGATGCCGGCCGTTCGCGCCGAGCTCGAGCGGCTCGTGCGGATCCCGTCCATCGCGTTCGAGGGGTTCCCGCCGGAGCCGCTGTTCGAGGCGGCCGAGGCGACGCGCGAAGTCCTCGCCGGGGCGGGGTTCGCCGACGCGCGGCTGGAAACGGTCGCCGAGGGCTGTCCACCCGCGGTGATCGGCAGCATCCCGGCGCCCGAGGGCGCGCCGACGGTCCTTTTGTATGCGCACTACGACGTGCAGCCCGCCGGCGACGAGTCGGCATGGTCCACCTCGCCGTTCGAACCCGTCGAACGCGACGGCCGCCTCTACGGGCGCGGCAGCGCCGACGACAAGTCCGGCGTGGTCGCGCACGCGGCGGCGGCATGGGCCTTCGACGGCCGTCCGCCGGTCGGGTTGCGGGTCGTGGTCGAGGGCGAGGAGGAGATGGGCGGGACCTCGCTCGAGCGGTTCGTCCCGAGCCATCCGGAGCTGTTCGCGGCCGATGCGATCCTCGTCGCCGACATGGGGAACGTCCGTCTCGGGGATCCGACCCTCACCACGGCGCTTCGTGGGCTGGCCGCGGTGGTGGTGGAGATCAGGACGCTGGAGGGCGAGATGCATTCCGGTCAGTTCGGCGGGCCGGCGCCCGATGCCCTGATCGCGCTTGTCAGGATGCTCGCGACGCTGCACGACGACGCGGGCAACGTGACCGTCGAGGGGGTGCCCGGCGGGGACTGGACCGGCGCCGACCTCTCGGACGAAGAGTTCCGCCCGCTCTCCAACCTGGTCGAGGGCGTCGACCTGATCGGGACCGGCTCGATCGGCAGCCGTCTGTGGTCCCGCCCGTCGGTCAACGTGATCGGCATCGACGCGCCGCCCGTGCAGGGCGCGCGCAACGTGCTGGTGGACCATGCGCGGGCCAAGGTCAGCCTGCGCGTCCCGCCGGAGGTGGATCCCGTGGAAGCGCAGGCTGCCTTGGCCGCGCATCTGGAGCGCGTCGTCCCGTGGCATGTGCGGTGCACCGTCTCGCCGGCCGAGACCGGACCAGGGCTCCGCGTGCCCTCCGGTGGACCGGTTTACGCGGCGATGCGCGAGGCGATGCGAACCGCCTACGGGCGCGAGGTCGTCGAGATGGGGAGCGGTGGTTCGATCCCGCTCATCCGGACGCTGGCCCAGACCTACCCATCCGCCGAGATCGTCATGTTCGGAACCGAGGAACCGCGCGCCAACATCCACGCGCCGAACGAGAGCGTGGATCTCGAAGAGCTGGAACGAGTAATCCTCGCCGAGACGTTGCTGCTCGAAACCCTCGGTCGCTCCGGCTCGTGACGGTCGCGAAGCGGTTGTCGCTTCGCGAGGCGCGGCGTCTGTCGGTGATGGGCCAGCTGCTGTCGGCGCCGCGGCCGGCCTCGATCGAGGACGTGGTCCGCGATCTGTGGATGGTGCAGCTGGACCCGACTTCGGCGGTGGCGCGCACCGACCATCTGGTGTTCTTCAGCCGGCTCGGCTCCCGGTTTCACGTCGCCGATCTGGAGCGGCTGCTCTGGCAGGAGCGGCGACTATTCGAGTACTGGGTGCATATCGTGCCGACCGCGGACTATCCGGTGCACCGCGAGTCGATGCGCCGGTACCCCGATGGGCCACGCGAGGAACAAAGCCGGCGGACGTACATCCGGGACTGGCTCGATGCGAACGCCTCGTTCCGCCGATACGTGCTCCGTCAGTTCCGCATCCGCGGACCGCTGCGGGCGCGCGACATCGAGGACCGGACGGTCGTTCCGTGGGGGACCGGCGGATGGAACGACGCGCGACCGAGCCACACCGCGATGATGCTCGACCTGCTGTGGTTCAAGGGGGAGGTCATGATCGTCGGCCGCGACGGGCAGCAGCGCATCTGGGACCTGGCCGAGCGAAGCCTTCCGGTGGAGATGCCGCGCATGCCGCGGCGCGAGGTGGCGCGGTCGATCCTCGAGCGCCAGCTGCGCGCGTCCGGGGTCGCGACGATCAAACAGTTCGGGTTCGCCTTCGACGGGCGGCCTCCGGGATGGGAGCGCGCACTCAAGGAATTGATCGCGGAGGGAGTCGCGGTCCCGGCGACGATCGACGGCGTCGCCGGCGAGTGGTACACCCACGCCGATCTGTTGGACCGGCCGTTCCGTCCGAGGACTGTTCTGCTCTCGCCGTTCGACGACCTCGTCTCGGACCGGGCGCACACGGAGCGGCTCTTCGGGTTCCGGTTCCGCTTGGAGATCTACGTGCCCAAGGCCAAGCGCGAGTTCGGCTACTTCGTCATGCCGATCCTTCACGGCGACCGGCTGATCGGCCGGATGGACTCCCGCATGGATCGCACCGAGGGCATCTTTCACGTGCACGAGGTGTACGCGGAGGACGACGCCCCGGCGAACGCGGGGCCGGCGGTCGCGCGGGCCGTGGCAGAGCTCGGACGGTGGCTGGGTGCGCGAGACATGCAGATTGCGCGGGCGCCCGCGCCGTGGCGCCGCGCGCTTGCTTGACCTGAAGTCACCCCGGCTCGACCCCTCTGAGCAGGGGTCTCACTAGACTCCGTGACCGATCGACACCTTGGAGGGATGAGCGCCGTGCCCACCGGAATCATGGAGCGCCTTGCCGCCGGCCCCGTGCTGGGCGACGGCGGCTACCTGCTCGAGCTGGAGAAGCGGGGCTACGTGCAGGCCGGACCGTTCACGCCCGAGGTGGTGATCGAGCACCCCGAGGCGCTGGTGCAGCTGCATCGCGAGTTCCTGCGCGCCGGCGCCGAAGTGCTCCAGACCATGACCTTCTATGCGAGCGACGACAAGCTTGCGACGGTCGGGCTCGGCGGCAAAGTCGACCAGATCAACCGTGACGCCGTCGGCATCGCCCGGTACGTGGCGGCTGAGGCCGATGCGCTCGTGGCCGGAAACCTCTGTCTGACCTGGGCGTACGAACCCGGCGACGCTGCGAGCCACGAACGCGTTCGCGCGATCTTCGACCGTCAGATCCAGGACCAGACCGACGCCGGCGGGGTCGACTTCTGGATCGGCGAGACGTTCAGCTACCTCGGCGAGGCGCTGTTGTTCGTCGAGCGGGCGAAGGCGACGGGCATGCCGGTGATCGCGACGATGTCCTTCGAGAAGTTGCCGGCTCGCGCCTACGAAGGCGAGACGCCGGCCGAGTGCGCGGTTCGGCTGGCCGAGGCCGGCGCGGACGTGGTCGGGGTCAACTGCCTGAACGGGCCCGAGCAGCAGCTGCCGATCGCGATCGAGATGCGGCGGGCGGTCGGGGAGCGGGTGCCGATCGCCGCGCAGCCCGTCGCGTACCGGACGACGGACGACCACCCGGACTTCACCTCGACCGAGTCGTTCCCGTATTCGCTGACGCCGCTGCAGCTCTCGCGACAGGAGATGGGAGAGTTCGCGAGGCAGGCGAACGAGGCCGGCATCCGGTACATCGGGTCGTGCTGCGGCTCGGTCGCCGAGCACGTTCGCGCGATGGCCAAGGTGCTCGGCAAGCTGCCTGAGGAAGAGCGCGAGTGGAAGAGCGCCGGCGGCAAGGCGATGTCGGCCTACGAGTACTACGAGCACACCGAGACCGAGGTCTAGCGCGGTGCCCGAGACGTACGACGTCGCCGTCGTCGGTCTCGGGGGCTTCGGCTCGGCCGCCGCGTACTGGGCGGCGCGCCGGGGATCGAGCGTCCTGGGTCTGGAGCGATTCGAGCTTGGGCACGAGCGAGGCGCGTCGCAGGACCACTCGCGGATCATCCGGCTCAGCTATCACACGCCCGCATACGTCCGGTTCGCGCAGGACGCCTACGCCGCGTGGGCCGACGTCGAGCAGACGTCGGGCGAGCAGCTCGTGTTCCGCACCGGCGGGATCGACCTGTATCCGCCGGAGGCGGCCGGGATGATGGACGACTATTCGCGTTCGCTCGAGGTGGTCGGCATCGCGCACGAGTGGATGGACGCGGCCGAAGCGGTTCGGCGCTGGCCCCAGTGGCGGCTCGATTCGGACGTGCGGGTCATGTATCAGGCCGCGTCGGGGATCGCGGCCGCGGCGCTCGCGAATGCTGCGCACCGGCGGGTTGCGCGCGAACGTGGCGCGAGGTTGCTCGACGAGACGCGCGTGACCGGCGTGCGGCAGACCGGCGACCGCTACGAGCTGGCGACCGAGCACGGGACGTATGCGGCCGAGCGGCTGATCGTGACCGCCGACGCGTGGACGAACGAGCTGCTCGAGCAGCTGTGGCGCCCGATCAACCTGACCGTTACGCAGGAGCAGGTCCACTACTACGCCTCGCGCGACCTGGAGCAGTTCTCGACGGGCCGTTTTCCGATCTGGATCTGGATGGGCGAGCCTTCCTTCTACGGGTTCCCCGCGTTCGGTGAAGCCGGCGCGAAGATCGGCTGGGACGTCGGCGGACGCGAGGTGACGGGGGACACGCGGTCGTTCGAACCGGACCCGGCATACTCGGCGGTGCTCGACGGCTTCATGCAGGAGCATCTGCCGGGTGGGTTCGGCCCGTATCTGCGCCGGCGGACGTGTCTGTACACGATGACCCCGGATCGGGATTTCGTTCTCGACCGGATCCCCGGCCACGAGCGGGCCGCGCTGGCGCTCGGCTCGGCGCACGGCTTCAAGTTCGCGAGCGTGATCGGCAAGTCCCTCGTCGAGCTGGTCTTCGACGGCAGGGCCAAGAGCGACGTCGGCGCCTGGCCCGCGACCCGCGACATCCTGACCGCGGAGAACCCCCCGAAGTCCTTTTCCATCTAGTCGCCGGGCTAGACTGCGGGCGTGGCTGGGCCGGTTGTCGGCGTGATCATGGGCTCCCGGAGCGATTGGGAGACGATGAAGGCTGCCGCCGAGGTGCTGGACGACCTCGGGGTCGCGTACGAGACGCGGGTCGTCTCGGCGCACCGGACCCCGGACCTCCTCTTCGAGTACGCGTCGACCGCGGCGGATCGCGGGCTGAAAGTGATCGTGGCCGGCGCCGGGGGAGCGGCCCACCTGCCGGGCATGACGGCGGCGAAGACGCACCTCCCGGTGCTGGGCGTGCCGATCGAGTCACGCGCGATGAGGGGGATGGACTCGCTCCTTTCGATCGCGCAGATGCCGGCGGGCGTGCCCGTCGGGACGCTGGCGATCGGACGCGCCGGGGCCGTCAACGCGGCGCTGCTGGCGGCGGCGATCCTGGCCCTTTCGGACGACGACTTGCGTGAGGCGCTGCTGAAGTTCCGTGCGGTGCAGACCGAAAGCGTCATTGCCCATCCGGATCCGGCCGGGGGCTGATGCGGCTCGGCGTTCTCGGCGGCGGTCAGCTCGGACGGATGCTGGCACTCTCCGCCCACCCGCTCGGGGTCGAGGTCGTCGCGCTCGACCCGGCCGAGCACTCGCCGGCGTCGCAGGTGACCCACGCCATCGTCGGGGCCTACGACGACGAGAAGGCGCTGGCGCAGCTGGCCGGCGCCTCCGACGTCGTGACCTACGAGTTCGAGAACGTGCCGGTCGCCTCGACGCGGTTTCTGGAAGGCCGTGTCCCCGTGCTGCCGCCCCCGGTCGCGCTCGAGGCCGCCCAGGACCGGGTGGCCGAGAAGACGCTGTTCGAACGGGTCGGGCTGCCGGTCGCGCCGTGGGCGGCGGTGGCTGATCTCGGCGAGCTGCGCTCGGCGCTCGAGCGCGTCGGGGTCCCGGCCGTGCTGAAGACGCGGCGGCTCGGCTACGACGGCAAGGGACAGGCGGTGATCCGCGACGCGCTGCTCGCCGAGGACGCATGGCGGCTGGTGGGGGAGCAGCCCTCGATCCTCGAGGGTTTCGTCGCGTTCCGTCGCGAGCTGTCGATCGTCGGCGTGCGAGCACGCGACGGCGAGACGGCGTTCTATCCGCTGGTCGAGAACCTGCATCGCGACGGGATCCTCCGCCGGACGCTCGCGCCGGCGCCGGATCTCTCGCCGGGACTGCAGGCGGCTGCCGAGGCGAGCGCCCGGGCCGTGATGGCCGAGCTCGGGTATGTCGGAGTGCTGGCGATCGAGCTGTTCCAGCGAGGAGCCGAGCTGCTCGCGAACGAGATGGCGCCGCGCGTGCACAACAGCGGCCACTGGACCATCGAGGGCGCCGAGACGAGCCAGTTCGAGAACCACGTCCGAGCCGTATGCGGACTGCCGCTCGGGCCGACGGGCGCTCTGGGCCACAGCGCGATGCTGAACCTGATCGGCGCGGTGCCCGATCCGGCCGAGATCCTCGGTATCGAGCACGCACATCTGCACCTGTACGGCAAGGAAGCACGGCCCGGACGCAAGCTGGGGCATGTCACGGTAACGGCCGAAGAGGCGCTCGATCCCGACGCGCTCGCCCGGCTCGAAACGCTCGCCGGCATCGCACGCGCCGGCCACTGACCGAAGAGATCGAGATGCGGGACGTCGTTGCCCGCGCCGGCTACGGGGTCGGCGTCGCGGTGCCCGTCGAAGAGGCAGGCGGGCTCGGAGTCGGAGTTCCGAACTCGGTCTCGACGAGATGTCGCTTGACCGAGAAGCTCGCCGTGGCCGGATCCTGTTCCACGACGTCCCAGGCGACGAGCTTCGGTGTGCCGCCGTCTGGACGGAAGTAGAGGATCTCGGCCGAGAGCGGCACGCCCCCTTCGGCGGTGAATCCCGTCGGACCGGCGCCGCCGGTCGTTCCGACTCGCAGGAACAGCGTTCCGTCGATCAGCCGGCTCGTGTTCTCGTGGAAGTGCCCGCTGAGCACCAGCGGAACGCGGCCCGCGAGCGCCTCGACCATGCGGTCGTCGTGGATGGCGACGATGTCCGGGGGGCTCGGCAACGCCTCGACATCGGCAAGCGCGACGGGGTCCGCGGTTCGCACCAACGCCTCGATGTCGGCGTCGCTCTGCGGCGCGCCCCGCGCCTGGACGAAGTAGGGATCGCCCAGGCCGTAGATCCGCAGACCCCCGACGTCGGCGACGTCACCGTCGAGGACCGTGGCGTTCGCGTAGCCGCGGACTTCGTTTTGCGTGTCGGCGGAGTCGTGACTGCCGCGCACCCAGACGTAGGGTCGGCCGAACTCCGGAATGTGGTTCAGGATGGCCTGCTCCGCAGGAGTTCCGAACGAGACGGTGTCGCCGGTATCGAGCACGAGATCGACGTCGAAGCTCTCTGCCAAGCGCTCCGCGAAGCCGAAGCCGATCTCGGAGAGGTGGATGTCGGAGATGTGGAGCACGCGGATCTCGTCGCTTCGCCCCAGCGGGTTGTCTTCGACCGCGGCGTAGGCGCGACCAGCGCTCTCGACGATTCGTTCGAGCTCGATTCGGAAGTAGCCGACCCTGGCCACGGTCCCGGAGACCGGGCCGAACAGCTGGGGAACAAGTGCAAGCGAGCCCGAATAGCTGGGAGCGAGAAATGCCCTCGGCTGGAAGGTGGCGGCGGTCAGGATCTCGGAGCCGCTAATGGTGAGGAGCCCCGCGACGACGACGACGATGGCCCGCCGGTCGAGGCGATAGGCGAGAGCACCGATCAGCAGCGCTCCGGCGGTGCCCGCGAGCAGGACCCGAAGCGCAAAGGGCCACACGCGCCCGGCAACCTGCGACTGGAGGTCCTTCGCCAATTGTGCGGGTCCTCCCAACTTCGTGACCACCGGCTTCAGCTGATCCACGTCGACGCTCTGGAGCGTGGCTCGCAGGTGCAGCGGCGCGAGATGCGTGTCGGCGCGGAGCGTGCCCAGTGGGGGAAGCGCAACGTCGCTCACGCCTCGGCCGAGCGAGGCGTCGAGGCGAACGCGGAACGGTCCGAGGTCGATGGTCTGGTGCCCGAAGGCCGCGACGCCGATCCACGCACCGGCGATTCCCAGCACGATCGGGAACACGAGCGCCGTAAGGGTCGATCGAACGCGCGGGGTGAGGAGACGCTGCGGGCGCAGACGTGTGAGGCGGTCCACGTCCTCACTGTAGCCAGCGGCTCCGCTCTTACGCGGAGTGATGCGGTGGTCTCGGTCACGCCCGAATGGCCTCGAACGGTACCCTGCAGCGCGTGACGAGGCGGGTGGATCGCTGAGCCTGCGGCCGCTCATCGAAGAGCTGGCTCGCCGGTTCCCGGAGCTCGAGGATCCGGCCGGAGCCATCGCGGGCGGGATCGTCCTGGTGGAGGGCGTCCCGGTCACGAACCCGGCATCACGCGTCGGGCCGGAGTCCTCGATCGTGGTTCGCGGCGAGCGTCCGATGCGCGGCCTGCTCAAGCTGCGGGCGGCGCTGGCTGCGTTCCCTCTGCCGGTCGAGGGCAGGGTTGCCCTGGACTCCGGAGCGGCCGCCGGCGGATTCGTCCAAGGATGGTTGGAGGCAGGGGCGGCCAAGGTCTACGGCGTCGAGGTGGGACACGGGCAATTGCTCGGCTCGCTCCGCCAGGACCCCCGGGTGGTCAACCTGGAGCGTGTCAACATCGGAGACCTCACCACGGATCTCATCCCCGACATCGTCGAGCTGGTCAGTCTGGACCTCGGGTATCTGGCGCTTTCCGTAGGCATCGACTGCCTCAATCGCATTCGCCTGTCGCCGACGGCGCATCTGCTCGCGCTCGTCAAACCGATGACCGAGCTCGGGATGGGCGAGCTCCCGACGGATCGAGCGTCGCTCGACCGCGCGGTTCAGGTCGCCTGGAAGGGGATCGAGGCGGCCGGATGGACATGTGCCGGGTCGATCGAGTCCCCGATCCGCGGATCGAAAGGCGCGATCGAGTTCTTCATCCACGCGGCACGCGAGCGAGGCTGATCGCCGGCCTCACGCGCTCCGCCGCAAACCTTCTACCATGTGCCTCCGCTACGCCGCCTGCGCTGGAGGGAGACTTGGATGACGACCGTCACCAAGCACGAGCAAGCTCAGATTGACAAGGCCAACGCCTCGGGCAAGACGCCCGTCGTGTTCGTCCACGGCCTGTGGCTGCTCCCCAGCAGCTGGGATCGCTGGGCCAAGCTCTTCGAGGAAGCGGGGTTCGCGGCGCTCACGCCCGGATGGCCCGACGATCCCGAGACCGTCGAAGAAGCGAAGGAGCATCCGGATGTCTTCGCCAAGAAGTCGATCGGAGATGTCGCCGACCACTTCGAGGAGGTCATCCAGGGTCTGAGCAAGAAGCCCGCGGTCGTAGGGCACTCGTTCGGCGGATTGATGACGGAGATCCTCGCCGGCCGCGGTCTGGCGACGGCCTCGGTGGCGATCTCACCGGCTCCGTTCCGCGGCGTGCTGCCCCTGCCGATCTCCGCGTTCAGATCGGCGTCTCCGGTCCTGAAGAACCCCGGCAACCGCAACCGCGCGGTCCCGCTCACGTACGACCAGTTCCGCTACGCGTTCACCAATGCCGTCGGCGAGGACGAGGCGAAGCGGCTGTACGACAAGTTCGCCGTGCCCGCGCCCGGGGAACCCCTGTTCCAAGCTGCCGCGGCGAACCTCAATCCGTGGACCGAGGCGAAGGTCAAGACGAAGAATCCCAAGCGCGGTCCGTTGCTCATCATCTCGGGCGAGCTCGACCACACCGTGCCCTGGTCGATCGCGAACGCGTCCTACAAGCGCGAGAAGCGCAATGCCGGAGTCACGGAGATCGTGAAGATTCCCAACCGCGGACACGCGCTGACGATCGACAATGGGTGGCGCGAGGTCGCCGACACCGCGCTGGCGTTCGTCAAGCGGTTCGAGTAGGCGGTCCTCCGTTCCAGCCGAGCCCGGGGCGGTTCACGGACCGAGCCGCCCGGATGACCATCGCGCGGACGTGCGCCGGGCAGGACTCGAACCTGCGACCTGAGGATTAGAAGTCCCCCGCTCTGTCCAACTGAGCTACCGGCGCCGGCGACAGGGTATCGTCCTCTGGTAGCGTGACGCTTCGTTCGAATCGGCTCGACGACGAGGAGGTGACTGATGACCAGGAAGGTTCTGGTGGTCACGTCATGCTTCGTCGAGAGCCGTCTCGACTCCTTCTGACATCCCACTCGGCTCTCCGCGGAGCGTGACCGATCGGTCCGTCACCGCCTCCCGGAGGTTCCGATGCCAGCCGACCAACGCGTTCCATCCAACACCGGCAAGCCCGGCTCGTTTCGCTGTGCCCATTGCTATTCCGAGGTGTCCCGCGACGCTGCGGGGACCGCGCATCGAAACCACTGCCCAAACTGCCTGTGGTCCCTTCACGTCGACGATCAACCCGGTGACCGTGCCGCCGAATGCGCCTCGCCGATGGAACCGATCGCGATCAGCGTGCGGGGCAGCGGCGAGTGGATCCTCATTCACCGATGCACCGCCTGCGGCATCCTCCGCGCGAACCGGACGGCAGGGGACGACGACCCACTCCTTTTGTTGCGGGTGGCCGTCGGGCCGCTCGCGCAGCCGCCGTTCCCGATCGAGCTGATGGCGAGCATGAGAGGGTTCGAACGGTGATCCTGCACGGCGACCATGTGACGCTCCGACCCGTTCGCGAGGACGACGTCGCCGCGCTGCTCGCGATCCGCGCCGAGCCCGAGGTCTTCGTCCGCTGGGGAGAGTTCGACGAGGCGGAGATCCGCGACGACTTCGTCGGCTCAGACCAGGCGTTCGTCGTCGAGGTGGATGGCCGCGTCGGCGGTGCGATCCAGTACGGCGAGGAGAACGAGCCGATGTATCGCCACGCCTCGGTGGACATCTTTCTGGGCGAGGAGTTTCGCGGGCGGCGACTCGGAACCGAAGCCATCTTGTTGCTCGCGCGCCACCTGTTCGAGGAGCGCGGCCACCACCGGCTCACGATCGATCCCGCCGCCGACAACCACGGCGCGATCCGCGCCTACGCCCGCGCCGGCTTCCGCCCGGTCGGGGTCATGCGCAACTACGAGCGCGGCCCCGACGGCATCTGGCACGACGGCTTGCTCATGGACCTGCTGGTGGAGGAGTTCTCACCATCCGCGGCCGGCCGGGAGAGCGGGTGACGGGAATCGAACCCGCATGACCAGCTTGGAAGGCTGGAGCTCTGCCATTGAGCTACACCCGCGCACGCCGAGCTTAGCCGACCGGGGCGCCTGGGATACTCCGCCGCATGGAAGTCGCCTTTCGGCTCGTCGACGTGTTCACGGAGCGGCCGTTGGCGGGAAATCAGCTCTGCGTCGTGACGGACCCGCCGGTGGGGCTCGACGCCGAGACGATGCAGCTGCTCGCCCGCGAGATCGCGTTCTCCGAGACGACCTTCGTGCTCGAGACCACGCAGGCCGGCTATCGGATGCGCATCTTCACGCCCGACGAGGAGCTGCCGTTCGCCGGTCATCCGACGCTCGGAACGGCGTTCACGCTCGCCTCCGAGGGCCGGATCGGAACCGAGTCGGTCCAGACGACATCCGTCGGTGAGGTCCCCGTCTCGATCGACCTCGACCGGAGCTTCGCGTGGATGCGGCAGCTGCCGCCCGAGTTCGGCGAGCCGTTCGACGACCGCGGTCTGGTCGCGCGCGCGGCCGGTCTCGACGTCTCGGACCTTCGCGACGACCTGCCGATCCGGGTCGCTTCGACCGGGCTTCGTCATCTGATGGCTCCGGTGCGCGACGAGGCGGCGCTCCGCCGTGCGTCGAGAGACGGGCGCACGTGCGCCGAGGTTCGCGAACGAACCGGCGGCGAGTCCGTCTATCTGTTCGCGATCCGGGGCGACGGCGACGTGATGGCTCGGATGTTCGATGCGGGGCTCGGTATCTCGGAGGACCCGGCGACGGGGTCGGCTGCCGGGCCGCTCGGCGCTTACCTTGCCGCCAATCGCCTGGCGGGGATGCCCGGCAGTGTCGTCATCGCGCAGGGGGAGATGGTGAATCGCCCGAGCTTCCTCCATGTCGACGTCGCTCCCGATGGCGACGAGTGGTCGGTTCGCGTCGGCGGCGGCGTGCGCGTCGTCGGCGAGGGCGTGTTCCGGATCTAGTCCGCGCTCAATCCGTCTGACACGAGATCGACGGCGGCGGCGCCGACGCGTCGACACCGGCCTGGACGGTGATCAGCAGCGGCGGTGTCGCGGAATCGGGGAGCACGGCCGGCGTCTTCATCTCGACCGATCCGTCGCTGAACGTCGCAAGGGCGCCGTCGACCGATTGCAGCGAGCACGTGGCCGTGCCTGCCTCGCGGCCGACGTTTCGAACTTCGACCGTGTAGCACGCGGGCACCCCGACGCCCGACGGACACGGGGTTCCCTCGAGCCGTCCGACCTCGAACGCCGGTCCCGGGGGCGCGCCGTGGAACAGCCTCATCGTCAGGAAGAAGGCCAACGCGAGGGCGACCAGCAACAGGCCCGTGAGGACATAGGAGCCGGTTCCCCGGCCCCCTCCATGACCTCGCATGGGTCGAACGTAGTGCGGCGCAGGCAACCGGCACAATGACCGAAGGTCCTATCATTGCCCCGGCGGGGCGTAGCGCAGCCTGGTTAGCGCACGTGCTTTGGGAGCACGAGGTCGTCGGTTCGAATCCGACCGCCCCGACCGCGCTAGATCTAGATCCGGGACACGACGAAGTTGTCCCACGTGCTGTTGCCGTCGTCCTCGCTCTCCGTCGGGTCGCCGGCGACTGCCGGATCTCCCGGATACCACCTGCTGAGCAACCCCACGCGCGTCGCGCCGGAGAATCGCAGCGCTTCGTCCGGGGTCATCGTGTAGGAGATCGACGCGGGACTCGCGAGCGATCCGCCGCTCACCGTCAGCGCGATGCGGTTGCCGTCCAGCGCGACCGCCACGTGATACGTCATGCCGTTCTCCAAGCCGATCCCGCTCTTCGTTCCGAGCGCGCTCGTCACGATGCCGTCCTCGGTCTTTCCGATCCCGAGCGCGCCGAGCGGATCGGTTCGGGTGTTCTTCACCTTCGCCCACAGGTAGTTCTTGGGATCGGCGTAGCGGAACACGAGCCCGACGTTGGCTCGATTGAGCGTGGGGGACAGGGTGATATCCGATTGGATGAGCAGATCGCCGGTGGCGCGGCAGTCGATCGTGGCCACCGCGAAGTTGGTCTGCAACGACGTGTACGCCTGGAGCCCGCGGATCCCCCAGCGCGAACCGGGCAAAGGCCTCCAGACCTGACGCGTGTCGGTTCCGCCGAGCGTCCACTGCGTCGTTCCGCGATCGAACGAGTCCGCGCACACCTGCTCGAACGCCGGGCGGGCCACGACTCCCGCCACGCGGTCACAGCCGGCGAGACACCCGGCGACCAGGACCGCGGCGAGCGCGCCGGCGGCAAGCCGGTCACGCCGCACGGCCGTACCTCCGCATCACGTCGACCAGCGGGCCGTGTGGGATGGCGTGTGCGGTGATGCCATCGCGGCCGGTCATGGTCTCGGCCCCGACGAGGGCGTTCAGGATCGCCTCCTCGGTCGCCTCGATCGTGCACCAGTAGAGCGGGCTCACCGCCTCGTCGGAAAGCATGGTCACCTCGACCGGATCGGAGGGGCCGTCGTCCTTGTAGCTGTGGATCCGGCCCCGGTTCGCCGTCGAGAAGGCGATGAACAGGTCTCCGCTCGAGTGCTCGCCGGCGCCGCCGGCCCGGGCGATCCCGAGCCCGGCGCGCTGCGCCAGCCGCTCGAGTTGGAACGGAAGGAGCGGAGCGTCGGTCGCGATGACCACGATGATCGACCCCGCCCCGGGTTCGTGCTCGCCGTCCTCGTCCCAGGGCGAGGGAACGAGCGACGTCGGGAGCTCGAGACCGACCGGCACCCCGCTCACCGTCAGCCGCTCGCGCCTGCCGTAGTTGGCCTGGACGAGGGCACCGACCGTCCATCCGCCCTCGGCGGCCGGCAGCCGCCTCGACGCCGTTCCGGTCCCGCCCTTGAACTCGTGGCAGATCATGCCGGTCCCGCCTCCGACGTTGCCCTCCGGGACCGGTCCGTCCGCCGCGGCGTCCAGCGCCTGGAAAAGGTGTTCGGGCCGCACATGGAACCCGTCCCGGTCGTTGAGGGTCCCGTCGTCGGTCTCGCCGACGACCGGCAGGCTCCAGAAGTTCGCTCCGGGCGGGCGGGCGGCGACATCGGCGGCCACGATCGCGTCGCGGACCACGCCGACGCTGTGGGTGTTCGTGATCGCGATCGGCGTCGTCAGCTGCCCGGACTCGCGAACCCACTCGAGCCCCGTCAGCTCACCGTTGCCGTTCAGGCGGTGGCAGCCGGCGAACAGTGGCTGATGGGAGATGTCCGGGTGCGGCACGATCGCGGTGACGCCGGTTCGAACCG
>CAVYBY010000002.1:0-441765 GCA_963766935.1 uncultured Actinomycetes bacterium | reverse complement strand
CGACGGTTTTCATCACGGCTCCCTCGATGACGACGCCGGCAGTCACATATTTCCACAGCGCCACCAGCAGCTTTCGTGCCAGCGCCACGATGGTCGTCTTTTTAAGACGGCCGCCGTTTCGTCTGACCCGCTGTTCAAACCAGAGAGCCAGCGCCGATTGCGGTTGATGGCGCAGCCATAGCCAGGCGAGCTGGATGAGCGTTGTTCGCAATCGCGGATTGCCTGCTTTAGACACGCCCTGTTCGCGATCGACCGATCCGCTTTGCCAGGGTGTCGGCGCCAGACCTGCGTAAGAAGCGATCTGGCGACGATTGTCGAAGTGTCGGAACAGTCCTTCCAACCAGAGGGCGGCGGCGAACTCGGGCCCGATGCCCTTGAAGTCGAGCAACATCGCCGCCGGCGCTGGCGCCGCGACTTGTTGCGCGGCAAGCAGCGCGTCCCGCTCCGTCTCCACCGTCTTGATCTGCTCGAGCAGCAGTTCGAGCCGATCGAGCTCACGACTGATCTGAGCCTTGAGATGTTTTTGCAAGGGACGGCCATCGCCCGTCCTCAACTCGTCGAGCCGTTGCCGTCGATCGCGGCGCAACGGCTCGTACCCGGATACGCCTTGGGAGAACAGCAATCCTTTGATCCGGTTCACATGCAGGACCCGTTCGTTGGTCAATACCTTGCGCTCACGGCAAAGTCGGCGGCGGTCCTCTTCCTCGGCAGTCGGCACCTTGACCATCGCGCACACCCGAGGTTCTCCGCGCTTGTACGCCAGCAGCGTGCGAAGCAGCGCCTCGCCGTCGATGCCGTCAGTCTTCGCCCGCCGACGCCGACGTGAGATCGCAATGGAGGCCGGATCGACAACGTGGCTTTCGATCCCTTCATTCTGGAGCACGCGATGAATTCAGAATCCGTCCAACCCTGCTTCCTGAATGACGATGATTGGCAAGTTACGACCCGTCCGCGCATGAGCTTTCTTCCGAAGTTGAGCGAAGCGCTCCAGCAGTGCGGCGACATCACCGCCGCGCACCGGGCTTTCGGGCGCACCAAGGCTCTCTCGCGACCAGAATCGGGGCGAGGTCCATGCCACACCAGACGAAGCCGATGTCGGTGCGCTGCCGCGCGCCGCGGCAGATGGATCTGTTCGCAGGAGAACCGCAGAAGACGATCGGCGACACGCCAGCGTGGTCCGGGCTGCCGACGGAGATACGAGCGGCACTGACCGACCTGATGACACGGTTGATCCTGGAGCATGCCGACAGCAACCGGAATGGCGCGGAGGCCGGTCATGATCTCTGACAAGGTCCGGCCTCATCATTTGCAGCGCAAGGCGCTCCTTTACGTGCGGCAGTCGTCGGCCCATCAGGTTCTGCACAACCGCGAGAGCAGCGCGCTGCAATATGCCATGCGCGATCGTCTGATGGCGCTCGGCTGGTTGGACATCGAGGTGATCGATGACGATCTCGGCCGTTCCGCTGCGGGCGGCGTCCAGCGCGCCGGCTTCGAGCGGATGGTGGCGCAGGTTTGCCTTGGCAAGGTCGGCGCCGTCGCAGCGCGTGAGGTCTCGCGCTTTGCCCGCAACAGCCGGGACTGGCAGCAATTGATCGAGATGTGCCGCGTGGTCGATACGGTGCTGATCGATCAGGAAACGATCTATGCACCACGACATGGCAACGATCGGCTTCTGCTCGGATTGAAGGGCAGCCTGAACGAATATGAGCTTGATCTGTTGCGGCAGCGCTCGCTTTCGGCCCGCTATGAGAAGGCGCGGCGCGGCGAACTCATCGTCAGCGCGCCGGTGGGCTTCGTGAAGGCCGGCGATCGCTACGAGAAGGACCCGGACCGACGCGTGCAGGAGGCCATCGGCCTTGTCTTCGACAAGGTCATGGAACTCGGCAGCGCCCGGCAAGCTCTGCTCTGGTTCCACGAACACGATCTCGATCTGCCGGTGAAGAATAAGGCTGGCGAGACAGTTTGGCGGCGTCCGAACTACGCCACCATCCACCGAATGATCGAGAACCCCATCTACAGCGGCGCCTATGCCTATGGTAAAACGGCGGTCGCAGCGGGCTATGATGCCGCGGGCGTCTGCGTGAAGATTTGCCGCAAGCCGCGCAGCGATTGGCTGGCGCTGATGCTGAACACCCATAAGGGCTATGTCAGCTGGGAGAAGGCTGAGACGATTTGCAAGATGGTGAGCAGCAACGTCCCCACCAGCCGTCATCACGGCGCGCCCAAGCATGGCGACGCTCTGCTGGCAGGGCTGCTTCGCTGCCGCCGCTGCGGACGCAAGCTGACGCTTCGTTACTCGGGCGCGAAGCATCATATCCCGCGCTACAGCTGCAGCCGTGGCTGGATGGACAATGGCGAGCTGCGTTGCATCGCCTTTGGCGGTCTGCGGGTTGATGACGCTATTGAGGATGCGCTTCTCACCGTGGTCGGCCCCGGCGCTATTGCGGCGGCCGTTGCCGCCGAGAAAGAAGCCAACGAGCGGCGCGATCAAGTGCGCGAAGCATTCGAGCGCGATCTCGAAGCGGCGCGCTATGCAGCCGATCGCGCCTTCCGGCAATACGACGCCGCCGACCCTGCCAACCGGCTAGTGGCCGGCGAACTGGAGGCGCGCTGGAACAAGGCGCTGGCGCGCGTCGCGGAGGTCGAAGGCAAGCTCGCCGCCCATGATGCCGCCAAGGTCACGCCCGTTGCCGATCCGGTATCGCTCGCCACGCTTGCTGCGGACCTCAAGAGCGTCTGGACCGCCCCATCGACTGACGCGCGACTGAAGAAGCGCATCGTGCGCACCGTTATCCACGAGGTGATCGCCGATATCGATTTGGAGGCGGCCGAGATCGTTCTGATCGTCCACTGGATCGGTGGCGTTCACACCGAAATGCGCCTGCCCAGACGACGGCGTGGGCAGCGCAGCAGCACGTCCGCTGATGTGATTGCCGCAGTCCTACGCGCCCGCGCCGCGCATCTGGCCACACTCGAACTCGGGCAGCGGAGCGAAGTCGAGATCCGCCGCGATCTCGGCGCCCAGGTCGAGGCCGATCGTTGGACCAAGCTCGATCGCGCGCTCGCCCACGAAGCTGCGCAACATGATGGCGTTATCGATCTTCGGCCGGACGTCCACGCCCAAGCGGATGCACACGCTCGCACCGCCTTGATCGGCCGCATGCAAAAGCTTGAGCGCCTTGGCCTCGCCGAAGCCCTGACTTCGGCGCAATGGCGTCTGTCGGGGGACGCCGAGCCCATCATGCGCGCGCTGGGCGAACGTAACGACATCATCAAGCGCATTCACCGCGGGCTTGCCGATCAGCGCATCGAACGCAGCGTCGCTGACTTTGCGCTCGATGGCGGAGACACTACGCCGCCAATCATCGGGCGACTTGTCGCGCCCGGGCTCGATGACGAGCTCAAGGGCACCGCCTATGCCATTATCGACGGGGTCGACGGACGTGCTCACGAGCGGCTTGAGCTGGCGCTTGAGCTCGGTCAGCACGTCCTGCAGGCGAAGGAGGTCCTGATCCAGACCGGCGAGCTTGCGCTCCGCCCGCTCCTTGCGCCGCCGGTGCTTGGCGACGCCCGCGGCCTCCTCGATGTACCGGCGACGCTCCTCGGGGCGAGCGAGAAGGACCTCCTCGAGCTGACCCTGACCGACCACCGTGTGCAGTGCCCGGCCGATCCCGGATTCGGAGAGCAGCTCCTGCACGTCGAGCAGACGCACGACCTGTCCGCCGATCCGATACTCGCTCTCGCCGCTTCGAAACACCGTGCGGCTGATCTCGAGCTCGGTCATCGGGACGGGGATCTTGCCGGCCGTGTTGTCGATGACGAGCTTTACCTCGGCCATCCCGAGGGCCGGACGTGTCGGGGTTCCGGCAAAGATGACGTCGGCCATCTGTTCGCCCCGCAACTGGCGGGCGCCTTGCTCTCCCAGCACCCAGCTGATGGCGTCGACGAGGTTGGACTTGCCCGAACCGTTGGGGCCCACGATCACCGAAACACCGGGGACGAATTCGAGCACGGTCTTGTCCGCGAACGACTTGAAGCCACGGATGGCAATCGAGCGGAGGAACATGCGCGCTCGATGCTAACAGGGTTGTGATTCGTTCCTGCGGAGGTCAACCGCGGATGCCGAACCCCTCGTCCGCGGCGAGCTCGATCGGCGTCACGCGGACCTGCCCGACCCTGGCCCCGGCCGGTCCGTGTCCGCACCAGGCGATCATCGCGTCCACCGCGGCGGGCTCCCCTTCGACCTCCGCTTCGACCCCGCCGGCTGCGTTTCGGACCCATCCGCTCACACCGAGGCCCCGGGCCCGTTCGGCGCAGCTCACGCGGAAAAAGACGCCCTGGACGAGCCCCGAGACCTCGATCCTCACGCGGCGGCGGCCGCCCGGCGTCACCCGGATGTCCCTCGGCGCGTGTCTCGGCCCGTCCATTCGTCACGCATCGTGTGCTCAGTCTCCCGCATGACCCCGGGTACGCTCTAGGTTCCACTCGTTCGTCCTTGGGAGACGTCGTTGGCCCGCTACGACCAGACCACCGCGCTGCTCGTCGTCGACGTCCAGAACGATTTCGCCGACCCCGCGGGGAGCCTGTACGTCCGGGATGGCGAGCGCGTGGTCCCGGTGATCGACGACGAGGTCGCCGCCGCCCGGGCCACGGGCGCGCTCGTCGTCTACACGCAGGACTGGCACCCGCCGTCCACACCGCACTTTGCCACCGGCGGCGGGGTGTGGCCGGTCCACTGCGTCCAGGGCACATGGGGCGCGGCGCTGCACTCCGAGCTCCGGGTCGCGCCCGAGGCACCGATCGTGCGCAAGGGAGCCGGCGATAGCGACGGGTACTCGGCGTTCTCCGTGCGAAGCGCCGAAACCGGCGACGTGGCCCCGACCCGGCTCGAGTCGGTGCTGCGGGACCGCGGCATCGCGCGGATCGTGGTGTGCGGTCTCGCGACCGACTACTGCGTGGTCGAGACGGTGCTCGACGCGCGACGGCTCGGCTACCCGGTGACGGTCCTTCGCGCGGCGATCCGGGCCGTGAATCTCGAGCCCGGCGACGACGAGCGGGCGCTCGAACGGATGCGGCAGGCGGGCGCCGACCTCGCCTGAGCCGGGGTCGTTGCGGTGTGGCCCGGCCTCAGCGCCGTTTCAACTCTGGCACTGTGGGCAGAAGTAGGCGGTGCGCTGGCCGAACCGAACGGACTGGATCGCGGTTCGGCACCGCCGGCACGGGAGCCCGACCCGGCCGTAGACCTTGAGCTCCGCCTGGTACTCCCCCGACTTGCCGAACAGGTCCACGTAGGCCTCGTCGTCCAGGGTCGTGCCGCGAAGCTTGATTGCCTCCTGCATCGTCTCCTGGATCGCCCGGTAGAGGCGCCGCACCTCCTGGGAGCTGAGGGTGTCGGACATCCGGTCGTACCGGAGCCCCGCGGCGAAGAGCACCTCGTCGGAGTAGATGTTGCCGAGCCCGCTGATGAACTTCTGATCCATCAGCAGGCTCTTCATCTTTGCCGCGCGCTGCGCGAGCAGGTACTGGAAGGTCGGCCACGTGAACACCTGGTCGAGCGGATCGATCGCGAGATGCTGCAGTTCCTTGACCTTGCCCACCTCGTCGGCGGTCGAGACGAACAGCTCGCCGAAGGTCCGGGGGTCGACGAAGCGCAGGTCGCCCCCCTGCTGGAACGTGAGGACGACGTGGGTGTGGGCCCGGAGCGGGACGCGCCCCGTGCCGCGGTGGAACTGCCCGCTCATCCCGAAATGCGCGACGAGCACGTCGCCGTCGTCGAGCTGCATCAGCACGTACTTGCCGCGGCGCTCGACCTTGGTGATCTTGCGCCCGATGAGCCGCGACGTGAACTCCTTGCGCGTGCGGTGACGCCGCACCGCCCGCATCGCGTTTCGCGAGGACGTCACTTCCGCGTCCTTGATGCGCCGGCCGACGACGTCGCGCTCCAGATCGCGACGCATGACCTCGACCTCGGGCAGCTCCATCAGCGATCCCCCACATCGGGGCGCAACTCGTCCTCGGGGTGCGGCGCGATGCGCGCGTAGGCCTCGCGCGCCGCCTGCTGCTCCGCCTCCTTCTTGGACCGGCCGGTCCCGGTCCCCATGGGCTCGCCGTGCAGGATCACCGTGGCGGTGAACTCCTTCTCGTGGTCGGGGCCGCGCTGGTCGATCCGGTACTCCGGCATCGTGTGCAGCTCCTGCGACGAGAGCTCCTGCAGGATCGTCTTGAAGTCGCGGTCTCCCTCGCCGCGCACGTACGCCTGCATCCGCGGCCGGAAGAGGCGTTCGATGACCGTGCGGCAGGCGTCGAGCCCCTGGTCCAGGTAGACCGCGCCGAACACGGCCTCGAGCCCGTCGGCGAGGATGCTGGACTTGTCCCGGCCGCCCGAGAGCTCCTCGCCCTTGCCCAGGAACACCATCGAGCCGAGCCCGAGGGAGCGGGCGACGTCGGCGAGGGCCGTCATGTTGACGATCGCGGCGCGCAGCTTCGCGAGCTGCCCCTCGGGCATGTCCGGATAGCTCGCGTAGGACATGTCGGTCACGACGAGCCCGAGAACGGAGTCGCCGAGGAACTCGAGGCGCTCATTCGTCACGGTCAGCCCGTGCTCGAATGCCCAGGAGCGATGCGTCAGCGCCGCCTCACGCAGCGACCGGTCCCGAAACACGATCCCGAGAGCGCGGTCGAGGGACTCGATCGGCACCTCGGTGGGAGCCCGGCTCACGCGCCTACTCGACCTCCACGGCGGGCCTCCCCGCGTAGTAGCCACAGTTGCCGCACACGCGGTGCGGCAGCTTCGCCTGGTGGCACTGGGGGCACTCGCTGTACGACGGCACCTCGGCTTTCCAGGTGGACCGCCGTTTCGCGGTGCGTGCCTTGCTCTGCTTCTTCTTCGGAACGGCCATGCTCGGATTCCTCTCGTTGTCGGTTCCTGGATCAGTTCTGGCTCCGGCCCTGTACGTCGAGCCCGTCGAATGCGTGCTCCAGCGCGCCCCACCGCGGGTCGATCCGATCGTGCCCCGGACATTCGCCGGCGTTGCGATCGCCGCCGCAGACCTCGCACAGCCCGAGGCAGTCCTCGCGGCAAAGCGGCGAGAACGGCAGCTCGAGGCCGACGGCGTCTCTTACCATCTGCTCGGGCTCCAGCAGGCCCTCCGGCTCGAGCCGGTATTCCTCGTCGTCGGGGTCCGCGACGAATCGCTCGGCGACCTCGACCTGGACCGGCCGCTCGAACTGCTGCAGACAGCGGGCGCACCGAAGGTCCATGGTGCCGCGCAGCCGGCCCGAGACGAGGATGCCCTCGACGACCGACTCGAGCAGCAGGTCGCCCACGACGGGCGTGTCCTCGCGGAGGCTCGCGACCTCGTTCCCGAGCCCCTCGAGGGTGCCGCGCAGGGTGTGCTCGCGAAATGCGCCGGGATTGCCGACGAGATCGCGCACGTCGATGGTGTCGAGGGTCATCGGTCCTCCTCGTCAAACAGGTCCTGGGACAACCCGGCGTCCTGCTGCGGGGAGAACTCCTGCTCGGCGACGTTCGCGGCACCCGAGCGCAGCCGGTCGCGGCCCGCCTCGATCTGATCCAGCGTCCGCGCCAGCGACTTGGTCGAGGTCTGCGACTCCTCGAGGATCTTGCGGAGCGCGATCTCGAGTTGCGCCAGCTTGGCGTCGACGTAGTCCTCGGCCTCGCGCTGCATCGACTCGGCGCGGAGCTCCGCATCGTGCAGGATGCGCTCTGCCTCCTCCCCCGCCGCCCGCGCGACTTCCTGCTGGCGGGCCATGCGGAGCTGCTCCTGCTGCGCCTGCTCGACGATGCGGTCGCCCTCCGTCCGGGCCTTGTCGAGCAGGTCCTCGCGATCCTTGACGATCCAGCGGGCCTGCTTGATCTCGTCTGGCAGGTCCTCCTGCATCGCCGTCAGCATCTCGAGGATCTCCTCGCGGTTGACGAGCGCGGACGACGACAACGGCATCGACTTCGCCTCGCGCACGATCTCCTCGAGCTGCTGCAACCGGCCGGCCAGATCCATCAGTGGGCTCCCAGCCGATCGAGAAGCCGCTTCCGCACGAGGTCGGGGACGAGGCCCTCGACCTCGCCGCCGAACCGCGTGACCTCTTTGACGAGCGAGGACGACAGGAACGACCACTTGGGGCTCGTCGACATGAACAGCGTCTCGATGCCGCCCAGCCGGTGGTTCATCTGGGCCATCTGGATCTCGTATTCGTAGTCGGACACCGCCCGCAGGCCTTTCACGATCGCCGTCGCACCCCGGTCCTTCGCAAACTGAACGAGGAGCCCGGTAAACCCCTCCACCTGCACGTTCGACATGCCGGCGCAGGCCTCCTCCAACATGGAGACGCGCTCCTCCAGAGAGAACAGCGGCTCCTTGCCCGGGTTCTCCAGGACGCCCACGACGACGTCGTCGAACGTCTCGCCGGCTCTTCCGATGACGTCGAGGTGACCGTTCGTCACGGGATCGAACGTCCCAGGACACAGGACCCGCACGCCGGTTCACACCTCCCGGACCATGGTGACGAGGGTGTCGCCGTACTGCAGGCGCCTCGCAGCGGCCCAGTCTAGCGGAAGCACCGGACCATCACTGCGTTGACCCCGGGTCAAAACCACCGTGAACCCGCCGGCCAGGACCGACGCCCCCGCCAGGGCGCGGAACACCTCGTCGAGGCCGGGACTGCCCAGGTCATACGGCGGGTCCATGAAGACCAGATCGAACCGTCCGGCGGAGGCTGGTTCGCCGAGGAACGCCTCCACCGTCGAGACGACCACCCTGGCGCGCTCGGAGAAGCGGGTCCGGTCGAGATTGGCCCGGATCGAGGCGGCGGCGCCCCGGTCGCGCTCCACGAGCACCGCCGACTCCGCTCCGCGGGAGAGCGCCTCGATCGAGAGGGCCCCGGTGCCGGCAAACAGGTCGAGCACCCGCGCGCCGGGCACGGCATCGGCAAGGCTCGAGAACATGCCCTCGCGGGCACGGTCCGACACGGGCCGGACGCCCGCCGGCACGACGCCCAGACGAACGCCCTTGGCCGTCCCCGCGATGACCCGCATTTCGCGGAGCCTACCCTTCGCGATCTCGGAGCCGATCGTGGCCGCTACGAGCTGAAGAGCCAGTCGATGGAGTCGGCGAACCGGATCCTCAGCTCGTCCAGGAGCCCCGGGTGCCGGTCCAGCCCGGGGTCCTCGGCGACGAGCTCGAACGCCCGCGTCCGCGCCCGGCCGACCAGCTCGAGGTCGTCGGCGAGGCGGGCAAGCTTCAGATCCGGCATCCCGGACTGCCGGGCATCGAACAGGGTGCCCTCCCCCCGAAGACGAAGGTCCTCGTCGGCCAGCTCGAACCCGTCGGTCGTTCGGACCATCGCGTCGACGCGCGCCCGCGCATCCTCGTTGCCGGGCTCGGACTCGTCGAACAAGACGCAGGTCCCGGGGTGCGCTCCCCGGCCGATCCGCCCCCGGAGCTGGTGGAGCTGGGCCAGACCAAACCGCTCCGCGTTCTCCACGAGCATCACGGTCGCGTTGGGGACGTCGACGCCGACCTCGATCACCGTGGTCGAGATCAGCACGTCGGTCCCGCCCGAACGGAAGACCTCCATGATGCGGTCCTTGTCCTTGGGGCGCATCCGGCCGTGGAGCAGCTCGACGCGCAGGTCGGGAAAGACCGTCGTCGCCAGGCGCCCGGCCTCGACCTCGGCGGCCTTGGCCTGCGTCCGGTTGGCGTCGTCGATGGCCGCGCACACGACGAACGCCTGCCGCCCGGCCCCGACCTCCTCGCGGATCAGGTCGTACGCGGGCGCCCGCCCGACGTCGCCCCGCACGGCGATCGTCGTGATCGGGAGCCGCCCGGCCGGCATCTCGTCGAGCACGGCCACGTCGAGGTCCCCGTAGTACGTCAGCGCCAGCGTCCGCGGGATCGGGGTTGCCGTCATCACGAGAACGTCGGCCTCACCCCCCTTGCCCTTCAACGCCATGCGCTGGTGCAGCCCGAACCGATGCTGTTCGTCCACGACCGCCAGCGAGAGATCGTGGAACGCGACCCCTTCCTGGACGAGAGCGTGGGTCCCGACCACGAGATCGATGCCGCCGTCGGCGACGGCTTCCAGGATCGCCGAGCGCTCGGCTCCCGTGACGGCGGCGGTCAGGAGCGCGAAGGTCACCGCCGGTGGGGGTTCGGGCGGCCGGGTCTCGAGCATCGAGACCTGCCCTTCGGCCGTGCGCGGCTTTCGGCGGCCACCCGAGGTGAACTGCCGGGCTCCGACCCCCTCGAGCAGGGCCGCGATCGAGCGGAGATGCTGGCCGGCGAGCACCTCGGTCGGGGCCATGATCGCGGCCTGGTGTCCGGACTGGACCGCGACCAGCCCCGCGAACAGCGCGACGAGCGTCTTGCCCGAGCCGACGTCGCCCTGGAGCAGCAGGTTCATCGGGTGGGGGGCGGCCATGGCGCGGCCCACCGCGGCCATGGCGCGCTCCTGGGCGCTGGTGGAGCAAACGGCAGCGTCTCCTCGAGCCGCGTCGTGAGGGGGCCGGCCGAATCGTGCGCGACACCCTGCTGTTCGGACTCGACCCGGTGCTTGCGGAAGGCCACGCCCAGCTCGAGCATGAAGAGTTCGTCGAAGGTCAGCCGCGCCCTGGCAGCCGACAGTTCGGCGTCGTCCTGCGGGAAGTGGATCCCGCGGACCGCGCGGTCAAGCGAGATGAACGACTCCGCCTCGATCACCCCGGGCGGAACGGGGTCGGGCAACCGAGGCAGCCGTTCGAGCGCGCGCCAGATCAGTTCCCGGATCGTCCGCGGCGAGATCCCCTCCGCGGCCGGATGGATCGGCGTGATCCGGCCCGTGTGCACGAGATCGTGCTCGTCGCTCCGGAGCAGCTCCACCTCGAAGTTCTGCAGCTGCATCGACTTGCCGTATCGGATCACCGTCCCGGAGGCGGCCACCTCGGCGCCTTCCGGGTAGGTGTTGGCGATCCACGGCTGGTTGAAGAACACGAGGCCGAGGACGGCGGTCCCGTCGTAGAGGGTGACGTTCACCACCAGCTTCTTGGTCCTGGGCGACCGGAAGCTCTTGACGTGTTTTACCCGGCCGATGACGGTGACGCGCTCGCCCGAGCCGAAGATCGCGGATCGACCGGACGCTCGTGCGGTCGATGTACCGGCGGGGGTAGTGATGCAGCAGGCCGGCGACCGTCGTGATGCCGAAGGCGTCGGCAAGCACCACTCGCGCCTCCGGCCCCTTGACCTTGACACCCATCCGGCGCGTGGCGATCCGGGCGTCGATCGCCGTGATCGGAGCGTCGAGTGAGAGCCGATCGGTCATACGCCCGGTTCTACCATGGACACCGAATGTTCCTTCGTCGCGTGGTCTCCCGCTGGCCGGTGACCGTCTGCGCGCTGGCGCTCGGCGCCGGCGCGTGCACCGCCTTCGGAGGCGGCGACGGCGCTTCCGTCTCCGTCGATCCCTCGAGTCCGGCCATCGTCGTCGCGACAGGCGGCTCCATCCCGGCCACCGTCGGCGGGCTGCCCACCCTCGACGTGGCGGGCTTCCACACCTTGCTCGAGCAGTCGAAGGGGACGCCGCTGGTGGTCAATTTCTGGGCCTCCTGGTGCGGCCCATGTGTCGCAGAGGCGCCGGTGCTCGCCGCGGCCGCACACGCGCATCGCAACATCCAGTTCCTCGGCGTCGACATCCTCGACGACCGCGCGGATGCGCGGCGATTCATCGCGGAGCACGGCATCCCGTATCCCAGCGTCTTCGATTCGCTCGCCGAGATCCGCACGGATCTCGGAAAGAACGGCCAGCCGGTGACGGTCTTCTTCGCCGCCGGCGGCGCGCAGGTGGCCACGATCAGCGGGCAGCTCGACGCCGGCACCCTCGACCACGGTCTGTCGCTGCTCACCGGTCAGGGCGGTGCCGACCTCGCCGTTTGATAGCCTCGTCCCGTTATGGCCGCCGTTTGCGAAATCTGTGGGAAGAAGCCGTTCTTCGGCAAGTCCGTGACGTTCTCGCACAAGCGCAACAACCGTCGCTGGGACCCGAACATCCAACGGGTCCGGGCGCTGGTGAACGGAACCCCTCGGCGGCTGAACGCCTGCACGAGCTGTATCAAGGCCGGCAAGGTCATGCGCGTCCCCCACAAAGCCTGAAGTCTCCGGAACCGGCCCCCGGGCGCGCCGGCCGAGCCACGATCGAAAGGGAGGCCCCCCATGCCCATCGTCCGCAGGCTCCTCGTCCTGGCCGCCGTGCTGGCGGTCGTCATCGCCCCGACCGTGCAGGCCGCGCCGTCCGTCGGGGTGAACGACCCGAACGACGTCGCCGGCCCGCTCGACATGTTCCGGTTCGAAGGTGTGCGGAACGCGTCCGGCCAGCCGCTCGTGATCCGGGTCACCTTCCACAACCGCGTCAGGAACGCGGCGCTCGCCCCCGGTGGCGGCGCGTTCATGCAGATCTTCCTCAACACCGACGACGACGTGAACACCGACTACGTCGGGACCGTCTACGAGGCCGGAAACAAGCTGGTCGTGCACTTCCGCGGATCGGGCAACTCGTTCGAGAATCTCCGCGTCACCCGGCCGAGCCCGAGGACCATCCGGTTCGTGATCCCCGGCGGGGCGCCGCTCGCGCCGAACGGCCCCGTCGCCATCCGCGGGGTCACCGGCTACACCTCGGGAGCTGCGTGCCGGCTGGGCTGCTTCGACGAGGTTCCCAACAGCGGGGACTGGATCGCCGTCTAGCGCCCGGGCCGCGGAAGCGGCTATCTACGCCCGGGCCGCGGAAGCGGCTATCTACGCCCGGGCCGCGGAAGCGGCTATCTACGCCCGGGCCGCGGAAGCGGCTATCTACGCCCGGGCCGCGGAAGCGGCTATCTACGCCCGGGCCGCGGAAGCGGCCACAACTGGTCGACGGGCCCGATCCCTTCGCCGATCGCGAGGGCGTGCTCGATCGCGCCCGTGACGAAGTCCTTCGCCGCCCCGACGGCCTGCCGCACGTCGTCCCCGCATGCGAGGCGGGCGGCGATCGCCGCCGACAGCGTGCACCCGGTCCCGTGGGTGTGCGGCGTGTCCACACGTCGCGCCTCGAACCAGGTCTCCCCCCCTGCGTCGGCGAGCAGATCCGCGGCGACGGGACCGCCCAGGTGCCCGCCCTTGACGAGGACGGCTCCGGCACCCAGCGCCAGGATCAACCCGGCCGCGCGGCGCATGTCCTCGCGATCCTGGATCGCGATCCCGGCGAGCCCCTCGGCCTCAGGCACGTTCGGCGTCACCACGACGGCCAGCGGCAGGATCGACGTCCGGAGCACGTCGACGGCATCGTCCTCGAGCAGCGGGTGGCCGTGCTTGGAGACGAAGACCGGGTCGACGACCAGGTTCGGCAGGCCGACCTCATCGGCCGCCTCGGCGACGGCCTCGATGATTGCGGCGTTCGCAAGCATCCCGGTCTTCGCGGCGTCGAGCCCGATGTCGGAGACGACCGCGCGAATCTGGTCCCCGACGACCGAGGCCGGGACCGGTTCGTACCCCGACACCCCCTTGGTGTTCTGCACCGTGACGGCCGTGACCGCCGTCATGCCGTAGACACCCAAGGCGCTGAACGTCTTCAGGTCCGCCTGGATGCCGGCCCCGCCGCCCGAATCGCTGCCGGCGATGGTGAGCACCCGCGGCCGAATTCCCTCAGGGTTCGTCACGCAGGTGATCCCATCCCTTCGCCTCGAGCGGCCGCTCCGTCCCGTCCGGGAGCGCCACGATCCGTTCCCCTTCGATGATGCGGCCGATCTCAGAGAGCGACACCCCGAAACGTTCGTCGAGCTCGCGCCGCGACCGCTCCACGGCCTCGTCGTTCCCAAGCGTCGCGAGCAGCTCATAGTCCTCGCCGCCGCTCATGGCCTCCTCGGCGGTGGCGGCGGCTGCGATCGGCACCGCCGATTCGTCGAGCCGGACCCCGACCCCGCTCGCCTCGCAGATCCGCGTCAGGTCGAGCGCGAGGCCGTCCGAGAGGTCGATCATCGACGTCGCGCCGTTGGACGCGAGCACCCGAGCCTCGCCGACGCGCGCCGCCGGCCGCTCGAACCGGACGACCGCCGCGCGCTCGTCCTCGCCGCGCGGCGGGCCGCCTCGCAGAACGAACCGAAGACCGGCGGCCGCACCCCCCAGCCGGCCCGTCACGACCACAATATCCCCGGCCCGCGCCCCGCTGCGCCGAACCGCGGAACCCGCCGCCACCTCTCCGGCCACGGTGACGACGATCGAGACGCCGTCGCCCCGGGACAGATTGCCGCCGACGAGCGAGAGGGCGTATTCGTCGCACGCCTCGCGCATCCCGCCGAACACCTCCATCGTCCATCCGGCCGTGGCCGCCGGCGAAAGCGTCAGGGCGCACAGGGCCCACCGCGGACTCGCGGCCATGGCCGCCATGTCGCTGACGCTCGTTGCGATCGCCTTGTAGCCCAGATCGCGCGGCAGGCTGAGGCCCGATCGGAAATGCGTCCCCTCGACCAGCGCGTCGGTGCTCAGCACCAGCTGACCGGTCCCCGGCACGACCACGGCGGCGTCGTCGCCCGGCCCGATTACCACGTCGGGACCGGTGCCCGACAACACTTTTCGCACCGCCGCTAGCAGCTCGTCCTCGCTCAGATCCATGGCGTTGGGCTATCCTCTCTCGGCCACGTCCGGCGCGTCCAAGAGGTCCCCGAGCAAGAGGAGTCGAGCCAGTGGCCAACGTGACATTCCAGCCCGACCCCGACGAGCTTCGGAAGTTCACCGAAGAGATGCCGGAATGCCGCATCTCCGAGTACGGAAACGTCAACGTCCAGACCACCGTTCTGTCCCGGAGCGCGGCCAGCACCTACGTGGTCGACCACGAGTCGAGCGGCAAGACGATGTCCCGTGAGGACTACGCGGCCGTCGCCGCCATGCAGGACGCCTACCTGGCCGACCACGACTCCGTGGTCGTCGACGGGTACATCGGAAACGACCCCGAGCTGCGTACCGCCGCGCGGCTCGTCATGGAGAAGCGCTACGCCAACATCGCGGGGATGCAACAGAAGCTCTATTTCGCCCGCGACGACGGCGTCGACCCGGTGGTTCAGGTCATCTACACACCCGGGCTCGACGCACCCGGCTACCCGAACGATCGCCTGATCGCGGTCGACCTCGACAACTACGTGACGCGCGTCTTTCAGTCCGACTACTTCGGCGAGTCGAAGAAGGGCGGCCTGCGCATGTGGAACGACATCGTCTACGGGCGCGGCGGACTGGCCTTGCACGCGGGTCTCAAGGTGATCCCGACGCCGGCCGGCGACAAGGTGTTCATGATCATCGGCCTCTCCGGGACCGGAAAGACGACGACGACCTTCACGACGCAAAACGGCTCCCGGCCCATCCAGGACGACTTCGTCGGGCTCATGCCGGGCGGCCGCGCCTTCGGCACCGAGAACGGCTGCTTCGCCAAGACCTTCGGTCTCGACGCCGACTTCGAGCCGTCGATCCACGGCGCGGTCGTCAAGGACAGCACCTACATGGAGAACGTCTACCAGGACGACGCGGGTCACGTGGACTTCTTCAACGAGGGCTACACGAAGAACGGCCGCGCGGTCTTCGAGATGGACGATCTCCTGGTCCACGACGACGCCGCCAACGTCGGGCCCGTCGACTACCTGCTGATCCTGAACCGCAACGAGAACATCATCCCGGCGGTCGCGAAGCTGACCCAGGCACAGGCGGCGGGCTACTTCATGCTCGGCGAGACCACCGGCACCTCCGCCGGCGGCGCGGCCGAGGAGGGGAAGTTCCTCCGCGTGCCGGGGACCAATCCGTTCTTCCCGCTTCCGCACGGCCTCCAGGGCAACCGGCTGCTCGAGTTGCTCGCCACCCACCCGATCGAGACGTACCTGCTCAATACCGGGCGCGTCGGTGGCCGCGACGACGACGACCGTTCGATCAAGGTCAAGATCCCGCACACCTCCGCGTGCGTGAGCGGGATCGCGGAGCAGTCGATCACCTGGGACGAGGACCCCGACTTCGGCTACCAGGTGGCCTCGGCGGTTCCGAACCTGTCCGAGATCGAGCTGCTGCAGCCGCGCCGGCTCTATGAGCGCGAGGGGCGGGCCGAGGAGTACCGCGACACGGTCGAGCGTCTTCGCGCCGACCGGACGGTCCACCTGGCGCAGTTCCCGCGGCTGTCGGACGACATCGTCCGAGCGGTCAGCTGAGTCTCGTTTCCTCGCTCGATCCGGCTCCCAGCGCGGCACGGACCTCGTCATCGCTGACCTGGGCGAAGACCCGGTACCAGTCGCCGACCGAGGCGAACGACGCCGGCGCGAGCGGGATCACGACCTCGGTGCACTCCGGCGAGAGCCGAGCGAGCGCGGACGCCGGCCCCACGGGTGCCGCGAACACGACCACCCTCGCTCCCTGATCCCAGGCCCAGCGGATCGAGGCGAGCGCGGTGCCGCCGGTCGCGACCCCGTCGTCCACGACGACCGCGTCGCGACCCCGGAGATCGGGGCTCGCTCGATCGCCCCGGTACGCGACCGTTCGCCGCGCGACCTCCGTGGATTGCTCTCTCGTCTCTTGCTCCAGGTAGCCTGCCGACACGCCGAGCCGCTCCACCATCGCCTCGTCGACGACTCGGACGCCCGGCGCGACCGCTCCGATCCCGAGCTCCGGATTGCCGGGAGCTCCGAGCTTGCGGGCCACCACGACATCGAGATCGAGATCGAGCTCGCGCGCGACCGGTGCGGCCACGATCACGCCGCCGCGCGCGATGCCGAGCGCGATCCCTCCCGGCGAGATGCGGCCCCGCAGGGTCTCCGCGAGCCGCTCCCCCGCCTCGGTGCGGTCCTCGAACACGACCCGATGATGGCACTTCGCGCGAGGGCGAAATTGCGCCGGCTCCGCGGAGGTGGATACGATGCCGCGACCGTCAGCCCGGAGGGAGCCCCACGTGGTGAACGCCTACATCTTGATCCAGACCGAGGTCGGAAAGGCCGCCGCGGTGGCCACCCAGGTTCGTGGGATCCAGGGCGTCACCGACGCCGAAGACGTGACCGGCCCCTACGACGTGATCGTGCGCGCCGAGGCGCAGAGCGTCGACGAGCTGGGAAAGCTGGTCGTCGCGAGCATCCAGGCGGTCGAGGGCATCACCCGAACCCTTACCTGCCCGGTCGTGCACCTGTAACCGATTCGCCTCGCGCGGAGCTACGGCGGTCCGGTCCGCTTGCTCTGGCGGGCTTCGCGCTGCTCGACGGCGAGGTCCAGCAGCCGCTCCACCAGGTCCCCGTAGGCGAGCCCCGACGCCTCCCAGAGCTTCGGGTACATCGAGATGGGCGTGAACCCCGGGATCGTGTTGATCTCGTTCACCCACAGGTCCTCGCCCGTGAGGAAGAAGTCGACGCGCGCCATGCCCGCGGCGTCGATCGCCCGAAACGCCGCCACGGCCATTTCTCGCACGCGTTCGAGCTGAGCCGCGCCGATGTCGGCCGGGATGAGGAGCTTCGCGCCCTCCGCGTCGAGGTACTTGGCCTCGTAGTCGTAGAACTCGTGCCCGACCGGCACGATCTCCCCCGCCACCGAAGCGACCGGGTCGTCGTTGCCGAGCACCGCGCACTCGATCTCGCGAACCGGGTCCAGCCCCATCTCGACCACGGCCTTGCGCGCATAGCGGAACGCCTCGTCCATCGCGCCGTCGAGGTCGCCGGAGCCGGACACCTTCGAGACGCCGACCGAGGACCCCAGCGTGGCGGGCTTGACGAACACCGGGCGCCCCAGGGCCGCGATGCGCGCGCTCACCCCGTCGCGGTCTTGCGTCCACTCGGTTTCGTGGACCACCTCGTGCGGAAGGACGGGAAGCCCGACGGCCTCGAACAGCACCTTCTGGACGGCCTTGTCCATCCCGATCGCGGACCCGAGCACCCCGGCGCCGACGTAGGGTACGCCGGCCAGCTCCAGAAGGCCCTGGACGGCGCCGTCCTCGCCGTTCGGACCGTGCAGCACCGGGAACACGACGTCGATCGGCTCGCGCCCGCCGCCCGAGTGCACCAGCTCGCGCGCGCCACCCGCCCCCGCGAGGCGGACGGTGTCCCCGGTTCCATCGGTTCCCCCGGCCGTCACCTCGGGCATCCGTCCCGTCTCCGCCGGGAGCGCCGGCGGGCCGTCCATCAGGTGCCAGCTGCCGTCGCGGGCGATGCCGACCGGAATCACCTCGACGCGCTCGGGGTCGAGCGCGTCGATCACCGCCCGGGCCGAGATGCACGAGATCTCGTGCTCGGCGGAGCGGCCCCCGAACAAGACCACCACGCGCCGGCGCGGGGCGGTCACGCGCGCTCCAGCGCCTGCGCGAAATCCTCGACCAGGTCTTCCGGATCCTCGAGCCCGACCGCGACGCGCAGAAGCCCGTCGCCGATCCCCGCCGCGCGCCGGGCCGCCGGCTCCATCTGGCGATGCGTGGTCGACGCCGGATGGGCCACAAGTGTCTGGACGCTTCCCAGGCTGGCTGCGATCCACCCCAATTCGAGCCCCTCCGCGACCCGGCTCCCGGTCTCCACGCCACCGTCCACCTCGAAGGCGAGCATCCCCGCGAAGCCACGGAGCTCGCGGCGGGCCAGCTCGTGCTGGGGGTGGGAGGCGAGCCCCGGGTAGTGCACCCGCCCCACGCGCGGATGCGACTCGAGGAACTCCGCGAGCAGGCCGGCCGACCGGCCCACCTGGTCCATCCGCAGTGAGAGCGTCGACAGCCCGCGAAGGCACAGCCATGCCTCGAGCGGCTGCATCGAACCGCCCAGGTCCACGAGCGTGTCGCGGAGCGCCTCGAACCGCGGATGGTTCGTGCAGATCACGCCGCCGATGAGGTCGCCGTGGCCGCCGATGTACTTCGTCGCCGAGTGCACGACGAACTCGAACCCGAGCGCGGCCGGGTTGCACAGATACGGAGACGCGAAGGTGTTGTCGACGGCGCTCGGCACCCCGGCGTCTCGGCACAGCTCCGAGAGAGCCGCGAGATCCGGCATCGTCGTCGTCGGGTTCACGATCGTCTCGCAGTAGAAGAGCGAAGCGCCCGGAAGCGCCGTCTTCACGGCATCGAGGTCGGCGGGATCGACCCACGTGACCTCGATCCCGAACCGCGGCAAGACGCGCCGAAGCTGCGCGAACGTCCCGCCGTAGAGGGCGTTTGCCGCGACGATGCGGTCGCCCGATCCGGCGAGCGTCACGAACAGGGAATGGATCGCGGCCGTCCCCGAGGCGAAGCCCAGGGCCGACTCCGTCTCCTCGAGATCGGCCATCGCCCCCTGGAACGCATCAACGGTCGGGTTGCCGTACCCCCGCGTGTAGACGTACCCGGGACCGCGGAACGCGATCGCCTCGGCGAACTCCTCGTTCGTGTCGAAGCGAAACGTCGACGTCTGGTAGATGGGAACGCTCGCCGTCCGCTGGTCGACCGGAGGCGGCTCGGCAGCGTGGACGGCACGCGTCTGGAACCGCCGTTTGCGTGCCTCGGCCATGGCCGAGAGCCTACAGCCAGCCCCCGCCGCCCCCGGAGCCCTCAGCCGGCCCAGCGAGCGGGATACCGGTCACGGAGACCCCGCGCGAGGGCGGCGACGGCCTCCATCACCTCCGCGGTCATGGCCCTCAGCGCCTCGTAGTCCTTGGCCTGCTCGCGCCGCCCCGACAGATCGATCGGTTCGCCCACCTCGAGCCAGATCGGACGGCCCGGGCGGAGCGATCCGTGGCCGGACTTCTGCCAGACCGCTTGGGTTCCCCAGGAGGCCATCGGGATGATCGGGACGCCGGAAGCGAGCGAGAGCCGGACCGCACCCGTCTTCGCCTGCATCGGAAGGAAGTCCGGGCGGGTCGTCACGGTGCCCTCCGGGTAGACGACCACGACCTCCCCGGCCCGAAGGGCCGCATCGGCCGCGGCGAGGGGCCGGCGCCCGTCGGAGCCGCGCCGGACCGGAATCTGCTTGACGGAGCGCATGACCGACCCGAGCACCGGCACCCCGAACAGCTCTTGTTTGGCCAGGAACCGGGGCCGGCGCCCGGTGCGAAGGACCGCGTACGCGACGGTCACCGGATCGAGGTAGGAGATGTGATTGCAGGCCAGGATCGCCGGTCCGTGCCGGGGGATCCGCTCGAACCCCTCGAACCGCCAGCGGAACCAGAGCCGGAGCGGCGGGATCGCCAGCGCTTTGAGGACGGGAACGAGTGGCTCGGCCAGCTCAGCGGTCTCCGGGTCGAAGCCGCTCGAGGACGCGCCACGCCGCGGGCAGGAGCCCGGCCGCGGCGAGCAGCTTGAGCGTGTCGCCGATGACGAAGGGGTAGAGCCCGCTTTCGAGCGTGTCGGACCACGTTGCCGGGGACCCCGTCAGCGCCGGCAGCGCGTGCTCGAGCCACGGAAGGGCCACCGCATAGAGCACGATCGAGCCGAGCAACATCGCGCTGATCGAGCTGCGAACCGATCGATCCCACCCTTTGCGCGAGAGCCACCCCACGAGGCCCGAGGCCAGGACGAACCCCCACAGATACCCGCCGGTCGCCGCGGCGGCGCCGAGGACGTGGAGGCCGGCGAGATGCGACCCATCGGGCTGCGGCGCGAGCACCGGCAGGCCCACAACGGCCCATGCGAGATAGAGCAGCACCGTCCCGGCGCCCAGCCCGGGGCCGTACGCCGCGCCGACGAGCAGGACCCCCAACGTCTGGCCCGTGATCGGAACCGGCGTGAACGACAGGGTGATGCGGACCTGGGCCAGCCCGGCGATGAGCAGGCTGCCGGCGACGGCGCATGCGACGGCGAACACGACCCTCGCGGTCGCTCGCGACCGGGGCGGGGCCAGAGTCAACGCCAGCGTGGACACGGTCGGACCTCCTCGTTCGATCTCACGATCATCTTCGCTTTCTCGGCTCGGGCTCTCGTTCGGAGCTTCGCGTGCCGGTGAGACTATCGCGCCCCGTGGGCTACCCTGTCCCCTTCGTGGGGTCCCTCGTGCGCGCCATCGTCCTGCCGGTCACATCGCTCGACGACGCCAAGACACGCCTGCACCCGGTGCTGAGCCCGCTCGAGCGCGCGGCGCTCACCCTTGCGATGCTCGAGGACGTCATGGACGTCACGCAGAGCGTCGTGGGGTGGGACACGTGGGTCGTCTCGCCCGACGAGACCGTGCTCGAGATCGCGACCAGACGCGGGGCCCTGGCGATCCGCGAGGAGCACCCGCCGCTCGGCGCGGCGATCCGGCAGGTCGAGGAGGAGGCGGCCGGCCTCGAGGCCGGCGCACTGGCCGTGCTGCTCGCCGACACGCCGCTGCTGACGACCGAGGCTCTCGCCCGCGCGCTCCGGACGCTCGGCCCGGTCGTGGTTGCCCCCTCCACCGACGAGACCGGGACGAACCTGCTGCTTCGCCGGCCGCCCAACGCGATCCGTGCGCACTTCGGGCCCGACTCCTACCGCCGGCACTTGCAGGCGGCGACCGAGGCGGATCTGCCCGCGGCGGTGGTGGAGGCCCCCGAGCTCGCTTTCGACCTCGACGAGCCAGACGATATCCTCACCGTTCTGGACGCCGGCCGACCGGGCCCGACTCTGGACGCCGGCCGGCGAGGCCGGACGCTCGAGGTCTGCCGCGACATGGGCCTTCGCGAACGGATCGGCGGCATCGGGGAACTGAGGAGGCGCTGAGATGGCGCAGGGAACGATCAAGGACTTCGACGAACGGGACCGAAGCGGGAGCCTCCTGATGGACGACCGCCGGGAGGTGGCGATCGATGCCGAGTCGACCGTCGGCAGCGTCGTACGAACACTCAGGATCGGACAGCGAGTTCGGTTCGATCTCGAAGACGTCGGCGGGGCAACCGTCGCCCGCCGGCTCCGTCTGGTCACCTTCGACTAGCGGCGTCCGGCTCTAATCTTCCAGGACCAATTCCCGGAACTCCTTGCCCGGGGTGAACGCCGGCAGGTCGCGCTCGGGAACCACGATCGGCACGTCGGGCTTGCGCGGATTCCGCGCGATCCGCTTGTTCCGGTGCTTGCGCTCGAACGTCCCGAAGTCCGCAAGCGTCACCCGCTCCCCCTTGACCACGGAGCTGCGGATCGTCTCGATCGCAGCGTCGACGACACGACCGACCTCCGCCTTGCTGAGACCGGTGTGCTTCGCGACCTCCGCGACCAACCCTCCTTTGTTCATCGCCGCTTCCCTTCTGCGATCCGTCGCGTCACGCTAATCGGCCGGGAGGGTGTCGGTCAAACGGAACCCTTGCGGCGCGGGCCTGCCGGGCCGGCATCCCCCGGCCGCGCCACGGGCATTGGTAGCATCAGCGATGCTTCGTTGGCCCGTGGTGTAACGGCAGCACGACTGATTCTGGATCAGTTAGTCTTGGTTCGAATCCAGGCGGGCCAGCTCCGATGTCTGTGCTCCCCGGCCCTGCGCAGGGTCCCTCTCGTGATGCCGCTACCATTGGCGCGCCCGCGATTCGATTGAGGAGGCTCAGTTGAGCACGAACGCCCCGACGAATGCCCCGACGGATGCGACAGGGAGTCACGGCATTCCCGTCACGCTGATCCACGGCGACGGCATCGGGCCCGAGGTGATCGCATCCGCGCGCCGGATCATCGAGGCGACCGGCGCCCCGATCGCATGGGAAGACGCCGCGGCAGGCGCCGAGGTCTTCAAAGCGGGTCTGCCGTCGGGCGTCCCGCGGGAGACGATCGAGTCGATCGGCCGCACCCGGGTCGCGCTCAAGGGCCCGCTCGAAACCCCGGTCGGATTCGGGGAGAAGAGCGCGAACGTCACGCTTCGCAAGCTGTTCGAGACCTACGCCAACGTGCGTCCGATCCGGGAGCTCCCCGGTGTGAAGACGCCGTATTCGGGCCGCGGCATCGATCTCGTCGTGGTCCGGGAGAACGTCGAGGATCTCTACGCGGGCATCGAGTACCTGCAGACACCCGGGGTGGCCGAGGCGCTCAAGCTGATCAGCGTTCGTGGATCGGAGAAGATCGCCCGCTTTGCGTTCGAGTACGCCCGGAGCGAAGGCCGGCGGTCCGTGCACTGCGCCACCAAGGCAAACATCCTCAAACTCTCCGAGGGGACCATGAAACGCGCCTTCGAGGACGCGGCGCCGGACTATCCCGACATCGAGGCGAGCCACATCATCGTCGACAACTGCGCGCACCAGCTGGTCAAGCGGCCCGAGCAATTCGAGGTCATCGTCACGACCAACATGAACGGCGACATCCTCTCCGACGAGAGCTCGGCCTTGATCGGCGGGCTCGGTTTCGCGCCGAGCGCGAACATCGGAAACGAGGTAGCGATCTTCGAGGCGGTGCACGGCTCGGCGCCGAAGTACGCCGGCAAGGACGTCATCAACCCGACCGCCATGATCATGTCCGGCGTGCTGATGCTTCGCCATCTCGGCCTGTTCGAGGAGGCCGCCACGATCGAGCATGCGGTCTTCGTGACGCTCGAATCGGGCATCCTGACCGGCGACGTCCTCGGCTACGACCGAGGAACCCCGACCTCGGCGTACACCGACGCGATCATCGGCAACTTCGGCAAGCGCACCCAGAGCTGGGTGGTCCGCGACGTGAAGCCGCTGCAGCTGCCGGTGATCTCCGGGACCGCGGACTACGTGAAGCCGTCGTCGCGGGCGGTCGTGGGGCTCGACGTGTTCGTCGAGTCCCCGCTCGGCGCCCACGAGCTGGGCGCCTCGCTCACGGAGCTCACCAAGGACACGCGCCTGTCGCTCAAGATGATCTCTTCGCGAGGCACGAAGGTGTTCCCGGCGATGGGGGCCATGACCGAGACCGGCGACCACTTCCGATGCCGCTTCATCATCCGCGACGACCCGGGCGACCTGCCGGACGAAGACGTCCACGAGCTGCTCGCGCGGATCTCGAGCCATCACCGCTGGATGCACATCGAGAAGCTCCAGGAGTTCGACGGCGAGCTCGCGTTCACCCGGGATCAGGGCGAGAACTGAGGTGACCGTCAGGCTCCGGCCGATGCGGGCCGACGAGTTCGCCGCGTATCGCCGGCAGCTCCCGCACGACTACGCCGCCGAGATCGCACGCGTCTCGGCCCGGCAGCCCGAGGAGGTGCTCGCCCGGTGCGAGCGCGAGATTCGGGGCTTGTTGCCCGACGGGATGCTGACGCGCGGGCATCGGTTCCTCGTGGCCGAGGACGACGTGACGGGCGGCCCGGTGGGCCGGGCGTGGTTCGCCGGGCGCGAGGTCCAGGGGCGCGACGTGCTGTGGATCTACGACATCGAGGTTGCGCAGGACCTGCGCGGCCGGGGTCTCGGCCGGGAGATCATGCAACTGCTCGAGTCCGAGGCCCGCGCCGCCGGGCACGACCGCATCGAGCTGAACGTCTTCGGCGGCAACGAGGCGGCGCTTCGCCTCTACGGGTCCCTCGGGTTCGCGGAGACATCGCGGCAGATGGCGAAAGACCTCATTGCCGAGGACCCCGAGGCAGATTCGCCGGGCTGAGGCTCAGGCTTTGCCGGAGGGCGGAGGCAGATATCGGGCGGTGGCGATCTCGCCGCCGCGAACCCCGAGCGCCCAGATCGATCCCTTCTTGAACCCGATCCCGCCGTCTTCCGGGGTCACGCCCGAAGCCAGCATCTCCTCGACGAGCGACGAGATGATGTCGCCGTGCGTGCAGAGCGCCGCGGGACCGTCCGACGCCGAGGCCACCACGAGCCGGCGCGCCGCTTCGGCACCCTCTCCCTCCGAGAGCGCGTGTGACAGATCGATCTCGAGCCCGCGAGCCTCGCCGATGGGCTCGAGCGACTGGATACAGCGGAGATACGGGCTCGACATCAGCCGCGTCAGAGGCAGGTCCGCCATGACGTCGACGAGCTTTCTCGCCTGACGAAGACCGCTCTTCGTGATCGGCCGGAGCTCGTCGGGCTCGCGCCACGACGCGCGGTTGGCCGCCTGCACGTGGCGAAGCAGATAGACGGGAACCGTGACCGCGGCCCCGTGCGCGTCCATCAGCCGGGTCAGCAGGTCGCGGTCGTGTGGGTAGGTCAGCATGCGCTCCGCCTCCTCGACCGGAACCCACCTGGCGTCGTCGATCTCGCTATCCCCCGACGCGCGGACCCCGTCGGAGACGGCCATCTCCCAGTACCGGACGGTCTTCGGCCGACCGCGGTTGTCGACGTAGGTGACCATCCCGAGATCCCGGCCGAGCTCGCCGCGGATGGTGGTCTCCTCCTCGACCTCGCGAACAGCGGCTTCGGCTTCGGTCTCGCCGTCTTCGAGCTTTCCCTTCGGAAACGACCAGTCGTCGTAGGAGGGCCGATGCACGAGCACGACCTCGACCGTGTCGCCGATGCGGCGGCTGGGAATCCCGCCGGCGGCCCGGATCACATCCACGATCGAAGCTTCCGGTCGTCCAGCGCGCGCCAGGCCTTGCGCCATCTCGACCTGGCATCCGCGGCGGCGGCGCGCTCGATCCCGCCCAGCATCCCGGCCGCGAACGCGCCCGCCGGCGGCCGGCCGGCGGCCCACTCGCGGAGCCACGCTTCGGCGACGACCGCGTCGTGGTGCTCTCCGAGCACGCCCTGAAGCTCGGCCGCGGCCTCGGCGAAGCGGCGTGCCTCGCGACCGCCGACGGGGGCGACCGCCTCCGCCGCGTACCGAACCCGTTTCACGTGGATCCTGATCCCGTGGAGATCGTCGTCGGAGAGCTTCTCCGTTCCCTCCTTGATCGCGGACCGCAGCGCCTTCCAGGGCTCGCGCACGAGCGACGGGAGCGACTCGCCGGCGAACCCGTCCGCGGCGGGAAGCAACGCCGGCTCGTTCGCCGCCGCGACGAGCCGATCGAGCAGCGCGACGTAGCGATCGGAGCGCAAGACCTCGAGGACGGCGGCATGGGCCCCCTTGTCCTGGCGCTCGAGCGTCTCGACGGCGTCCGCGGCGCCGGGAGACTCCGCGTCGGGGACGTTGGCGATGAGCTCGCGCATCCGATCGAGCAGCACGTCGGTGTCGCGAGCCTGTCCGAGCGCGTCACCGAGCCACCGAAGCTCGACTCGAAGCGCGTCCGTCCAGCCGGGCTCGAGCATCGGAAGGAACGTCCGAAGGTCGGAGCGCAGCCGGCGTGTGGCGACCCGCGCCTGGTGGACGCCTTCGGGGTCGGCGTCAAGCCGCACGACGGGGTCGTGCCGGAGCAGGTTCGCGACCGAACGGGCGAGCGTGTGGCGGATGACCTGGCCCGCGGTCGCATGGCCGCCGATCGTGGCCGGCGAGACCTCGGGCCGGCCGGCCGAGACCGGGCTGAGCGCCCGGACATACTTCGGCGTCGGATCGGGTGCGCCGGCCCCGGCGGACCGGAGCCGGGTCATCAGCTCGTCGACGAGCCCGGCGGGCGCGTCCTCGGCCAGCTCGATCTCCACCTCGCGAAAGCCACCGGAGCCGCCGAGCGCGATCGTGGCGGTGTCGTCGACGACCTCGGCCACCTGATGTCCGCGTGGATCGTGGATCACAGTCGGGTGGCGCAGGGTCCGAAGGACCAGGACCGGCCGCAGGCTCGAGGAGCGGACGAAGGCGCGGAGCAGATCCAGCGCCTCCTCGGGAGGCGAGGCCGGATCGTCGCCGGCGAACTCCATCTCGCTTCGGACCAGCAGCCCCTCGGTCTCCTCGATCGGAAGCTTCACCGTCCACCCGTGGCCGGCGCGCAGCCGCAGGCAGATCCCCCAGCGGGTCAGGCGCAGATCCGGCGTGTCGAGATAGGTCGTCTCGAGGTCTTGCACCGGACGGGGCTCCATGGTCGTGCCGGGACCGCCGATCCCCTCGAGCGAGGGCATTCGGAACCACGACGGAGCGCCAAGCTTGACCTCGCGCTCGACGTTCACGCGAGCGACGCCCGTTCCTCGGCGAGCCGTCGCAGCACCACGTGCGATTCGATTCCCGCCACCGTCGGGCGCTTTTCCCATTCGCCGCCCCGCAGCTCCCACGCGAGCACGTCGTCGGCAAATCCCACGGCGAGCACCTCGTCCAGACGGAGCTTGAGTCCTTGATCGATGACCTCGGTGAGGCACTCGACCCGGTGGTCCAGGTTCCTCGGCATGAGATCGGCCGAACCGATGAAATGCCTCGTGAACTCGCCCTCGCCGAACCGGAAGATGCGCGCGTGCTCGAGATAGCGCCCGACGATGGAGCGCACGCGGATCCGCTCGGAGAGTCCCCGCACGCCCGGCCGGAGGCAGCAGATCCCGCGCACGAGCAGCTCGACGTCGGCCCCCGCCTGCGACGCCGCGTAGAGCTCGTCGATCATCTTGGCGTCGACCAGGCTGTTCATCTTCATCGCGATCCGGCCGCCCGGCGCCGCCTGCTCGCGGATGAGCTCGGTGAGACGGCGGCGCATGGTGATCGGGGCGACGAGGATCCGTCGGTACGCGTCGTGATGGCTGTAGCCCGTCAGGTAGTTGAAGAGGTCGGCGATGTCCGCGGCGATCTCGGGGTCGGCCGTGAGCAGACCCAGGTCTTCGTAGAGCTTGGCGGTGCCCGAGTGGTAGTTGCCGGTTCCGATGTGGCAGTAGCGACGAATCGAGTCGCCCTCGTTCCTGACCACGAGCGAGGCCTTCGCGTGGGTCTTGAACCCGACGACGCCGTAGACGACGTGCACGCCGGCCTGCTCGAGCACGCGGGCCCATCCCAGGTTCGCCTGCTCGTCGAAGCGCGCGGTCAGCTCGACGACGGCCACGGCCTGCTTGCCGGCCTCGGCCGCGCGGACGAGAGCCTTGACGATGGCGCTGTCCTGTTCGGACGTGCGATAGAGCGTCTGCTTGATCGCAAGGACGTTCGGATCGCGCGACGCCTGATCGACGAAGAGCGCGACGGAGGTCGAGAAGGCGTCGTACGGGTGATGGACGAGCACGTCGCCCTCGCGCAGGACGGAGAAGATGTCGGTCCGGCCCGCCGCGGCGGGCTGCAGCCGCGCCGGCGTAACCGGCGTCCACGGCTCCCACAGGAGGTCGGGCCGGTCCAGCTGGGTCAGCTCCCACACGTCGCCGAGCCCGAGCATCGAGTTCGAGACGTAGATCTCGTCTTCGTCGAGCTCGAGCTCTTCGGCAAGCAAGGTACGGAGCGTCCTGGGCATGGAGCGGTGCACCTCGAGCCGGACGACCTCGGGAGAGCGCTCGCGCTGACGAAGGCTCGTCTCGATCGCGGCCAGGAGATCGCCGGCTTCGTCGATCTCGATCTCGACGTCGGCGTCGCGGCTGACCCGGAAGGCATGGGACGCGACGAGCTCCATGCCGGGGAAGAGCCGGTCCAGGTGCGCGGAGATCACCTGCTCGATCGTGACGAATCGCTCGCCGCCCGGAAGCGGGATGAACCTCGGCAGGCTCGGCGGCACCTTGACGCGGGCGAACCGGGACGTGCCGCCTTCGGGATCGCGAACCTGGACCGCCAGGTTGAGTGAGAGGTTCGAGATGTACGGGAACGGGTGCGCCGGATCCACCGACAACGGGGTCAGGATCGGATGCAGCCGCGCCTCGTAGACCTCGGCCAGGTGCATCCGGCCGGCCGCGTCCAGATCGCGCCAGTCGACGATCCGGATGCCGGCGTTCGTCAGTCGCGGCTTGAGGCTCCGCGTCCAGACGTGATGCTGACGGTTGGACAAGACGCGAACGTGCTCACCGATCCTCGCGAGTTGCTCGACGCCGGTCATACCGTCCGGCGAGGTCGAGCCGAGCCCGGCGAGCACCTGCTCCTTCAACCCCGCGACGCGGATCTGGAAGAACTCGTCGAGATTGCGGTTGTAGATGGCAAGGAACTTCACTCGCTCGAGGAGCGGGATGTCGGCGTTCTCGGCAAGAGCGAGCACCCGCGCGTTGAAATCCAGCCACGACACCTCGCGGTTGTCGTAGCGCTCCGGGGGCGGCACCTCGGCCGCTGGATGGATCGGTTGGACGTCGGCGGTCCGTGCCACGGCTGCTGACCTCGCGTCTAGGGGAAGTGGGGCAGTGATGTTACCGGACCGCCCCAGGCAGATGGAACATCAGCCGCCCGCGCGATCGAACCGCTCCCGCGAGCGTGCGGTACCCTCGCTCCCGGCCCCACACCGGGGAAACGCCGAGGTCCCATCGTCTAGCGGCCTAGGACACCACCCTCTCAAGGTGGAGACACGGGTTCAAACCCCGTTGGGACTACGAGGCTGACGTGCGGCCGCCGGTCCCGGCGCCGTCCTCCAGTGGGAAGTGGCACGCGGCGAACTGGCCCGGATGATGCGGCGTCATCTCCGGAACCTCCTCGGCGCAGATGGGGAACTGGGCCCGCGGACACCGTGGGTGGAAACGGCATCCCGACGGCGGATCGATCGGGGACGGCACGTCTCCTTCGAGCACGACCCGGCCCTTCGTCGCCGCCGCGTGGGGATTCGGGATCGGCACCGCCGACATCAGCGCCCCGGTGTAGGGGTGCTTTGGAGTCTCGTACAGGATCCGCGACGGCGCGATCTCCATGAACTTGCCCAGGTACATGACGACGACATCGTCGGACACGTGTTTGACCACGGAGAGGTCGTGGGCGATGAACAGGTACGTCAGCCCGAACTCCCGCTGCAGCTTGCGGAGCAGGTTCAGGATCTGCGCTTGGATCGAGACGTCGAGCGCCGACACCGGTTCGTCGCACACGATGAGCTTCGGCCGGAGCGCCAGGGCCCGCGCGATGCCGATCCGTTGTCGCTGGCCCCCCGAGAACTCGTGCGGATACCGGTTGTAGTGCTCGGGGTTGAGCCCGACGAGCTCCATCAGCTCCTGGACCTAGCCCTTCACGTCGCGCTTTGCGACGGTGCCGTGGATGCGATACGGGTCGGAGATGATCGAGCCCACGGTCTTGCGCGGATTCAGCGAGGCGTACGGGTCCTGGAAGATCATCTGCATCTGCCGCCGGAGTGGCCGCATCGCCCGGCGACCGTAGTGCGTGTAGTCCTCGCCTTCGAAGACCAGCCGCCCTGCCGTCGGGTCGTAGGCCTTCATGATCACGCGCGCAAGGGTCGACTTGCCGCACCCCGTCTCGCCGACCAGGCCCACCGTCTTTCCCGGATAGACCTCCAGATCCACACCGTCGACCGCGTGCACCTGACCGATCTTCTTCCGAAAGAGCACACCCTGGGTGATCGGGAAATGCTTCTTGACCCCGATCACGCGCAGGAGCGGCGTTTGATCGGCGACGTGATCCCTCCGGCCCCCTTCGCGCTCGACGATGGTCACGGGAGCTCCGCCACCTCGTCACGGAAGATGCGCTGCTTCTCGGCCAGCGACAGGTGGCACGCGGATGCGTGTGCGCCCTCCGCCACGAGCAGATCCGGAACCTTCGTCCGGCACACGTCCATGACGTAGGGGCAACGAGGGTGGAATGCGCACCCGGACGGGACGAAGATCAGGGAGGGCGGGAGGCCGGTGATCGGCTTCAGCTCGCCGGCGGGCGCGTCCAGGCGTGGGATCGACTGCAGCAGCCCCCATGTGTACGGGTGATGGGCCCGGAAGTAGATGTCGTCGGTCACGCCGGACTCCACGATCTTCCCGCCGTAGACCACCTGGATCCGCTCGCAGTGCTCGGCGACGACCCCCAGGTCGTGCGTGATGATGACGACGGCGGTCTGAAACTCCTCCTTCAGCGTGTCGATCAGCTCGAGGATCTGCGCCTGCACGGTCACGTCGAGCGCGGTCGTCGGCTCGTCGGCGATCAGGAGGTCGGGGTTGAGCGCCAGGGCCATCGCGATCATGGCTCGTTGACGCATACCCCCCGAGTACTCGTGGGGGTATTGGCGGGCGCGCTCCACCGGCTTCGGAATCCCGACCTTCCGGAGCATGTCCACGGCCTGGTGCAACGCCGACCGCTTCGACACCGATGTGTGCGCACGGATCGCCTCCGCGATCTGGTCCCCCACCGAGTAGAAGGGGTGCAGGGAGGTCATGGCGTCCTGGAAGACCATCCCCATCCGTCCTCCGCGCAGCAATCGCATCTCCTCGGGCGGGAGGCTGAGGAGATCCTGGCCACGGAAGATGATCTCGCCCTGCACCCGTGCGTGCCTGCGGGTGATCAGCCCCATGATCGTGAGGAAGGTCACGCTCTTGCCCGACCCGGACTCCCCCACGACCCCGAGGCTCTCCCCGGCGGTGACGTCGAAAGACATCCCGTCGACGGCCTTGACCACGCCGTCGCGCGTGTTGAAGTGCACCTTCAGGTCGCGCACCTGCAACAGCGGCTCGGCCGATGTCGAAGGGACGGAGCGCGCCGGGACGCTCATCCGTACTTCACGCGCGGGTCGAGAAACGCGTACAGGATGTCGACCACCAGGCTCATGATCGCGACGCCCAGTCCGGCGAACACCACCACCGCGAGGATGACCGGGAGGTCGCCGTTGGCCACGGCGCGGACGACGTACGTTCCCAGACCCGGCAGGTTGAAGACCGTCTCGGTGATGATGGCTCCGCCGAGCAACGTCCCGAAGTCGACCCCGAACAGCGAAACCACCGGCGTGAGGCTGGAGCGCAAGGCGTGCTTGAAGACCACCCGCCGCTCGGTCAGCCCCTTGGCCCGGGCGGTCCTGATGTAGTCCTCGTCCATCGTCTCGAGCAGATTGCTCCGGATCAGCCTCGCGTAGAAGGCGGCGAACAGCAGCGATAACACCGTCCACGGCAGCAGCAGATGCAGGAACCACTGCGACGGGCTCACGCTCAGGTGCACGAATCCGGTACCCGGCAGGATGTTCAGGTGCTGCCAGAAGATCCACAGCGCCATCAGGCCCAGCCAGAACACCGGCGCCGAGACGCCGAGCAGCGCGAATCCCATCGCGGCGCGGTCCACGAGCTTGCCCCGATTGAGGGCCGAGATGATGCCGATCGAGATGCCGAGAACGAGCCAAAGGACCGCGGCGCCGATCGCGAGCTGGAAGGTGACGAGGGCCCGGCTCAGCAGGACCGGCTTGATCGGAGAGCGGGTGAGAAACGAGAAGCCGAAGCCGGGCCAGCCGTACCGATCGCCGAAGAAGAGGCGACCCACGAAGAGTCCGTACTGGACGTATGCGGGCTTGTCGAGGCCAAGCGAAACGCGGACCTCCGCGACGAGGGACGGGCTCGGCGCGCGTCCCGCGAACAGGATCGCGGGATCCGTCGGGGGCATGACGAAGAAGATGACAAACGTGAACAGGGTGATGAGGACCAGCACGAGCAGCACCCACAGCAGCCGCCTGATCAGATACCTACCCATCGGCCCCCACCCTCGGTCACCGGCGCCTCACGCCGATGATCGTCGCGGCCTCGGGGAGCCGCCTCGAGTTCGAGGCGGCTCCCCAGCGGCTCGTGAGCCCTCGGCTCAGCCTTGCATGGAGGGATCGACGGCGACCTTGGACAGGGCCGTCGTCCCGGCGAACTGATCGAACTGCCAGGCCGTGACTGCCGGCCCGACCGTCGTGAGGATGTTCGGCCACAGGTAGGGCACCCACGGCACGACGTCCTCCATCAGCTTCTTGTCGACGTCGATCCAGCACTGGTTGGTCGCGTTGGTGTCCCCACCAAGGGCCACCTGCTTGCAGTTGTCGATATCGGCGTCGACGCTCGGAATCGGTGTTTTGGGGAGGCTGGTCCCGCACTCGGACGCCTTTGCCTGCGTGACGCCGACCAGCGAGTAGTTGTAGTTCCCCTCGCACGCGATGCCGCGCCCGTCGAACAGGAAGCCGACGAACGAGGACGAGTCCGGGAAGTCCTTGCCCCAGCCCGGGTCCATCCCGATCGGGATCTCGTTGGAGACCGTCTGGATGATCGTGTAGTGGTCCTCCGCCTCGCGGACGTCCACCTTGATGCCGATCTTGGACAAGGAGTCCACGACGACGGGCTCCGCCTCGGTCCACGGCGACGTGTTCCGGTTCACCATCACGACGCCCTTGCACGCGGAGGCATCGCACATGCCGTCGCCGTTGGTGTCGTAGGCGGACATCTTCATCTCCGCCTTGGCGGCGTCGACGTCGCCACCCGAGTCCGGCGTCTTGTACGGGTCGTACTCATCGGCCGTCGGAGTTCCGCCGGTGAGGTTCGGCGGCTGGATGTGCGTGGCGATCTCGCCGCTCACGGAGCCGCCCCACGCCTGAAGGATCCCCGCCTTGTCCATCACCAAGTTGACGGCCTTCCGGACATGGATGTCGTCGAAGGGAGGCGCCGTCAGGTTCATGGTGATGTACCAGGTACGGTCGTCGTCACCCGACTTGAGCATCGGCTGGAGTTCGGAGTCGGTCGAGTACCGCTGCAGCACGTCGGCCGGCGGGTTCCCCGACGAGATCGCTCCGTCCAACTCGCCGCGCTGGATCTTGTCGTAGATGTCGGCGACGTTGGTGTTGAGGTCGATCCGGATCCCGTCGACGTAGTTCGCGCGCACGTCCGGGCTGTCCGTCGTCGGGTCGTAGTCCGGGTTGCGCACGAAGTAGGCGTGGTCCTCCGGGTCGAAGCCGGAGATCGGTCCGGATGCGGTCAGTGCGTCACAGCTGGACGCGTCGAGCTGGTCGGTGCCCTCGTACATGTACGGCCCCGACGAGATCACGTACCGCCCGTACTCCCCCGCCTTCGTGAAGCAGCCGGCGACCTCCTCGGGCATCGGCCCCGTCGCCGGCATCGCCGTCAGGAACGGGAACTCGGGCGTGACCTTGGTCAGGTGGAACACGATGGTCTTGTCGTTGGGCGTCTCGATCCCCGGGATCGAGTCCGGCATGGCGCCGTTCTCGAGGCCGTCGATGACGCCGTAGTAGTAGAAGCCGTACTGGGCGACCAGCGACTTCGTCGCGATCCGTTTGAACGCGAACTCGATGTCCTTCGACGTGATCTCGCGGTCCAGCGGCGGGCCGAACTTGATCCCGTCCTTCAAGTGGTACGTGTACGTCATGCCGTCCGAGCTGACATCCGGCATGTCGGCCAGGTCGGGCACGAGTGCGTTCCCGCTGCCTCCCCCGGTGTGGTTGTAGGTCAGCAGGGTGCGATCAGTCAGATTCGTCTCCAGTCCGAAGGACAGCCCCAGGTATTCCCCGGTCGGATCACCGCCACTCGTGTAGGAGATCCCGTCGGTTTCCATCCGGTAGGTCCCACCCACCGTGGGCCCCCCCGCCCCGCCCGGACTGTTGCTGGCGTTGGTGCCGCCCTTGTTCCCACAGGCGGCGACCAGGAGCGCGAACACGACCGCTGATGCGATCGCGAAGTATCCACGTCCCCTCGTCACGATTCCCCCTCTCTCCGTACGTAGTCGATTTGCTGATGCGGTGTCAGAACGCCCGTCTCCTCCCCTCCTCTACACGGGCTCCAGTTCTTCATCGAATGTGAGGCCGCGGTCGGCGGTCCGTGGGTCCAGCGCGTCCCGCAGCCCGTCGCCCACGAGATTGAACGCAAGCGTCGTCAAGAACAGGAACAAGCCGGGGAAGAACATCATCCACCACGCGACCTTGAAGATCGGCGCCGCCTCGGCGATCTCGCGTCCCCACTCCGGCGTCTGCTGCGACACACCGAGCCCAAGGAAGGAGAGCGACGCGGCGAAGATGATGTTGCTGGGGATGATCAGCGTCGCGTAGACGATGATCGGGGCGACCAAGTTCGGCAGCACCTCCCGAAACATGATCGTCGCGTCGCCGGCGCCGAGGAGCCGGTTCGCCTCGATGAAGTCCCGCTCGCGGATCGACAAGGTCTGCCCGCGAACCAACCGGGCGACGTTCGGCCAGCTGAACAGCGCGATCACGAAGATCACCACGGGGACGCCGGGCTTGATGAGGCCCCCCAGGCAGCCTTGCTTCGCCCGCGAGCAGGTCGAGACGATCCCGATCGCGAACAGCAGGAGCGGCATCGACAGCATGATGTCGACGGCCCGGGCGATGAGCGTGTCGCTCCACCCGCGGAAGTAGCCGGCCACCATGCCGAGGACGACGCCGATGATCACGGCGACCGCGGTCGCCAACAGCGCGACGATCAGCGACGTCCGGGCGCCGTAGACGACACGGATGAAGAGGTCCCGGCCTGCCCGATCCCCGCCGAACCAGAAGTTCCCGTTTGGACCTTTGGGCAGACCGAACTCGTTCAGCATGGTCTTGCGGAACAGCTCGTTGGGACCGTGATGCACGATGAAGCGGGAGATGAGCGGCGCCATCATCGCGACCAGGATCAGGCCGACGATGAACGCGATCCCGGCCAAGGCCACGCGGTCGCCACGGAACCGGAGCCAGAAGAGCTGGCCGGGGGATTTGCCGATCACGCCGGCACCCGGCTCGACGATCATGTCGACCGGACCCGTGAGCCCTTCGGTCTGCACTTGGGACATATCGCGCCCGAATCTCCCCAGTCGAAGCCGAAGGACTCATCCTGCTACGCCCCGGCTTCGCCGGGCAAGCCCCGTCATGTGCTCATATACGGCCGGGCCAGTTGGGCGAGATTGGCAAGGCCCCTGCGGCCAAGGCCGTCGGAGGCCCAGATCGACCTCACGCGGGGCGACTCGCCACCGCCAGGCGCGCCGCCGAGCGCTCCCGGCCCAGCAGTTCGAGCGACTCCGGCAACGGCGGGGACACGTTCGAGCCGGTGACCGCCGCGCGCACCGGCTGCCAGCCCTTCGTGCGGTTGAGTCCGGCCTCGCTCGCCAGGGCGTCGAGCGTCGTCGCGATCGCCTCGGCGGTCCATGGCTCGGTCGCCTCCAGGGCGGCGGCGGCGCGCGCGATGTATCCGTCGGGCGCCTTCGCGAGGATCGACGCGGCCTTCTCGTTCGGCTCGATGTCGTCGGTGAACAGGAACCGCAGGAGGCCGGCCGCCTCGGTGAGGGTTCGCATCCGCTCCTTCACGAGCGGCATGGCGCGGCGCAGCAGATCCGGCTCAGGAGACAGACCGGCCGCCGCGAGGACGTGCACACAGCGCGCGGCCAGCTCGTCGTCGTCGAGCCCCTGGATGTAGTGCGTGTTCATCCACGAAAGCTTCTCGGTATCGAAGACCGCGGGGTTGTGCGCGACGCGGGAGAGATCGAACGCCTCGATCAGCTCCTCGCGCGAGAAGAACTTCGTGTGGTCGTCCTTGGACCATCCGAGAAGCGCCAGATAGTTGACGAGTGCCTCGGGCAGGAACCCCTGTTCGCGATACCGTCGACGCTGGTCGAGCCGTGCCGTTTCGACAGCGGCTTGCCGTCGGGGCCGAGCACCTGCGGCAGGTGCGCGTAGGCCGGGGGCGGCCGCCCAGCGCTTCGATCACGCGGCGTTTCGCGGGGCGCTCGCGAGCAGATCCTCGCCGCGAACCACGTGCGTGATCCCATCAGCATGTCGTCGACCGCCACGGCGAGCATGAACACCGGCGAACCGTCCGAGCGCACGACACGAAGTCCCGTCGTGCCCTGGCGCGAAACGACCTCGCCCTTCACCAGATCCTCGACGATCCACTCGCGCTCGGGCATCCGAAACCGCACGGCGAACGGGCTCCCCGGCTTCGAACGTCGGCGCGCCTCGTCGGACGGAGCGCCGGCAGCGCCCGTCATAGCCGGCGCCGCGCCGTGCGCGCATCTGCGCCTCGCGCAGGTCCTCGAGCTCTTCTCGGCGTGCAGTAGCACCGGTATGCGTGACCGCGCTCGACCAGCCGCCGGACCGCCTCCGCGTAGATCGCGGCACCCGCTCGGACTGACGATACGGGCCGTGCGGGCCGCCCACGTCCGGCCCCTCGTCCCAGTCGAGGCCGAGCCAGCGCAGGTCTTCGAGGATGTGCCGCCCTGCTCGGGGCGCGAGCTCGCGTCGGTGTCCTCGATGCGCAAGACGAAGTTCCGCCCTGGTGGCGCGCCGTAGCCAGGAGAAGAGCGCGGTCCGGGCCCTGCCGATGTGCAGCGATCCGGAAGGGGCTGGCGCGAACCGGCAGCGGACCTCGGTCACGCGCCGGCGACCGGGTTCGACAGCACCCCGATCCCCTCGATCTCCACGTCGACGACGTCGCCGGCGGCGAGCGAGACCTTCCCGGGCGGCGTGCCGGTCATGATCACGTCGCCGGGCAGGAGCGTCATGAACGTCGTGATGTACTCGATGAGCGTGGCGACGCCGTGCACCATGTCGATGGTCCGCCCCGATTGGCGCACCTCGCCGTTGACGCGCGTCTCGATTCCGAGGTCGAGCGGATCGAGCTCGGTTTCGACCCACGGACCGAGCGGGCACGAACCGTCGAAGCCCTTCGCCCGCGCCCACTGGTCCTTGGTTCGCTGGAGATCGCGAAGCGTGACGTCGTTGCCGACCGTGTAGCCGAGGATGACCTTGAACGCCTCCTCCGCACGAACGTTTCGTGAGAGGCGGCCGATCACGACGACCAGCTCGCCCTCGGGGTCGACCTGGTTGGAGATCGGCAGAAGCGGAATCGGGTCGTGCGGCCCGATCACGGCGGTCGAGGGCTTGAGGAACAGCATCGGCTCGGACGGGACGTCGAGCGCCCACTCCTCGGCGTGGGCCGGATAGTTTCTGGCGACGCACACGGCTTTGGACGGGAGCACAGGAGCCAGCAGCCGGACGTCGTCCAGGGGCACCGTCTCGCCCGTAGGGACGGGGTCCTCGAAGAAGGTGCCCCGCAGCACGCGGACGGCGTCCTCATTGGGCTCGATCGCGCCCGTGGCGATCCGCTCACCGTGTCGGAATCGGACGAGTCGCATGGCGCGACGAGGCTACCGCATCGCAGGGGTTCCCCCGGTGCGCGCAGAGGCAGTACGGTGGCAGGACAACCGCGAATGGGGGACTTGTTGGGACGCAACGCCGAGACGCAGCGCGGCACCACGCCGCATGGGGGTCAAGCCCTGTTGGTGACCGACCCGGACCGGCGATACGTGGACGCAAACGACGCCGCTCAGCGGCTTCTCGGCTACCCCTTGGACGAGCTGCTCAGCCTGAGCGTGGACGACGTCGTCCTCGACTCCGGGCAATCCGGGGCACCGGAGGACGACCACTGGTCCGGCATGCTGACCGTCCGGCGCGCCGACGGCAGCGAGATCGCCGTCGAGGCCGAGGCGATCGCCGTCGCGGGTCCCGACGGGCCGCTCGTTGTCTCGTGGCTGCACGAGGCGGACGCCGAGGTTCCGGTGGCTCCGGCCGCCACCTGACGCGGCTTCGGCTCAGCCCGGCCTTCAGTTCAGCCGAGCCTCAGCCGAGTCGCTTGCCTCCCGCGAACGTCGCGCCGACCCGACGCCAGTACGCCGCGATAGGCTCGATCGGGCGCAGCGCGGCCAGCTCCTCGCCCGGCGCATCGTAGATGGCGACCTCCGCGTCACCGCCCCACACCGGACCCAGCTCCACGTCGCTCGAGGACATCGTCACGAGCTCGTCGAGCGCGTCGCCGGTTCCCGGCTCGATCGAGGGCATCCACCGCGAGTGCAGCATCGGGAGCGCGTTGACGAACCCGCCCGTCTCGCTCGGTCCGGCGATGGTGAAGCGCACGTCGACGAGTCGCCGGTCGTTCGCCGCCAGGGTCGCGCCGAACGTGCCGCCCGGTTCGAGCCGCGGGCCGGCACGGCCGACCGTCACCGGCCGTGTCATCCAGATCGAGCCGATCTTCTTGGGGTAGCCCTGGAACCAGCCGCGGGCGAGTGCGAAATCCTTGTCGACCCAGATGAAGACGCAGCGCGAGTACGTCTGTCCGCCGTAGCGGCACCGGACCACGACGAAGGCCTCTTTGTACTGAGCCCGCACCGGGTCGAGCAGCTCAGCGCCGTCGTCACCGCACGACTGCCAGTCCGCGAAGATCACCGCGACGGCGCCGGGCTCGTCCTCGGCCGGATCGACGCCGTCGGGGAGCAGCGCCGCGACCGCCGCGGGGTCGGCCCGGTACTCCACGGTGAGGACGTCACCGGAGTAGTGCCAGGGCGGGGGCGGAATGATCGAGGCCTGCCCGCCCGGCGTCCGCGGGACCAGGAACCCCTTCAACTCCGGCACGCGGTCTATCCTACGCGTCGGCTCCGGCCGGCCCCCCGAAGGAGCAAGAACGGAGACATGATCAAGACATGACGGAGACGCGGCGAATCGTGGTGGACGGCTCCCCGGTCGAGGTCGTTCGCGAGGGAGACGAGCTGGTGGCCGCCGGCGGGCGCCGCATGCCGCTCGACGAGCCGATGCATCTGCCGCCGGTCACGCCGACCAAGATCATCTGCGTCCATCTGAACTACGAGAGCCGCCGCGCGGAGTTCGGCGCCACGCTCGGCGCCGCTCCGACCTACTTCCACAAGCCGGTCAGCTCCCTCAACGCCCACGGCGGCGAGGTCGTGCGGCCGCCCCGATGCCGCTTCCTCAACTATGAGGGCGAGATCGGGATCGTCATCGGCTCGCGCTCCCGCCACATCGAGCCGGCCGAGGCCGGCGCGCACATCCTCGGGTACACGATCGGCAACGACTTCGGGCTCCACGACTTCCGCGACACCGACGCGGGCTCGATGCTCCGCGTCAAGGGGTCGGACACGCTCTGCCCACTCGGCCCGGGTCTCGTCACCGGCTGGGACTTCCACGGCAAGCGCATCCGCACGCGCGTGAACGGCGAGGTCCGCCAGGACGGCACGACGGACGAGATGATCTGGGACATGCACTATCTGGTCGCGGACATCGCGCGGACCATCACGCTCGAGCCGGGCGACGTGATCCTGTCCGGCACGCCCGCCAACTCGCGCCCCGTCGAGCCCGGCGACGTCGTCGAGGTCGAGGTCGAGGGGCTCGGCACGCTCCGCAACACGATCGTCGAGGGAACGGTCCCGATCCGCGACGACGTCGGCGCGCAGCCCAGCGAGTCCGAGGAGGTCGTCTCGACCGCCCTCGGCGGGGACTGGGAGTTCCGCGGCATCCGCCCGCCGCGCCGCGACTGAGCGACTCATCGACCGCACGCTCGCGCCGATCATCGGACCCCATTGACCATCATTGCCGTCCCCCGACCTCGACTTCGCCCCAGTCGTGGTTCCACACGACCGGAAGCGAATCGACCATCTCCAGATGGAACCTGCCCAAATGCACCAGGCGGTGGTGAAACCGGCAGAGGAGCACCAGGTTCTCGAGCCTGGTCGACCCGCCGTCCGCCCAGTGGCGAACGTGGTGGGCGTCGCACCAGTCCGCCCGGCGACCACAGTTGGCGAAGACGCAGCCTCGATCGCGCGCGATCAGCGCACGGCGGAGCGCCGGCGAGACGACCGGCGTCCGGCGCCCCACGTCGAGCGGCACCGAACGGCCGGCCATCACGATCCGGCTGATGACCGCATCGCAGGTGAGCCCCCGCACCGCTTCGGTCGGCATGCGCCCAGTGTGCTCGGCATCGGATCGACCGGGGAGCCCCTTCATGGTTTCGAGGTCGACCACGATCGAGACGTGCGGTCGCTCACCGGCGACCGTCGGCCGGTCGCGCCGGCGGAGGTATGCGTCCGTGATCTCGCCGAGCGCGTCGGCGCGCCGTTGCTCCGGCGTCCTCGTGTCGGTCGGGTCGGCAGCTCGAACCTGCCGGTCCACCTCCGCCGCGATCGCCGTGATGAAGGCCTCCCCGGCCGGCCGGTCGAGCTCGCCGGTCAACCGGACCATCCCAGAGAGCGTCGTGGACAGGTGAAGGTTGCGTCTGCGGTAGGCGTGCTCGGCATCGCGACGGGCTGCTTCCGCGTCGGCTTGTTCGGTCCACGCGGCGACCGTGCGTTCCAGCTCGCGGCCCGGCAGGACGCGCGCGGCATCGACGAGACGCTCCTCGACTGCGCCGAATGCCTCCGGCGCCACGCGGTGAGCCTGCACGAGCATTCGCACCGCGGATCTGGCGACGTCTCCGGCGGCGAGCGCCGCTTTCGTCTTCGGCATCTGCTCGAGCGCTCGCGCGGTGTGGACGTCGGCCGCAGCCGCAGGACCGGTCTCACCGAACCGACTCGCCACCCACGAGGTCGACGACGCGTGCCCATCCGCGGCCCATGTCCGTTCTCGATCGATCCGAGCCAGCAAACCGAGCCGCGTGACCTCCAGCGCCTTTCCGAGCGCCGTCAGCTCACCGAAGACCCGCTCGAGCTCGTCACCACCGAGGGGTTCGTCCGCCGGAGCGAATCCTCGAAGGGCGCTCGTGAGTTGATCCACCGCTCCGCGCAGTCGCGCGATCGATGGCAGCGAACCTCGACGTTGATCCGTGGCGAACACGTGTTCGAGTGTAGGACGAGGGACTGACACGCCTCCTCGTCGCAACCCGCACGTGGTCCGCCGGACCTACCCCCCGGATCCCCAGAGACGATCCGCGACGCGATTGACGAGGTCGAGCTTGCGCCATTGGGTCTCCTCGTCGATCTCGTTGCCGACGATGACCGATGCGAAGCCGCACTGAGGGCTGATCGCGAGCCGGTCCATGCCGCCAACGATCCCGGCCGCCTCTTCCATCCGGCGGACGAGGTCGTCCTCGTCCTCCAACACCGGAGTCTTCGTCGAGACGATCCCCATCACCATCACGGAGCCCTCGCGCAGGAACCGCACGGGCTCGAACCCGCCGTCGCGCCCCTCGTCATCCCACTCGACCAGGAAGGAGTCATAGGGCAGGTCGAACACGCGCTCCGCCACCGGCTCCAGCGAGCCCTCGCACATCCACGACGATCGGTAGTTCCCGCGGCAGATGTGCAGGCCGGTGCGGACGTTCGAAGGAATGCCCTCCAGCACGGCCCGATCCGCCGCAAGCGCGCGCTCGAGGACGTCCTCGACGCGATGCCCTGCGGCCTCGAACCGCGAGATCCACGCCGGGTCGCAGAGATACGGGTACAGGGGGAAGTCGAACTGCACGTAGGGGGCACCGGCGGCCACCGCGTCGGCGACGAGCGACCGCTCGATCTCGACGGCGTGTGCCACGAACGCCTCCAGCGACGAGTACCCGCCGCCGCCGGGGCCCACCACCGTCGTCAGCGGGTGCGCGAAGATCGACGCCGCCGGGAACGTCACCTTGAACACGGGCGCGTCCGGCAACGCCGCGAGGAACCCCGCCTCCCGCGCTGCCGGCGAGTCGACCGGACGAAGCCGCCCGGCGATCTCATGGATGTTGAGCTCGACGTCGTCGCCACGATCGTTACGAAAGCTCACTGTCTTGCCGGTCCGGACGCCTTCGACGGCGTCGTAGAAGGAGTTCATGAACATGAAGCGGCGGAACTCGCCGTCGGTCACCACGTCGAGGCCGAGGTCGACCTGCCGCCGCACCGCCTCGCGGATCGCCGCGTCCTCGATCTCGCGGAGCGTCGTCCGGTCCTTGGCTCGCTCCTCGGCGAGAACGGCCGAGTGGCCGCGCTCGTAGAAGGACTCGACGGCCTCCCGGAGCGCCGGGGGCCGAAGCAGCGAGCCGATCACCTCCGCCCGCGGCGGGGTTCGCGTCGACGCCGTGGCCATGGGCGGATTCTCTCAGCCCTCGGTCCGGCGACGGGCCGAGCCGCGCCGTCAGGACTCGAGCGTCTTCGCCGGACCCTGGGCGCCGCCCGGATACACCCCGCCCTCGAAGACGCGGCTCTTGCGGATGTCGTCCGCCTCGATCGTCATGAGGTCGCGCTTCGTGACCGGCCGGCCCGAGCGAGCCGCCTCGTACAACCGGATCGCGTGACGCATGCGCACGCGGTCGAGCGCGTTTCGGACGCTCCGTCCGTTCGCGAACCTCGGCTGCTCCATCCGCAGGCGCAGGTAGTCCTCGAACGCCGCCTCGGCCTCACCGGTCAGCCGGTACCGCTGCTCACCGGCCATCAGCCGCCCGATCGACATCAGCTCGCCGATCGAGTAGTCGGGGAAGTCGATGTGGTGGGCGATGCGGGAGGACAGGCCCGGGACGTCGGTGAAGAACCGGTCCATCTGCTCCTTGTAGCCCGCCATGACGACGCACAGGTCCTCGCGCTGGTTCTCCATGGCCTCGAGGAGGATCTCGACCGTCTCCTGCCCGTAGTCGCGCTCGTTGTCGACGCGGTAGATCAGGTACGCCTCGTCGATGAAGAGCACGCCTCCCATCGCCCGGGCGATCGCCTCGCGCGTCTTGGGTGCCGTGTGCCCGACGTACTGACCGACGAGGTCGTCCCGCGAGACGCTCACGAGGTGGCCCTTCCGCAGGTAGCCGAGCCGGAAGAGGATCTGGCCCATCTTCTTCGCGACGGTGGTCTTGCCGGTCCCGGGGTTGCCGGTGAAGCTCATGTGGAGCGTCGGAGCCTCCGCCTCGAGCCCGATCCGGCGGCGGAGGCGATCGACGAGCAGGAGCGAGGCGATCTCGCGGATCCGCGCCTTTACCTCGTCGAGCGCGACCAGCTCGCGATCGAGGTCGCCCAGCACCTCCTCCAGCCGCGAGTCCTCGAGGATCTCCTTGACGTCGACCTCGGTGTCGTCCGGGATCTCCGACTCGTCGAGATCGCGGAACCGTGGGTCGACTTCCGCGCGGCCGAACCGGTCCGAGACGCCCTCGCGCAGGCCGGGGCCCATGTTGGGCGCGACGGGGTCGGACATCGCTCTACCGCTCGCCGGACGGGCGGTCCAGCGCGTAGGGATGCAGCGTGTAGCGGATGACCCGGTCGTGCGACTCCTGACGGTCCAGCCGGAACCCAGGCTCGTCCGCCGGGCGCTGGACCAGGAACTGGAGCGCGACCGTCATCTTGGTGAGCGAGGAGTCGTAGAGGTTGACCCGCACGTAGTGACGAGGGAACGCCTCGCGGCAGCGCGCGACCTCAAGCGCCGGGCCGGCGGCGTCGGCGAGATCGAACATCGGCATGCCCCACATCTCCCAGTAGACGTTGCGCGGATGCGGGTCGTCGGTGTACTCGATGGCGACGGCCCAGCCACGGTCGATGCCGTACTGGATCTGCATCCGGATCTCGTCGTCGGTGAGATCCGGCAGATACGAGAACGTTCCCTGGGTGATCCGCATCAGCTCACCGGCGTCTCGGTCACGGTCACGTCCGGCGTGTCGGTCGACTCGTACTCGAAGGTCACGTCTCCCCAGACGTCGAGCGCGGCCGCGAGCTCCGGCGAGTGCCGGGCTGCGGCCTTCAGGACGTCGGGGCCCTCGCGCATCAGCTCGCGGCCCTCGTTGCGGGCCTTGATCATGGCCTCGACCGCGACGCGGTTGGCCGCGGCCCCGGCGGCCACGCCCATGGGGTGGCCGATCGTTCCGCCGCCGAACTGCAGGATGACGTCCTCGCCGAGGTAGTGCAGGAGCTGGTGCGTCTGGCCGGCGTGGATGCCGCCCGAGGCGACCGGCATCACGCCCGGCATGTGCATCCAGTCCTGATCGAAGTAGTGCCCGATCACGCGGTTCTCGGGGTTCCGATTCTCGCGGCAGGTGTCGTAGTAGCCCTTGATGGCGTTCGGGTCGCCCTCGAGCTTGCCGACGACGGTTCCCGCGTGGATGTGGTCGACGCCGAGCATGCGGCACCACTTCGCGATCACGCGGAAGTTGACGCCGTGCGTCTTCTGGCGCGTGTACGTGGAATGCCCGGCCCGGTGCAGGTGCAGGAGTACGCCGTTCGCGCGCGCCCAGTTCGACATGGACGCCATCGCGGTGAAGCCGACCGTGAGGTCCATCATGATCACGACACTCCCGAGCTCTTTCGCGAACTCGGCCCGCTCGTACATCTGCTCCATGGTTGCCGCGGTCACGTTCAGGTAGTGCCCCTTGAGCTCGCCCGTCTGCTCGATGGACCGGTTCACGGCCTCCATGCAGTAGAGGTACCGGTCGCGCCAGCGGTTGAACGGCTGGGAGTTGGTGTTCTCGTCGTCCTTGGTGAAGTCGAGGCCGCCTCGAAGCGCCTCGTAGACGACGCGTCCGTAGTTTCGCGGGCTGAGCCCGAGCTTGGGCTTCACCGTGGCGCCCAGGAGCGGCCGCCCGTACTTGTTGAGCATCTCGCGCTCGATCACGATGCCGTGCGGCGGTCCCTGGAAGGTCTTGAGGTACTCGGGCGGCACGCGCAGGTCCTCCAGGCGAAGCGCCAGGAGCGCCTTGAAGCCGAAGACGTTCCCGATGATCGAGGAGGTCATGTTGGCGATCGATCCCTCCTCGAACAGATCCAGCTTGTACGCGATGTAGGCGATGTACTGCGGCGGGTCGGTGCCCGGGACCGGCTCCACCCGGTAGCACTTGCCTTGGTAGTTGTCGTACGCAGTCAGCTGGTCGGTCCACACGACGGTCCAGGTCGCCGTCGATGACTCGCCGGCGACGGCCGCCCCGGCCTCCTCCGGCGAGACGCCCCGCTGGGGGGTGATCCGGAACGCGGCCAGGATGTCGGAGTCCTCGGGTTCGTAGTCGGGCCGCCAGTAGCCCATCTCCGTATAGGGGATGACCCCGGCTGCGAACCGGGACCGCTCGGCGCCGTCGTTCGTGGTGTCGCCCATCGTCGGCCACGGTAGCCGCGCCTGGGTGCGGTAACAATGTAAACTTCTCGAAGGTCACTTCGCCTTTTGCCTAACCATCAACCATGACCTTCGGACAACTCGCGACCTTCCTCGCCGTGGCACGCACCGGCTCGATCCGGGCGGCCGCGGCCCAGCTCGTGGTCACCGAGCCGTCGGTCTCGGCGGCCGTGACCGCGCTCTCCCGCGAGCTCGGCGCCGACCTGACCGAGCGCGTCGGCCGCGGGATCCGCCTCACTCCGGCCGGGCGCGAGCTCGCCGGCTACGCGGCGCGCATCGTGGGGCTCGCCGACCGGGCGGGCCGAACGGTCCGCGAGGTCGCCGGGCACCCCGGGTCACTCCGGCTCATCGCGGTCACCACGGCCGGCGAGTACGTCCTGCCTCCGATCCTGGCCGCGTTCTTCTCCCGGAACCCGGGCGTCCACCTCTCGCTCGACGTGGTCAACCGGGCCGTCCTCCTCTCGCGCCTGGAGAACGAGGAGGCCGACCTGGCGGTCGGCGGGCGGCCTCCGCAGGGAGGTGGGATCGAGGGTGAGGCGTTCCGCCCGAATCCGCTGGTGGTCGTCGCACGCGCGGACCATCCGCTCCGGCCGCGACGCTCCGTCGACCCCGCGCGCCTGGCCGGTGAGACCTGGCTTCTGCGGGAGCCCGGATCGGGAACGCGCGAGGCAACGGAGGAGTTCCTTCGCGAGGCGGCGATCGAGCCGCACGAGGTGATGGAGATGGGAAGCAACGGGGCGATCACGCGGGCGGTCGCGCTCGGCCTCGGCGTGACGCTCACGCCGCGCGAGGCCGTCGAGGCGGCGCTCGGCGCGGGTGAGCTCGCGCTGCTTCGCGTCCGCGGGACGCCGATCCGCCGCTCCTGGTACGTCCTGTATCGGCGTGGCTCCCCCCTGCCGCCGAGCGCGCGAGCGTTCCTTCGGTTCCTGCGCACGCTCCGCCCGGGCCGGCCGGGAAGAAGCGCCGGCGGAGAAGAGGTGCGAAGCTCTCGGCGATGAGCCCCGATCTCGGCAGCACGCCGCGCAATCACGACGCCGTCATCGCACGGTTCGTGGAGCTCTGCGCCAAAGACGAGCGGATCGTCGCCGCGTTCCTCGGCGGCTCCCACGCCAGGGGCGAGGCCGACGCGTACTCGGATCTCGACCTGTGCCTCATCACGACGGACGAGGCCCACGCGGACGTGCGAGCCGAGCAATCGACCATCGTCGGCCGGCTCGGCGAGCCGCTCTTCCTGGAGACCTTCGCCATCGAGGACCTGTGCTTCTTCGTCCTGGCCGACGGCACCGAGGGCGAGCTCTTCATCGCCCGGGAAGGCGCGCTCGACGAGCTGCAGGCGGGGCCGTTCCGGATCCTCGTGGACGAGCGGGGGATCCTGGAGGGCACGAGCCTCCCGATCCGAGAACCCGACCCCGCCGCGCAGCGCGAGGCCCTTCACGAGGTGCTGCACTGGTTCTGGCACGACCTGTCGCACTTCACGGCCGCGATCGGCCGCGGCCAGCTCTGGTGGGCCGCGGGCCAGCTGGAAGCGCTTCGCCGCTACTGCGTCAACCTGATCCGGATCGGGCAGGACGTGCAGGCAGAGGACGAGGCATACGAGAAGCTCGACCAATCCATCTCGACCGCCGAGCTCGACGGGCTGCGGAGCACCTTCGTCCCGATGGAGCGCGACGCGATCGTCCGGGCGGGGCTCGAGATCCTGGCCTTCTTCCGGGAGCGGGCTCCCGCCATCGCGAGCGCGTACGGATCGACCTACCCCGCCGAGCTCGACCGCCTGACGTCGGCGCGCCTCGAGGAGACCGCGCGCCGTGTGTCGCCGGGCCTAGGATGACGGGCCGGAGGCCCACGGGAATGGCGCACGCGTTCGAGATCGCCAGAGACTTCGAGGTCGGCGCGACCCCGGAGCAGGTCTGGGACGCCATCGCCACCGGGCCGGGGATGGACTCGTGGTTCATGGGGCGCAACGAGATCGAGCCCCGCGAGGGCGGCGCGGTCAAGTGGAGCATCGGCGGATGGACCGAGGAGTCGATCGTCACCGCCTGGGATCCGCCCAGCCTGTTCATGACGACCGGATCCGAGGCGCCCGACGGATCCCGTCACCTGTTCGAGTACCGGCTCGAGCCACGAGACGGCGGCCGCACGCAGGTCCGGTACGTGCACAGCGGCATGCTCGGCGGGGACTGGGAGGCCGAGTACGAGGCCATGAGCGAGGGCGACCCCGCGTACCTGCACAAGCTCGTCGAGTACGTGACCCACTTCTCCGGGCGGTACGCGGCATCGGTCGACGCGCAGGGGCCGAACGTCCCTGATCGCGAGGCCGCGCTCGCGGGGTTCCGCCGCGGCCTCGGTCTGAGCGGGCGGGTGGCCGAGGGAGATCAGGTGCGGCTCACTCCCGCCGGCTTGCCGGTCATCGAGGGCGTGGTCGACTTCGTCTCCCCGAGCTTCCTGGGCGTTCGCTCGGTCGATGCCATCTACCGCTTCATCTACGGTTTCGACGGGACGGTGATGGTGGGCCACCACCTCTTCACCCCCGGCGTGGACCGGGAGGAGGCGGAGGCGGCCTGGCGGTCGTGGCTGTCCGGCCTCTTCGCTCCGCCCGGCGGCATCGAACCGCCCGGCTAGACTGACGCCCCGTCCAGCCACCCGGAGGTGCGATGGCGCCCGCGCGGGCCCCGAAGGCGAGTCAGCGAGACCGGGACCGGAGACGGGCCGCTCGCCTCGTGAAGCCGCATGCTCCCGCCGACTGGCAGGAGCGGTTCGTCGAGGCAGACCTGCTGGACTCCGTGATCGACGGGACCTCGATCCAGATGTTCGTCATGGCGGCCGACATCCGCGGCTCCACGATGCTCATGAAGGAAGCCATCCGGTTCGAGGAGTTCGCCTTGGTCATGGACAAGTTCGTGACCTCGGTCCGCCGCGGGATCCGGCGATCGGGCGGGTGGTTCGACAAGTTCACCGGCGACGGGTTCCTCGCCTACTGGATCGTTCAGTCGAGTCCCGCCGACTCCTACGCCGACCGCTTCGTCCAAGCGGCCGGCGACATCGCCCACACCGCCCACACGCTGATCGATCTCTTCCACCGGCGCGTCCTCGAGGACTTCCGGAACAACTCGCGGAACCTGCCCGCGAGCGTCGGCCTCTCGATGGGCCTGGACGCCGGGCCCGGCTACCTGGTCAAGATCGCCGACGAGCTGACGGTGGTCGGACCGCCCGTCGTCGGCGCGGTCCGCATGGTGACCGCCGCCACGCTGCCCCAGGAGATCGTCGCCAACGTGTTCCTCGGCCAGCGGCTGCACGACGGGCAGGACGGGGTGTACGAGGCGCTCGGGGTCACGGCCACGCGCGAGTTCCGCCCGACCAAGGAGTACCCAAAGGGCCAGGAGGTCTACGCCCTGACGTTCTCCCACGACGACGCGCCCGCTCCCGAGCGTGAGCGCGGATGACGGTCAATCGAGCTTGGCGAGCAATGCCGCCTTCGTCCGCTCGAACTCGTCCTGCGAGACGATCCCCCGCTCCCGAAGCTGGGCGAGACGGCTGATCTGATCGATGGGGTTGGGCGATCCCGGCGCCGGCGCGTCGACGATCGGTGTGGCTGCATCCACGGGACCGGCGTCGAGGCGGCCCTTGGCCTCGTCGAGCGCGCTGCGGTTCGCGTCCGAGGGGTCGCGGGCGAACGCGGCCTCGGCGTCCCTGACCGTGCCCTGGGCCAGGGCCCACCATTTCGCCTCCTGCTCTTCCTTCGTGGAAGCCGTCGTTCCCCCCGCAGGTGACGAGCGGGCGACCAGGGCGGCCACGACGACGACGGTGACCAGCAGGAGGATGATGAGGATCAGGCCCGCGTCCGCCGCAACGACCATGCCGCCTCCACCGCTGGAATTCGCCGGATTGTAGGGCGTGCCACCGGCGGGCGCCACCGGCGCCCGGAGCGTTAGACCGGGTCCCAGCGCACCCACATCGAGTCCGGGGCGCGGAACTCCCAGCCGCTGATCGTCGGCGGCCGGTCCGGGTCCAGACCCAGTCGCGGGAGCCGGTCGAACAGGATCTCGAGCGAGACCCGCGCCAGGTGCCGGCCGAACCAGGCCCCGAGGCAGAAGTGCGTGCCGATGGCGAAGGCGAGATGCGCGCCCTCGCTTCGGCGGATGTCGAAGCGATCCGGCTCCGTGAAGCGGCGCGGATCGCGGTTGGCCGAGGACAGCACCGCACCCACGAGCGCCCCCTCGGGCAGATCCACGCCCGCCAGCGAGACGACCCGGGTCGTCTGCCGCGTGGAGGTGCCGACCGGCCCGGACCAGCGGAGGGTCTCCTCCACCGCCGCCTTCACGAGCGACCGGTCCTCGCGAACCGCGTCGAGCTGCTCCGGGTGCGACCCGAGCGCCCACACGGCCAGCGCGATGACGTCGCGAGGCTCCTGGAGGCCGCCGGAGAGCATCAGCCTCGCGTTGGCGACGATCTCCTCGCGCGACATGCGCCGGCCGCCCTCCTCGTGATGCAGCATCCAGGACAGCACCGACGCGTCGGGCTCGGACTCCAGGCGGTCCAAGACGCCCTCGATCGCCGCCCCGAGCTCCGCGCTCGCCCGGTCGGCCGGTTCCTGCTTCGCTGGGTCGCCTTCGAAGTTCGCGAGACCCGGCATCATCCCCTGGTTCCAGCGCAGGAGGTCCTCCCACGCCACGTCGTCGAGCCCGAGCATGAATTGGAGCGACCGAACCGACATGGGATCCGCAAACGCCGTGAACAGATCCACCTCCCCGCGCTCGGCGAACCCGTCGACCAGCTCGGCGGCGAGCGCCGGGATCATGCCCTGCGTCCGCGCCTCCACGTCGCGTGGGCGAAACGGCGGTTCGACGACGGCGCGGATCCACTCCTGGTGCGGCCCCTCGGAGCCGAGCATGTTGGTGCCCATGGTCCGGTTGAGCGTGGACGGCTCGGTCGCCGCGGTGAACGTCGCCGGGTCCAGATCCACCGCGCGCACGTCGTCGTATCGCGTCACAAGCCAGAGCTGCACGGCGGGAACCCAGCTGACCGGCTCCTCGTCGCGCAGCCGGGCGTAGACGGGATACGGGTCGGCCTCCAACTCCTCGAGCGTGACCGACTCACCGAGCGTCATGCGTTCACGCGGTGAGGCGATAGAAGCGTAGGAAGTCGTGCGAGATCGCGTGCAGGATCTCGACCTCGTCGAAGCCTGCCTCGCTCGCGTATGCGCGGAACGTGCCGGCGCGCATCACGGTTCCCGTCGCGGCCGAGGGGTGCTCGGACCGGGCCGAGGGCAGGCAAACCATGAGGCTGAAGCCGTACATGAACCGTTCGACATCGTCGGCGGGGATCGCGAAGTCGTCCGCCACCTTCTCGTCGGCCACGATCAGCGTGCCGCCGGGAACAAGGCATTCCTTGATGGCGGCGAGCACCTCGACCGGACGAGCAAGGTCGTGGATCGATTCGATGACGACCGCCAGATCGTAGGAACCCTCGATGGCGGCGGCGTCCTTTGCGTAGAACCGGACCCGGTCGCTCACGCCGGCTTCCTCGGCGTGCCGGCGGGCGATCGCGATCGACTGCTCGTCGGGATCGAACCCGTCGATCGTCACGTTCGGGTAGGCCCTCGCCATCGCGACCGATGCCCAGCCGACACCACAAGCCACATCGGCGACGCGTGCGGGCGGGTCCCCGTGGAGCCTGGCATGCACGTCCCCGATCGAGGGCAGGTACTCCGTCCCGAACAGGTTCACGATCCACGGCCGGTTGAAGTCGCCCTGGGCCTCGATCATGTCCGCGCCGAAGGCCGACCACGAGACACCGCCGCCGGTCCGGAAGGCCACCATCAGCTCGGGCAGCGCCTGGATCGCGGACACGAAGGCACGCGCCACCGGCGAGATCGAGGCAAGGCTGTCCATCTCGATCAGGGCCTCCGCGTGGGCCGCGGGCAACGAGTACCGCCGTTCGTCGTGCGGCTTCGACGGCTCGTCCACGTCGAGGATGCCGGTAACCGCCTGCTGCTCCAGCCACTCGCGCGCGTACCGCTCGTCGATGCCCGCGCCCGACGCAAGCTCCGCCGGCGTCGACGCGCCCGCGTCCGCCAGGCTCCGGTACAGACCGAGCCGGTCACCCAGGTACACCGACGCGAGATCCACGGTCCCCAGCGCGGCCTCGAACAGCCGTCCGACCAGCGCTGCCGTCCTCTCCTCGTCACCCACGTGCGCCTCCTCCTCCTCGGACCCCGATGCGCGATGTCGGTGAGGATATCCGGGGCGCCCGGACCCGGCCGGTGGGGTATTTTGGGCCCGAACCATCCGTGGGAGGGACCGCCAGGAGGACCAATGGACACCCAGGGCAAGCGGCTGCGACTCCTCTACCCCGACCTCCACGGCATGGAGCGCGGGAAGTACCTGTTCGGCGACTGGCTGGACGAGGGCATGGCCGCGTTCTGCGTGGGCGTCTATCCCCTCACCCACGACAAGGAGATCCTCCCGGTCCCGCGTACGCAGTTCGACGTCGGGCTCCACGACGTCGAGGCGTATCTGGACCGCGACTCGCTCAAGACCGGGTGGGAAGAGGACACCGTCGTCGGCGTCGCCGATCTCCGCAACGGCGACGAGCCGGCCGCCTGGGATTCGCGCCACGTTCTGCGCGAGGCCTGCGCACCGTGGCAGGCCATGGATCTCGAGCCGCAGATGGCCTTCGAGCTGGAGTTCTATCTGCTGGATCCCGACGGGGAGGGTGGCTGGCAGGCGGTATCGATCCCGGGCCATCGCGTCTACGGGACGGGGATGGCGGTCGACCCGACGGGCACCGTGCGCGCCGTGGTCGACGCGGCGCTCGCGTCCGGCTTCCCGTTGGAAAGCTGGTGCAGCGAGTTCGACAACGCCGCGTTCGAGGTCAACATCCGTTACGACGACGCCATCCCGGCGGCGGACGAGGCGTTCCTGTTCAAGTTGCTCGTACGCGAGGTGTGCGAGCAGCGGGGCAAGATGGCGACGTTCCTCGGACGGCCGCTCGCCGACCGAGGAGGCAGCGGGCTCCACGTCAACTTCTCGTTCCGGCGGCCCGACGGATCGAACGCGCTTCACGATCCAGCCGGCGAGAACGGATTGTCCGACCTCGCTCGCCACTGCATCGCGGGAGTGCTCGCACACCACGCCGGCATGGCGGCGATCCTCGCCCCGCACGTCAACGCGTACAAACGACTGCTGCCGGACATGCTGAACGGCTACTGGGCGAACTGGGGGCACGACGACCGCAGCGTCACCGTCCGGGTGCCGCCGGCTCGAGGCGGCGGAACGCGCCTCGAGCAGCGCACCGCCGACGCCGCGGCGAACCCCTATCTCGCGGGCGCCGCGATCCTGCACGCCGCGAGACTCGGGGTCGAGCAGGGCCTGGAGCCACCGCCGCCACAACCGGTCGGCGGGGATCCCGCGACCGACGTCTGCATCCCGGCCAACCTGAACACGGCCCTCGACGCGCTCTTGGCCGACGACGAGCTGGTCGAGGCGATCGGCCGGGAGGTCGTCGACGCCTTCGTCATGCTGAAACGCGCGGAGTGGGAGCGCTACCTCGCATCGGGCGCCGACCCGGCGACGACCGAGGTCACACCGTGGGAGCTGAGCTACTACCTTCCGTTCCACTGACCGGGGGCCGGTGCTTGCCCGGCTCCCACCGCGTGCCGTAGCGGTCGTTGGCAAGCGCGAACGGGACGTCCTCCAGCTCGGTGGCCATCGTGTCGTTCCATCGGTTCAGGAATCCGAACAAACCGACGACGGCGAGGATCTCCACGATCTGCCCGTCGTCGAAATGCCGCCTCAGATCGGCGAAGTGCGCCGGTGTCACCTCGTTGGGCACGAGTGAGGCGTCGCGCGCGAACCGCAGCGCCGAACGCTCTGCCTCGTCGAACAAGGGGCTCCGTTCGAAATCCCAGATCGCCGCGATCTTCTCCTCGGGGACGCCCCGGAGCTTCGCGTCGACGGCCTCGTGCGCCTGGCAGTAGCGGCAGCCGGCCGAGACGCTGGAGACGATGGCGACGAGCGGCTTGAGCGGGGTAGGCAGCGTCCCGGTGCGCCAGATCTGCGTGATGAGCTCACTGAACGCCCGCAAGATCTCCGGTCTACGCGCCATCGTGAACAGGCTGTTCGGCACGAAGGTCATCGTGTCGTCGTAGACGCGAAAGACCTCCTCCAGCTCCGGATGGTCCTCCCGCGAGAGCGGGGTCATGTTCGCCATGTGGCCTCCCTCGGCGGTCCCGCCGGGCGCTGTGCTTGCCGCCCGAGGTCGTTCGGGTCCAACATACCCGCGAGTTCACGACGGGAAGCGAGGGACATGGGCGCCGACCTCGACCAAATCGATCTGGTCAACCCCGACAACTACGTCGAGCGGGTGCCCTACGAATGGTTCGACCGGCTGCGCGCCGAGGCCCCCGTCAGCTGGCACGAGGAGCCGGGCACCAACACCGGGTTCTGGGCCGTGACCCGCTACGACGACCTCACCACCGTCCACATGGACTGGGAGACCTACTCGTCCGAGATCGGCGCGGTCGCGCTCGAGGAGTTGGACGACGAGCAGCTCCGCGTGCGCAAGACGATGCTCGAGACCGACCCCCCGCGCCACACGGAGCTCCGTCAGATCTGCTCGAAGCTGTTCTCGGCGCGCGGCGTCGGCAAGTACGAGGACTTCATCCGCGACGTGGCCCGCAGCGTGCTCGACCGGGCGCTCGAGCACGAAGACGTCGAGTTCGTCTCGGAGATCTCGCGCGAGCTGCCGATCCGGTTTCTCTGCTCCATCTTCACGGTGCCGCAGGACGACGCGCCCGAGTTGATCTCGTGGGGCGACCGCATGATCGCGAACCAAGATCCGGAGCTGTCCGACGCGGTGCCCGACATGGTCGACACGGAGGCGTACCGGCTGCTGCCGTTCCGCTCCCCTGCCGCGTACGAGGTCTGGGCCTACGCCGACCGCCAGCGCGAGCTGCGTCAGCAGGAGCCGACCGACGACGTCATCTCGGCGCTCACCGTGGCGCAGTCCGAGGGCATGCTGAACACCGACGAGTACCACAACTACTTCTCGCTGCTGATGATCGCGGGCAACGAGACCACGCGGCACACGATCTCGGCCGGCATGCAGGCGCTGATCGAGCATCCCGACCAGCTCCAGCTGCTGCGCGAGCAACCCGAGCTGATCGGCCGCGCGACCGAGGAGATCCTTCGCTGGGCGACGCCGGTGCTCCACTTCCGCCGGACCGCGACCCGCGATACCGAGCTTCGCGGTCAGGCGATCAAGGCCGGGGACAAGGTCGTGACGTGGTACGTCAGCGCGAACCGCGACGAGGACATGTTCCCCGACCCCTATCGGTTCGACGTCACGCGGGCGCCCAACGACCACGTGACGTTCGGCCCGGGCGGTCCGCACTTCTGCCTCGGCGCCCACCTCGCGCGCCTGGAGACCAAGATCCTGTTCCAGGAGCTGATCCCCCGGCTCGCAGACGTCGAGCTCGCCGGCCCCGTCGAGCGCATCCGCTCGAACTTCGTCAACGGCATCAAGCGCATGCCGGTTCGCATCGTCTCGCGTAGATCAGCGATGTTCGACTGGCACACGCCGGGCGTCGTGCCCGAGGAAGACGTCACCGTCGCCGATTGGATCGTCTCCGCGTCTGGAGCCGTGGGGGCCCGGTGGATTTCGACTCCACAGCCTCCTGCCGGGGGGCTTCGACCACTATGTGCGAGTCTTCCACCCAGTCGAGGAGTGGACCGGCTCGGAGTCGGTGATCCGCACATGGACCGAGATCGGCGCCGAGCATGGTGTCTCACTCTCGCCCGAGGTCTCGTTCGCCGAGATCGTCGGCTTCGAAGGCGAAAACCTGGAGTCATTGGACCCCTCGGGCCCGAGCCCGGGAAGCTTCCGACGAGTATCTGCCGAGCGCTTGCGAACGGTGCTCGCCCGCCACACGACGACACCCGGCGACTGCCTGTTCGGCCTCTGGTCCGGCTGGGGTGACCTGCGCCCGGCGGCCTCCTGCGGAGCATGGGATCGAGCTGGAAGGAACGCAGGAGCTCGGCGATCGGGAGATGCGGCGCGAACAGAGGGAGTACGACATCGCGCAAGCGCGCCTGACGGCGGTCCCCCAGGCGCGTGCCGGCCATGGCCGCGACTACCTGCTCTTCCGCGGGCCCATTGAGAGGCGTCGTCGCTGAACCCTGACGGCAGGATTCGCCATTCTCGCCGAGCCTATGGTGGCCGGACGATCGGGCGTGGGTCGTGGGACCGAGATCGACGGGCTGTCGACCTACGTGGCCGGCAGAAACCGCGAGCGAGGACGGAATCATCGAATCCGGACCTCGAGGCGCTCGAGGTCACCAGCGACATGCTCGTGAACTGACTAGCCGGCCGGCCCGACGACGGCGCGGGACATCGAGCGGAGGAGACGCGGCGAGCTGTCCGCTGCGGCCCGCGACAAGTGCGCGGTCAGGGCGACCTCCTCGGCGTTGAACCGTGGGAACAGGTGCTCGATCTTGCGGCGGCCGGCTGTGGTCAGCGACACGATGACCATCCGGCCGTCCTTGGGGTCCCTCCGACGGGCCGCGAGCCCGCGGCTTTCGAGCGTGGTGATCACACCGGTCGCGGTGGGGCGGCTGATCCCGACCGCGCTCGCGAACTCGCGCGTCTCCAGCTCGCCCCAGATCCAGAGCACCCACAGACCCGTGAACGCCGTCCAGGACAGACGGTCCTCGGCCAGGACCTTCGCCTCCATGTGACGGCGGATCGCCGCGGAGGTTCGGAACAGATTGGACACCGCCCACATCGCGCCGAAATCGAGCGGCAGATGCCCGAGCTCCTCGAGGACCTTGCGCTCCGCCGGGAGCAGGTCGTCGTCCCGCGGGCCGGCGCCGGCGCTCATCCGGCGCCTCCGGACGCGATCCGCTCGCCCAGCTCGGCCGCGACGTCGAGGATCGCCAGGACGTCCTGTTCGGTCGTGCGGAAGTTGACGAAACAGGGTCGCAACCAGACCTCGCCGTCGACGAGCGCCGACGAGACGTAGACGCGGCCATCCGCCTGGATAGCGCGCGCGAGCTCCGCGTTGTGCTCGTCGAGATCGGTCACCCCGGGTGCCGCGTGCCGGATCGGGACGACGGAGAGCTGCGGCGCCTCCGGCATCGTGATGAAGTCGGCGCGCTCGGACGCCCGCCGGAAGAGCAGCTCGGCTTCACCCAGGTTCCGCCGGATGGCGTCGCGGAACTGCGCCGCCCCATGGGCCCGGAACGCCAGCCACAGCTTGAGGGCCCGGAACGGCCGCGAGTACTCGAGCGTGTTGTCGACGGCGTGCAGCTCGTGACGCTGGTGCGGCAGGTACCCCTGCTCGTGGGCGAACGCCCGCGTGAGGAACTCCGCGTCGCGGACGAGGACGGCGCTGCACGCCTTTGGGACGTAGAGCCACTTGTGGGCGTCGACGCTCACCGAGTCTGCGCGTTCGAGCCCGGGGAACAGATCCGGACGCACGGCGGCTGCGGGAAGCCCGTAGGCCCCGTCGACGTGGAGCCAGACGCCGGTCTGCTCGCACACGTCGGCGATCGCGTCGATCGGGTCGATCGCACCGGTCAGCGTCGTCCCCGCGGTCGCGACGACCGCGATCGGGGTGACCCCCGCCGCGACATCGGCCCGGATGGCCTCGTCGAGCGCGTCCGGACGCAGACGGTGCGACGCGTCGATCGGAAGGTCCCGCAGGTTGTCCGAACCGATCCCCAGCAGCTCGACCGCCCGCGTGATCGAGTAGTGCACCTCGGCGGAGCAGTAGACCGCGACGCGGCGCCCCGCGAGCCCCGTGCTCCGCGACCCGGGGAGCGCGCGTTCCCTCGCCGCCGCAAGCGCCGTCACGTTGCTGATCGTGCCGCCGCTCGTGAACGCGCCGTTCGCCGCGGGGAACCCGATGAACTCGCTCACCCAGCGGACGGCCTGCTGCTCGAGCACGGTCGCGGCCCCGGCGTGGACGGCGAGGTTGATGTCGTAGGTGTGCGCCAAGAGATCGGCGAGACTGCCGACCTCGAGCCCCGACGAACCGATGAACGCGAAATACCGCGGTCTTGCCTGGGCGATCGACTCGTCGAGGATCCGCGCCGTGTCGTCGAGCGCCTGGTGCACGGGAACGCCGTCCTGCGGCAACCCGGCCTCGAGGAGCCGCCGCACGCGCTCGTCGAGCGGCGGCTCCTCCGGCCGGAACCGGTCGAAGCTGCGCCACGCCTCGGCCACGAGCGCCGCCGCGTGCTCGAGCGCCTCTTCCCGAGGCACGTCGAGCCGAAGCGGCCGTTCGGGCTCCGTGTCCGTGGCTAGTCCCCGGTCCGCAGGTCGCCCAGCACCTCGCGCGCCGGCGCCCGGCCCTTGACGGCGAACATCACCACCACGCCGAGCACGCCCCAGATCACCGCCGCCCACGGCGCGATCAGCGTGGGGCTCGTCACCTTGTAGAAGGACCCGAAGATGCCGGCTCCGGTGATGGCGACGCCGAGGACGACCGAGATCCACAACTGGGCCTTCTTCTCGTGGTCCGCGAGCCCCCGGATCGCACCGACCGACATCAGCAGATACACGATGAGCAGGGCGAATCCACCGAACGTCGCCGCCCAGATGAAGAGCGAGAAGTAGTGCGGCGTCTCGGGGAGCCCCAGCAGGGTCTTCGAGCCCTCGCTCGCGATGATGAACACGGCCTGGACGGCCATCAGCAGCGCGATCGCGCCGACGGGCGTGCCGCGCCGCTTGTCGACGGCCGCAAGCGGCTTGGGCAGCCGGCGGTCGCGCGCCAGGGCGAAGACGCCGCGCGTCGACGCAACGGAGGCGCCCACCCCAACCGCGAGGATGTCGAGCAGCACGACGGAGACGATCACCTTCGAGATCAGATCGGACCCGAAGCCTCCCGCCGAGCTCGGCGCGGCCAGGGCGAACAACGGAGCCCCCGCCGCGGCGCCGATCGCGTCGAGGCTGAACCCGAATCCCGCTACGTTCGCGTAGGCCGCGATCAGATAGAAGACCGAGACGACGACGACCGCGCCGAGGACGGCGCGCGGGATGTCGCGCTTCGGGTTGTGCGTCTCCTCGGCGAGGTTCGCCGCCGATTCGAACCCGACAAAGATCAGCACGCCGTACAGCACGCCGAAGAACACGCCGGACCACCCGTCGGGCGACGAGCTCGGCGAGAAGGCCTTGCCGATGTCGTTGTCGCCGCCGACGTCGATGATCACTTTGAGGAAGAACAGCAGCACGACGGCGACCGAGACCAGTGCCAGCGTCAGCTGCACGCGGGTCGAGATCTGGACACCCAGGTACAGGACGAGGAACAGGCCGGCGGCCCAGATGACGTCCCAGAGCCAGATCGGCAGCCACCCGCCGCTCCCGCTGATGAGCGTCGGGAGCAGGATGTCGTGAACATACCCGCCGATCAGGACGCCCAAACCGGTGGTGAGGATGATGGTGCCGCCGTAGTAGAGCCACCCGGAAGCGGCGCCGACGTTTCGGCCGAAGCCCATCGAGACGTAGTCGTAGAGCGAACCGGCCGCATGGACCCGCTTCGCGTACTGCGCCACGATCCACCCCAGCGCGAACACGCCGATCGCCGCAAGCAGCACCGACAGCGGGGCCGCGAGACCCGCGCCCTTGCCGGTGGCACTGATGATCCCCACGATCAGCGGAATCAGGAACGCGGCCGAGAACACCGGCCCCATGAACCCGACCGACTGCGCCACCACGTCGACGAGCGACAGCTTCGGCGCCCCCAGCCGTTCGTACCCGAGTTCGTTCGTTCGATCTTCCACGTACCCCCCCTGTCTCCTCGGTCCCCTTCCAGGAACGCTATGCCGCAGTGCCGGCGCCGGTCCAGCCGTCCGCCGGCCGCTCGAACCACACGTGCACCTGGCCGGTTCCAACCGACGCCTCGTACTCGCTGAATCGCTCACCCGGCGCCTGGCAGCGAGCCCCTCCGATCGCTCCGGCCATGATCAGGTAGTGCCCGAAGTGGCCCTCGGGCGCCGCCTTCCGGTACTCGGGCATCCCGCCGATGATTCCCGCGTGATCGCCCTCCTGCATCATCCTCAGCACGCGCTGGTCGGCCTCGTAGCTCTCCAGATGCAGGATGTTGTCCGGAGCGGCCGAGCTCTCGTGCTGCCGGAGCTCGCGGAACGGGAAGAAGCGGTGGGTCATGCCGCCCGATGCCAGCACGACCACGCGCCGGTCGACCGCCGCGACCGCCTCACCGAGAAGCCGGCCGAGCAGGAGGAAGTCCTCCGTCGTTCCGCACTGGTTGATGGCGACGCTCACCCAGCGCTCCCCGCCGTTGAGGTAGCTCCAGACGTTGACGGTTCCGTAGAAGATCGGCAGGTACGGGTCGTCGCACGCCAGGATCCACGTGTCGTCGCGGCCCACCGCCCGCTCGGCGAGGGCGTTTGCCAGCTCGGGATCGCCGGGCATGTCGTACGGGATGCCGCTCATCCCGCGCGGCAGCTCGTGGGACGTGAAGTGCCCGGTACGCCGCTCGGCCGACGTCACGATGTGCTCGAAGGTGGACTCCCAGTGCGTATCGAGGACGACGACCGTGTCCGGCTTCAGACGGTCGAGGACCTCGGTCCGCAGGCGCCGGAGCCCGGGAACGAGCGTGATCTCCTTGCCGTCGTTGATCTCCAGCCGGGTCTCCTCCGGCAGCATGATCGTGGGGACGTGCGCCACGAGCGCGGCGCCGACGATCTCACCCATCCTTGCCTCCCTTTCCGGTCCACGGAGCGGAGCAGACGTTCTTGACGTCGGCGTAGAAGTCGAAGCTGTAGACGCCTCCCTCCCGCCCGATGCCCGAATGCCGCGCGCCGCCGAACGGCGCGCGCAGGTCCCGGACGAAGAAGCAGTTGACCCAGACCGTGCCGGCGGACAGCCGCGCCGTCACGCGATCGGCCCGTGCGGCGTCGCCGGTGTACAGGATCGCCGCCAGCCCGTACTCGGTGTCGTTGGCGAGCGCCACGGCCTCGTCTTCGTCCGCGAACGGCTGGGCCGTGAGCACCGGGCCGAACACCTCGCGGGTGAGGATCTCCGAGCCGGCGGGCGCGCCGACGAACAGCGTCGGGCGGTAATAGAGGCCGCCGAGATCGTCGTTCGGCCCGCCGCCGAAGACGGCGTGGGCGCCGCCGGCGGCGGCGCGGCGGACGAAGCCGTCGACGCGCTCGAAGTGCTCTCGCGTGATGAGCGGTCCGAGATCGACGGCGTCCTCGCGGGGGTCGCCCTGGACGAGCGCGCCGGCCGCCTTCGTGAACCGTTCGAGGAACGTGTCCCAGATCGAGGACTCGATCAGAAGCCGCGTCCCCGCCAGACACACCTGGCCGGCGTTGTCGAACTGGTTGACCGCCTGGGCGACCACGGCGTCCAGGTCCGCGTCGGCGAACGCCACGAACGGGGACTTGCCGCCGAGCTCCAGCGAGGCCGGGGTCAGGTTCGGAGCGGCCGCCGCAGCCACCAGCTTTCCGGTGTCGACGGAGCCCGTGAACGCGATCCGATCGACGCCGGGGTGGGCCGTGAGCGCGGCACCGGCCTCCTCGCCGATCCCCTGGACCACGTTGAACGCGCCCTCGGGCAGACCCGCGTCCCTGGTCAGGTCGGCCAGCATCGAGGCGGTCAGCGGCGCCCACTCCGGGGGCTTGAGCACCACGGCGTTGCCCGCGGCCAGCGCCGGGGCGACCCGCCAGGTGGCGAGCATCAGCGGCGCGTTCCAGGGAGTGATCACCGCCGTGACGCCGCTCGGGTCCCACGCCGTCCGGCTGGTGAACCGGTCCTGCTCGAACGCCTCGGCGAGCTCGCCGAGCTGGTCCGCGAAAAACCGGAAGTTGCGAGCGACACGCGGCATCACGGAGCGGCGCATCGAGCGCAGCAACGACCCGTTGTCTCGCGTCTCGACGGCGGCGAGCTGATCGACCCGCTCCAGCACGGCGTCCGCGATCCGGTGCAGCACGCTCGCGCGGCCGGCCGGCGGGGTGGAGCCCCAAACCCGGAAGCCCTCGCGCGCGGCGGCGACCGCGGCATCGACGTCGGCGGCGGTGCCCCGGGCAACCTCCGCCATCGGCGTCTCGTCGATCGGCGAGATGTCGGAGAACGTGCCGGCAGGCGGCACCCGTGCGCCCCCGATCCAATGGCCGGTCGGGACGTCGACGCCTTCGATCGTTGCGAGGCCGCCCGTGCTCCCCTCCCCAAAGAGGCACCGTTCATCGGACGGGGAAGATCGTTCGGGTCCGAACGGTATGACCCGCCCGGACCCTCGTCAAGACGGCCGCAGGCCGGACCCAGCGCTCGAGCTGGGACACCGCCGACCGCTACATGAAGATCGTGCGCAGCTGGGGGGTGGACCGGCGGCGGAGGCCCACGGCGATCCGCTGCCGCTCGAGGTTCTGGGTGAGCGTCAGGGCGCTCTGCGGGATGCCGTGCGTGGCGAAGAACGCCGCCACCTGAGCCTCCTGCGCCTCGGTCGAGAGATAGCGCAGCCCCGCCGTGAGCGTGATCATGTTGGAGGAGGCGAACCGCTCCTCGGCCTCGGTCCAGTGTGCCGCGAGGTAGTCCCAGGCGCGGCCGCCGAGCTCCCGGTGCGCGGTCGCGCGGGCGAGCACGAACGGCGCGTCCTGCGACCGGATCTCGTCGGTGAAGCAATCCGCCAGCGTCCGGTCCATCAGCCCCACACCCGGGAAGAGCGGGAGCGCGTGGAGATACCGTCGCTCCTCCTGGGGCGTCCCGGCATGGGAGGCACGCTTGCGGAACCGCTCGTAGTCGTCGGCGTCGCCGAAACGCGCCACGACCTCGGTGGCCGCGGCCGCGAGGTGGGCATCCACGGCCTCACCACGCTCCACCGCCCGCTCGATCTCGCGGGCACGGGACTCCGCGTCGGGGTCGCCACCGACGACGGCAAGCGCCTGAAGCAACGCGCCCCGAAGGGCGCGGTCCAGGTCGGACTCGCCATCCCGCGCGACGCCCAGCCCCAGTGCGGCCGCCTTCGGCTCGATGAGCCCCCGGACGTGCCCCCGGAACCGGTCTCGTTCGGATCCCTCGAGGAACCGCTCGAACCACCCCAGCCCAAGCAGCATGGCCTGCCAGACCCGGAGGTCGGACTCACCCCCGGTTGCGAGCGCGCCGACCAGGTCGAGGAAGGAACCGGCGTCGTCCGCGCCGGAGGTGATCGCCGCCCACGCGTCGTCGACGAGCGCATGCCGCTCCTCCGGCGAGAGGAACTCCCCGGCACGGGCCACGAGGCGGGTCCGCAGGCCCCCTTCGTACCAGACCCGCACGAAGCTGCTGCCGGACGCATTGGCGACGACGGCGGCCTCGCCGCCCAGCAGGGGGACCGACGCGCCGCCGCCCTCGACCAGCACGCTGTCGGTCCGTGTGCCGCCGGCGCCCGTCTGCCGCACGAGCAGGGGCACCGGCCACCGGGTCCCGTCGTCCTCACCCGTCTGCCGGTACCGGCGCTGCTCCAGGTGGAGCGCGCCGTCGCGCTCCGAGACGCGGATCGCCGGGAACCCCGGCTGGAAGATCCACGCGTCCATGATCCGTCGCACCGGCTCCCCGGTCTCGCTCTCGAGCGCGTCCCACAGGTCCTGGGTCTCGGCGTTGCCGTGCATGTGGCGCCGGAGGTACCGCCGGATGCCGTCGCGGAACCGGTCGGCCCCGAGGTAGGCCTCGAGCATCCACAGGATCCCGGCGCCCTTCATGTAGGTGAGCGTGTCGAACATCCCCATCGCGTCGTCCGGGGACTCCACCGGGTATTCGATCGCCCGCGTCGAGGCGAGCGAGTCGATGTCGAAGGCCGAGGCGCGCAGCCGGGAGAACATCGACCAGATCCGCCAGCCGGGCCGGAACGCGTCGACGGCGAGCATCGACATGAACGTCGCGAACGCCTCGTTCAGCCAGATCCCGTTCCACCACCGCATCGTGACGAGATCGCCGAACCACATGTGGGCCAGCTCGTGCGCGACCGTCTCGGCGACCTCGATCATCTCTTCTTGGGTCGCCTCGTCCGGGTCGACGAGCAGGAGGGTCTCCCGGTAGGTGATGCAGCCCAGGTTCTCCATGGCCCCCTGGGCGAAGTCGGGAAGAGCGACGTGGTCGACCTTCGCGTCCGGATACGGGATCCCGTAGTAGTCGGCGAACCACTGGAGCGAGAACGAACCCGCCTCGAGCGCGAACGGCGTCAGGTGGCCCTTCCCGGGCACGTTCACGATCCGGGTCGGAACCCCGCCGGCATCCACGACGTCGCTCACCTCGAGACGCCCGATCACGACCGCGAGCAGATACGTGGACATGACCATCGTGTCCGCGAAGCGAACGCGAACTCGTCCGTCGCCGAGCGGCTCCCGTCCGGTCTCGGGTGCGTTGGAGATGGCCGTGAGCCCTTCGGGGACGACCAGCTCGACCGCGAACGCGGCCTTGAGGTCGGGCTCGTCCCAGCACGGGAACGCGCGCCTCGCGTCGGTCGGTTCGAAGTGGGTCACGGCGATCGACTCGCTCGTGCCGTCCTCGGCCGCGTAGGTGGACCGGTAGAACCCCGTCAGCTTCTGGCTGAGCTCACCCGCGAACCCGAGCCGCAGGGTCCAGGTTCCGGGCTGGATCTGTCCGGCGAGGTCGATCGTGGCGCGCTGCGCCGCCTCGTCGACCGAGACGCTCACGATGTCGACGAGGACCCCGTCGGGCCCCTCCAGCGGACCGTCCGCCCGGATCCGGAGCGCCTGGGCGTTGAGGACGATCTCGGAGACCGGCTCCTTGACCGTGAGCGTCACGCTCTCCGAGCCGCGGAACGTGCCCGCGTCGAGGTCGGGCTCGAAGGTCACCTCGTAGCGAACGGGAACGACCGACCGCGGAAGCCGGGATGACTCGCCCTCTTCGGCCGGTGTCACCTCGGCCGGCCGTTCACGCCGGGTCGACGTAGGTCAGCCATTGCTGATACTTCTCGTTCTCGCCCTTGGTCGCGGCGAAGAAGGCCCCCTGGAGCTCTTTCGTCACCGGGCCGCGATGGCCTTCACCGACCACGCGGTCGTCCACCTCGCGGATGGGGGTCAGCTCGGCCGCCGTGCCGGAGAAGAAGCATTCGTCCGCGTTGTAGAGGTCGGTCCGCACGAGCGGCTCCTCGCGCACCGAGTACCCCAGATCGGTGGCCAGCTGGATCACCGACTGGCGCGTGATCCCGTCGAGACATCCGGCCGAGATCGGCGGCGTGAGGAGCACGCCGTCGCGGACGATGAAGACGTTCTCGCCCGAACCGTCGGTCACCGTCCCCTGCTCGTTCAGCATGATGGCCTCGTCGTAGCCGGCCTTCATCGACTCGACCTTCGCCAGCACGCTGTTGATGTACTGGCCCGTGGCCTTGGCCGCGGCCGGCAGCGAGTTCTGCCCGTTTCGCCGCCAGCTCGAGATCTTGACGCGCACGCCCTGCTCGAGTGCGTCCTCGCCGAGGTAGGCGCCCCAGGGCCACACGGCGATCACGACGTTCACCTTGGCGAGCAACGGGTTCACGCCCATCTCGCCGTACCCGCGAAACGCGAGCGGCCGGATGTAGCACGCGCTGAGACCGTTCGCGCGGATCACGTCCTTGGTCGCCTCGGTCATGGCCTCCCGCGAGTACGGGATGTCCATGTGGTAGAGCTTCGCCGAGCGGAACAGCCGCTTCAGGTGCTCCTCGAGGTGCCACACGGCCGGGCCGCGAGGAGTCTCGTAGGCCCGGATCCCCTCGAAGACCCCGCTCCCGTAATGGAGTGCGTGGCTGAGCACGTGGATCTGGGCGTCGCGCCACGGCACGAGCTCGCCGTCCATCCAGATCTTGTCGACTTCCGTGATCGGCACGCGGATCCTCCCTTGCGCTCTTCCCATGGGCGTCGGGGCTGCGGCCCGTGGCGAGACCAAGGATATCGGCTCGTCGCCCGCGTCGGGTGCCCCCCCGGATCAGGACCGAACGTAGACGCGCCAGGCCGACTCGGCTTCGTCGCCGGCGATCCGATCGAGCGGTCCGAAGCGCTCGCGAGCCCACGCCCGCACCTGCGCCGCTGCCGCGCGCACCGTGTCCTCGGGCGCGCCCCAGGTCCAGCTGAACCGGTTCCCCTCGAGCGCGTCGATGAACCCCTCCAGGGAGTGAGCCGGACGGTCCTGGTACGCGCGGATCCGCGCGAGCGGAGCCCCGGCTGCAGCCGCGGCCTCGTCCAGCTCGCCCACGGCGCCCCAGTCGAGCCCCGCGGGCTCGTGCGCGATCCCGGAAAGCTCCGCGAATCGGTCCTGGATCTCGGAGCGCGCGCCCGAGAAGGAGCCGATCTGGATCGCGAGCGGCGAGCCGGGACGCATCGCCCGCACCAGCTCGCCGAGCGCGGAGGGCCAGGCGGGGATGAGGTGGAGCACCCACCGAACCACCGCGCCGCCGAACGCGCCGTCGCGCACGGGCAGCCGGGTCGCGTCGCCAAGGGCCAGCGGTACGGCCTTCCCGCCGGGCTTTCGCACCAGCTGCCGGAGCATCGGCGCCGAGAGATCGATCCCGATCACGCGCACGCCACGCTCGGCAAGGGGGATCGCCACCTGGCCGGTGCCGACCCCGATCTCGAGCACCCTCCCGCGCCCCCGCAGCTCCTCCTCGAGCACGCCGATGCTGCGGCGGACGGCGTCGGGGCTCAGCCCGCGCGTCTCGTCGTAGTACTCGGCGGCGCGGTCGAAGGCGATCGAGGGCCGGTCGGACACGGCGTCAGTTGTGCGAGGGGTCGGCCGGCATCATTCGCAGCATGTCGTAGGCGGGGCCCATTCGCTTCAGCACGCGCCCCCACAGACCGGCCGGGTCCGGCACGAACACGTCGTCCGCCGTGGCCGGCGCCACGACCCAGGATCCCGGCGTGTCGATCTCCGCCTCCAGCTGACCGGGTCCCCATCCGGCGTAGCCGGCGAACACGCGGGCGCGGCGGATCGACCCCACCGCATCGTCGTCGGGCTCTGGGGGGAGGAACCCCACCGAGTCGAATGCCACGATGTCGATGGTCGACGGATCCTCGAAGTCGGCGACGACCACCGCCGACGACGGCTGCACCGGCCCGCCCTCGAACAGCGGCTCGTCGAAAGCGACCAGCCCGGCGAGCGGAGGCAGGGCCTCGTGGACGGTGAGCGACAGCGCTCGGTTCAGCACCACGCCGACCGCTCCCTCTTCGTCGTGGTGCCCGACGAGCACGATCGCTCTGCGGAAGTTCGGGTCCCACAGGTCGGGTCCCGCGATCAGCAGGTGTCCGCCGAGGTTCTGCACGGCCTCATCATCCCCGATCCGGTACGAACGCGGTCAGCTCTTGGGGACCTCTTTCCTCGGGTCGAGGAACGGCAGCGCTGCGACCGTTGCCGGCAGCATCCCGTCGGGAGATTCGATCTCGAGCGTGGTCCCCACACCGGCGAGGGCGATCGGCACCCATGCGTACCCGATGTTCTTCTCGAGCCGGAACGACCGGGACGCGCTGGTGAGCTTGCCCACCACGTCGTCACCGTGGCGAACCGGCCAGAAGTCGTCGAGCCAGAGCCGGAACGGCTCGCCGCCGAACTCGACGCCGACGAGCTTGCGGTCAACACCGCGCGCGGCGACTTCGGCCAGCGCGTCCTTGCCGATGAAGTCCGCGGCCGGCTCGACGAGCCGCTCCATGCCCGTCACGTGATACGGCGTGTCCTCGATCCCCATGTCGTTGCCGTAGTTGAAGATCCCGGCCTCCAGACGCCGCTGGTCGCTCGGCGCGATCGGCCGGATCTCGTGCGGCCGGCCCGCCTCCATGACGCGGTCCCACAGATCCGAGCCGCGCGAGCCGTCGCGCAGATAGATCTCGTAGCCCACCTCGCCGCTCCATCCGGTGCGCGAGACGACCACCGGGATGCCGTCGAGGTCTCCGGCCCAGCACCGGTAGTAGCGCATGTCCGCCACGGCGTCCCCGAACAGATCCCGGATCAGGGGCTTCGACTTCGGACCCTGCACCTGCAGCGGCGACACATCGGGCTCGCGGATCTCGACGTCGAGCCCCGCGAACGCCTGCACCCCAAGGCAGTACAGCAACGTGTCGGAGTCGGCGAGCGAAAGCCAGAAGTGGTTCTCGCCCAGGCGCAACAGGATCGGGTCGTTCACGATGCCGCCCGAGGGCGCGATGATCGGCGCGTACTTGCATTGCATGACCTCGCAGGCCGACAGGTCCCGGCACGTGAGCAGCTGGGTGAACCGGGCGGCGTCGGGTCCGGTGATCTCGACCTGCCGTTCCACTGCCACGTCCCAGAGCGTGACGTGGCGGAGCAGATGCCAGTACTCGGTCTCGTCGTTGTCGTAGAGCGTCGGGATCAGCATGTGGTTGTAGAGATCCCAGCTCGTGGAGCCGGCCTCGATGGTGCGCTGCCAGTACGGCGACTTCCGGTACCACGTCGCGGTGTAGAACGTGAACGAATACGGCTCCGCCATGAGCTCGCCCTCCCTCTCCTGAGCTATCGGTGAACGCGCCGGCGGCCGGTGTGGCGGTCGCGGACGATCTCGCGGACGCAGTTGTACGCGGGGATCCCGCAGACGCCGCCGCCGGCGTGCGTCGCGCTGGAGCACTGGTACAGGCCGCGGATCGGCGTTCGGTAGTCCGCGTACCCGGGCGCCGGCCGCATGTGGAAGAGCTGCTCCGCCGAGAGCTCGCCGTGGAAGATGTTGCCGCCGATCAGCCCCCACTCCTGCTCCATGTCGTAGGGCCCGATCACCTGGCGGTGCAGCACGGAGTCGGTGAACCCGGGGGCGACCTCGTCGTAGCCGGCGATCACGCGGTCCGCGTATGCCTCGAGCTCCTCTCGGTGCGGCTCCTGGCTCCACTCGTGCGGGACCCACTGCGTGAACAGCGACATCACGTGCTTGCCCTCCGGCGCCAGCGAGGGGTCGAGCACCGTCGGGATCACGCCGTCGCTGAACGGCCGGGTCGCGGGGGTTCCCGCCCGGGCTTCCTCGAAGCCGCGTTCCAGCTGGGCCACCGAACCGGCCAGCTCGAATCCCCCGGAGAAGTCGGTGAGCTCGGGGTTGGAGGCAAGGACGGGCAGCCGGTCGAGCGCAAGATTGATCTTCACGACGCCGCTGCGCGTCTTCCAGTTCCGGATGTCGTCGAGGAACTCCGTCGGCAGCTGGTCCGGCTCCAGCTGGCGAAGAAACGTGATCTGCGGGTGACAGGCGGTGACGACGAGCGGCGCGTGGATCTCCTCGCCGCCCTCGATGACGACGCCGCGTGCACGGCCGCCGTCGGTGAGGATCCGCTCGACGCGGGTGTTCACGCGGATCTCGGCGCCGGCCGCACGCGCGCTCGACGCGATGGCGTCGGCCACCGCGCCCATCCCGCCCTCCGGCACGGCCCAGGCTCCGAGCTGACCGCCGCCGACGTCGCCGATCGAGTGGTGGGCCATCACGTAGCCGGTTCCCGGTTCGTGCGGGCCCGCCCAGGTTCCGATCAGCCCGTTGAGCGCCATGACCGTCTTCACCTGGTCGGACTCGAAGAACCGGTCGAGGACGTCGAACACGGACATCGTCATCAGCCGGGTCAGGTCGCCGACGCCGCGGACGTCGAGCCCGCGAAAGCGCCAGGCGAGACGGAGCTGGTCGAGGAGATCCTTCGGCTTCTTCGAACCGACCCTGGGCGGCGTCGTCATCAGCATCGGACCGAGCACCTCCGCGAGCCCGCCGATCCATGCGTGCCAGTCGGCCGCCGCGTCCGCGTCCTTCTTCGAGAAGGCCGCGAACTCGTCGTGATCGTGTTTCGGGTCGTCGTGCTGAACGATGCTTCGCCCATCGGCGAACGGCACGATGTACGGACCGACGGGGTGCGGCCGGTAGCCGTGGCGGTCGAGCGCGAGATCGCGGACGATGGTGTCGGGCATGAGGCTCATCACGTAGCTGAGCGTCGTGACCCGGAACTCGGGCGCCTCCGGCCAGGGAGCCATCGTGTCCGCGGCGCCGCCCACCTTGTGCCGCGCCTCGCACACGACCGTGCGGGCTCCCCGCCTCGCCAGGTACGCGGCGGCCACGAGACCGTTGTGACCGCCCCCGATGACGACGGCGTCCCGCGATGAGCCGCTCATGACCCCGACCGTAACCTTGAACGGCCGTTCAAGGCAAGCCGGCCGCACGGACAACCCGGGTCAGAGCGGCTGCCGCGCAACCCCTTCGGGCCCAGGATGGATCTCGTTCTGTGGCTCGTTCTTTGGCGCGTCCCTTGGCTCGTCTTGCGGCGACGGTCCCAGGTCGAGCGTGCGCGCGAACGGCCTGACGACCGGCCAGATGAGCAGCGCGGCGGCAGCGGCGGCCACGCCCCCGACCGCATAGACGAGTCTCGGCCCGAGCAGACTCAGCACGGGTCCGGCCAGGATGAACGAGATCGCGAGCCCGATCGACAGGACCCCGTCCCAGGCCGCCATGACGCGGCTGCGGACCGAGTCGGCCGATCGACGCTGCAGAACGCCGGTCTCGGCGACCGTGGTGACGCCGTCGGCCACGCCCATGACGAGAGCGCTCAACAGCACCAGCTGGAACCACGGCGAGGCCGCGATGCAGACTCCGGTGACCGCCACTCCGAGGGCGCCAAGGACCAGCCATCGCCGTTCGCTGCGCTCGGTCAGCGCGCGGCCGAGGAACGACCCGATCGCGCCGCCGCCGCCCCAGCACATGATGAGCACGCCGAAGCCACGCGCACCGACGCCGAAGTGTTCCGAAAGCGGTGCGTCGGCGACCATCGTCATCCCCAGACCGAGGAGGAATACGAACCACGCGATCGACAGGCGCCGAAGCACGGGATCCCGCCCGAGCACCCTGACTCCGGCGAGGATGCCTCCCTCGAGGTGCCCGGCGCTGCTTTCCTGTTGCATGCTCCCGCGGACCAGGAACGTCAGCAGCATCGAAGCCCCGAAGCTGACGGCGTTGAGCGCGAAGACCCACGACGAGCCGATCGCGCCCAGCAGCACGCCTCCGATCACCGGGCCGAGCATCACCCCGCCGTTGCGACCCAGTGCCTGAAGGCTGTTCGCCCACGACACGTCCTCCTCGCGCTGCACCAGATTGGGGATCGCCGCGGTCGAGGCCGAGACGAACGGCGCCTCGGCAAGCGCCGACCCGAAGGCGAGCGCGATCAGCAGCATCGGCAGGTGGGCGAACGCCATGGCGAGGGAGAAGGCCGCCGCGACGCCCTCGGAAATGATGAGCACCCGGCGCCGGTCGTACCGGTCGCCGAGATGACCGGTGAGCGGCGACAGGATGCCGACCACCCCGAACGTGAGGAACAGCGCCGCGGACTGCCACACCGCGGAGTGGGTCCGGTGCCAGACGGTGAAGGCGAGTGCCGTGTACGCGGCGGCTCCGCCGGTGATCGAAACGAGCCGGCCGACGGCCAGCAGCCGCACGTCGGTCTTGGGTGAACGGGTCATGGTGGCTCCTCGGGCGGTACGCGAAAGATGACGGGTGGGCGGGTGAACGAAGCCTCGCGGACGCCTCAGGCGTCCGCGGGCGTCACCATCGCAATGAGAAGCCGCGTCATGAGAATCGGCACGATAACACGCGGCCGCGCCCGTTTCATGCCATGAAAGCTCACGACATCAGCGAGAAGGACCGCAGCTCGTAGGCGTCGATCGCCTTCGCGATGTCCTCGAGGACGCCCTGCGGCACCGCGGAGTCGACCGTCAGGCACATGAGCGCCTCCTTCAGCTCCGCTTTGCGTCCGACATCCATCGTGGCGATGTTGATGCCGTGCTCGCCGAGGACGGTCCCGACGCGGCCGATGATCCCGGGGCGGTCCTCGTAGCGGAAGAACACCATGTGCTCGGCCGGCTCCACTTCCACGTCGAACTCGTTGACTTGGAGGATCCGCTCGTGGTCGCGCCCGACGATCGACCCCGCGACGCTTGCCGGGCCGCCGTCGGTCTCGGCTTCCAGCTGGATCAAGCTGACGTAGTCGTGCGAGACCGTCGAGCGCATCTCGCTGACGGTGAGGCCCCGTTCGCGCGCCAGCATCGGCGCGTTCACGAACGAGACCGGCTCGTGGACCGACCGGCCGAGGATGCCCTTCAAGACGGCGAGCGTGAGGACCCGCGTGTCGGACTCGGCGATCCGGCCCAGATACGACGCGACGATCGAGCGCACGCCGCCGCCCGCGAGACCGGCGACGAGCGCGCCCATCCGTTCGGCGAGCGGGACGAACGGGCGGACGACCTCGCTCATGTCGGCGCCGGCGGAGACGTTGACCGCGTAGGGCACGAACTCCCCGTGCAGGGCCAGCCGCACCATCTCCGCGACGGTCGTCCCGGCCTTGTCCTGCGCCTCTCGCGTCGAGGCGCCGAGGTGCGGCGTCACCACCACCGAGTCGAGGGCGAACAGCGGGCTGTCGGTGGTCGGCTCGGCCGCGAACACATCGAGCGCGGCGCCGCCAAGATGCCCGTCGAGGATCGACTTCTCGAGCGCCACCTCGTCGACGATGCCGCCGCGGGCCGTGTTCACGAGCCGCGAACCGGGCTTCATCATCGCCAGTTCGCGGGCCCCGATCAGCCCCTCGGTCTCGCTCGAGCGCGGCAGGTGGATCGAGACGAAGTCCGACTGGACGAGGAGCGCCTCGAGCGTCGGCATCACGTCGACCCCGAGGTCCTTGGCCCGCTCTGCGCTCACATAGGGATCGAAGGCGATCACGCGCATCCCGAACGCGGCGGCCCGCTGCGCGACCAAGGTTCCGACCCGGCCGAGCCCGACGAGACCCAGCGTCTTGCCCGCCAGCTCGACTCCCTCCCACCGCGCGCGCTCCCACGTGCCGGAGCGCAGCTCCGCGCTGGCCTGCGGGATGTTGCGCGCCTGCGCCAGCATCAGGCCGAACGCGTGCTCGGCCGCGGACATGACGTTGGACTGCGGCGCGTTCACCACCATGACGCCCCGCCGCGTCGCGGCGTCGACGTCGACGTTGTCGAGGCCGATCCCGGCCCGCGCCACGACGCGCAGGTTCGTCGCAGCCTCGAGCACCTCGGCGGTCACTCGTGTCGCGCTCCGGATGATGAGCGCCTCGTAGGGAGAGATCTCGGCGGCCAGATCACCGGCGGCGAGGTCCGTGCGGACGTCGACCCGGAACTCGGTGCGCAGCAGTTCGAGCCCTGCCTCGGAGAGCGCCTCCGTGACGAGGACGCTCACGCTCCCGCGGCCTCCTGGAAGACCCCTTCGGCGGCCGCGACGGCCGCGCCGCGCTTGATCGGATGTCCGAGCCGCTCGAGCGTCATCTCGAGCGCCGCAAGCCCGCGCAGGATGTCGAGATCGCTCACATAGCCGAAGTGACCGATGCGAAAGACCCGCCCCTTGAGCGGCCCCTGCCCCGGGGCCAGGACGATCCCGAAGTCGGATCGGATCCGCGCGGTGATCGTGTTGGCGTCGATTCCCTCGGGCGCGGTGATCGCCGTCACCGTCCAGTTGTGCTCCAAGCCCTCACCGAACAGATCGAGACCGAGCGCCTGCGCGCCCTCCTTGACCGCACGCGAGAGCATCTCGTGGCGGCGCAGCGATGGCTCGAGGCCCTCGGCCGCGTACAGCTCGAGGGCCGCGTCGAGCCCCTGCATCACGCTGATGGCCGGCGTCCACGGGTTCTCGGGATCCGGAAGCTCTCCGTAGCGGTGATAGATGCGCCAGTCAAAGTAGTAGCGCGGGTTGGCTGCCGTCTGCGCCACATCCCAGGCCCGGTCGCTCACCGCGACGAAGGCGATCCCCGGCGAGGCGCTGAGCGCCTTCTGCGACCCGCCGATCGCCACGTCGATCTCCCACTCGTCGAACGCGAACGGAACGGCCCCGAGCGACGAGACGACGTCGACCACCACGAGCGCGCCCGCGTCGGCCGCGACGCGCGCCAGCTCTTCGACGGGTTGGATCACCCCCGTCGAGGTCTCGGAGTGCGTCAGCAGCACCCCCTTCACGCCGGGGTGGCGGGCGAGATCCTCGGCCATCGCGCCGGGGTCCAGGCGCGTGCCCCACTCGTGCTCGCTGGTGTGCACGGTGAGCCCGAACGCGGTCGCCAGCGCCGCCCAGCGCTCGGCGAAGAACCCCGCGACCGGGACGAACACCTCGTCACCGGGCGAGAACACGTTCTGGACGGCGGACTCGAGGCCGCCGGTGCCCGACGACGTCATGAGCAGGACCTTGGCCCGGTCGGTCCGGTACAGCCCTTCGAGACGCCCGGTCACGCGGCGCATCAGGTCGCCGAACCCGGGGCCCCGGTGATAGACGATCGGGCTCCCCTGGGCGAGCAGCACCTCGGGAGGGATCGGGGTCGGGCCCGGGGCAAGGATGATCTCCGGCCTGGTCACGGTGTCGCCTGCTCCTCGAGACGGCGGACGCGGGTTCGCCCGGCCAGCCTAGCATCGAGCTCGCGCCGCTCCGTGAGCGCGCGTCCGCGACCTAGAAGCGCAGCGCCTTCAAGACGTCCTCTCCGTGGACGACGAGCGCCTCGGCGTCGAGCACCGGTCCGGCTTCGGAGGGCGACTCCCCGCGCGGCCGGCGGCGCCGTCGCCACATGGACCGGACGAGCCGCTCGCGGCGCGCATCGGCGATCCGGCGTTGCAGCGCCATGTCGCAGATGGGATGACCCATCACGATGCCCGTGTGCACCCTCAGCCCCCCGCCGGGACGAGCGTCCGTGGATCCACGCCGGGATCGGCCAGGGCGTCCACATCGGGGGCGACCGCCCGGCGGATCAGCTCGAAGGACCGGCGCACGTCGCGCTTCCAGTCCATCGAGACCACCGAGCGGACGACGCCGGCCGGGTCGAGCAGGAACGCGCAGAACGAACGATCCTTGATGGAGCCGCGCACAACTGCGCGCTCCCACGTCGGGGCGAACCCGGCCACCTGCACCTCCGAATCGTACTGGTCGGACCAGAACCAGTGCGGATCGTCGAATGGCGCCCCCGCGCCGAGCATGGACCGGGCCGCGGCCTGGCCCATCTTGATCGCGTTGTCGAAGTGCTCGACCCGGATCGGCCCGAAGACGGGAGAAAAGACCGGATGGTCGTGGAGCGCCACGTCGCCGGCGGCGAAGATCCCGGGCGCCCTGGTCTCGAGCGCCGGACCCACCGGGATGCCGTGGGGTCCGCCCAGGCCGATCGCCTCCATCGGCTCGACGACCGGCTCGGTACCGACGCCGACCACCGCCAGGTCCGCCGCGATCCTTCGGCCCGAGGCCGTGACGACGGCCTCGAGGCGGTCCGTCCCCTCGAACCGATCCACCGATTCGCCGAACCACATCCGGACGCCGTGATCGCGGTGAAGTCCCTCCAGCGCCCCGCCGATCTCGCTCCCGAGCACGCGAGCGAGCGGGACCGCGCCGGGGTCGATCACGGCGACGTCACAACCCACGGTGCGAAGCGAGGCGGCGACCTCCGCACCGATGAAGCCCATCCCGACGCAGACGACCCTGGCTCCGGCGGCCGCGGCGGCCGCGATCGCGGCCGCATCGCCGGCCGTCCTCAGACAGAAGATGCCCTCGAGGCCGGCCCCGGGCACCGCGAGCGTTCGGCTCCGCCCGCCGGTGGCGACGAGCAGCGACGCGTAGCCGATCCGCTCGCCGTCATCCAGCCGCACGGTGTGCGCGCCGGGATCGACCTCGGTCACGCGCGTGCCCAGCCGCATGTCGATCCCCTGCTCTTCGTACCAGCCGGGCGCGCGTACGAAGCCGTCTTCCAGCGTCAGCTCGCCGCGCAGATACTCCTTCGACAGCGGGGGGCGTTCGTACGGCGGGAGATCCTCGGCCCCGATCAGGACGATCGGACCGTCGAACCCTTCGGTGCGAAGCGTGGCGACCGCCGTGGCCCCGGTCAGCCCCGCTCCGGCCACGACGATCGGCCGGTCACCCGCCACGGATCAGACCTCGACCTGGATCCGGCCCTCGTCCTCGCGGACGACGTACGTCGCGATCGGCTCGGTGGCGGGAGGCTCGACCACCGCCCCCGTGCTCATGTCGTACACGCTGCCGTGACATTCGCATTGGATGGTGAGGCCGGCGATCTCGCCGCCGTTCGCGAGGTTGCATCCCCGGTGCGTGCACACGTCACCGAACGCGTAGAGGCTGCCCTGCACCCGGGCGACGGCGACCTCGGTGCCACCGACATCGAACGGCCGCGCCTCGCCCTCGGGGACATCACCCGCGTCCCCCACCGTTACGAACTCTCCCATCGACGCCTCCTTGGTCTGCCTTGTCCGGTCCTTCGCCGCTCGACTCTACGGCGGGCCGGGCGGAGGCGGCGGCATCCCGGTCTGCGTCGGCGGTGCGCGCCGGCTCGCCTGCCACCGGACCCAGAACGCGACGCCGAGGGCCACGTAGAAAAGCGCCAGGATCAGGATCCCGGCCCGGAAGTCGATCGGCAGCAGCGCCGGCAGCGCGGCTCCGCCGACCCAGGCGACCTGGAAGAGCACCTCGTAGCGCACGAACACGCGCCCGAAGGCTCCCGCCGGCGCGTGCCGCTGCATCAGCGACTGGAACGCCAAGCGCCCGAACTCGGCCGCGGCACCGCCGACGAACGCGTACACCGAAAGCAGGATCACGCCGAAGAGTTGGAACGCGAGCAGTGCCGAGATCCCCGCCGCGCTGACGCACGCGATCACGACCGCCTCCTCGCGCGTCGCGGTGGGAAGCGCCGGCGCAACCATGTCGGCGACGAACGATCCGATCACCGCGGCGCCCGCGATCACCGCGAACCACCACGCCGGCGCATTCCCCTCGCGGAGCGAGAAGGCGAGAAGGAACAGCAGGTAGCCGCTGGCCGCCCGCATGCCGACGGCCCCGATGGCAGGTCCCGTAAGCGCGGGGATCCGTCCGCGGACCCCGACCTCCGACGGCGTGGCGGCCTGCGCCCTGGGATGCGGCAGCCGCAGGTTGAGCGCGGCCGACGAGCCGTAGGCCACCGCCGCCAGATAGATCGGGCCGGACGCGCCCCAGATCTTGAGGGCCAGGTACCCGATCGGGACGGCGGATATCGCTCCGGAGACCGCGATCCGGCCGAGCCGGGCGTTCGCCCGCATCAGCCCCTCCTCGACCGGCGCGTAGGCCATGGTCAGTCCGTTCTTCGTGATCGCGTGGATCTTCGAGAGCACGAGGAGCAGGAGCGCCAGCGGGAACAGCAGCAGCGTTCCGATCCTTGGCGCCGCGTACACGGCCAAGATGCAGCGGCCGGCGGCGGCGCCCAGCGAGATCGCGCGCCGCGGGCCCGCGCGGTCGAGGAGGGGAACGAGCAGGGGCCCGGCAAGTGCGAGCGGAAGCATCGTGACGCCCAGGTAGAACGCCACCTTCAGCTTGGCCTCGCCGACCGGCAGCGAGAAGAAGACCGAGTCGGCGAGCGAAAGGGCAAGGAGCGCGTCGCCCGCGACGCTCGTGAAGTGACACAGCCCGTAGGTATCGAGCGGCCGCGGCGACCGCCACATCTGACGGAGCGGGAACACCAGACCCTGGGCCCCGCGGACCAGACCGAGCAGGGCGAGCTGCCAGACCGGGATCCGTGAAGGTGCGCGATCCGGCCCGGCGCCCACCGCGACGGGCCTCAGCCCGAGAGCCGCTCCGCCAGCAGCTCGCGGGCGAGCTTGGGGTTCGCGGCGCCGCCGGAGCGCTGCATCACCTGGCCGACCAAGAAACCGAGCACGCCCTCGTTGCCGCCCCGGAACTTGGCGACCGCGTCGTCGTTCTCGGCGATGACCTCGCCGACGATCGCGCCGAGCTCGCCGGCATCGGAAACCTGGCGGAGCTCGAGGCGCTCGACGATCGACTCGATCGCCTCCCCGGTGGCGAACGCCGCTTCGAGGGCCTGCTTGGCGCCCGAGCCGCTGAGGGTTCCATCCTCGACCAGACGCACCAGGTCCGCGAGGTGCCCGGCCGTGACGGCTCCATCAGCCTCGCCCGCCTCGTTTCTGAGCCCCGCGAGATCCTGCGTGATCCAGTTCGCCGCCTTCGAGGCCGGAGCACCCAGCGCGAGCGTCTCCTCGAAGAGCCGGGTCGACGCGGCGTTGGCCACGAGGACGTCCGCCACCTCCGGGCGAAGACCGAGCTCGGCGGTGTAGCGATGCCGGCGGGCACGCGGCAGCTCGGGAAGACTCCCCCGGATCGACTCGATCCACGCGGGGTCCGGCGCAAGCGCCGACAGGTCGGGTTCGGGGAAATACCGGTAGTCGAAGGCTTCCTCCTTCGACCGCATGGTCGACGTGGCGCCGGCGACCTCGTCCCAGTGGCGAGTCTCCTGCTGCACGGCGCCGCCCGACTCGAGGATCTCGATCTGCCGCGTGGTCTCATACGCGAGCGCGCGTTCGAGCGACCGGATCGAGTTCATGTTCTTGATCTCGACCTTCGTGCCGAACTCGGAGGCGTCCTCGCGGCGAAGGCTGATGTTCCCGTCGCACCGGAGCGACCCCTCCTCCATCCGGACATCGGACACCCCGAGCGACTCGATGGTCGCGCGAAGCTCACGAAGGTAGGCGCCGGCCTCCTCCGGAGAGCGAATGTCGGGCTCCGAGACGCATTCGACGAGCGGGACCCCCGCCCGGTTGTAGTCGATGAGCGCGTGCTCGGCGTCGTTGATGCGGCCGCTCGCGCTCGCGTGCGTCGTCTTGCCCGTGTCCTCCTCCATGTGCACGCGGGTGATGCCGACACGTTTGGTCCGGCCCCCCTCGAGCTCGACGTCCAGCCACCCGCCGACACAGATCGGCAGGTCGTACTGGCTGATCTGGAAGTCCTTCGGCATGTCCGGGTAGAAGTAGTTCTTGCGGTGGAACAACGAGTGCGATGCGATGTCGCAATCGAGCGCGAGACCGATCTTGACGATCGACGCGAGCGCCTCCCGATTCGGGACCGGGAGCGAGCCGGGCAGACCCAGGCACACCGGACACGTGTTGGTGTTCGGGGGCGCCCCGAAGGCGTTTCGGCATCCGCAGAACATCTTGGTCCGCGTCGCGAGCTCGACGTGGCACTCGAGCCCGATCACCGTCTCCCAGCCCGTCATGACGCGGCGAGCTTATCGAACCGTCTCTAGGCGGCCGCGATGCGTTCCACGAACGAGCGCTCGTCCGCCGTGAACACCCGCCCGTCGCCGGCGGCCGCGTTCGACCGGGCGTGCCCGGGGTCCCGCGTGGCGGGGATCGCGACGTGGACCCTCGGGTCGGCCAGACACCATCGCAGCAGCGCCTCCGCCCACGTCGCGGCGCCGAGCGCCGCCAGCTCGGCGGCAGGGGGCGCGGGCCGCAGGAGCTCGCCCTCGCCGAACGGGCGCATCGCGATGACGCCGATCCCGAGATCCGCGGCGAGCGGAAGGATCTCGCGCTCGGCGTCGCGCTCCCGCGGGTTCCAGGGGATCTGGATCACGCCGATCCGCCCGGTCCGCATCACCTCCGCCATCTCGCCGAAACTCCGGGGCGACCAGTGCGTCGCGCCGAGCACGCCGATCCGCCCCTCGTCGCGCTCGCGCTCCATCCACTCGAGCTGTTCGCGCCACGCCCGGAGGTTGTGGACCTGAAGGACGTCCACCCGGCCTCCGTAGAACCCGAGCTGCGCGGCGAACTGGCGCCGGCCCTCGCCGGCCGTGCTCGCCCAGATCTTCGACGCGACGACAGCGTCGGTACGGCGATCGCCCAGCGCGCGGCCGAGCACGGCTTCCGCGCGTCCGTACATGGGCGAGGAGTCGACCAGCCGGGTCCCGGCCTCGAAGGCGGCGGCCACGACCTCACGCGCGGCCGGCTCGTGCTCGGCCGGAACGTCCAGGACCAACCAGGTCCCGAGCCCGACGACCGGTACCTCGAACCCGGAGCCGCCGAGCGCGCGCGTCTGCATCGGCGGTGATTGCACCACACGAACGGCCGGGCGGGCCCCGCTTCGTATCATCGAGCCATGCCTTCGGACGCCGCCCGCCCCGCCCGGGTGGGCGCTCCGTCGCCGGCCCCGGGCAGGATCTGGGCCGCCCTCGGCATCGTCTACTTCTTCTGGGGAACGACCTATTTCGCGATCGAGCGGTCGAACCAGACGATCCCGCCGCTCGTCGGACCGGCTGCGCGATTCCTGCTCGCCGGGGGCGTGCTCGTTGCCTGGAGCCGCCGGCGCGGAACCTGGCGGCGGCCCACCTCGCGCCAGTGGCGCGCCGCGGCGACCGTCGGCGTGCTGCTGCTGCTCAGCGGCAACGGCTTCGTCGCGATCGCCGAGGACCTCGGCGTGCCGACGGGCATCGTGGCCCTGCTGATCGCCCTGGTTCCGCTCTGGATGGCGCTGGCCGACCGCGGGGTGCTCGGTGCCGACCGGCTCGGGGGCCGGGTGGTCCTGGGTCTCGCCGGCGGTTTCGTCGGCGCGGCGCTCCTCGTTCGGGGACAGCTCGCCGGACACGTCTCGGCGCTCGGTCTCGGGTTCGCGGTCGGGGCGTCGCTCTCGTGGGCCACCGGTTCGCTGCTGCAACGGCGCGCGCCGCTACCGCCGGATCCGCGTCAGTCGGCCGGCATGCAGCAGCTGGCCGGGGGCATCGGCCTTCTCGTTGCCGCCGCGATCTCCGGGGAGCTCGGGGATCTGCACCCGGCACGGATCTCGGCGACCTCGGCGCTCGCTCTCGTCTACTTGGTCGCGTTCGGCTCGCTGCTCGCGCTCTCGGCGTATCTGTGGCTGCTGCGCAACGCCAGGACGTCCCTCGTCTCCACCTATGCCTACGTCAACCCGGTGGTCGCCGTATCGCTCGGAGCGCTCCTCGGCGACGAGACCGTCACCGCGACCACGCTGCTTGCCGGCGGCGTCGTGCTTGCCTCCGTGGCCCTGATCGTCTCGGTCGCCGCTCCGCGGGCCTCAGACGCTCGCAAGGAGCGGGGGGCGCAGGTCGAGCCCGAGGTCCTCCTCGAGGGCCCGGGCGACCCGTAGCACGGTGGCCTCGCCGAGCACCGGCCCGGTGATCTGCAGGCCGACCGGGAGCCCGTCCGCATCCGGCCCGCACGGCAGGCTAAGGGCCGGCACGCCGGCGAGGTTCCCCGGGATCGTGAAGACGTCCGAGAGGTACATCGCAAGCGGATCGTCGGCCCGCTCCCCGATCCGGAACGCCGTCGTCGGCGAGGTGGGCGAGACCAGCACGTCGAACCGCTCGAACGCCGCCTCGTAGTCCCGGATGATGAGCGTGCGCACCTTCAGCGCCTGGCCGTAGTACTCGTCGTAGTAGCCGGCGGACAGGGCGTACGTCCCCAGGATGATCCGGCGCTTCACCTCGGCCCCGAACCCCGCGCCTCGTGTGCGCGCCATCATCTCGACCGAATCGGCGCCCTCGACGCGCAGCCCGTATCGGACGCCGTCGTAGCGGGCCAGGTTCGAGGATGCCTCGGACGGAGCGATCACGTAGTACGCCGAGAGCGCGTGCTCGGTGTGCGGAAGGGTCACGTCGCCGATCTCGGCTCCCATCGCGGCAAGCCGGTCGACCGAGGACCGCACCGCGTCCTGCACGCCCGATTGGACGCCGTCCCCGAAGCCTTCGGCGACGACGCCCACCCGCAGACCACGGACGCCGCCGCGAAGGGCCGCCCTGTACCGCGCCGGTGGTCCGTCGTGGCTCGTCGCGTCGCGGGCGTCGTGGCCGGCCAGCACATCGAGCAGCGTCGCCGCGTCCTCGACGCTTCGCGTGAACGTTCCGATCGTGTCCAGCGACGACGCGAACGCGATGAGCCCGTACCGGCTGATCAATCCGTACGTCGGCTTGAGGCCGACGACGCCGCAGAGGGAGGCCGGCTGTCGGACGCTCCCCCCGGTGTCGGTCCCGAGGGCCCAGACCGCCTCACCGGCGGCGACCGCCGCCGCCGATCCGCCGGAAGAACCGCCCGGCACGCGGTCGAGGTCCCACGGGTTGCGCACCGGACCGAACGCCGAGTTCTCGTTGGAAGAGCCCATCGCGAACTCGTCGCAGTTGGTCTTGCCGACGAGCACGGCCCCGGCCGCCGAAAGGCGGGTCCACGCGGTGCAGTCATACGGCGGCACGTACGACTCGAGGATCGACGAGCCGCAGGTCGTGCGGATGCCGTTGGTCGACAAGACGTCCTTGAGGGCCACCGGGATGCCGGCCGCGGCGGCCCTCGGCGCGCCGATGGCGCGGTGCGCGTCGACCGCGGCAGCGCGCTCGCCGGCGACCTCGGGGGTGATCGTGACGAACGCATTGAGCCGGCCGTCCACCTGCTCGATTCGCCGAAGGCTGGACTCGGCGACCTCGGCGGCGGTGATCTCGCCGGATCCGAGCGCCGCGGCCAGAGCCGTGCCCGTCCGGTCGCAGAGGTCCGGTTCGCTCATCCGCCTTCGACCACGCGTGGCACGCGGAAACGGTCGCCTTCGCGATCCGGCGCGTTGCGGAGCGCCGCCTCGACCGAAAGGCTCGGCTCGACGACGTCGTCGCGGTCCACGTTCGATCGGGCCATGGCGGACGCGCTGGGGGGAACGTCCGCCGTCGCCACCGCGGCGAGCGTGGAGGCGTGCTCGAGGATCGCGGCGAGCTGTCCCGTCAGCTTGACCTTCTCGTCGTCCGTGAGGTCCAGCCGGGCCAGCCGGGCGACGTGGTCGATGTCGATCTCGACGGGCATGGTGGGCGCAGTCTAGTTGGCGGCCGGGGCCGGGAGCGGCCGGCCCCGCACCGCGGCGCTCATCGCTTCGCGCCGAGCCGCCGGAGAAACTCCTGCTCGTCGACGACCTCCACGCCGAGGCTCACCGCCTTGTCGTGTTTCGTGCCCGGATCCCGGCCGGCGACGACGAAGTCGGTCCGCGACGACACGCTGGAGGCGACGCGCGCGCCCGCGGCCTGGGCGGCAACCGTCGCTTCCTCGCGGCTGAGGCCCTCGAGCCCGCCGGTCAGCACGATGGTCTTGCCCTCGAGCGGCTTCGGGCCAGTCGTTCGCGGCATCTCGTCGGCCATCCGGACGCCGGCCGCGCGGAGCTTCTCGACCAGGGCGGCGTTGCCTGTGTCGCCGAACCACGCGTGCACGGAAGCCGCGATCTCGGGCCCGATCTCCGCCACGTCGTCGATCTGCTCCTCGGAGGCGCCCGCCAGCGCGTCGAGCGACCCGAACGCCCTGGCAAGCACCTGCGCCACGTGCGTGCCGACATGGCGGATGTTGAGACCCACGAGCAGCCGCCAGAGCGGACGGTCCTTCGAGGTCTCGATCGAGCTCAGCAAGTTGGTGACCGACTTCTCGGCAAAGCCCACGAGCGATTCGAGCTGGCCGGGACCGAGCGCGAAGATGTCCGCCGGGTCGTTCACCAGTCCGCGATCGACGAGCTGCATGAGCGTCACGTAGCCGAGGCCCTCGATGTCCAGCGCGCCGCGGCCGGCGAAGTGGAAGAGCCACTCCTGGTTCTGGGACGGGCAGCCGGCGCGGTTCGGGCAGCGCGTGTCCGCCTCGCCCTCGGCCCGAACGAGTGGCGTGCCGCAGGAAGGACAGGTCTTCGGCATGTGCCAGATCCGCGCCCCGCGCTTGCGCCGCGATGGGACCGGCCCGACGATCTCGGGGATCACGTCCCCCGCCCGCCGCACGATCACCGTGTCGCCCGGCCGCACGTCCTTGCGATGGACCTCGTCTTCGTTGTGGAGCGTCGCGTACGTGATCGTCACGCCGCCGATCTGCACCGGCTCGAGAACCGCGAACGGCGTGACCTTGCCGGTGCGGCCCGTGTGGACGTCGATCTTGCGAAGGATCGTCGTCCGCTCCTCGGGCGGGAACTTGTAGGCGATGGCCCAGCGCGGCGCCTTCGACGTGGCGCCAAGCTCGCGTTGCAGGTCGGTCTGGTCGACCTTGACGACCGCCCCGTCGATCTCCCAGTCGATGTCGTGACGGTGCGTCTCCCACCGGGACAGGAACTCCTCGACGCCGCCGACGGAGTCACGCGCCTCCGTGGTTGGTGCAACCGGCAGCCCGGCCTTGGCCGCCCAGCCCAGGAAGCCGAGGTGGGAATCGAACTCGATGCCCTCGGCCGCCCCGAACGAGTGCACCCACAGGCGGAGGGGCCGGGACGCGGTGACCGCCGGGTCCTTCTGGCGGAGCGATCCGGCCGCCGCGTTGCGAGGGTTCGCGAACGCGCGCTGACCAGCCTCGGTCAGCTGGCGGTTGAGCTCCTCGAAGGCCGCCACCGGCAGGTACATCTCGCCGCGAACCTCGATGACCCGTGGCGGCGGATCCACACCGAGCCGCCGCGGCACGCCCGTGACGGTGCGCACGTTCGCCGTGATGTCCTCGCCGACGGTGCCGTCGCCGCGGGTGGCGGCCCGCGTCAGCACCCCCGACTCGTACGTGAGCGCGCAGGCGACCCCGTCGATCTTGAGCTCGCAGGCATAGGTGGCGCCATCGCCGACCGCGCGCTCGATCCGCGCCGCCCAGGCCTCGACCTCCTCGGGCGAGAAGGCGTTGTCGAGCGAGCGCATCGGCGCGCGGTGCTCGACGGGAGTAAAGAGCGTGTCGACGGCTCCCCCGACGGTTTGCGTGGGCGAGTCAGGCGTCTGGAGCTCGGGAAACTCCTCCTCCAGCCCGGCGAGCTCGCGCATGAACTCGTCGTATTCCGCGTCGGAGACCTCGGGGTCGTCGAGCACGTGGTACCGGTAGCGATGGTGCTCGACGAGGCTGCGGAGCTCCTCGACGCGCAGCTTGGCGGCCGCCCGGCGGCGCTCTTCGGCCGTCGCCGTCACGCGGCGATCTCCACGCCTCCGGCGAGACCGATGTGCTCGCCGATCACGATGACGCCGCCGAGCACCTCGGGCGCGGCCCGCAGATACCGCAGCGCCTTTGCGAAGCCGCCGGACTTCGTCAGGATCGCCTGCACGCCGGCCGCCACCGCGTCCGCCATCGTGCACGACGAGGCGATCACGGCGAGCCCGTCGGGACCGGCTCCGGCGCGCGCCCGGCCGAGCGTCGTCGAGACCCCGACGCCCTCCGAGGCCGCGAAGGCCACCGCCATCGTGTCCCCGCCGGGGCGGCGGATCCCGACCTGAGTCCGGCGGCGCGCCTTGATGAAGTAGTCGCCGCCGCAGGCCACCGTGAGCTCGGACAACTGCACCGCCAGGACCCGCCCGACCTGGTCGACCACCGCCCCGCGGAACGTGACCATCGGGCCCACGCCCGCCGCGGAGGCCGCCGCGACCATCTCGCGGACGACGTCGGGGGCGTCCGACCGCACGCCGGCGATGGGCCGCTTGCTGGTTCGAAACGCCGGGTCGCGAAGCGAATATGAGCGCAGCTGCTCCCAGAGCGACAGCGCCGCGGCGCGAACCTCCTCCGCGACGTCCTCCGGCGCCGTCACGAGCAGCCGCAGGTCCTCCACCCGGATCTCGAACGTCGAAGCGCGACGCCGGAGGATCCTCACGACGAGACCCTGAGGGCGTCCACGATGCGGCCGCCGCCCAGCACCTCGTCGCCCCGGTAGACGACGGCACTCTGACCCGGCGCGACCGCGCGCTGAGGCTCACGGAACTCGACGCGGAACCCGTCATCGCCGCTGGGCCGCACGACCGCGGGGGCGGGCCCCGACCGGTAGCGGATGGCGACCGAGGCCTCGAACGGACCATCGGCCGGCGGCGCCCCCGAGACCCAGGAGGCGCGGTCGGCGACCAGCCCGCCGCGGCGCAGCAGCTCCTGCGGTCCGACGACCACGCGGTTGCTGGCGGCGTCGACGTCGATCACGTAGGAGCGGCTGCCCGTGGCGACACCGAGACCTCGCCGCTGGCCGATCGTGAACGCGAACGTCCCGTCGTGGTGGCCGAGGACGGCGCCGGCCGCGTCCACGACCGTCCCACCCGGGCGGACGAGCTCCGGCGCGGCGCGGCGCGCGAACGCTCCCGCCTCGCCGGCCGGCGCGAAGCAGAGCTCCTGCGAATCGGGCTTGTCGGCGACCGGCAGCCCGAAGCGGTCGGCGAGCCGGCGGGTCGCCGACTTCGCCAGGGTCCCCACCGGGAACCGCGCGCGGGCCAGCTCGCGCTGTCCCAGCATGTGGAGCATGTAGGTCTGGTCCTTCGACGGGTCCGCGCCCCGCAACAGCCGGCGGCGCCCGTCGTCGCCCTCGACGTTTCGGACGTAGTGCCCGGTCGCGACGAGATCCACCCCGAGCTCGTCCGCGCGGCGAAGAAACGCGCCGAACTTGATCTCGCGGTTGCACCGCGCGCAGGGGTTGGGCGTCCGGCCGGCCGCGTGCTCCGAGACGAAATCCGCGATGACCGTCTGGGCGAACTCGCGTGAGAGATCGACCGTCTCGAAGCCGATCCCGGCGATCCGCGCGACTTCGGCGGCATCGGCGGAGGCGCGAGGTCCGCAGCACCCGTGGTCGAGGCCCGCGTCGTCGACAAGACGGAGGTGGGACCCGAGAACCTCGTGTCCCTGCTCGACGAGCAGGCACGCGGCCACGGATGAATCCACCCCGCCCGACATGGCGACGAGCACGGACGACATGGCACGAGGCTACCGCCTCGGGGCGACCGGGTGGACGCGTAAGGTGCACGCCGTGATCGAGGCCAGGTTCGACGACCTGACCGGCGCGTCCCCCTCGTTCCGCCTCGCCGAGCCCGTCGGCGTGCTGGAGGCCGGCCGCATCGGCGAGGTCCCGGGGGTGCTCGCCGCGGCCGCGTCCGCGGCGACGCGCGGCCTGTGGGTGGCGGGGTTCGTCGCGTACGAGGCCGCGCCGGCGTTCGACCCGGCCCTGCGGGTGCGGGAACGCGACCCGCAGGATCCATTCGCCGCCCTCCCGCTCGCCTGGTTCGGGATGTTCGAGCGGCGCGAGGACACGGCGTTGCCGGAGTCCAGGGACGGAGCCGTCCCCGGCGCCCAGGATGCCTGGCACCCATCGATCCCGCAGGAGCGGTACGACCGCGCCATCGCCGGCATCCGGGAGCACATCGCCGCCGGGGACACGTACCAGGTCAACCACACGTTCCGCCTGCGCTCGACGGTGGCCGGCGACGAGCGCGGCCTCTACCGCGACCTCTGCTTCGCGCAGCGAGGTGGGTACGGGGCCTACGTCAACGCCGGGCGGTACCGGGTCCTGTCGGCATCGCCGGAGCTGTTCTTCCGCATCGAGGCGGGACGGATCGTGGCGCGTCCGATGAAGGGAACCGCTCCGCGCGGACGGTGGCCGGCCGAGGACGAGGAGCGGATGCGCGAGCTGCGGGCCTCGCTCAAAGACCGGGCCGAGAACGCGATGATCGTCGACCTCATCCGCAACGATCTCGGTCGGATCGCGAAGCCCGGCTCCGTGCGGTGGACCGACCTGTTCCGGGCGGAGCGCTACGAGACCGTGTGGCAGCTGACCTCCACCGTGACGGCGGATCTGCGTCCGGGGACCGGCATCCCGGAGGTGTTCGGAGCGCTCTTTCCGAGCGGCTCCGTCACCGGTGCGCCGAAGGTGCGGACGATGGCCATCATCTCCGAGCTCGAAGACTCACCGCGCGGCGTGTACTGCGGCGCGGTCGGGTTCCTGTCACCACCGGGCTCGGGCCTGCCCGACGCGCAGTTCAACGTCGCGATCCGAACGGTCGTCGTCGACGAGCGCACGCGCGCGGCCGAGTTCGGCGTGGGAGGCGGCATCACGTGGGATTCACTGTCGGATCGCGAGTTCGACGAGACCGTCGCCAAGGCCCGGGTGCTGACCGCGCGCCGGCCGGCCTTCGAGCTCCTCGAGACGCTGCTGCACGAGCCGGGAACCGGTTTTCGCCGGCTCGAGCTCCATCTGGCGCGGCTCGCGGCCTCGGCGGCGTACTTCGGCTTCGCCCACGACGAGCGGGCGGTGCGCGAGGCTCTCGAACGGGAAGCCGGGCGCTTCCCGGACGGGCCGGCGCGGATCCGGCTTCTGCTGGACCGTCGCGGACGCGCGACGACGGGCGGCGTCTCGCTGCCGCGGCTCGCCGATCCGGTCCGCCTCGCCGTCGACCTCGACGGGTTGGTCGACGAGACCGACGCCATGCGCTACCACAAGACCTCGCTCCGCGGACCCTACGACGAGGCGCGCGCGCGGCATCCCGACGCCGACGACGTGGTCCTGGTGAACGCGCGTGGCGAGCTCGTCGAGACGACGATCGCGAACGTGGCGGTCAGGCTGGACGGCGCGTGGTGGACGCCGCCCATCGAATGCGGCCTGCTTCCGGGTGTGGAGCGCACGGCGCTGCTCGCCGGCGGGACGCTCTTCGAGCGGCGGCTGACGATCGAGGATGCGGAGCGGGCCGAGGAGCTCGCCGTTCTCAACTCGGTGCGCGGCATGCGCCGGGCGGAGCTGATCCGGCCCTAGCGCTCTCCGGAGTCGTCGAGGGCCGTGCCGGGGCGAAGCGTCGACGGACGCATGGTGTGCTCGTCGAGAGGACAGTCGCACAGCGGACACCGCGGCGGGTCTTGGTAGACGGTCACCACGCGCTCGCAGAACGGGCAGTCGGCCTCACGCAATGGAGCGTCGGCAGCGTTATCGGGCAATCTGGGTCGCTCGGGGGGGAGCGGTCTCCTCCCTGAACCCATCGGCCGCCGCGGCGGCCGGCTTGACTCCCGGGGTTCAGATGTTTCAGGCCGCTTTCGAGCTGCGGCGTTTCCCTCGTGGGATGTAGCTGTGAACGGGCTCGTGCTGCCAGCAGTACTCCCACTTGTTGTAGATGGAAAGGGCGGTCTCGCACCCAGGCGCCGCACAGGTTCGGCCACGGTCGTACTGCCGGTTGGGCCTCGGCAGCGTCCTGACGGACGCACCCCGGTAGCTCTCATCGGCCACGTCGGTCACTTCCTTTCGAGGGCTCCGTTCGGGCGTTCGTCGGAACCCCTTGTCGCGGTATTCGAACGACGCAGCCCGCCGGTTCATTCCGGGGCGGCCGGGCGACGGGGCAGCGGTCCCGGTTTCAGTGCCCCGCGCCGAACCTGGGATCGCGCTTGTCCAGGAAGGCACGCATGCCCTCACGCTGGTCCGCGGTTCCGAAGAGCCGAAGGAACTGCTCCCGCTCGACGGCCGCCGCCTCATCGGGGGCGAGCCGCTCGGCGGCGCGGATGGCCTCCTTGGCGGCGGCCAGGGCGCCGCGCGGGCCGCGCGCCAGATCGCCGGCCCCGGCCATCGCCTCGGTGAGGACCTCGCTCGGCGGGACGACCAGGTCGACGAGCCCGATCCGTGCCGCCTCGTCCGAGGCCACCCACCGGCCGGTGTACACGAGATCCCGGGCCCGGGACGGGCCGACGAGACGGACGAGCCGGGCCGTCCCGCCCGCGCCGGGGATCACCCCGATGCGGATTTCCGGCTGCCCGAGCTGAGCGTCGTCGGCCGCGTAGCGAAGGTCACAGGCGAGGGCCAGCTCGCAGCCGCCGCCGAGGGCGAACCCGTTGACGGCGGCGATCGAGATCTTGGGCAGGGTGGCCAGGAGGTCGCAGGCCGCCGCCAGCGCCTCGACGCTCGGCCGGACCTCGTCGGGGCCCCAGGTGGCCATCGCCTCGATGTCGGCGCCGGCCGCGAAGATCCGGGGCCCGCCCCAGACCACGATGGCCCCGACGTCGTCCCGCTCGCCGGCCTCGCCCACCGCGTCGCCGAGCTCCCGGCCCATCTGAAGGTCGATCGCGTTCGCCGGCGGCCGGTCCAGGCGCACGAGCCCGACACCGTCGGTGACGTCGAGCCGGACGAACTCACCCATGGGCCGCCGAGCTTACCGGCCGATGGCCGGGGCGGTGAAGCCGCACCTGCCTGCATTGCACGTGCAAGCCGCTGCTACCCTGGCCCGTATGGAGACCGCGGAACGCGACGTCGACGAGATCGTCGGCCGGCTGCGCAGCCGCGGGCTGCGGATGACGCCCCAGCGCCTCGCCATCGTGTCCGAGGTGCTGCGAAGCACCGGCCACATCTCGCCCACGGCCGTCGCGCGCACGGTTCAGCGCGAGATGCCGGGGGTCAACGCTTCCACGGTCTACCGGACGCTGTCGCTCCTCGAGGAAGCCGGCGTCCTGCAGCACTCGCACCTGGAGTCCGGCGCCGAGTACCACCGCGCGGAGGACGCGAAGCACGTCCATCTGATCTGCCGGAACTGCGGCCGGGAGGACTCCCTGTCGATCCGGGAGGAGCGCACGCTCAAGTCCCAGATTCGGGCCGGTCACGGCTTCGAGGCGGATCTGACCCACTTCGCGATCACCGGCCTCTGCCGGGACTGCGCCGCCTCCACCGCCTGAGAACCGGCCCCGCTCAGCGGCTCGGGGTGGGCTGCGTCGGTTCCTCCGCGCTTGCCGGCGAGCCTTCCGGGGAACCTTCTGGGGAACCCTTCGTCAGGACGTGGTGATCCGCCTCGTGCTCGTGGGCGTGCGACACGGGCTCCCCCTCGTGCAGGTGGCTGTGCTCGTGGACGAGGTTCACGCTCAGCAGGAGCTCGCGGTCGGCGAGCACCTGGCGGGGCGGTCCCTCGGCCACGATCCGGTGGTCCTCGGAGAAGATCACGCACCGGTCGGCCACGACGTTCAGGACGTCGAGGTCGTGCGTGGCCATCACGATCGTCTTGCCGGCTCGGTTCAGCTCGACGATCAGCTCGACGAGCCACCGCTGCGTGCGCGGGTCGAGCGCGGCGGTGGGCTCGTCGAACAGCAGCACCTCCGGGTTCATCGCCAGGACCGAGGCGATCGCGACCCGCTTCTTCTCGCCCCCCGAGAGCTGGAACGGAGCACGTTCGGCGAGCCCGTCGATGCCGAGCATCCGCATCACGTCGCCGATCCGTTGCTCGACCTTCTCGGGGCCCCATCCCATCTGGAGCGGCCCGAAGGCGATCTCCTCGCGCACGGTCGGCGAAAACACCTGGGCGTCGGAGTTCTGGAAGATGAACCCCATCCGCGACCGGAACCCCATCGAGAATTGCTCGTCCTCGAGGTTGTCCTCGGTCAGGGGCTCACCGAACGCCTCGACCGTGCCGGCGTCGGGGAAGATGAGGCCGTCGAGAATCTTGAGGAGCGTCGACTTCCCGGATCCGTTCGCTCCCAGCATGGCGACCTTCTCGCCACGGGCGACCGAGAACGTGACGCTCTCGAGCGCGGGAAACCGTTCCAGGTACGCATAGCTGACGCCCGTGCACCGAACGACGACGTCCCTATCGGCCAAGGAGCCGGTCACCGCCCAGGATCGCGATCGCGGCCAGGATGCAGCCGATCGCGAACACCACCTCGCGCGTGCCGATCACGAACCCGCCGAGCGTCTTGGCGTCTCCGCGATAGCCGCGGGCCACCATCGCCATGTGGACCTCTTCGGACAACGCGTGCGCCTTTCCGAACAGTGCGCCGGCCGAGGCCGCCACGAACCGCTGGCCGGCCCGCCACTCCCCCCGGTCGTTGCCGACGGAGCGCGCCTTCCGCGCGACGAACATCTCCCCGACGCTCTCGAGCAGAACGAAGACGTACCGGTACGCCATCCCGATGATGAGGATGAAGATCCTCGGAACCATGAGCGCCCGCAGGCTGGCGAGCAGCTTGGTCCAGGGCGTCGTCAGCGTCATCAGGACGACGAGCGAGACCGACGTCGCGACACGGATCACGATGAGCCCGGCCGTCGTCAGTCCCTGCGAGGTGAGCCCCACCCCGTGCCCGTTCCAGTGCCAGAGGGTGAGAACGAGGTGGCCGGGCGTGATGAAGCTGAACGTCGCCGGCAGCACGATCACGCCGGTGAAGATCGGGATGAAGAGCCACACGCGCTTGATGAAGAAGCCGATCGGCAGCGAGGACGCCCCCGCGAGGACGAGCGTCGCCGCGTACATGGCGAGGAGCGTCGGGATGTTCCGCACCAGCGCGGCCACGATCAGCAGGCCGACGAGCGAGACGAGCTTGACTCGCGGGTCGATCCGCTGGAGCAAACCGCGAAGCGATGCCACGTCGTCTCCGAACATGGCGCTCCGCATGACGTTGGACGCCCCCGCGATGGTCTTCTCGAGGAAGCTCCCCTTCTTCCGCTTGCCGATGCAGCCGCACGGACAGAGCCCCACCTCGCCTTGCACGAGCCAGGTCGGCGTTGCGGTCGGCGCCGGGTGCGGGTGTTCGCTCACGTGGCGGCCGGGTTGGCGTCGTCGGAGCCGGGTGCGGCGCGAGTGCCCTGGACGATCCGGATCAGCCACACGAGGCCGAAGGCGATGACCCCGATCACGAGGATCCCGACGACCGCGGACACGAGGTATCCGATCACCGGATGGTCACCGCTTCCGAAGCCGTACCCCCCGAGCAGCGCGTGGCTCCAGAAGCTGCTGAACCGCTGAAGGCCGGTCGGGACGGCCGAGAGGTGGTACTTCGCAAGATCCAGATTCGCCGGGGCGTCCTCGCCGAATGCGCCTCCGCGGGCGAGCAGCCCGAGCGGCGTGAGCGCGATCATGGCGACGATGGGCGCGAACGCCCAGGTCCAGCCGAGCTTCGGCCGGCGTTCGAGCTCGGCCTCCGTCAGCGCCACGTCGCCGTGATTGATGCGCAGGACCGGCAGGTTCGCCCGCTGAAGGTACGCGACGATGCCGGCCGTCACGGCGAACTCGCAGAGACCGGCGAGCGTCAGGTGCGCCAGCATCATCGCGGGGATCGTCTGGCTGAGGTGAAACGGCGCGTAGAGCGGCGTTCCGTTCGCCGAGTGAAACAGCGCCGGCTGCAGGCCGAACTCGATCGCCGTGGCGAGGGCCGCCACGTTGATCCCGACGTACCCACCGATGCCGGCCGCGAGCGCCCGGCGGCCCGACGTCAGCGGAGCCCGTCCGGCCAGCGCCTTGTAGACGGCGTAGCCGACGAACGGCATGACGAAGGCCATGTTGAAGGCGTTGGCCCCGAACGCGAGCACCCCGCCGTCGCCGAAGAACAGCGCCTGGATCAGCAGCGCGATGCTGACCGCGATCGTCGCGGCCCAGGGGCCGAGCAGGATCGCGATGACCACCGCGCCCACCGCGTGCGCCGTGGTCCCGTCCGGGATCGGGACGTTGAACATCATGATCAGGAAGCTGAACGCCGCACCCATGGCCAGAAGCGGCACGAACCGGCTCTTGACGATCCTTCCGACCCGGCGGACCGCCGCCCACCAGGCGGGCACCATCGCCGCCCCGAACGCCGCGCACGTCGCCGGACTCAGATAGCCGTCGGGGATGTGCATCGGGCGGAGTCTAGGCAGGCGGCTCGGCTATTGGCAATAGACTGCAGCTGCGGCTCGTTGCAGTTAGGGCTTCTCGCGGATCGTCTCCCGCAGGACCGCCTCGGCCACGAGGCGCGTGGCCGCCGCGTACGGATCGAGGCTGCCGCTCGCCAGGGCGTCGCCGACCGCCCGTTCGGCCTCCGCGGCCTCCCCAAGCGCCAGTCGGAACCGTTCCGCCGCAAGCCGCTCGACCTCTTGCAGCAGCCGCGCCCGGCGCCGGAGCTCCAGCCCGCCGGAGGCTTCCTGCTGCGCGCGGTGCGCCTCGACGGCCGCCCACAGCTCCGGGATTCCGCCCGACTCGCCGGGGGCCTCCGTGGCCGTCGTCGAGACGATCACCGGCTCGGGGTCGCGCCGCTCCCCCAGGTGCAGCATCTCCCGGACCTCCCGGACGAGCGCGGCGGCTCCGTCGCGATCGGCCTGGTTGACGGCGAAGACGTCGGCGACCTCGAGGATCCCCGCCTTCGCCATCTGCACGGCGTCGCCCAGACCCGGAGCGAGCACGACGACCGCCGTATCGGTCGCCGCGGCGACGTCGACCTCGGCCTGCCCGACACCGACGGTCTCGACGATCACGCGCTCGTAGCCGGCGGCGTCCAGGATGCGCACGGCCTCGGGCGCGGCGAGCGCCATGCCCCCCAGATGCCCCCGCGTCGCCATCGACCGGATGAACACGCCGGGATCGGTCGCGTGCTCCTGCATCCTGACGCGGTCGCCGAGCAACGCCCCGCCGGTGACCGGCGAGGTGGGATCGACCGCGAGCACGGCCATCCGCAGACCCTCGGCCCGCCCGACCGCGACGAGCGCGCCGGCGAGCGTCGACTTGCCGACCCCCGGCGCGCCCGTCAGACCGATCGTTGCCGCCCGACCGGTCGCCGAGAAGATGCCCGCCGACAGCGCCTCCAGCCCCGGGTCGCCGTCCTCGACGAGGGAGATCGCCCGCGCCACGGCGCGCCGGTCCCCGGCGAGCACCTGGTCCACGAGATCTCTCACGTGCTCGGTCATGTGCTCACCTCACCCCGGCGCTCATCGCGCCGCCACGCCCGGCTCGGCGGGCGCCGCCCCCGGCATCGCCTGGAGCGCCGCGCGCAGGGACCGGCAGATCTCCCGCTGCCGCAGGAGCGCAGGGTCCTCGTCCGTGAGCGCCTTCGATCGGATCATTGCGAGGTTCACCTGCTCGCGCTGGAGCCTCGTGAGCAGCGCGGCCGCCTTCGCGCCGGCGCGGCGGCGCATCTCCCGGCGGGCGGACCGGCGGCGTCCGGGCTCTCGCAGCGCGTCGATCTCGGCTTCCACGATGGCCTCGAACGGCACCTCGGCATCCAGGACGCGGTCGAGCCAGTGGCGCTCCCGGCGCCTCGCGAGCCGGACCGCGACGACGACGAACAGCAGCAGAGGCAGCCCCTTGGCCGCCGTCGCGATAGGGACGAGAAGCCAGTCGGTTCCCGTCCAGGGCTGCGACGGGAAGAAGCTGAGCAGCGGCGAGTCCCACAGGAAGTGTCCGGCCACGGCGACCGCGAACAGACCGGCGGCCTGGGCTCGCCGCGTCGAGACCGGCACCGCGCCCCGCTTCGAGACGAGGATGCCGACACCCATGCCCACGAGTCCTGTGTACAGCACGTGCGAATACAGGCCCGAGGCGATCACACGGACGAAGAACCCCATGACGACGCCGCGAACGGTTCCGCCGAAGACCGCGACGAAGTAGAAGACGTCCTCCACGATCGCGAACCCCAGCCCGCACACGGCTCCGTAGACGAACCCGTCCATGGCGTCGTCGACCTCGTCGCGGGCGATCAGATAGATGAGGACGACTCCGGCGCCCTTCAGCACCTCCTCGACGATCGGGGCGGTGAGCGCCGCCGTCCACCGCGCGGCGAACGCCGGGCCGCCGACGCGCGCAACGACGAGACCCCAGCCGTCGTTGCCGAGCGCCGCGAGGCTCGTCGCGGCGGCCGCGCCCCACAGCAGGGCGCCGGCGACGAGCGAGAGCGGTTCGCGCTCGTAGAGATCGAGCACGTAGACGACGATCAGCACCGGCAGCGCGTACAGGAGCAGAAGCAACCACGAGAGCGCCCAGCCCGCCGGCGCGATCGAGCGAAGCAGGTGCTGTTGTCCGATCATCTCGGCGCCGCCGAGGGCGACGAGACCCGCCCAGAGCCAAAACGCCGGCTCACGCAGCCGGACGAGCGATCCGTGGTGGACCCGCACGGGCCGCCGGGTCCTCATGGGCCGACCACCGCGCGGGCGATCATCGCGTCCAGGTCCCCACGGACGAACGGCAGGAGTCCCTGCGGGGCACGTCCGTCGAAGACGACGCCGTCTCCGGAGGCCGTCACCGCGGCCGTCACTTGCCCCTCGACCGAGGTGCCGGAACCGCCGAGCACGCCGAGGTACTGGAACCGCACGGCAACGACCCCGCCGGCCAGCTCGACCCGCTCGAGCCGGTCCGAGACGCGAACGCGGGAGAGCTCGCCGGTGAGCGAGTCGACGTACTCCTGCGCGAGCGATGCCGGTCCCTCGGCCCGGAGCGTCACGCGCACGTCGAGCGTCCCGTTGCCCCTCGTGAGCCTGATGAACGGCGAGCCCGTGTCGTCGAGCTCGCGCTGGACGGCCCACCCCGAGAGCGGTTTCACCGTCACGATGTCCGGGAACCCCATCGGGCCGGCCCTGCGGGGTCTCCAGAACCGCGGCCACCCCGTAGCCGCCGAGGGCGACGAACGCGACGACGGCCGCGAGCACGGCGACCGGAAGCACGCGGCGGCGAGGTCCGTCCGGCGCGGGCCGGTCGGGGCGGGGCGGGGCGGACACACCGATGCTCACCCGGACGCGTCCCCCTCGGAACCCGGGCCCCACCCGTCGCCGGGCGCAAGCAGGACCTTGACGGCCTCCCGGCGGGCAAACCGCTCGTAGCCCTCGGGGGCCCGCTCGAGCGGAAGACGATGGCTGACGAGCGGGGAGGGATCGATCCGTCCGGACTCGACGGCCGTCATCGCCTCGCCCCACGCGGTGTGCACGGGACACACCCCCGCGAATCGGATCTCGATCCCGCGGATCCACAACGACCCCAGCTGGATCTCCACGGCCTCACCCGTGTACATGCCGACCACGACGACACGGCCGCCTCGCCGGACGAGCTCGGTGGCCCGCTCGAACGCCGCCGGCGTCCCGACGGCGTCGACGACCACGTCCGCCCCGCGCCCCCCGGTCAGATCCACGACGGCAGACTCGGGGTTGAGCGCTCCGGCGTCGACCGGGATCGCCCCGAACCCCTCGGCCAGCGCCAGCCGGTCGGCAACCGTGTCCAGCGCCAGCACCTGCCCGGCGGTGTCCGCGAGCGCCGCGCACAGCAGGAGCCCCACGGGCCCGCATCCGACGACCGCGACGGTCTCACCGGGCGCCGGATCGACGACCGAGGCGGCGTGCAGCGCGGTCGCGAGCACGTCGGTCACGAAGATCGCGCGGTCGTCGTCCACGCCGTCGGGGATCGGCAGCAGGTTCAGATCGGCGCCGGGCACGAGCAGGAGCTCGGCCTGCGCGCCGCCGAGGCCGTGGCCGTAGACGCCGGTCCCGAACGTTCGGTACCGGTCGCAGAGCCCGGTCTCGCCGCGCGCGCACCACCAGCAGGCGCCGCACGCGACATGGAACGCGACGCCGACGCGGTCGCCGGCCGACACGTCCCTCACCGCATCGCCGACCGCCTCGACCACCCCCACCGCCTCGTGGCCCATCACGTCGCCCGGCTCGAGCGGCGGTTCGCCGCGGTAGAAATGAAGATCCGATCCGCAGATGGCCGAGCGGGTCACTCGGACGAGCGCGTCGCCCGGCTCGCGGACGCGCGGGTCGGGAACTTCGGCGACCTCGACGCGGCCGGGCGCGGCGAAGACGACGGCGCGCACCTACGCCTCGTCCGCGTAGGTCGTCTCGACTTCCTGCGCGCACCGAAGCAGCTCGAGGGCCGCGCGGACGTATCGAAGGATCGTGGGGAGGGATCCACGCACCTTCAGTTTGCCCTGCATCATCGCGCGGATCGGGTCGAGCTCGTCGGCAAGCACGTCGCGCCACCGCGAGTACGAGGCGCGGATCACGAACGCCGCGCGAGCGCCCTCCTCGGCCGTGACCGCCCCGCCGCCGCGGCAGGCGCCGTGCCACAGATCGAGGTAGCCCCACGCGGTCTCGGCCAGGCCTCGACCGGGCTCGGCCTCGATCTGGAACGCCACGTCGCCCTCCCAGGTCGCCGCCGCCTCGCGGTAGGGCTCGGAGGCGTTGATCCGCTCGATCAGCGCCTGGAACCACGGGTCGCTCGGGAACTGGGGCACTCGCGCCACAGGATACGGGCGACCGGCCCCGCAGGGAGACGGCGATCCGGGATCAGTGCCCGAGCGCGAGGATCCAGACGACCGCGACGGTGTTGAACGCCGCATGGCTCGCCATGTTGGCCAGGAGGTTGCCGCGCCGCTCGTGCACGAGGGCCAGACCGATCCCCGTCACCACCATGGTGAGCTGCAACGCCACCGCGCTCGTCCACGCTCCTCCGACGTAGTGGACGAGGCCGAACGGGATCGCCGAGCCGAGGGCGGCGATCCAGACGCCGTGACGGCGACGGAGCGATCGGAACAGCAGACCGCGGAAGAACAGCTCCTCGACGGCGGGGGCCACGAGCATCGCGTAGACGGCGAACAAGATGGCGCCGGCCGTCGACAGATTCGAGCTCACCTGCCTGGGCAGCTCGACGGAGTGGCCGGCCGCGCTCCGGAAGACCTCGAGCAGCAGCTGGGACGCGATGTTCGCGCCGAACAGGACGGCGAGCCCCAGCAGGGCGCCGATCGCGAGCTCCCTCGGCACCTCTGACCACGACGGCCATCCGACGACCCGGGTCCAGCCGGGGTGCTTGGTCTGCATCCACCCGATGAGCACGCCGCCCGAGACCAGGGCGCTCAGAAGCGAGACCGCCAGCTCGGCGGTCCCTGCGGGGCCCGTCGTCGAGCTGCCGTGGAGCGCGAAGTACAGGGGCACCCCGACGATCGAGCCGAGGAAGTACGCGCCCAGGTAGACGAGCAGGACCTCCCACCAGCTCCACGTCGCCGTCCCCGGAGCCTGGGCCGGGAGCAGCCCCGGGACGGGGGGACGACGGATCCGAGATCGGGGCGAGGAGGAAGGCTCATTCGCCCTCCATCTTCCACGCCGTGCTCGCGAGCGACACGAAGAGCATCGAGCCGAGACCGGTGCCGAAGCCGAGCCCAAGGGCGGCGGCCCCGGAGTCGTTGAGGAAGTAGGCGACCACCGAGCCCGCGGCGATCGTGACCACCGCGTCCTGCCAGACCCGGTGGCGGTCGAAGGCGGCGCGGATCGCCGCGGGAGGCCGCAGGGCGACCAGCCCGAGCACGAGCGTCCCCACGACCGGGATCAGCGCGAACGGATTCCGGGCGATCAGGTCGAAGCCGACCTCGAGCCGGTCGAACCAGTGGCGGACGACGCCGGCGGGTCCGTTCGCCTCGTCGATCGCCCGGGTGACGTACGTGGGCGCGGCCAGGAGGCGGTTCGCGGCGAACACGGCGACCCCGCCGGCCGCCGCGCCGGCCGCAGCGAACAGCGCCGTCACCCGGATCGGCCGTCGCTCCGAAACACCGAGCCAGATGCCCGAAGCCGCCGCCAGCGTGACCGCGGCGCCGATGTTCGCCCCGAGCGACGGGAGACCGGCCATGAGCGCGGCGGAAAACACCACCACCACGCCGGCCCGCGCGTCCGGAAGCGCCTGCGCGACGGCGATCGTGGCGCCGAGCACGAGCCCCACCTCAACATTGGGCATGCCGAAGAACCGGCCCCCGTCGAGCTGTGCCCCTCCCAGCAGCGGCGTGATGGCGGCGGTCCAGCCGGCAATCGTTTCGATCGCGATCGTCCCGAATGTCAGGACTCCGACGATGCCGAGCGCCGCGGTGGGCCCGAAACGCCGGGCGAGCGCGACGCCGAGCACCGACCCCGCAAGGGTCACCGCAACGATGAACGGGACGGCGGTCGCGTACGAGAGCCTCGGCAGGTGACCGGCTTCAAGAAGCGCGACCGACAGCGGGAAGATGCTCACGACGAGTCCGGCGGCGAGCCGCGAGCCCCAGGACGTCGCCCGGCGGCTTCGGAGCGCCCAAACCCCGGCGAGACCGGCCAATCCCACGTAGAGCGTCGCGATCGCTCCGATCGGCACCACGAGCCGGCGCTGCTCCAGGTACCGCCGGTACAGGTCGGTCGGCGCCGGCGCGTTCGCCGGGTGGACCGGGGTCCCGGCGACGCCGGACGGGATGGGGACGTCGAGCGCGGCGTCGACGGTCGCAACGAGGTCGTCGGGAATGAGCACCCCGGTTCGATGGGTCGAGTCCGACGTCAGCGCGCGCGGCGGACCGTCCCGCCCGCCCGTCCACGAGGCAACCACGGGCACGGCCGGCTCCCCGCGGGGCCGGGACCGACGCCGACCACCAGGCCGAGCCCGCCGGGCGCGAGCTGCCGGCACGTGGCGTCGAGGGTCGCGGCGTTCGACCCGGTCGCGTCGACGACGCTGAGACCCGCCGGGGTTCCCAGGCGGGCGCGCAGCTCGGCCGCGGTGTCGTCCGGCGCCACCAGGCCCGCTCCGCCGCCGGCCGCCATCTCGCGGATGCACGGCACCGCCAGCAGCGCGGGCAGGGACCAGCCCCGGACCAGGACGACCGTCGCTCCGGCCTCGGTGGCGGCCGACGCGGCGGGGGCGGACGTTGCGAGCACCGCGCCGAGCGAGAGGGCGGCCGCCGAGGCGAGCCGCAACCTCACGGAAGTACGAGGAGCTCGCGCTCCCGTCTGACCTCGGCGCCGAGCCGCTCGAGCTTCTTCTCGAAGTCCTCGTAGCCGCGATCCACGTGGTGCATGTCGACGATCTCGGTCACGCCGTCGGCCGCGAGCCCGGCGATCGCCATTGCCGCGCCGGCCCGGATGTCGAGCGCGCGCACCGGCGCGGCGGAGAGCCGCTCCACCCCGCGGATCACGGCGTGGTGCCCCTCGGTCCGGATGTCGGCCCCCATGCGCTGGAGCTCGCCGACGTAGAGGAAGCGTGCCTCGAAGACGTTCTCGGTGGCGATGCTCGTCCCTTCGGCGATCGAGAGCGTCGCCATCAGGATCGGCTGGAAATCGGTGGCGATGCCCGGATACGGCAGGGTCACGAAATCGACCGCGCGCGGGCGGTCCACCTGGAGGATGCGCAGACCCGCGTCCGTCATCGAGACCTCGGCCCCGGCGTCGGAGAGCTTGGTGAGCAGCAGCTCCATGTGATCGGGCCGGGCGTTCTCGATGGTGACGTCGCCGCTCGTCGCGACCGCGGCCGCCGCCCACGTCCCGGCCTCGATCCGGTCGGGCATGGTCGTGTGCTCGGCCGGGTGCAGCTCGTCGACACCCTGGATCTCGATCGTCGACGTTCCGGCGCCGTCCACCATCGCGCCCATGGCCCGCAGGAACTCGGCAAGGTCGGCCACCTCGGGCTCGCGGGCCGCGTTGTCGATGACGGTCGTGCCGCGCGCCGTCGTGGCCGCCATCATCAGGTTCTCCGTCGCCGTCACGCTCGGGTAGTCGAGGGTGAGGACGGCGCCGTGCAGCGTCGCCGCCTCCGCGATCAGGAACCCGTGCTCGGAGCGGACCGCGGCTCCCATCCGCTGGAGCCCGCGCACATGCAGGTCGACGGGGCGGGCCCCGATCTCGTCGCCGCCGGGCAGCGACACTCGCGCCCGTCCGCACCGCGCCAGCAGCGGACCGAGCACCACGATCGACGCGCGCATCCGGCGAACCAGGTCGTGGGGCGCCTCGACGCCCGTCACCTCGGTGGTGTCGAGGACGACGGCGTCACCCTCTTGGGACACGCCGACGCCGAGGTGCTCGAGGATCTCGGCCATCACGGCCCGGTCGCTCACACGCGGGACGTTTCGGACCACGCTCGTGCCCGGGGCGAGCATGGACGCCGCCATGAGCTTTGGGGCAGCATTCTTGGCGCCCGAGACCCGGACGGAGCCGGCCAGGCGCGCCCCCCCGGTGACGAAGAGCCGATCCATCGAGTCCATGGTATTGCCCGGAAGGCGCCCCGGACCGCGATTCGGCCCGTTCCCCTCCCGCCGGGGGCCTACGATCAGCCGGCGAGCCCCATCCGCAGGACCGCTTTCTGCAGCTCCGCCTTCCCCGACTCGATCTGGTCGTCGGTGAGATCGGTGCCGGCCAAGTGGGCCTGGATCTCCGCCGCGCGCACGCGAGCGGCCTCCACGTCGACCTCGTCCTCCATCTCGGCGTACGAAGCCAGCACGTCGACCCTGGTGCCCCCCTCTTCGTTCGCCACGTGAAGGAAGCCACCGTCGACAACGACGACGACCTCCGACGAACCGCCGGGCAGATAGACGCGGAGGGCGCCGATCGCCAGCTGGAGGAGGAGCGGCTGGTGGCCCTGCAGGATGCCGACCTCGCCGTCGACGCCGCGCCCGACGACCATATCGGCTTCGCCCGACCAGAGTTCCCTCTCGGGCGTGACGACGTGAACCTCGAGCGCCATCGACGACCGCCCGGCTAGGCCGCTTCCATCTGCTTCGCCTGCTCGACGGCCTCTTCGATGCTGCCGACGAGCAGGAACGCCTGCTCGGGAAGATGGTCGTACTCGCCTTCGCAGATCGCCTTGAACGAGGAGATCGTCTCGTCCACCGGAACGTATTTGCCGGGGATGCCGGTGAACTGCTCGGCGACGAAGAACGGCTGCGAGAGGAACCGCTGGATCCGCCGCGCGCGGGCGACGACCACCTTGTCCTCCTCCGACAGCTCGTCGACGCCGAGGATGGCGATGATGTCCTGGAGGTCCCGGTTGCGCTGCAGGATCTCCTGCACCCGGCGGGCGACCGCGTAATGCTCCTCCCCCACATATCGCGCGTCGAGGATCCGGCTGGTCGAGTCCAGCGGGTCGACCGCGGGGTAGATGCCGAGCGCCGAGATCTCGCGCGACAGGACCGTCGTCGCGTCGAGGTGGGCGAACGCGGTGTGCGGCGCCGGGTCCGTGATGTCGTCGGCCGGGACGTAGATCGCCTGCAGTGAGGTGATCGAGCGGCCCTTGGTCGAGGTGATGCGCTCCTGCAGCTCGCCCATCTCGTCGGCGAGCGTCGGCTGGTACCCGACCGCGGACGGCATCCGGCCGAGCAGCGTCGAGACCTCCGAACCCGCCTGGGTGAACCGGAAGATGTTGTCGATGAACAGGAGCACGTCCTTGCGCTCGACGTCGCGGAAGTACTCCGCCATCGTCAGCGCGGACAACGCGACGCGCAGCCGCACGCCGGGCGGCTCGTCCATCTGACCGAACACGAGCGCGGTCTTTTCGATGACGCCGGACTCGGTCATCTCCAGGAAGAGGTCGTTGCCCTCGCGGGTGCGCTCGCCGACCCCGGCGAACACCGAGACGCCGCCGTGCTGCTCCGCCTGGCGGCGGATCATCTCCTGGATGATGACCGTCTTGCCGACGCCGGCGCCGCCGAACATGCCGATCTTGCCGCCCTGGACGTACGGCTCGAGCAGGTCGATCACCTTGATGCCCGTTTCGAGCATCACGGACTTCGGTTCCAGGTCCTCGAACGGCGGCGACTCACGGTGGATCGGCCAGCGGTCGGCCGCGTGGATCTGGTCCTCCGTCGTGTCCAGCGGCTCGCCGAGCACGTTGTACACGTGGCCGAGCACGCCCTCGCCCACGGGGACGCTGATGGGCGCGCCGGTGTTCTCGACCTTGGTGCCGCGGACGACGCCGTCGGTCGGCTTCAGCGCGATCGCTCGCACGATCGAGTCGCCGATGTGCTGGGCCACCTCGCACGTGATGATGTTCGTCGTGCCGCCGAGCTCGACCGGCAGGTGCAGCGCCGTGTTGATCTCGGGCAGCTCGCCGGGCGGGAACTCGACGTCCACGACCGGGCCGATGACCCGGACGATCCGCCCGGCCGGGTGTCCGTTGGAATCGCTCGCCATCGCTCTCACGCTCCCGACGCCGTCGAGAGCGCTTCGGCTCCGCCGACGATCTCAGAGATCTCCGTGGTGATCTCGTCCTGGCGGGCCCGGTTGGCCTGCCTGCTCAACACCTTGATCAGCTCCTCCGCGTTGTCGGTCGCGGCCTTCATCGCGCGCCGCCGGGCGGCGTTCTCCGACGCCGCCGACTCGAGCAGAGCCGCGTAGACCTTCGTGACGATGTACTGGGGCAGCAGGCTGCCGAGCAGCTCCTCCGGCTCCGGCTCGAAGGCGTACTCCGCCTTCACCTGGTGCCCGGGCCCCGCGACCTCCTCCGGCGCGATCGGCAGAAACCGTTGCCAGGTCGCGCGCAACGTGAAGGCGGAACGGAAGTCCGTGTACGCGCACGCCAGCTCGTCGAACTCGCCCTCGGCGAAGTCGGTGATGAGCGCCCGGCCGATCTCCTCTGCCTTGGCATACGGGGGAACCTCGCTGAATCCTTGCCAGGAACCGCGAACCGGAACTCCTCGGAACTTGAAGTAGCCGAGACCCTTCTTTCCGATCACGTAGAGCACCGGCTCGAGCCCGCGGCCCGTCGCGTCACGGCGGACCGCCTCGGCGACCTTGAGCACGTTGGCGTTGTACGAACCGGCGAGCCCCCGGTCCGAGGTGACCACGAGGATCCCGGACTTCGTCGGGGTCTCGCGTTCCTCGAGCAGCGGATGCGAGAGCGACGCGCTGTGGCGGGCGACGTCCTCCATCGCCTTCGTCAGCTGGACCGCGTACGGCCGGGAGGCCTCGACCCGCTGCTGCGCCCGGACGATCCGCGAGGACGCGATCAGCTCCATCGCGCGCGTGATCTTCTTGGTCGACTGGACCGTGCGGATCCGCCGGCGAACGATGCGGAGCTTCGCCCCCATCTAGGATTCGGCCTCGTCCTCGTCGACCGACGACATGCGATCCCAGCCGATGTCCGGCTTCACCTCGTCCGGCGCGGTCCCGGCGCCGAGCGCCGCCTCGCTGCCGGCCGCCGCCTCCGTCGGCACGAACGTCTCGCCGTAGGCCTCGAGCGCCTCCTTCAGCGTCGCCTCGGTCTCCTCGGACAGATCGCCGGTCTCGACGATCGCCGTCAGGACCTCGGGATGGCGGGTGTCGAGGAACTCGGCGAACCCCTCGACGAACCGCCGGGCGTCCTCGACCGGAAGGTCGTCCAGATGGCCGCCCGTCGCCGTCCAGATGAAGACCACCTGCCGCTCGACCGGCACCGGCTGGTACTGCGGCTGCTTCAGCACCTCGATCACGCGGGCGCCGCGAGCAAGCTGCAGCTGCGAGGTCTTGTCGAGCTCCGAGCCGAACTGCGCGAACGCTTCGAGCGCGCGGTACTGGGCCAGGTCGATCCGCAGGCGGCCGGAGACCTTCTTCATCGCCTTGATCTGCGCGTTGCCGCCCACCCGGGACACCGAGATGCCGACGTTGATGGCCGGGCGCACACCCGAGAAGAAGAGCTCCGGCTCCAGGTAGATCTGCCCGTCGGTGATCGAGATGACGTTGGTCGGGATGTACGCCGAGACGTCCCCGCCCTTGGTCTCGATGATGGGAAGCGCCGTGAGCGAGCCCGCGCCCAGCTCGTCGGAGAGCTTCGCCGCGCGCTCCAGCAGCCGCGAGTGCAGGTAGAAGACGTCGCCCGGGTAGGCCTCACGGCCCGGCGGGCGGCGAAGCAGCAGCGACACCGTTCGGTACGCGGTCGCCTGCTTGGACAGGTCGTCGTAGATCACGAGCGCATGCTTGCCCTCGTACATCCAGTGCGCGCCCAGGGCGGCGCCGGTGTACGGCGCTATGTACTGGAAGGCGGCGGGGTCCGAGGCCGAGGCGTTGACGACCACCGTGTAGTCGAGCGCCCCGTTCTCGCGCAGCGTCTCGACCACCTCGGCGACCGTCGAGGCCTTCTGCCCGATCGCCACGTAGATGCAGCGCACCTGCTTGGTCGCGTCGCCGGTCGCCCAGTTCGCCCGCTGGGCGATGATCGCGTCGATCGCGATGGCGGTCTTGCCCGTCTGGCGGTCGCCGATGATCAGCTCGCGCTGTCCGCGGCCGATCGGGGTCATCGCGTCGATCGCGGTGATGCCGGTCTGCAACGGCTCCTTCACCGGCTGGCGGTCGACGACGTTGGGCGCCTGGACCTCCAGATTCCGATCGGTCTCGGCGGTGACCGGCCCCTTGCCGTCGATCGGGCGCGCAAGCGCGTCGACGACGCGTCCGAGGAAGCCGTCCCCCACCGGGACGGACAGGATCCGGCCCGTCTGCTTGACCGGATCGCCCTCCTCGACCTCGGAGGCCTCGCCGAGCATGACGCAGCCGATCTCGTTCTCGTCCAGGTTGAGCGCGAGCCCGAGCAGACCGTGAGGAAACTCGAGCAGCTCGTTGGCCATCGCGCGGGGCAGCCCGGCGACGCGGGCGATGCCGTCGCCGGTCTCGAGAACCCGGCCGACCTCCTCGCGCTCGACCGAGGGCGTCCAGCTCTCGACGTTTCGTCGCAGTACCTCGGCGATCTCGTTCGCGTCGAACTCTTCCAGCGCCATCCCTAGCTCCCCAGTCGCTCTTTCGCCTGATCCAGCCGGCGGCGGATCGAGCCGTCGAAGACCTCGTCGCCGATGCGAGCGACCACGCCGCCGATCACGCTCGTATCCACGACCACCTTCACGTCGATCTGGCTGTGCGTGGCCTTCCCGAGCGCCTCGGCGAGCCGTTGGCGCTGCTCGTCCGTGAGCGGCACGGCGGTCCGGACCTCGGCCACCCGGTGCTGGCGCTCCGCGGCCGCGCGCTCGGCGAGCGCATCGACGATCTTCGGCAGCTCTCGGGCCCGGCCGGCGTCGATCGCAAACCCCAGCACGTTGACGGTCACCGGATTCGCCCGGTGACCGATCAGCTCCCGCACGACCGTCTTCTTGTTCTCCACCGGCAAGGACGCATCCGTCAGCGCCTCGCGGAGCTCGTGGTTCTGCTCGAGCGCCCGCGCGAAGCCGTACAGCTCGTTCTCGACGGTGGGCAGGACGCCCTCGGCGTCGGCCACCGCGAAGAGCGCCTCCGCGTAACCCTGGATCAGGCGGTCGTCCGTCACGGCTCGTGCTTCCCGTTCGACGTGTGGGCGACCTCGTCGATGTACTCGTCGATGAGGCGCTCGTGCGTTGCCGGATCGATGGTCTGTCCGACGACGCGTCCGGCCAGCTCGACGGCGATCTCCTTGACCTGTGCCCGCAGCTCCTCGAGCGCACGGTCGCGCTCGTTGCGGATCTCTTCCTGAGCGCGGGTGACCGTGGCCGCGGCCTCGTCCTCGGCCCGCTCCTGGAGATCGCGGCGAACCTGCTCGGCCATGCGCCGGGCCTCCTCGATGACCCGGTTGGCTTCGTCGCGCGCGCCGGTGAGCTGCTCGCGGTACTCGGCGAGGATCTGATCCGCCTCCGAACGTGTCGCCTCGGCCTTCTCCATGTTTCCCTGGATCGCGGCACGGCGCTCCTCGAGGAGCTTGCCGATCTGCGGCAGCACCCACTTCCACATGAAGACGTAGAGCACGGCGAACGCGACGGCGCCGACGATCAACTCGTTCCAATGCGGATAGAGGTCGTTCTTGTCGCTGACCGCTTCGGCCGCGACCAGTCCGACTCCGATCAAAGAGAACATCGCCCGGCCCCTTTAGATGATGAACGAGAGCATCAGGCCGAACAGCGCAAGCGCCTCGATCAGACCGATGCCGATGAACATGATCGATCGGACCTGCCCCGCGTATTCGGGCTGGCGGGCCATGGCTTCCACGGATTTGCCCATGAGGACACCGATCCCGATACCGGGCCCGATGGCGGCCAAGCCGTAGATCAATCCCTTGCCGATGGCTTTGAGCCCCTCGTCGGAGATCGCTCCTACGAGGACGTGCACGACGGTTGCCAACACGAATGCCTCCTTCTCAATGCTCCTCGGCCAGCGCTCCGGCGATGTACGAGGCCGACAGGATGCTGAAGATGAACGCCTGCAGGATCGAAACGAAGATCTCGAATGCCACCAGGATCACCGCGAAGGGAAACGAGACGACGGTGAGCGCGGCAACCGGGAAGCCGCTTTGCAGGAAGAACACGGTTCCGAGGAAGAACACCGCCAGGAGAAAGTGTCCGGCGAGCAGATTGGCGAACAAACGTACGGAGAGCGTGATCGGCCGGATGACGATGGTTGAGATGAACTCGATGGGCGTGAGGATGACGTAGAGGATCTTCGGCGCGCCGGGTGGGAAGAGCACCATCTTCAGGTACCCGCCGACGCCGTGCCTCCGGATCCCGACCGTGTTGTAGGTGACCCAGGACACGATCGCCATGACGAGCGGAAAGGCGATCCTCGAGCTGAGCGAGAAGTTCACGGCCGGCAGCACCTCGAGGATGTTCGCGAAAAGGATGAAGAAGAAGAAAGTCGCGATCAGCGCCATGAAGGGCTGACCCTCCGGCCCGATCATCTGCCCGACGATCTGTTCCCTGACGAACTCGACGCCGAGCTCGGCAAGGGCCTGGAAACGGCCCGGCACGATCTTCGGTTTGGAGAATGCCACCAGGAAGAAGATCACGAACGCGCCGGCAGAGAGCAGCAACAAGAAGAAGACGAAGTTCATGCAGAACTCGATGCCGCCGAGCCGCACCGAAGGCCCCCAGCACCCGAAGACGAAGTCCTTCGTGGTCGGTTTCTCGAATGTCGCCGCCAGCATCCCGATCATCGCGATGCGACGCCCCTGTCGAAGTTCCAGAGATCGGCCTGCAAGCGACCCGACAGCACCTTCATCTCGACGCCCAGCAGCACGATCGTCGACGGCACGACGGCGGCGGCAAATGCGACCACGGAGAACCAACCAAGCTCATCCAGCGCGACCACGACCAGCGCGATCACCGCCAGCCGCACGATGAACCCGCCGAGCCCGACGGCGAACAGAACGGTCGGAGAGATCTTGGCCGCCCACGAGAGCGAGAGACCGTGGGCGATGAAATTCGCGAGAACCACGGCCACTCCGATGACCGCCGACCAGCCGGCCGCCGGTCCGGAGAGCACGGCACCCAAAAGGAACGCCACGACGGCCGCCAGCGGGGAGAACGGCGCGATGCGGCGGATGAGTTCGCGCTCAGGTTCCGGTACCGCCACCCTCTTCCCTTCCGTATCGCAGCCAGACGAGATACGTCCCTGCGGCGGCGCCGACGACCATGCCGATGACGAACAAGGCCGGCGTGGTTCCGATCAACCGGTCGGCCAGGTATCCGAGGCCGCCCCAAAGCCCGATCGCAGCGACGAATGTCGAGGTGATCGCCCATCCTTCGCCCATGCCGGCCCAAGCATCTCCCCGGGCATGATGAGCGGTCATGAGCGCCACAGTATATGCGGGGCCCGTGAGCCCGTCAAAGCGCAGGGAGCCCGTTTCCGCAGGTCAGAGGGGGTGATCTTGCGCGCTTGTGAACGGTTTCACGAACTGGGCGGCCCGACGCGACGACTACGCGGCCGCACCCTCCGATCGGCCGGTACGACGCATCCCCCCGATGACGTTGGCGAGCGCGATGGCCATGCCGGCCACGAAGATCGCGGTCCCCAGGACGAACACCTGCGGCGGGATGCCCACCCGCACCGCCGAGTAGACCCACAGCGGGAAGGTCTGGCTGTTGCCGGCCACGAACGACGACGTCACGAAGTCGTCGATGGACAGCGCGAAGGCCAGCAGCGCTCCCGCCATGATCCCTGGGTAGATGAGCGGCAGCGTCACCTTCCAGAAGGTGACCCACGGCGTCGCGCCCAGGTCCTGGGCCGCCCACTCGACGTTCAGGTCGTAGCCGGAGAGGCGGGCGCGCACGGTGATCGTGACGTAGGCGATGCAGAACATGACGTGGGCCAGGACCAGCGTGACGAACCCGGTGGACAGTCCGATCGTGATGAAGAACCCCAGGAGCGAGGCGCCCATCACGATCTCGGGAGCCGCGATGTTCATGAACATCAGCTGTTCGACCGCACCCTTACCGCGGAACTTGTAGCGCACGAGCGCCAGCGCGAGCAGGGTCCCGAGGATGCCGGAGACGACGGTGCTCACCACCCCGAGCTTGATGGAGCGGAAGAATGCCGGCGTGAGGCCCGGGATCTCGTTCCAGTCCCTGTACCAGCGCAGGGTGAACCCCTCCCACTTGAAGTTCACCTGTGGGAGCCGCGAGTGCGACTGGTTGAAGCTGTAGAGGACCATGAACGCGATCGGGATCAGCAGATAGACGATCACGACCCAGGCATAGGCGGGCAGGATGAACGAGGTCCATCGCCGCTTGGTGCCGCGGCGGCGAGGCTCGCCGGTCCCCGCGGCCGTGATGTCCGATCCCGCGACCTCGGCGCTCGCGCTCACACGTACTCCTCGATCGTCCTCGAGCCGAGGACCTTCGCGTAGGCGAAGATCCCCACGAGCATGGCGGCCATCAGGATCGCCGAGAGCGCCGACGCCGTCGGATAGTCGCTCTCGACGAGGAACGCGCTCTGGATCACGTTGCCGATCATCGTGTTCCCGGTTCCGCCGAGGATCGCCGCGTTCACGAAGTCCCCGGCCGCCGGCACGAAGGTGAGGAGGAAGGCAGCGAAGATGCCGGGGATCGCAAGCGGGAAGACCACGCGCAGGAAGACGCTCCGCCGGCTCGCGTAGAGGTCGCCGGCCGCCTCCACGACCTTCGGGTCGATCCGCTCGAGGGCGACGTAGAGCGGCAGCGCCGTGAAGGGAAGGTAGTTGTAGGCGATCCCGGCCACGACGGCGATCCACGTGGCGAGCACGTGGTAGTTCTCCGACAGCAGCCCGAGGCTCTTGAGCGGCGCGAGGACGATGCCGTGGTCCGAGAGCAGGAACTGCCAGGCCACGGTCCGGATGACGAACGACACGAAGAACGGCACCAGCATCATCAGGAGGAAGAAGTTCTTCCTCCGCCCGCCGTAGAAGGCGATCCAGTACGCCAGCGGGAACGCGACGGCGAGGTCGACGACCGTGGCCACCCCCGCGTAGATGATCGACCGAACCAGGTGCGTGTGGTACCGGCTGATCACCTCGCTGAACTCGCCGAAGTGCCACGTCAGCCGGCAGGCGAGGGTCGCCACGTCGCACGTCTGCAGCGACAGCGACAGCATGGTGAAGAGCGGGACGACGAAGAGCACCACCAGCCAGAGGCTCCCCGGCGCGCCGAGGAGATAGGCCCCCAGCATCGGGCGGCCCTTTGCTTTCCGCCGGGGCGCTACCCCTGGTAGATCGGGACGAAGATGTCGTTCCACGCGGTCAGGTCCTGGGAGTCTTTCCACTGGTAGTAGTCCTTCGACAGCGACACCATCTCGGCGTCGGGGAACACCAGCGGGCTGTTCGCGACGTCCGGATCGTCCAGAGCGTTTGCGATGATGTCCTTGGCCGAGGGGACGGGGCACACGTAGTTGTTGTAGTCCTCGATCAGCGCCTGAACCTTCGGGTCGTACACGTAATCCATGTAGGTCATCGCGTCGAGCGGGTGCTGGGCCGTGTACGGCATGAGCATGTTGTCCGTCCAGAACATCGCCCCGTCCTGCGGCACGACGGCCTTCAGGGTGTCGAAGCCCTGGAGGTTCGCCTGGAAGATGTCGCCGGACCAGGCCATCGAGATCCAGGTCTCTTCTTGCTTCAGCGCCTTGATGTAGCCCTGGTCGTAGTAGGAGCGGACGATCGACTTCTGCTCGGTGAGCGTGTCGGCCGCCGTGTGCCAGTCGTCGACCGTCGACGTGGACGGGTCGATGCCGTTGGCGAGGAGCCCGAAGCTCCCCAGCTCGCTCGCGTTGCTGAACATCCCGATCTTGCCCTTGTACTTGGGATCGAACAGGGACTTGACGCTGGTGATGTCCTCTTTGATGTACTTCGTGTTGTAGGCGACGAGCGTGTATCCCGACTGCCAGGCCATCGTGTACTTGTTGCCGGGGTCCCACGACGGGTCGGTCACGAGGTCGCTCGCGTACTGGTCGAAGTTCGGCATGTTGCGGTGGTCCAGCGGGATCGCCCACCCGAAGTTCAGCAGCAGGCCGAGCGGGTAGTCGTTGTTGGTGAGCACGACGATGTCATGACCGATGTTGTTCCCGGCCTGGAGCTGCGGACGGACGATCGCCCAGTACGAGGGGTTGTCCTCGATGTTCTCGGTGTAGTTGACCTTGATGCCGGTGTCGGCCGTGAACATGTCGAGGGACGGGTGGGACTGGTTCTTGCCGATGTCCATGTAGTAGGGCCAGTTGTCGAAGTCGAGCGTCTTGGCGAGCGTCTGCTGGTCCCACCACTCGGGCGTGCCCATCCCGTCGTTGGGGAGCGGCGAGTTGCTGCCGCCCCCGGGCGTGACCCCCTTGGTTCCGCAGGCGGCGAGGAACGAGGACAGACCCAGTGCCCCCCCGGCCGCCCCCGCGTAGCGGAAGAGCTGACGCCGCGTCAGCCGGCTGTTGGTCAGTCCCCGAAGGAGCGCGGGGTCGAGCGCCTCACGATCCGTCATTCCTCTTCCTCCTCTTCCGAGATCTCCGTCGACGGCCGGACGACGAACGTGTGCTCCGGACGCCATGTCAGCCGGACCTTCTCGCCGGGGGCCGGGGCCCGGCTCGCGCCGAGGTTCTGGACGTACACCGTCAGCTCGGTTCCGCCGGGCCCTTCGACCTTGTACTGGTGGCTCACGCCGATGTAGGTGGACATGCGAAGCAGTCCGGTCACGGTGTTGTCGGTCGTCGCCGGCGCCCCCTCGGCCGGCTCGACCGAGACCTTCTCCGGGCGGACCCCGACCTTCACGCTGCTGGAGGTGCCGTCGGGGATGCGTTCGCTCGGCACGCCGATGACCTCACCGCCGGGCAGACGCACGGTCGCGGTGCCGTTGCCGCCGGAGAGCTCGCCGTCGAGCAGGTTCGACGCGCCGAGGAACCCCGCCACGAACTCGGTCGCGGGGTTCTCGTACACATCCTCCGGCGTTCCCAGCTGCTCGATCTTTCCGCGGCGCATGACGGCGAAGCGGTCCGACATCGTCATGGCCTCTTCCTGGTCGTGGGTCACGTAGATGAAGGTGATCCCGACCTCCTGCTGGATCGTCTTGAGCTCGAGCTGCATCTGCTTGCGCAGCTTCAGGTCCAGCGCTCCCAGCGGCTCGTCGAGCAACAGCACCTTCGGCCGGTTCACGAGCGCCCTGGCGAGCGCCACCCGCTGCTGCTGGCCGCCCGACATCTGGCTCGGCTTGCGCTCCTCGAAGCCCGTGAGGTCGACGAGGCGCATCGCATCCTTCACCCGCGAATCGATCTCTGACTTCTCGACCTTCTTGCGGCGCAGGCCGAACGCGACGTTCTCGTGCACGTTCAGATGGGGGAACAACGCGTAGGACTGGAAGACCGTGTTGACGTCGCGCTTGTACGGGGGCAGATCGGTGACGTCGCGCCCGCCCAGGAAGACGGTCCCGAAGGTGGGCTCCTCGAAGCCGCCGATCATGCGCAGCGTCGTGGTCTTCCCGCACCCCGAGGGCCCGAGCATCGAGAAGAACTCGTTCTCCTCGATGTCGAGGGACAGGTCGTCGACCGCTGCCATGTCCCCGAACAGCTTGCTGACCCGCTCGAGGCGTACGTCGACCTCGGACACGGTCACCCCCCCCTCGCGCAATCTGCCGGCCTTGCAGTCGGGCCTGCCGATGATGGCACCACCCGCGACCCGCGCGAAGCGCCGGGCCTGGACGGCTATCCTCCCCCACTTGTACGGAACGGACAAGGGGCACGGCTCTCGCGGAGCGGCTCTCGATGGCCCCGCCGGTGGTCAGCCCGCCTGGTCCGACCCCGTTCGGGCCTGCGGCTCGAAGCTCGCGGGCCCGTCCGGGGAGTCATCCACCGGGCCGGCCCCCACGTCGTGGCGCGAGGTCAGCCGCGGCAGAGCCGTGACCAGGAACAGCACCGATGCCAGGAGCAAGATGACCCCGACGGCGAGGCGGCCGTCGATCAGACCCACGGCGAGCGCGCTTCCCGCAAACAGCGCCGACCACAGATACATCAGCAGGACGGCCGACCGGTGTCCGTGGCCGATGTCCAGCAGCCGGTGATGGATGTGCTCTTTGTCCGCGTGGCCGATCCCCTGCCCGCGCCAGGTCCGCCGCACGACGGCCAGCAAGACGTCGAGCACCGGGATGGCAAGCACGAGAAGCGGCACGAAGACGGTGCCCACGACCGCCACGAGGTCCCCGCCGGCGGGTGGATACGGGTTGCGGCCCAGACCGGAGATCGTCGCGATCGCGAGCAGCATCCCGAGCAGCAGCGACCCGGAGTCGCCCATGAAGATCCGGGCCGGGTGGAAGTTCCAGGGCAGGAATCCCAGGCAAACCCCCGCGGTGATCACCGAGAGGAGCGCACCGATGGATGCCTGGCCGAACTCGCTGTCGGACCGCACGATGTAGATGAAGAACGCGGTGGCGGCGATCGCGACCATGCCGGCGGCGAGGCCGTCCAGCCCGTCCACCAGGTTGACGGCATTTGCGAGGAATGCCACCCATAGGATCGTGAGCGGGACGGCCTGCTCCGGGGCGAGCAGGAAGAACTGGTACGAGCCGGGAAGCCACAGGTAGGCGAGCTGGACCCCCATCAGCACGAGGACGCCGCCGATGAAGACCTGGGCGGTGAGCTTGGCGAGTGCCGACGTGCCCCGCTTGTCGTCGATGGCCCCGAGCACCACCATCAGCGAGCACGTCACCACGGCGGCCCGCGGCTCGGCGCTCGCCTCGTTCATCTGCCGGAAGAACGGCAGCACCTGGGACGTGACGATCGCGAAGACGACGCCTCCGTACATCGCGAGACCGCCCCAGGTCGGCGTGGGTACGGGATGGACCTTGCGGTTCGACGGGATGTCGACGGCCCCGGTCCGCAGCGCAAGTCGACGGACGAGTGGCGTGAGCGCGAACGTCGAGAACCCGGCGACCAGGAAGACCAGCAGATAGGCGCCCACGACGGCTCAAGTGTGCTGCGAGGACGGCCGCCCGGCAACCGATCTGGCGCGGCTGCGGCCGGAGATGGGGCCGGAACTAGGGATAGACCGGGAACGATCGCATCAGGTCTTTGACCCGGCCCCTGGCCTTGTCCTTGACCGCGCCGTCGTCGGGCGCGCCGAGGACGTCGCCGAGGATGCTCGCGATCTCTCGCATCTCGGGCTCGTCCATGCCGAGCGTCGAGGGTCCCGGAGTCCCGACGCGGATTCCCGACGGTGCCGACGGCGGGTTCGGGTCATACGGGATCTGATTCTTGTTCAAGGCGATCCCGACCTCGTCCGCCAGCTGCTCGGCCCGCTTGCCGTCGATCCCGATCGTGCGCACGTCGACCAGCATCAGGTGGGAGTCGGTGCCGCCCGAGACGATCCTGACTCCTTGGTCGGCCAGCGCGGCGGCCAGCGCGCGCGCGTTGCGAACGACCCGATGCGCGTAGTCGGCGAACTCGGGCGCCATCGCTTCCTTGAGGCAGACGGCCTTTCCGGCGATGCAATGCTCGAGCGGGCCGCCCTGCATCATCGGGAAGACGGCCTTGTCGATGGCCTTCGCATGCTCTGCCTTGCACAGGATCATCGCGCCGCGTGGCCCCCGGAGCGTCTTGTGCGTCGTGGACGTGACCACGTCGGCATATGGGACGGGGTTGGGGAACGCGCCGCCGGCAACGAGACCGATGAAGTGGGAGGCGTCCACCCACAACAGGGCGCCGACCTCGTCGGCGATCTCCCGGAACGCCGCGAAGTCGATCTCGCGCGGGTAGGCCGTGTAACCGGCCAGGATGATCGTCGGCCGTTCCTTCTTGGCCAGGTCCCGGACGCGATCCATGTCGAGCACTTCGCTCTCTTGGTCGACCTCGTAGCCGACGAAGTTGAACCACATGCCGGACACGTTGACCGGCGAGCCGTGCGTCAGGTGTCCGCCGTGGGCGAGCACCATCCCGAGCACCTTCTGATCCTGGTTCCCGGGCTGGAGAAACGCCCCGAACACGGCCATGTTGGCCTGGGCGCCGGCGTGCGGCTGCACGTTGGCGTGGTCGGCGCCGAACAGCTCTTTGGCGCGATCGATCGCCAGCTGCTCCGTCTGGTCGACGAACTCGCAGCCCCCGTAGTAGCGGCGGCCCGGATACCCCTCCGCGTACTTGTTGTTCATCGTCGAGCCGACCGCGGCCAGGACGGCGGGACTCGCATAGTTCTCGGATGCGATCAGTCGCAGCGTGGTGCGCTCTCGCTCGAGCTCGCCGGCGATCGCGGCAGCCACATCCGGGTCGGTCTTCTTCAGGGACTCCCAATCGCCCGCGTACTCGCGCATTCGCTCCTCCGTTTCGCCGCGGTCAGCCGGTCTCGGCAACGCCCTGCGGCAAGGGTCCGAACAATCCGTCCATCAAACGGGCGATCAGCTCGTCCAGCTCCCAGGCGATCGCCCGGTAGCTGTTGATCGGTTGGCCGAGCGGGTCGGCCACATCCTCGTCACGATCGGTGGGCGGGATCGTGCTCCTGACCGCTGCCGCCTGCGCCACCCGGGAGGCGAGCTCGTCCGGACCGGCTCCGTCGTCGGCCGCCGGCAGAGTTCCCAACAGGCGCACCAGCTCCTTCAGCGTGAAGGTTCTCGGCTCGGCCTCGGGCACGTCCGCGATCACCGCCAGTCGGTGCTCCGCCGCCATGGCGACGATGAGATCCGCCTGAAGGAGCATCTCGTTCGTCACCAGACGCGCAACATGACCGGCGATGTCGATGCCGCGTTCGGAGGCGGCCTGCACGGACTCGGCAACCGCGCCGGATCCTTCCCACCCTGCCGTGCCGGCCGAGGTGATCTCCGGTGCGGACTCCCCGAATCGCGCCACGAGGGCGTGCCGCAGGAGTCCGGCCGCGATCGGGGACCGGCAGATGTTCCCGGTGCACATGACGAGGATTCGGGTCATCGTGGAGGCCGCGAGTCTAGCAACGCTTCTGCGTCGGGCAGGAACGAGTTGAGCGTTGCCGAGTCGAGCGAACCCGCGCGAAGAATCTTCGCGGCGCCGTGAGCGAGGTCCAGGACGGTCGACGAACGCCGGGCGGCATCCGTGTGCGGCGCATCCCCGCAGACGTAGACGCTGACGAGATCGCCGAAGAGCTGTTTCGCGTCCTCGCAGCTCGGTCCGGGTTGCTTGCCGGATCGATTTGCGCTCGTCACCGCGAGCGGTCCGGCCGCCCGGAGCACGGCCAGCGCGAGCGGATGATCGGGCACGCGAACGGCGACCGTGTCGCCCTCGCTGCCGAGGGACCACCCGAGCGACACAGGTCCCCGGGGCAGGACGAGCGTCAGCGGACCCGGCCACAGCTCGAGCGCCAGCCGTTCGGCGCGCGCGTCCAGGCGAGCAACGGACCGAAGGTCTTCGACCGAAGCCGCCAGCACCGGCAACGCCAGATCGCGCGGGCGTTGCTTCGCCTCGAACAGCCCCCGCGTCGCGGCGCGTTCGTCTGGCCGGGTCGCGATGCCGTAGACGGTCTCGGTCGGGATCACGATCAGCTCGCCTCGACGTGCCGCGGCGGCGGCCTCCGCCACCAGGCGGTCTTCGTCCCCGGCTGCGCGCTTCGGGCTCATGGCGCGTGGGCGAGGACGACGCGGTCGCGGCCGGTGAGATCCGGCAGAACGGTCGTCCGATCGAACCCGGCGTCGCGTGCCGTGGCGACCACGGCGTCGGCCCGTCGCTCGTCGATCTCGACCGCGATGCCACCACCCGGCCGGAGCCAGTCCGAAGCAGCGGAGAACAGGCGCACGTACACCTCGGGTCCACCGATCGTCGCGGCCCTGGGGTCGGCGCGTACCTCGGGCGGCAGCGACAGCTCATCCGACGGATCGACGTATGGGGGGTTCGAGACCACGAGATCCACCCGGCCGCGAAGACCGGATGGGAGCGGTTCCAACAGATCTCCGAGAACGATCGACACGTCCAGTCCCTCCCGCTCGGCGTTCTCGGTTGCCAGGGCGACGGCGTCGGCGGAGATGTCCGTGGCCCACACGGTGGCCGACGGCGCCTCCTGCTTGAGGGCGAGCGCAATCGCCCCCGACCCGGTCCCGACGTCGACGACGAGCGACCCGCCCGGGTCCCCGAGCAGACCGAGCACCGCATCGACGAGCACCTCGGTCTCGGGCCGCGGCACGAAGACGCCGGGCCTCGCCGCGAGAAGGAGGTGCCGGAAGCCCTGCAAGCCGGTGAGGTGCTGTGTCGGGACCCCGGAGCATCGGCGGCACAGGGCCCGCCCGTACACCTTGGACTCATCGGACGTGAGCTCCCGCCGACGGCCGTACAACCCCACCCGGTCGGTTCCGAGCACGGACATGAGCAACGCCTCGGCGGTCGAGGCCGGACTGTCGACGCCGTGACGCTCGAGGTAGCGGGCGCCGCGACGGGCAACCTCCCCCGGTCCCACTACTCGCCCCCTCCGGCGTCGCTCCCGCTCGCAAGCTGCGCCGCGCGCTCGGCGGAGAGCAGCTTGTCGGTGATCTCGTCGAGCGGCTCCCCGCCGGCAAGCACGCCCGGAAGGTCGTGGGTCGTGAGCCGGATCCGGTGGTCGGTCACGCGGCCTTCGGGGAAATTGTAGGTCCTGATCTTCTCCGACCGCTCCCCCGACCCGACCATCGACCTCCGCGCGTCCGCCGTCTCGCGCGCCTGAGCGTCCTGAGCGATCCGCAGCAGCCGGGCCCGCAGATAGCGCATGGCCTTCTCGCGATTCTGGAGCTGGGACCGTTCCTCCTGGACCTCGACCTTTTCGCCGGTCGGACGGTGGACGATCCGGACGGCGGAGTCGGTGGTGTTGACCGATTGACCGCCGGGGCCGCTCGATCGGAACACCTGGATGTCGAGATCCTCCGGACGGAGCTCGACCTCGACCTCGTCGGCCTCGGGCATCACCGCCACGGTAGCCGTTGAAGTGTGAAGACGGCCCGAGGACTCGGTCACCGGAACGCGTTGAACGCGGTGCACGCCCGACTCGTGCTTGAGCCGCATGTTCGCGTCGCGGCCCCGGACTTCGAGCGAGACTTCCTTGAACCCGCCGAGATCGGCGGGGGACGAGGCGATCACGTCGGTCCTCCATCGCCGCCGCTCGGCGAGGCGCCGGTACATGTCGAGCAGCTCGCCCGCCCACAGGGCTGCCTCCTGCCCGCCGGCGCCGGCGCGGATCTCGACGATCAGGTCCTTTCCGTCATTGGCGTCCGCGGGAACCAGCAGCGACTCGAGTCGCCCGGCGAGCTTCTCGGTCTTGGCCTCGGCTCGCTCGGCCTCCTCGCGGAAGAACCCGGCCATCTCGGGATCGGTTTCCGCCTCCGACAGCTCCCGGGCCTCGGCCGCCTGATGGCGGACATCGCGAAGCTCGCGGTAGCAACGAACGATCTCGTCGAGCTCGGCGAAGGCCCGGCCGAGGTCGCGCAGCCGGCCTGGATCGGCCGCCGCCTCGGGGGTCGCCATCGCCGCGGCCAGCTCGTCGTGACGCCGCTCGATCTCTTCGAGCCGCGCATCCATGTCCGCCATGGCGCCAGTGTCTCAGCCAGCCCGCAGCCAAAATGCCGCGGCCAAGATCCGGCCAAAATGCCGCGGCCAAATCCCGCGGCCGGACGACCCGATCGAGGTCAGTCCTTCTGGTCTTGGCCCGAACCCTCGGCTTCGGTGAGATCGGGAATCTCCACGGTCGAGGGTCGTGAGATCCAGACGGACCCGGACCGGTCCGCTTCGGCGTCCGCGTCATCGGCCGGCATTCCCGAGAGGGTCCCGGCGCCGGTCTGCATGCCCATCCGAGCGTCGGCCTCCATCGGTTCGGGCATCTCGTCGTCGAGCCGGAGCTCTGCCGCAACCGTCAGCAGGCGCGCCCGCATGTCCTTCAGCTGCGCGAGCAGGGCGCGGCGGCGGTCCCCGAGGCCCGACAGGATGCGGTCGGCCTCCGCCTTTGCCTGCGACAGGACCTCGTTGCCCTCGAGTCGCGCGCCTTCGGCCTTTGCCTGCGCGTCGACTCGGATGCGATCGGCCTCGGTTCGCGCGCGCTCGAGGACCTGGCTCGACTCGAGGCGTGCGTCGTTGACGATCCGCGACGACTCACGATCCGCCGTACCGAGCACCTCGGCGAACCGCTTCGCCACCTGTTCATACGGGTCGCCTTCGGGCGCCGGCGCAACCATGCTCTCGACGGCCGGCGCACTGCCCGCCTTGCGGATCTCTCGCACTTCCTTCTCGAGCGTCTCGACCTGCCGGGCGACGGAGAGCAGATAGTCGCGAACCTGGTCGGGGTCGTATCCGCGGCGGACGGTCGCGAACTCTCGGCGGCGAATCTGTTCTGCGCTCGGAAGGAGCGGGAGGTTCAGATCATCCATGGCCATGTGGTTGTCCTCCCCAAACTGGATACCAAACGCCTATCTTGTCGGCCCCGCGCGCCCGATGCAACGACTTATCGGGCAACAGCCCTGCAGCGTTCGCAGGATGGCTGTTGCGTCAGGGGGCGCCCGCCGGCTCCCCTTCGCGGCGAAGCACCTCGCGGAACGAGGCGATGGCGACGTCCATCTCGTCGGTGTCCGGCATTCGAGTGGTGATGTGCTGGAGCCAAATACCCGGGGCCATCAGTCCGCGCATGAGCGCCGAGTTCGGAAAGCGTGCGCCGAGGCGGAGCGCCTCATAGGCGAGGCCGGCGATGACCGGGATCGCAACGAGCCGCGAGAGGATGCGCCACAGGATGCCCGGCGTCCCGATGAACGAGAAGACGAGGATCGTGATGATCATCACGATGATCAGGAAGTTCGTCCCGCAGCGGACGTGCTCCTTCGGGTATCTCCCGACGGCCGGCGGAACGAGCTCGTCTCCGTGCTCCCACGCGGCGATCGTCATGTGTTCGGCGCCGTGATACTCGTACACGCGCCCGATGTCCTTCGCGCGGCCGATCCCCCAGAGGTACGCCACGAAGAGCACCACCCGGAACACGCCCTCCAGCACGTTGCTCCATCTCCCACCGCCTACGCGACCGCGAAGCACGTGGAACAACGCGGTCGGCCCGACGATGAACACCGCGATGAACACGACCATCGCGACGCCGAGCGCGATTCCCGCCTCGCGAGAGGAAAGCTGTCGATCGTCCTCGGCCGATTTGTTCGTCGAGATCATCAGTGCCCGCGTCCCGATGACCAGCGACTGTCCGAGCACGATGATGCCGCGCACGAACGGGTTGGCGAGAAACGGGTACCGCCGCGCGATCGAGTCGATCTCATGCGACTCGACCCAGATGGAACGGTCCGGGCACCGAACCGCGACGGCCCAGTGACCCGCCCCACGCATCATCACGCCTTCGACGACGGCCTGGCCTCCGTAGAGGTGCGCCGCCGGGGTCGGGTCGGACTCGGCCACGCCGCGCTACGAGTCGGTCGGTTCGGAGGTCGCCCGCGGTTGCGGTGCCGAGCTCTCGGACGCCCGCTTGGCGCGGGCCGCCTCGGTCTTGGCGTACCGGCGCTGGAAGCGCTCGACCCGGCCGCCGGCATCGATCAGCTTCTGCTTGCCCGTGTAGAACGGGTGGCAGTTCGAGCAGATGTCGGCGCGGATCTCTCCGACGGTCGACCGCGTCTGGAACGTGTTGCCACACGAGCAGTGCACGCTCGCGATCTGGTAGTCGGGGTGGATGCCCTGCTTCATGGGTGCCTCCTCATCTCTTCTTCTTGCCTCGTTCGGCGCCGGAAAGCTACCCGCCGGCCCCTCTACCCACCCGACGGCGCCTTGGCGATCTCTCGCAGGAACTGCTCGTTGGACTTCGTGGCCCGGATCTTGTCGGTCAGCAGTTCGAGCGCCGCTCCCGCGTCGAGGGCGTGCAGCACCCGCCGGAGCTTGATCACGAGTGCCAGCTCGTCCGGAGGAAGCAACAGCTCCTCTTTGCGGGTGCCGGAGGCGTCGACGTTGATGGCGGGGAACAGTCGCTTCTCGGCAAGAGAACGGTCGAGCCGGAGCTCCATATTCCCGGTGCCCTTGAACTCCTCGAAGATCACCTCGTCCATCCTCGAGCCCGTTTCGACGAGTGCGCTCGCGATGATCGTGAGCGACCCGCCCTCCTCGATGTTGCGCGCCGCCCCGAAGAACCGCTTTGGCGGGTACAGGGCAGTCGAGTCGACACCGCCCGACAGGATCTTCCCGGATGCCGGAGCCGCCAGGTTGTAGGCGCGCGCGAGACGAGTGATCGAGTCGAGCAGGATCGCCACGTCCATGCCGGCTTCGGCAAGGCGGCGGGCCCGTTCGAGCACCAGCTCCGTGATCTGGATGTGCTGGTCGGCCGGACGGTCGAACGTCGAGTAGACGACCTCGGCGGCTTCGACCGTGCGCTGCCAGTCCGTGACCTCCTCGGGACGCTCGTCGACGAGCAGCACGATCACGTGGGTCTCGGGGCTCGACTGGACGATCCCGTTCGCGATCTGCTTGAGGATGGTCGTCTTTCCCGCCTTCGGCGGCGAGACGACCATGCCACGCTGGCCCTTGCCGATCGGCGCGACCATGTCGACGATGCGCTCGGTGACGGCGGAGGGGCCGGATTCGAGCCGGAACCGCTCGTCGGGGAAGAGCGGCGTGAGCTTGTCGAAGGTCCTTCGCTGTTTCGCGGTCTCGACATCCATGCCGTTGACGGCCTCGACCTCGAGCAACGCCCAGTACTTCTCGTTGTCGCGGGGCTGGCGGACCTTGCCCTCGACCATGTCCCCCTTGCGGAGCTGGTGGCGGCGAGCCTGGGACAGCGAGACGTAGATGTCCTCGGAACCCGGCAGGTAGCCGGAGGTCCGCAGGAACCCGTACCCCTCCGGAAGGATGTCGAGGATGCCGCCCTTGGTCGGCGCGGTCTCGAGCATCTCGACCCGCTCCTGCTCCTCGCGCAGCCGGCGGTCTTCGCGCATCTTGCGCCGCTCTTCGCGCGAGGGCCGGCGCCGGCGTCCACCGGGTTGCCCGTCGAGACCGTCGCCGCGGGCGTCCGGCCGCTCCGACCGGTTTCCCTCCCGCGGGGCGCCGTCTCGCGGACTGCCGTCGCGGGGACTGCCCTCGCGCGGAGCGCCGTCGCGCGAACGGTCGCCACGGGGGCGTCCGTCGCCACGGGGGCGTCCGTCGCGGGGGCGACCGTCGGACGGCCGTGCTCCGCCGGTGGGCTCGCTCCTCGTCGTTGCCAGGCGCTCGTTGCCGGCCCCGGCCTCGGTCCCGCCCTCCTCCTCGTCGTCGTCGTCGTCGTCCGAATCAGTGTCCTCGTCGGCCTCGGTCTCGGTCTCCGTTCGTGTCGAGGTCTTCGGACGCGTGGCCACGGAGGTTCTGGAGCCGCCCTCGGCGGCGCCGCCGGACCCGTTCTGGGACCGCTCGACGATGGCGTCGATCAGGCCGGCCTTGCGCAGACGCGGCACTCCTTCGATGCCCAGTCCCTCGGCGATGCGTTGCAGCTCGGGGAGAAGCTTCCCCTGAAGATCGCTGCGATCCGTGATGGTCTCCATGAGGCTATGCCTCTCCCTTCAACTCAGCTTGGAGCTTGTTCCAGTCGGCCTGGAACCGGTCCAGGCCGAGGTCGGTCAGTGGGTGCTTCACCAGCTTGGTGAAGACGTCGTACGGCAGCGTCGCGATCTGCGCGCCCGCCAGGGCGGCATCCACGACGTGCATCGGATGGCGAAGCGAGGCCGCGAGCACGTTCGTCGCGTAGCCCTGAACGCGGTAGATCTCGCAGATCTGCCGCAGGGCGTGCATGCCGTCGCTCGCCGAGTCGTCGATGCGGCCGATGAACGGCGAGACGATGTAGGCGCCGATCTCGGCGGCAAGGATCGCCTGCGTCGGAGAGAACACCAGGGTCACGTTGATCCTGATGCCGTCGGCGGTGAGCCGGGAACCGGCCTCGAGCCCGGCGGGGGTCATCGGGACCTTCACCACGACGTTTGGCGCCTTCTCCGCGAGCCTGCGGCCCTGCTCCTCCATCGGGCCGGCCTCGGGCTCCGTCGTCTCGAGCGAGATGTCGCCGGGGACCTCTTCGAGGATCTCCTTCCACACGGTGTCGGGGTCCTGCCCCTCTTTCGCGACGAGGCTCGGATTGGTGGTGACCCCCGAGAGCACGCCCCACCGATTGATCTCACGGATCTCGTCGATGTCGGCTGTGTCCAAGAAGAGCCTCATGCCGTCCGTCCTTCCTCATCCGGCCTTGGGCCCCCGAGCTCGCGCGCCCGCTGTGTGGCGCGATCCATCACGAGGTCGATCACGGCGGCCAGCGCCTGATCGAAGCTGTAGTTGGGCACGACCGGCACGCCGTGGGAGAGCGCCTGGCTCTTCACATATCGCTGGAGGCGGCGGATGTTCGTGAATCCGCTCGCATAGCGCGCGGCCGGCCTGGCGCCGACGGCGTCCTCTCGGGAGGCGAAGTGCATCAGGTGACGATCTTCGTCGTCGACACCCAGGACGAAGGGTACCGCGACCAGGCGGTCCGCGAACGAGGCGGTGTCGAAGAATCCCGGCACCACATGGGCGCCCTCGATCACGATGCTCGTGCGTTCGAGCACGGCCCGCTCGATCAGCGCGTTGATGCCGACCGATACCGCGGCCGTCTGCTCGCGGAACCCGAGGATGAGGGCGTCCGAAGCTTTGGTCGGCGGCTCGGAGAGCGCCCGGTCCGCCTCGAACGACGAGATGTGCAGGGTCGGCATCAGCGCGGCCGAGAGCATCGACCGCATCACCTCGCGGATCGCGTCGGTGGCGACCACGCGGACGATGCCCAGACGTGCGGCCAGCTGCGTCGCGATCGTCGACTTGCCGACGCCCGTCGCGCCCCCGATCAGGATCACGAGCGGGACCTCGAGCATCTCGACCGCGCGCCACCGTTCGAAATTGACGCCGTAGCGCTCCCCCGCCACCTCGACGATCGTCTCGAGGGCGACCTGGGAGAGCTCCTCGCTGGTGAGCGAGGTCCGGCCGGCATCGAGAAGCCGGTCCTCGACGGCATCGGCAACCACGTATGCCCGGTCGGGCGGCAGTCCCGTCACCATCATCTGCGAGGCCAGCAGGCCCTTCGAGAAGGGCAGACCAGGCTCGCGATCGGTAATCACGATCTGGGGAGTCTTTGGTTCTTTCTGCGTCATCGTTTCACCGCGCCGAGGCCCGCTCGAGAGCGAGCTCGACGATCTCCCCGAGCGCCGTATCGAGGTCGGTGGTTCCGTCCACGACAACGGCGCGATTGTCCACAAACACGACCTCCGCCCCCCGGGCGAGGGCTCGCTCGCAAGCCACGTCGACCGCTGCGGCCTTCAACTCCGTAAGGAGGACGTCGTACGCGTGGGCCTTGTCGAGATCCTCGGCGAGGCCGGCCCGGTCGGCCAGCCTGGTGCTCCACCCCACGATCCGGCATCCCTGCTCGGCCTCGAGGTGACGCATCTGCCTCGCGGCCGCCTCCGGGGGCGCCGTCGTGGCGAAGAACACCTCACGGTCCCGGACGTCTGCCAGAGGCTCGGGTCGGAAGTCGGTAACGACCATCCGTGCATCGCCCAAGAAACGGCCGACGTGGGAGGACAGTGCGGAGAGGTTCTCTTGCCCAGCTGATGGGCTGCCCGCCATCGTAACAACCACCAGGTCCGATCGCAACAGGCGGTAGGGGCCCAGATACCCGCCCAGGTACTCGGGCGGGAGCCCGGCGGGAACGGCGAGGACGGCCGCATCCCAGGGAACGGGCGGCACCGCCGCGCCGCTTCCTTCGAGGATCACGAGGCCCGGGTCGCGCCCGGCCGCCAGCTCCGCGGCCTCGCGAACGTTCGAGGCAAAGGGTGCGCCGGCCAGCCCGCCCCCCGCACGGCGAGCCCCGATCGTGGTCACCCCGGTCGTCAGTGCGTCCTCCAGATAGTCGGAGGCGGCGTGCTCCCCGGCGGCGACGAGCGCCAGCAGCCGCGCGAGGTCGACCGAGCCGGCCTCTGCCACCTGGGGCGCGGCCGGGCCTCCGCGGCCCATCGCCACGACGATCGGATCGAGGCCCCGCGCGCCGGCGAGGCGCGCCACCGCTCCCGCGATCGCCGTCTTCCCGGTTCGCTTGCCGGTACCGATCACCGCGAGCGCGGGGACCCGAAGCGGCGGTCCTTTGTCGGGGGGATCGATCCGGAAGTCGGCGCCGATGTACGGGATCCCCTGGATCAGCGCGACGGCGACAAGCTCCATTCGCTCCCGGTAGCCGAGGACGGGCTCATCGGAAAGGTCGAGGACCGCCTCTGGAGACCACTCCGCGACGGCGCCGGCGAGCGCCGCCCCGAGATCGCCCGTCGTCGTCCGCAACGGCACACCCAGATCCGGCAGGTGGCTCGGATCGATCTTCTCCGTACCACCCACGAGGAGCGCACCCACCACTTCGTGCCCGCGTTCGCGGGCGACGTCGAGCGCCCAGCGGGTGACCGGGGGGTAGTGCTCGCCGTCGACGAGGACCACCGTGCGCATGGGATTCAGACCTTTCGAAGTCGCGCGGACGGGCCGGCGATGACGTCAGTCGCCGGCGGCCGCAGGCTCCTGGACCGGGGCTTCGCGGTGGCTCGAGAGTGACTCGCCGAGCGAGAAGCGCGCCATCAGATGCTCCTCGCCAAACGGGAACTTCCGGCGGATCTCCACCTCGTCCCCATCGAAGGACAACACGTTGTAGCACGGCTTGGTGTAGCCCCGCACCCGGAGGGAAGAAACGGTGCCGGCGTTCGCGATGTACATGCCCTCGAGGCGCCAGACATACGGGACGTGCTTGTGCCCGGAGAGCACGATGTTGGTTCCGGCATGGATGAGCACCTCGAGCAGGTCGCCGGCGTCGCTCACCGTGCTTCGTTCGCGGCCGGTTCCCGGCACCGGCAGCAGGTGGTGGTGCAGAACGAACACCCGCACGGCCGCCGGCCGGCCGAACTCCTCTTTGATCCATTCGTAGTGGAACCGGCCGACCTTTCCCTTGTTGAGGTCGGGCTCGCTCGAATCCACGCCGACGATCCGGACCCCGCCCACGTCCACCGACCACATCCGCGGACCGATCAGATCCTCGAAATGCAGGTACCCGACGTTTCGCGAGTCGTGGTTGCCGGGAACCGTATGGACGGGCGCCTCGATCCGTTCGGCGTACGCGAGCCAGTTCTTGTACTCCTGCCGGAACCCCTCGTTCGTCAGGTCGCCGGAGCAGACGACGGCGTCGGGGCGGAGCTCGTTCAGCTCCTTGATGACGCGGTTCATGAGGTTGGGGACGAAATACAACGATCCAACATGCGGATCGGAGATATGGGCGATCGTGATCACTCCCTCAGTCTAGGGGCGGGGGGCGGTCCGATCGTGGAAGCCTCGGCTCGGCCCTCCCGGGGAGGCTCCGTGGGACGATGGCCGCCGTGACGCTTTTTGACGTGGCGCTCGTCGCGCTGCTGGTTCTCTCGGTCGTGGTCGGGTACCGGCGAGGTGCGGTGATGCAGCTGGTCGGGCTGGCGGGAACCGTGCTCGGGCTTGCCGCGGGCGGTCTGGCCGCGCCTCGCATCGCCGGCTTCTCGGCCGACGCCTGGACGAAGGCGGGGCTCGCGCTCGGGAGCCTGTTCGTGGGCGGCGCGGTCGGAAACGCGGCCGGCTCGCTGATCGGCAGGCGTCTCCGCAACCGGACGCAGGGGACCCGGCTGTCTCTCGCGGACGCTCTCGGCGGGTCGGCGGTGTCGGCGGCCGCCCTGGTCCTGACGGTCTGGTTCCTCGCGCTCAACCTCGCGAACGGACCGTTTCCGGCGATCTCACGGGACATCCGCGACTCGTCGATGGTGCGCGCGATCAACGCCGTGATGCCGCCGCCGCCATCGTTCATCGGGGAGATCCGCCGCGCCCTCGACTTGCTCGGGTTCCCCGACGTGTTCACGGGCATCCCACCCGAACCCGCCGCCCCGGTGCGCCCACCGACCGGCGCTCAGGCGCGGAAGGCGTTCACCGCCGTCCGCGCATCGGTGGTCGAGGTGCTGGACCCGGCGTGCGGGGGCATCGTGCAGGGAAGCGGTGTCGTCGTCGCCCCCGAGCTGGTCGTCACCAACGCGCATGTCGTCGCGGGCGGGACATCCCCGGAGGTCATCGCGGGCGGCGAGCGTTTCGGAGCCACCCCCGTCCTGTTCGATCCGGGGCTCGACGTCGCGTTCCTGCACGTCGACGGTCTCGACGCACCCGTCGCCGGCCTCGTCGGGACCTCCGTTCCCAGAGGGAAGGTCGGCGCGGTCGCCGGCTTCCCGGGCGGGGGCTCGCTCACCGGCGTGAAGGCGGCCGTCCGGCGGACGATGCCGGCGGTCGGCCGGGACATCTACGGCCATGGGAAGGTCCGGCGCGACGTGATCGAGCTGCAGGCGCACGTGCGCCCGGGCAACAGCGGCGGACCGTTCGCGCTCGTGGACGGCCGGATCGCCGGGCTCGTGTTCGCCAACTCGACGTCGGATCCGGGAATCGGGTATGCGATCGCGTCGACCGAGATCGTCCCGCTCCTGCAGCGCGCCGCCTCGCGAACGAAGGCCGTCGGGACCGGCCCCTGCGCGGACTAGGGTCCGGGGTCGATCAGCTCCGCACCCGCCGCGCGTACCGAGGTTCGCATCACGCGCCAGCCCTCACCGGGGTCGGGCACCGGGTAGGCGTCGCTGTCGAAGGCGAGCAACGCCGGCCCCGACCCCGAGACGCAGACGGGGACGTTCGCCTTCCAGGTGCGTTCGAAGACGTCGCGCACCTGCGGCACGAGCGCGAGCCGCACGTCCTGATGCAGACGGTCGCGCAGCGCCGTCGGCAAGAGCGAGGGGTCACGGGTGATCGCTTCGACCGTCAGCGCTGCGTGCGCGACGTTGAACACGGCGTCCTCGCGGGAAACGGTTGCCGGGAGGCGCGGCGCGCGCGTCGGCGGTCGAGACACGAACGTTCTCGGGAATGAGCAGCACCGGTCGCAGATCGGGATGAACGTCGAGCCGCCGGACGAGACCCCGGTGCGAACCGGACGCAGCCGCGATCGTGAACCCGCCGAACGCCGCCGGCGCGGCATTGTCGGGGTGGCCTTCCAGCTCCGCGGCGATCGAGAACGTCGTGTACGGGCCCGGATCGCCGATATCCAGCAGCCGGTAGGCAAGGACGACGCCGGCGACCGTGGCGGCCGAGGACGAGCCGAGGCCGGCCGCGAGCGGGATCCGGTTCACCCCGTGCAGGCGGAACCTCGGCAGCGGGAACCGCCGGGTCTCCTGCGCGAGCCGGTCGACGTGCTGCATCGCGCGGCTGACCAGGTCGGAGCCGTCGGTCGGGAGCTCGCCGGCCCCCTCCCCTTCCCATGTCACCCCGGACTCGGCCTCGGTGTCGATCGTCACCTCGTTGCACAGGTCGAGAGCCAGCCCGAAGCAGTCGAACCCGGGACCGAGGTTCGCGGAGGTGGCCGGGACCCGGACGGTGAGCCGCATCCGCCGTCAGAGCCCGAGCTCGGCGGCAACGCTTGCCGCCTCCGCCGGGACGGTGACCGGATGGCTCGCGCCCGAGATCGCCCACTCCGGGTCCTTCAGACCGTGACCGGTCAGCACGCAGACGACGACGGCGCCGCGTGGAAGACGGCCCTGGCCGTGAAGCTTCAAGAGGCCGGCCACACTGGCGGCGCTCGCCGGCTCCGCGAACAGTCCTTCGCGCGCGAGCCGGCGATACGAGGCGAGAATCTCCCGATCCGTGACCGCGAGGATCGCCCCTTCGGACTCCGTGGCCGCGGCGACGGCGCGCTGCCACGAAGCCGGGTTGCCGATCCGGATGGCCGTGGCGATCGTCTGGGGGTTCGCAACCGGCTGCCCGAGCACGATCGGGGCCGCTCCCTGCGCCTGGAACCCGAAGAGCTGCGGCGGCTCGGCCATCTGCCCGTCGCGCAGATACTCGGAGTAGCCCAGCCAGTGGCTCGAGATGTTCCCCGCGTTGCCGACCGGAACGCAGTGGATGTCCGGTGCGCGCCCCAGCGCGTCGACGATCTCGAACGCGCACGTCTTCTGCCCCTCCAGCCGGTAGGGGTTGAGCGAGTTCACGAGCGTCACGGGATATCGCTCCGACAGCTCGAGCGCGACCGCAAGGGATTCGTCGAAGTTCCCATCCACCTCGAGAACATGCGCGCCGTGCACGAGGGTCTGCGCCATCTTGCCGAGCGCGATCTTGCCCTTGGGCACCAGCACGGCGCAGGTCAGCCCCGCCTTGGCCGAGTAGGCGGCGGCGCTCGCGCTCGTGTTGCCGGTCGAGGCGCACACGACCGCCTTCGACCCCTCCTCGACGGCTTTCGAGATGGCCAGGGTCATCCCACGATCCTTGAACGAGCCGGTCGGGTTTGCGCCGTCGTACTTCAGCCACACCTCGCAGCCCGTCTCGTCCGACAGCGACGCGGACCGAACGAGCGGCGTGCCGCCCTCCCGCAGGGTGATCACCGGGGTCGTCTCCGAAACCGGCAGGCGCTCGCGATACTCCTCGATCACGCCCCGCCATTGATGCGCGGTCACGGTTCTTCGCCCTCGACTCGCAGGACGCTCCCCACCGCGCGCACCGCATCCAGCTCGCGGAGCTCCGCCACGGTCTTCTGGAACGCGCCCTCCTGCGCGCGGTGCGTGATGAACACGAGCGTGGCCTCGTCGCCGAACCCCTCCTGCCACACGCGCTCGATCGACACGCCGTTTCGGCCGAATGCCTCGGCGGTCGAGGCGAGCACGCCCGGCCGGTCCTCGACGTGCAGGTTGAGGTAGTACTGGCCGAGCGTGTCGTCCATCGGCCGGATCCGGCGCTCGAGCGCGCAGGTGCACCCCATGCCGATCCCGCCGCGAACGAGGTGCCGCGCCACCGCGACCAGATCTCCGACGACCGCCGTCGCCGTCGGGTCTCCTCCGGCCCCGCGTCCGTAGAACATCAGCTGCCCGATCGTGGGGCCCTCGATGAAGACGGCGTTGAAGGCATCCCGAACTGTGGCCAGCGGGTGTGCGACCGGCACCATCGCGGGGTGCACCCTGGCGCTGATCTCGCCGTCCTCCAGCTCCGCGATGGCGAGGAGCTTCACGACGTAGCCGAGCCGTGTCGCGTCGGCGATGTCCTGCGCGGTCACGGCGCTGATTCCCTCGCGATACACGTCCGCGTTCGTCACGCGCGAGTTGAACGCGATCGAGGCGAGGATGGCGCACTTTGCGGCGGCGTCGTATCCGTCCACGTCGGCCGTCGGATCCGCCTCCGCGTACCCGAGCCGCTGCGCCTCGGCGAGCGCTTCGGCGAAGGACGACCCGTGGTCGGTCATCTGCGAGAGAACGTAGTTGGTCGTGCCGTTCACGATCCCGAGGATCCGGGCGGTTCGCTCCGCGACGAGCGACTCCTTGAGCGGGCGGATCAGCGGGATACCGCCGCCGACGGCCGCTTCGAAGTACAGGTCGACGCCGGCCGCATGCGCTGCCGCGCACAACTCCGTACCGGCGCTTGCGAGCAGCTCTTTGTTCGCCGTGACCACCGGCTTTCCGGCTGCGAGCGCCTCGAGCAGCAGGGTCCGGGCGGGCTCGATCCCACCGATCACCTCACAGACGACATCGACATCGGGATCCGCGACGACGGCGGAGGCATCGTCGGTGAGGAGGTGGCGTGGAACATCGGGACCGCGATCGAGCCGGAGGTCGCGCACGGCGATGCGGGTGACCTGGAGTCCGACACCGGCGCGGCGAAGAACGTCCTCGCCGTGGCCCGCCAGCAGCCGCAGCACGGCCGTGCCGACGGTGCCGCAGCCGAGGACCCCGATCCGGATCGGTCGGTCGCCGGCACGTCGGTCCATCGCGCCGTCAGTATGGCGGCTCGTGGTCCCGGCCGGCCCTCAGTCGGCGGATCGCTCCATCGACTCGGGCGCCGAGACGCCCAGAAGCCCGAGCAGGATCGCGAGCACCTGCTTCGTCGCGAAGCAGAGCCACAGGCGGGCCTGCGTGAGCGCCGGATCGTCCGAGACGACTCGCCGCTCCGTATAGAACCGGTGGAACTTTGCCGCCAGATCCTGGGCGGCGTGCGTCAGCCGGTGGGGAGCGCGCAGGTCCGCCGCCGCCTCGATCACGCCCGGGACCTCGGCCAGCGCGCGAAGGAGGTCGACCTCCTCCTCGCTCGAGAGCAGCGACAGGTCGGCATCCGGCAGCGGGCCGAGGACGACGCCCTCGCGCTCCGCCTTTCTCAGGATCGCCGCGATGCGCGCGTGCCCGTACTGCACGTAGTAGACGGGATTCTCCATCGTCTGCTGCTTGACGGTCTCGATGTCGAAGTTGACGGCCGCGTCGATCGAGAACATCAGCAGGTGGTAGCGCGCCGCATCCGTGCCGACCTCCTGGATCAGCTCGTCGAGCGTCACGAAGGTCCCCGCGCGCTTGCTCATGGGCACCGGTTTGCCCTCGCGCATGAAGCTCACCCACTGATAGATGAGGATCTCGACGGCCGCCGCATCGAACCCGAGAGCCTGCGCCGCACCTTTCACCCGGACGACGTCGCCGTGATGGTCTGCCCCCCAGACATAGATCAGGTGGTCGAAGCCGCGGTTGAACTTGTCCACGACGTAGGCGCAGTCGGCGGCGAAGTACGTCGGCACCCCGTTGGAACGGACGAGGACCCGGTCCTTGTCGTCTCCGAAGTCCGTCGAGCGGAACCAGGTGGCACCCTCGGCCGAATAGAGGAATCCGGCGGCCTGCAGACGCGCAATCGTCTGCTCGATCAGATGGGTCGCGGCAAGGTCGTTGGACTCGGATCTGAAGAGGTCGAACTCGACGCCGAAGTCGTGAAGGCTCTTGTCGATCCACAAAAGGACGGTCTCGGCGGCGGCCTGCCGGATGAGCGGCAGTCGCTTGTCGTGAGGCCAATCCACGTAGAGCGGACCGACTTCTTCCTTGAACCGCAGCGCGAGCTCGCTGATGTACGACCCGTGGTAGCCGTCCTCGGGAACCTCGGCGTCGACCCCACAGTGCTTGAGGTACCACGCCTCAACCGACTCCCCGAAGCGGTCCATCTGGCCGCCGGCGTCGTTGTAGTAGTACTCGCGCTCGACCGCCCACCCGCGGAACTCGAGCAGCCGGGCGAGCGCGTCGCCGATGGCCGCGTTGCGCGCGTGGCCGATCGTCAGCGGCCCGGTGGGGTTTGCGCTCACGAATTCGACCTGCACCCGCCGGCCGGTCGGCTGAGCCCGGCCGAACGCCGGTCCCCGATCCACGATCTCGCGCAGCGCGTCGTGCAGCCACGAGTCGGTGACGAACAAATTGAGGAAGCCCGGACCGGCGATCTCGACCCGCTCGACGAACGGCGATGGCGGAAGGGCGTCGGCGATGGCGGCAGCGACCTCGCGAGGCGGCCGCCCCGCGCGGGTGGCGAGCGCCAGGGCGACGTTGGTGGAGAAATCGCCGTGCTCGCGCTGCTTCGGGCGCAAGATCTCGGGCTCGGGCAGGTCGCCGTCCACGCCAAGCGCCGGAGCGGCGGCCGCCAGGCCTTCCCGCAAGAGCGCGGCAAGCCGCTCCTGCATCAGCGCGGGTCCGGGACGAGCGTCCGCACGAGCGAGACCAGCTCGGCGGGATCGAACGGCTTCGTCATGTACGCCGAGACACCGAGCGTGCGGCCTCGGCTGCGGTCCTCCTCCTGCGAGCGTGCGGTCAGCAGCACGATCGGCAGGGTGACGAACCTCGAGTCGGCGCGGAGACGCTCGCAAAGCTCGTACCCGTCGAGACCCGGCATCGTCACGTCGGCGACGAGGGCGTCGGGTGGCTCGCGATCCATCGAGTCGATCGCCTCGTCACCACGCGCGACGGAGGTCACCGCAAACCCTTCGAGACGGAAATTCACCTCGAGCAACCGCAGGATCACCAGATCGTCGTCGACGATGAGAACGTGAGGCCCGGCGGCAGGGTCCATGAGAGGTGAGGATACCCGTACCGTTCCCGGCTCCGGCCGCGCGAACGGCGGTTGCTAGACTCGCTCGCTACGCCCCCGTAGCTCAGAGGATAGAGCACCGGCCTCCGGAGCCGGGTGCGCAGGTTCGAGTCCTGCCGGGGGCACCCGCGGTCGAGGCCGGCCCGTTCGGCGAGGGCCCGAACCGTCGCAGCACATTCCTAAGCCGTCGAGAATCAGCGCCACTACGATGAGCCGCGTGACGGATCCGCGGGACATGCAGGCGCCGTCGGGGTTCCACGTCGACCGGCCGCTCCGCCGGTCCGACCTGGACCCCGATCCGATCCGGCAATTCCTCGCATGGCTCGCGGATGCGGAGACGGAAGGGGTGGCGCTTCCCAACGCGATGGCGCTCGCCACCGCCGATGCCGGCGGCGTCCCGTCGGTGCGGCACGTGCTCCTGCGCGGCCTCGACGAGCGCGGCTTGGTGTTCTACTCGAACCGCGAGAGCCGCAAGGGCCGGCAGCTCGCCGAGAACCCGCACGCGGCGATCGTCCTGTACTGGCGCGAGCTCGACCGTCAGATGAGCGCCGACGGAGCGGTCGAGCTGGTCGGGGACGAAGAAAGCGACGCGTACTTCGCGACCAGACCGCGCGAGGCGCAGGTGGGTGCGTGGGCGTCGCGCCAGTCGCAGACCCTGGCCGAACGCGATGTCCTGGACGCGGCGATCGCTGAGGTCGAGGCAAGATTCGAGGGCTCGCCCGTCCCCCGGCCACCGTTTTGGGGCGGGTTCCGGATCATCCCGGAGCGGATGGAGTTCTGGCAGGGCCGGCAGGGACGCCTGCACGACCGGTTCCGCTACGCGCGGGACGCGGACGGCTGGCGGATCGACCGCCTCTCGCCGTAGATCCGGGCCACCCGTTCGACCGGTACCCTGCGCCGTGCGCATGAGCGAGGACCTGCGAGCCCGCATCCACGACGACATCGACCGGACGATCGACGAGCTGTCGCGGCTCGTCCGGATCCCCTCGGTCGGCTATCCCGGCTACGACCCGGCCAACGTCAGGGCGAGCGCCGAGCTGACCCGGGAGCTGCTGGCCTCGGCGGGCGCCGAGACACGGCTGCTCGAACCAGGTGGTCACCCCGCCGTGTCGGCCAAATAGACGGACCGGCTCGACGGTCCGGCCGGCGCCCCGACCGTCCTGCTCTATGCCCATCACGACGTCCAACCGGCGGGCCCCACGGACGACTGGACGAGCCCGCCCTTCGAACCCGAGATCCGCGATGGCCGTCTGTTCGGCCGGGGGGCCGACGACAACAAGGCCGGCATCGCCGTCCACGCGGCCGCCCTGCGGGCGCTCGGGTCAAAGCCGCCCGTGACGATCAAGATCCTGATCGAAGGCGAAGAGGAGTGCTCGACGGCGCACCTGTCCGATCTTGTCGGCGGCAACGCCGATCTGTTGCGCGCCGATGTCGCGATCGTGGGTGACGGTGGGAACGAGCGGACCGGCGCGCCGACCATCGGAACGAGCATCCGGGGAGGCGTCGATTGCTTCGTCGACGTCGCGGTGATGCCGATCGCCCAGCACAGCGGGACGTTCGGCGGCGCGGTTCCCGACGCGATCACCTCGCTCGCACGGATCATCGCGACCCTTCACGACGACGAGGGGAACGTGGCGGTCGAGGGGCTCCGGCGCTTCGCCTGGCAGGGAGAGCCGGTCCTGGAGGAGGACCTTCGTCGCGACTCCGGCATGTTCGAGGACGTCCGGCTGATCGGCTCCGGCCCGCTCGCCGACCGCCTGCTGTCGGCCCCGGCGATCGACGTCGTCGGGATCGACGCCCCGTCTGTCCGCGAATCCTCCAACCAGATCGTCCCGTCCGCGCGCGCGAGGATCAGCGTGCGGCTTGCGCCGGACGACGATCCCGACCTGGCCGCGGCCAACGTGCGGGACCATCTCGTTCGCAACGCCCCGTGGGGCGTGCGGGTGGCCGTCCGCACCGGGGACGGCGGTGCGGGCTATCTCGCCGACACCACGTCCCGCGCGCACCTGGCGACGAGATCGGCGATGGCCGAGGCGTTCGGCGTGACCGATGTCCTCGAAGTCGGCTCCGGCGGGTCGATCCCGCTCGTGCCGATGCTCGCCGAGACGTTCCCGGGGATCGAGATCGTGATCATCGGCGCGGGCGACGACCGGTCCAACGCTCACTCGATCGACGAGAGCGTCGATCTCCTTGACCTGGAGCGCACGGTCGTGGCCGAGGCGCTGCTCCTTCGGCGACTGGGCTCGTGAGCGCCCTTGCCCGGCCGGGTGCCGGTCGTCCCCGCCGCTGCGCTAGCGTGGACGGCATGAGCGACGAGCGGCCGAACGGGCCACCGGAGCCGGCCGCGGAGGTCGTACAGGCCGTCCCGGCCGAGCCGGGCGAGGCCGCCGCCGACCCCGTCGCGGGGGCGGTCACCGAGCCGGGCAAGCTGCTTCGGATCGCCTCCATGGTCCGCGAGCTGCTGGAGGAGACGCGGCAGGCCACCCTGGATGAGCCCGGTCGCAAGCGTCTTGCCGACATCTATCAGCGATCGATCGGCGAGCTCGGCGACGTCATTTCCGACGATCTCCAGCAAGAGCTGGCCGACCTGGCGCCGCCGCTCGAGGGGGTTCCGTCCGACGCCGAGATCCGGGTGGCGCAGGCCCAGCTCGTCGGCTGGCTCGAAGGACTCTTCCACGGCATCCAAGCCGCGATGTTCACCCAGCAGGCCGCCGCCCGGGCCCAGTTCGAAGAGCTTCGGCGCCGGGGTCTCCTCGCGCAGAATCCGTCGCCGGACGCTCAGCAGCGAAGCGGACCGTACCTCTAGGTCACTCGCCGCCGGCGGGGATGCCCCGAGCCGGACGCCCCGCGGTCTCCGCGGAGCCCGCCAGTCGCTGCGCGATCATCACCGGGACGAGCATGACGACCATGGCGCCCACCGCGACCACGTTGACGATGGGCCGGTTCCTCGGCTGCCTGAGGTTGTTGTAGATGAACTTCGGGATCGTCAGCTCGGAGCCCGCCAAGAAGTTGGTCACGATGATCTCGTCGAACGACAGTGCGAACGCAAGGAGCCCCCCGGCGAGGAACGCCGAGCGGACCGCCGGGAACGTCACATGGCGGAAGGTCTGCCAGCCGTCGGCGCCGAGATCCATCGAGGCCTCGACGAGCGAGGTCGGTGTGCGCCGCAGCCTCGCGATTACGTTGTTGAAGACCACCACGATGCAGAACGTGGAGTGCCCGATCATGATCGTCAGCAATCCGAGTGAGACGCCGAAGTTGGTGAACGTCGAGTTCAGGGCGATCGCCGTCGCGATGCCCGGCAGCGAGATCGGCAGCACCAGCAGCAGCGACACGGCGTTGCGGCCGAAGAATTGGTGGCGGTGGACGGCAAAGGCGGCCGCGCTGCCGAGGAACAACGCAAGCACGGTCGCGACCGACGCAACGATCAGGGAGTTCGTCAGCGCGGAACGCAGTTCCGTGTTGTGCCAGGCGAGGCTGAAGTACCTCAGGGTGAACCGCTCGATCGGCCATTTCTGCCCGACACTGTCGTTGAAGGCATAGAGCACCGCGATCACGAGCGGCAGATACAGGAACGCAAGCGTCACGACCGACCCCGCTCGGATCAGCGATCGCGCCGCCTTGGACTCCATCTCAGAGCGCCTCGAACGCGCCCGCGCGCTTCGCCAGGAGCAGGTATACGGCCATGATGGCGATCGGGACCAGCGCGAACGCCGCGGCGAACGGACTGTTGTTCGCGACCCCCACGTTGTCGAAGATGACGTTGCCGATGAACTTCGTGTTGCCCGACAGACTCGGCACGATGTAGTCGCCCAGTGTGAGCGAGAACGAGAAGATGGATCCGGCGACCACACCCGGGACGACCAGCGGGAGCACGACGCGCCGGAACGTGGTCAGCCCCTTCGCGCCGAGGTCCGAGGACGCTTCCAGGAACGAGCCGGGCACCCGCTCGAGCGCTCCGTAGATCGGGAGCAGCGTGAAGGGCAGCCAGAGGTAGCTGAACGTCAACCAGATGGCCCAGTCCGAGTTGGCGAGCGTCAACGAGGCGGGGCTGACCGCCTCGACCAGCCAGTTGAGGAATCCCCCCGGAGAAAGGATCAGCTTCCAGGCGAAGACCCGCACGAGATAGTTCGCCCAGAGCGGAACGATGACGGCGACGAGCAGCGCGTTCCGCATGCGCGGTGTCGCGAGCCGTGCCGCGTAGTAGGCCAGCGGGAACGCCAGGACGATGTCGGTGACGGTGACGGCGACGGACAGGCGGAGGGTCCTGGACGCGATCGTGCGGTAGACGGGATCGCGCAGAAGGATCCGGAAGTTCCCGAGGTCCCAGGTCCGCACCGTCTCGCTCGTGAAGACGTCGACGTGCCAGAACGCCGAGAGCAGCAGCAGGACCAGGGACCCCAGGTAGATCCCGACGAACCAGGCCAGCGGCCCGCCCAGGAGAACCCCGAGCCGCAGGCCACGGTGGCGGTGCAGGAACGTGGACGCCCGGTGAACCAGCCCGGCGGTCGAGCGCTCGGACGTCATGGACGACGCCCCGGCGGTCCCGCAGCGTGCGGCCCGGCCCCGGGGGCGAACACGCCCCCGGGGCCGACGCCGCTCAGGCGCCTCGAATCTCTGTCCACTTCTGCTGCCACACGCTGTAGTCGGTGCAGGTCGCTCCGCGGTCGTCGCCGCAGTTGGCCTGCGGTGTCTTCCACAGCGCAAGCGAGTTCAGGAAGTCCACGTTGCCGCAGAACGAGTACTCGACCGTGTTGACGAGGTCCTCTCCGCCGTTGCCGAGGCTCTTTGCGATGGCCTCGCAGGACTTCGTGTTGCTCCCCGCGGCGCCGTACCAGATGCCGACCTCGGCCTGTACGTCCGGAGTCAGCGTCCACGCCATCCACTTGAGCATGCAGTTGGGGTGCGGCGCGTTGGCCGAGATCATCCACGTGTCGGCCCAGCCCGTGACGCCCTCCGACGGGATCACGGCGGCGACGGACACGTCGGCCTTCGCATAGGTCATGTTCACCGGCCACGCCGTCCCGGCCACCATCGAGTTGTCCGTGAAGCCGTCGATCTCGTCGCGTGTACAGCGCCCAGTACTTGGTGATCAACGGCGCTTGTGCCTCGAGGAGCGTCACCGCGGCGTCGAGCTGGTCGGACGTGAGCTCGTAGGGGTCGGTGATTCCCAGATCGGGGTTGTGCGCCTTCAGGTACAGCGCCGCGTCGGCGATGTAGATCGCGGAGTCGTAGGCCGTCAGCTTCCCGGCGTACGGATTGGGGCTGCCGTCCAGCGTGGGTTCGAACGTGATGTCCCAGCTCGACGGCGCCGGCTTCACGACGTCGGTGTTGTACATGAGGAAGTTGGGGCCGTACATGTACGGCACGCCGTAGATGTTGCCGTCGACCGCGTAGTGGCCGATGTTCGTGCCGGTCTGCGGATTGAGCGGCGCGATGACGTCGGAAAGGGCCGGGAAGAGCGCCGGGTCGATCGCACCGACGTCGTGGCCGGCGATGAGCCGGTTGGTGGCGTCTCCGGATGCCGACACACCGTCGTAGGCGCTTCCGCCGCTCTGCCGCATCAACGTCACCATCTCGTCGGACGTATCCGCGTAGTGAACGTTCACCTGACAGCCGGTGTCCGTCTCGAACGGCGTCACCCAGTCATAGGCGGGATCGTTCGATCCGTCCTCCGTGTAGCCGTTCCACGCGATCAGCGACAACGCGCCTTCCGTTTGGCCGATCGAGCTGTAGGTCTTGGCGGGAACGATCTTGGTGTTGTCCCCGCTCCCCCCACCGTTCGAGTTGCTGCACGCGGCCGCAGCCAGCGCCACCGCGCCGACTGCCGCAACCGCCCTCGCCCACCTGATCATCGAGCCCCCTCCTCCTGGTCCATCGCACCTTCGTCCGCCCCGGCCGCCTCTGCCACCCGACGGTTGTTGCTCCGTTTCCAAACGAGCCGAACGGCTCTTCCCCGTACCTGCAGTGCCTCCATCGAGGAGGTGTCGAGATTCTGGCGCATCACGACCAGCTCGCCGCCCCCGTCCAGCTCGACCACGTATCGCGTGATCGCACCCAGATATACGACCTCACGCACGCGGCCGGTCGTCGTCCACTCGTCGCCCGCGACGGGGCCCTCCGGCTCGCCCATTGCGATCTTCTCCGGGCGGATCGTGAACGCGCCGTCCGCGCCGGTCACGGCGCGGGCCGCCTCGCCGTCGAGCACGTTGGAGACCCCGACGAACCCGGCCACGAAGCCGGTCGCCGGACGCTCGTAGACGTCCGCCGGCGATCCGACCTGCTCGATGCGGCCGTGGCTGAACACGGCGATGCGGTCGCTCATCGTGAGCGCTTCCTCCTGGTCGTGGGTCACGTAGACGAACGTCAGCCCCACGTCCTGCTGGATCTCTTTGAGCTCGATCTGCATCGCCTGGCGCAGCTTGAGGTCGAGGGCTCCGAGCGGCTCGTCCAGGAGCAGCACCTTGGGCCGCATCACGAGCGCGCGGGCGAGCGCGACGCGCTGCCGCTGGCCGCCCGAGAGCTGACTGGGCTTGCGGTCCCCGAGCCCTTCGAGTCGCACCATCTCCAGCGCCCGGGCGACCCGCTCGGTCCGCTGGGTCCGTGCCACCTTCTTGACCATGAGCCCGTATGCGACGTTCTGCTCGACCGTCATGTGCGGGAAGAGTGCGTAGTCCTGGAACACCGTGTTGACGTCGCGCTCGTATGGGGCGAGCCGCGAGACGTCCCGGCCGCCGAGCAGGATCCGTCCTTCCGACGGCTGCTCGAAGCCCGCGATCATCCGCAGGCACGTCGTCTTGCCGGAGCCCGAGGGGCCGAGCATCGAGAAGAACTCACCTTCGCGGATCTCGAGGTCGACCCCTGCGACGGCGACGACATCGCCGAACCGCTTCACGACGCCGTCGAACCGGACGGCCTCGGTGCTCGATTCTGGCGCCTGGGCGGCGTCGGACACCCTCTCCCCCCTGTTCGGTTTGTGGAATCGGGTCATCTTGGCGGGCCGACCCGGGCGCGGCAAGACCGCGCCTCAATCCGGGATGGCCGAGCCGACGAGCTCCTGCAGGGTGCGGCCCTCGGCGTGCAGCATGGCTGCCAGTCCCCGGGTCAGCTCGCCGACGATCCCCGGGCCCCGGTAGACGAAGGCGGTGTAGATCTGGACCGCGGACGCCCCCGCCGCCAGGCACGCCACGACTTCGTCCGTGGAGCCGATGCCACCACAGGCAACGATCGGGAGAGCGGCGCCGGTCGCCCGGCGAACCGCGCGAACGATCTGCGGCGTCCGGGTAAAGAGCGGCGGGCCTGAAAGACCACCGCGGCCGCTCGCGAGCCGGCGCTCCTGCACCGGCCGCGTGTTCGAGCAGATCAACCCCGATGCGCCGGCCGCGCCGGCCGCCACCGCCATGGCGAGCACCGGTTCTTCCTCGGCGCCGCGCTCGAACGGAGGCAGCTTGAGGAAGATCGGTTTCACCGTCCGCCCGCGGAGCTCGTTGAGCAGAGCCTCGACGTGCGCCGCCCGGTGAGCCCAGCCGGCGTTCGGCGAGCTGGCGTTGAGCTCGAACCCGTCGACCAGCGGGTCGAGCAGCGAGACGGTCTCGGCCGCCTCCGCCAGATCCTCGTCGGCGACGCTCGCGATCCGCGGCGCCGTTCTCCGCCCCCGGGCCAGCCGGACGGCGGCGGCCTCCGCTCCCGGGTTGGGCAGCCCCATCGAATTCACGAGCGCGCGGTTCGGGCGGTCGCGGACGATGCGGGGCGCGGGGTTGCCGGGACGCTTCGCGCGCGTGACCGTCCCGCCGGTCACGAAGCCGAAGCCGAGCGCGCCCAGCGGATCCAGCCGCTCCATCCCCTTGTCGAAGCCCGCCGCGAGGCCGACCGGATTGTCGATGGGGATGCCGGCAAGCTCGGTCCGGAGCACGGGGTCGTCCAGCGCGCCACCGATCCGGCCCCACGGCAGGGGGAGCCCGAGCAGAACCAGAGCGACGCGGTGGGCCGTCTCGGCGGGCAACGCCGCGAGCACGGGTCGGCCAACGGCGGCGTACCAGCCCATCGGCGCCATTATGCTCGGCGCCGGTGGGCGACGACCTGGTCCGGCGGATGCTCGAGGTCTCCGAGCTTCACGGAGACTTCGAACTGTCGAGCGGCGCCCGCTCCGGCGTCTACCTCGACAAGTTCCTGTTCCTCACGCGTCCCGATCTGCTGCGCGAGATCGCGGCCGCGGTCGGCGACCGGCTGCCGGACGGGATCACCATGCTGGCGGCGCCGGAGGGAGCCGCGATGCTGCTCGTGGCCGCCGTATCGCTGCACACCGGGCTCCCGGTGGTCGTCGTGCGCAAGGAGCCGAAGGCCTACGGGACGCGGCAGCAGATCGAGGGAACGCTTCAGGCCGGGGCCCGCGTCGCCCTGCTCGAGGACGTGAGCACGACCGGACATCAGGTGCGGGCGGCGGCCGAGATCCTGCAGGCTTCGGGCGCCACGATCGAACGGATCATTCTCGCCATCGACCGCGGAGGCGGCGAGCATCTGCGCTCGGCGGGCTACGAGGTGGACGCGGTGGCCGAGGTTCGGCCGGACGATTCGCGGGCCTGAGCCCGCGCATGCGCGGCTAGTCGCGGACGCATCTCCAGATACGGAGGCTCCACAGCAGCCGGCTGCCGCGACGATGAAGATTGAGCAGGCCTTCCTTCATCATCCGCGCGACCGCCTTGGACTTCGCCACGAGGTCGGGAAGCGGGAACTCGCGCTCGAGCATCTGCTGGATGTTGGCGGCGCCGAACACGGAGCGAGCGGCCTCGAGGATGGCCCCCTCGTCCTGGATCGACCCGGTCGGAAGATAGAGCCGCCCACCAGGTGCGAGCGTGTCACCGATCGAAGCAAGCATCTTTCTCGGCAGCTCCGCCCCGGTCGGTCCACCGGCCGGCACGTCGTCGAACCAACCCGAGACGCGCGCGATCTCGTCGGGAATGCCCGAGACGTCGCCGATCAAGACGCTGGCGCGGACGTCCCGCACCGGCTCGAGCAGGTCGCCCTGGCGAAACTCACAGACGTCCTGGAGCCCGAGCCGCTTGGCATTCTCCCTGGCCGCTTCGACCGCGGGCCCGGAGAGATCGCAACCGATGACTTGCTTGGCACCCAGTCTCGCGGCGACGAACGAAAGGACGCCGCTGCCGCAGCCGACATCGATGACCGTGTCGCTGGGGTCCAGTTCGATGGCGTCGGCCATCGTCCGGCTGGTGGCGGTGGGGCTGAACACGCCCGGTCCAAGCAGGATCCCGAAGGGACCGGTCCTGCCTTTCCATTCGATTTCACGGGTGGTCAGCGATGCCATTCGAGGGAAGGCTACACGTCCGGGGGCTCGAACGTCGCCGTCTCGCCCGGGACGAGGTCCCCGCTCGCGACCCGTTCGGCGTCGGACTCCAGCCGGGAGGTCAGCGCGGCCGTGGCGATCTCGTGGTGCGGATCGGGGTAGCGAGTGATGCGGCTCGCCGCCCGCCGGAGCAGCGTGATTGCGCCATGAGCGTTGCCACGCAACAGATGCACATACCCCGCGCCCATCTGAGACAGCCCTTTGAAGAACTCTTCGTCTCCGGTACCACGGGCCTGCTTCCAGGCCGTCTCCCAGGCTTCGTGTGCCGGGAAGTACCTGCCGGCGCGCGTGGCCGCCCTTCCCAATTCGTGGTTCTCCTCGAGCGGTTTCGAGTCGTAGTCCTCGAGCTCGAGCTCGTTGGTCGCCTCCCACGCCAGCGGCCGGCCGAGCCGATCGCGCGGCCGCGCCGGCTTGAGACGAGTCTTGCTGGGGGTGCCGGTCTTTCCGCGCGCCTCCGGCCGGCTCATGCGGTCAATGGTACGACCGCCGATCAGAGCTCCGACGCGTCCTCGTCCTCTGCCTCGGCCACGAGGTCCTCGAGGGTCTCGCGAAACGCCTCGAACCGGCGATCGCCGATCGCGCGGCGCGTCCGGGCTTCGATCGCCTGGATCGCCCGGCGGCACTCGGCCGCGCACCGGCGCCCCCGAGCGGTGAGACGGACGACCTTCGCCCGGCCGTCCTCCGGGTCCGGGACGCGCCGTACGTAGCCGCGCGCCTCCAGGTCGTCGACGGCGAGCATCATGCCCTGCTTCGTCATGCGCCCCCGGCGCGCGAGCTCCGTCAACCGGGTGCCACTTCGGCGGTCGACACTGAGAAAGACCGCCGCGTGACCGGGCCGGACATCGGAGAATCCGCGCTCGTCGAGCTCCGCCGCAAGCTCGCCGGCGATCGAACGATGGGCCTCCAGAAGCAACCTGCCGACGTCCGTCGTCGCCATGGGGCCATTATCCTCGGAGGCCGTGACCCTCACGCCCGAAGACCGGCAAACCAAAGCGCAGCTTCCCGAGCTGACCGGGATTCGGCGGCTTCTGGCGCGACGCGCGCGCCGGGGCGTGCTGCCGCACGACGGTCCGGACGAGCAGGAGCAGACGGTCAGGGGCGGAAAGAGCGGCACCCTCCGGGCGGCGATCTTCGGGGTGAACGACGGGCTCGTGTCGAACACGGCGTTGCTGATGGGCTTTGCCGGCGCCTCGCAGTCCAAGGGGGTGATCGTGCTCGCGGGCATCTCCGGGCTGATCGCCGGCGCGGGCTCGATGGGCGCCGGTGAATACGTCTCGATGCGCGTTCAGCGCGAGGTCCTCGAGCGCATGCTGCATCTGGAGGCGCACGAGCTGGCCGGCGATCCGGAAGGTGAGACCGAGGAGCTCGCGGACATCTACCGCGCCAAGGGCATCCCGGCGGAGCTCGCCCGCCAGGTCGCAACCGTGCTCATGGGCGACCCCGCGACCGCGCTGGACGCCCACGCGCGTGAAGAGCTGGGCATCGATCCGCATGAGGGCCTCGGGTCCCCCATCGGCGCGGCGGTCAGCTCGTTCCTCACCTTCGCGGTCGGCGCGACGGTCCCGCTGATCCCGTTCCTGTTCGTCGGTGGCGGCGTCGGCATCGCCTGGTCGTCGGTCCTCGCCGGAGTCGCGCTCGCGTCGGTCGGTGTGCTGACGTCACGGATCACCGGACGATCGGCCCTGCGTTCGGGAGCCCGGATGCTGCTGATCGGCGGGGCGGCGGCGCTCGGCACCTACCTCATCGGCCTCGCGCTCGGCGTCAGCGTCGTCGGCTGAACGATCGCCGTGATCGAGATCCGAGAGGCAAGGGCGGACGAGCACGCCGAAGCCGGCGCCGTCACAGCGGATGCCTACCGGGAGTTCGTGCCCGAGACGGGCGACGCCCAATGGCAGGAGTATCTCCTTCACATCGCAGACGTCGGCGGGCGAGCGGACCGGACCACGGTGCTCGTCGCAATCGACGGAGCCTCGATCGTCGGGAGCGCCACGCTCGAGCTCGACGGGCGGGTCGAGCCCGGCGACGACCCGCCGCTCGAGCTGGGCGAGGCACACATCCGGATGCTTGGAGTCGCCACGGCGGCCCGGCGGCGTGGCATCGCTCGGGCGCTGATGGCGGCGTGCGAGGAGCGCGCCGTTGCGGCGGGACGAACGAAGCTGTCCCTGAACACCACGCATCGGATGGGCGCGGCCCAGCAGATGTACGAGGCACTCGGATATCGCCGCGGCCCCGACCGGGTCTTCCCGGACGGCTTCGTCCTGCTCTCGTACTCGAAGCGCCTGGCCTGATCTCTCGGCCTGATCTCTCGGCCTGATCTCGGCCTCAGGCCCCGGGCTCGCCCGCCGGCCGCACGACCTCGCCGCTCGCAAGAAGGACGCCGTCTTCGAATTCGGCCTCGACGAGGCCGCTCCGGAACTGCTGCTCGTACAGGCGCGCGTACAGTCCGCCCTTGGCGAGCAGCTCGTCGTGGTTCCCGCGTTCGACGACGCGGCCCCGGTCGATGACGAAGATCACGTCGGCGGCCAGGATCGTGCTCAACCGGTGCGCGATGGCGATCGTCGTGCGCCCCTGCATGAGCGGCACGAGCGCGGCTTGGACGAGCCGCTCGGAGGTCGTGTCGAGCGAGGACGTGGCTTCGTCCAGGATGAGGATCCGCGGATCCTTGAGGATCACGCGCGCGATCGCGAGCCGCTGTTTCTCCCCGCCCGAGAGCTTGTAGCCGCGCTCGCCGACGATCGTGTCGTAGGCCTCGGGAAGCTCGGCGATCCGGTCGTGGATATTGGCCGCCCGGGCCGCCGCCTCCAGCTCCTCCTGGCTCGCATCGGGCTTGCCGTATAGGAGATTTCTGCGGATCGTCGTGTGGAACAGATAGGTCTCCTGCGTCACGACGCCGATGACGTCGCCGAGGCTCTCGAGGGCGATCCGGCGCACGTCCAGGTTGTCGATCGTGACCGAACCCTCCTGCACGTCGTACAGGCGCGGCACCAGATACGTGATCGTGGTCTTGCCCGCACCGGAAGGCCCCACGAGCGCCGCGAGGTGCCCTGGCTCGATGTCGAGCGACACGTCGTCGAGCGTCCACTCGCGCGCCTGGACCTCGGCTTCGCCGTCCGAAGGGACCGGCGCGACCCCGTCCTGCGGGTTCGTCTCGTACCGGAACCTGACGTGGTCGAGCCGCACCGCCCCGCCGACCGAGCTCGGGTCGAGACGGACGGCGTCGGGTGCGTCGCGGATCTCGCGCTCGAGATCGAGGTACTCGAAGATCCGGTCGAACAGCGCGAGGGAGGACTGCACGTCGGTCGAGACCTGCAGCATCGAACCGATCGGGAAGAACAGAGCCGCCTGCAGGGTGGTGAACGCCACGAGGGTGCCCGACGTGATGTGCGTCCCACCGCCGGACAGGACCAAGCCGGCCACGAGGTACACGAGCGCCGGGGTGATCGAGAAGAACGTCCCGACGACGGCGAAGAACGAGCGGCCGATCATCGTCTGGCGGATCTGCAGGCCCGTGAGGCGCTCGTTCTCCTCGCGGAACCGGCCGATCTCGTGGGTCTGCCGCCCGAACGACTTCGACAGCAGGATCCCCGATACCGACAGCGTCTCCTCCGTGATCGCGGTCAGGTCGGCGAGCGTGCGCTGGGTGCTCGTGGAGACCTCACGGCGCGCCCGGCCCACCTTCACGGTGAGCCACATGAACAGCGGCAACATGAACAGCGACAGGATCGTGAGTGGGACCGACAGGATCAGCATCGCGATCAGCCGGCTTGCGATCGTGACCGTGTTGGACAGGATGCTCGACGCCGTGTCGGTGACGACCGACTGGACCCCGCCCACGTCGTTGCTGAGCCGCGACTGGATCTCGCCCGTCCGCGTGGTCGTGAAGAAGCGCAGCGGCATCGCCTGGAGATGCTTGTAGAGGGCGTTTCGCATGTCCTGCATCACGCGGAGGCCGACGAGGTTGGCGAGATACGTCTGGCCGATCCCGATCACGCTCGTGACGATCGGAATCCCGATCATGAACGCGACGTAGACGTACAGCAGTGGCAGGTTGGGGCAGGACGCGCCGGCGCAGTCGCCCCCGGAACCGAAGAGCGCCCGGTCGAACACCGCCCTGATCAGCAACGGGTTGACGACCCCGAGCCCGGACGTGATCACGATCATCACGGCGACCCAGGTCACCCGCCTCTTGTACGGCCGGAAGGTGCCGACGACGCGGCGCACCGTTCCCTTGGGGATCGGTCGCTTTTCGACTTCGGTGTGCACGCCGAACATGCGGTAGTGCCCGCCCATGACGAGCAGGATACGCGGGCCCCGAGCGAAGCCCCGCCGAGCTAGGGCGTTGCGATCGCCGCCGCCCGTTCCAGGACTGCGTCGAACATCGGGGCCGTGAGCCTGCCGGTGAACGTGTTCTGCTGGCTCGGGTGGTACGTGCCCAGAAGGACGACGGGTCCCACCGCGGCCTCGGCGCCGTGGGCAAACCGGGGCTTCGGCCTGACCGGATGCCCGAGGTCGGCCATCGCCCGAAGCGCGCCGTCCCACGCGAGGGCCCCGAGCGCCACGATCACCCGTACCCGTCCGAGCGCGCGGATCTCATCGGCGAGAAACGGCAGGCACCGGTCGCGCTCCTCGGGGGTCGGCCGGTTTGCCGGCGGCGCGCACCGATTCACCGCAGAAATGAAGACGTCGCGGAGTCGCAGCCCGTCACCGGGCCGCACCGAGTCCGGCTGGCTGGCAAGGCCGGCGCGCCACAGCGCGGCGAACAGGAAGTCCCCCGAGCGGTCGCCGGTGAACACGCGGCCCGTTCGATTCCCGCCGTGCGCCGCGGGCGCGAGCCCGACGACGAGGATGTGGGCACGAGGATCGCCGAAGCCCGGCACGGGACGGCCCCAGTACTCCTGGTCCGCGAACCGGGGGGCTCGTTCCCGCGCCACCTGCTCGCGCCAGGCGACCAGCCTGGGGCACGCCCGGCAGGCGATCACCCGCCGCTCGACGGCGGCCAGACCCGCAGCACTCACGCGAGCAGGGGGAACCGATCCGCGAGGGGGCCGAGCGAGAGGCGCTCGGCGCGCGTCGGCCGCCGGCGCCCGGTTCCCACCTCGATGAACTCGATGTCGTCCATGGCCTGGGTCGCCGGCGGCTCCGTCCCCAGAAGCTCGGACAGGATCCACCGCGTGACCTGGGCTCCGCCGGGGGTCAGCCACGGCGGGCGGTCGAGCGCCGCCGCAAGGTCGAGCCCGTGCACCGAGACCTCGAGCAGCCTCGTGGCCAGGTAATCGTCGAGCCGCAGCGTCGGTCCCCACGTACCGACGACCCGGTCCGGCGCCGCGGCGACGGCCAGCTGCGTGCTCTCGCGCCAGGTCGACTCGAACTCGTCGACGAGGGCCGCCCCCGTGGGAAAGCCCGCCGCGATCGCGATTGCGCGCTCGGCGACGGCGGGCGCCGCGACCGCGGAAACGTAGCGGCGCCAGTACGTCACGGCGTCGGTGTCCGCCGCCGCGGGCGCCAGCCGCGAGAGCGCCCACCGGATGCGGTCCATGCCGCGAGACAGATGGGCGACCACGTCCTTGACGGTCCAGGCCGGCAACCGGGTCGGCCGCCCGAAGTCGGCCTCGTCGCACCGGTGGAGCTGTTCCGTGAGGGCGAGACACTCCCCCGACAGCGTCTCGACGCCGGCCACTACCGGACCCCCCTCATGGGACGCAGGCTATCGCGGGCGCCGGCTCGGGCTCGTGAGCCCGTCCCGGCGGCGGAGCTTCTCGAATCGCGCGGCGGCCGCCTCGAACGGCTCGAGCGGGGCGAGCAGATCGCCGACGGCCCAGACCAGCCCTTCGAATCCGCCGAGGTCGGGGGCCTCCTCGCGCAGGCGCCGGGCCCGGCCGAGCGCCTCGTCGATCCCCGCCGTGCAGGCCGTCCAGGAGACCTCGAGCTCGGGCGTCCGCCAGCCGGGCATCCGCTCGGCCGCCGCATGGAGCCGTGTCTCGAATTCGAGCAGGACGTCCGGAAGCGGACGTCCTGGCATGCGGGTGGTGGGCATCGCGGCCGGCAGAGCCGCTTTCGCCGGCTCGAGCTCGGCCAGGACCCCCTGGAACCCGGCATACGACGCCTCCAGCTCGGGCGGCAGCCGCCGCCGAGCGAACCGGCGAATGCAGCGCGTCATCCGAAGGCCGCCGCCCTGGCTCTGGCAAGCGGTGCCGGGTCGTTCGTGGCGACCGCGTCGACGCCGGCCCGCCAGAGACGGACGGCGACCCTGGGATCGTCGGTGAGCCACACGCCCAGCCGGAGGCCGGCGGCGTGAGCCTGCGCGGGAAGCTCCGGCGCATCGAGGACCCGCCCGAGAAACGGCAGGACCCACGGGTGGCCCTCGGCGGCGGCGAACTGCATCGCGGCCGGGGCGTCGACGTCCGTGCCGGTCAAGAGCCCGGTCGGGACGTCCGGAGCGATGGCTCGCGCGTGCGCGATCGCCAGCGGGTTGAAGCTCGAGATCATCACGGCGCCGGAGAACCCGACGATCGCCAGCGCGCCGACGGTCGCTTCGACCGCATCCTGCCGATCGGGCTGGAAATCCGGCTCGCCCGGCAGGTTCTTGATCTCGACGTCGACCGCCACACGGCCCGAGCAGCACCCGAGCGCATCCTCGAGCGTGGGGACTCCAAGCCGCCGCATGTCGGCGAGGGTGAGATCGCGGACCAGACCGGAGCCACCGGTCGTGCGGCCGACGTCGGGGTCGTGCATCACGACGGCGGCGCCGTCGGCCGTCATACGGACGTCGAACTCGACGGCGTCGGCGCCGGCCTCGATCGCCGCCTCGAACGCGGGGATCGTGTTCTCGGCAAGGACGGCGGAGGCCCCCCGGTGGGCGACGAGCAACGGCCGGTCGTCGCGCAGAACCCGGTCGCTCATGCCCGGCTCGACGGACACAGCGGCTCGATCGGGCACACTGAGCACTTCGGATTTCGGGCAACGCAGACGGCCCGGCCGTGATCGATGAGGACGTAGGTGAAGTCGAACCATCGGTCCTCGGGGACGAGCCGCATGAGGTCGCGCTCGATCTTGCCGGGGTCGTGTTCCTCGCTGAAGCCGATGCGGTTCGCCAGCCGTCGGACGTGGGTGTCGACGGCGATCCCCTCGACGACCCCGAACCCGTTGCCGAGAACGATGTTGGCCGTCTTGCGGGCGACCCCCGGCAGGGTGAGGAGATCCTCCATCGTCCCGGGCACCGCTCCGCCGTACTCGTCCACGATCCGCTGCATCGCGCCGCGAATCGAGCGGGTCTTCTGGTTGAAGAAGCCGGTCGATTTGATGTCGGCGGCAAGCTCGGACTCCGGAGCGGCGAGATAGTCGGCCGGGCTCCGGTACTTGGCGAACAGCTCCTTCGTCACGCGGTTGACGCGTTCGTCCGTGCACTGCGCCGACAGGATCGTGGCGACGAGCATCTCGAGCGGGTTCGAGAACTCGAGCGCGACGCGTGCGTCCGGGTACGCCGCCGACAGGCGCCGGATGACCTCGGGCGCCCTGCGTTCGATCGGATCCGCGCGATCGAGCCCCTTTCCCATCAGCGTGCGGCCATCAGGGCGCGGCCATCACAGGACAGACGGACGGTGCTCGTGGTCGAGCTTCGCGCCGAGCTCGGCGGCGACATCCAGCACCGCGTCCATGTCGTCGGCCTCCGTCCGGAAGTTGACGACGCAGACACGCAGGGTGAACCGGTCCCCGAGGATCGCGTTCGAGCAGAAGACCCGCCCGTCGAGCTGGATCTCGGTCATGAGCCGGCGGTTCAGATCGTTCAGATACGGTTCCCGTCCGTCGCCGTGGGCGAGCCCGGGCGGGACGAACCGGAAGCAGCAGATCGAAAGGCCGACCGGAGCGCACAGCTCGAAGTCGTCGCGCTCCCCCACCCGGTCGCCGAGATACCTGGCGAGCTCGGCGTCGTGCGAGATCCGCCGCGCGTACGCGCTCCGTCCATGCGCAAGCAGCGAGACCCACACCTTGAGTGCCCAGAAGCTGCGGCTGAAGCTGGGGCCCCAGCGGCTGAGATCGGGGCCGTGGCCGGTCGCGTCCTTGTCCTGCACGGTGTAGGTCGCAAAGACGTCGAACGACTCGCGAAGGTGCGAGACATCGCGGACGAGCACGCAACCGCCCGCGTGCGGGGTGTACAGCCACTTGTGCGGATCGAACGCGATCGAGTCCGCTCGTTCGATTCCCGCGAAGCCGGGCCGCAGGTCGTCGGCCAGCATCGCCGGGCCGCCGTAGGCGGCGTCAACGTGGAACCAGAGCTCCTCGGCAGAGCACACGTCGGCGATGTCGCCCAACGGATCGATCACGCCGGTCGCCACCGTCCCCGCCGTGCCGACCACCGCGAACGGGTGGATCCCGACCGCGCGGTCCTCCGCGATGGAGGCTCGGAGCTCGTCGACCCGCATCCGGTAGGAGCCGTCGACCGGGATATGCCGAACCGCCGTCATCCCGATCCCGAGCATGTCCGCCGCGCGGTCGCTGACGACGTGGGTCTCGGTCGACAGATACAGGCCGAGCGGCGGTCCGGCGGAGACGCCGTCGCGACGAACGTCCCACCCGGCGCGACGGTCGCGGGCAACCTTCAGGGCGACGAAGTTCGCCATTGCCCCTCCCGAGGTCAACTCGCCGCCGGCGCCATCGGGCAGCCCGAACACGTCACGGGCGAACCAGCGGCACAGGTGCAGCTCGATCTCGGTCGCGCTCGGCGACAGCATCCAGCCGCCGACGTTCATGTTGATCCCGGCGGCCAGCAGATCGGCGGCGGCGCCGGGGACGGTCCCCGCACCGCTCACATACGCCATGAAGCGCGGGTGGCCCAGGAACCCCGACCAGTCGAACACGACCTCGTGCAGATACGCGAACAACTCGTCGTCGGACATCGGGGCATCGGGAACCGGAATCGCGACGGCGGAGCGAACCTGCGCGGCCGTCCAGGTCTTTGCGACGGGTTCGTCGGGGAGCCGCTCGAGGAGCTCCTGCCAGATGTCCGTCATCCGGCTCGCAAAGGCGCGGGCGCGTTTCGGGTCCCAGTCGAGATCCGGAACCGGGGACGGCGGGCGGGTCAACCGGTCTCCCGGGGCTCCTGCTGGCGAAGCAACTCGAGGATCCGATCCTTGAGACCGTCGGGCGGCTCTTCGGACCCGCATTTGGACGCGACCACGACTCGCACGTAGCGGCGGAACTCGGTTCGCTTCATGCACGGATTGCAGTCGGAGAGGTGATGCTCGATGCGGATCCGGACCACGTCGTCGAGCTCGCCGTCGAGGAAGCGCTCGACCTCACGCAAGGTCTCTTGACACTCCGGTCCACAATCAGGAATCGCCATGGTCCCCGTCCACTAGGCCCCGCTCCTTCGCTGTGTCCCACAACGCCTTTTCAAGCGCCTTCCTTCCCCGATGGAGGCGGCTCATGACCGTTCCGATGGGTGTGGACATGATGTCGGCGATCTCTTTGTAGCTGAATCCCTCCACATCGGCCAGGAGCACCGGGATCCGAAAGTTCTCCGGGATCGACTCCAGGGCACGCTTCACGTCCTCGTCGGGCATGCGATCGAGAACCGCGTCCTCGGCCGAGCCCTCGGCCCCCTGGGCCCCGATCCGGTCGAACAGATACCACTCCTCCAGGTCGTCGGGGCCGTCGACGATCTGTGGCTCCCGCTGCTTCTTCCGGTAGGTGTTGATGAACCCGTTTGTGAGGATTCTGTAGAGCCAGGCCTTGAGGTTCGTCCCCTCTTTGAACCCCGAGAATCCGCGGAAGGCCCGAAGAACGGTCTCCTGGACGAGATCCTCGGCGTCGGTCGGATTCCGCGTGAGGCGAAGGGCCGCACCGTACATGCTGGGCAGCAAGGGAAGAACCTCACGGTCGAAGCGCTCTCGCAGTGCCTCGTCGTCGGTTGCCGCTGCCTGTGCCATCGTCCTCCGAACGCGTCCCCCAGGTGGCCGATCCCGCCAGCCCGTCTCGGGGCCGACAGTGTAGGCGGACTGTCACATCCCAAGGCCGATGGGAAGATTGAGGTCACATGCCCGAAAACAATCGCCAGCGAAAAGGCTCCGCCGACGGCACTCCCAACGTCCCCCGCCCCCGGATGGCCTGGGTCTCGATCCTCGTGCTGTTCGTCGGTCTGCTCCTGGTGAGCAGCCTCCTGCGAAACGCCAACACCGAGGCGATCTCGCTCGGCGGGTTCATCCAGGCGGTCAACGCCGGCCAGGTGGTCGACGGGACGCCCGTGAAGATCAGCGCGACATCGATCTCCGGGACGATCGAGAAGGACGGCGGGCAGGTCGACGTGACGGCCACGCTGCCCCCCAACTACGACACCCAGCCGCTCACCGAGCAGCTTACGGCGGCGCACGTCGACTACGAGGGTTCGCAGCCGAGCGTCCTCGTGGGGCTGCTCGTCAACGTCTTGCCCTTTATCCTGCTGTTCGGCGTCGCGTACTGGTTCCTCTTCCGGCGAGCCGGCGGCGCCGCGACCGGTGCGCTCAACCTCGGCCGCAACAAGGTCAAGATCTACGACCGCAAAGAGATGAAGACCACGTTCGCCGACGTCGCCGGCGTCGACGAGGCCCGCGACGAGCTGAGGGAGATCGTCGATTTCCTCAGCAACCCGAAGAAGTACCAGCGGCTCGGTGGCCGCATCCCCAAGGGCGTCCTCCTGCTGGGACCGCCCGGGTGCGGCAAGACGCTGCTGGCGCGCGCCGTGGCCGGCGAGGCCAACGTGCCGTTCTTCTTCATGAGCGGCTCGGAGTTCGTCGAGATGTTCGTCGGGCTCGGCGCCGCCCGCGTCCGTGAGCTGTTCCAGCAGGCGAAGGAGAAGGCGCCCGCCCTGGTATTCCTCGACGAGATCGACACGATCGGTAAGGGCCGCTCCGGCGCCATGGGTTCGGGCTTCGGCGCGCACGACGAGCGCGAGCAGACGCTCAACCAGCTCCTCGTCGAGATGGACGGATTCGACGCGTCGAAGGGCGTGATCATCATGGCCGCGACCAACCGGCCGGACGTGCTCGACCCGGCGCTCGTTCGGCCGGGCCGCTTCGACCGTCAGGTCGTCGTCGACCGGCCGGACCTGCTGGGCCGCGAGGACATCCTGAGAGTCCACGCGCGTGGGGTCGCGCTCGACCCGAGCGTCGACCTCCGCATGCTGGCGGCCCGGACGCCGGGGTCGACGGGCGCCGACCTGGAGAACATCGTGAACGAGGCCGCCCTGCTCGCGGCGCGCGGCGACAAGAACAGCGTCACGATGCACGACCTCGAGGAGGCCATCGACCGCGCGACGGCCGGGCTCGAGCGGAAGTCGCGCGTCATGAACGAGAAAGAGAAGGTGCGGGTCGCGGCGCACGAGATGGGCCACGCGCTCGTCGCCCACTTCTCCGACAACGTCGACCCGGTGCACCGCGTGACGATCGTGCCGCGGGGCACGGCCGCGCTGGGTCTGACGATGACACGGCCGCTCGAGGACCGGTTCCTTGCGACCGAGCCCGAGCTCCGCGACATGCTCGCGTTCGCGATGGGCGGACGCGTCGCCGAGGAGCTGATGTTCGGGGAGATCTCGACCGGCGCCCAGAACGACCTCGAGAAGGCCACACAGATCTCTCGGGCGATGGTTGCCGAGTACGGCATGAGCGACAAGGTCGGCCCGATGTCCCTCGGTCGCGACGACGCCTCCTCCTGGTGGAATCCGGGAGTCCAGGGCAAGGTGTCCGGCCACACGGCCGAGCTGATCGACTCGGAGATCACCCGCTTGCTCAACGAGGCGCACGAACGAGCCGAGCAGATCCTGTCGAGCAAGCGGTCCCTGCTGGATGAACTGTCGAACCTGCTGCTCGTCGTCGAGACCATCGACGGCGACGACCTCGGCGCCTACGCGGACGGCACGAAGCCGATCCCGGATCACGAGGTCGTCCGCCGCGAGCAGAACCCGGAACGCGAAGCGGCGGCGGCGGCGGCCGAGGCGGCACGGCCCGCCGACCCGCGCCGGGTGCGCGGCATCCGGTTGCCACCGGCGCCGCCGATGCCAACCGTCGACTGACCCCGGCGGTCAGCCCGAGTCCGGACGCCCCGAGCCCACCAGATCCCATCGATCGCGAAAGCGATCGAGAAACCGGTAGAAGTTCCGCTTCGACCACCGGGCCCGGTCCGCGGGGGGCGTCTCGAACCACATCCGGTGCTCGTGCCGCGTCACCGGCACCTCGACGACACGCGTTTGGTAGCCGGCCTCGCGCACGCGGAACGACCACTCGATGTCGGCCGTGCGGTACCAGCGAAAGTGCTCGTCGAAGAAGCCGGCGCGCTCCAGGACGTCGGGTCGAAACGCCATCAGGTAGCCCTCGATCGCGTCGCATGCCGGCCCGTCGGTGGGCTCGAACTGATGCAGATCGGCCGTCGTCACACCGAAGGGACCGCACACACCGAGGGCTTCGTCCTCGAGTGCCTCCAGCACCGGGCCGACGACATCCCCGGCCGGTTCGATCGAGCCGTCCATCGCCAGGATCAGCCGACCCCGGCTCCGTCTGAGGCCGGCGTTGCGGGCCGCCGCCCACCCGGTGCCGTCCTCGAGCGAAACGACCTCCACGCCGGGGCCCCACCGACCGGCGGGCTCGCCGGTGACGTCGGCGACGACGAACTGCAACCTCCGCTCGCCGGCGTGGGCACGAAACGCCGCCAGGGCGCGGTCGATGTCCGCCGGCCAGCCCTCGCAGACCCACTGGATGCTCGCGTCGGCGGTGGCCGGCTCGTGAAGAACCGAGACCACGTCGCCGGCGCGGATGCGCCGGGCCGGTTCGAACGCTGCCGGCTCGAGGGCGAACGAGCCGTCGGGATCGTCGCGCACGCTCCACCCCGACGCCTCGATCAGGGCGCGCAGCGCGTCGGCCGCCTCGAAATCGCGGGCCGCCCTCGCATCGGCGCGCCGGCGAGCCAGCTCCAGGACGTCCTCGGGAGGGTCGCCCATGCGACCGGAGGTCAGGCCGTGGCGTACTTCGTCGCGTTGCGAAGCCGCGTGGCCATGGCCTGGAGCGTCTTGATGGCGATCTGCGGGTGCTCCTGCATCAGGCCGCGGAAGACCCACTCGGTGAGCCCGAGGAGGTCGATGTCGGTCACGGCGGTCACGGTTGCGGTCCTTGGGCCGCCGTCCAGCAGAGCGATCTCGCCGAAGAACTCACCGGGGCCGAGCGTGGACTTCTTCCTGCCCCCGATCGTGACCTCGGCCTCGCCGCCGGCAATTACGAACAGGCCGATCCCGGGTTCGCCCTCACGGGCGATGACGGTGCCGGCTTTGTGCCGGACGTCCTTCACGACCCGGGCGATGGTGTCCAGCTCTCGGGCGGAACAGTCGGAGAACAGCGGCACCTGCTTCAGGCGGGCGATGACGTCCTTCATGCTCACGCTGTGCTCCTCTGCCGAGTTCGACACCCCATCCTAGTGGCCTAGACGCGGCTCGACCTGCTTCTCCTGCCCGCCGTTTGGACGGTGATCCGGCACTCCTGCGCCACGCGCTCCGCGGTGAATCCCAGCTCGGCCATGACGGTCGGCCCCGGAGCCGATGCGCCGAACCGGTCCAGGGCCACGATGCGCCCGTCCTGGCCGATCCAGCGGTGCCATCCCTGGGAGCGGCCGGCCTCCACCGCCACCCGCGCCCGGACGGATCGTGGAAGCACGGCCTCCCGATACGCCGGGGACTGGAGCTCGAAGAGCTCCCACGAGGGCATCGACACCACCCGGGTGCAGATGCCGTCCGCCGCCAGCATCTCGGCGGCCTCCACGGCAAGCGCGACCTCGGAGCCGGTGGCGATCAGGAGGAGATCGGGTGGCCCGGCCGCCCGGGCCGGCGCGGCGCCGATCTCGCCCAGCACGTAGGCGCCGCTCGCCAGGCCGGACGCCGCGGCGAACCGCTCACGGTCCAGGACCGGGACGTCCTGGCGCGTCAGCACGAGCGCGGTGGGTCCGTCCAACCGCTCGAGCGCCACCTTCCACGCTTCGGTCGTCTCCGCCGCATCGGCGGGGCGGAGCACGATGAGGTTGGGAACGGCGCGCAGCGAGGCCAGCTGCTCCACGGGCTCGTGGGTCGGCCCGTCTTCCCCGAGCCCGACGGAATCGTGCGTGAAGACGTAGATCACGGGTTGGGCCATGAGGGCGGCGAGGCGGATCGCCGGGCGCATGTAGTCGGAGAAGATCAGAAACGTCGCGCCAAACGGCCGCAGACCCCCGTGCAGCGAAATCCCGTTCAGGATCGCCCCCATCGCGTGCTCCCGGACCCCGAAGTGCAGATACCGGCCGGACCGACCGCGAGCGAACGACGGTTCCGTGGGGAACGCGGTGTTGTTGGACTCGGTGAGGTCGGCCGATCCCCCAACGAGCTCGGGGATCGCGGGGGCCAGGGCCGCGAGGACCCGCCCCGAGGCCTTCCGGGTCGCCATCGCCTTCTGGTCCGAGAGGTCCGGGAGATGGGACTCCCAATCCAGGGGAAGAGCTCGCGCCATGGTGCGGGACCATTCGTCGGCGAGGCCGGGAGCTGCGTTCATCCAACGACCGAACCGGCGACTCCAGTCCGCCTGAGCGGCGGCGCCCTTCTCCGCGACCTCTGCGAATTTCCGCCGCGCCGCGTCGGGAATGAAGAACTCGGTGTCGGGCCACCCGTGGCGAGCCCGCCATCCGGCGACCTCCTCTGCGCCGAGCGGGGACCCGTGGGCGGCGGCCGAGTCCTGCTTCGTCGGTGCACCGAACCCGATATGGGTCGCCACGACGACGATCGACGGACGTTCGGACTCCTCGCGAGCCGCGACGATGGCCAGCTCGAGGGACCCGAGGTCGTTGCCGTCTTCGACGCGTTGCACGTGCCAGCCGTAGGCATCGAACCGGGCCCCCACGTCCTCGCTGAAGGACAGATCGGTAGGCCCGTCGATCGAGATGCCGTTGTCGTCGTAGAGGCAGATCAGCTTGCCGAGGCCCAGATGGCCTGCGAGCGAAGCAGCCTCGGCGGCCACCCCCTCCATCATGTCGCCGTCCGAGCAAAGGACATAGGTGTGGTGGTCCACGATCTGAAGGTCGGGAAGGTTGAAGCGGCCGGCCATGATCCTTTCCGCGATCGCCATCCCCACGGCGTTGCCGAACCCCTGGCCCAGCGGGCCGGTCGTGGTCTCGACGCCGGGCGTGAGGCCGTGCTCCGGGTGCCCCGCCGTCCTCGATCCCCACTGCCTGAATCGCCGGAGCTCCTCGAGCGGAAGGTCGTAGCCCGTCAGATGCAGCAGCGAATACAGGAGCATCGACGCGTGTCCGGCTGAGAGCACGAACCGATCCCGGTCGAACCAGGCGGGATCGGCCGGGTTGTGTCGCAGGAACCGGGTCCACAGCGCGTAGGCCGCCGGCGCCGCCCCCAGCGGCATCCCCGGATGGCCGGAGTTCGCCCGCTCGACCGCATCGATCGACAGGGCCCGGATCGTGGTGACGCATAGTTCGTCCAGCGCTTCTGCATCGAGCCCCAGATCCGCCGTCCCCGAGCGAGCGGTCATCGGCCCCTACCTCCGCCGCCAGCCGGGGGCCGGGTGCACGGCGCGCTGTAGGTCGGGGAGCTCGGCGAGCACGGCCGCCCGCAGCAGCTCGTAGTCCGCCGCGCGCATCGATCGCAGTCCCTCGGGATCCTCCGGGAGGGGTCCCTCCAACGACCAGCTCCCGACGAGCAGGCCGATCAGGCCCCCGAGCTCGAACTCGGCAGGAGCCTCCCCGCGCAGCATCAGCAGGTACCGCTGAAGACGGCGACGCTCACGGATCGTGAACGTCAACGGGTCGCGGAGCACCACCCAATGACCACCCGTGAGCTCCACTCGCTGGCCGGCCAGGAGCACGTCCCGGACCGAGAGGATCCCCAGCACGTCCCCGTCGCCCCGCACGACCAGATGGCGGATGTGGTGATCGGCCATCTCCGCCGTCGCCTCGTAGACCTCCCACTGCGGACCCACCGTCACGACGTCGCGGGTCATCACCTCGTCGACCCGCGTGAGGTCGAGATCGCTCCCCCGGGCCACCGCCCGAAGGATGTCTCGTTCGCTGACGATCCCCACCATCCCGTTCTGCTCTTCGACGACCGCCGCGCCCACATCGCGTGCGGTCATCGCACGGGCGGCGGTGCGCAGGCACTCGTCGGGACCAACCAACAAAGGATCCGCGGTGGCGAGGTCCCCGACCTTCACGCGGGTTCCTCGTAGGACCAGTCGGGTCGCTTCAGCCGATACCGATCGTCGTAGCGGAACCGCCGGGTTCGCTCGTCGAAGTCCAGGAGCTTGGGGAACGGAATCGATCTCGGCCGCGGGCAGGCTCGGCCGAGGTGCTCCTCGAACTCGCTTCCGAAACACGCGATGGCGCTCTTCACCAGAAGCGCCTCCCCGGTGGGAAGCGCGCACCGCTGGCCGCCGGTCACGGTGGACGTTCGAGCGAGCACCGTCTCGAGATCATCCTCGGAACCCGCTCCCTGCTCGATCCGGTCGAGGCTCGCGGTGATCTGCTCCGACCCGTGCTTGCAGGCCGGGCATTGGGCGCACGACTCGATGAACAGGAACCGGGAGAAGCTCGCGATGACCCCCACCATGCAGGCCGAGTCGTCGTAGACGACGAACCCCGCCGATCCCAGCCCGGACCCGGCGGCCCTCATGGAGTCGAAGTCCATCGGGACGTCGAGCCGGCCGGCCGGCAGGGTCGACCCGGAGGCCCCGGGAATGACGGCCTTGACCTGCCGCCCGGGCAACGCACCTCCGCCGATATCCTCGACGAGCGTCCGAAGCGGCGTGCCGAGCGGCAGCTCGTAGACGCCCGGTCGTCGCACGTCCCCGCAGAGGGTGAACAGCATGGTTCCCGGCGAGGTCGGCGTGCCGAGCGACCGGAACCGGTCCGCGCCCTCCCGGACGATGTGCGGGACGTTCGCAAGCGTCTCGACGTTGTTCGTCGCCGTGGGGTTGGGCGACCCCTGCGCGGCGAACAGCCCAACCTGATATGCGGGCAGGATTCGAGGCAATGGATCGTTCCCCTCGATCACCTCCAGGAGTGCCTTCTCCTCCCCGAACAGGTACTCGTCGGGTCCCCGGACGACCTCGACCGGCACCGATCCGAGCATGTCGCTGCCCTGCATCTCCGCCATGGCCCGCAGCACGACGCCGAGCTCTCGCTCGAACGCCGCCTTGATCGCGATGAACGCCTTCTTCGCGCCGACGGCGTGGGCGGCGATGGCGACGCCTTCCAGCACCCGGTAGGGGTCGAGGCGAAGAAGCCAGCGGTCCTTGAACGTCCCCGGCTCCCCGTCGGCTCCGTTGCACACCACGTACGTGGTCGGGCACGGGTCATCCCGGATCGTCCGCCACTTGATCCCCGTCGGGAATCCCGCCCCGCCCCGTCCCCGCAGGCCCGAGGCCGTGACCTCGTCGATCACCTCGTCGGGCGATCCCGCAAGCGCCAGGGAGAGCGCCTCTCCCCCTCCTCGCGCGATGTAGGCGTCGAGGTTCGTCACCGGCTCGTCGGGCAGGAGAACCGATCCCGTCCGCGCGGCGTCGGGATCGATCACGCCCCCGGCCGTTCGTCGGTCTGGCCCGCCGCCGCATCCAGCAGGTGATACGCGATGAACAGCTGCGCGATCGCCAGCGCGTCCGAGTGGCGACGCCGGTTGCCCTCGACGAAGGAGCCGATGTCGCTGCGCTCCAGGTGGTGTTCGAAATCCATGCGATCCCACAGAAGCGACTCCACCTGGGCGGTTTCCTCCCGGGTGATGCCCGCGGAGACCAGGAGCTCGTCCGGGCTCTCCTTCCCGGCCCCCATCTTCAGATTGATCGACGGGCACCCTTCGGCGGACGCTTTCTCGGCGAGCTCGATGATGTCGCGATGGGAGATCGTCGGCCGCAGCATCATGTGCGTCGACAGGTGGGCGCTGTCGACGGATCCGTTGGGAGGCTCGAATCGAACGACCATGTCGGCGAAGTCGCGTTGGGGCCGGATGAACGCCGCCGAGTCCGGCTCGCGTCGCTCGAGCTCCCGGAGCACCTGCTCGGGCGTGTAGCCGCGCTTCGTGCAGTCGCGCTCGACCTTCCACTGATGGCGCAGCTTCTCCGGGGGGTCGAGGTACACCTTCACCGCGAAGCAGTCGCGCATGGCGTTCGTGGTCAGGCCGAGCAGCCCCTCGACGACGGTGAACTGCCGGGGGACGACGTATTCGGGTGGTCCGAAGGTGCCGTGCTCGTGCTGGTACACGGGTTTCAGGATCGGTTCGCCGGCCGCCAGCAGGCGCAGGTGCTGGGCCATGATGTCCATGTAGTTGCAGGCGACGTCGAGCGGAGTGATGTCCAGCTCCCGGCGCTGAGCGCGGTCGTAGCGGTGGTAGTCGTCGCTGCACATCACCGCCACGCGCTCTTCGCCGAGGAGGCGAACGATCCCGTCGGTCAGGGTCGTCTTGCCGGCAGCGCTGTCGCCGACGATGCCCAGCATGACCGGTCTCATCGGGCCCTCCCAGTGCGCAGACGTCCTTGCCGGCGATGCTAGGTGGAGGTCTTTCGCGGGCCATGGCCACATGTGGGGGGAGGCCGGGGGAAACGGACCTCCCTCCGAAGGGTGGTCCTATGGAACGAGGCCGCTCCTGAGCGCGATGGAGATGGCCTGGCCGCGATCCTTGGCGTTCAGCTTCCGCAGCAGGCTCTTCATGTGCGACTTGACCGTGTCCTCGCTGATGTACAGCGTGTTCGCGATCGCCCGGTTGTCCAGCCCGTCCACGAGATGCGTCAGGACCTCGGCCTCGCGCTGGGTAAGGCCGAGGTGAGCGCCGGGCCAGTCGGTTCCCTTTCGCAGGGCCGCCGCCCGCTGCGCGATCTGCCCGCCCAGAGCCGGGTCGATGACGACATCGCCCGCCTGCACCGCTTCGAGCATCTTGACGATGTCCTCGGGCACCACCTTCTTCAGCATGTACCCGCGCGCCCCGACGCGGAGCGCCTCGAACACGTACTGCTCGTCCTCGTAGACGGTGAGAAAGACGACCTTGACCTCGGGGTGGCGCTCGAGAATCGTGCGGCAGGCCTCGAGTCCGCTGCTGCGTTGGAGCCGGACGTCGAGGAGGATGACGTCGGGCTGGACGGCCGCGATCGCCTCCAGCACGCCGTCGAGGTCCTCGGCTTCGCCGACGATCTCGATCTCCTGGACGCCGTCCAGCATCGCCCGCAGGCCCTCCCGGACGATCTGATGGTCGTCGACGATCACCACCCGGACCGGCTGGCTCATCCGGCGACCTCCACCGGCTGCTTCGGGATCCGCAGCTCGAGCGACGTCCCTTCTCCGGGGGCGCTCTTCACCGTCAGGTGTCCGCCGATCAGGGATGCGCGTTCGCTCATGCCCGTGAGGCCGAACGACGTGGCCGGCCCCGAGGCGTGCGCGCTCTCTTCCGCGAACCCGCGTCCGTCGTCGCGGACGATCAGCAGGACGAATCCCGGTTCCTCCCGCAGGGTGAGGCTCACCCGGCGTGCGTCCGCATGCTTGCGGATGTTCGTCACCGCCTCCTGCGCGATGCGGTACAACGCGACCTCGTGGTGGGCCGGCATGGAGATCCCGTCCTCCACCGCGAGCTCGATCTCGACCTCGCCCTCCAGCTGCTGGAACGCCAGGGTCCGCAGGCTCGGGGCCAGCCCGAGGTCGTCCAGGATCGACGGGCGAAGGTCGTAGATGGCGCCCCGTGCTTCTCCGAGCGCGGCGTCGACCAGCTCGCGGGCCGTCGCGAGCTCGCCCTCGGCGCGGTCCGGATCGCCGCGAAGGCTGTTCCCGCACGACTGGAGGCGGTACCAGATCGAGATCAGCTGCTGGGTGACGCCGTCGTGGATCTCGGTGGCCAGGCGCCGGCGCTCCTCCTCTTGGGCATCGATCGTCCGGCGAACGAGCTGCTCCAAGGTCGCTTCCTTCTCGGCGAGCGCCCGGAAGAGGTTGGCGTTCTCGATCGCTCCGGCGATCAGGGAGGCGACGAGGCGGAGCACCTCGACGTCGCTCTCGGAGAACTCGGGAAGACCTCGCGAGTGGACGTTGAACACCCCGACCAGCTCGCCGGAGCGCGAGACCATGGGGACCGACAGCATCGATTTGAACAGGTCTCCGCGCAGCTCGGGGAAGTACTTCCAGCGCGAGTCGGCCCACTTGTCCTCGGGGATCACGACGACCTCGCGGTGCTCGGCCACCCAGCCGGAGATGCCCTCGCCAAGCTCCAGATGCACCTTCCCCACCGCGTCCTGGAACGGGGCCGACGCCGCTCGCAGCGCCAGCCGCTCGTGCCGGGGTTCCCACAGAAAGAGGAAGCAGACGTCGCCGCGGGTCGTCTCGGTGACCAGATCGAGCGTGGAACCGAGCACCGCGTCCACCTCGAGGCTCGACGTGATCGTCTCGATCGCGCGATGCAGCAGCTGGTTCTCCGCTTCGACGCTGCGCAGGTCTCGCGTGCCGGTCATGGTTCGCGATTGTAGGGCGCGATGCTGTGGCGCGATTGCGTGGCTGCCGGGACGTCCCGCGCGGGCGGCCATTGAACGAGGGCGCCGCCCCGGGCGGCGCCTCGTGAGTCGCGGGGGAGGGATTTGAACCCTCGACCTCTGGGTTATGAGCCCAGCGAGCTACCGGACTGCTCCACCCCGCACTCCGAGGATAGAGAGCAGGAGTCGGGCCGCCAACCGTCCCGGTGGGGAGGAGGCGGATGCCCACGTGGGTCCGGGAACCGCCGTGGACCTTCTCATCTACAGCGAGAGCCGCACTCGCCCGCGGGCCGAAGCGGCCCTACGATGTTCACATGGACCTGAATCTGCCGCCGGGGATACCCCAAGAGGACCTGACCGAGCTGTACGCGCGGCTCGCGGAGGTGCTCTACGCACTGGAGCGCGGGAAGGTGGATCGCGTGCGCGCCCTTCTGCCGGGTTTGTTGGGGCAGGCGGTCCGGTCCGGACTCCAGGCAACCGATACGGTCACCGTGCCGGATGTGGAGGCCACCACCGGCACCGACCACCGGGCCTGATCGGCGGCCCAGGGCGACCCGACGCCGACTCAGCCTGAGGGCGACGCCGTCGGGGTCGGGGTGCCCGTTCCACCCGATCCACCCGAGCCGTCCGCCGGACCGGATGCGAGCTGGTTCGCCTGCTCGACCAGCGCCTTGGCCTGATCGAGCTCTGATTGGTAGGTCCCGAGATTGCCGGCCTGGAGGGCCTGTTGCGCCGCGTCGAAGTGCTGCACCGCCTGCGCCAGGAGATTCGCGATCTTCTCCGCGTTCGTTCCGGTCGGTCCACCGGGGTTGCCGGGTTGGTTGCCCCCGCCGGTTCCGCCGGTCGCGTCCTTGATCGCCTGCTCGAGCGTGTTGTCGACGGTGATGACGCCACCGTTGACGACGATCACCTTCTTCAGCTCGGGGACGGCGGCGGTCTGCGCCGCCGCCACGTAGACCGGCAGGACGTAGAGCACCGACTCCTGGATCGGAATCACGAGCAGGTCGCCGAACTGCACCTCGGACCCGCCCTGGTTGAGCAACGTCCGGTCACGGGAGAAGCCCGGGTCCTGGTTGATGCGCGAGAAGACCCGGGCAGGCGAGTCGATGTTCCTGCCCTCCGGGAAGGTAAACGCCACCATCTTTCCGTACGTGCCGGGATCGGAGCTCGCGGCCATGTAGGCGACCATGTTCTCGGCTCGTCCCTCCGGTGTGAACGGCACGACCAGATGGAATCCCTCGGTCGTGTCTCCGGGCAGACGAATCAACTGATAGCTCGGGTGCAGGATGGCGGTGCCGGGCGCCGTCACGGGGGACGAGGCGCCAACCGACGTGATGGACTGCTCCAGGGTAGGGTCCGCCGGAACCTGCCAGAAGTCCTCCTTGCGGTAGAAGACGCCGGGATCCGTGACGTGATAGTTGGCGAATTGCGCCGCCTGCACCTGGAACAGCGCCTCCGGGTAGCGGAAGTGCGCGGCGAGGCTCGCGGGTGCGCCGCTCATCGGCACGAACGTCCCAGGGAAAGCGCGCGACCACGCCGCGATGATCGGGTCGTGGTCGAGGTCCGCGTAGTACGTGATCGCCCCCGAGTACGCGTCGACGACCACCTTCACTGAGTTGCGCATGTAGTTCACGCTGCCGCCGAACGAGTCGTCTCCCGTCGCCGTCTGCAGGGCGATCCCCTGGGAGTACGGGTACTGGTCGGTCGTCGTGTACGCGTCGAGGATCCAGACGAGACGGCCGTCCACGATCGCCAGGTAGGGATCGGGGTCGAATCGGAGGAACGGAACCGCCTTCTCGGCGCGAAGCTGGATCTCGCGGTTGATCAGAATCCGGCTGTCCGAGTGGACCTGGCCGGAGATCAGAAGGTTCACGTCCCGGAAGTGCACCGCCCACAGCATTCGCTGAAGGAGGCCCCCGATCGGAACTCCGCCCTGCCCGTCGTAGGCGTACCCGGTCTCGGAGGGAACGTCGTTGAGCTCCGCCGTGCCCGAACCGGTGATGACGAACTGGGTGTCGTCACGCTCTCCGTAGTAGATGCGGTACGTCGACGCCTCGAGATCGCTCGAGCCGGTCACGTTCGGGGCGAGCGTGGGGGGGATGTCCGACAGCAACAGATCGGGTCCGCCCTCCGAGGTCGCCGTGTTGACGACCGCCGCCACGGCGCCCACCCCGTGCGTATACACGAGGTGGACGTTCTGCCATGTGCCGCCACCGGTCGGGATCTCTTTCTGACTCACCTCACGTCCGGACACCATCAGCACACGGGGCTGCCCGTCCACCTGGTATCGGTCGACGTCGACGTCCTTGAAGTCGTAGTAGCGCCGGATCCGCTGGCTCGACTGGAGGTTGGTCAGCAGCACGCTCGGCCGCCACAGGCGGATGTTGTCGATCGTGGTCCGGTTCTGGTCCACCTCGTCGGCCGTGACCGAGGCCCGGATGTCGACCGCCTTTTGGTCGACGGCGGTCAGCCCGAAAGCTTGTCTCGTACCGGCGATGTTGTTGGCGATGTACGGGGCCTCACGCTGGAACTCCTGCGGGTGCACGCTGAACTGCTGAACGAACGACGGGTAGGCCGTTCCCAGCAGCAGGGACACGAGGAAGAGCAGCCCGACCGCGATGATCGGCAGCGACCACTGGCGCACCCGGATGTTCGCGAAGAACAGCAGCCCGCATACCACCGCGGCGATCGCCAGGAACGTGAGCGCGGGAAGCTGCGCGTGCACGTCCGTGTACGAAGCCCCTTCGACGACGCCGCGCGGAGAGGTCATCAGGTCGAACCGGCCGAGGTAGTACCCCCAGGCCTTCACGAGCATGATCGCCCCGAGCATCACCGACAGGTGCGCTCGCGCCGCCGGGACGACCCGCTCGGACCACGAGGTTGCCTGCGGCCGGATGCCGCCCCACAGGGCGTGGGCAAGCGCGACGATGAGGGTGACGCCGACGAGCGCGGAGAAGAGCCAGCCCTGGATCAACTCGAGCCACGGGAGCTCGAAGATGTAGAAGGCGGGATCGCGGTGAAATTGCGGCTCGGCCGCGCTGGCGCCGAGCGCGGTCGTAAAGCTGAGCCCGCCCGAGTTCCGCCAGAGCAAGAAGGTCTGCCAGTTGCGGGACATCCCGAGCCCGACGAACACGGCCAGCACGGCGGATCCGACCGGCAGGAGCCACCGGACGTACGGCGCCAGCTGATCGCGGACGCGCTGCAGCATCTGCTCCTCCAGGGTGACGACCTGCACCTCCGGGGTGATCCACCGGACGACAAGGAGGTTCACGAAGAGCAGGACGAAGAAGATGATGCCGAACCCGAAGACCAGCAACGTCTTGGTTCGAAGCGTCGTCCAGAACACGTTCGACAGATGGACTTCGCGGAACCACAGGACGTCCACGAAGAAGCCGGCCGCCGATACGAACAGCACCACGACGGCGACGATCGCGGCCACCGCAAGGAGGGGCCAGCGCTTCTGTCGTGGGATCGTCATCCGGACTGCCATCGACTCTCCCTCAATCCGTTCGAAGGTACTTCAGCGCCTGGTCGAACGACGACACCGAGACCAACTTCATGTCGCCGGTGTCGAGCCCGTCGAGCTCCGCCCGGTTCCCCCGCGGGACCAAGAAGACGTTCGCGCCGGATCGCTCCGCGGCGACCACTTTGTCGCCGATCTCCCCGATCTCGCCGACGTGGCCGTCGAGGTCCAGGGTCCCCGTCCCGGCGATTGTCCGGCCCCCGGTGAGGTCCCCCGGCGTCAGCAGATCGTACAGACCGAGCGCCCACATGAGGCCGGCCGAGGGCCCCCCGACGTCGCTCGTCGAGATGTGCACCGTGAATGGGAACGGATCGACCAGACGGAATCCGATGAGGGGCTTGTCGGCGTTGTCGCACCGGGCACGGCGCAGTGCCACATGGAATCCGGCGCCGCCGCCGGACGGCCGCACGTCCAGGTCGACCTTCTCCGAGACCGGGACCCGGTCGAGCTTGCGGGAAGCGCTCCGCTCGTCGGTCACGGGCTTGCCTTCGATTCGCACGATCGTGTCGCCCGCCGAAAGAAGCCCGTCGGCCGGGCAACCGTCGACCACGGACTCGATCAGCACTCCCGAGCCGTGCGTCTCGGGATAGTTCGCCAGCAGGCTGAGGACGACGCTGGTCGCGTCGATCTTGCTCTGTTCCATCTGCCCCAGCGAACGGCGCTGCTCAACCTTGACCGGGACGTGCGGGGGGAAGAGCGCGTCCCGCCCGACGACCTGCGTCGCCGGATCCAGCCAGGCGACGAGCGCCCGAAGCGGCGTGACCTGCTGCCACTGGATGGTCGTCATGACGAAGTGCCCGGCGGATTGGTACCGCGTGCGGCCGTCGATGCGGATCAGCGGCTCCACGTCGCGGGCCGGTCCGGGGCCCACCGCGTAGTACGGCAGTCGAACCCATCCGGCCGCGAACGCGAGGGTGATCGGCAGCACGACCGCGGCGATTCGGCCGAATCGTCGCATCGGTTCCATCGTACGGTGGGCGACCCGGTTCGATGGCCGACTTCACGCGGAAGCCCGCGACGGATACGCTCGCGATGGCCGAGGGGGCGGTCGCAGGAGGGGCACATGGTGTACGTCTCGATCCTCGCAGCCTCCGCTGGGGTTGGCGTGCTCGTCTACCGGCTCACGCTGCTGTTCTCGTCGCCCGTCGTCCGGTCCGGCGTCGCCGGCCCGCCATCCGGGGACGCGTCGGAGACGGCCCCCGAACCCTCGCCCGACCCCGACACCGCATTTCTCCCGGTCTCCGTGTCCGAGCGGTCGTGGCGAACGCGCCTGACCGGCGGGATCGGGCTGGTGTTGATGGTCGTCGCGGCAGGCGCGATCCTCGCCATGGGCCTGTACCAGGCCGGCCTGCTCATCGCGCGGATGCTCTCGAAGGCGGCGGACAGCGGCGCCGCCGCCGGGGCGATCTTCTTCCGCTAGCCCTCTACTACTTCGGGGGTCAGGTCCCGAAGCTCGCGGACGATGAGGGACGACAGCAACCCGTCGAATCGCAGCCGCCCCTCCAGGTTCTGCTCCCCCGCCCAGGCCTCGACGGCCTCCCGGGTTTCCTCGTCGAGGGCGCCGGTCACTTCTCCTGGGAAACAGCCGAGCGCCGCAAGCCGGCGCTGGATTTCGCCGACCAACGCGGGCGTGGCTTCCAGGAGCGGATCGTTTCGCACCAGAAGGGTCTCGTCGTACTGGCCGAAGACGCGCAGCAACTCGGTCACGGCGGCCGGATGCTCGTCCACGCGGACATCGATGTAGCGGTCGTTGTGACCCTCGTATCCCCCGCCCTCGCGGACGACGAGCAACCCCGCGCTCTGTCGTCCACGCCGGTCACCGCCGGCGGCGTCCCCCGCCACGAGGGCCGCCAGGAGGCGGTCACACAGATCGCCGTCCGCCGCGACGAAGGCCGATGCCATGTCCGCCACGACCGCCTCGCCGACGAGCATGTTGCCCTGACAGGCGAACGAGTCCCCTTCCAGGCCGCCGGCCCACGCGTCGCAGCCTTCGCCAGTAAAGGTCGCCGCATGCCCCCTCGCGTCGACAAGCCCGAGCTGCCGCTTCTGCGGGTTGTCGTCGGCGGCGAGCAGGCGCGAGATGACCGACGGCGCCTCGAGGCCGCCTCCCATCAAGGCGAGCCCCCAGGTCCCGAAGTCGGTGTTGGCCCACGACTGGGTGGCGACGGCGCCGACGCCGGAGCGTGCCCACGGGACCACGGCCCCGACCGCCGGGAACTTGGAAGCGACGGCGACGCCCAGATCCCCGGTCTCGGGGTCGTGCGCCACGATCGAGAACGTCATCGCCGCACCAGCTGGAACGCGCTCTGGTACTCGTCCAGGTGTTCCAGCATCCAGCCGGCGCCACGCGCCACGGTCTCGCGCGGACGCTCGGCGACGTGGACCGGCACCTCGCACTCCTGCGCGAGCAGCATGTCGAGGCCGGGCAGCAGGCTCCCGCCGCCGGTCAGGAACATGCCGGTCTCCAGGACGTCGTGGGTCAGCTCGGGGGGCGCCTCCGCGAGGGTGGTGCGTGCGGCGGTGACGATCGCGAGGATCGGTTCGGCCATCGCCTGGCGGATCTCGTCTTCGTCGAGCTGGACCTCGACCGTGTTCCCGCCCGCGAGCTCCCGGCCGATCACGATTGCCGCCTGGCCCCCCGGAGTCGGGAACGCCGCGCCGATCGCGATCTTGAGCTCCTCGGCCGCCTTCTCGCCGATCGCCACCCCGTAGGCCTCGCGCACGTAGCCCTGGATGGCTTCGTCGATGTCGAACCCGCCGACGCGGATCGACCGGTGCGAGACCACGCCGCCCATGGACACGACGGCCATCTCGGACCGGCCGCCGCCGATGTCGGCGATCAGATTGCCGACCGGCTCGTGGACCGGCAGCCCGGCGCCGATGGCGGCTGCCAGCGGTTCCTCGACGAGCGTGACCGACCGGCCGCCGGCGAAGCGGACCGCCTCCACGACCGCCCGGCGTTCGACCTCCGTGCTCATCGAGGGGACGGAGGCGAGGATCCGCGGGCGGCTCCATCGCGCCACTCCGAGCCGTCGCAGGGCGATTTCGATCATTCGCTGTGTCATGTCGAACTCGGTGACCGTGCCCTCGCGGAGCGGCCGGACGGCAACGACGCTGCCGGAGTCCTCACCGACGCGGAGCCAGGCATCGTTGCCCATCTCGAAGATTGCGCCCGTCCCCGAATGGACGGCGACGACCGACGGTTCGTCAAGGACGATCCCCTCACCCTGCCGGTAGATGAGCACCGTCGCCGTGCCGAGGTCGATGGCGAGCCCGCGCGGCACGTCAGCTCCCCTTCACCCAGTGCGAGTCACCGGAGGCGAGCGCTTCCTTCTTCCAGATGGGCACGTCGTGCTTGAGGCGCTCGATGCCGTGGCGGCATGCCTCGAATGCGTCGGCACGGTGCGGCGCGGAGCAGGCCACCACCACGCTGGTCTCGCCGACGGACAAGTCGCCCGTTCGGTGCAGCACGGCCACCCGCAGGACCGGCCAGCGTCCGAACAGCTCCTCGCCGAGCTCGCCGAGCCGCGCGAGCGCCAGCTCGTCCCAGGCTTCGTAGGTCAGCCCCCGGACCTCGCCCGCATGGGAGTGGTCGCGGACGGTTCCGGCGAACACACAGGTCGCGCCGGCCGCGGGGTCGGCAACGAACGCCATGGCTTCGTCAACCGACAGCGGATCCGACCCCACGCGGGCGAGGAACCGTTCGCCGGCCGATATGTGGACCGGGTCCGACACGGCGCCAATCGTAACGTGGGCGGGTCGTAGGATGACCGACGTGGCAGGCGATTCGGGGTTCGGGTTCGGAATCCCCGGGGGTGATCCTGAGTCCCTGCGGGACGCGCCGCTCTTTCGCGAGCTCCAGCGGGTGATGTCGGCCTCCACGGGACCGGTCAACTGGGAACTGGCCCGTCAGGTGGGGATCGCCGCGGCCGTCGAGGCAGGCCCCGACCCGGACCCGACGGACGAGGACCGGCGATCGTTCGAGGAGGCCACGAGGGTCGCCGAGCTCCAGGTGGCCCGGTTCACCGGGCTCGAGGCACCGACCGACGTGGCCTCGGTTCGCGCGATCCGCCGCTCCGAATGGGTGAGCGCCAACACGGAATCGCTCCGCACGCTGATGGAACCGGCCGCGGCCCGCATGGCCGAGGCGGTCGAGCACGCCGCCCGAGAGCAGCTGCCCGAAGAGCTGCAGCCGATGGGCGGAATGCTCGGGCAGGTGGCTCCACTCCTGCAGGGGGCGCAGGTCGGTTCGGTTCTGGGGTTCCTGGCCCAGCGGGTGCTGGGGCAGTACGACGTGGCCGTCCCCCGTTCCGGCGCCGGGACCGTGCTCTTCGTCGTGCCGAACATCTCGGCGTTCGAGCGGGACTGGTCGCTCGATCGAACGGAGTTCCGGACGTTCGTCGCGCTGCACGAGATCACGCACCGGTTCGAGCTGGCGCGACCGTGGGCCGCCCGGAGGTTCCGCGAGCTGCTGGACGATTTCCTCTCGACGCTCTCCCCCGACGTCGAAGCCATCCAGCGCCGGTTCGCGTCCCTCGATCCGTCGGACCCGGCGTCGCTCGAACAGCTGGTGGAATCCGAGGAGGGGTTGTTCGGCGCGGTGCTCGATGACGAACAGCGGCTGAAGCTCGGGCGGATCCAGGCGTTCATGGCTGCGGCCGAGGGCTACGGCGACCACGTGATGCACGGTCTGGGACGAGAGCTGCTGGCGACGCACGCGAAGATCGAAGAGGCCATGCGCCGCTACCGCGAGGGCGAGTCGGGCGACCCGGTGTTCGAGCGGCTGCTGGGCATCGAGATGAAGCGCGAGCAGTACGCGCAGGGCCGGGCGTTCTGCGACACGGTGGTCGAGCTGACCGACGAGGCCACGCTGACGCGGATGTGGGAGTCGGCCGACGCGATGCCGTCGCTGCCGGAGATCGCCGAACCGCGGCTGTGGCTCGCCCGCACGGTGTGACGGTGGACATCCGGCCGTACCGAGGTTGGGACGACCTCCGCGCGATGCAGGCGGTGTGCTCGGCGAGGTTGCTGGCCTCACCGGGCCGGGCCGAGGCCCATCCGGGCGACATCGCGTGGTGGATCGGATGCCCCCCGAGCACCGTGGAACGTCTGGCCACGATGTTCCTGCTGTGCGAGGAAGACGGCGAGGTCGTCGGGTTCGCCTCGTACGTCCCCGAGGAGGGCGACTTCTCGGTGTTCGTGTCGCCCGCGCTCACGGACACCGAGGCGGCCGTCGACTTCGAGGAAGCGGCGCTCGCATGGGCGTCCCGCGGCGACGTACCCGTCCTGTGGATCGAGTTCGAAGACGAGACGGCCGCGATCGAGCGTTGGCGCGCTCGCGGCTACCGACCCACCGACATGGCCCATCTCAACCTCACGCGGGCTCTCGACGAGGTGACCGGCCGGGGCGCGGCGGACGACCGCGTCCGGCCGGTGCGTGACGAGGACGTCGAAGATCGTGCCTCGGTCGCTCACGCGGCGTTCGGTGACGCGACGCCGTTGGCCGAGTACGCGGCGCAGTACGCCGGCTTCCGCGCGTCGCCCGCATATCCGCGGGGGTGGGATCTGCTCTTGCGCGACCCGGACGGTCGAGCCGCGGCTTGCTGCCTCGCCTGGCCCGACCCGGTCAGCCGCGCGGGGACGTTCGAACCGGTCGCGACGCATCCGGATGCGCACCGCCGCGGCTACGGCAGAGCGCTGCTGCTGGACGGGCTCCGCCGGTTCGCGGCCGCCGGCATGACGTACGCGATCGTCGGCGTCGACGTCGACAACCCCGGCGCAGAAGCGCTCTACCGATCGGTGGGGTTCCGCCCGGACCGTCTCCTGCGAGTGTACGAACCGTCGGGGCACTGACCGACGAGGCACCCGGGCGCGAGTCAGGCCGCGGCGGGCGACGGAATCAGCGAGGCGCCACGGATCAGGAGCTTGGTGATCTCCGAAGCGGGTGCGGGTCGCGAGAAGAGAAAGCCTTGACCGGCCGGGCACCTGAGCGCTCGCAGAAACGCGAGCTCCTCGGTCGTCTCGACGCCCTCGGCGAGGGGCTGCATCCCCAGGTTCCTCGCAAGCTGCACCATCGCCTGGACCATGGTTCCCGCGTCTGGGTCGAGATGCGCGTCGCTCACGAACGACCGGTCGATCTTCAAGATGTCGATCGGCAGATCCCGCAGGCGACTCAGCGACGAGTAACCGGTGCCGAAGTCGTCGATCGCGATCTTGAGCCCGGCGTCATGGAGGGACTGAAGGATCTCGCGTGTGTGCCCGGCGTCGGTCATGGCGGCCGATTCGGTGATCTCGATCACCATGCGATGGAGGTCGACCCCGGCCGTCTCCAGCGCTTGAAGGAGCTCCTCGGAGAAGCGGGCGGACAACAGCTGACGGGGAGATACGTTGAACCCCACGTCGAGCTGTAGCCCCGCATCGTTCCACTCTCGTACCTGGCGACACGTCTCGCCGATCACCCATTCGCCGATGGCTCCCATCAATCCGATCTCTTCGGCCATCGGGATGAACTCACCGGGAGGGATCAAGTCACCGTTTGGGGCAACGCCACGGATGAGCGCCTCCACGCCTCGGACGTGCCCGTCGTTCAGATCGACGATGGGCTGATAGTGCAACACCCAGCTCTCCTGCTCCACCGCATGCCGGAGCTGCGTTGTGAGCTGCAGCAGATGCATCGGGTCCTCCTGATCGCTCGAGAACACGACCGTCCCGCCGGGGCCGATCGCCTTCGACCTCTGCATCGCCACCTCCGCGTGGCTGAGGAGCGTCTTCGCGTCGGCCGCGTCGTGCGGGAACAGGCCGATGCCGAGCGATGCCGTGATGGTGAAGTCGACTCGGTCGAGGGTGAACGGCTCCTTGAGGAACTCATGCACCCGGCGTGCGACCGCCTCGACGACGAGCAGCGGGGTCTCGCCGCCCGGCAGCTCGGCTGGCCCGTTGGCCAGGTCCTTCACCAGCAGCAGGAATCCGTTGCCGCCTCGGCGTGCCACCAGGTCGGTTTCGCGCGTGAGGCTGCGGAGGCGACCGGCGACCTGGATGAGCAGCTCGTCCCCGGCGGCGTACCCAAGGCTGCCATTCACGAGTCTGAAGTTGTCGAGGTCCATGTCGATGACACCGACCGCGCGATCGAGCAGGTGAGCGTTAGCGATGGATGCCTCGAGCATCTCCGTGAACGCAGCTCGGTTGGCCAACCCCGTGGCCGCATCGCTATACGCGAGATAGGTCAGCTTCTCCTCGGCCGCCTTCCGTTCCGTGATGTCCTCGATCATCGAGACCAGGAACTGCGGAGTCCCTTCAGAGTCGCGCTGGAGCGCCGACGTCGTGTGACCCCACAAGAGTTGACCGTCCTTGCGGAAGAAGCGCAGTTCCATCTCGGCCGTGTCGCTCGTTCCGGCGCCGATCTCCCGGAGCGCCTCCTCGGCCCTCGCGAGATCGTCGGGATGGACCAAGTCGAGCCCACTCATCGGTGCGAGCTCTTCCTTCGTGTACCCGGACATGAGCTCGAATGCCGGATTCACATCAAGGTACCGGCCCTCCGGAGATATCATCGCGATGCCGGTGGCCGCGCGACGGTAGATCGTCTCGAAACGACCCAGCGACTCGACTTGCTGAGCCTGCGTCTCGAACTCGGTGGCATGCAGGAGCGCCGACGAGAGGACGTTTGAAAGACGCTGCAACGTGTCGACATCGTCCTGCGTGAACGCGTCGGGCACTCGGGAGACGACGACGAGCTGGCCGATCTTCTCGTCGCGGTTGCGGAGCTGGACGGCGACGCCGGAGCGCACCCCCATCCCGTGGGCCAGACGGCCCGCCCTGGGGTCCGTTCTTGCGTCGCCGAGGATCCCGGACTCGTCGTGAAGGTGCATCCAACCGGGTTGTGAGCCCTCGATGGGAACGCGAGCCCCGATCTTGTCGCTCAGGAAGCCCGTGGCGACTCGGATCACCAGATCGTCGCCATCGAGGATGAGGATGGTTGCCCCTTGGGCGTTGGTGAGCTCCTGGGTTCGCTCGCAGATGACTCGCATGACCCCGTCCACGGCAAGATCAGCAGCCGCGACGGCCCGCTGGATCTCGATGATCGAGCCCAAGTGCTCGTTCTCCGCGGCCTGCAGCTCCGCGAGCGCCTTGTGCGTGTCGGCTGAGATCCTCGCTGTGCCATTCACGTCCATCGTCTCGGACCTACTTCTGGCGGCAATGGTGAGCCGCCGTCGTCGGGATCACGCGCGGATGAACACCCCCGAGTTGGGGGGTTGCTCCCTACTGCATCGTCACGACACGAGGGGGACTTGAGTCCGTTTCCGCAGGTCACGGGCCTTTCGGGTTTGGTCGGGTCGGTCGGCTATCCTTAGCGGCCGATGGAACCGGTTGGGGAGCTCGTCGCCGCCGCGGTGGTGGATTCACGCGTCTGGGAGGCGCAAGGGGCCAACGCCGCCGACGGCGTCTACCTGGTGGGCCAGCCGGGGCCGGCGTTCGCCTTCGTGCTGTACCGGGCGTGGAAGGTGCCGACCGGATACGTGAACGAGGAGATCCGGCTGTTCTCGCCCACCGGGCGCATGGCGTATCGCTGGGGGCCCGAGGTTCGCCGGATGGTCGGGATGATGGATCTCACCGTCGAGGTGGATACGGTCGAGGACGCGACGTTCGAGGAGAGCGGACCCTACGTGGCGTCGTTCATCATCGACGACGTGGTCGTCGGGGAAATCGACGTCCCGGTCTACGTTCAGGCGGCCGTCGCGAAGCTTCCGAAGGAGACCGAGGACGGCCTCAAGAAGTCCGACGTGATCTGGGTCGGCATCGAGCGCAACGGCGAGCGGCGGACCATCCCGGCGTGGTTCGCATATCGCAACGGGCGCATCTATCTGTTGTCGAAGCGCGAGCCGGGCCCCGAGGAGCAGACCGTGCCCGGCCTCCCGGGCGCCAAGGAGCTCGTCGTGATCACGAGGCGAAAGGGCCGGGACACGGCACTCGAGGAATTCATGGCCGCTCCGCGGATCCTCGAAGGAGCCGAGTGGGAGGAAGCGGCCAAGCTCCTGGTGGACCGGCGGCGGTCCCGCGTTGGCCCGCCCGCCGAGTCGCTCGGCCGCTGGCGCGGAGCCTGCGACATCGTCGAGCTGACCCCGAACGTCTAGGTCGGTCCGGGCTACGCGAACACGTAGTCCGGTCGCGGCGGAGCCGGGAGCCGGCCGGCGATGTCCTCCTCGAACTTCTTGCGTAGCCGACGACTGCGCCGTACGTGGGGCTCGAACGAGGTGCGACAGCCCAGCGACCGCGAACGAGTCGCGCACAGGAATAGCCGCAGGGGCCGGCTCTCCAGCGCCGAGAACTGCTCGTCCACACGACGGAGATACGACGGCAAGGGCGAGCTGGCGCCGAGACGATCGACGCGAAGACCAGCACGATCGTGCGCTTGCCGATCATCGCTGCGGCGGTCATCGCAGACGAGGAACCGGAGCCACCCAGACGTCGCCCGCCGCCACCTCTCACGCGCCAGACCGCCCAGCCGTGGGCGGCAGCACATCAGAGCGACCATGATCGCCGTCCCGCACGTCGCACGGACTGGTCCTCGAACATGCACGTGAAGGTCATCAGGCGCCAGAAGCCGCGAGGAAGCGAATCTCCCGCATCCGCTCGCTGCCGCTCAACTCCTGCCCGCGGTCGACGGGCCCGGCGCCAGCAGGGGGATTGCTCATCTGCGCGGGAGCGTAGCTGAGAACTCGCCGACGAAATCCAGCGCCCCGCGGCGAACGGCCCAAAGCCGTCCTAGTGGTTCATGGGGCGGTGCAGCGCTTCGGCGATCGCGGCCAGCTGGCCGCCGAGCTCCAGCAACTCGGCCGGCATCAAAGCCTGTGCCCCGTCGACCAGCGCTTCCTCAGGATTCGGGTGCACGTCGATCATCACCGCATCCGCTCCTGCCGCAAGCGCCGCGCGCGCCATCGCCGCTACCAGGTGCCGCTTTCCCACCGCGTGCGACGGGTCGACCATCACCGGCAGGTGCGATTCGTGCTGCGCGACCGCCATCCCCCCGAGGTCGAGTGTGTTGCGCGTCGAGGGTTCGAACGTACGGATCCCGCGCTCGCACAGGATGATCTCGGAGTTGCCTCGCTGCGCCACGTACTCGGCGGCCTGAAGCCACTCCTCCACCGTCATGGCGAGGCCCCGCTTCAGCATGACCGGCTTGCTGGCCATGCCGACCTCCTTCAACAGCTCGAAGTTCTGTGCGTTCCGCGTTCCGATGCGGATGCAATCCGCCACGTTCGCGACCCCTTCGACCTGCGAGACGTCCACGACCTCGACGACGAACGGCAGCCCGGTCCGCCGCCGCACCTCCTCGAGGATCTCCAGCCCCTGCTCGCCGAGCCCCTGGAACGAGTACGGCGAGGTGCGTGGCTTGTAGACGTCGCCGCGAAGGATCGCGGCACCCGCTGCGCGCGCGGCATCCACGGAGGCCATCGTCTGGTCGATGTCCTCGACCGCGCACGGGCCGGCGATCAGCGTGAACGAGTCCCGCCCGACGGGCGTCGGTCCCACTTTGACGACGCTCGGCGTCGGGTGCAGATCGGCCGACACCATCTTGTACGGCTTACCGATGACGATGACGTGATCCACGCCCGGCATCTGCTGCCAGTCGATCGCCTGGAACCGCCCTGTGTCGCCGACGAGACCGATGATCGTGTGTACGGTGCCGCGCGAGACGAAGGCCTCGCCGCCCATCGACCTGACGCGGTCGCCCACCGCCTCGACGTCGGCGTCGCTCGCGTCCTGCTTCATCACCACGACCATCGCCCGTTACTCCTCTTCAATCGGGCCCGGGGAAGCGAGAACCCCGGGCTGCCGGCCCGGGGTCGTCTGCTCGAAGGCTACAGGCGACTACGCCGGGCCGGACCCGTCGTAGGAAAACCAGTAGCCGAAGAACCCTTGCATCGCCGCCCATCGTGCCAGAGCCCCGTACGGGTGGCAAGCGGACCCCCCGGTTACCTTGCGGCGCGTAGGATTCGCCCATGCCGCTCACGGTCATCGACCATCCCCTCGCCGAGGACCTGCTCGGACGCCTGCGAGACGCCGACACGGGTCCCTCGGAGTTCCGAATGCTCGCCCGCCGCCTTGGGTGGCTCCTCGTGACCGAGGCGACCCGCGACCTCGCGACCACGCAGATCGAGATCGACACCCCGCTCGAAACCGTCCAGGGGCACCGCCTCTCGGAACCGCTCGTCGCAATCCCCGTCCTGCGCGCCGGCCTCGGGCTTCTCGACTCGGTCACCGATCTGTATCCCGACACGGTTGTCGGCTACCTCGGCCTCGAGCGTGACGAGGCGACGCTGCTACCGCGCGACTACTACGCGAAGCTCCCGCCGATGAACGGCCGGCGGGCCCTCATCCTCGATCCGATGCTCGCCACCGGTGGATCCGGAACGGCCGCGATCGCCCACGTGAAGGCGCACGCGAACCCACAGTCGATCTCGTTCGTCTGCGTGGTGGCGGCGCCGGAGGGAATCGCCAAGCTCGAGGCCGACCACCCGGACGTGCCGATCGTCGCCGGCGCGCTCGATCGCCGGCTGAACGAGGCCGGCTTCATCCTGCCGGGGCTCGGAGACTTCGGCGACCGTCTTCACGGCACCGAGCCGTCCGGCTAGAGCCCGCCGCCGCCCTCGTAGGCCTGGCCGGCAGCGGCCGGCGGCCGTACCCGCCCCACGAACCCGGCAATGGCGACGATCGTGACCACGTACGGCGTCATCCGCACGAACTCGTCGGGCAGCAGGCGGATGATCGGCGCGTCGTTCAGCCAGTACGGCACGGCCTGCGCGAAGCCGAACAGCATCGCCGCGAAGATGAGCCGGCGAGGGTTCCAGTTCGACAAGATCAGCGCTGCCAGCGCGATGAAGCCGAGTCCGACCGTCTGTCCCTCGCGCCAGTGGTCGTTCACCTCGAACGCGAGGAACCAACCGGACACCCCAGCAAGCCCACCGCTCAACATGACGGCCGCGTAGCGGAGCGGAGCCACGCGCACACCGAGGGATCTGGTCGCCTCGGGGTTCTCCCCCGCCGAGCGAAGCCGCAGGCCGAATCGCGTGCGGTTCATCGCGAACGACACCGGGATCACCATCAGGAACGCCACGATCACCATCGGTGACATGTCGACGAACGCCGCCCCGAGTCCGGAAGGCAACTTCGACAGAAGCGGGATGTTGATGGTGTGCAGGTGCGCACCGCCAGGATCGGACTGTGTGGCCTGACCGAACCACAGCTGCGAGAGGAACCGTGCGATGCCTACGGCCGACAGGTTGATCACGACGCCCGACACGATGTGGTCGACGCGGAACGTCACCGTGGCAAGGGCATGGATCGAGGCGAAGATCGCCCCGCACAGGAACCCGAAGCCGAGACCTCCGAGCGGTCCCCAGTGCGCGACGCCGAACGCACCCGAGACCGTCCCGATGATCATCATTCCCTCGAGGCCGATGTTGACGATGCCCGACCGCTCGCAGAACAGCCCCCCGAGAGCAGCCAGATAGATCACCGTGAAGTACTCGAACGCGGTTGCGAACGCGCTCCCCAGGTTGAGGAACATCTAGGCCGCCGCCTCGGGGACGGCGTCCGTACTGGAGCGGGTGTCGCCGCGCCGCAGCTGGCGCCGAGCGATGCCGCGCCGAGCGATCTGGAATGCCACGACGGTCGTGAGGATGAGGATCGACTGCAGAATGATCACGATCTCGCGCGGGACGCTGGTCTCGATCAGGATCGCGCCCTCGCCCCGTGAGAGCACCGCCCACGCGATCGCCGCCACGATGGCCCCGAACGGGTTGTTCTGCGCAAGGAACGCCACGCCGATCCCGGTGAACCCGAGCCCCGCTTCGTAGTTGCTCGGCAAGTAGTTCAAGGTGGAGATGATCTGCTGCATCCCCACCAGCCCCGCGAGGGCGCCCGAGACCAGGAAGACCTTGATCTGGACCGCTTCGATGTCGATCCCGCCGGCCCGCGCCGCTCCGGGCGAGGAACCGACCGCCCGCGCCTCGTAGCCCAGGCGCATGCGCTTCAACAGGAACCACGTGAGGAATGCGCAGACGACCCCGATCGGCAGGAGCCACGACAGGGTGACCGCCTTGCTGACACCGAGCAGATGCCCGAAGTCCGGCGCCAGCGCATGGCGGCCGAAATGGTCGGTGCGCAGGTTGACGTTGAAGCGGCCGTTCGTGTCGTGAAAGCGCATCGGGCCGCGGATGATGAACGCAACCAAGCTGATGGCCACCCCGTTGAGCATGATCGTCGTGACCACCTCGTGGGCGCCGGTCTTCACCTTGAGCACGGCCGGGATGCCGGCCCAGACCATCCCCCCCGCCATCGCGAACAGCAGGACCACCCAGAACTGCAGCGGTCCGAGAAACCCGAAGTGCACCGCGGCGATCGAGGCCGTCGCCATCGCAACCAGGTACTGGCCCTCGACCCCGATGTTGAACATGCCGGCCTTGTAGCAAACGGTCACCGCGAGTGCGGAGAAGATCAGCGGTGTCGCAAGCACGAGCATCCTGGCGAAGCCGTCCATCGACCCGAACGAGAACCTCAGCACGGCCGAGTACACGGTGGCCGGGTTCTCGTGGTAGCGCAGGATGATGCTGGACCCGATGCCGAGCGCGATCGCCACGGCGACGACGAGCGCGGCCACCTGCGTCAGAAGGACGTCCAAGCGCTCGCGCCACGGAACCCGTTCGACGTCGATCCCGGTCACGTTGCCTCCGCCTTCGCCCGCCCACCCGTCATCCCGACGCCGATCAGCTCCGGCGGGGCGTCGGGCGGATACTCTCCGGTGATGCGCCCCTCGTAGATCGTCACGATCCGGTCCGAGAGCGCGTAGATCTCGTCCAACTCGGCCGAGATCAGCAGGACGGCCCGTCCGGCGCGCTTCTGCTCGAGAATCTGGCGCCACACGAACTCGATCGCCCCGACGTCGAGGCCGCGTGTCGGCTGCGCGGCGACCAGAAGCTTCGGATCGGTCTCGAGCTCGCGCGCGAGCACCAGCTTCTGCTGGTTGCCCCCGGATAGCGTCGCGGCCGTCGCCGCGATGCTGCGAGCCCGAACGTCGTACTGCTCGACCAACCTCGTCGCCAACTGCTTGACCTTGTGGATCGCGAGCGTGCCGAAGCGCGCGGAGAACTCCGCATCGTCCTGGCGGCCGAGCACCGCGTTCTCCCAGATCGACATCGACAGGACGAGCCCTTGCTCGTGGCGATCCTCGGGGACGAACGCCACGCCGAAGTCGCGGATCCGGTCGACCGACCAGCCGGCCAGGTCTTCGCCCGCCAGGACGATGCGGCCATCCTCGGCGGCGCGCAGGCCGATGAGCACCTCGGCCAGCTCGCGCTGTCCGTTTCCCTCGACGCCGGCCACCCCCACGATCTCGCCGGCCCGAACGTCCAGGTCCACGTCGTGCAAACGTCCACTGTCGAGACCCTGGATCTGGAGCACTGGCTCCCCGATCTTCACGTCGGGCTTCTCCAGGCGGAACAGAACGGGCCGCCCGACCATCATCTCGGCCAGCTCTTCCTTCGAGGTCTCGGCGGGCGTCGTCTCCCCCACCACCCGCCCCCGCCGCAGCACCGTGATGCGATCGGCGATCTCGAGCACCTCGTCCAGTTTGTGGCTGATGAACGCGATGCTCTTGCCGGAGGCGCGAAGCTCGCGGAGATTCCCAAACAGGTCGGCCGTCTCCTGCGGCGTCAGGACCGCCGTCGGCTCGTCCAGGATCAGGATCTCGGCCCCCCGATACAGGGCCTTCAGAATCTCGACGCGCTGCTCCTCGCCCACCGAAAGATCCTGGATACGGGCCTCGGGATCGATCGCGAAGCCGTACGACTCGGCCAGCTCCTTGACCCGCCTCGCGGCGGCGTCGAGGTCGAGCAACGGCGACCCCTCGTCACCCAGGATCACGTTCTCCGTGACCGTGAACGGGTCGACCAACACGAAATGCTGGTGGACCATGCCGATCCCGTTCGCGATGGCATCCCTCGGCGTCGCGATCTTGGCGTCCTGCCCTCTGATCAGGATGCGTCCGGAGTCCGCCGGGTACATCCCATAGAGGATCCGCATCAGCGTGGATTTTCCGGCCCCGTTCTCACCCACGAGCGCATGGACCTCGCCGGCGCGCAGGTCGATACCGACGTCGTCGTTGGCGAGCACGCCCGGGAATCGTTTGGTGATGCCCTCGAGTACGACGAGCGGGGCGCTTTCGCGCCCCGCTCGGTCGTTGTCCATCGTCCGTCTCGGTGACGGTCCGGTCAGGCCGGTGTGTCCGGCACCACGATGTCGCCGGAGATGATCTTGGCCTTCGCCGCGTTCATCGCGTCGACCATGTCCTGCGTCAACGCGGAGTTGGACGTCGAGAAGTCGACGCCGTCGGAGCTGAGGTCGAAGCTCTGGAACCCCGACGTGAAACTGCCATCCGCCGTCCCCTTGATCGAGTCGTAGGTGGCCGTGTCGACCCGCTTCAGCATCGACGTGAGGATGTAGGGCTGCTGATCCGCGCTCGCGGTCAGGTACTGGTCGGAGTCGACCCCGATCGCCCACTTCTGCTTCGCGGCCGCGGCCTGGAACAGGCCGGCACCGGAGAGCCCGGCGGCGTGGTAGATGACGTCCGCGCCCTCGCCGTACATCTTCTCCGACAGCGTCTTTCCGGCCGTCGGATTGACGAATGCCTGCGTGTTGTCACCGATGTACTCGACGAGGATCTTGATCCCCGAGTCCACGCTCGCCACGCCCGCCTCGTAGCCGGCCTCGAAGCTGCCGATCAGCTGACCCGTCTGCCCGCCGAGGAACCCGACGGTGTTCGAGCCGTCCGCCTGCGCCTGCATCGCCGCGGCAATGCCGACCAGGTACGACCCTTCCTGGGCCTTGAAGTCCAGGTCGGCGACGTTCGCTGCGTCTCCGCCGGGAATGCTGGTCGCGAACCCGTCGATCACGCCGAAGTTCGTGTCCGGATACTGCGACGCGATCTTGGCCACGCCATCGGAGAACGAGAAGCCGACGCCTTCGACATAGTCGTAGCCGGCAGCCGCGAGGGCCTGGATGTTGTCCGCGAGGTTCGTGCCGTCGGCGTTCGCCGGAACGAGCTTGGTGTTCTCCTCGCACACGACCCCCTCAGTGATCGCCTGCTGAAGCCCACGGTTGGCCGCGTCGTTGAACGACTGGTCGCCCAGGCCGCCGACATCGAGCGCGAGGCCGACCTTGATGTCCGCATTGCACGTCGGCGCCGTGCTCGTCTGGCTTCCGCCACCCGGAGTCGTCGTGTCGTTCTTCTTGCTGCACGCCGCGGCGACGAGCGCGAGGACCGCGATCGGTACGGCGAACGTGCGGAACCACTTCTGCATGTGGTCTCCCCCCCTGGTCTGCTGGAGCCGGCCCCGGCCCGGCTCGCCTGATTGTCCACGGGGGCCCGAAACGCGTCAAACGGACGCCCCGTGGGAGACTACGCAGCCGGGAGGGGACGGGGATGGACCAGCTCGAAACCGTCATCAGCGACATCCGCCGGCGAATGGCCGCTTCGCCCTTCCATGGGTCGATGGGAATCGAGATCCTCGACGTCGGCGAGGGCACGATCGAGCTCGGGCTCGAGGCGTCCGACCGGCACGCGAACCTGGCCGGGGCGCTCCATGGCGGTGTTCTGGCGACGCTCGCGGACACGGCGACCGGACTCGCCGTCCGATCGGCGCTGCCGCCGGGCGCCCGTCACGTCACGGTCAATCTGGACGTACAGTTTCTCGCGCCCGGGTCGACCGGATCGATCGTGGCCGGCGGACGTGTCGTCCGGCTCGGCCGGCGTCTCGCGTTCGCGGAGGCCGAGATTCGGGACGGGTCCGGAACCACGCTCGCGCGGGCGCAGGCGACGATCGCCGTCTCCGCGCCCGCCGAATCCGCTCAGTAGTCGGTGTCGATACGCTGCATCGCGGGCGGAAGCTGCTGCAGCACCGGCACGAGGCCGAGCAGAAACCCGATGTTGCCGTCGACCTTGATCTTTCCCGTCATGTACGCGGTGACCGCGTTGAGCTCGCTCTTGGCGAGCGCGACCGCGACGTCGTAGCCCTCGGAGATGGTGGCGTCGGGCGCCCCGGGCGCCTCGCCGAGCCCCAGGTCGATGGTCCCGTCGCTCACGACGATCCAGTAGCGCACCTCGCCATCGGTCGTGGAGATCGACTGGAGGATCGTCGCCTTCTTACCGGCCGAGGCCTTGCGAAAGTCCTCGCTTCCGTTCAGCTCGGTCTTGAGCGCTTCCGCCCACTCGGGGGAGAGAAATCGGACGGGCACCAGCGGCTCCCTTCGTCGACGTGGCTCGATCTCGGGCCGCGGCGAGTATAGGCGGAGGGGGCCGCCGCTCAGTCGGCCGGTGCGAACAGCGCGGGCGATGTCAGGTGCAGCGTGTCGGAGAGGAACCACACCGATCGGTCCGTCCCGCGAACCCGGAACGTGTTGAGACTGGTGTTCTCCGGGAGAAAGAACATGTCCTGATCGGTGATCCGCAGCACCCAGGCGGCGTATGCGTTGATCACGCCGCCGTGGCAGACCACCCACACGTCGCCGTCGTGACGCGCGAGCAGTCCTTCGAGCGCCCCGACCACCCGGTCCTGAAAGGCATCGAACGTCTCGCCGCCCGGCGCCAGATGCCAGATCGGCTCCTGGAGCCGGACGAGATCCGGGATCTCGGGGTGCTCGGCGAACAGATCTTCGAACTCCTTGAACTCCCAGTCTCCGCCGAACCACTCGTTGAGCTCTTCGAGGGCGGGCGCCTCGACGCCCGTCGCGGCCGACCACGGCGCGATGGTCTCTCGCGCGCGGGTGAGCTTCGAGGTGTAGACGCCGCTCGCCTTGGGAAGCCCGCGCAAGCGGCGCGCCAGCAACTCCGCCTGCTCGCGGCCGCGCTCGTCGAGCGGGGGATCCGCCATCCAGCCGCGGGACGTCTCGGTCCGCGCGGTGGATCGATGGTCGGCCTTTCCGTGCCGGATCAGGTAGAGGCGGCGGTCGCCCGGCTTCGCCTCGCCGAGGGTCATCGCTTCACCGGCGCGGAACGCTTGGCCCGGGCGGCCTCGTACTGCTCCCGCCATTCGTGGGCATACGCCTCGACGTCCTCACGCAGCCACAGACGCCCCGATGCGAGCGCCGTGAGCGGCTCGGGAAACGATCCGCGGTCCAGGTAGGTGATGACCCGCCGCTTGTCCCAGCCCATGATCTCGGCGGCTTCCGCGACGCCGACGACGTCGGGCACGACCTCGACGAGAAGGTCCACGTCCGGTCCGGCCAGCTTCCGGAGCTCGTCCAGGCAGCGCCGCCGCGTGGTGCCCGTAACCTCGATGTAGGCGGACACATCGAGGACGCGCGCGTACCAGCGCCCACCCATCTGCCACATCCGAGCGCGAGCGGGATCTCCACGGCCCATGCCGGGAGGATACCGAGCCGGTATGACGGTGTCGCGGTCAGCCGGGGTCGCCGAGGTCGCCGCGGCGGAGCATTCCCCTGCGGCGGAGCTCGCTTCGCCAGCAGGCGGTATGCCAGTGCCGGCGGGCGTCGGCGTCCCCGGCCGGGACGACCACGAGGTGGGCAAGACCCGGCCGGATCTCGTGGTCGCACCCCGGGCACCGGTACGGCTTGTCTCCCTGCACCAGGCGGACCTCGTAGCCGGACACCTCCGCCCAGGGTGGCGCCGGCGAGCGGGGCCGGGCCGAAGGCGGTGGTGGGGGCTCGGGCGCGCGGCGATTGCGCCGGGGCATCTCAGACGTTCCTTCGAATGAACTCGGCCGCGGCCGGGGCCAGCCCCGCCCCGACTTCGCGGGGATCCGCTCTCGTTCCGCGGACATTGAATGAATGGTCGCCACCTTCGATGTCGACGAGCTTCGCCCGCTTGCCGAGCGACGTGACCGTTCGCTCGAGCAGCTCCGGGGTCGCGAACGGGTCGCGGGTGCCGTGGAGGAAGAGCATCGGGACGCCGATCCTGGCAAGGTGCGCGTCGCGGATTCGCTCTGGCTTTCCCGGCGGATGCAGGGGGTAGCCGAGGAACACGAGGCCTGCCGCGGGCATGCCGTCGGCCACCGTCATCGAGGCGATCCTGCCTCCGAGCGACTTCCCGCCGACCCAGACGGGCACACCGCCGGAGCGCGCCGACGCGGTCTCGAACGCGGCCGTCCACGCGGCGCGAAGGGTCCCCTCGGGATCGGGCGAGCGCCGGCCCCGCTCGGCGTAGAGAAAGTTGAAGCGGAGCGTCGAGACGCCGAGATCGGCGATCGCGCGCGCGAACCCGACCAGAAACGGGTGGTCCATGCCCGCCCCGGCCCCGGGCGCGAGCACAAGGATGGCGATCGGGTCGGCCGCGGCAACGAAGGCGCCGCTTACCGCGCGCTCGTCGTCCAGCGCGATCGTCATCCGCTCTTCGGGTTCCGGCACGCCGCCATGATGCACCCTGAGGTCGATCGGCAGCCGTCAGGAATGTCGCACGGGGGAACACGCGTTTACGCGATGACAGGGCGCCGACGGCGTCCGAGCGTGCCCGAAGGGAATGCCAAGCATGAGCGAGTGGAACGACAAGATCATCACGGAGTTTCGGCGCAACGGTGGCAAGGTGGGTGGCAACTTCGAAGGGACGCCGCTCCTGCTCCTGCACCACACGGGTGCGAAGAGCGGAACCAAGCGGCTGAACCCGCTGGCCTACCAGCCACTCGGGGACGGACGGTTCGCGATCTTCGCCTCCAAGGGCGGAGCCCCGACCAACCCCGACTGGTACCACAACCTGCTCGCCCATCCGCGCGTCGAGATCGAGGTCGGTACCGACACCTTCGACGTCGTCGCGCGCGTGGCGACGGGCGACGAGCGCAGGGTCATCTGGGAGAAGCAGAAGGCGCTTCGCCCCGGATTCGCTTCGTACGAGAAAAAGACCGACCGCGAGATCCCGGTCATCGTGCTCGACGTCGACGAGGCTCGTACCAGCCGAGCTAGCTGAGCCGGTCGCTCCCGCGGCGAGCACGCAACAACAGGTACTCGACCATCCCTCGCCGCCAGAGAAGCTCCACCTGCGCGAGCTCCGCGCGGCACGCGAGCCTGAGCCACGCCGGGACGTCGCCGGGCGGCGCTTCGAGCCGGCGGCGAACCAACGCGAGCGCCGGTTCGATCACCCGGTCCCCCACCAACTCGACTTCGACGTCTGAGAAGCCGGCCGCACGGACGTCGTCGGCGATCTGTTCGGGGGTCGCCACGGCACCGAGCTTCAACCCCCACACCCGCAGCTGGGACACACCGGCGGCAAGCTCCCGAGGTCCGCGTGGGCGTCGCACCGTCGGGACGTCGGACATCGTCAGCACGCCGCCCGGGCGAAGAACCCGCGCGGCCTCCTCGAAGAAACGTCTTCGCGACGAGAAGTGGAAGGCTGCCTCGACGCTGATCAGCCCGTCGACGGTTTCGTCGCGCAACGGGATCCGCGTGGCGTCGCCGTTGACCGGGGTGGCGCCGGCCTCGTCGAGGTTCGCCCGGCCCGCACGAAGCTGTGACTCCGTGATGTTGAGCGCGATGAGCTTCGACGGCTGCGCGACCTGACCAATCAGCACGTCCTGGACACCGAGCCCGTTGCCGACGTCGAGGATCACGCCCCTTTTCGGAAGCGCACGCGCCAGTCGCTCCACGAGACGCCACACCGCCAGCGGCGCCTCGGCCTCGTCGCCCTCCCCCTCCCAGAGCCCGAGGTTCAGCCATCCGGGCGCCAGCGCAAGAAAGAAGTCCGGGCCGATGCTGTCGTAGACCGTCGCAGCCGGATTGCGTCCCTGCCGGAAGAACGTGAGCCCGTGGCGAAGGTTCTCCGCCGTCCATCGCGTCGGTGTCACCTGCCCACGGTAGCGGCTCCCGGCGAGGAGCCGGCACGGCGCCGCTCGGTCAGCGGGACGCGAGGACTTCGCCGAGACGGCGAGCAAGGAACGCGCGTTCGCGTTCGTTCGTGGCGAGCTCGAGCGCACGCCGGTACGACGTCGCGGCCTCGTCGAACCGATCGAGCCGTCGCAGCAGGTCCGCGCGCGTCGCGTGGAAGAGGTGGTACTCGTCGAGCTCTCCCGCGAGCCGGTCGACGAGCGGCAGCGCGGCGGCGGGACCGTCGGCCATCGCGATCGCCGCCGCGCGGTTCAGCTCGACGACCGGAGACGGCTGCATCGCCGCCAGGCCGGCGTACAAACCGGCGATCTGCGGCCAGTCGGTGTCCTCCGGGCGTGGCGCCCGCGCGTGCAGCGCCGCGATCGCGGCCTGCAGCTGATACGGCCCCGGCCGGCCGAGCGCGAGCGCCCGGTCGAGCGTCGCCAGCCCGTCGTCGATGAGCTCCTGATCCCAGCGCGACCGATCTTGCTCTTCGAGCAGGACGAGGTCGCCCTGCTCGTCGGTCCTTGCCGCGTGGCGCGAATGGTGCAGCAGCATCAGGGCCAGCAGCCCGAGCGCCTCCGGCTCCTCGACCATCAGTTGGCTGAGGACGCGCGCAAGCCAGATGGCCTCGTCGCAGAGCTCGGCGCGAACCAGCGGTCCCGAGGTCGATGCGTACCCCTCGTTGAAGATCAGATAGAGCACGGCGAGGACCCCGCCCAAACGCTCGGGCAGGAGCTCCAGGGGCGGAACGCGGTAGGGAATGCCGGCCGCCCTGATCTTGCGCTTGGCGCGGACCAGCCGCTGGGCGACCGTCGTCTCCGGGGCGAGGAACCCCCGCGCGATCTCCCTCGTCGAGAGCCCGCCGACCGTGCGCAGCGTGAGCGCGACTCTCGAGTCCATCGGCAGCGCCGGGTGGCAGCACGTGAAGATGAGCCGGAGCCGGTCGTCGGTGATCTCGGGCATCGTCGAGTCGCCTAGCTCCTCGAGCGCGGCAACGCGTTCGAGGGTCTCGCGGCGCTCGCGAAGCCGCCGGTCGCGCCGGAGACGGTCGATGGCCCGGTTGCGGGCCGTCGTCGTGATCCAGGCGCCGGGATTGCCGGGAACGCCCTCTGAAGGCCAGCGCTCGAGCGCGATCGCAAAGGCGTCCTGCACCGCCTCCTCCGCCAGATCGAAGTCGCCGAGGACGCGAATGAGCGTCGCGACCGCCCGTCCCGACTCGCGGCGGAACACGCGATCGACGAGATCACGTTCGTCCGGCTTCACTCGGCCGCGGCGGCCCCCGGCAGGTTCATGTCCAGGATCGGGCGCACCTCCATCGTTCCGGTCGCCGCTCCGGGGCACCGCGCCGCCGCCTCGATCGCGTCGTCCAGGTTGTCGCACTCGATCAGGTAGTAGCCGCCCAGCTGTTCTTTGGTCTCGGCGAACGGACCGTCCGTCACGATGCGCTCCCCGCCCGTCACCCGCACGCTCGTCGCCTGGGTCGAGGGCTCGAGCGCGTCGCCGGCGCGCATCCATCCCTTGTCCTGGAGCCACTTCGAATAGTCGCCGTACGCGGCGAGCGTCGCCTCCTGCGCCTCGGGCGGGGCCTCGGCCCTGTCGGCCTCTCGACCGTAGATCAAGAGCAAGTACTGCATCGGTTCCCCTTCCGTCGTCGGCGCGCGGAGATCTCCATCACCCTACCGACGAACGGAGATCGCCGATTTCGACCGGCGCTGGCATCATGCAGACGTGGCGGGCAGCTTCTTTCTCGGAACGTCGGGCTTTGCCTACGACGAGTGGGCGCACGGCGTCTTCTACCCCGAAGGCGTCAAGCAGAAGGACCGCCTGACCTACTACGCAAGCGTCTTCGGGTCGGTCGAGATCAACTACACCTTCCGCCGCTTCCCGAACGAGAAGACCCTCACGGGCTGGCGCGACAAGACGCCGGAGTCCTTTCGGTTCACGCTCAAGGCGAACCAGCGGATCACGCACTTCAAGCGGCTCCGCGACGCCGACGAGGACGTCCGCGACTTCCTCGAGCTGGCGAAGGTTCTCGGCCCGCGGCTCGGATGCGTGCTGTTCCAATGCCCGCCGACATTGCAGTACGACCGGGCGTTGATCGAGTCGTTCGCGGGGTACCTGCCGCCGAGCGTGCCCGGCGGGACGCGCTACGCGATGGAGTTCCGGCATCCGTCCTGGACCGAGGCGCGGGAGTTGCTGCTGGGCCAGGGGATCGCGTGGTGCGTCGCCGAGACCGACGACAAGGACCCGTCGCCCGAGGATCTCTCGTGGTCCCCCGCCGGATACCTGCGTCTTCGAAAGACCGAGTACACCGACGACGAGCTCCGAACCTGGGCCGGCAGGATCGGTCCGGCGCTCGAGGCCGGCTCGGACGTCTTCTGCTACCTCAAGCACGAGGACGAGGGCGCCAGCACGAAGATGGCGAAGCGCCTCGAAGAAAACTTGCATTCCACGGCGTAACGGATCACGACGCGTCAGCGGCCGAGCCGCGCGACCGCTTGCCGATTGCCCTTTGCTTCGAACTTGGCGAGTGCGTCGAGACGCGCCGTTGCCGCCTCCTCGTCGAGACCTCTGGCATCGAGAGCGTCGGCCAGCACGAGCAAGGCATCCGCATGGTCCAGCAGGAGGTCGGTCGGCTCCACGAGGTCGAGGCCCGTTCTCGCCGCGGTCTCGGCATCGACGGCCGATCCTCGAATCAGCAGTGCGCGCGAACGCATCAGGCTCCGTCGAATCAAGATCTGGCGATCGCCGACGAGGGCCGACGCCTCGAACGCGTCGGCGAGCCGAAGGAACCGCTGGGGCTCGTTCTGCGCGCCGACGGCCGCGCACAAGGCGCTGTCGAGCGAGGAGACCCACCAGATGTCGCCAAGGGCGATCAGCACCTCTCGCGCGTCACGCAATCGTTGCTCTGCTTCCTCAGCGTCCCCCGTCGAGATCTCCACGGACCCGATGACCAGCGCGTGCGTCGCCCCGAGCCAGCTCAGTCCGTTGCGGTCGATGACCTCCTTCCATTGCCGCTCGTGCGCACGAAAACCCGGCTCGTCGCCCGCCGCGAGCGAACCGAGCGCCATCAGGGCATGACCAGCGCTTGCGGAGATCGGCTCCCCCAGCGGGAACAGGTGCTCCTCGGCTTCGGCGGCGAACCGATCGAACGCAAGCGGTCCGAAGCTGGCCGAACCGACGACGTCGGCGGCCGCCTGCGTCGCCTCCCGCATGCGCCCCGCGGCGAGGCCGTGCCGAAGGGCACGGTAGGTCCACTCGTGCGATCGCGCGACGCGCCCCCGCATGAACTCGAGGTATTCGAGCGCGATCGCGGCCTCGGCGAGCCCCAGATCGTCACCCAGCGCGTGGAGCGTGTCGACCGCGAGCTCCGCCTCCGCGATGCCGGCGCCGATCTCGACCTCGGTGGGCGAGCGGTAGACGCGATTCGACACCAGCTGAATGGTCGCGCGCAGCGCATCGCGCTCCGATCCTGCCGCGCGGCTGTCCTCAACGGCCTTCGAGAGCAGTGCCTCCGTCTCATCGGGGCGACCCGTCTCGGACAGCGCGACCCCCAGATTGGGAAGCAGCTCGAGGCGGCGCGCGTCCTGTTCCGGCAGGAGGGCCGCCGCGCGGCCCAGGAGGTCCCTTGTCGTGATGAAGTCGAGGGTCGCGAAGGCGCGGGCGCCGGCAACGGCGAACAGCTCGCCGGCGCGCGCCGACAGCACGGCCGAACGTTCGTCGCGCATGCCGAGCTCCTCGCGAAAATGCACCGCTCGCTCGAGGTGGCGCGCGACCAGCTCCTCCACGTCTGCCTGGTCCGCGTCCTCGCTCAACATCCACTGCGCGAGCTGTTCGTGCAGCTCCGCTCGTTGCGCTTTGGACAGGCCCCGGTATGCGGCCTCCAGGACCAGCGCGTGCTCGAATTGCCAGCGCTCGCCGGCGACGTCGTCGGGCTGCAGGAACCCGCTCCGGTCCAGCGACGCCAGCGCCGCATCGATCTCCTCGGACCCGACATCCGGCGCGAGAACGCGGACCGCAGCTACCCGAACGCGGCGACCTTCGATGGAGGCACGCTCGAGGACCAAGCGTGGCAGGGGTTCGAGGCGGTCGAGCCGGGCAGCGAGGAGCGTCTGGAGCGTCCCGGGGATCTCGACGTCGGAATCGGCCGGACCCATCCAGATGCCGTCGACGATGAGACCTTGGTCCGAGAGCATCGCCGTGAGTTGCTCCAGGTACAGCGGATTTCCCTCGGCCGTGGCGCAGACGCGGTCCACGACCGGTGGGGGGGCCTTCCCGCCGAGCAGATGCTCGGCGACTCGGCGGGACTCGGCGGATGAGAGCGGCGGAAGGGTCGCCGTAAGGGCTCGGGGCTTGCCGGCGCCCCACATTGGGCGCTGCTCGAGGAGCTCCGGCCGGGCGAGACACGCGAAGAGCACCGGGCCGCGCACCCGCTCGACCACCGCTTCGGCCAGGTCGAGCATCGGCGGCTCCGCCCAATGCATGTCCTCGAGGATCACGACGAGCGGTCGCTCGGCGGCCATCACCTCGAGCAGGCGCCGCACCGCCCACGCGGCGTCGGCTCCGAACGCCTCTCCGACGCCGAGAAGCTGCGCAAGCCGGTCACCCACGGAGCGGCCGTCCTCCTGCGCGGCCAGTCGCTCGCGAAGCGCGGCCGCGACGTGTTCCGCGTCCTCGGACGAACCGGCGGCGGCCTGGGTGAGCAGATCGACGAGCGGCGCGAACGTGACGCCCTCCCCGTACGAAGGAGTCTGCCCGACGAGCACCGTCGCGCGGCCCCGGACCGTTGCCGCGAACGCGGCGGCCAGCCTCGACTTGCCGACCCCCGGCGGAGCCAGAATGGTGGCCAGGACGCCGGCACCGGCATCGATCGCGTCCTTCAGCGCCTCATCGAGCATCCTCAACTGGCGGTCGCGACCGGTGAACGGCGTGGCGGTTCGGGCCTTCGCCGGACGCAGCCCATCCACCCGCCACGCGCGCACGGGTTCGGCCTTCCCCTTCGCGCGAACCGAGTCGACGGCCTCCGCCTCCACGGCGTCTCGCACCAGGTGCCAGGTCGGCTCTCCGATCAGAACGTCGCCGGATTCTGCGGCCGACTGGAGCCTCGACGCGGTGTTCATGGCGTCGCCGATGACCGGCGTGTCGTCGCCCAACAACACCTCGCCGGTCGTAATGCCGATCCGGGCGGCAAGCGGGATCGGCGAGGCTTCATTGAGCGCGTCGAGTTGGGCATGCATCTCGAGCGCGGCGCGCACCGCGCGCAGTCCATCGTCCTCATGGGCGACCGGCACACCGAACAGGGCCACGACGGCGTCGCCGATGAACTTCTCGACCCGCCCACCGTGGCGTTCGACGGCCGACCGCATCGCGGCGAAGTAGCGTTCCAGGACCGGGCGGAGCACCTCGAGGTCGTGGGTCTCCCCGAGGGCGGTCGAGCCGACCAGATCGCAGAAGAGCGCCGTGACGGTCTTGCGAACCTCTCGGGGTCTGACCGGCGCGCCCAGCGGCGAGCCGCACTCGTTGCAAAACTTCGCCCCGACAGGGTTCTGCGTTCCGCATGACGCGCACGTGAGCACGCCCGATGCTAGCCGCCGCTAGACGCCGTGGAACCCCGGGATGATGAACCAGTTGTCCCCGCACACAAAGGCGTGGGAGGTCACGTCCCAGCGGTACAGGAACCCGGAGTCCTCCTCGCATTGCACACGCGCACCCGGATCCGCCGAGACCCGCAGGCCCGGGATCAGGTTCTCGAGATAGAGGCCGGCGATCACGAGCACGACCAGGACCACGGCACTCACCCTCGTCGTTCGTCGCCGCAGCGTCCGCATGGCGTCGGTCTACCCGGACGGCGGCCCCGGCGCACCCAGCGCAACACGATCGCGACGGAACCACCATGGTCCCGGCACACCACCGTGCCCGCGCCGGGACCGGACGCGCGATCGCGCGGCCTGACCGGCGCCGGAGCGTCTACCCGGACGGCTCGAGCCGGGCTCGGACCGCGTCCTCGATCTCGGCGGCCTGCGCCGGCTCGGTGATCTTGGCGCCGAGCGCGTCTCGGACGTAGAACGAGTCCACCACCCTGCCGGTGTACGTGGCGACCTTGGCAAGGCGGACGTCGAGCTTCAGGTCGGCGAACGCCCGAGTCACGTCGAACAGCAGACCCAGCCGGTCGGGCGCCCCCACCTCGACCACGGTGGCGAACTCCGAGGCATCGTTGTCGACGGCGACCGTCACCGGTGTTTCGAGTCGCGGCGGCGGATAATGACGCCGCTTCTCGTCCATCCGGTGGTCGAGCGAGATCCGCCCCTCGAACGCGCGATGCAGGGTCGTGCGGAACTCCCGCCAGCGCTCCTCTCCGATGTCGCCCTGGAACGCTCCCTCGACGTCGAACACGTCGACCGCCACGTCGTCCTCGGTCGTGAAGATCTGGGCCGTCAGGATCGAGAGGCCGGCGAGCGTCAGCGAACCGGCGATCTGGGACAGGAGCCCCGGGCGATCCTGGGCAACCACGAGCAACTCGTACGCGCCGGACCGCGATCCCGGCGCGGCCGCCGTCCGAACCTCGTCGGATCCGAGCGGCGGCGCGATTGCCGAGAAGTGACGCTGCACCTGCGCCGGTTCCATGGCGAGGAAGTAACTGCGCGGCATCCTGAGCACGAACCGGTCCACCGTCGAGTCCGGCTCGCCGGCGAGCAGATCGCGAAGCCTCCCGACTCGCTCGTTGAGCCGCGCCGCGACCTCGACGTCCATCTCGCCCCGCTCGAAGGCGCGCTGCACCTTCGCCACCAGTTCGCGAACAAGCGCCCGGCGCCACGGCGTCCACGCCGCGGGACCCGTGGCGAGGGCGTCGGCCTTGGCCAGCAGATACAGCCCGGCCAGCCGTTCGGGCGTCCCGACGGCGGCGGCGATGTCGACGATGAGTCGCTCGTCGGTCAGGTCGCGGCGCGTCGCGGTGTCGGGCAGCAGAAGGTGGTGATCCACCAGGAACTGCGCAAGGTCGCGTGTGGGCTCCGCCACCCGCATCGAGCGGAGCGTGGCCGCCGCGATCGACGCTCCGACGACGACGTGCCGGCCCGCCCCGATCTTTCCGATGTCGTGCAGCAACGCGCCCAGCCGCACCCCGTCGGGATCGGTGATGGCGTTGCGGGCCTCCGTCTCGACGGGATCGTCCGTGGGCTGTCCGGCAAGCGACGCCGCCACGATCCCCACCGTCTCGGTGAGATGCGTGTCGACCGCCGACCGGTGGTACGGGTCACGCTGGGGACGGCATCGAACCTCGGACCAGGCGGGGAGATACCGGGAGAGGAGTCCCAGCCGGTCCAGCAACCGCAGCGCCCCGACACCGCCGTCGGGACTCGCCAGCAACCGCAGGAATGCGTCACGGATGCCGTCCGTCCACGTCACCTCGTCGGGAACATCGGCGTCCGCGATGGCTTCGAGGCTCGCGAGCGACGGCGCGGTTCGGCTCGCCGCAAGCCCGGCCAGAACCGCGAGCACACGCTCGGCATCCAGCGGTTCGGCGTCCGCGAGCGAGTCCGCCGCGGATCCCTCGGCACGGGCCTGCATGCGATCGAAGACCGAGGTGACGATCTGGTCCACCTGGCGCGCGTGCTCGAACGTCGCCCGCATCAGCGCGTCGACCGCCGGGAGCCTGGGCTCGTCGGCGAATCCCATCGCGTCGGCGACTTCGGGCTGGAGCTCCGCCAGCAGGCGGTCGGTGCGCTTGCCCGTGGCCAGATGCAGCGCGCTTCGCGCCCGAACGAGGAACTCTTCGGCCCCGTCGACCGCCTCGCGCTCCGAGGGACGAAGCAGTCCCGCCGGAACCAGCGCCTGTCCGAACGCCCGCTCGAGCCAGCCGAGGGACGCGACATCGCGAAGACCGCCGACGGCCTCCTTCAGGTCGGGCTCCAGGGCGTTCCCCGCGTTCCCGTACCGCGTCTCGCGCGCCAGGCGCGCCGCGAGCAGCCTTCCGGCGAACACCTCGGGATCGGCGCGGACCGGGGCGAGGACCTCCTCGAGCGCGGGGTCGAGCAGCCCCCGGTCCCCGCAGAGAAATCGCGCGTCCAGCATGGCGGTGAGAGCGTCCAGTCGCTCGGCGCCGACCTGCACGCACTCCTTCGGGGTGCGCACCGCCTGCCCGACCGCGACGCCCGCGTCCCACAGCGGGTAGAGCAGCTCACCGACGAGCGTCTCGAGCCGGGTCGCGTCCATACCGCGATGAAGAACGAGCAGGTCGACGTCGGACGCGGGCAGCTGGAGTCGGCGGCCGTAACCGCCGAGCGCAGCGAGCGCGACGCCGGGCGGCGATCCGGCATCCTCGAACAGCGCGGCCAGCGCGCGGTCGAACGCCTCGGCACGCCGGTTTGCCGACCACCGGCCGTGATGGCCCGTCGAGTAGGCGCGCTCGAGCACGTCGAGCTCGTCCCGGAGCCGCGCGACGGGGTCGGGCCGGGTCACCTGGCCGTCAGATCGCGTCGGGGCCCATCTCGCCGGTCCGGATGCGGATCACCTGTTCTGCATCGGTGATCCAGATCTTGCCGTCGCCGATCTTGCCCGTGCGGGCGGCCTTGACGATCGCGTCGACCACGCCCTCGGCCTCGCCGTCGGCCACCAGGACCTCGACCTTGACCTTCGGGACGAAGTCGACCTGGTACTCGGCGCCGCGGTAGACCTCGGTCTGACCGCGCTGGCGCCCGAAGCCCTCGACGTCCGTCGTCGTCAGTCCCTGGACACCGACATCGCGAAGCGCCTCTTTGACCTCGTCGATCCGGTGCGGCTTGACGATCGCCGTGACGAGCTTCATGCGCTCACTCGTTGACGGCCTTCTTGCGCGCGGCCGTCTTCTTGGCGGCCGGCCGTTTCGCCGTGGTCTTCTTGGCGGGGGCGCGCTTGGCGGCGGTCTTCTTCGGCGCCCGGCTCGGCGCCGCGTCCTCGCCCGGCTCGGGCCGCTTCTTCGCCGCCGCCACCGATGCCTTCAGCGCCTCCATCAGGTCGACGACCTTCGCGGCCGGCTCCGACTCGACGATCTCGATCTCCTCGCCGGCGATCTTCTTCTCGACGATCTGCACCAGCGCTTCGCGGTACTCGTCGGAGAAGGATTCCGGATCCCAGTCCCCGGTGAGGCTGGCAATCAAGCTCTTCGCCATGTCGAGCTCCTGGCCGCGGATCTTCGCGTCGACGTCGACGCCGCCGAAGTCGACCGCGCGGATCTCGTCGGGCCAGTACATCGTCTCGAGCACGAACGCGTCGTTGCGAAAGCGCAGGGCCGCCAAGTGTTCCTTGTCGCGGAAGCTGACCTTCGCCACGCCGACCTTGTTCTCCTCGCTCATCGCCTCGCGAAGGAGCGAGTACGCCTTTGCGCCGGTCTGGTCGGGAATGAGGTAGTACGACTTCTTGTACAGCATCGGGTCGATCTCTTCGAGATCGACGAACTGGACGATGTCGATCGCGCGAGACGACTCGACCGGCACCGCGTCGAAGTCGTCGTCGGTGAGGACCACGTACCGGTCCTTCTCGTACTCGTAGCCCTTCACGATGTGCTCGTAGGGCACGACCTCGCCGTCCTTCTCGCACACGCGCTTCATCCGGATACGCCCCATGTCCTCGTCGTGGAGCTGGTTGAAGCGGAGCGTTTTCTCCTCGGTCGCGGGATACACCGAGACCGGGATCGTCACGAGGCCGAACGAGATGGCTCCTTTCCACATGGATCTTGGCATTGGCTTCCTCCGAGGCAGATCGACCCACCGGTCCGGGGGACGTGATTCTATCCCTCCCCACCGACCCGTCTGTTCACACGTGCGTGAAGACGCGGGCGGGGCCAGATCGCTTCGCCCGCAGCGCGACGGGACCCGCGACGAGCGCGGCTCCGGCCACGGCGAGCCACGGGCCGGGGCCCGGATCGGCGTGGAGCCGGCCCGCCCGAACCTCCCGGTCGAGCGACTCGCGGACTTCGATCGGCTGGATCAGGACGCCGAGGCGCTCCGCGTCGCGGACCGAGAGCGCGTCCGCCGCGCCCTCGGAAGGCGCGAGCAGGCCCCGGAACCCGGCGCCGCCGACGATCAGGATCGCCGCGACGAGCACGATCCACGCGCGAACCGGGGCGCGGCGGACGGCGATTGCCGCGCCGAGCGCGATCGTCACGATTCCGGCCAGGGTCATCGCGCCGCCGGCGAAGCTTCCGCGGAGCGACGCCGTGGCGGCGCCGGCCGCCGCCGAGACGTCGAACCAGCGAATCTGCGCGGCGACGACCATCGCCACTCCCCCGGCGGCGACGACGAGGCCGGTGAACGGGCCGTCGGTCTCGCGTGAACCCACGGGCGAAGTCTAGGCGGCCTATCCTGCGCCACATGCCCTCCCGAAAACGCGGCGGACCCGCGTTCACGGTCGATCTGCCGGTGCCGCTTCCCGCCGAGCGCGACGGCGACGCCTGGTGGATGGAGGTCGACGGGCAGCGCCTGCGCCTGTCCAATCTCGACAAGCCGTTCTGGCCCGACGAGGGCTACACGAAAGGCGACCTCGTCGCCTACTACTTCAACGTCGCCGGCCTGATCCTTCCCCATCTCGCCGAGCGGCCCTTGACCATGAAACGCATGCCCGACGGTGCCTTCGGTCCGTCCTTCTACGAGAAGACCGCGCCCTCGCACACGCCCGAGTGGGTACACCGCTGCCGAGTGGCGTCGGAGGACTCGAGGCGCGGCGTGATCGACTATCTGAGCGTCGACGACCTCGCCACGCTGTTGTTCGTCGTCAACCTCGGCTGCATCGAGATGCATCCGTTGCACTCGCGCTGCTCCGACATCGAGCATCCCGACTACCTGTTCTTCGATCTCGACCCGTTCCCGCCGTACACGTACGAGGACGTCCTCACCGTGGCGCGGCACATCCGCGTCTTGCTCGACCGGTTCGAGCTGCCGTCGTATCCGAAGACCTCCGGCGCCACGGGTCTTCAGATCTTCGTCCCCGTCGAGCGCGGACGGTTCACCTACGAGCAGGTCCGCGCGTTCGTCGGGCGTTGCGGTCGGCTGATCAACGACGCCGATCCGGACCGCGTGACGATGGCGTGGAAGATCGCCGACCGGACCGGGAAGATCTTCATCGATCACAACATGAACCGGTCGGGCGCCAACATCGCCGCGGCGTACTCGCTTCGTCCCGAGCCGCGCGCGCCGGTGTCGACCCCGCTCACCTGGGACGAGGTCGAGGAAGGCGGGTTCGAACCCCAGGACTTCCGGATCGACAACGTGTGGGAGCGCTTTGCGAGCGTCGGCGATCTGTTCGCCGGCGTGAGGACGCAACCGGCCGATCCGACCGAGGCCTTCGAGGCACTGGGTGTCGACACACAGCAGACACCCGCGCGGACGTCCGAGGAGATCGCCGCCGCCTCGAAGGATCCGAATCTGATGGAGTACGTCCGCAAGCGCACGTTCGGCCCCGAAGGCACGACCGAGCCGGCGCCGAGCGAGGTTGCCGGCGACGGGACGTCGTTCGTGATCCACAAGCACCGCGCGACCCGGCTGCACTACGACGTCCGCCTGGAGCGCGACGGCGCGCTGCCGTCCTGGGCGGTGCCCAAAGGGCTGCCGACGAAGCAGGGCGAGAAGCGGCTCGCCGTCCACACCGAGGACCACCCACTCGAGTACGGCAAGTTCGAGGGCACGATCCCCGAGGGTCACTACGGTGCCGGCGAGGTGCGGATCTTCGACGACGGCTGGTACGAGCCGCTCGAGTGGACCGAGACGAAGGTCTCGTTCCGGCTCCACGGGCGGCGCTACCCGGGGCTCGAGTTCCACTTCGTCAAGACGCGAACCGACTGGCTGGCCTTTCTCGCCTCGCATCAGGAGGCGCCGCTGATCGACTCCCCCCGGCGGATGCAGCCGATGCTGGCCGAAGGCGGCCACGAGGCGTTCGACGACGACGGATGGTGGTTCGAGCCGAAGCTCGACGGCATCCGCTGTCTCGCCGAGATGGACACGGCCCAGACCAAGCTGATCACCCGGACGGGACGCGATGCGACCGGCCAGTACCCGGAGCTCCACATGATCCACGAGCTGGTCGACCAGGTGAACGCCGTCATCGACGGCGAGATCGTGGCGGTCGACGAGGAGGGACGGAACTCCTTCGAGGTGCTGCAACAGCGGATGAACCTGTCGAACGAGCGCGAGATCAAACGCATCTCCAAACAGATCCCGGTCTCACTCGTCGCCTTCGATCTCTTGTGGCTGGACGGGCGCGAGACGACCGGGCTCGGCCTGGAGGAGCGGCGCGAGCTGCTGGAGCTGATCGCGGAGACCGACCCCCGCCTGCAACTCATGACGCACGTGGAAGGGAGCGGGAAGGAGTTCACGCAGATCGCAGGCAAGCTCGGCCTCGAAGGCGTGGTGGCCAAGCGGAAGGGATCGCTCTATCTGCCGGGCCGGCGCTCCAGCGACTGGCGAAAGATCAAGCTCGATCTCGTCGCAATCGTGCGTCGTGCTCGGGTGGACGCCGGGTCAGGGCGGACGAAGCGGCACGTTCGGCGCGCTGCTCGTCGGCGCGATCGTCGACGGGAGGATGCGCTGGGTCGGTCAGGTCGGGAGCGGCTTCACGGATCGGATGCTGGCGGACGTGATGGGCCTGCTCGAGCCGATCACGCGCGCCGACCCGCCGATCGACGACCCGGATCTGGCCGCGGTCGCCGGCGCCACGTTCGTCGAGCCACAGGTCGTCTGCGAGGTCGAGTACCTCGAGATCACGAAGAGCACGTTCAAGATGCGTGCGCCGAGCTTCAAGGGGATCCGGTCGGACAAGACGCCCGACGACTGCGTCCTCGAACCTCCCGCGGGCGGCGCCGCCAGGACGCCGAGGCGGCGAGGGGCGACGACCGGTCCGCGACGGGGCGGTCAGAAGGGCTCGTAGCCGGCGCGGACGAGCAGCCCCCGAGCATCGCGCTCGGGCATCCCCTCGCCGACCAGCTCGCGGTAGAGCCGGACCGCCCCGAGCGAGCGGCCGCACCGTGGACAGAAGGCGAAGTCGTCCCCGAACGAGGTTCCGCACCACGGGCACCGCGTCACGTCGATCCGGCGCGCGGGCTCGAGTCCCGCGTCGGCGAGCGCGTCGACGTAACCCTTGCCGTAGTCCCATGCGACGTACTCGTCCTCGCGGATGTCCCAGCCGGGCTCGTGGATCCGCGGCTCGCCGAACTCCAGCATGTGCTCCAGGTTCTCCCGGATGAGCTCCCACTCGTAGAAATGGTTGGATCCGCAGTCCTGGCACGCGATCACGACGCCCTTGACGCCGCGCGAGGAGAACACCGTCCGCATCGCGGAGAGGTCGGCGAGGTCCGCCTCGATGTCCTGACGCTCGCCGGGACTCAGCTCGCGCGGTTCCTCCGCGCCCGGTTCTTCCTGTTCCACCGCTAGCTCGGTTCCTCGTCCTCGTCCTCGCCCAGCCGGAACTCGCGGAACACTTCCGCGTACTCATAACCCAGCCCGGACTGTTCGCCCGCGTCGCGCGCTCGCTCGCGCACCCACTCCGAACCGCTGTCGGTTCCCTGCGAAACATGGCACGCCAGGGCCTCGAGCTTGCGATCCATCGTTGCCGTGATGTCGACGTAGGTCTCGCCCTCCAGCCCGGAGAGCCACAGGTTCGGCACTTCGAACGGCTCGAGCCCCTCCTGCTCCAGCTCCTGGAACATGACTCGCGTCGGCGCGTCGGGCATCACGGCCGTGAGCGCGAGCAGCCCGGCCTGCTTGTGATCCCAGTGGTTGATGTACTGGTCCCGGAACCACAGGCGGCTGGGGTCGGGCGCGAGGATCACGTCGGGGCGGATCCGGCGGACTTCGCGCGTCACCTTTCGCCGGGTCTCGGGTGTTACCTGGAGGAACCCGTCCACCTCACCGAGGAGAGTCAAGCTCGCGACGCCGAGCACGTCGGCCGCCGCCTGTTGCTCCGCCGCGCGGATCGGACGCATGACCTCGCGGTCCATGCCGGGCTCGTTGGATCCGGCCGATCCGTCGGTGCACACGACGTAGTGGACGGCGCAACCGGCGTCCGCCCACGCGGCCACGGTGCCGCCGCACATGAACTCGGCGTCGTCGGGATGCGCGAACAGAACGAGCGCCCGTTCGAACTTGGTATCCATCGCATCGAGCCTAGCGTGCCGGGGTGGCAATCACCGATGTTGGTGCGGTAGCCTTCGCGCCGAGGGTTCCTGGCATCACGTAATGGCAGTTCCCTCACCGGCCGGAGGCCGGTCATACGGTCGACGGACACCGCACGACGCACCAAGTCCGCTCCGGCCGGGGAAGGAGGGGAACGCCTAGTGGCGGCGGGAACCGTGAAGTGGTTCAGTTCCGAGAAGGGCTACGGCTTCATCACCCAGGACGACGGCCCCGACGTGTTCGTGCATTTCAGCGCGATCGATGGGACCGGGTACCGCAACCTCGAAGAGGGCCAGGCAGTCGAGTTCGACATCACCGACGGCCAGAAGGGTCCGCAGGCAGCCAACGTTCGGATCGTGTAGCTGCGATCCGCTCGTGCATCGACGGGCCCGGCGCACCGTGCCGGGCCCGTCGCTTGTTTCCGCCGCTTGTTTCGGCGGCCGGCTAGCTCCGGCGCTGCGCCAGCCGCTCGGTGACCGCCTCGATCTGCGCCTGCACCGATGCGGGCGACGGGCCGCCCGGCATCGACCGTGCGCGGACCGACCGGTCCGGATCGAGCAGCGACGCGCCGTCGGGGAGCCCGAACGCCTCCCACTCCTGCGCCGTCACGTCCGCGAGCCGGCGCGACCCCGGCGCCAGCTGCTTGAGCAGCTCCCCCGTGCGCCGGTGGGCGGCCCGAAACGGCATCCCGCCGGCCACGAGCGCCTCCGTCACATCCGTCGCGAACAGCTCGCCGTCCTGGCACGCGGCGCGCATCGCCGCCTCGTCGAACCGAACGGTTCGGACGGCGCCGGTCAGCGCCGGCAGCACCAGCTCGAGCGTGTCGGCGGCGTCGAACGCGGGTTCCTTGTCCTCCTGCAGGTCGCGGTGGTAGCCGGCCGGAAGGCCCTGGAGCACGGAGGTGAGCGTCACGAAGGCGCCAGCGATCCGGGCGGCCTTCGCGCGAGCAAGCTCGGCGGTGTCCGGGTTCCGCTTCTGGGGCATCATGCTCGAGCCCGTCGAGTACGCCTCGGCCAGCTCCGCCCAGCCCAGCGCCGGATCCGTCCACCGCGCGAGGTCGGCGGCGAGTCGGGACGTGTGGGTTGCCGAGATCGCGGCGACCGCAACGAACTCCTGGACGAAGTCGCGGTCGCCCACGGCGTCGATCGAGTTCTCGAACGGGCCGGCGAATCCGAGCGCCGACGCCGTGGCCGCGGGATCGAGACCGAGCGTGGAGGTCGCGATCGCGCCGGCGCCGAGAGCGCTCGTCGAGGAGCGGCGAGCCCACGCGTCGAGCCGGTCCAGATCGCGGACGAGCCCCCAGGCGTGGGCGAGCAGGTGGTGACCGATCGTGACCGGCTGCGCGAGCCGGCCGTGGGTCGTCCCCGGCATCGGCGCGTCGGCGTGCTCGCGCGCGCGCTCGACGAGAGCAACGACGAGCTGCTCCACGAGCCCCGCGATCCTCGTGGCCGCCGCGAGGAGCCACAGCCGCAGATCGGTGACGACCAGATCGTTGCGCGACCGGCCGGCGTGGAGCCGCTCACCGACGTCGCCGAGCCGGTCGATGACCGCTCGCTCGACCACGGAGTGAACGTCCTCGTCGGCCCGGGAGGCGACGATCCGGCCGGCGTCGAGGTCCTCGGCGATCGCCGCCAGGGCTTCGGTCAGCGCCGCGGCGTCGCGCTTCTCGAGCAGGCCGGCACGGAGCAGCGCGCCGACGTGGGCGATCGAGGCGCGGATGTCGAACGGGGCCAGTCTCAGGTCGACGTCGAGCGAGCGCCCGAGTGCGGCGGCCTCCGGAGCCGGTGCCGCCGAGAAGCGGCCCGCCCACAGCGCGCCGTCGTCGTCGCTCACGATCGCTGGACCGACGACCAGACCTTGAGCGGGAGCCCCGCCACGCGGACGTACCCGGCGGCATCGGACTGGTCGAACGCGTCGTCGGCTCCGTAGGTGGCGAGCGAGAGGTCGTACAAGGAGTACGGAGACCGCCGGCCCACGATCGTGCACGATCCCGAGTCGAACCGCAGCCGCACATCGCCCCCGACACAGGTCTGCGTCGTCTCGACATAGGCGTCGATCGCTTCGCGGAGCGGGCTGAACCACTGCCCGTCGTAGACGAGATCGGCCCAGCGCAGCTCGAGCTGCGGCTTGTGATGGGCCACCTCTCGCTCCAGGGTCAGGTCTTCGAGCGCGCGGTGGGCGGTGATCACGGCGAGCGCGCCCGGCACCTCGTAGAGCTCGCGGCTCTTGATGCCCACCCGGCGGTTCTCGACCATGTCGACGCGGCCGAAACCGTACGCGCCGGCGACCCGTTCCAGCTCGCGCACGACCTCGGGGATCGTCGCCGGTTCCCCGTCGAGCGCAACCGGGATCCCACGATCGAACGAGACGACGACCTCGGCCGGTTCCGAGGGACGATCGTGCGGCGGCGCGGTCCGGGCGAACGCATCCTCCGGCGGCGCCGCCCACGGATCCTCGAGCGGTCCGCACTCCACCGTGCGGCCCCAGAGGTTCTCGTCGACCGAGTACGAGGTCGCGACCGAGTCGACGGGGATCCCCCACTCCGCGGCGAGGGTGAGCGCCTTGCTGCGGGGCAGGTCGTCGTCGCGGATGGGAGCGAGCACCTGAAGATCCGGCGCCAGGACCCCGAACGACACCTCGAACCGAACCTGGTCGTTGCCCTTGCCGGTGCATCCGTGGGCGACGGTGCCCGCGCCGATCTCCCGGGCGACCCGACCACCTCCTCGGCGATCAGCGGGCGGGCAAGGCCGGACACCATCGGATACTTCCCCTCGTACAGCCCGTTCGCCCGAATGGCGCGCGTGATGATCTCGCCCGCGAAGCGGTCGACGACGTCGACCACGCGAACGTCGGCGGCGCCCGCTCGGCGACCGCGCTCGACGATCCTTTCGAAGTCGTCGCGCTGACCGACGTCTACGGCCACGGCCGTGACCTCGTAGCCCTGCTCACCCAGCCACCGGATCGCGACCGATGTGTCGAGACCACCGCTGTACGCAAGCACCGCCTTGTTCATCGTTCCGCCTTCATGATCCCGGCGAGCGTCCGCTCGATCCGCCCGGCGGCCACCCCGCGGCGGCCCAGCACGAGGATGGTGTTGTCGCCGGCGATCGTGCCGGCGATGTCGTGCAGGGCCGCGCGGTCGATCCCCTCGGCGAGCGCGGCCGCGGCGCCCGGCGGCGTTCGCACGATCAGCCCGGCGTCGGTCGAGACGAAGCTCAGGGCGAACTCCCCCAGCAGGCGTTCGAGCGTCGCCGACGGCGCGGCCGATCCGGCGCCCCCGGCCGCCGCGTAGCGCATGCCATCGGCGTCGTGCAGGCGCGCGAGCCCCAGCTCCTCGATGTCGCGGCTGATCGTCGACTGCGTCGCCTCGATCCCGAGCACCGCCAGACGGCCGCGGATCTGATCCTGGCTCCCGAGCCGCTCGCGCTCGACGAGACCCGCGATGGCCTGCTGGCGCCGGACCTTCGATGTTCCGTTCGTCCGGCTCATCCCCCGACCCCCCGGCGAAGCGCCGATGCGAGCGCCTCGGCCGCGCGGTCGCAGGATTCGTCGCTCGCGACGAGTGGCGGGGACATCCGAACCACCGTGGGCCCGGCGGTCGAGGCGAGAACCCCGTGGTCGAGCAGGTCCAGGGTCACCGCGTAGGCGTCGGCGCCCGCTCCCAGATCGAACCCCCAGAGGGCGCCGCGTCCGCGGATCTGGGCGACGCTCCCCTCGGGAGCCGACGCGGCGACGCCGCCGGTGAGCCGGGCCCCCAACTCCACCGCGCGCTCGAGCAAGCCCTCCTTCTCGATCGTCTCGATGACCGCGAGGGCGGCTGCCGACGGAACCGGTCCGCCGCCGAAGGTGGAGCCGTGGTCGCCGGCGGCCAGCGAGATATCGGCGCGCGCAAGCGTCGCCCCGATGGGCATCCCACCGCCGAGGGCCTTGGAGAGCGTGATGACGTCCGGGCGGACGCCGGCGCGTGAGATCGCGGCCCAGTCGCCGCACCGCCCCATCCCCGACTGCACCTCGTCGGCGACGAGCAGGGCTCCGTGCCCGTCGCAGAGGTCGCGGACCCGCCGCAGATAGGCGTCCTCGAGCGGGTGCACGCCGCCTTCGCCCATGACCGGCTCCAGCAGCACGGCGGCCACGTCGCCCGGCGCGAACGCCTCCTCCAACGCATCGGGGTCCGACGGGGGGACGTGGCGGAACCAGTCGACGAGCGGCTCGAAGGGGGCGCGCTTGGACGGCTGGCCGGTCGCGGCCAGCGTCGCCACGGTGCGCCCGTGGAACGAGCCCTCGAGGGCGACGATCGTCCCGCGCCCGCGGGCCAGCCCCCACTTGCGCACCAGCTTGATCGCCGCCTCGTTCGCCTCGGCGCCGGAGTTGCCGAAGAAGACGCGCGCGTCGTCCAGCGGAAGCGTGGACGCCAGACGCTGGGCCAGCTCCGCCTGCTGCGGCGTCGCATAGAGGTTGGACACGAGCCCGATCGTCCCGGCGGCGCGCGTGACCGCCTCGACCCAGGCCGGGTGGCAGTGGCCGAGGATCAGCACACCGAGACCGCCGGTGAAGTCGAGGAGCTCGCGACCGCCCTCGTCCCACACGAGCTCCCCGCGGCCGCTCACGAGCGTGACGGGGTAGCGGGCGTAGGTGGGCATGAGGAACGCCTCGCCGGGAAGCGTCATGGGGCCGCCTCGACGGATTCGACGTTCGCCTGGCCCGTAGCCGCCGAGTCCGCGTCGGGTGTGATCATCGTTCCGACCCCCTCGGGCGTGAACAGCTCGAGCACGAGCGAGTGCTGGACGCGGCCGTCGACCAGGTGGACGCGGCCGACCCCGCCGCGAAGCGCGAACACCGCCGACTCGAGCTTCGGGACCATGCCGCCGTCGACGACGTCGCGGGTGGTGAGCAGCTCGTCGGCCTTGGTCGCCGAGAGCTCGGACCACAGATCGCCGGTCGCACCGATCAGCCCGGGCACGTCGTTCAGGTAGACGAGCTTCTCGGCCGAGAGCGCGACGGCGAGCTCCCCGGCGACCACGTCGGCGTTCAGGTTGTAGCCCTGCCCGGTCTCGTCGACGGCGATCGACGCGATCACCGGGACGTAGCGGCGCCCGAGGAGCGTGTGGACGACATCGGGGTTCACGTGCACGACCTCGCCGACGAACCCGAGGTCCGGCGCGACCTGCCTGCGGGCGAGCAGCAACCCCCCGTCCACTCCCGAGAGCCCGACCGCGCCGACCCCCCCGGCAACGAGCGTCGCGACCACCTCGGTGTTGAGCTTGCCGACGAGCACCATCGTGGCGACGTCGAGCGTTTCGGCGTCGGTCACCCGAAGGCCGTCGACGAAGGTCGTCTCGATGCCAAGGCGCGCGGAGTAGTGCGTCACCTGCGGGCCGCCCCCGTGCACGACGACGGGATGGATCCCGGCGCTCTGCAGAAGCAGGATGTCCTCGGCAAACGAGGCCGCGAGGCCGGCCGAGTGCATGGCCGCCCCGCCGACCTTGACGACGACCACCTTCCCGCGGTGCTCGCGCATGAACGGCAGCGCCTCGATCAGCGTCCGCGCCTTCGCGACCGTGCGCTCCCGGATCTGCGGCGGCAGGTCGATCACGTCGTGTACTCCCCGTTGATCTTGATGTAGTCGTAGGAGAGGTCGCCGCCGAGCACGCGTGCCGTGCCGGCCCCGGCGCCCACGGAGATGCGCATCTGGATCTCCGTCCCCGACATGGCGCCGCGCGCCGCCTCCAGCAGCGCGCCGCCGGTGAAGTAGTCGGGCGGGATCACACCTGCCTCGACGACGGCCACGTCGCCGAGCGTCACGCCGACCCCCTCCGGCTCCACGGCGACACCGGAGGAGCCCACGGCCTGCAAGATGCGCCCCGGGTTGGGATCGCCGCCGTAGGCGGCGGTCTTCACGAGCGGCGAGTTCGCGACCGACCTCGCGATCCGCTCGGCGTCGCCGTCGGAGCTTGCCCCGGCCACCTCGATCACGATGACGTGTCCGATTCCTTCGCCGTCGGCAATCAGCTGCCGGACGAGCGAGGATCCGACGGCGCCGACGGCCTCGGCGAGCCCGTCCCATCCGGCGGATGTCTCGTCCATCGGCTCCCCTTCCACGGCGCCGCTCGAGAACAACAGGACCGTGTCGTTGGTGCTCGTGCACCCGTCGACCGTGAAGGAGCTGAACCGGGGCCGGAGCTCCTGGAGCACGAGTCGCTGCAGGGCCTCCGCCTCGACCGGGGCGTCGGTGGTAAGAAACGCGAGCATCGTCGCGAGGTTCGGCGAGATCATGCCGACGCCCTTGGCCGCACCGCCGACCCGGAACGGCCCCGCCTGCGCGGTCGCCTCCTTCGCCACGGTGTCGGTCGTCATGATGGCGTTGGCGAAGGCGCCGCCGCCGCCGGGTGAGAGCTGCTTGACGAGCGCCGGCAGCGCGCCGACCAGCGTGTCCATCGGCACGGGCTGGCCGATCACGCCGGTCGAGCACTGCAGCAGCTCGTCCACGCCGATGCCGAGGCAGTCCGCGGCGGCCGAGGTCGCGCGGACGGCGTCCAAGTCGCCGCGCTCGCCCGTGCCGGCGTTCGCCTGACCGCTGTTGACGAGAACGGCCCGGGAACTTCCCCGGGTCAGCCGCTCGCGCGAGAGGCGCACCGGCGCGGCCTGGACGCGGTTGGTGGTGAACACGCCGGCCGCCGTGGTCCCGGCGTCGCCGATCAGCAATCCGAAGTCGGGCCTTCCGCTCGGCTTGAAGCCGGCCGCCATACCGGCGGCGCGGAACCCGGCCGGGTAGGTGACGCTCATGGGTACGCCCCCGCGACCGGCAGGGCCGCCTCTTCCGGGAGCCCGATCGCAAGGTTCATGTTCTGGATCGCCTGACCGGCGGCGCCCTTGATCAGGTTGTCGAGCGCCCCGATCACGATAGCGGTGCCCGAGCGCGGGTCGGCGATCGCCGCAAGCTCCAGCACGTTCGTCCCGCGAACCCGCTTGGAGTCGACCAGGTCGCCGGGCGGCAGCACGCGGACGAAGCGCCGGCCCCGATACGCCTCGGCGAGCGCCTCCGTCAGCGATTCGGTCGTGGCTCCGGCCGCAAGCGGCGCGAACGACGTCGTCACCACGCCGCGGACGGCCGGCACCAGATGCGGGGCGAACACGAGCCGGAGCGAGATCCCGGTGGCCGCCTCGATGCCGTTCTCCATCTCCGGCGTGTGCTGGTGCCCGGGGACGCGATAGGGCCGGATGCTCTCCTCCGCGGCGGCGTACGTGGTCGTCTCCGATGCCGCGCGCCCGGCTCCCGACAGGCCGGTCTTGCCGTCGACGTGGACGGGTCCGGCCTCGAGGAGGCCGGCGGCCAGCAGCGGCGCCAGACCGAGGATCACCGGCGTCGGGAAACACCCGGGGTTGGCGATCAGCTGGGCGCCGGGCAAGCGGTCGGCCGCCAGTTCCGGGAGTCCGTAGACGGCCTTGCCGAGCCATGCCGGAGCCGGGTGGTCGAACCCGTACCAGTCGGGATAGGCGCCCGCGGGAAGCCGGAAGTCACCCGACAGGTCGACGACGCGGAGCCCGGCCTCGAGAAGCCCGGGCGCGATCTGGGCGCACCGTCCGTGCGGCAGGGCCGAGAAGACCACGTCGGCCACGTCAGGAAGCGCGCCAAGAAGCGCAGCAAGCTCGATCGGCTCCAGCCGGCGATCGCCCGCGGGCGTCGAGGCCAGGTGAGGATGCACGTCGCGAACCAGACGTCCGGCCGATCCTCCGGCACCCAGGTAGGCGAGCTCGGCCGAGGGATGCTCGACCAGCAGCCTGACGAGCTCGCCGCCGGCATAGCCGGACGCCCCGAGCACGGCGATGCGGACGGATGACGACGTGGAACCCATATGTATGAATATGCAAGAAATGGATGACTATGACAATGCCGAGATGGCCCTGCGCGAGGTGATCGGCTAGACGCCGCGGCAAGGAACGCGCCAGGCACCGAGCGCGAGCCGCTTCTTGAGGAAGTTGAAGTTGCGGTGGTTCGCGGAGGGACAGAACTCCGACGTGTCGAGCGCGTACTCGACCCCGAACACCGGCTTGCCGGCGTCCACGAACGGCTGCAACCGGTAGCACTCGCGATAGGTGCGGCACTCCTCGTTGAGCGCCCCGTCGAAGTACCGCAGAAGCGACCGGACCTGGCCGAGATCGTTCTTGAGGAGCGCGAAGAGACCTCGCCGATGCGCCTGGTTCGCGAGGAAGACGTCGTAGCGGAGCTGATCTCCCCGGGTCAGCGGCAAACCGGTCCGGTTGGCGTAGCCGTCCACGTTGTCGAACTCGACGCCGTCGAAGCCCTTGCGGGCGCACATGTCGAGCCGCGCCCGCATGATCGGCCCGAGCACGTCGAGCCGCCGGACGTCCAGCCACCGCTCCCCCGGCCACCCGTCCAACGGGCGTCCGAGGACGGAGGTGGGGAACCGCTTGGCATCGGGCCGCCAGATCTCCCTGGAGCCGGCGCTCACGTAACACACGGCCTTCGATCCCTGCCGGTGCAGCGCCTGCACGAGCGAGACCGGCGTTTCGAAGCCGTCGGTGTCATACATGCGGACGTCGAGCAGGTCCCATCGCTTCGGGACCTCGCTCAGCTGCCACTGCCAGCTGACCCGGAGTCCTGGCTTCCAGCAGCCGGCGCAGCGGACCGGGGCCGGGACGGATCGCGTCCGGGCCGGCACGCTCACGGCACCGGCCGGCGCCCACGCCCCGCCGGTGAGCGAGCACGCGAGCGCCGTCAGAGCGAGCGCAACGCCTCTTCGCACCACGGCCGCGAGTATCTACGATCCCGGCGGGAGGGTCACGGGACCACGCTGAGCCGGCCTTCGATCTCCGGTCGATCGACCGCGGGCAGCTCGTCGGTCGTCGCGTGGGCGCGCGCGATGGAACCCCGGGCCTTGCCGAGGTGAGACCTGAGCTCGTCCGCCCCGTTCGTGAGCATGGTGGCCGCCTTGGCGACGCGGTTCTCGACGATCGCCGCCATCTGGTCGAGCGCGGCCGCGACATCGGCGAGGCTCGATTGAACGTCGGCCGCGTCTCCGAACCGCTGCACGAGGGCATACAGAAACAGGACGATCGGCAGGGCCGAGGAGTACGGAACGATGACGACCCCCCGGGCGAAGGCGTCCGCGTGCGCGCGGCGCAGCACCGCGTAGGCGGCGTCGGGGATCGCCGCCACCGCCACCGGCGCGGTGAGCGACGGGTCCAGGTACTGGGCCACCTCGCGCGCGCGCAATGCCACCACTTTCTCGACCGCGCGAACGCACGCGTCCCGGTCCCGGTCGGCGGCGGCTTCGAGCGCCTCCAGCTCCGCCACCGCCGACCATTTCGAGTCGATCGGGAGGCGGCGTCCGTCCGGAAGCCGGACCGCGAACTCGACGACCTTGCCGCCGATCCGCAGATCCGTCTCGAGCATCCCCGGCGGAAGCTGACCGAGGTGCTCGGCGAGCACGTTCTCGCCGGCGCGCCCCGTCGCACCCGCGCCCGCCAGCACCGTGGCCAGTCGCCGGACGATCTCGCGCTGATCGTTATCGCCCTGTTGCCGTTCGCGATCGCGCGACCGGAGCTCCTCCAGCGCCCTGCGCGCGCCGTCCAGCCCGGCCCGCATCTGCTCGGTCGTGAGGTCGCGCGCGTTCGCGCCGTCGGCCAGACGCCGGAGCTCGGCGAGCTGGACCTCCAACCGCGCCTCGAGCCGGCCGAACCCGGGATCCGGGCCCGATCCGGAGCCGGAGCGTCGCGCCAACCCCGCGCCGGCGACGATGCCGGCCACCAGCGCCACCAGGGCCAGTCCGATCCAGACGTCCATCTCATCCGTCCTTTCGGCCTTCCTGAGACAAGGAATGGTGGAGAGGAAAGCTGCTCGACGCTATCCGGACCCTCCGACACGAATAGCGATTCGTTCCGAAGATGGCGAAACCGTGCCGATCTCGTGGCGGGCCTTGTGCTCACCAGGTCGGGCGGCCGATGCTCGACCCGTGCCGCACCTGATCACGGCCTCGATCATGCTGATCGGCCTCGGCGGGGTCGTCGCCGGCGTCGCGGGGATCACCTTGCCGCCCGGCGACCGCCTCTCGGCGGTCCTTGCACTCGCCGTCGGGGCCGGCACCGGGCTCGTCGTCTTTGCCATCGGATCCTTCGTAGCGGATGCGGCGGATAACTCCGACACCGCCTACCAGCTCGCGTTCTTCGTGGCGTCGCTGGGCGGGCTGGCTGCCGTTGTCGCGTGCGCCGCGATCGCGAGGCGCCGCGCTCTGCGAATCGGCGGGCAAGCGGACGCCGCCGCTCCACCCGCGTAGGCGACCAACGGAGCGATGGACCCCGATCCCGGCGCCTGCGCCGAGGTCCTCGCCGGGGTAGCCTGAGGCCCGTGAAACGCCACACGACGCGCCGAAAGACGCAGCTGACGCTGACCGTGGTCGCCGCCGGGATCGCCGTGCTGCTCGCCGCCTCACCCGCGTGGGCGCAGACGAAGGGCGAGGCCGATCCGGAGGTCGTGCTTCGAGGAACGCTTCGGGTCCCCGACGGCACGGTCGTGAGCGACGCGGTGATCTTCGACGGCGACGCGATCGTCGACGGCACGGTCACCGGCACGGTGGTCGCCTTTCACGGTGACGTGACGGTCTCCGGCGTCGTCGACGGCGATGTCGTCGCCTTCTCGGGCCGCGTCGTGCTGACGTCGGGGGCGACCGTGGACGGCCGGGTGGTCTCGGTCGACCGGCCGGACATCGCGGACGGCGCCACGATCGGCGGCGGCATCTCGCGGACCCCCCGTGGGTTCGGCCATCTGCGCGGGCTCGGTTTCGGCCTGTCGAGGGTCGCCTTCTGGATCGGCGCGAGCCTGTCCGCACTCGTCCTCGGCCTGTTGATGCTCGCCCTGGTGGGCCGGCAGGCTCAGTCCGCGGCGGCGGCCGTCGATTCGATCGGTCCCGCGTTCGGCTGGGGAGCGCTCGTGTTCTTCGGTCTCCCGATCGGCGCGCTCATCGTGGCCGCGACGATCGTCGGACTGCCGCTCGCGCTCGGCGTGCTGCTCGCGCTCGGCCTCCTCTATTGGATCGGCTGGGCCGTCGCCGCGCTCGCGGTGGGGCGACGGCTCGTGCGCCCGCCGCAGCACGCCGCCCTGGCGTTCCTCGCCGGGTGGGGCATCCTGCGGGTCCTGGCGCTCATCCCGGGAATCGGCGGGCTCGTCTGGTTCGCAGCGGCGACCCTCGGACTCGGAGGGATCGTGCTCGCAGCCAGAAGAACGACCCAACCGCAGCCCGGTGCGCCCGCGACGAGCGTTCCGGTTCCTCCTCCCCCGCCGCCCCCGCCGCACTGACCGAAGGCCCCACGATGCTTGAAGCCGGGCCGAACGCGTGCGAGGATCTACTTAGTTAGGCTAACCAAGTATCCTCCAAGGCGTGACCACCTCGAGGCGAGCTTCCCCAGCGCGAGAGGTGGAGGTTCTGGCCGACCGGCTCCACGCGGCCGCCCTCCGCCTCTCGCGCCGCCACGCCCGCGACGACCGCCCCCTCTCCCCGCCTCGCCGGTCGGCCCTGTCCACGGTGGCGCTGGCCGGGCCCGTCGGGGTCGGGGCCCTTGCCAGCACCGAAGGCGTCAGCGCGCCGACGATGTCCCGGCTGATCGACGCGCTCGAGCGGGACGGACTCGTTCGCCGCATCCCCGACCGCGCCGACGCGCGAGGCGTGCTGGTCTCGATCACGGCCGCCGGGCGGGCGGCCCTCCGCGAACGGCATCGGGCGCCGGCCCTGGCGCGCGACCTCGCCGCCCTCTCCGAGGACGAACGCGCCGTGGTCGCCCGCGCCGCGGAGTTGATCGAGCGTCTCGGCCGCACCGGCGGGTAGGTCCACCCGGCGTCGGTTGTCGCGTCCGCGCTCGGGTACGATGCGGCGGCCGCGCTGCCGAGGCGCGGGAAACGGGGGTCGGCGCGGTGCTCGATGTGGCGAAGATGGCCGTCGAGGCCGCCCGGACAGCCGGCGCCGACTACGCCGACGCCCGCTTCGTCTCCGACGAGTCCGAATGGCTCACCGTGCGCAACGAGGAGATGGAGGGCATCGACCGCTCGGCCTGTCCCGGGCGTCGGGCATCCGCGTCCTGGTCGGCGGGCCACTGGGGATTCGCGGCCACGGCCCGGCACGAGCCCGCCGAGATCGACCGCACCGCGGCAGCTCGCCGTGGCCATCGCCCGCGCCGCCGCGCGCCTCCCCATGGAGCCGGTGCGCCTGGCCGAGGTCGAGCCGGGTCAACTCGTGGCACTCCGCTCGCCATCGAGGACCCGTTCGTGGTCCCGCTCGACGAGAAGGTCGCGTTGCTCATGGAGGCGTCCGCGGCGATGCGCCGCGCCCCGGGGCTGGCCTTCGCCGAGGCGCTATCTCGACTTGTTCCGCCGCCGAAGACCTCCTTCGCCTCGAGCGAGGGCGCGGCGATCGAACAGACGATCACGCACACGGGGGCGGCATCGAGGCAACCGCCATCGGCGACGGCGAGATGCAGAAGCGTTCCTTCCCGACTCGTTCCGCGGACACTTGCAAGCCGGCGGGTACGAGCACGTCCGCGGCCTGGGCCTGGCCGAGCAGGCCGAGCAGTCGGCACGGAGGCCGTCGAGCTGCTGCGGGCCAAGGACTGCCCCAGCGAGGTCACCACGCTGGTCCTCGACGCAACCAGGTCATCCTCCAGGTCCACGAGTCCGTCGGACATCCCGACGGAGCTCGACCGGGTGCTGGGGATGGAGGAGGCCTACGCCGGGACGTCATTCGTCCGCCTGGACGACCGCGGGAAGCTCCGCTACGGCAGCGACCTGCTGTCACGATCGCCGCCGATGCCACGCTCGCCCGGCGGCCTCGGCACGTTCGCATTTCGACGACGAAGGCGTCCCGGCCGCAGCGGGTGCCGCTGATCGAGCGCGGGATCCTCCGACTCGCTGATGTCCAGCCGCGAGACCGCGCCCGTGGTCCACCGCAGTCGCAACGGGACGGTGCGCGCCGACGGCTGGAGGCACCTCCCGCTCATCCGCATGACGAATATCTCGCTCGAGCCCGGCGACGGGACCCTCGCCCAGATCATCGGCGACACCGCCGACGGCATCTTCATGACGACGAACACGTCGTGGTCGATCGACGACCGGCGGATCAACTTCCAGTTCGGCTGCGAGCTCGCGTGGCGGATCAAGGACGGCCGGCTGACGCAGCTGTACCGAAACCCCAACTACACCGGGATCACGCCGGAGTTCTGGGGGTCGTGCGACGCGATCGCCGGCCGCGAGGACTGGGTCGTGTGGGGCACGCCCAACTGCGGAAAGGGCCAGCCCGGCCAGGTCGCCCGCGTCGGCCACGGGGCCTCGCCCGCGCGATTCCGGGATGTCCAAGTGGGAGTTCGGGGCTGATGGCCGGACCGATCGGCGCCGACGGCTTCCGCACGGTCGCCGATGCCGCGCTCGGCCTGCCCGGTGTCGGACGGCGTCGAGGTGCTGCTCGTGCACGAATGGGGCGGCCTCACCCGGTTCGCCAATTCCTCCATCACCCAGAGCACCGCGAGCGAGGACACGAGCCTGCGAGTCCGCGTCGTGTCCCGGGGCCGGGTCGCGGTGGCCGAGACGAACACCTTCACGGCCGAGGGCGCGCGGCGGGCCGCCGAGAGCGCCAAGGAGATGACCGAGGTCGCCGCGGGCGACCCGTTCTGGCCCGGGCTCGCGCCGCGCGCCGACATCGCGGAGACGGATCGCTTCGACGAGGCGACCTCTTCGGCGACGCCCGAGCTTCGCGCCGAGTCGGTGGGGCCGCGCTCCTGGGGCAGGTGCCGCCGGGGTTTCTCGCCGCGGGTGCGTACGAGACCCGCGCATCCGAGCTCGCGATCGCCAACACCGAGGGCCAGTTCGCCTGGTCGCCGCAGACCCAGGCCAACGTCTCCACGGTCGTGACGGGCGGTGAGGGCGGAAGCGGATTCGCCGAGGGGCTGGGCATTTCCTACGAGGACCTCGACCCCGCCGTGGTCGGAGCGGCCGCCGCCGACAAGGCGGTCAGATCCGAGCGGCCCCGGCCCCTCGATCCCGGCACCTATCCCGTGATTCTCGAGCCGGCGGCGACCGGCACGCTGCTGTTGTTCCTCGCCTGGATCGGATTCTCCGGAAAGGACGTGCTCGAAGGGCGTTCGTGCCTGGCGGGCAAGCAGGGACAGCAGGTCGCGGCGCCCTCGATCTCGATCTGGGACGACGGAACCGATCCGCGGACGCTCGGCTCGCCGTTCGACTTCGAGGGGACGCCGAAGACCCGCACCGAGCTGATCCGCGACGGCGTCTTCGTGGACGGCGTCTACGACCGTCGTACGGCCAAGCGCGCCGAACATCCCGGCGGATCGACCGGCCACGGCCTGCCGGCGCCGAACCCGGAGGGCCCGATCCCGCTCAACCTCTTCATGGGCGAGGGCGCGGCGTCGGTGCCCGACATGATCGCGGCCACCGATCGCGGGGTCCTCGTGACTCGCTTCCACTACACCAACGTCGTGAACCCGATCGAGTCCTCAATCACCGGGATGACGCGGGACGGGACGTTTCTCGTCGAGCACGGCGAGGTGGCCGGGCCGGTGCTCAACTTCCGGTTCACCCAGTCGATCCTGGACGCCCTGTCGAACACGTCGATGGTCGGGACCCCCTCGGCGCTCCAGAGCGAGTTCTTCTTCTCGGCGGCCCACGCGCCGGCCCTCAAGATCGAGGCCTTCCACTTCAGCGGCCGGAGCGACCACTGACGTGCCGGCGTCCGCCGGCGCGTCCGGCGCGGTAGGCTTCGGCCCCCACGCAGCGCAGCCCGGCACGACCCCAGGAGGTCAGACCATGCAGGTCGGAGAGATCATGCGGACCGACGTGAAGACCGCCGACGCGCAGGACACGTTCGCCGACGTCGCGAAGATGATGCGCTCCAACGGGATCTCCTCGGTAGTCGTCATCGAGGACGGGAAGCTCGCCGGGATCGTGACGGAGCGGGACATCGTGAACCTCGTGGCGGCCGGCGGCGACCCGCACGGGGTCAAGGTCGTCCACGGGATGACCAGCCGCGACATCCAAACGGTGACCCCGAAGACCGACATTGCCGAGGCCACCGAAGCCATGGTGGTGCGCAACATCAGGCACCTGCCGGTCGTCGACCGAGGCACCGTGGTCGGGATCATCTCGATCCGGGACCTCACGCGCTGGGCGACCGAGGAGCTTTCGGCGGGCCACGAGATGCCCGACATCGAGCGCAGCCAGAAGGCGCTCCGCGCCGCCACCGAGCTCCAGAAGCAGCGCCGCAAGGGCGCCTGAGCTCGTCCCCCGGCGGGCGCCGTCCGCCCGATACCATCGGATCATGCGTCCCCGGGTCCTGGTCGTGGAAGACGAAGCGACCATCTCCGAGCCACTCGCGAGGCACCTCGATCTGGAGGGATTCATCTCCGAGGTGGCCTCGACCGCCGCCGAGGCCCGGTCGGCGATCGCCCGCGAAGCGCCCGACATCGTCCTGCTCGATCTGATGCTCCCCGACGGCGACGGACGGGACCTCTGCGTGGAGCTGCGAGCCTCGTTCGACGTGCCGATCATCATGCTGACGGCGCGCGGAGAAGACGTCGACCGCATCGTCGGCCTGGAGCTCGGCGCGGACGACTACGTGGTCAAGCCCTTCTCCGCCAGCGAGCTCGCCGCACGGATCCGAGCGGTGCTCCGGCGGGGTCCCGGCGCCCGGGCCCGCCGCGGGGCCCAGAGCATCGAGGTCGGCGACGTCGGACTCGATCCCGTGTCGAGAACGGTGACCAAGGGCGGCGCCCCCGTCGAGATGGCGGCTCGCGAGTTCGATCTCCTGCACCTGCTGATGACCCACGCCGGCGAGGTCCTGCGCCGAGAGCGCATCATGGACGAGGTGTGGGACCCACACTGGTTCGGCCCTACGAAGACGCTCGACGTCCACGTCCACTGGCTGCGCCGAAAGATCGAGGACGACCCATCGGCTCCCCGGTACATCACGACGGTGCGCGGTGTCGGCTTCCGGTTCGTGAGCCCGGACGACGCGCCGGCGGGGGCCTGAGCGGGGGGGCGCGTCACGAGGATCCGATCCCGGCTCGTGCTCTCGACGGGATACGTCCTGTTGACCGTGCTGGTCGCCTTCACCGCGGCGCTCGTGATCTCCCTCGAGCGTCGCGCTCGCGCGGAGCTCGTCACGCAGAACCTCATCAGCGCCCAGAGCGTGGCGCAGTCCATCGGCTCGGAGAACCTCGCCCCCGGACGCCGCTCCGTCCTGACCGCGATCGTCGACCAGGCCGGGGATCGTCTCGGCGGCCGGGTCGTCGTCGTCGACCGGCAGGGCACCCTGCTGGCAGACTCGCAGGGGGCCACACCCGGGATCGACTTCACGAGCCCCGGCCGGCCGGAGATCGCCGCGGCCCTGGCCGCGCGGCCGACGTCGGTCGAGCGCCGAAGCAGCGACCTGGGTCGCACGATCCTGGCGACCGCCGTGCCGATCGTCGACGAGCTGGCCGGGCCCCCAGGACTGCCGGAGGTGGTCGGTGCGGTTCGGATCACGCAGGCGACCGAGCAGGTGGACCGGAGCGTCCGTCGAGTCGTCTTCGGGCTCGTCGCGCTCGGGCTCGCCGGGCTCGTCGCCGGCCTCCTGCTCGCCTGGGCCCTCGCCGGCACGCTCTCGCGACCGCTGGTGCGCCTCGCCTGGGTCGCATCGCGCCTGGGCGAGGGGAAGCTCGAGACGAGGACGAGCGGCATCGGCGGCGCAACCGAGATCGAGGAGCTCGCGTCCTCGTTCGACGACATGGCTCAGCGGATGGAGCGCGCCGCCCGGGCTCAGTCGGAGTTCGTCGCGAACGCCTCCCACCAGCTGCGGACCCCGCTCACCGGCATGAAGCTCAGAATCGAGGCGGCGGCGATGGGGACGGACGGGGCGCGCCGGGCGGAGCTGGACGCCGCCGACCGCGAGGTGGACCGGCTCGCCGCCACCATCGACCGTCTGCTCGTGCTGTCGCGGCAGGTGGAAACGGGAGAGGCACCCGTCACCGACCTGCTCACGGCGGCCACGGAGGCGCGGGATCGCTGGGTTGTTCGTGCCGCGGCGGCCGGCGCGACCCTCTCGGTCGAGGGCACGGCCGCCCCGGCCCGGATCGACGCGACGGACGCCGGACAGATCCTCGACAACCTGTTGTCGAACGCGATCGCCTACGCCCCGGGAACCGTCGAGGTCGCCGTGATCGCCGGCGACCGGGCCACGCTCGTGGTCCGAGACCACGGGCCGGGCGTCCCGCCCGAGGACCGCGATCGGCTCGTGCAGCGATTCTCCCGCGGAGCCGGGGCCCCCGGCGCCGGCTCGGGTCTCGGGCTCGCGATCGTGCGCGAGCTGGTGGAGCGCGCCGGCGGCGAGCTCGACCTCGGGAGGACCGATGGCGAGGGCCTCGAGGTCGAGGTCCGCCTTCCGACGCCCGGGCCGCCGGACGCTCCTTAACCTTCCCTTGGCCGCCCGGTGCGTACGGTGTTCCGATGGCGAAGATCTGGAGGCAGGCCGCAATGGGCATCGCCGGCGTCGCGGCGACGGCGGCGCTCACCGCGGGAGCGCTGGGGCTCGTCGGGACGGCGCTGAGCGCGCCGGCCGAACCCGTCCGCATGCGCGTGCAGCTCGTTCCGTCGCAATCACCGGGCGGAGCCGCGTCCCCCTCCGAGTCCCCGTCGGCTCCGGCGCCCTCGAACGATGGCTCCGCCTCGACGTCGAGCCCGCCGGCCACCGCGCACAACGACGACCACGACCCCGGTCACGACGACTGAGCTGAGACCGCCGCCCGCGCACGGGCTCGACTCGGCCGCACGGCGGTCGCGCGGACGACGAGCAGGAACACCAGGCTGGCGCCCGTGCACACGTACATCCACCACATCCACGACCGGCCGCCGTCGGATCCGGCGAAGGCTCCGTGGACGAGCGCCATGATGAACGCCGGCACGGCGAGCAGATGGATTCTCCGCCACACCGCCGATTGCAGCCTCCGGCGCATCCACGACGAGACCACGACCGCGACGACGGCGTACATCGCGACGACGCCGAACCAGATGGCCACCGGCCGGTAGGCGCTGACACCCGGGATGAGGACGTCGCGGAGCGAGAACGGAACGTAGGTGTCGGCGAGGATCCCGCCGATGTGCACCCCGAGCAGCGCGAGCCCAACCGAGCCGAGGAACCCGTGCACGGCGATGGCCGACTGCTTCGAGACGCGCGACGAGCCGATCCGGGTCGTGGCGACGAGCCCCCAGAGCACCGACAGATACAGCATGAGGTACGCGCCGATGCCGGCGGCCCGCAGCAGGATCCACGTGCTCATGCGGCCGACACCCATCCCGTCGCCGGGAAGCTGACGAGGACCGAGCCGGTGTCGAGCACGAGCACGCCGGAGGTTTCCTCGAGGACGCTGCGTCCGACGAGCAGCGCGCGCTTGGCCGCCACCTCGGCCTCCTCGCAGGTCGGCGCCCAGACCGTGGCCTGCACGACCCCGGTGTCGGCGGGACGGCCCGTCCTCGGATCGATCACGTGGTGCAGCCCCGGCCCCCACCGGCGGCGCAGGACCGACGACGTCGCCAGCCCCCCGTCCTCCAGGCGCAAGCGGAGCAGCTCGCCGCCTGCCGGAGCCGGGTCCTCGACCGCGACCGGGATCGGCGGGGCGTGGCCGGCGACGCGAAGGTCGCCCCCGGCCGAGACCAGCGCCCACCCCAGGGAGCCGGCGGCTTCCTCCGCCGCCAGGTCGGAGGTCCGGCCCTTCGCGATCCCGCCGAGGTCCAGACCCACGCCGGCCGGCATCCGCATGCGAGCGCCGTCGAGCTCGACGCAGCTCCAGCCGGGGCCGGGCGCGGGGGGATTCAGGACGTCGCGAGCCCCGGCGACGAGGTCGTCGAAGTCCCGGTCGTAGCCGGCTGCGACGATCGCCGGCAGGATGGTGGGGTCGAACGCCCCACCCGAACGTCGCGCCCCCCGCAGCGCCGCGCGCACGTGCTCGGCAAGTCCCGGGGAAAGGTCGACCCAGGCACCCGCAGCGGCGTTGACCCGCGAGAGCTCGCTGTCGGGTCGGAACCGCGAGCAGCGCTCCTCCTCCACCTCGAATCGGCGAACCACGGCTCGCGCGGCCGCAGCGAAGGCGGGAACGTCGGGACCCAGCACGACCACGTCGGTTCCCATGGCGCGGAACTCGTGGCGGCGCATCACGACCCCTTGGTCGTTACGGGCGCCGGAGCGGGGGCCGCACCCGACCATCCGCTCGAGGACGGGGCGACGGCGGCGGCGGCGGGCGCGCTCGAGGACGGCGACAGGATGATGACCCGGCGGATGATCCGTCGAACGACCACCGGCCGTTCGGCCGCGGCGGCGGTCGATCCGATCGGCTTCGGTTGCAGCCGCAGGATGCCCCACGGCAAGGCGAGAGCGATCGCCCCGGCGATCCACGCCCAGGCGCGCAGGGCGCCTCGAGGGAGCCGAGCGGCCGGCCGCGACCGCGGCGGGGGCGGGGGAACGGGTCTGGATGTGTCCATGCCCGGCTCAGTCATCGCCGAACGCGGAGCCGTGATCGTGCTCGAACGCGTCCTGGGGCTCGCCGGCGCTCGCCGCGAACGTCCTGCTGGAGACGAGGACGGGGGCGACCGAGGCCGCCTTTGCCCGGCGGTGCACGGTGACGGTCCGCTTGACCGTTCGCACGATCGGATTTGGGGGACGGGCGTCGCCGGCTGCGGCGCCGTGGTCGGCCGAGATCGCGAAGGCGAGCGTGGCCGAGAGCACGGCCACGAGCACCCCGGCGGCAAGGCTCATCGCCGAACGCTGGCTCATCATGACCTCCTCGCCGTCCGGAACCTCCGGCCGGTGAGGTCACGCTACGGGGGCGGCCGATAAGAAAGGCCAAGTCCGCGGTTAAGCGCCGGACAAACCTCGCTCAGGCCCCTGCGGCGCGGCGAAATGGCTCGTGGGGATGCTCGAACGAACCGAGCTGGGCGGTGTCGCGAGGGAACAGGAGGGCCACCGTCCAGTCCATCGCGATGCGGACCCGGCGAGCGAGGGTCGGCATCGCCCACAGGTGGTAGGAGCGGTGGAGGAACCACGCGGGGAACCCCGTGATCTTCATGCCGAAGACCTCGGCGACGCCCTTGTAGCGGCCCAGCGAACAGACGCTCCCGACGCTCCGCCAGACGAACGGCCGGGCCGATCCGCCGCCGAGCTCGGCCGTGACGTTGCGCCCGAGCCGGCGCCCCTCGCGCATCCCGTGCTGGGCGGTCGGCGGCGCGATCCCGCCGGTGGTGCGGTCGGGGACGGCCGCGATGTCTCCGGCGGCCCACGCGGCGTCGACGCCGGCCACGCGCAGGCGGTCGTCGACCTCGATGCGACCGCGTTCGTCGAGCGGGAAGCCCGAGGCCGCCGCCAGCGGGGATGGGGTCACCCCCGCCGTCCACACGAGCGTGCCGGCGGGCAGCCGCCGTCCGTCGGAGAGCTCGAGCACGCCGCCCTCGGCCGAGACGAGCGTGGTCCCCGTCAGCACCTCGATCCCGCGCTCGCGCAGGCGCTCCGAGGCGTAGGCGGCCAGATCGGGTGAGAGCTCGGGCAGGATCCGGTCGGCGGCCTCGACGAGGACCCAACGCATCGCGCCGGACCGCAGCCCTCGGTAGCCCCGGATCGCGTCCCGGGCCAGGTCCTCGAGCTCGCCGAGCGCCTCGACGCCCGCGTATCCGCCGCCGATCACGACGAACGTGAGCGCGGCGTCCCGGACCTCGGCGTCTGCCGTCTCGGACGCGACGTCCAGGCGTGACAGGACACGGTTCCGAAGGTAGATGGCCTCCTGGATCGTCTTGAACCCGATCCCGTGCTCGGCAAGGCCCGGAATGGGCAGGACCCGCGACGACGACCCGGCTGTCAGCACGAGGACGTCGTATTCGATGAAGAGCGTTCCGCCGTCGTCGGGGACGCGGACCAGGGCCCGCTTCGAGCGGTGGTCGATCTCCGTCACCTCGCCCCGCACGACGGTCGCGTGCCGAAGGAGCGGCCGCAGGGGCACGACGATGGCGCGCGGGTCGATCGTCCCGGACGCCACCTCGGGCAGGAACGGCTGATACTGGAAGAAGCTCTCCTCGCTGACGAGCGTCAGCCGGTTGCCGGCGGAAACCAGATCGCGCATCTCGATCGCCGCGTACACACCGGCGAATCCGCCCCCGACCACGAGCACCCGCCGGCCGCTCACCACGAGGACAGGAGCGCCGGAAGCTCGGCCATCGACGCGAACCGCCCCGTCGGCCTCGGCGAGCTGGGCGGCCGTCGGCTCGTCCGGGGCCTCGCCCCGGAGCATCCACACGGCGCGCATACCGGCCGACTTGGCCGGACGGACGTCGTAGTCGAGCCGGTCCCCCACCATGACCGCGCGGCCCGGCTCGGCGCCGGCCAGGTCGAGCGCGAGCGCGAACAGCCGTGGATCCGGCTTGCTCACGCCCAGGTCGTCCGAGATCGCCCACGCCTCGAAGAACGGTTCGAGACCATCGCGCCGCATCGCGGCCCGGACGTCGCTCGGCTGGTTCGCCAGCACGCCGAGCCGGTAGCTCGTGCGCAGCTCCGTCAGGGTTGGGACGACGTCGGGATACAGAGCGGTGGCCGGGTAGGACCAGTAGCGCGCGGCGATCCGCTCCACGGCCTCGACATCGGCGCCTGAGACCGAGGAACCGCTCGGTCATCCGGCGGCGGAACGAGCCCCGTTGCTCGGCGCGGGCGAGCGTGTACTCCCGCTCGAAGGCGCCGGGCTCGATCTCCGCACCGCTTTCGAGGAGGGCCCGCTGCCAGGCCCGGGCATAGATCGTGTCGTCGTACATCACGCCGCCGATGTCGAGGAACACGATGTCGAGGTCGCCCATCCGGGCGGCCATCCTAGCCCGCGCGAGGATTCAGATCGTCCGTCAGCCCGCGCGACGACGCAGCTCGAGGACGCGCTCGACCGTGGTCGTCTCGCAACCCAGCCGGAAGTCGTATCGCGCGCCATGGCAGTCCGAGGAGCCCGTCGGGATGAGCCCGAGGCGCTCGGCGATGACCGCGTACTGCGCCCGCTTCGCCTCGTCGTGGTCCGGGTGGAAGACCTCGAGCCCGGCCATGCCCCCGTCGGCCATCTCCTCGATCAGGGCTTCCGGGATCGACTCCGAACCCCGCCACATCCCGGGATGCGCCAGCACGCAGGCGCCACCGGCGCGGCGGATCAGCTGGAGCGCGACCATCGGGTGCAGCGCGTGCTTGGGCACGTACGCGATCCCGCCGTCGGAGATGAACCGGTCGAACGCCTCCTTCTCCTGGGCCACGATCCCGGCCTCGACCATCGCCTCGGCGATGTGCGGCCTGGCGATCAGGTCGTCACCCGCGATCTCGCGTACGCGCTCGAAGGACAGGCCGTAGCCGAGCGCCTGGAGCTTCTCGACGATCAGCTCGCCCCGGCGGAACCGGGTGTCGCGAAGACGCGCAAGCTCCGTCTCCAGCTCCTCGTTCGCGGGGTCGATCCAGTAGGCGAGCACGTGCACGCTGGCCCCGTCGAGCTCGGCCGAGAGCTCCACGCCGGGGACGGCCTCGATGCCGAGCTCCCCGGCCGCCGTCTCCGCCTCGGCCAGTCCGTCGGTGGTGTCGTGATCGGTGATGCCCAGGCCCTCGAGCCCGCGCTCGGCGGCGAGCCGGACGTTCTCGGCGATCGTCGCCGTCCCGTCCGAGTACGTCGAATGTGTGTGCAGGTCGTAGCCAGGCATCGCGCCAGCCTGGCAGGCGGCGGAGGTCCCGTCATCCGCTGAAGGGCCCGATCCCGCCGGGCGCCAGATAGCATGGGGCGAGCCACGTGAGCACCGCCGACGACCGCGCCGCAGTCTTTCTCCGTTGGGTCACGTACCTGCGGGTGGTCCTGACCCCCGTGGTGGTGGCCCTGGTCCTCGCGGGCCCCAAGCACAGCCGGGCGTTTGCCGCCGGCGGCGCCTTGTTCGCCGTTGCCGCGATCACCGATTTCGTCGACGGGCGGCTCGCCCGCCGCTGGAAGCAGATCACCGCGCTGGGGACGTTCATGGACACGACGGCCGACAAGCTGCTCGTGTCGGGAACGCTCATCGCGCTCGTCGCCGTCGACCGGGCCTCCGCCTGGATCGGGGTCGTGATCATCGGCCGCGAGCTGCTCGTGCTCGGCCTCAAGGGTGCGGCGAGTGCCGTCGACGGCGAACCGGTCGGCGCATCGGTGCTCGGCAAGGCCAAGGCGAACCTCCAGTTCCTCGCGGTCCTGCTCGTGCTCGTCCGGCCCGACATCCAGGTCGGCGACGTCTTCATCGATCAGTTCGGGCTCGTGATCGCGGCGGTCGTCACCGTCTGGTCGGGGCTCGACTACGTCGGCAACCTCTCCGGCCGGCTCACGCGCGCTCGCGACCGCCGGTGACCGAGCCCGCCTTCATCACGGGCGGGAGCGGGTTCATCGGCCGTGCCGTCCTCGAAGGTCTCGTGGCGCAGGGCCGGGAGGTGCGCGCGCTCGCGAGAAGCGACGCGGCCGCCGACCGGGTGCGCTCCCTCGGGGCGATCCCCGTCCGCGGCGACGTCCGCGACGGCGCCGCGCTCGCCGCGGGGATCGACGGATGCTCGACCGTCTTTCATGTGGCCGGGATCAATGCCATCTGCATCCGCAATCCCGCGGCGATGTTCGAGACGAACGTCGGCGGAACGCTCCACGTGCTGCGGGCCGCGGCCTCAGCCGGAGCCGCCCGCGTGATCCTCACCTCGTCGGCGGCCACGATCGGCGAGCGCCGCGGCCTCGTCGGCCGGGAGGACACCGCTCACCGCGGATGGTTCCTTTCGGATTACGAACGCTCCAAGACCATTGCCGAGCGGCGCGGGCTCGTGCTCGCGGAGGAGCTCGGGCTGGATCTCGTCTGCGTGAACCCGTCGTCGGTGCAGGGGCCTGGGCGGACGACGGGAACGGCAACGCTCCTGTTACGTCTTGCCCGCGCGAACCGGACCGCACTGCTCGAGACCGTGCTCTCGGTCGTCGACATCCGGGACTGCGCGCAGGGACATCTGCTCGCGGAAGCACGCGGCGAGCCGGGTCAGCGCTACCTGCTGAACGGGGCCTCGCTCCCGGCGGCGCGGGCGGTCGAGCTGTTGCGCGAGCACGCGGGCGGGCCGCGCCGGGTCGTGTGGATCCCCCGGCCGCTCGTTCGCGCCGCCGTGCCGCTCGTCGGCGTCGCGAACCGGATCCGTCCGGGGCTGCCGGTGTGTCCGGCCATGCTCAAGACCCTGCTGCACGGCCACCGCTACGACGGTTCTCGCGCCGAGCGCGAGCTCGGCCTCGAGTACACACCCATCGAGGAGACCGTTCGCCGCGCCGTCGATTGGTATCGCGCGCGCGGCCTTCTGCCGAACGAAGCGGACCGCGTAGGATGAGCCCGTGACCAGCGCCCGGCCGGACCGGAACCTCGCGATGGAGTTGGTTCGCGTGACGGAGGCGGCTGCGCTCGCCGCGGGACGCTGGATCGGACACGGCGACAAGATCGCGGCCGATCAGGCAGCCGTCGACGCGATGCGGCTCATGATCGACAGCGTCTCGATGCGCGGGACGGTCGTGATCGGTGAGGGCGAGAAAGACGAAGCCCCCATGCTCTTCAACGGAGAGCCCGTCGGCGACGGCAGCGGCCCGCAATGCGACGTCGCGGTCGACCCGATCGACGGAACGACCCTGACGAGCATCGGTCAGCCGAACGCGCTGGCCGTGATCGCGCTCGCGCCACGTGGATCGATGCTCTTTCCCGGCGCCGCGGTCTACATGGAGAAAATCGTCACCGGCGCCGAGGCGGCGGGCGTGATCGACGTCACGGCGCCCCCCGAAGAGAACGTGCGTCTCGTGGCGAAGGCCAAGGGAGTCCGTCCCGAGGAGATCGCGGTGACCGTGCTCGATCGCCCGCGCCACACCGAGATGATCAACGCGATCCGCGGACTCGGTGCACGGGTATTCCTCATCAGCGACGGCGACGTGGCGGGCGCCATCGCCGCCGCCGCCCCGAGGACCGGCGTCGATCTGCTCATGGGCATCGGCGGTACGCCCGAAGGCGTCATCGCGGCCGCGGCGTTGAAATGTCTCGGCGGCACGATCCAGGGTCGTCTTTATCCGCGGGATGAAGCAGAACGAAACCTGCTGGTCGAACAGGGCCTGGATCCGGCCGCGGTCCTCACGACGGACGATTTGGTGAAAGGCGAAGACGTCTTTTTCGCCGCCACCGGCATCACCGACGGCGCGTTGCTGAGAGGCGTGGGCTACTCTCCGGACGGAGCGACGACCCACTCCATGGTGATGCGGGCTCGCTCCGGCACAACCCGTTGGGTGGAAGCGGAACACCGCTTCGAGAAACTCGAACGATTCACTGGTGTACAGTATCGTCCATAGCACGGCGTCGGACATTGACGCCGGTCAATAACGAGAGGGGAAACGATGGCCGAGAAAACGATTCTCGTCTGCGATGCCTGTGGGAACCCGGCCGTCGAGAGCGTGACGATCAAGCTGGCCCGGGGCAACTTCGTAAAGGACATGTGCAGCCGGCACATCAACGACTTGATCGTTGGTGCGCGTAAGCCGCGGCGCGGTCGTCCGAAGAAGATGCTCGCCTCCGAGGCCGCGAGCACGACCGGTACACGCGCCAAGAAGACCACCGCCGCGCGCGCCAAGAAGAGCGCCGCACGACGGCCACGGCGCAAGAGCGCCGGCCGCCGCAGCTCCGCGAAGAAGACCGCCGCCAAGGCCTAGACGTTCGGGGCGAACATCCCCCGGCCCAAGCGGCGCACCCGGCCGTCCGCAGCCGCCTCGTGCAGCGCGGCGAGGAGCCGGCGCCGGATGTCCGGCATCGTGAACGGGTCGAGATACCCGCGGGTGAGCGCGAGGTCCTGGATCTTGGTCCAGTGAAGCGGCGTGCCCTCCTCCTCCAGCACTCGCACCGCCGCATCCGCGGGCTCCATCATGTTCGCAGCGGCCGCAGGACCCGGTCGGCGAACACCTCGACCCGCTCCGGCTCGGGAACCGCGAACGGCAGCACCCACGGGGCCACCACGATCTCCTCGACACCGAGCGCCTCGAACGCCGCGATCCGCTCCAACGCCTGATCCGGCGAGCCGGAGAGCGTGTCCGCGCTCCAGGACTCGAAGGTCTCGCCGTCGAGCGCACCGCCCGGCATCGCCGCCCGGCCGCGTTCGAACGCGGCGCGCGCGCCCGTCTCGTCCTCGCCCACCATCGTGTACAGCCCGATCGCGCGGCGAAAGGTCGCCGGGTCTCGCCCCACCGACTCGCACGCCGCGACCACGCGGTCGGTCGCGCCCGAGTACTCCCGTGGTGACATCCGCCAGACCACGTTCCACCCCGACGCGAACCGCGCGGCAAGCTTGAGCAGCCTCGGTCCCCCTTTGCCCCCGACCCAGACCGGCAAGGGGCGCGACACCGCCGGCGGTTCGAGCGACGCCCCGGCGAGCGAGACCCCGCCGGCGTCGAGCGTGACCGGGCCGTCGTGTCCGAGCAGCGCGTCGATCACCTCCAGCGTGGTCTCGAGTCGATCGAACCGTTCCCCCACGGTCCCGAACGGATAGCCGAACGCGGTGAACTCCTGCTCGAGCCAGCCGGCGCCGAGGCCGAGCTCGAACCGTCCCCCGGACAGCCGGTCGATCGTGGCGGCGGTCTTCGCCAGCACGGACGGGTGCCGGAACGGAGCGCCGAGCACCAGCGCTCCCAAACGAACTCGCTTCGTCATCGCGGCGAGTGCGGCGAGCGTCGACGTGGCCTCGAGCGAGGCGATGGGATCCGACCCGGCCCCGTAGCGCTCGAACGAGTAGAAGAAGTGGTCCGAGATCCAGATCGAGTCGAACCCGAGCTGCTCGGCCCGCACGGCCCATTCGGCGCACGCCGCGAAGGTGATCGGCTCGCCCGGCGCGAGCGAGAACCCGTAGTGGGGAAGGCTCAGCCCGAAGCGCACGGCGCGATCGTCACCGCGAGCCCGGCGAGGGAACGGTCGAGTGCGCCTCCAGCATCCCGTGGAGCACGACCGTTCCCTTGACGTCGACGACGACGACCCGGACGAGTCCGGATAGATCCGCGGCGGTCTCCCGCGCGATCTCTCCGTTCCCGCCGGTGTCGAGCCGGATCGGTCCAAGATGGATCCGGTTCCCGTGACCGTCGCCGATCACGACCTCATACGGCATGTGGCCCTGCGCGGGGAGCCCGCCGACCACCACGAGGATCTGGTCGTTCACCGAGGGCGCGACGAGCGTCACCGCCGAGCCATAGGCCGTCCCCTCCCCCTTCGGGGCCAGCGTGCCGAGAAACGCCTCCGCTTCCGGATCGGCGAACTCCAGACCGGCCAGGAGATTGGCGAAGCGCTCGGCGGCCTGCTCCGCCGCGGTCTTCGCGATCCGGGCCTGGTCCTCGAGCCGCGTCGCCCGCCCGGCCATGACCGCCCCCCATCCGAGCCCCGAGACCGCCACCATCGCGGCCACGACGGACGCCACCGCGAGCCGGCCGCGCGCGGACGGCCGCGCGCGGGGGGTGGAGACCTCGCGCAGGGCGGCGACGACCCGCGTCTCGAGCTCCGGATCCGGCTCGGCGGCCGGAAGGGCGAACCCGACGGTGGAGGCCGCACCGCGCAGATCGGCCTCCTCCCTCCGGCAGGCCGCGCACCAGGCGAGGTGCCGCTCGACCGCCGACGCATTGTGCCCGTCGAGCACGCCGAGCGCATGCTCGGCAAGCAGCTCGCGAACCGCGAGGCAGGTCACCGCTGCTCCTTCTCGTCGTTCGCGCGGCGCACCTTGATGAGCGCGGCCCGCAGGCGAGTCTTCACCGTGCCGAGCGGGATGGTGTCGGCCTCCGCGATCTCGCGTGCCGTCAACCCTGCGACGTAGACGCGGGCCAAGAGCGTGCGCTCGGCCATCGACAACGTCGAGAGGGCGCGGACGGCATGATCGCGCTCGAGCACCACCCGCTCCTCGTCGATCCCGGGCACGTCGGGGACGTCGTCGACGAGGACGAGCGTCGGGCGCCGGGCCCCCGTCTCGCGCCGGAGCCGGTCGACGGCAAGGTTGTGCGCGATCGTCATGAGCCAGGTGGACAGGCGCCCTCGGGTCGGGTCGAACCGGGCCGCTTTCCGCCAGGCGGTCACGAAGACGTCCTGCGTGAGCTCCTCCGCGGCCTCGCGAGAGCCGAGCAGCCGGAAACCGAGCGTGTAGACGGAGCGGCCGAACCGCGCGTACAGCGTACGCACGGCCGTCTCGTCACCTGCCAGCAGGGCGTCCATCAGCTGTTGTTCCTCTCGCGGGAGAAAAGGTCCGTCGTGCCGGGCGTCCACTCGCTTCAACTCCGATATACGAAGGCGGCCCCATCACGGGGTTTGCCCAGGATCATGCCACCGCGTCACCCAACGCGCAGCCCTCCGGCGGGAGTACGCTCAAGAGGCGAATGCGCACACGACGGGCAACCCTGGCCGGTATCGCCGGGATCGTCCTCGTCCTGGCAGCGGTTTCCTTCGGCGCGGGGACGGCGCTCGCGCAGTCCCCAGGTGATGTCGTCAGGCTCGAGATGACCGGGGTCGTCGACCCGTTCGTGGCGGACTACCTGGCAGGCGAGATCCGCGACGCCCAGGACGCCGGGGCGGCCGCGGTCCTGATCGAGATCGACACCCCCGGCGGGCTCCTGTCGTCGACGCGCCAGATCACCCAGGCGATCCTCGGCGCGAACGTGCCGGTGATCACCTTCGTCTCCCCCGCGGGTGCTCGCGCGGCGTCGGCCGGGGCCTTCATCATGCTCGCCGGGAACATCGCCGCGATGGCGCCCGGTACGAACGTCGGAGCGTCCACCCCCGTCGGGCTGTCGGGTGCCGTGGCATCGGACAAGGAGAAGGCGGACGCCGCGGCCTCGATCCGCAGCATCGCGGAGACACGCGGCCGCAACGCCGACGTCGCGGAGTCGTTCGTCACGGTGCCGGTCAGCATCTCCGCCGACGAGGCGAAATCGGACGACGTGATCGACTTGATCTCGACCGGAGACCGCGCCCTGCTCCAGGCGGTCGACGGGCAGCAGGTGACGCTCGGCGACGGCAGCGAGATGACCCTGAAGACCGCGGATGCCCCGATCGTGGACATCCACATCTCGCCGGCGACCGGGTTCCTGCACTCGCTCCTGGACCCGAATCTCGCCTACATCTTCTTCTGGCTCGGGCTCGCCCTGCTCGTGCTGGAGCTGATCGTCCCGGGCCACATCTTTTCCGGATCGATCGGGACGGTTCTGCTCATCACGTCGATCGTCTCGTTCGGCGTGCTGCCGGTGCGGCTGCTCGGGGTGCTCCTGCTGATCGCCGCCGTCGTGTTCATCGTGCTCGAATTGAAGGCGCCCGGGCTCGGGATCTGGTCGATCCTGGGGCTCGCCGCGCTCGTCTGCGGTGGATTGATCCTCTACAACCCGGCGGGCGGTGTTCGCGTGTCGCCGTTCGTCATCGCCGGCGTCGCGATCTTCGTCGCGCTCTTCTCCGGGGTCGTGGTCTCCAAGGCGCTCGCATTGCGGCACATGCCGCCGGCACTGGGCGCCGCCGACGTGGTCGGCAAGGAGGGCGTCGTCATCGGCGCCGGGCTGAAATCCGACGGCGGCGTCATCCGGGTGGCATCGGAGGAATGGAGGGCCGTCTCGCCGGCCGGTCCGATGGTCGCGGGGACACAGGTTCGTGTGATCTCGCTCGACGGTCTCGTGCTCACCGTCGAGCCGGTGGACTCCGAGCACGTACCGTCCGTTGGGCGGTCCATAGAAGGAGGAGTTGGATGAGTCCGTATCTCATCGGGCTGATCGTCGTCGTCGTGCTGGTTCTGGTGTTCCTGTACAACGCGATCAAGGTCGTGCCGGAGTTCCAGCGGCTGGTCGTGTTCCGCCTCGGGCGGCTGCTCGCGGTCAAAGGGCCCGGGCTGGTGCTGCTGATCCCGTTCGTCGACCGGGCGACCATGGTCGACCTGCGCGAGTTCTTCCTGGAGATACCACACCAGACCGCGATCACCTCGGACAACGCGTCCATTGCGATCGACTTCATCGTCTTCAACAAGGTCGTCGACGCCGAGATGTCGGTCATCACGGTCGGCAACTTCTCCGGCGCGGCGCAGAACATCGCCTCGACCACGCTGCGTTCGGTCGTCGGCGACATGTCGCTCGACGACGTGCTGGCCAAGCGCGAGCACATGAACGAGGTCCTGCGCGTCAAACTCGACGAGGTCACCGAGCGCTGGGGCGTGAAGGTCACCAACGTCGAGATCCGCGAGATCATCCCGCCCCCCGCCGTCCTTGACGCGATGACGCGCCAGATGTCGGCCGAGCGGACCCGCCGCGCCGTGGTGACGGAGGCCGAGGGAAGCAAGCAGGCCGCGATCACCGTGAGCGAGGGGAGCAAGCAGGCCGCGATCCTGAACGCGGAGGGCGATCGGCAGGCAGCGATCCTTCGGGCCGAGGGGTTCGCGCTCGCGTTGCAAAAGATCTTCGAGACCGCGAGCGGGGTCGACGCCAACACGATGCGTCTTCAGTACCTCGAGGCGCTGAAGGCGATCGGCATGTCGCCCTCGTCGAAGGTCGTCGTGCCGATGGAGCTCGCCGGTCTCGTCGCCGCATTCTCGGCGGCGTGGGGCACGGCCGGCTCGAACGAGGGCGGCGGCACCAGGCCGGCCCCGCCGATGCCCCTCGGGTAGGGCGGCTGTGCAGCGCGGACGGCGCTAGCGCAGCTTCGCGACCAGCTTGCAGACGGTCGCCCGCTCGGCGAGCGGCTCGAACGTGGCGAGGTCGAGCGAGGGTCTCGACGCCCCGAGCATGCCCCGAAGCAGGCCCTCGTGCACCGCGCAGACGAGCGGGCGGTGCTCGTCGAGCAGCTCGCGGAACGGGCAGTCGCGAAGCGTGATCTCCACCCTCGTGCGGCCGCGACGGCGGAAACGCGGGTCGAACCCCGCCTCCGCCAGCGCCTCCTGCAAGGCGGCGAGGTTCGGCTCACCGCGCCGGCGCCCACCCGGCTTGGGCACGCTCCGGCCCACCAGGTACTCCCCCCACGCGAACGCGACCGCCTGGGCGCGCTCCCGCTGGCGGGCGCTCGAGGACAGCCCCGCCAGGATGTCGGCCAGCAGCCGGAAGTCGCGGCCCGCTCGCTCCTCGCGCTCCAGTACCGAGTAGAGCGTCTGGGGACGTCCGGGATGGGTCCCCCGCTCCGACTCGGCCGAGACGAGCCCGGCCTCCTCCAGCCGGCGAAGATGCGGCCGGAGCGTGTTGGGATGCAGAGAGAGCCTCGCCGAGAGCTCCCGGATCGAGACCGGCCTGCCCGACAGGCGCAGGTACCGGTACAGCCGGTAGCGGGTGTCGTCGGCAAGGGCCTTGTGGACGTCGATGGGTGCCGGCTCGCTCATCTTTCCCGGTCCATCCCTCTGTGGCCTCGTCTGGCCGGTTGTCGTCGTAGACTGAGTTTGCACGGTGATCGCCGTGCAAACGTCAGCTTAGACCCGGAGGCAGGCAGCGTGGTCACGCAAGACGATGTCCGGCAGGCACTGCGATCGGTCCTGGACCCCGAGATCGGCCGGCCGATCGAAGACCTGGGAATGCTCCGGTCGATCGAGGTCGAGGGCGGCGTGGTCACGGTCCACGTCCTGCTCACGATCGAAGGATGCCCGCTCCGCGACCGCATCACCGGTGACGTGACCGCCGCGGTCGGCCCGCTGCCGGGTGTCGACCGCGTCGCCGTCCAGCTGACGCCGATGAGCGAGCCCGAACGCCAGGCCCTCGTCGGCAAGCTCCGGGGCGCCGCACCCGGGACCGCCCCCGCTCCGGCCCAGAAGGAGATCTCGTTCCCCGCCTCGACCACGCTGCTGGCCGTCGCCTCCGGCAAGGGCGGGGTCGGCAAGTCCAGCGTGACCGTCAACCTCGCCGCCGCGCTCGCCGCCGACGGATTGAAGGTCGGCGTGCTCGACGCCGACGTCTGGGGCTTCAGCGTGCCGAGGATGCTCGGGGTCAAGGGTGCGCCCGTCGGCTTCGACGGCATGATCCTGCCGCTCGAGGCGCACGGCGTGAAGGTGATCTCGATGGGCTTCTTCGTCCCCGAGGAGAACCCCGTCATCTGGCGGGGTCCGATGCTGCACAAGGCCATCCAGCAGTTCCTTGGCGACGTCTACTGGGGCGATCTGGACTTCCTGCTGTGCGACCTGCCCCCCGGCACCGGCGACGTGTCCATCTCGCTCGCCTCCTTCATCCCGGGCGCCTCGATGGTGGTCGTCACGACCCCGCAGGAGGCGGCGCGCAAGGTCGCGGAGCGCGCCGGCAAGATGGCCGAGCGCACGAACCTGCGCCCGATCGGCGTTATCGAGAACATGTCGTACTTCGTCTGTCCCCACTGCGGCGAGCGCGAGTCGATCTTCGGCGAAGGCGGCGGGCTCGAGGCGTCGGCGACGCTCGGCGTTCCGCTGCTGGCGCAGGTCCCGCTTGTCCCCGCGCTTCGTGCCGGCGGCGACGAGGGGGTCCCGATCGTCGTGTCCGACCCGGACTCACCGGCAGGCGTCGCGCTCCGCGAGGCCGCCGACGCGATCCGGCGGACGTCCAAGACCCGCGTCGGCAAGCCCCTATCGCTCGTGCCGACCGGCCCGCCCGCGGGCGGCGCCGCGCCAGAGCACGGGGAAGCGCACGGGGAAGCGCACCAGCACGTGCACCAGCACCAGCACTAGCGGCGCCGGCGCGGCCAGAGGATCCCGAGCGCTCGTCCGAACAACAATCCGCTCGCGGCGTCCGATGGGTAGTGGACGCCGAGGGCCACGCGCGATGCGGCCACCGCGGCATCCAGACCCAAGAGACCTGCCCGGCCGATCCGTCCGATGCGAAGCTCGCGCGCCGCGACGGTCGTGAACGCCGTCAGCACCATCGGATGGCTGCTGGGCCAGGAGGCTCCCTGCGGCGGCGCGATGATCCGGCGGGTACCCGCCGCATCTTCCTCGTAGGGCCGGGCGCGGCCGGCGACCCGTTTGAGGCCCTGACCGAGCACCCACGCCGCACCCGCCGCGCTCATCGCACTCGCGGCGGCCCGCCGCCGGCCGCTCAGCGCAAGGACGGCCGCCGCCGCACCCGCCGCGTACACCGAGCCGAGCTCGGTGAGTCCTGCAAGAACCGCGTCCGCCGCCGGGCCGTGGTCGGCATTGCCGGCCTTGAACAGCGAGCCGTCCAGCTCGCGCGCCCGCTCATGATGAATCACCGCCGACCCGATGACGGCGCCGGTCGCCCCGAAGGCGGCGGCACGGATAAACGCTCCAAGGCGCACGGCGTGTCACGATAGAGGATGCGGACCCGCCGTCGAGCCGGCAGACGTCGGGAAGCCCGCCAAGCCGGCCGAGGAGGACGTCGTGCGCGAACCGGGAGATCTCGAACCGCCGAAGCCGACGACGAGCGACTGGGTCCGGCGCCGTGAGGGGCCGAGCGGCAAGCTCATCGCACTCGGCATCGTCCTCGTGCTGCTGCTGATCTTCGTGCTCCAGAACACCGACAAGGCAAAGGTGCACTTCCTCTTCTCGCATGCCCGCATCCCGATCTGGCTCGTGATCGTGATCGCGGCGGTCCTGGGCTTCGTCGGAGGCTGGGCGTTCGCGCTGATCCGGCGCCGTCGCAAGAGCCGCCCCTCCGGCTCACCGACGGAGCGAACGACCGACTGACCCTCCTGAACGAGGCCTCCGGAGTCAGGCCTCCGACTCGGCCTCTCGCTTCTGCGCCTGCGCACCGTGGCGCAGCACCAACTGCGCGCCGCCGATGGCGTTCAGGCTCGCGGCGCCGAGCCCACCCAGCGGTCCGCGGAACCGGTAGTCCACCTCGTGGGTCAGCAGGCTCCCGCCCTTGCGAGACTCGACGATCGTCGTCACGACGGCGACGAGGATCGGGCCCGAGACGCGAACGCGGGCGAGCCGGGGCGGGTCCCACTCCTCGACATGCGCGTTCACGCCGACCCGCAGCGCCATGACCCGCATGGTCACGCGATACCGCACCCCCGGACCGAGGCCACCCTCGGGCACGTCCACGGATTGGATGTGCTTGTCCCAGCGGGGCAGGTTGCGGGCGTCGCTGACCACCGCCCAGACGCGCTCCGGCGGAGCGTCGACCTCGACGGAGACCCGTACCGTGCTCAGCCGATCGCGGCGCTGCCGCTCGACCATCCCTGCCACCACACCACACGTGTCGGCTCGATCCTGACCAATGCACCTGCCGTCGGCTGGATCCCGGTGGCGATCGAGGAGGCGGTCTTGCTTCCGGTCCCCAGCTCGTCGAGCACGTACAACGAGCCGGCGCCCTGGAACATGGCGCCCACCATGTCGCGCGCCCGCCATGCCGAGGCCGAGTCGATGGTGAGCGCCACCGGCGCGACCGGACCCGCCCCGGCAAGCTCCGCCACCTCGGCGGGCATGGCCGCGTACAGACCGTGCGATTCCGCCCGCCAACGCACCGGCAGGACCACCGGACCTCGGCCGCCCGCGACCGCGAGCGCCCCCTCCCCCTCGGACCCGAGCTCGCGCCGAATCTCCGCCGGGACCGGTGCGAACGTGTCGAGAATGCGGGTCCGGCGGCGGAACGTCTCGTGCGAGGGTGCGCTTCCGCCCCACCGGCCGCGGCCCTCCTGGACCCCTTCGTCGTCGAGCAGCGCGGTCCGGACCAGATCGATCCCGACGAAGACGCGGCCCGGCGGGGTCCACGCGAGCGGCACCTGGCGCGCGTCGATGGCGTAGCCGGCGAAGAACCGAGCGTTCTTGCGGCTGAAGGTGGCGGTGGCCCGCGCGATCGACGTCGCCCCGGCAACCGCGGCCGCCCAGGTCGAGCGGTCGAGGGCGTCGTAGGTGCGGACGGTGCCGGTCAGCGTGACGGCGAGATCGCCGTGGCGCACGAGACCCCCGACCGAGGTGTCGGTCCGCCACGAGCGGGCCTTCACGGAGCGCCGGGAGGTGGTGAGCCAGATGCGCCCGCCCGAGTAGGCGAACACGAGCGGGGTGCAATGCGGGCCTCCGGGCGTCACCGTGGCGACGGAGCAGAAGCGCCCCTGCTCGAGCACCGTCTGCACCACCGTGGACAGGAAGCTGCTCACGCCCGTCCGTCTCCCGTCCTCGGTCCCACTAGTGGCCCGATCCTTGCGACCGGGTCCCGGACCGCCCCGCGCCCGGTGGACGCGCGAGCATCAGCCCCGTCCAGAGGATATGGCTGGCAAGCCCGGCAAGCACGCCCCCACTTTGCCAGGCGAGCGCGGTCCACAGGGCCCCGCCGACAACCGAGGCGGCCGAGATCGGCAGGCTGCGGGCGGCCGCGTTGACGGCGACGTACCCGGCCCAGGACCACACGGCCGCCACACCGGGCGACCAGATCCGCTCCAGCTGCACCAGGGCGAGGCCGCGCCAGAAGACCTCTTCGGCCGGTCCCATCACCCCGAGCGCGCGCACGAGCTGAGCCCGCAGCGGCACCGCGGAGGCCCGGCCGTAGGCGTCGACCACGTCGGCGCGAAACGGCTCCCACCGCGCCACGACCAGCACGAAGACCAGTGTCGCCGCGTACAAGGCCGCGCCGGAGCCGGCACCGGCCACAAGAGACGGCACCACGCCCCAGCTGCCCGCGAAGCGGTCCCGCCCGACGAACGGCAGCGCCGCAAGACCGGCGAGCCCCAGCGCGACGGGCATGATGCGCCACAGACGCCCGTCGTCGGCGCGCCCGCTCCGCCACCACGCGAGGGCCTGCCCGCAACCACCGAGAACGAGGATCGCGACCGCCACGGTCTACCCCGGGAGGAAGCGCGTCGCGAAGGCGACCGACGCGGTGAACGAGGTGACCACGCCGAGGTAGTAGAAGCCGGTTGCCGACTGCACGGCCGACGAGCTCGAACCCGTGAGCGCGGCGCGGGTGAGCGCAGCGATCAGCAGCGTCGTACCCGCCATCCCGAGCGCGATCCACGGTGCCAGCGCGCCCGCGGTCAGCAACGGGTTCAGCGACGACGCCCCCGGGGTCCCGGTGAACCCGCCGCTCACGACGGCGACCGCTTCGAGGAGCACCGAGACGATCACCGCGAGGGTGAACCGGTTGATCGGTCCCCGGCCGAGACGCCGGTCGGTCAGGTACCAGTGTCCGAGGAGCAGCCCGTCGGTGATGCTCCCGAGAAACGCGGCGCCGACGAGCAGCTGCAGGACCGCGAGCCCGTACTCCTGCCGAGCCGCGGCCGCCATCGCGACCAGCACCGAGATGGAGACGGCCGCCGACAGGGCACCGGCGAGGTGCCCCGCGCCCGCGCGTTTGGCCGCGAGCAGCAGCGTCGAGACCCCGATCGTTACCGCCGCGGCGGCCGCAAGGCGCACCGTCCAGGTCCCCGCATCGTCGCCGGCCACGCGTCCGACCGTGGCCGACCACCACAGCGAGACGGCGAGGACGAGCAGGACGAACCCCGTCAGGACGAAGAACCCTCGCTTCACCTCGCCCCACAAGGGCATCGACCACAGCAGCGTGGTCCCGCCGGCGACGGCCTGCGCAAGAACGACCGCCATGACGCCGGCACTGCCCCTCACGCCAGAACCATCCGCATCGCGGCAGAGTGTACGGGTGCCCATCGCCGGCTCCCGTTCGAGCACCGGACCGGTAGGCTGACGGGCTCCATGAAGGACTGGCGTACCTACGACGACGTCGCCGAGACCTACGAGCGCGTCCACGCGCCCCGGTTCGTCGACGTCGCCCGCGACCTCGTCGAGCTGGCCGGGATCGACGGCGACATGCGGGTTCTCGACGTGGGAACCGGCACCGGGATCGCGGCGGCCGCGGCGCTGGAGCGGCTCGGGCCCGGCGGGAGCGTCCTCGGGATCGACGGCTCCCCCGGGATGCTCGCCGTCGCCGCCAGGGTCCGGCCGACGGTCCAGACCGTCGCCGCCGAGGCGATCGACCTGCCCATCCGCGACGGGGTCTTCGACGGCGTCCTCGGCAACTTCGTGCTCGCCCATTTCGCGAAGGTCGAGACCGCGCTGTTCGACCTGATCCGGGTGCTCCGCCCGGGCGGACGGCTCGCGCTGTCGGCGTGGGCGGACCGCCCCGACATGTTCCAGACGTCGTTCCTGGAGCAGGTCGGGTCGGTCGTGCCGAAGGAGCTGCTGGCTCCCGCGTGGAACGACGTGATTCCCGGGCGCGAGCGGTTTACGGACCGCCACGCGCTCGAGGAGGTCCTGATCGACGCCGGGCTCCGCCACGTGAGAACCGAGGTTCGCAGCTACCGGTGGGTCTACACCCAGGAGGAGTACCTGGCCGGGCTCGAGGTCTTCGCGACGGGGCGGTTCGTGCGGAGCATGCTCGGCGAGGATGGCTGGGCGGCGTTCACCGACCGCGTGCGAACCGTCTTCGCGTCGGAGTTCGCCGACCCGATGAACGACGTGCGCGACGTGCTGCTCGCCGTGGCGACGAAGCCCTAAGCGGGCTTGCGTCCCGCGCGGTCGAGTACGAACTTCACGAGCGTACGTACCGGGACCCCCGTCGCGCCCTTCGGGCCGAGGTCGGGCACCCCCTCGGCGAACGCCGGGCCCGCGACATCCATGTGCGCCCACGGGGTGTCGCCGACGAACTCGTTGAGGAACCACCCTGCCGTGATCGCGCCGCCCCATCGGTCGTTTCCGATGTTCTTGATGTCGGCGACCGTCGAATCGATGTGCCGCCGGTAGGGGCCGTACAGCGGCAGCTGCCACGTCGGCTCCCCCACCGCGTCGGCGGCCCCGATGATCTCGCGCACAAGGCCGTCGTCGTTGCCCATGATCCCGGCGACATCCACGCCGAGCGCGACCACGCACGCTCCCGTGAGCGTCGCGACATCGACGAGTGCGGCCGGATGCTTGCGTGAGAGGAACGCGAGCGCGTCGGCCAGGACGAGCCGGCCCTCCGCGTCGGTGTTCAGCACCTCCGAGGTCTTCCCGCCGAAGTGGCTGATGACGTCGCCGGGATGCTGCGCGTTGCCACCGGGCATGTTCTCCGCGCACGGCACGGCCGCGATCACGTTGATCTTCGGCTTGAGCGTCGCGAGCACCCGCATGGTGGCAAGGACCGCCGCCGCGCCGCCCATGTCGTCCTTCATCGTCTCCATGCCTTTTGCGTCCTTGATCGACAGGCCGCCGGAGTCGAAGGCGATGCCCTTGCCGGTGAGCGCGATCGGCTTCGCGCGTCCCGCACCGGTGTAGGTCAGCTCGATCATGCGGGGAGGATTCGCGCTGCCGCGGCCCACGCCGAGGATGCCGCCGAACCCGCCCTTCTCGAGCTCGGCCGGCGACCAGACCTTGCAGGGGATGCCGACCTCCCGGGCCATCCGCTGGGCCGCTCTGGCGATGGCGGCCGGGGGCATGTCCCCCGCGGGCGTGTTGACGAGATCGCGCGCCCAGCACACGGCGCCCACGATCACGGAGGCCCGCTTGGCCGCCGCCCGCATGACCTTCGGGTCCCAGCGGTCGGGACCGAGCAGCACCACGCGCTTGAGATCCGGCCCCTCTTTGGCGGTCTTGTACTTGGCGAAGCGGTAGCTCCCAAGACCGAGGCCTTCGGCGACCGCGGTCACCGCGTCCACGGCGCGCGAGGCGCCGAACGCGGACGCGAAGGTGGTGGCCGCCGTGCCGAACCGGCGGACGGTCGGGGCCGCGCGGCCGAGAGCGCGCCGCGCCCCGTCGATCGTGAAGGCGTCCCGCGGGCCCACACCCACGAGCAGCACCGCGTCGGCGGCGAACCGATCCCCGTCGCGCTTGGGCACGAGGAGCGTCTCGTTCGGCTTGCCGGTCAGCTTGGCGTCGCGGTACGCGCCTTCGAGCCTGATCTCCTTCACACCGGGTCCAGGAGCCGGTCCTTCGAAGACGGGCACGACGAGGACCCCGGCGCGTACCTGCTCGGGCGATTCGGTCGAGAACGAAAAGGTCGTCATGGCGCCGTAGTCTACCGACGGTCTCCGTGCCACCTGCGGGCGGCCCGGCACCGGTACGCTGCTCGGGTGAAGAGCCGGGACATCCGCGACCTCGTCTGGTTCTCCGAGGAAGATTCGCGCACCGAGGTGCTGTTCGAGACCGAACAGCTCTGGTCCCAGATCATCTGCCTTCAGGGAGCGCAGACGGCGGGGCCGATGCGCGACGCCCGCTCCGAAGGGTTGATCACGGTCCTCGCCGGGGAGATCGCCGCCCAGGTCGGCAAGCAGCGTGCCCGCATGGGCCAGTGGGAGTCGCTCGGGATCGGCGCCGGCGACGAGGTCGTCCTGACGAACGCCTCGGCCGAGCCGTCGGTGGTGCTCCTCGTGCTGGCGCCCCCGCCGGCCGCCTAACGGCGCCGCCCCGGTGCCCGCCTCCCGCGGGACGGCCTGAAGACGAGCAGGCCGAGAAGGAACGCCACCGCGAAGGCCGGCACGCTGGCTCCGAGGCCGGAGTTCGCGATCAGTGGGAACGGTGCGCCGACGGCCTCGAACGCCCGCCCCGCGGCGGATACCCACCAGCCCGGCCCCGTCGGCACGCACCACTGGTAGACGACGAACCCGGCGAGCCACGGGGCGAGCGCCGCCCAGCGGACCCCCGGGACCTCGCGCGGCGAGCCGACGCGGCCCACCGCCTCGTGGGCGAGGAACACGCCGAACAGCGGGACGAACACGCTCCCGATCAGCAGCAGGAACACCTGGAACGCGCCGGCGGCGTCCGCGCTGATGCCGAGGGCCAGGGCGAACCCGGTCGCGCCCACGGCGATCACGAGCCACCGCTGCGGCAGGGCGGGACGGACGTTCTGCGCGGAGACGGCGCTCGAGTAGATGTCGGCCATCGCCTGATCCGACTCCCCGGCGAGCAGCGACAAAAGGACCACCCCACCGCCCGCGACCCCGGCGACCGCCGTGCCGATGTCCGCGACGCTCGTCCCCGATCCGGCGGCGAGCACGAGCATGGCGCCCAGCGCGTAGAACCAGGCGTTCCCGGCAGCGTAGCTCCAGAAGACGCCGGTGAGCGCCGCCCGCTCGGTGCGGGCGAACCGCGTGTAGTCCGCGACGAGGGGCAGCCACGACACCGGCATGGCGATCACGAGGTCGACCCCGAGCCAGAACGGCATCCCACCCGCCCCGGGCCGTCCCCACAGCGTCCCGAGGTCCGAGACCACCAGCAGCCGCACGGAGAGCCACACCGCGACCCCGACGACGACCCAGACCCCCACCTTCTCCAGCCAGCGCCGCACCGCGAAGATCGGTCCCGCGAGCGCCAGCCCCGTGCACACCACGGCAACGAGCAGCGTCCAGGCGGCTTGCGAGTCGACGCCGACGAGGTCGCGCGTGATCGCGTTGCCCACGGTCGCCATCGCCCAGAACTCGAACGCCGTCCAGCCGACGAGCTGCACGACGTTGGCGACCGACGGGAGGAACGATCCCTTGACGCCGAGCACCGTCCGAAAGAGCACCATCCCCGGTGTGCCGTCCCGCGCGCCGGCGCGCCCGACGAGCGCCAGCGGGATGGTCCCCACGATGCTGCCGATCGCGATCGCGAGCAGCGCCCGCGAAAGGGACAGCGCCGGCACCAGCAGGGCCCCGGAGACGATGACGAGCAGACCGACGGAGAGGTCTCCCCAGAGCACCGCGAGGTCGATCGAGCCGAGCCGGCGCAGACCCCGTGGCACCGGCTCGATCCCCCACTGGGGCGCCTCCCGGTCGACGAGCCGCCCGAAGCGCTCGCTGACCGACGCCATCGAGGCCAGCTCAGTCTCGCGCGGGGCCGCGGGCGATGAGCTCGCGGCGCAGCCCGGCCTGGGCCCGGCCCAGGAGGTGGCGAAGATACGGACGGTAGATCAGCAGCGCGAGCTCCCCCACCACCGGCGCGGGGATGGTGAGGTGCTCCGACCACGTGAACCGGACGCCGCCGGCAATCGGGTCCAGACGCCACTCGCCGATGCCGCGGACAACGCTCATGTGCTCGATCCGCAGACGCCGGGGTGGGTCCCACTCGACGACGTCGAGCCGTTCGGTGAACAGCGGAACGCCGAAGACCCTCGTGCGGACCCCGAGCCGCACACCCGGCCCCTCACGTTTCGAGCCGAGGACCTCGACGCCGGCCGCATCGGGCATCCACTCGGCCTGCCGCTCCCAGTCGATCAGCGCCTCCCAGGCCTCGTCGACGCCGGCCGGGAGCTCGCAGCTGCGCTCGACTCGCACGGATCGAGTCTAGACACCCGCCGCGCAGTGTGCTTGCATACACGGCATGGGACGAGGTGCGGCGGTGGCGGCGGCGCTCGCGACGGCGACGGGACCACTTCCCGCCCTCGATGCGGCCTCGGTCTCGGTCCACCGGCCCGGAGCCGTCGCCTGGGACGGCGACCGCATCGTCTACGCGGGCCACCCCGACGGTCTCCCGTGGGAACCCGGGATCGGGACGCCCGATCGTGGCTTGCTCGTGCCGGGTTTCGTCGATTGCCACGGACATCTTCCGTTCGTCGGCTGGCGCGCCGACGAGTTCGAGGCGCGCGCCGCGGGCCGGTCCTACCGCGACCTTCATGGGGCCGGCGGGGGGATCCTGCGCTCGAGCCGGCTTCTGCGAGCCGCCGGCGACGACGAGGTGCTCGCGTTCTGCGCGCCGCTCCTTCGCGAGATGGCCGCGACCGGCACGACCGCAACCGAGCTGAAGACCGGGTACGGGCTGTCGGTCGAAGACGAGCTGCGTCAGGCCCGGCTCGCGCGCGCGCCTTGCCGACGAGGTCGCGCCGCAGACCTGCACCGTCACGCTGCTCGCCTGCCACGCGGTCCCGCCCGGGCGCGACCGGGCTTCCTGGGTGGCCGCCGCGTGCGACGAGCTCATCCCCGCCGCCGCCGCCGAGGGACTGGCCGACCAGGTCGACGTCTACGTCGAGGACATCGCGTTCACTCTCGGCGATCTCGAGCGCGTCGCCGAAGCCGCCGCCATCGCGGGGCTGCCGCTGCGCGTCCATGCCGACCAGCTGGCTCCCGGCGGGACGGCCGAGGTGGCTGCGGCGCTCGGGGCCCGGAGCGCCGACCATCTCAACCACTGCTCCCCCGCCGGCGCGGACGCGCTCGGGCGATCCGGAACGATCGCCGTCCTGCTTCCCACCGCCTCCTTCTTCCTGCACGCGCCGACCCCTCCGGTCGACGCGCTCCGGCGCGCCGGTGCGGCGCTCGCCGTCGCGACCGATTTCAATCCGGGGACCTCGCCCGTGTCCTCGATCCCGGAGGCGATCGCCATGGCGGTCACCCTCTACCACCTGTCCCCCCTCGAGGCGCTGCTCGCCGTCACCGCGAACGCCGCGTCCGTGCTGGGCCTCCAGGACTCGCTCGGGACCCTGGAACCCGGGAAGCGCGCCGACGTGCTCCTGCTCGAAGACCCCGAATTCGCCTTCGTCCCCTACCGCCCCGGGCACGACCCGGTGACGGCGACGATCCTGGGTGGAACCCCCTTGGCGGAATTCCCACCTGCTGAATAGGATTCACGTCCCGCAACATGTGTTCGGCAGGCCGAACAAGGCGGCATGTCGAGCGGGCCGGTCGCAGGTGATCGTCGTCACCACTGGCGGTTCTGCCGCGTAGCAAGTCGGCGCCCTCGGGTTCGGGCCACGTTCTCCGCTTCACCGCTCGACGCGGGGTGTGACCCCGCCTCCGCGACGGCGCCGGCGGGCCCGCTCACGTTCGAGGTGACGGGGCAGCGATCTGGTGACCGAGTTGGAAGTCCTCGACGGGACGAACATCCTCGGCGAGGTCGAGTCGGTCGCAAAGGCCTGACGCAGTCCTTCGCGCTGCGGCTTGCCGCGGGCTCGTACGCGCTCTCCTGCCCGGGCGGCACCCAGACGAAACCGGGCACGCCGACCGTGACCGGTGCGGGGACCGGGGCCACCTCGCCCGAGAACGAACAGATGGCGAAGTTCGTATGGGGCGGACGCGGCCGACGGCGCCGCCTGGATGCACGGCGGCCCTTTGCGCGGGACCCGAGCCGGAGCTTCATCCCGACCCAGACGCGGCTGAGCCGGGCGAGCGCTCAGGCGAGCGGTCCGGCGACCGAGACGGCCGCCTCGAGCAGCGCACCGGTTCGCACCAGCTCGGCCACCGCCTCGATGTCGGGCCCGAGCTCGCGGTCGGTCACCGAGAACGGGACCCTCGAGCGAACCGCGTCGGTGCACGGCGCGCGTCGCCGGCCCGGGCGCGAGCGGGGCTCGAAGATCCAGGGCCTGAGCGCCGGCGAGCGCCTCGAGCGCCACGACCATCTCGGCGTTGGTCAGCACGTCCCGCGCGTGGCGCGCCGCGATCATCCCCATGCTCACGTGGTCCTCCTGCCCCGCCGAGGACGGGATCGAGTCGACCGACGCGGGATGGGCGAGCGACTTGCACTCCGACACGAGCGATGCCGCCGTGTACTGAACGAGCATGAACCCGCTGTTCAGCCCGCTTCCCTGGATCAGGAACGCGGGCAGTCCGTTCGACAGCGCCGGGTCGAGCAGCCGGTACAAACGCCGCTCCGAGATCGAGGCGAGCCCCACGAACCCGGTCGCCAGGGCGTCGAGCGCAACCGCCACCGGCTGGCCGTGGAAGTTTCCCCCGGACCTGATCTCGTCGTCGTCCGCGAGCACGATCGGGTTGTCGGTCACGGCGTTCGCCTCGATCGAGAGCGCCCCCAGCGCGAACGAACAGACGTCCCGCGCCGCGCCGTGCACCTGGGGCGCACAGCGGAGCGAGTAGGCGTCCTGGACGAGGTGCGGGCTGTCGTGGTGCGAGGCGAGGATCGGCGAGCCGTCGAGCAGACGGCGCAGGTTCCCCGCGCTCGCGAGCGAGCCGCGCATGCGGCCGGAGCTGCTGCAGCCGCTCGTCGAACGGTGCATCCGTTCCGAGTGCTGCTTCGATCGTCATCGCGGCCACGACATCGGCGGTGCGGGCCAGTCGGCTCGCTCGGTCCGCGGTGAGGAGTCCGATCGCCACCATCCCCTGCGTGCCGTTGACGAGCGCCAGACCCTCCTTGGCCGCGAGCTCCAGCGTCGCGAGCCCGGCCCGGGCGAACGCATCGGCCGCCGGCTCGCTCCCGGGGCCATCCCCGACCAGGACGCGGCCGAGCCCGATGAGCGGAAGTGCGAGCGTCGCGAGCGGCGCCAGGTCACCCGACGCGCCGAGCGAGCCCTGCTGGGGGACGGCGGGGACGACGTCGCGGTTCAGCATCTCGATCATCAGATCGACGACTTCCGGCCGCACGCCGGAGTGTCCGAGGGCGAGGACGTGGGCCCGCAGCAGGAGCATCGCGCGCGTCTCGCGCCGCGTCAGCAACGGCCCCACCGCGGTCGCATGCGACCGCAGGATGCCGTGCTGGAGCCGAGAGGCGTCCGACGGGTCGATCCGGGTCCCGGCGAGCGCCCCGAAGCCGGTGGTCACGCCGTAGACCGTGGCGCCGGCGGCAACGGCCTCCTCGACCGTCCGCCTCGCGGCCGTGACGCGCTCGCGGGCCGGCCCCTCGAACGCGACTTCCGCGCCGTCGGCGGCCGCCACGACGTCCTCGACCGAGAGCAGCTCCCCGACCCGGACCGGCACGCTACCCCTGCCCGCCCCGGACGCCTTGCCCGCCTTCCATGGGGATCCGGACGCCGCGCTCATGGGCAACGTCGATCGCCCGCTCGTACCCGGCGTCGGCGTGACGCGCGACCCCGATGCCGGGATCCGTCTCGAGCACTCGTTCCAGCCGGGCCGCGGCGTTGTCCGAGCCGTCGGCGACGACCACCATCCCGGCGTGGATCGAGTACCCGATCCCGACGCCCCCGCCGTGATGGACGCTCACCCAGTGCGCTCCCGCGGCCGTGTTCAGCAGCGCGTTGAGAACCGGCCAATCCGCGATCGCGTCGCTGCCGTCGCGCATGGCCTCGGTCTCACGGTAGGGCGAGGCGACGGAGCCGCTGTCCAGGTGATCGCGGCCGATGACGATCGGCGCCGAGACGCGGCCGTCGGCCACCATCTCGTTGAAGCGCGCCCCGGCCTCCGCCCGTTCGCCGTAGCCCAGCCAGCAGATCCGCGCCGGCAACCCCTGGAACGCGACGCGGTCCTGCGCCATCTTGATCCAGCGAACCAGCCGCTCCTGATCGGGGAACAGGTCGGTGACCGCTCGATCCGTCGCGAGGATGTCCGCGGGATCCCCGGAGAGCGCCACCCACCGGAACGGACCCTTGCCCTCGCAGAACATCGGACGGACGAACGCGGGCACGAACCCCGGATAGGAGAACGCGCGCTCGTGCGTCAGCCCGCCACGCTCCGCACCCGCGCGCAGATTGTTGCCGTAGTCGAAGACGACCGCGCCCGCTTCGCCGAACGCCACCATGGCGTCGCAATGCACCGCCATCGATTCGAACGCGCGGCGCTCGTACTCGGCGGAGTCCCCGGAGCGAAGCTCCGCGGCCTGCTCCGGCGTGAGCCCCGCCGGCACGTAGCCACCCAGCGGGTCGTGCGCACTCGTCTGGTCGGTCACGATGTCGGGGCGGAACCCGCGCCGCAGCAGTTCCGGCAACACCTCCGCGCAATTGCCGAGGAGCCCGATGGAGACGGCCTCGCCACGCTCTCTCGCGCGCTCCGTCAGCCGCAGCGCCTCATCGAGATCCGTGGTCTCGCGGTCGAGGTACCGGGTCTTCACACGCCGCTCCGATTCGCGCGGGGTCGACCTCGACACAGAGCGCGACGCCCTCGTTCATGGTGACGGCGAGCGGCTGGGCGCCGCCCATCCCGCCGAGCCCGCCGGTGAGCGTCACCGTGCCGCGGAGCGTGCCGCCGAACCGCTGATGCGCGCACTCGGCGAGGGTCTCGTAGGTGCCCTGCAGGATTCCCTGCGTGCCGATGTAGATCCACGAGCCGGCCGTCATCTGGCCGTACATCGTGAGGCCCGCCTCCTCCAGCTCGCGGAACGTCTCCCAGTCCGCCCACTTCGGGACGAGGAGACTGTTTGCGATCAGCACCCGCGGCGCGAGGTCGTGGGTTCGGAACACCCCGACCGGCTTGCCCGATTGCACCAGCAGCGTCTCGTCGTCGGCCAGATCCCGAAGCGAACGCACGATCGCGTCGTAGGCCGGCCACGAGCGCGCGGCCCGGCCCGTTCCCCCGTAGACCACGAGGTCTTCGGGCCGCTCCGCAACGTCGGGATCGAGGTTGTTCATGAGCATCCGCATCGCGGCTTCCTGCGGCCAGGACCGGCACGTCAGCTCGCTCCCGCGGGGAGCCCGAACCTCGCGGGAACCCATGGCCGCCCATCACCCTCACTTCGGACCCATTGCGACCGATGCTATCCCTACGCCGGGTCCCCCCGACGGGGGCGCCGAAATGGCCGGGTCGGCTGATTGTGCGCCCACCACTGGAATCGATAGCGTCCATAGGCAGTGGCAAGCCTCCCCGATCACGTCGCCGTCGTTCGCCGGCGACCTCTCGCAGATCCGCGTGCTCGTGGCAGACGACGAGCCCGAGCTGCGCATTGCCATCGCGGACCTCGTATCCCACGAGGATCACCTGGTGCTCGTGGGAACGGCCGGAGACGCCGAGGAGGCCATCGCCCTGGCCATCGAGCGCCGTCCCGACGTTGCCCTCGTCGACGTGAAGATGCCCTCGGGCGGAGGGCCACGAGCCGCCCGCGAGATCCTGCGCGCGTCGCCCGGCACCCGCGTGATCGCGCTCTCGGCGTTCGAGGACCGCCCGACCGTCCTCGAGATGCTGCGGGCCGGTGCGGTCGGCTACCTCGTCAAGGGAACGGCAGCCGAGCAGATCGTCGAGTCGATCGAGCGCGTGGCCAACGGCGGGACCAGCATGTCGGTCGAGGTCGTCGGCGGGATCGTCAGCGAGCTCACGTCGCAGCTTCGCCGCGAAGAGATCGAACGCGAGACGCAAGCGGCCAGACGCGGCCAGATCGAGCGGTTCATCACCGGCGACGGCGTCTCGATGGTCTTTCAGCCGATCGTGGACCTGCGGACGGGCGAGGAGCGAGGCATCGAGGCCCTGGCACGGTTCCGCTCGTTTCCGCTGCGGCCGCCGGACGAATGGTTCGCCGAGGCCGTCGCCCTCGAGCTGAGCGTCGCCCTCGAGCTCCGCGCGGTCCGCCAAGCGCTCAGCGCGCTCCCGCGCATCGACGCCCGACGTCTATCTGGCGGTCAACTGCTCGCACCGCACCGCCTCCTCCCCCGAGCTCGGCGATCTCCTCGCCGGACACGCCGATCGCATGGTGGTCGAGATCACCGAGCACGAGCCGGTGGACGACTACCCCTCGCTCGTCGCGGCGCTGTCGGGCTTGCGTGAGCCCACGGCGTCCGGCTCGCGATCGACGACGCGGGAGCGGGCTTCGCGAGCCTGCGGCACGCCCTCAACCTCAGCCCGGATATCGTGAAGATCGACATCAGCCTCGTCCGTGGGATCGACGCCGATCGCGCCAAACGCGCGATGACGTCCGCGCTGACCTCGTTCGCCGACGAGATGGGCATCGAGATCGTCGCGGAGGGCATCGAGACAAAGGCCGAGCTGGACACGTTGCTCGACATCGGAGTCGGCCTCGGGCAGGGCTTCTATCTCGCCGAACCCGGGCCGATCAACATGCGATGACCCCCGCGGCGGAACGGGCTCGGTCCCGTTCGCGTTCTGATCGCGGAAGACGAGACACCGGTCCGCGAGGCCCTCGGCAAGATCCTTTCGTCGGACCCAACGCTCGAGGTCGTGGCGGCCGCCGTCGATGCCGAGTCGGCGATCGACAGCGCCCGGCGCGAGCAGCCGGACGTGGCGTTCCTCGACGTGAGGATGCCGGGCGGCGGTGCGCACGCCGCACGCGAGATCCGGCGGTGCTCCCCGAAGACGAACCTGATCGCGTACTCGGCGTATGAGGATCGGGAAACCGTCTTGGAGATGCTCCGAGCCGGCGTCATCGGCTACCTGATCAAGAGCTCCTCCAACAACGAGATCATCGCCGCAGCGCACGGCGCCTCCAAGGGGCAGGGTCGGCTCTCCGCCGAAGTCACCATCGACGTGATCCGCGAGCTGTCCGGTCTGCTGGATCAGAGCGAGCACCTCGCCGAAGAGCTTCGGGAGCTGGATCGGATGAAGCGCGACCTGATCCAGGTGCTCTCCCACGAGATCTTCACGCCGATCACCACGATCCAGGGGTTCGCCGGCACCCTCGTCTCGCAGCACGAACCAGAATCTCTCCCCCCTGGAGATCCAGGAGCTGGCCGTCGGCGTCGAGCGGGCATCGAGGCGGCTTCGCAGGCTCGTCGGCAACCTCCAGGCCGCCGCCCGGCTGGACCGTGAAGGCGTCGTGATCGAGACGCGGCTCATCGCCCCGGCCGAACTGCTGCAACTGGCCACCGCCGAGTTCGTCCAAGACCGGCTCCGGGTGCACGAAACCGTGGGCCGCGCCGGGCGCTTGTGGGCCGACCCAGAGCTCGCGGCGGTGGCCCTGTCGATTCTGATCGAGAACGCCCTCGACTTCTCCCCTCCGGGCGAGAACGTCGACATCCAGGCGTCGATGAGCGCGGGGACGGCAACGCTGTCGGTCGCCGATCGCGGCCCGGGCGTCGCCCCCGAGATACAAGCGCGGATCTTCGCGACCGTTCGAACAGACACAGGACTTGATGACCCGAAGTCACGAAGGCCTCGGCATCGGGTTGTTCCTCGCCGCTCGCATCATGGATGCGATCGGTGGCGGCATCGGGGTGCAACCCAGGGACGGAGGCGGTGCGCTGTTCACCCTGACCTTTGCCGCGGTCGACGCGCCTGTGGCGGCGGTCGACGCCGCCGTTTGAGCCCGAGGATCAGGACGTACGGCGGTCGATCGCCCAGGACGATCCGGGCGAGGCCTTCGTGAACTGCTTCATCTCGGTCGCAACCGCAACGGCTTGCGCGTAGTGGTCGAACCGGCGCTTCGACGTCGATGCAACCCCGATCGACAGCGTCATGATCGGGAACCGCCGAAGCTCGCCGCGCCGGTTCGTGACCTCGATGTACCCGTGGTCGCGGTCGGCGGGATCGTAGAGACCCGCGGCTTCCGCGTCGAAGCGATCGATGATCGCCTGCGCGATCTCGATCGCGGAATCCGGGGGAATCACCACGATGAAGTCGTCGCCTCCGACGTGGCCGACAAAGGCCTCGCCGGCCAGCTCGAGCGTTGAGTCCTCAACGAGCCTGGCCACCTTCTGAATCGCCTGGTCCCCCCGCATGAACCCGTAGTGGTCGTTGAATGCCTTGAAGTTGTCGACGTCGACATACAGGATCGCGAACTCCTCGCCGCTTTGCACGCGGGCCTCGATCTCCTCCTCGATCCGGACGTTGCCGGGAAGCCCGGTGAGCGGCGACTGCGAGCGGATGTCTTTCGACCGGCGCAGAACCCCGCGGATTCGAGCGAGCAGCTCCGGGGTATCGAACGGCTTGACGATGTAGTCGTCCGCCCCGATGGCAAAGCCCTCGAGCTTGTCGGCCGAGAGTCCGCGAGCCGTCAGCATGATCACGGACACGGCCGCGGTACGCGCGTCCTGGCGAAGGCGGCGGGTCAGCTCGAACCCGTCCATGTTGGGCATCATCACGTCGGCAAGGACGAGATCGGGCACGCGCTCCTGGGCGGCCTGCAGGGCCAGCTCCCCGTCGCTCGCAATGCGGACGTCGTAGCCCGCCGCCCGAAGCTCGATCTCGAGCAGCCGCGCGATGAACGGGTCGTCGTCCACGACGAGCAAGCTCTCGTGGGCGCTCTCCTGCTCGTCTGATGCGTCGTGGTTGTAGTCGGTCACCGGGTCGCTTTGCTCCCAATTGGACGTCTCCATTGGTGTCGGCACTTTACCCCCGCAGGTGTAGCGGGCCGGGGAAGCTCACGGTGAAGCCGGACGGTCAATGGCCCGAGGGCCCGTCCGGGCGCCTTTCGGCGTGGGACGATAGGACGACGGCCGGCTGGGGGGTCGAGGGTTGGAGATTCTCGATACGTTCCTCGACGCGGTGGGCGGCACGCCGCTCGTCCGCCTCCACGCCGTGACCGCCGGTCTCGCCCCGGCCATCCTGGTCAAGTGCGAGATGCTCAACCCCGGCGGCAGCGTGAAGGACCGGATCGGCATCCGGATGATCGAGGCGGCCGAACGCGCGGGCCGGCTTCTGCCCGGTGGGACGATCGTCGAGCCGACCTCGGGAAACACCGGGCACGGCCTGGCGATCGCCGCGGCGGTCCGCGGATACCGCTGCATCTTCGTGATGCCGGACAAGATGAGCCAGGAGAAGATCGCCCTGCTCCGCGCCTACGGGGCGGAGGTGGTGATCACCCCCACGGCCGTCTCGCCCGAGTCTCCGGAGTCCTACTACCGGGTCGCGGACCGGCTGACCGAGGAGATCCCCGGCGCGTTCCAGCCGAACCAGTACTTCAACCAGGAGAACCCGGCCACGCACGAGGAGACCACCGGCCCGGAGATCTGGGAGCAGACCGACGGAACGGTCGACGTATTCGTGGCCGGGATCGGCACCGGGGGAACCATCACGGGCGTGGGCCGGTACCTCAAGCGGCAGCGGCCCGACATCCTCGTGGTCGGGGCGGATCCGGAGGGCTCGGTGTTCTCCGGCGACGAGCCGCGGCCCTACCTCGTCGAAGGGATCGGCGAGGACTTCTGGCCCGACACTTACGATCCGAGCGTGGTGGACAGAGTCGTCCGCGTGAGCGACCGCGATTCGTTCCTCACCGCTCGTGCGTTGACGCGCCGTGAAGGCATCCTGGTGGGTGGCTCCGGCGGGACGGCGGTCTTCGCCGCCCTCCAGGTCGCGCGCGATCTGCCGGCGGAGGCAACCATCGTCGTCCTGCTCCCCGACGGAGGACGTTCCTATCTGTCGAAGATCTACTCCGACTCGTGGATGCTCCAGTACGGGATGCTCGCCCGCAGCGACGCGATCCTCATCGACGAGGTCTTGCGGTCCAAGGGCGGCGAGCTGCCGACGCTCATCACGGTCCGCGCGCGCGACAAGGTCCGGCAGGCGGTCGCACTCCTTCACGAGCATTCGATCTCGCAGGCCCCAGTGAGCCGTCAAGAAGGAAACGACGTTGCCGGGTTTGTCGGATCGATCCGCGACCGCGAGCTGCTGGAGCGGGTCTTCCGCGATCCCGACGCGCTGGGCGCGGACGTCGCCGAGGTGATGGCGCCCCCGATCCCGTTGGCGGAGCGCGACGACCCGATCGACGTGGCGTTCGCCGCGCTCGAGCACGCACCCGCGGTCGTGGTGGCCGAACGTGGCCGGGCGGTCGGAGTGCTCACCCGCAGCGACATGCTCGACTTCCTGGCGCGCCGCCGTTCCGGATCCTGACGTGCGGTCGATCGGCATCGATGTCGGCGTGGGTAAGGGGTTCGACCTCGTGGCGATGGACGAGCGCCGCAACCCGGTCCACGTCGCGCCGCACGCGACGCTGGACGATATCGAGCGGATGGTCCGGGAGCTTCGCCCCGACGTCGTGGCGGTCGACTCGCCGTCGCGCTGGGCGACGAACGGCCGGTCGCGCCTCACCGAGAACGAGCTGGCGCGGCTGAATATCCACGCGTTTCGCACTCCCTCTGCGGAGCACTCGGACGGGAACCACTTCGACTGGATGCGCGCGGGGATGCAGGCCTTCGCGCTGCTGGAGCGCCTGGGCTATCCCCTGTTCACGGGTGGTTCGTTCCGGCGACGGAGCATCGAGGTGTTTCCGCACGCGAGCGCGGCGGTCCTCACCGGCTGTCTTGCGCCCGGCGGCATGCGCAAGCGGGCGTGGCGGGAGCGGGTCCTGCGGATGCAGGGCGTTCGCACCGAGGACCTCACCACCATCGACCAGATCGACGCCGCGCTCGCGGCGCTCACCGGTGTGTTGGTGCTCGAAGGGCTCGCCTCGTACCTGGGGGACCCGCGCGAGGGCGTGATCGTCGTGCCGGCCCGGGCGCTCGCCCCGGTCTACCGCGCGGGCCGCCTCGCGGACGACGGATCCACCCGGCTGTTCGCCTGGTGCGCGTGCGGGGCGCCGGAGTGCGACCGGATGGTGCCGGCCGGTCGCGAGTTCGCACCCGGTCACGACGCCAAGCGCAAGTCGGCCCTGTGGAAGCGGATCCGAGAGGGCCGCGCCGCCGCCGAGGAGCTCGGGCGGCGCAAGTGGGAGCCTCCCACGGAGCTTCGATGAACTTCGAGACGAGAGCGATCCACGCGGGCCAGGACCCCGACGCCACCTACGGCGCGGTCTCCGTCCCGATCTACCAGACCTCCACGTTCGCGCAGCCGGCCGTGGGCGAACCGAAGGCGTGGGACTACGCGCGCGGCGGCAACCCCACGCGCGAGGCGCTCCAGCAGGCCCTCGCCTCGCTCGAGGGCGGCGATCGCGCCTTTGCGTTCGCGAGCGGGCTCGCCGCCGAGACCACGCTGTTGCTGACGCTTCGCCCGGGCGACCACGTCGTGCTCGCGAACGACGTCTACGGCGGCACGCATCGGCTCATCGCCCGGGTCCTCGAGCCGTGGGGTCTCGCGTGCTCGGTCGCCGACCTGACGGACCCGGCTGCCGTGCGGGGGGCGATCCGCGACGAGACCCGGATGGTCTGGGTCGAGACGCCGTCGAACCCGCTGCTCACGATCGTGGACATCGCCGGCGTGGCGGCGGCGGCGCGCGACGTGGGCGCCCGGCTCGTCGTCGACAACACTCTGGCCACGCCCGCGCTCCAGCGCCCCCTCGAGCTGGGAGCCGACGTGGTCGTTCACAGCGTCACGAAGTACCTCGGCGGGCACTCCGATCTCATCGGCGGCGCCGTGGTGACGAACGACCCGGAACTGATCGAGCAGCTGGCCTATCTGACGACCGCCGTCGGCGCCGTCCCCGGTCCGATGGACTGCTTCCTGGCCCTTCGCGGCGTGCAGACGCTGGCGGTGCGCATGCAGGCCCACTGCCGCAACGCCGAGCGGGTGGCCGCGGCGCTCACCGCGCATCCGAAGGCCCTGCGCGTCCACTATCCGGGTCTGCCCGGCCACCCGGGGCACGACGTCGCCGCCCGGCAGATGAGCGGGTTCGGCGGGATGGTCTCGTTCGAGGTCGCGTCGCCCGCCGAGGCGCGGCGGATCGCGGAAGGGACGCGGATCTTCCTGCTCGCCGAGTCGCTCGGCGGGGTGGAGTCCCTCATCGAGGTCCCGGGGTCGATGACACACCTGAGCGTGGCCGGCTCGCCGCTCGAGGTCAGCGGGGCGCTCGTCCGCCTCTCGGTCGGCATCGAGCACCCGGACGACCTCGTGGCCGACCTCGAGCGGGCGCTCGGCTAGCCGCTCGTACCCCTCAGGCCGCCGGCCGCTTCAGGTACGCGATCGTCGACATGCCACCGACGGGTGTTTGCTGCTGCACGACCGAGACCAGCTCCCACCCGTCGTCGCCGAACGTGTTCAGGATCTCGCCGGGGTTGTGTTCGAGCAGCGGTGCCACGAAGTACTCCCACTTGGTCACGGTTGGCCCTCCCCCATCAGTCGCTTTCTCGTCTCGCGGATGCAGACTCCCATGATGACGTCGAGCCCCGCCTCGGACGCGATGCGCTCGGCCTCCTCGTTGACGATCCCTTCCTGAAGCCACAGGACCTTCGCGCCGATCGCGACCGCGTCCCGGGCCACGGCCGGCGTGTCCTCGGCCCGGCGGAACGCGTCGACCACGTCGACCTTCACGTCGGACGGGATGTCGAGCAGCCTCGGGTAGGCCCGCTCTCCGAGCACGCTCGTCTCGTTCGGATTGACCGGGACGATCCGATAGCCGTGCCCTTGGAGATACCCCGCAACCTCGAGCGATGGCCGGCCGGGTTTCGAGGAGAGCCCGACGACGGCCACCACGCGGGCCTCGCCGAGCAGGCTCCGCAGCTCGCGATCCCCGGGCACCGTCACGTCGTCCACGACGTCTCCCGGCGAAGCACCTCGAGCAGGGTGTGCACCATCGACCCGGTCGCGCCCCACACCACCCATCCGTCGATCTCGTACCACCAGCCGCGCCAGGTGGCGTCGCCGCGGACGAGCTCGCGCTCCTGCTCCACGGCCGCCATGCGCGCAACCGGGACCGTCACGACCGCCGCGATCTCGTCGGTCTGCAACGTGAGCTCCGGGTCCGCCGGAAGGAGTCCGACGAACGGCACCGCGAGGATCCCACTCACGTGCGTGTGCACGGGCGGAAGGGCACCGACGAGCTCGGCGAGCGACGGGTCCAGCCCGATCTCCTCTCGCGCCTCTCGGAGCGCCGTGTCGGCGAGGCTTCGATCGCCCGGATCGGCCAGGCCGCCGGGAAACGACATCTCGCCGGCGTGACGGCGAAGCCCGGCGGCGCGTTCCGTGAACAGCAGCAGGGGTTCGGGCAAAAGGATGATCGGCGCCAGGACGGCGGCCAGGCGGTCGCCGGGCGGCGGGACCGCAGACGGATCCTGGTCGAGCGCGGCACGCAACCGGGAACGGACGTCCGAGGTGACCATGGCTCCATCGTAGGCGGACGCCGAGGAAGCCTCGGCGCGTGCGGGTAGCATCCGCCCAGTGTCGAGTCGGCCCGGGAACCTTCGCGAGGCGGCGGCCGCCGCCGTCGACCCGTCGGAGGTGCAGCGGCTGGCCCAGGCCCTGGTGGCGGCTCGCTCGGAGAACCCCGGAGGCTCGGAGGAAGAGGCGGCCGGGATCGCCGGCGACGCGCTCGACGCGCTCGGAGCCCGGATCGAGATCGTTCGCTCGCCGACGGGCCGGCCGAGCGTCGTCGCGCGGATCGGAACCGGCGACGGCCCGTCGCTCGCCTGGAACGGACACCTCGACGTCGTGCCGGCCGGGGACCCGGCCACGTGGACCGGCGACCCGTGGTCCGCACGGGTCGAGCAGGGACGGCTCATCGGCCGCGGCGCCGTCGACATGAAGGGCGCGGTGGCCGCTGCGGTGGCCGCCGCCGCCGCGGTCCGCCGGGCCGGCATCGAACTGGGCGGCTCGCTGGTCTTCCATCTGGTCGCCGACGAGGAGCTCGCGGGGACGCAGGGCACGAAGATCCTGCTGGAGCGCGGGCTGCTCACGCAGGATGCCGCCATCGTCGGCGAGCCGACGGAGCTGCAACTGGCGCTTGCCGAGCGTGGTGGCGCCTGGATCACGCTCACCGCGCACGGACGCGCCGCGCACGGTTCGCAACCCGAGCAAGGAACGAACGCGGTGACCTCGATGGCGAGGCTGCTGCTGCGTCTGGAGGAGGCGCTGCCGGACCGCTCGCATCCGCTCGTCGGCCGCCCGACCGTGAACGCCGCGCTGATCTCGGGCGGCTCGGCCCTCAATGCCGTGCCCGACCGCTGCGAGGTGATCGTCGACCGCCGAACCCTGCCCAAAGAGACGTGGGCGGACGTCCGGGCTCCATTCGACCGGCTTGTGGAACGGATCCGCGACGACCATGCGGAGGTCGACATCGACGTGGAGCTCCGGGAGTGGACCGACGCGGCCGAGGCGGAGCCCGACACCCCGATCGCCGGCACCCTCGCGCGTGCGGTCGCGGCCGTGCGCGGGACGCCCCCCGGGATCGCCGGCTTCACCGGGATCACGGATGCGCGCTTCTATCTGAACGACGCCGGGATCCCGGCCGTCATCTGTGGACCCGGCTCGCTCTCGGTCGCCCATACCGCCGACGAGTGGGTCGCGCTGGATGAGCTCACCGATGCAGCCCGGATCTACGCGTGGGCGTTCGTCGACGCGCTGGGAACCTGACGGCCGGCCCCGATCGCGAGGGCCAAGTCGCGGAGAGCGGTATCCTTGAGGCCATGGAAGCCTCAGCCACGCAAGCCATCGTCGTGACCGACGCGGCGGCTCGCAAGATCCGCCATCTCTCGGAACGCGAGGGGCGGACCGAGCCGATCCTGCGTCTGCGGGTCGTCGCCGGCGGCTGCTCGGGGTTCTCCTACCGCCTCTCGTTCGAAGACGCTCCCGACGGAACCGACGAGGTCATCCCGGCCTTCGGCGGCGTCCGGGTGCTCGTGGACCCGAGGAGCGGGCCGATCGTGACCGGCTCGACACTCGATCTGGACGATTCCCTGATGGGGGGAGGACTCAAGGTCCGGAACCCGCGGGCCGTCCACGAGTGCGCCTGCGGCGAGTCGTTCGACATCTCGGCACCGTAGTCCCCTCGCAAACCGGCCGGAGCCCGGCAAGTATGCTTCGGTCTTCCGATGCCCACTTCCGCCGACAAGACGCAGTGGCATGACCTCCACGCGGAGGTCGTCACTACCGGACTGTGTACCGGCTGCACGGCGTGCATCGTGGCCTGCCCCTTCCACGTCCTGGGCTACGAAGACAACGTGCCCGTCCAGTTGATGGAGGACGGCCCCGATGTGTGCGTCCACGGCGACAAGGGCTGCGACATCTGCACCCGCGCCTGCCCTCGATTCCGCGACTGGGAATCCGAGATCGACACGACGCTGTTCGGGATGGCGCGAAAGCCCGAGGAGCTGATCGGCCCGTACCGCGACATCTACCTGGCGCGGGCGTCGGACGCGCCCTCGCTCATGCAGGGACAAGACGGCGGGGCCGTGTCGGCGCTCCTCATCTGGGGACTGGCGACCGGACAGATCGACGGGGCCTGCACGTCCAAGCTCTCGCAGGAGCGGCAGTGGGACGCGGAGCCGGCCGTCGTGACGGACGCCGAGGGGGTGCTCGCCACGGCGGGGTCCCGGTACACGTACTCGGCCAACCCACTCGCCCTCGTCGAGGCGGCCGGGATGGGGCTGTCGCGGCTCGCGCTCGTGGGGATGAGCTGTCAGGCAAGCGTGACCGGCGCGTTCGAAGCGCGCCGCGTGAACAAATGGCGGAAGAAGATCGCGTGGACGTTCGGGCTGCTCTGCTCGAAGACGTTCACCTACGACGGGCTCATGGGCGAGATCGCACAGCAGGAGCTCGGCATCGACCTCGACCATCTGGCTCGCGTCAACGTGAAGGGCAAGCTGCTCTTCTATACGGACACCGGCGAAGAGCTGACGTACCCGCTGAAGGAGGCGCACCGCTTCACCCGGCCGGGGTGCCTGCGTTGCCCCGACTTCGCGGCGGAGCACGCGGACATCTCGTTCGGCGGCCTCGGACAATCCGAGGGCTGGACGCTGACGATCGTGCGGACCGACCGGGGTCAGGACATCTGGGAGCGAGCCACGGCCGACGGCGTCATCGAGCACCGTCCGGCGTCGGAGGACCCGAAGGCGGTCGAGCTGATGTTCAAGCTTGCCGCGAAGTCTCGGGAGCGCTGGCCGCAGGACGGCGAGATCGCATCGGCCGCCACCGCGCCCGGGGTGCGGTGAGGCGATCGCATGCCTGATCCGGCGTCCGGAGCCCCCCACACGCTCCGGGGGGATCCGATCCTCGGGTCGCTCGCCTCGGCGGCCGAGCAGTTCCTGCTCGCCGAAGACTGGCGGGCGGCCGCCGGGGAGATGCTGGCCGGGCTCGGACGCGCCGCTGGGGTGGACCACGCCGTGTTGGTGGAGGCTCAGCCCGGCTCGAGCGGCCCGGAGGTCGTTGCCGAATGGACGGCGTCCCAGTGGGCCCGGCTCGGCAGCGACGCCGCGAGCTTCGGGCGTTCGGGCGGTTCGCCTGGCTCCTCCGCCCCCGAGATCGAGTCGGTGGCCGACACGGCGGCGCTCTCGGAGCCGGATCGGACCACCTTCCACCACCTGGGCATCGGCGCGTTCGCGTCCGTGCCGATCGTGATCGATCGTGGCCTCTGGGGCTGGCTCGGGTTCGCCGATCACGCGCCACGTTCGTGGACGGAGCCGGAGCTCGACGGCCTGCGCGCCGGCGCCGGTCTCGTCGGCGCGGTGATCTCGCGGCGGCTCGCCGAGACCGAGCGCGCCCGGGCCCAGAACGACTACCGGCGCTTCGTCGAGCACATCCCCGCCGTCACCTACACCGACGTCTTCGACCCCGCGACGAGACGGGCGCACATGGGGTTCGTGAGCCCGCAGATCGAGGCATTGCTCGGGCACAAGCGGGAGCGATTCCTCGAGGACCCGGAGTTCTGGTTCTCGCTCGTGCATCCCGACGACCTGCCGCGCGTCCAGGCCGCGGCCATCGCGGACGGGCCGTTCGACGACGAGTACCGGATGCGCGCCGCCGACGGCAGGGACGTGTGGGTGCACGACACCTCGACCCCCGTGATCGAGGAGGGCCGGCTGCTCTACTGGCAGGGGTTCGCCATCGACGTGACGGACCGCCGCGAGGCGGAGCAGCGCCTGATCCAGGCCGAGGAGCGCGCGCGGGCGATCATCGAGCAGACGCCGGCGATCACCTATCAGGAACCGCACTCGGAGTCGTCCGACTATGACGCGGACGCGGCCTGGCTGTATGTCAGTCCGCAGGTCGAGCTGATGCTCGGCTACACGAGGGAGGAGTGGACGAGCCCGGGCTTCTGGCTGGAGGTGATCCACCCCGACGACCGCGACGCCGTCATGGAGGAGTCTCGCCGGACGATTCGCACCCGCGAACCCTACCGGCAGGACTACCGGGTCCTTGCGAAGGACGGCCGCCTCCTGTGGTTCCACGACGAGGCCGTCCTCGTGGAGGACCAACCCGGGAAGCCGGCCTTCTGGCAGGGCGTGATGATGGACATCACGGAGCGCAAGCTCGCCGAGGAACAGCTTCGCCGGGCCGAGGAGCGACACCGGGCGCTGATCGAGCACATCCCCGCCATCGTCTACACGGAATCTCCCGACGCCGACCCCGCGCGCTTCTACATCAGCCCGCAGGTGAAGGACCTGGTCGGGGCGATGCCGGAGGAATGGACGTGGACCCTGGGCTTCTGGAAGGACCACATCCACCCGGACGATCGCGATGCGGTCATCGCGACAAACAACCACTCCAACGAGACGAAGGAAGGCTACGCCCTCGACTACCGGTTCCGGCACGCGGACGGTCACTGGCTGTGGATCCACGACGAGGCGACCTTCGTGATCGAGCCGAACGGCGACGGATTCTGGCAGGGATTCATGTTCGACGTGACCGAAACCAAACACGCGGAGGAGCAGCTCCGCGAGGCGGAGGAGAAGTTCCGCACCATCGTCGAGCAGAGCCAGGCCGTCTTCTACGTCCGTGAGCCCGACCCCGCCGACGCCCGGCGCTCGATCACGACCTATGTCGGACCGGGCAACCGGGACCTGATCGGCTACGCGGTAGAAGAGATCCGGGGCGATCCGGACCTGTGGCGCCGGATCATCTATCCCGACGACCGGGCGCGCGTGGAGGCGGCAATGTCGACGGCGGCGGAAGCTGCCGAGCAGACCTCGCTCGAGTACCGGCTGATCGCGAAGGACGGGAGGATCGTCTGGGTCCAGGACGAGGCGCGCCTCGTCCACGCCCGCGATCGCGCGCCGTACTGGCAGGGCTTCCTGCTGGACATCACCGAGCGCAAGGACGCCGAGGGACAGCTCGCGCACGCGCTCCAGGTCGAGCGTGAGGCCGCGGGGCGGTTGCGGGCGCTCGACGAGATGAAGAACACCTTTCTCCAGGCAGTCTCACACGACCTTCGGACGCCGCTCGCCGCGATCCTGGGGCTCGCGATCACGCTCGAGCGCAAGGACGTGCGGCTCGAGGAGCACGACGCCCGGGATCTTGCGCATCGCATCGCGGAGAACGCCCGCCGGCTGGACCGTCTGGTCGTGAACCTGCTGGACATGGATCGCCTGGCCCGTGGGATCGTCGCGCCCAAGCTCCAGAGGACGGACCTCGCCGAGCTCGTGCAGCGAGTGGTGGTGGAGTCCGACCTTCTTGCCCCGTCGCGGATCCGGCTCGACCTGCACACCGTGATCGTTCCCGTGGACGCCGCGAAAGTGGAGCGAATCGTCGAGAACCTGCTCGCCAACGCCGCCCGGCACGCTCCGCCCGACGCCACGGTCTGGGTCTCGGTCGAGACGACGGGCGACGGCGTGCTGATCCGAATCGAGGACGACGGGCCCGGCGTCGTGCCCGAGCTCCAGGACGCGATCTTCGAGCCGTTTCGTCAGGGTCCCGGCGTGCCCAAGCACGCTCCCGGCGTCGGGGTCGGGCTCGCCCTCGTCAGGCGATTCGCCGAGCTGCACGGCGGGCGGGCCTGGGTCGCCGACCGGATCGGTGGAGGGGCGTCGTTCCGGGTGTGGTTGCCGAGCGAGCCCAACCCACCGCTCGCCGGCGCCGCCTTGGGAAGTTCCGAACCCGGCGACCCGGAGCCGGATCCCTAGCTCAGCCCCCCGCCCACGCACAACGCGAACGCCGGGCGCCCGGATGCAGGCGACCGGAAATCGCCGCGGAGAAGATCAGGCGATCGACCAAGCGGCGACCACGGGGTGGTCGACCGCGGCCGGACCCACCTGGGCCGCGCCGCCGGGTGAGCCCAAACCGCTGACGTTGTCGGCGAACCATTCGGCGTTGATCGGAGTGAACTGCTTCCACTCCGCCGGCACGTCGTCCTCGTAGAAGATCGCCGTGACGGGGCAAACCGGCTCGCACGCGCCACAGTCGACGCACTCGTCCGGCTGGATGTAGAGCATCCGCGGCCCCTCGTAGATGCAGTCGACGGGACACTCGTCGACGCAGGCGCGGTCCTTCACGTCGATGCAGGGCTCTGCGATCGTGTAGGTCACGGCGGCTACCTTTCTCGGGCTCCGGTCTCGGGCTCGGGCTCCTGGATCTCGGGTTCCGGGTTTCTCGGGTTTCTCGGGTTTCTACGGTGTGGAGCGTGCAAACCCAGTCTACGACCCGCGGCGCCGGATGCAACCGCTACGGGGCGGGCGCCAGGGCGGTGAGGGTCGCCTCGACCGAGGCGGCCCGGTCGGCTCCCCGCGCCGGCACCGGGTAGACGACCGGGAGGTCCGCGCCCGCCTGCCGGTAGTCCTCGATCCGGTCCCGCGCCACGCCCGGCGAGCCGGTCAGGCACACGGCCCGCACCAGGGCTTCCGTCGCATCCGTGCCGAGCCCCATCTCCGAGAACGCGCGCGCATAGGCGGGGATCGCCGTGTACTCGCCGGCCGCCGCCACGAGCCCGGCCGTCGCATCGGCCGGATCGTCCGCGACGCAACCGCGCGTGTAGACGGCCACGGTGACGGCTGCCGGGTCGCGGCCGGCGTCCTCGGCGCCTTCGGCCACCAGTCCACGTGCGAGGGCCACACGCTCCGGTGAGCACCAGTTGAGCAACACGCCGTCGGCCACCCTCCCCGCAAGCCGGATGGCCTTCGGACCCAGCGCGGAGATCCAGATCGGCACCGGGCCGGGGATCTCGAGCGCGAGCCGCCGGTTCCCCGGCGCGTCTCCCCCCAGCCAGGCGCGGATGTCCCGGACCTGGGTCTCGAGCTCGGCGAGCGCGCCGGCCCGCGCGCGGCCGGTCCCGATCCCCAGGATCAGCCGGCCGCCCGACCGCTCCTGCACGGTGGCCGCACCCATCGCGGTCGCGAACGACGAGCGCGAGGTCATCGGCACGATCCCGGTGCCGAGCAGAAGCCGGTCCGTCTCGCCCGCGAGGGCGGCCAGCGTGGCGAAGCCGTCGCGTCCGACCGACTCGGGCAGGAACAGCGACACGTATCCCAGCGACTCCCCGGTCGCGACGAGCCGAGCCAGCGCGGGCCACGGATGCGGATCGCGAAGGGCGAACCCCGTCCCGCGCGGTTGTCGGATCTCGTCCATCGCGGCATGGTCCCACAGGTGGAACCCACGACCTTCACGACCCAGGACGGCATCAGGCTCGAGGGCGAGCTTCGGATGCCGCAGGGGACGCCGCTCGGCTCCGCCGTCATCTGCCATCCGCACCCTCGGCAGGGCGGAAGCAAGGACCATCCGATCCTTTGGGCCATCCGCAACGAGCTCGCGGGGCGGCGTGGACTCGCGACGCTCTCGTTCAACTTCCGAGGCGTGATGGGCTCCGGCGGCACCTACGGCGGAGGCCGCGACGAGATCCGCGACGTTCGCGCCGCGATCGACCTCCTCCGATCGCGCGTCGACGGGCCGGTCGTCTCGTGCGGGTGGTCGTTCGGCGCCAACGTGGCGCTCCGCGAAGCGCTGGAAGACGACCGGCCCGCCGCGCTCGCGCTGATCGGCATCCCGCTGCAACCGGGTGACCAAACGCTTCCGGCCTTGCCCACCGCAGCCGAGCTGCGGACCCTCAAACGGCCGTTGCTGTTCATGGCCGGCGAGCGCGACCAGTACTGCCCGCCCGGCGAGCTGCGCGACTACGCAGCGGCGTCGGGCGGATCGGTCTCCGTGCTCGAGGACACCGACCATTTCCTGTGGCGCCGCGAACGCGAAGCCGCGGGCATCGCCGGCGAGTTCCTCGCGGGCGTCCTCGCCTCGTCCTAGCGAAAGCTGCTTCCGTCGCGCTTCGCGTGGCCGTTGCCGCGCGGATCCATCGTTCGCCCGCGCCGGGGCACCCGGATCCAGACGAATGGAAGGAACAGGAACGCGCCGCCGAACAAACCCGGCCACACGAAGATGCCGAGCACCACGAAGACCCCGCTCACCCCGGCCCACAACCACGGGTTGCCCCACCACGGACGCTCCACGTCGCGGGGCTCGCGCATCGGGGCGCCGAGATCGGGAACGGCCAGCTTCGCCGCGGGCATCCAGGACCGGCGGCGCAGCACGACCACGAACGTCCCCACGAGCAGCCCGAGAAGGGCGAGCGGCAGGAGCGTAAGGGCGAGCTCTTTGGCGCTCACGGTCTCCACCGCGGAGCGGCGAGTCCCAGCGCCCGCCTACAGCGGGACGTGGGACAGGACCATGATCCGCGGTTCCGTCATCTCCTCCATCGCGAACCGAAGGCCCTCGCGCCCGAAGCCCGAGTCCTTCGACCCGCCGTACGGCATCTGGTCGGCGCGGAATGCCGACACGTCGTTGATAATCACGCCGCCGACCTCGAGGGTGCGGTGCGCCTCGAACACCCGGTTGACGTCGTTCGTGAACACGCCGGCTTGCAGTCCGAACTTCGAGTCGTTGACCCCCGCGAGTGCGTCGTCGAACGTCTCGTACGGGCTGATCGTGACGACCGGACCGAAGACTTCCTCGCGGCAGACCTTCATCTCGGGCTTCACCTTGGAGATGAGCGTCGGCATGTAGAAGGCGCCGTCGCCCGTGCCGCCGGTGAGGATCTCGGCGCCCTCGGCCTCGGCTTCCTTGACCCACGAATCGATGCGCCCGACCTCCGAGCGCTGGATCACCGGGCCGACGTCGACGGTCGGATCCATGGGGTCGCCGACCTTGAGCTGCTCGACCTGCTTCGTCAGCCGGACGGCGAAGTCCTCGAAGACGTCGGACTGCACGAGCACCCGCTGGACGCTGATGCAGCTCTGGCCCGCCTGGTAATACCCGCCGAACGCGATGCGCTGCGCGGCGAAGTCCAGATCGGCGTCGCCGTGCACGATGACCCCGGCGTTCCCGCCGAGCTCGAGCGTGACGCGCTTCTTCGGGTCGAGTCCCTTCAGATACCACCCGATCTCGGACGAGCCGGTGAACGAGATCTTGCGGAACCGGTCGTCCCTCGCCATGCGGTCGGCGACCGACGACGAGACCGGCAACACCTGGAACATGCCCTTCGGCAGGTCGGTCTTGTCGAAGACCTCGGCAAGCGCGAGCGATCCGAGCGGCGTTGCGCTCGCCGGCTTGACGACGATGGGCGCCCCGACCGCGATGGACGGTGCCACCTTGTGCGCGACCAGGTTGAGCGGGAAGTTGAACGGCGTGATCCCGAGCACCGGGCCGAAGGCGAACCGCCGGAGCAGCCCGACCCGCGAGCCGAGCGAGGCCTCCGTGTCGAGGCGCATCAGCTCGTCCTGGCCGTGGCGCAACACCTCCGACGCCCATCGGAACGTCGAGATCGCGCGCGTCGCCTCGACCTTCGCCCACTTGAGCGGCTTGCCGCCCTCACGCGCGATCAGCTCCGCGTTCTCGTCGACGCGCTCGGCCAGGATGTGCGACATCAGATCGAGCGCTTCCGAGCGCGCATGGATCGGCAGTCGCTTGCTCTGCTCGAAAGTCTCGTGGGCGACGCCGACGGCTTCCTCCACGTCGTCGTCGGTCGGCACGCCGACCTGCGCCACGAGACTCTCGTCGAACGGGCTCGTGACGTCGAGCGTGCCGCTGCCCGTTCGCCACTCGCCGTTCACGTAGAACGGTCTAGTCGTCATGTTCCTCTCCTTCTTGGCTCCTTCTCGGCTCCTTCGAGGGCACGGGGCGCCCTCGGGACGCCGCCCCGTCGCCGCATCGCGGACCGGCTCGAACTAGTCGAGCGAGACCATCACGTGCTTGATGTTGGTGTAGTCCTCGAGCGAGTAGACGGACATGTCCTTGCCGTGCCCGCTCTGCTTGTAGCCGCCGTGCGGCATCTCGGGCGTGAGCGGGATGTGGGTGTTGACCCAGACGCATCCGTACTGGAGCTTCCGCGCCATCCGCATCGCCCGTCCCACGTCGCGGGTCCACACCGACGACGCGAGGCCGTAGTCGACGTCGTTCGCCCAGGCCAGCGCCTGCGCCTCGTCGGAGAACCGCTGAACGGTCACGACGGGTCCGAAGACCTCCTTCTGGACGATCTCCGCGTCCTGCGCCGGACCGGCGACGATCGTCGGCTCGTAGAAGAATCCGTCGCGCTTCATCGCCTCGCCGCCGGTCAGCACGTCGGCGCCGGCCTCCTTCGCCCGGTCGACGAAGCCCTCGACGCGCTCGAGCTGCTCGCGCGAGATCACCGAACCGACCTCGGTCGCATCGTCGAATGGGTCGCCCATCTTGATCGACTCGACCGCGGGCACGAGCCCCGAAGTACGTCGTCGTAGACGCGGTCCCCGACGAGCACCCGGCATGCCGCGGTGCAGTCCTGCCCCGCGTTGAAGTAGCCGGCGATCTTCACCCATTCGATCGCCGACTCGAGATCGGCGTCGTCGAAGACGATCACGGGGGCCTTGCCGCCGAGCTCCAGGTGCACGCGCTTCAAGGTGGCGCTCGCGTTCTCGTGAATGAGCTTCCCGGTGTTGACGTCTCCGGTGAGCGAGACGATGCCGACGTCGGGGTGGCGCACGAGCCGGTCGCCGACCGGCAGACCGTCACCCGTCACCACGTTGAAGACACCGGTCGGGAAGATGTCGGCGGCGAGCTCCGCCATCCGAAGCGCCGTCAGCGGCGTCAGCTCCGACGGCTTCAGCACGATCGTGTTCCCGGTGGCAAGGGCCGGCCCGATCTTCCAGATCGCCATCATCAGCGGGTAGTTCCAGGGAGCGATCAGTCCCGCGACCCCGATCGGTTCGCGGCGGACGAACGACGTGAAGCCGGCCATGTACTCGCCGGCGCTCCGCCCTTCGAGGCCGCGCGCGGCGCCCGCGAAGAAGCGAAGGTTGTCCACGATCGGCGGGATCTCCTCCGACATCGTGACGGCCACCGGCTTGCCGACGTTCAGCGCCTCCAGGTTCACGAGCTCCTCGGCGTTCGCCTCGATGGCATCGGCGAGCTTGAGCAGCGCGAGCTGGCGGTCCTTCGGCGTCGAATCGCCCCAATCGCCCTCGAACGCCTTCTTCGCCGCTGCGACCGCGCGGTCCGTGTCCTCGGCCGTTCCCTCCTGGACGCTGGCGATGACCTCGCCGGTCGCCGGGTTGAGGACGTCGCGGGTCTCGCCCGACGACGAGTTGACCCAAGCTCCATCGATGAACATCTGATACGCATCAGCCATAGCGATTCTCCCCAGTCTCGAGCCGATCAACGAGCCGCGGAACCGAGCGTTCCGAACTGCAAGTATGCAGCGTAGCGGCGTAGACGAGCCACCCTCCACAACGGCACACCGCCGGTCGGGCCATGGACGGACCGTCCAACCTCGCGATCATCCGGTCCGGTCCTCGACGAGCAGGTCGCGGGCCCGGAGCGCAAGCCAGAACTCCATCCGATCGAAGGAGCTGGCGAGATCGCGGCCGGTCAGCTCCTCCACCTTTCGCATGCGGTAGCGCAGCGTGTGCCGGTGCACGAAGAGCTCGGCAGCGGCAGCTTCCCACCGCGCATTGGCAAGGAGATAGGCCTGCAACGAGAGCACGAGCTCCCCTCCCTGATCGCGGTCGTAGGTCTCGAGCGGCGCGAGCATCGCGTCGGCGAACGCCCGAAGCGCGTCGGGCTCGGTCATCGACAACAAGAGCCGGTACGTGCCGAGATCCTCGAACCCCGCGTGCGTCCACCCCTCCAGACGACAGACGCGCAGCGCGTAGGTTGCCTCCTGAAGGGAGCGCCCGACCTCGGCGACGCCGACCGCCGACCCGGCGCCGAGCCGAACCTCAACCCCGCTGCGAGGGCCCAGCACGGCGGCGAGGGCGCCCAGATCCACGGGCGGGTCCGCCGGAACCAGCACGAAGACGCCGTCGTCGCGAGCCGAGACCAGGAACCCGCCGTCCGAGCGTGAGCGGATGTCCGTGGCCGCGAGCGCCAGCGCGTCCGGGTCCCCACCCGAAAGCGCCACCACCACGAGGGCGGCGCCGCGGTCGAATCCGAATCGCGCAAGGCCCTGCGCAGCCTCCGCCTCCGGCAGCTCCCCGCCGGCGAGGCGGTCGAAGAAGTCGCCCTGCAGCCGGCGTTCGGCGTCCGCGACCGCCCTCGACTTGGCGAGCTCGATCGCGAACAGGCTGAGGGCGTGACCGGCCACGATCCGGTCGAGCTGACTCGGTTGCTCGGGTTTGCCGACGGCGAGGAACGCCTCGACGCGGCCGAGCGCGCCCACCGGCTGGATCCAGACGTGGTGGCCGCGGTCGACCAGGCTCACGCTGAAGCTGGAGCCCTCGGGACGCACCGAGGCCAGCTCCTTCCACAGGCGTTCGGCACGCGAGGAGGCGGATCGCGACGTGGCCGCGAGCGGGACGCCGTGGAGATCGAGCAGCAGGGCCCAGCCGCCCGTCACCTCCGCCAACGAGCCGGCGATTCGCTCGATCCCGCCTCCTTCCATGACCGCGCGGGTGAGCGAGTGCTCGGCGTCGACCGCTCGCTGCAGCATCTCCACCTGCTCGGCGACGCTCCGGCTGAACACCGCCTCGGTGATGGCGATGAACGGCACGGGGTAGGGCACCTCGAGGAGCGGGAAGTCGAGGTCGGTGGCGGCTTTGACGACCGCCTTCGGGATCACATCGTGGGTGAAGCCGAGCCCGAACCCGAGACCGGCCAGCCCGGCCTCGGCCAGGCGCGTGACAAACGCGGTCTGCTTCGCCGCCGCCCGGCCCACCCCCATCCCGGTCGTCAGCAGGAGCTCGCCCCCCTTCAACCAGGGCGTCGGATCCTCCAGCTCGCTCACGTGGACCCACCGGATCGGGCGATCGGCCTGTCCCGCCCCGGCGAGCAGCCGAAGGGGCATCCCAGGGATCGAGGCGATGTCGCGCACCGAGGCCGGCACGATCGCGATTGTACGAAACGTCCAGCCGCAGCGAGGACCCGAACCTTGACTGGACGTTCTGGACAAAGAACGCCGCGAGGTTCGTCCGCACCCCCGACTGACAGAAGGAGCCGGTGGCAGGACACTCCCCGCATGGATATCCCCCAGGAACGAAAGCTCGTTACCGACATCCCCGGGCCCCGCTCGCGCGAGTGGTTCGCGCGGCGAGCGGCGGCCGTGCCGGCCGGTGTGGCCAACCTGCACCCGATCGTCACGGCCCGCGCGGCCGGGGCCATCATCGAGGACGTCGACGGCAACCGGCTGATCGACCTCGCGACCGGCATCTCCGTGCTGAACGTCGGACACTCGGCCCCCGAGGTGATCGAGGCCGCCGCGCGGCAGCTCGAGCTCGATACGCACACGTGCTTTCACGTCACCGCGAACGAGCCCTACATCGAGCTGGCCGAGCGCCTCAACGCGCTGATGCCGGGTGAGGCCGCGAAGAAGACGATGTTCGCGAATTCGGGCGCCGAGGCCGTCGAGAACGCGGTGAAGATCGCGCGCAAGGCCACCGGCCGTCAAGCGATCGTCACCTTCGACCACGCCTTCCACGGACGCACGCTGCTCGCGATGTCGCTGACGGCGAAAGTGATGCCGTACAAGCAGGGCATGGGCCCGTTCGCCCCAGAGATCTACCGCCTCCCGTTCGCCTACCCCTACCGCTGGCCGAGCGGGCCGGACCGGTGCGCCGAGGAGGCCCTCGCATACGCGCTCGACGAGATGCACAAGCACATCGGCGAGGAGAACATCGCGGCCATCATCCTCGAGCCCATCCAGGGCGAAGGCGGGTTCGTCGTGCCGGCACCGGGCTTCGTCTCCGGCCTCGCCGGATTCGCGAAGGCAAGCGGCATCGTGTTCATCGCCGACGAGATCCAATCCGGCATGGGCCGCGCCGGTCGCTGGTGCGCCATCGAGGACGAAGGGGTCGTCCCGGACCTGGTGACGACCGCCAAGTCGATGGGTGGGGGCCTGCCGATCAGCGCCGTGACCGGGACCGCCGAGATCATGGACGCGGTGCACGTCGGCGGGCTGGGCGGAACCTACGGCGGTAACCCCGTGGCCGCCGCGGCCGCCCTGGCCGTGCTCGACAAGATCGAGCGCGAGGGGCTGCTCGAGCGTTCGCTCCGCGTCGGCGAGACGATGATGGCCAGCCTGCAGCGGCTGGCGGGCCGTCACGAGATCGTCGGCGACGTCCGGGGCCGCGGAGCCATGTGCGCCGCCGAGCTCGTCTCGGACCGCGAAACGAAAGAGCCGCTCGCGGCCGAGCAGATGAACGAGATCGGCCGCCGTTGTCTCGAGAACGGGGTCGTGGTCCTGACGGCCGGAACCTACGGCAACGTCGTTCGGCTCCTCCCCCCGCTCACCATCGACGAGGCGTTGCTGGCCGACGGGCTGGAGGTGCTCGAGCAGGCGATCGACGCCGTGGCGGGCTGACCGCTTCGTCTTCGATACCGTCTGCGCGTGAGCAAGGAGCCTGGACGCCGCCGAGCCGCGTCCAGGCATATCCGCGCGCTGGCAATCGACTTCACGCCGTTCCGCGTCTCGCGCGATTTCCGGCTGCTGTGGACGGGGCTTCTCATCTCGGAGATCGGCTGGCAGTTCTCGCTCGTCGGCGTGTTCATCCAGGTGACGGCGCTGACCGGCAGCGAGGCGGCGGTCGGCATCACCGGACTCGTCTGGCTCGCGGCCCTTGCCCTCGGCTCCTTGCTCGGCGCGCCCGTGCTCGATCGGTGGGACCGGCGTCACCTGCTGATCCTCGCCCAGATCGGGTCGATGATCGGCTCCGCCCTGCTGCTCACGAGCGCCCTGATCGACCGGCCCTCGCTCTTCCTCGTCTACGGCGGCATCGCGGCCATCGCGGCGTCCTCGGCGATCGACGGCCCGACGCGATCGGCGATCGCCCCCCGGCTGGTCGGCAACGAGCTGATCCCGGCGGTGGCGGCGCTGAACCAGATCCTGTGGAACGGCACCGCGCTTCTCGGGCCGGCCCTCGCCGGTGTCCTGGTGGCGCGGTTCGGCGTGAAGTGGGCCTACGGGACCGACCTCGTGACCTATCTCGCCATGCTGTACGCGGCATTCCGGATCAAGCCCGTCCGGCCCGAGATCGAGGAGCACTCACCGACCGGATGGGGGGCCATCGTCGAAGGGCTCGCCTACGTCCGGTCCAGCAAGCTGCTCCAGTCGACCTTCGCGATCGACCTGGTCGCCATGGTCTTCGGGATGCCCCGCGCGCTCTTCACGTTCCTGGCGATCTCGCAGTTCCACCGGGGGCCGGGCGTCGTCGGCCTGCTGTTCACGGCGCCCGCCGTCGGGGCGGTGCTGGGCGCCGTCACGTCCGGATGGACCCGGCGCGTGCAGCATCAGGGCAGGGCCGTCGCGCTGGCCGTGGCTGCGTGGGGCGCCGCGATCGCGTCGTTCGGCCTGGTGGGGAACCTGCCGCTCGCCCTCGTCCTGCTGGGGGCGGCCGGCTGGGCCGACGTGATCAGCGCGATCTTCCGCTCCACGATCCTGCAGGTGGGAGTTCCCGACCGGCTGCGCGGACGTCTCTCCGGCATCCACATCTTCGTGGTCACGGGCGGCCCGCGTCTGGGCGACCTGGAAGCCGGCCTCGTGGCGCAGGCCGTCAGCCCGGCGTTCAGCGTGGTCTCCGGCGGCATCGCCTGCATCGTCGGCGCGCTGATCGTCACCGGTGCGTTCCCGGCGCTTCGCCGCTACCAAGCCGGGCACTCGGTGGAGTCCGCCGAGGAGGAACCGCGCTAGGGTCGCCGCCATGGCGAAGCTCTCGGACCACGAGATCGAGGAGGCCCTGGGACGGCTCCCGGGATGGACGCTCGAGTCGTCGGCCATCCGGAAGGAGTTTCGCTTCCCGCGCTATCGGGCCGCGATCGAGTTCATCGTTCGGATCGCCGATGTGGCCGAGGCGGCGCGTCATCACCCGGATCTCGAGAACCACTACAACCGCGTCGTGGTGTCCCTGTCCACGCACGACGAGGGTGGCGTGACCGAGAAGGACGTCGCGCTCGCGGCGACGATCGAGGCGGCCGCGGAACCGGCCGGCTAGGCGGGCTCGCCGGCCGGGCGGACGCTGCGTTCGGTAGAGCCGGGGGGCCGAAGGATCAGCTGATCGTGCGGCTCGACCACGTCGACGACGCCGTCGAGACCTCGCTCGACCCAGAGGGTGAATCCGGACTCGTGCGTGACCGGCTCGTCCTCCGGCTGTGGCTCCTCCGCCAGCTCGAACCGGACGGCGGATCCCTCACGCAGAAGCCGGAGCCTCGCGTCCGGGTTGAAGCGGCGGGCCGCGGACTCCGAGCGGCTGAGGATGTCGACGGCCCAGTCGGTGAACTCGATCACGAACGGATGGTACCGGCGTCGGGGCAGCCGGCCCGCCGACGCTCCGGAGCGGCAAACGGCCAACGCTGGTCGGGGTCGCGCGAGTCGGCTCCGAACCAGAATCCCGCGGCCGCCACGGCCACCACCACGCCCGCAAAGACCACCAGCCCCCTCCACGGCCCGGCCGCGAACGCAACGGCAAGGAAGGCCGCCGAGACGAAGATCGCGAGCCAGGCTTCCCACGTCTCGAAGACGCCCTCGTTCGGCGGCTCGACCCCGGCCCGGGCCCGCTCCGCGGCGAGCATCTCGCGCTGCACCGCGGCCGCGCGCGCGTGTCCACCCGATTCGGCCCGTGCCCGCAGCTCCGCCATCTTGGCCCGCCCCAGCTCTTCGTTGATGAGCGAGTGCATGGTCTCCTCCTTCTCCCCGACGGCCGCCCGAGGCCGTAACCTGATACACGGTATATACAGGTTACGCCGGTAACCAGTCAAGTGGTCAACGGTGGTTGACAGGGGTATGCTCACCGCATGGTGTCCCGCAGGCCGCAGCCCGTTCACGCCGGCTCCCCCGCCGCTTCCCCCGCCCCCGGCGACCTGGAGTTGGTGCGGAGCTGGCTGTCCCTGCACGATCACGACGCGGACTCGGGAGCGACGCTCGAGCCCGAGGATGCCGCCCTTCGCTGGTGGCTCGCGGACGAGGATCTGGTCCCCGCAGCCGATGCGGACGACGCCGACCTCGCCTGGGCACTGCGCATCCGCTCCGCGCTCGTCTCGAGCGTTCGCGAGAACATGGGCGAGCCGCAGGACACGGCCGCGATCGACGTGCTCAACGAGGCCGCGGACGAGGCTGGACTGCAGATCTGTTTCGGCGACAAGCGAATCCACGCGTCGGGCGCGGGGGTGCGGGGGGCCGTGGCCCGTCTGCTCGGCATCTCGCTGCTCGCCCAGCTCGACGGCACGTGGTCCAAGTTCCGAATGTGCGCGGACCCGAACTGCACGACCGTCTTCTACGACACCTCCCGAAACCACTCCGGCAAGTGGTGCTCGATGCAGGCCTGCGGCAACCGCAACAAGGTCCGGCGGTTCCGCGAGCGAGAGGGGACCGCGGTCCCCGGTTGACCGAGCTCGAGATCGCGATGAGCGGCCCGGGCGGCGAGCCCGTCGACCTCTGGCGGACGCTCACGAGCCACGGCTTCTCCGAGCTCTCCCCGATGCGCCTCGACGAGGCGGCGCGCTCGCTGGAGCTGACCCTGCGAGTCCCGCGCGGGAGACCACGCCGCGTGCTGATCGACGCGCGACCCCGCCGCTCCGGACGAGCGCGGGTTCGCATCCTCGGCCGCGCTGCCGGCGCGGCGACCGAGGCCGCGGTCGCCGCGGGAGTCCGGCGCGTCCTCCGGCTCGACCAGGACCTCTCCGGTTTCTACGCCGCGCTTGCGGGTGATCCCGACCTGGCGTGGGCCGCGACGGGCGCGGGGCGGATGATCCAGAGCCCGACGGTCTTCGAAGACGTCGTCAAGACGGTGTGCACGACCAACTGCGCCTGGAGCGCGACTCGCAGGATGGTCGACGCGCTGGTGACCCACCTCGGCGAGCCGGCGACGTCCGGGGACGGCCCGCTGACGAACGCCTTCCCCACGCCCGCCGCGATGGCGGCCGCGCCCGAGCGTTTCTACCGCCGGACGGCGAGGGCCGGGTACCGCGGCGCGTATCTGCGATCGCTGGCGCGGATGGTGGACCGCGGCGACCTCGACCTGGAACGGCTGGCCGGGTCCCCGGCCGGGGAGCTTCCCGACGACGAGATGGAGCAGGAGCTGCTCGCCTTGCCGGGCGTCGGCCCGTACGCGGCGGCGCACATCATGATGACCGTCGGCCGGCACTCCCGGTTGATCCTGGATTCGTGGAGCCGCCCCGCATACACGCGGCTGGCCGGACGCCGGACGCCCGCGAGCGACGTCCAGATCTCCAGGCGCTTTCGTCGCTACGGCGAGTTCGCGGGGCTCGCGTTCTGGCTCTTCGTGACGCGCGACTGGGTCGACTGACCGGTCCGGTCCGGCCTTGCGTGCCCGGGCACGCTTGCCCGGCCCCCATCGGCGGGCGATACTGCCCCGGGCTCCACCGAGACCCGTCCGGGGCCGGACGCGAGCGAAACCCATGGTGACCGTATGGCATCAACGCGTCGCATGCTGCCGCGCCGAGCCCGACGGCTCGTGCGCTACTGGAAGGCGGAGGTTCGTACCCTCCGTCAGGCTGCCGTCGCGCTCACGCTCAGCACGGCCGCCGGCTTCGTCGCCGGCCTGACGCTCGCCCACCTCACCGGCACCCTTCAGGACCTCCCGGGTCTGCTCGTGCTCATCCCGGCGGCGGTCGGCATGAAGGGGACGATCTTCGGCGCCATCGGCGCGCGCCTGGGCACGGCCGACGCGGCCGGGCTCCTCGAGATCACGCTGGAGCGCGGCGGGGTTCTGCGCCGCAACGTCGACGTGGCGATCCTGACGACGTTCTCGTCCTCGCTCTGGCTGGCAGCCCTTGCCAAGATCGCCGGTGCGGCGTTCGGGACGATGTCGATCTCGATCCTGAAGCTGGCGGTGATCTCGATCGTCGGTGGGGCGATCGGATCCGTCCTCATCCTCGGGATCACGGTCGGCCTCTCCGCGCTCTCGTATCGGCTGGGATGGGATCTCGACTCGGTCTCCACGCCGATGGTGACCGCCATGGGCGACATGACCACGTTGCCGAGCCTGTTCCTCGCGACGTTTCTGGTGCGCAACGAGTCCGTCACGGCCGTGGCGGCGGTCATCGCGATCGGCGTGGCCGCGGTCGTCACCGTGCGCTCCTACCGCGCCAGGGACCCCCTCGTTCGCCGCATCGTGGTCGAGATGACCGCGACGATCCTGCTCACCCCCATCCTCGACGTGATCGCCGGAGCCTTCCAGCAGGCGCGCCAGCCGCAGCTCGTCGCCGTCCCGATCCTGCTGGCGCTCATCCCGCCCTTCGTCTCCCAGGCGGGGGCCCTGGGCGGCATCTTCTCCTCGAGGATCACCTCGAAGCTCCGGATCGGGGTGATCACGCCGTCGGGCCTTCCCGAGGCGCCGGCGGTTCTGGACGCCACCATCGTCACCGCGCTGGCGGTGTTCGTGTTCGCGCTGATCGGGGCGATCGCCTTCGGGCTGGGCACGCTGACCGGGTTGTCCGGGATGCCTTCCGCGGGAAGGCTCATCTGGGGGACGATGCTTGCCGGGATCATCGTCACGCCCGTCACGATCGTCGCCGGCTACTACCTGGCGATCGTCACGTACCGCTTCGATCTCGACCCCGACAACCATGGAGTTCCCATCATCACGAGCGTGATGGACCTCTCGGGCGTCGCCTGTGTCCTGCTCGTCATGTCAGTATCAGGAGTGTTGCGGTGATGGACGAAGAACCCAAGAACGTCAAAGAGCTCCTCGTCGAGCTGAAGGACGCCTCCGAGGTCATGGTCGACCTCGCCTACGCGGCGGTCTTCTTCAACGACGAGAAGCTGGCGCGCGAGGTCCGCCGGCTGGAGGAACGGATGGGCCGTCACCTCCGCCGGTTGCGGATCACCGCGATGCTCGCCGCGCGCAGCGCCGAGGACGCGGAAGCGATGGCCGGGGTGTTGTGGATCGCCGATGCGATCGAACGGATCGGCGACGCGGCCGAGGACATCGCGCGGGTCGTCGCCGACCGCCTGGGGATCCCCGACGGCCTGCGGCCCGACCTCCGCCACGCGGACGAGATCACGGCGCGGGTGAAGGTCCGCGAAGAGGCTTCGGTGATCGGGCAGACCCTCCGGGAGCTCTCGCTGCCCACCGAGACCGGCATGTGGGTCATGGCCATCCGCAGCGGCGCCGAATGGCGTTTCGACCCCGGAGCGGACGACGTCGTCTCGACCGCCGACGTCCTGCTCGTTCGCGGACCCGAGGAAGGCATCAACCTGGTCCGCGAACTGGCCGGGGCCCCGGCCCTGCCGCTCGCGCCCGACGACGACGGGCCGGCGCTCTCCGAGCTCGACCGCGCCGTCGACATCCTGGTCGAGATGAAGGACCTCTCCGAGGCCTGCGTCGGCCTGGCCTACGCCTCGATCCTGTTCAACAACCGGTCGCTCGCCGCGGAGGTCTCGGCCCAGGAGTCGCGCTCCGATGCGCTGCAGGACGAGCTGGAATCATGGGTCCTTCGGGCGGCGCCGGAGGCACGCGACCCCGATGAGCTGCGCGGACTGATCCGGCTGGCGAGTGCGTCCGAGTCGATCTGCGACGCGGCGCGCGACATGACGTGGTACGTCGAGCAGGGCGAGCCGTTGCATCCGGTCGTCCAGGAAGCGCTGGAGGAGACCGAGGAGACGAGCGCCGAGACCGTCGTTCAACCCGGTTCGCCCGCCGACGGCGCCTCGCTTCGGGACCTGCGCGTCGAGACCGAGACCGGGATGTTCGTTCTGGCCGTGCAGCGCGGCCCGCGGTGGATCTACCGGCCCAGAGCCGCCTTCGCCTTTCGCGCGGGCGACCGGCTCATCTCGGTCGGTCCCGAGGAAGGCGAAGAAGAGCTGCGGGTTCTCTGCGGGGACGAGCCGGTCGCCGTGGAGACCTGACCGCCCAACGCCGGACGGGACTCAGATCGGCGCGAACGGCACGTCGCGGACCCCCGAGGGGGCGGAGAACCTGACGCCTTCGTCGGCAACCGCGACCTGCTCGACCTCGTCGAAGCCGCGCTCGGAGAGCCACGCGAGCATCTGTCCGATCAGATGCTCGGGCACGCTCGCGCCGCTCGTCAGCCCGACGGTGCTCGCGCCCTCGAACCACGCCGGGTCGACCTGGCGCTCGTCGTCCACCAGATACGCGGCAGCGCCCAGATCCTTCGCCACCTCGGCCAGCCGGTTCGAGTTCGACGAGTTCGTCGAGCCGATGACAAGGACGACGTCGGAGTGCGGCGCGATCGCCTTCACCGCGTCCTGACGGTTCTGCGTCGCGTAGCAGATGTCCTCTCTCGGTGGGGCGGCGATCCCGGGGAAGCGCTCACGCAGGACATCGATGATCGCGGCGGTCTCGTCGATCGAGAGCGTCGTCTGCGTCAGATACGCCAGATTGCCGGGCGGCACGTCCACCGTCCGCGCGTCCTCCACCGTTTGCACGAGGATCGTGCGCTCGGGCGCCTGCCCGCTGGTCCCCTCCACTTCCTCGTGCCCGGCGTGGCCGATCAGCACGATCGTGCAGTCGTCCGAGACAAACCGGCGTGCCTCGACGTGGACCTTGGTCACGAGGGGGCACGTGGCATCGATCACTTCGAGTCCCCGATCGGCGGCGTTGGCGTAGACCCAGGGCGCCGAGCCGTGCGCCGAGAGGACCACGACCGCGCCGCGGGGAATCTCCGACTCCTCCTCGACGAAGATCGCTCCCTTCGCCTCGAGGTCTCGAACGACGTGAAGATTGTGCACGATTTGTTTCCGCACGTAGACGGGCCTGCCGTGCTTGACGAGGGCCCGTTCCACGGCGTCGACCGCCCGCTCCACGCCGGCGCAGTACCCCCGAGGCGCGGCCAGCAGGACCTTTCCCATGAATCCATGCTAGCGACCCCCGCCGCGGGAACGGTCGGCCCCGCCCAGATCCACACACGGGCACCACACCCTGGGCCAGGCGTCCTACGGACGCCGTCGTTGCCGGATGTCGGTGGGGCTGGCTAGGGTCTCGGCCGACACGGACGGTCATTCGTTCGCTGCTCCACACCCCGCGTGCTCCCCACCTTCCCAGGGCTGGCCGGTGCATGCGCGTGTGCTGGGTGGCGGCAATGCCGTCCGCAATTGGATACCGACGACAACCAGACAACGAGGTGACCGACCAAATGATCCAACAGAAGACGCAACCAGAGACGCGACCAGAGACGAACGGGAAGACGCACATGAACGGGCGAGCGACGAGCCGCGCTTCGCTGGCGGCGATGCTGCTCATCACGGTCCTGCTGCTGATCCCCACCACCACGGCCACCGCACTGCCGGTGACGGTGCGGCACCGGCGCCACCACGGGGCACGCCACACCGGATCTGTCCGGTGGACTGGCGGCGGGGGCCGGGCGCCGTGCGGCGTCTGATCACGTGCGCCGCGCGCTACTACCACGTACCCGGCGGGCCGCGGAAGGCCTTGCTCGTGGCGCTGCGCGAATCGGACCTGCGGCCGGGCGCGTTCAACGCGGGCAGCTGCGCGGAGGGGATCTACCAGCACCTGTGCCGGTACTGGCCCGGCCGGGCCAGCACCTTCGGTTTCCGCCGCTGGTCCGCCTACAACGCCCGGGCAAACATCCTGGTCACGATGCGGATGGTGCGCCGGGAGGGTTGGGCTCCCTGGGGGGGCTGATCGCGGCCGAACGCACCGGGCCCGCCGGCCGCTCGTCCCCGGTCACGAGCCCGCGAACGTCCTCGAGCGAGGATGCCACGGCGACGACGCCGGGAGCCTCCCGGTCCGCGACGATTCGTATGGCGGGGAACCGCTCGGCGACCAGGGCAACCAGCCGCTCGAACGGGCCGAACACCACCAGCACGTGCGGGCGGTCGACGTCGATCTGGTCGAGCGCCCGACGCTCGTCGGTCGCGCCGGGTGCGAGCTCCCACGCCGCGGATGTGGTCGCGCGCTTGAGGTCACCGAGCGATGCGTCGTCGGGAGCCACGCAGAGCACGACCAGGGCGCGGCACATCAGCGCCCGCCATCCGTTCGTCGGCCCCGGTTCGCTCGGCCCGGTGTCACGGGCGGGAGCCTAGCCGACGCATACACTGCCGCGGTGGCGATCCCCGAGCACGTGATCCGGTTCTGGCGCGCGCTCGACGAGCTGGTCGGCACCGTTGCGCCGACTCGGTGGGGCGCGGTCGTCACGGATACGCGGCACCCCGCCATCTGGGACGCGAACTACGCCCGGGTCGATCTCCCGGTCGAGGATCTGGGCATGGCCGAGCTTGAGGACGCCCTCATTCCCCGGCTCCGCGCGGCCGGCGCGACGACGATGCACGTCGTCTGTTTCCACTCCGACCGCGCCCGCAACCTGCTGGCCGAGCTGTCGCGGCACGGACACCGGCTCGGCTGGGATTTCGTGATGGAGCTGGCGGACCCGCAACCGGCGCCTTCCGGCGATCCTTCCGCCGACGTCGACGAGCTCTCGCCCGGCGCGGAGCTCTGGGCCCGCGTGCACGAGGCGATGGAGCTGTTCAGCGTGAAGAGCGCCGACGCGGTGGCCCAGCTCCGATCGATCGAGGAGGACGTCCTCTCACCGGCCGGCAAGCGATGGTTCGGGGTCCGCGGACCCGACGGCGAGATCGCCTCGCTCGCAGCCCTCGCCCTCCTCGAGGGCGTCGGCTACGTGGACAACGTGTCGACCGTGCCGCATGCGCGAGGGCGTGGGTACGCGACCGCCGTGACCGCCCGGGTCGCCACCGAGGCCCTCGGGGCGGGGGCCGAACACGTCTTTCTCTTCGCCGACCCCGACGATCGCCGCGCCGTCGGGATCTACGAACGACTTGGATTCCGCGGCATCGGACGGCTGGCCTCGACCCGGGGACCGATACCGGGAGTCCCGGCGGCCGATCAATCGACGAACTTGTAACCGAGGCCGCGCACGGTCAGCAGGTGGGCCGGCTGGTGGGGGTCGCCCTCGATCTTTCGCCGGATCCGCTTCACGTGCACGTCGAGCGTCTTGGTGTCGCCGACGTAGTCGGCCCCCCAGACCTCCTCGATCAGGTAGTCGCGCGTCAGCAGCCGCCCCTTCCGCCGGAGCAGGGTCTCGAGCAGCTCGAACTCCTTCGGCGGGAACGCGACGGCCTCGCCCCCGACACGAACCTCGTGACGCACGACGTCCATCTCGACGGTCCCGCCGCCGAGCAGGTCTTCGGACGGCCGCGGTGACTGCATGTGGGCCCGGCGCAGATGCGCCCGGACGCGCGACGTGAGCTCACGCACCGAGAACGGCTTGGTGACGTAGTCGTCGGCGCCGAGCTCCAGGCCCGCGACCTTGTCGGCCTCGGAGTCCTTGGCCGTCACCATGATGATCGGGACCTCGGACTCCTCGCGGATCATCCGGCAGACGTCGAGACCCGACAGCTCCGGAAGCATCAGATCGAGGATGACGAGCGCCGGCTGGTCGGCGCGGAACCGCTCGAGCGCGCGACGCCCGTCGACGGCTACCGAGACGACGAACCCTTCCCGCTCGAGGTTGTAGCGGACCGACTCCGCCAACGACACCTCGTCTTCGACGAGGAGGATGCGCGCGCCGGCGTCCTGCACCTATCCACCCGGTTCGACGTCGTGCGACGCGTCGGTGTACTCGCGGAACTCGCCGGTGATCAGAAACCCGACCTGCTCCGCGATGTCGACCGCGTTGTCCCCGACCCGTTCGAGGGCGCGCGCGACGAGGTTCATGTGCAGCCCCCAGTCGAGCGCCGGGCGATCGTCGGCGAGCTTCAGGGCTTCCAGGTGGATGAGCCGGTTGATCCGATCGACCGGATCATCCATCACCGGCAGCTTGAGACAGGCCTCGAGATCGCGCCCGGCGAACGCCTCCATCACCGTGCGCATCATCGCGACGACGATCGTTCCCATCTCGTCGAGCTGCTCGAGCATCGGCCGGCTGGATGGGAGACCGTTCGTCGCCAGGTAGAGCTTCGCGATGTTGACCGCCTGGTCCCCGACGCGCTCCAAGTGAAGGCTCGTGTGGATGATCGCCGAGATCAGCCGCAGGTCGGCGGCAACCGGGGTTTGCAGAGCGATCGTCTGCAGCGTCCTCGCCTCGATCCCGAGGTAGAGATCGTCGATGGCATCGTCCCCGTCGACGACGGCGTGTGCCTGCTCGTCCTTGTGCTCGACGAGAGACTCGACCGCCCGCTGCACCGAGGTCGCCGCGAGATCCCCCATGTCGAGGATCTCGCGCTCGAGCCCCTCGAGCTCTTCGTGAAAATGGCTCCGAACCTCGCCCATCAGCCGAATCGCCCAGTCACATAGTCCTCCGTACGCTTGTCTTCGGGGTTCGTGAAGATCCGATCGGTGGGGCCGAACTCGACCACCTCGCCGTAGAGCATGAACAGCGTCCAGTCCGAGACCCTGGCGGCCTGCTGCATGTTGTGCGTGACGATGATCACGGTGTAGGCGCTCTTCAGCTCGGCCACGAGCTCCTCGATGCGAAGCGTCGAGGCCGGATCCAGTGCGGACGCGGGCTCGTCCATCAACAGCACCTCGGGCTCGACGGCGAGTGCGCGCGCGATGCACAGCCGCTGCTGCTGACCGCCCGACAGCTTGCCGCCGGGCTCGCCCAACCGGTCCCTCACCTCGTTCCACAGGCCGGCGGCCGAGAGCGCCCGCTCGGCCCGCTCCAGCTGCACCTCTTTGCTCATTCGCTCGCCCGCGAGGCGCAGACCCGCGAGCGTGTTGTCGAGGATGCTCATCGTCGGGAAGGGATTCGGCCGCTGGAACACCATCCCGATCCGGCGGCGAACGGCGACCGGGTCGACGTCGGGGGCATAGATGTCCATCCCGTCGAACAGGACCTTGCCGCTCACCCGGGCACCTCGGACCTCTTCGTGCATCCGGTTCAGGCATCGGATGAGGGTGGACTTGCCGCACCCGGAGGGGCCGATGATGGCCGTGACCTCACCCGGCTCGGTCTTCAAGTTGATGCCCTTGAGCACCTGCATCTGCCCGAACCAGGCGTCCAGGTTGGCGACTTCCATCTTGCTCACGCGGTCCTCTTCTGCTGGCGTGCGGCGAGCATCCGGGCTCCGATGGACAGGAAGAGTACGACGACGAGGAGCACCAAGGCCCCTCCCCATGCGAACTGATGCAGCGCCTCGATCGGCGTCCGGGCATCGCTGAAGATGCGAAGCGGCAGGGCGTCGGTCGGCTCCGTCGGCTTCCAGTTCACGAAGTCGTTTCCGAGCGCGGTCAAAAGGATCGGGGCCGTCTCACCGAGCCCTCGTGCGACGGCCAGCATCACCGCGGTGAGCAGCCCCGCGCCCGCCGTCGGGATCACCACCCGCATGATCATCCGCCACCGGGGAAGGCCCAGCGCGAGCGCGCCTTCGCGAAGCTCCTGTGGAACGAGCCGCAGGACCTCTTCCATTGCTCGGGCGACGATCGGCCACATGAGCACCACCAGCGAGAGGCCGCCGGCGATTGCGGAGAACGACCGGAGGGTGACCACGACCGTCGTCCAGATGAACGCGCCGGCCACGATCGACGGCGTCGACAGCAGCACCTCCGCGACCAACCGGACCGAGGAGGCAAATCGACCCCTGCCGTATTCCGCCAGATACACGGCCGTCAGGACTCCGAGCGGCACCGCGATCGCCGTCGCGATCCCGACGATGAGACCGGTTCCGATGAAGGACTGGACGACCCCTCCCGCGGGAGGATTCACCGCGTTCGGTTCCTTCGTGAAGAAGCTGGCGCCCAGAACCTGATACCCCCTCGAGACCACGTAGACGGTGATCACGACGAGCGGGACGAGCGCCAGCGCCCCACAACCCCACAGAAACCAGGTGAACACCGAGTTCTTCAATCGGCGGGGACCCGTCACGCGGCCCAGGCTCGGGGTGGTGACCGCGCTCACAACCCGAGGCTCCAGGGGGTCTGCGCGGCCGTCTCGCTCGACGCCGGAGCACCCACCAAGTCACCGGTGCGCCGGACGAGCAACCGCGAAAGCAGCGCCAGGACGAACGCCATGACCACGAGCGTGACGGCGAGGCCGAGCAACCCGGATCGATGCAGGCCCACGCTGCTCGCCTCTCGGAAGCTGCTTGCGATCCACGACGGGATCGTGGCGCCCGGGCTCATGAGCGAGGACGTGATCTTGGGCGTATTGCCGACGACCATCGTCACGGCGATCGTCTCGCCGAGCGCCCGGCCGAGGCCCAGCATGGTCGCTCCCACGATCCCGCTCCGCGCGTAGGGCAGAACGGCCAGACGCGTCGCCTCCCACCGCGTCGAGCCCAGCGCGAGCGCAGCTTCGCGGAGATCGCGAGGAACCGTCGCGACCACCTCGCGCGTCACCGCGGTGACGATGGGCAGGATCATGATCGCGAGGATGACCCCGGCCGTGAACAGGTCGGGGCCCTGGGCCTTCCCCCGGAACGGAATGCCCAGGAGCGGCACCTTCCCGATCGTGGCCACGAGGAACGGCTCGACGTGCGCGTCGAAGAACGGCTTGAGCACGAACAACCCCCAGAGGCCGTACACGACGCTCGGGATGGCCGCGAGGATGTCGACGAACACGGCGAGCGGGTTGGCGAGCGACCTCCGCACCTCGTTGAGCAACGTCGCGACGCCCACGGAAACGGGAACGGCGATCACGATGGCGGTGGCCGACGTGACGAGGGTTCCGAAGATGAACGGCAGCGCCCCGAACTGCTCCCGACCGCGCACCGGATTCCATGTGGTCCCGGTGAAGAAGCCGAGTCCGAACGCCTGGAACGAGCGCCATGAGCCCTTGAGCAGAACGAGCAGCAATGCCGCGAGGAGCCCGATCAACAGCAGCGAGATGAGCCACGTCGTTCCGGCGAACCCACGGTCGATGAGGCGGGAGCGGCGCCGATGCGCCGCTCCCGCCTCCACGGTGGTGTCGGTGGTCGCCAAGCTATCCGGACACACCCGGCGATGCGGTCATCGCCGTCCCGTTGGCGGTCATGGCGGCCAGCGCGGCGAGCGCCTGCTGGGCGACGTCCGTCGGCAGCGGCGAGTAGTTGACCGTCGACGTCGTCGCCTGGCCCGCGGTGAGGGCCCACGTCACGAAGTCGAAGACCGTCTGTGCCTTGTCGGCGTCGGACATGTCCTTGTAGAGCAGCAGGTAGGTCGTGCTCGCGATCGGGTAGGCACCGTCGGCCGTCGAGTTCAGCACGTTCGTGTCCGGCGAGATCGGAAGGGACAGGGCCCCGCCGGCCGCGCTGATCGAGTCGAGCGACGGCGTGATGTACGTCCCGTCCTCGCGTGCTACGTCGGCGATCCCCAGCTGTGCGGTCACGGCAAAGTCGAACGAAAGGTACCCGATTGCGCCGTCGGTCTGCGAGATCCCGGCCGCGACACCGTCGTTGCCATCCCCGCCGGTCCCAACCGGCCAGTCGACCGCCTTGCCCGCGCCGACCTGCATCTCCCAATCATGACTCTGGGAGGCGAGCCACGACGTGAACACGAACGACGTTCCCGACTCGTCGGAGCGGTGCACCACGGAGATCGGCGTGTCGGGCAGCGACATGCCGGAGTTGAGCGCCGCGATCGCGGGGTCGTTCCACTTGGTGATCCCGCCCATGAAGATCTTCGCCGCGGTGTCGCCGTCCAGCTTCAGTCCACTGTCGAGGCCGGCGACGTTGTAGGCGAACACGACGCCGCCGAGCACGGTCGGCAGCTCGATGTAGTCGGTGGGCAGGGCCGCGATCTCATCGTCCTGCAGCGGTGCGTCGGAGGCGCCGAAGTCGACCGTCTGGGCCGAGAACTGCTCGATGCCGCCGCCCGAACCGATCGCTTGGTAGTTGATCTTTGCGTCGGCCTCCACGCCGCGGAACTGCTGGAACCACTGCTCGTAGATCGGATCCGGGAACGTGGCTCCGGCTCCGTTGAGCCCGGTCCCTGCGAACGCGGGGGCGCTGCCGTCTCCGGGCGTGGTGTTGTCCTTCTTGCTGCACGCGGCGCTCACGAGCGCCAGAACGAGCACCGCGGACAGGATTCCCGCGGGCCTGCGCACCCTCAACATCGACTCCTCCTTCGTACTCGGCTTCCTGCTCGGATCGGCTGCCGTCCCGGCTGTCGGGGTCGGTCTTCGTCTCGGCGATGACCGTGGCCAGGCTATGGACCGGGAATGGCCGCACCGTAGCCCCGAGATGAACGGTGCATGAACGGGCGCCGAGGCGCCGAGAAGAGCGATCGCCGCTGCTCACGAGCCCATGGACACCCCTGCGTCCATCCGGCGGAACCCTCGGGGAAGGCTCGGTGAACGCCGCATGAACGGGCGGCGCGCACCCATACACTTCGGCTGATGAACATCGCCGAGGTGGCCGCGCCGGCCGTCGCCGCCCTTCTCGGAGCCGGCATCGGCGTCGCGCTCCGAAGTCGCGCCGCAAGGGATCGCCTGCGGGTCGCGCGGGCCGAAGCGGCCAGAGTGACGAGCGAGCTGGATCGGTTCGAGCGCTCCACCGCCCGCGAGCACGAGGTCCAGGATCTGATCCTGGAGTCGATGCACGACGGCGTGCTGTTGCTCGGTCCGGGCGGCGAGGTGGCGTTCGCGAACGGTGCCCTGGCCCGGCACCTGGGCTCGAAGCCGACGGGGACCCGTGATCTGCTGCCCCACGACATGCGTGAGGCCGTCGAGCGGGCGGCCGCCTCGGGGCAGGTCGCCTCGGCGCTCGTCGAGACGGGTTCTCCCCTGCGATGGCTGCGCGCCGTCGCGACGCCGGCGGGTGCCTCCGGGGCCGTCCTGCTGGTCGTGCGTGACGTGACCGAGGCGAGACGGCTCGACGCCGTCCGGCGCGATTTCGTGGCGAACGCGTCGCACGAGCTGAAAACCCCGGCCGCAACGATCCAGGCCGCCGCCGAGATGCTCAAGCAGGCGGCGGCCGACGATCCGGGCGCGGTCCCCCAGTTCGCCGCCCAGCTCGAGCGGGAGGCGTTCCGGCTCTCGCGGATCGTCGCGGATCTGCTGGACCTCTCGCGACTCGAATCCGGAAGCGAGCTCGACGAAGTGGTCCATCTCGACGCCCTCGTTCGCGAGGAGGCGCAGCGGTTCGCCGACCGCGCGCGAGACGAAGGGCTCAGTCTCGATGTGGACGCCGCTGCCACCGGAGCCATCCGGGGCAGCGCCCGCGATCTGTCGCTCCTGGTTCGCAATCTCATCGACAACGCGATCCGCCACACGCAGCCGGGCGGCCGGGTGGAGATCTCCGTGGCCGAGGACGGCGAAACCGCGGTCCTGAGCATCGCGGACACGGGCGTGGGGATCCCATCCAAGGACCTTCCGCGGATCTTCGAGCGGTTCTACCGGGTCGACCGGGCGCGTTCGCGCGAGACCGGCGGCACGGGGCTCGGGCTCTCGATCGTCAGGCATGTCACGGAGAACCACGGTGGGGTCGTCCTCGTCCAGAGCGAGCTGGGACGGGGAACGACCTTCGAGATCCGCCTTCCGCTCGTGGCCGCCTGACCTATCCTGCCGTCGCATGGCGACCCTCTTTCTGATCCGTCACGGCCTGACCGCGTCCACAGGGCGACTCCTCTACGGGCGAACCCCGGGGATCTCGCTCGACGAGCGAGGGCGGCGGCAGGCGCTGGACCTCGTCGATCGCTTCCACGGCGTCCGCCTCACCGCGGTGTACTCGAGCCCGCTCGAGCGGTGCGTCGAGACCGTGGAGCCCCTCGCGGCCGCCAAACGCCTGCCGATCGTGCGGCGTGACGGGCTGCTGGAGATGGACGCCGGCTCGTGGACCGGGCGGTCGCTGGCGTCGGTCAGGCGCACGCGCGTGTGGCGGGACATCATCGAACGTCCCTCGGCCGCCGGCTTCCCCGAGGGCGAGACGTTCGCCGGCGCGCACCGGCGCATCGTGGCGGAGATCGAGTGGATCGCGCGGCGGCATCCGCGCGGCCGGGTCGCCGTGGCCACCCATGGGGACGTCGTCCGGATGCTCGTGAGCTACTTTTCGGGAGCGCCACTCGACGCGTTCCAGCGGATCATCGCGGAAACGGCGTCGGTCTCGGTCGTGACGATCGACCGAGCCGCGATCCGGGTCCTGCTGGTCAACGACGCGGGCGGACTGGCGCGGTTCGGCGGGGCCCCGGCGGGCCGCCGGGAAACGCCGCACCGGCCGAAGCTGCGAGGATAACGGGGTGGATCTCGGACCGGTCGACCGCATCACCACCGACGCCGTCGGCGCGCCCGGCGAACGCACCTTCTATCTGCAGGCGCGCAGCGGCCTCGATCGTCGTGACGGTGATCGTCGAGAAGCAGCAGATCCAGCTGCTCAGCGCTTCGATCCTGGAGCTGATGGCGAACCTCGATCTCGAGACCGGCCCGGGACCCGACGAGGATCAGATGGCCCTCGAGGAGCCGATCGAGGCGCAGTGGCGCGCCGGCCGCCTCTCGATCGGGTTCGACCGCGCCCGCGACCTCTTCGTCCTGGACCTCGAGGAGTATCGCCCGGAAGACGAAGCGGAGACCGAGGCGCAGGACCCGCTGGAAGGCGCGATTCTCGGCGAGCTGGCTTCGGTGCTGGAACCGGAGACCGATACCCCCCAGTCGCTTCGACTGTGGGCCACCAAGGAGCAGATGTTCGCGCTCTCCCGCCACGGCGCCACCGTCGCAGGGCGGGGACGGCCCGTGTGCCAGTTCTGCGGCAACTCGATGGATCCGGAGGGTCACTCGTGCCCGGCGATGAACGGACACTCCAGACCGGCCTAGGAGCCGGCCCAGAAAGCAGCCCGGCGGGCAGCCCCGGCGACGACGAGGTGGCGGCCGCGCTCGCCTCGGGCCGGTTGGAGGTGCTCGGCCTGTTGCCCGGCGCGTCCAACGCCACGTTCCTCGGCCGCGTCGTCGACGCAAGCGGAACGGCGATCCCGTGCGTGTACAAGCCCCGGCGCGGCGAGACCCCGCTGTGGGACTTCCCGGACGGAACTCTCTGCCGGCGCGAGGTCGCGGCGTTCGTCGTGGCCCGCGCGCTCGGATGGCCGAACGTGCCGCCCACGGTGCTCCGCGGGGGCCCCGGGGGGATCGGCTCGGTCCAGCGGTTCGTCGAGACCCGGCCCGGCGAGCACGCGTTCACGATCGCCGAGACGCGGATCGACGAGCTGCGACCGATCGCCGCATTCGACCTCGTCGTGAACAACGCCGATCGCAAGGCCGGCCACTGCCTTCTCGGCGTCGACGGGCGGATCTACGTGGTCGACCACGGTGTCTGTTTCGCCGAGGAACCCAAGCTTCGCACCGTGATCTGGGCGTTCGCCGAGGAGCCGTTGCCCGCGGCGCTGGCCGGCGACCTGGCGCGGCTTGCGGCGGCGATGGACGGGCCGCTCGGCGACGAGCTCGGCGCGCTTCTCGAAGAGGGTGAGGTGGCCGCGACCCGGCGGCGGCTCGACGAGCTCCTGGCATCCGGCACGTTCCCCGAGCCTGGCCCGGGCCGGCCGTACCCGTGGCCGCCGATCTGACGCCGGCTCGGCTCGAGCGCGTGACGGCGACCACGCTCTTCGGACCCTGGCACCTGCTCGTCACGCCCGACGGCGTGGCCGCCACGCTCGACGCCGCAGACGGCGAGGCCCTCGAGCGGCTCGAGGTTCGACTGGGCCGGCCGGCGAGGGCCGCCGAGCGCTCGCTCGCATCCCTTCGTCGCGAGGTCGAGTCGTATTTTCGCGGCACCGCGCGCACCTTCGACACGCCGGCGGACCTCCGGCTTGCCCCGACGCCCTTTGCACGGGCCGTGTGGCGAGCGGCCGAATCCATCCCGTACGGCGAGCTGCGCACCTACGGCGACCTCGCCGGCGAGACCGGGCGGCCCGGTGCGGCCAGAGCCGCCGGCAGCGCGATGCGGCGCTGCCCGATCGAGCTGTTCGTCCCGTGTCACCGGGTCGTACGGGCGGGACCCGCCCTCGGCGCGTACGGCGGCGACGACGGCAGACGGATGACGCTCCTGCGCCTGGAGGGAGCCGTCGAAACCCAGCCCGAACGGGGCGACCGATGATCACCCGAGCGATCACCTGAGCGGTCCGCCGGAGGCCCGCCACACGGACCCCGTACCATTCTCCCGATGAGCGCCGGTCAGAGCCTGCCCCCGCCCCCGTCCACGACCGACCGGTGCTACCGGCACCCGGACCGCGAGACGGGAGTCCACTGCACGCGCTGTGGCAAGCCCATCTGCCCGGACTGCATGATCCCGGCGCCGGTCGGGCACCACTGCCCGGACTGCGTGGCCGAGGCCAAGCACGAGTTCCGCCGGGGGCCGGGCCGGCGGGCGGTCGTCTCCTCCGTCCGCCGCGTCTCCGCGACGTCGGTCCTGCTGGGGCTGATCGTCGCCGCGTACGTGGTCGAGGTCGTCTCGGGCGGCGGCGCCGACTTCGTCTCGGGTCCGGGAACGCTCCGGCTGATCGATCTCGGGGCGTCGATCGGGCTCGGCCAGCTCCCAAACGGAGACATCGTCGGGATCGCGACCGGCCAGTGGTGGCGGATCGGAACCGCGATGTTCCTGCACGCCGGGATCCTGCACATCGGGCTGAACGCCTACGGGCTCTACCTGTTCGGCAACGTCGAGGAGCGTGAGCTCGGATCGCTCCGCTTCCTGTTGATCTTCTTCGCCGCCGGGATCGTCGGAGGGGCGGCGTCGTATGCGTTCGGCAACTTCGGCGTCGTCGGCGTGGGCGCCTCGGGCGGGCTCTACGGACTGCTCGGCGCCTTCGTCACGTACAACTGGCGCCGGCGGCACCTCTCGTTCTTCCGCGCTCGCCTGCGCGCCATCATGCCGTGGATCGTGCTCAACCTCGTGCTGTCGTTCTCGATCTCGTTCATCGACTGGCGAGCCCATGTCGGAGGACTCATCGCCGGCGCGATCGCCGGGTTCGCGGCCGAGGGCGCCGGATCACGGCAGATGAGGCTCGCCTATCTGGTGCTCGGCTTCGCGGGACTCGCGGCCGTGGCCGTCGGCCTCGTCGCGTGGCGGACGGCGGACCTGCAGCAGCTGCTCCATCAGGCCGTCCCGTAGCTCCGGGCGGATCTACGAACGCGGGTCCGAGAGCCCCAGCAGATAGCCGTCCCGCGTGCCCACGAAGATCCAGCCGTCCCAAACCGCGGGCGTGGACTCGATGCACCCGGGCAGCTCCAGATCCCACAGCGGGGCCGGATCCGCGGCCGGGTCCGAGACGTCCCACGCCCGGAGGTGTCCGGAGCAGTCCCCTTGCAACAGGACGCCGTCGACGACGACCGGCGATCCGATCGCGGGAGCGGCGACGTGGCCCTCCCAGACGATGCCCCCGGTCGCGCGATCGACCTGCAGGAGGCGGCCCGTCCGCGGTCGTGAAGTAGACGTAGGGACCATCGAGCGCCGGTGTCGACCACGACCCTCCCGCACCTTCGAAACCGGTCCGGCGGGCGGGGATGCTCCAGACGACCGGATCGTCCGGCTTCGTCGGATCGAGCTTGAACAGCTGGCCGACGTCGATGCTGCGTGAGGTCCCCCGCTGGTACTCGGCGGCCACGTACAGGTCGCCCTGCGTCGTCGAGGACGACGGATGCGTCGATGTCGTCTCCGGCCCAGAACCGGAACGCGCGGCGGGCCTCGCCCGTGCCGGCGATCAGATCCGACACGTCCCAGCCCTGGACCAGACCCGCCGAGTTGGCGAACCACACCACGCCGTCGCGGAATGCCACCGAGTTCTCGATCGAGACGTCGGCGTCGCCGATGTCGGACAAGAGCTTGTCGTCGAACCCGCGGATCGTCCCGAGGATCTCCGGGTCGACCGTCACGAGCCCGTGGGCGTCGTAGGCCGCGGTTGAGCTTCACGACGTAGAGCCAGCCGTTCTCGCCACCCTCGAACAGCACGTCGTCGACGACGAGCGCCGCACCGTCCCAGTCGTTGTTCCACTGCGGGTCCGGCACCGACGTGTCGGCCGGGATCTGCCACAGCGTGACCGGAGCCGGCCGGTCGAGGGCGATCACCCGGAAGTAGTCGTCGCGGCTGCCCGCGTAGTACAGCGGGTAGCCGTCCGGGTCCGACGTCGCCGAGCCCTTGGCGAGGTCGAGCGTCTGAAGTGGTGGACGAAGCGGCTGACCGGTCGACCCGTCGAGGAAGTGATACGCGCCGTCGTAGGCACCTTCACGAACCTCGATCCGCCCGTCGTCTCGCAAGATCACGTTGGGCTGGCCGGTCCAGCCCGTCCCGCACCAGCGCTTCGGATCCGGGCCGGTGTAGGAGGTCATGCACATCGGCCTGTTGGGCGTCTGCCAGCGGATCACGGGGTCCCGGGGCACCGGTCCCATGCCGTAGTAGTCGCGGCTGGCATTGCCTCGAAACGTCGTGAGTCCGGTGACGCCCGTGTTGACCGGCGCCGGCGGCGAACCGGTGCCGCTCACCTGGGGCCGGGGGGCCGGCCCGCCGCCGCGGCCGGCCAGGGCGATGCCGCCCACGAGAACCACGATTGCCGCCGAAGCCGCGACCAGGATGCGAAGTCGCGCCGCGCCTCGCTCGTTCATCGAGCTCAGACCGGCTCGGCGGCCGACCGGTACGAGCCGAGGACACGCAAGAGCGACGTGTGCTCACGGACCTCGCCGAGGGCGCCCTGGACCTCCTCGTCCTGCTCCGGCGCCACCAGGTCGACATAGAACACGTACTCGAACGCCTTTCCGCGCCGCGGCCGCGATTCGAGCTTGTGGAGGTTGATCCCCCGGTCGGCGAACGGTCTGAGCGAAGCGAGCAGGGAGCCGGGCTTGTCGAGCACGGCCATCACGAGGGACGTCTTGTCGGCCGACCCGAAGCCCGGATCGTTCGTCCCCACCACGGCGAACTTGGTCAGGTTCTCCTTCTCGGTCTGGATCCGCTCCGCCAGAACCGCGAGGCCGAACACGGCCGCCGCCTCGACGCTGGCGATGGCGGCCTCGTCGTCGCCTCCCGACTCGGCCACCATCCGTGCCGCGCCCGCCGTGTCGTGCGCCGGCACCGCCTCGATGTGCATCGAGGAGAGGAACTCCTCGCATTGCGCGAGCGCCTGCCAGTGCGATCGCGCCGCGCCGGATCTGCTCCAGCCGCGCGCCGGGCCGGCCGAGCAGCGCGTGATCGACGCGGACGATCACCTCACCCACGATCCGAAGGAGACTCGTGTTGAGCAGGAGGTCGTAGGTCTCGTTCACCGAGCCTGCCTGGGAGTTCTCGAGCGGGACCACGCCGAACTCCGCCTCGCCGCTCGTCACGCGGGAGAACACCAACCGCACGGTGTCGCATGGGAGCGGCTCGGCCTCCGGGAAAGAAGACCGGACGGCCCGCTCGCTGAACGCGCCGACCTCGCCCTGATAGGCGATCTTCATGGCGGCCAAGCGTAGCAGTGGCCCTCGGGGCCCCCGTCGGCTCGCCGAGTGAGGACGCAAAAGGGTCGCCGGAAAAGGGTCGATGGTAGGTTCACCAGCCTGAGCACAACCCCGTTGCCCGAGGTGGGTTCGCTGCCACCGCCCACAACCCGGCGCACCTGGCCCAGACGCGCGGTGGCCATCCTGGCGACGGCCTTCGTCGTCGGCATCGTCCTGCTCGGGCCCTCGCCGCTCGGGCTGCGCAAGCCGCAGAACGATCTCATCGCGGCAAAGCGGCTGATGGTCGAGGGCCGCCGCTCCCTATCGTTCGGCAACGTCGACGACGCGCGCGAGCACTTCAGGAAGGCGGGCGAGCATTTCGCGCGGCCGAGGACGGGGCCGAGCAGCGGGATCGCGGGCATCGTCGGGCGCGTCCCCATCGTGGGACGAAACGTCGACGTCGCGCGCGATCTGGCTGCCGCGGGCGGCCGGCTCGCCGATGCCGGGCTGACGGTGGCCAAGGCCATCTCCGATCTGCCGGACGGGCTCGGCTCCCTTGCCCCGTCGGGTGGAGCGCTCCCGGTCGACGCCATCGACAAGCTCGCCGACCCCGTGGACCACGCGGCCGCCGACGCTCAGGCGGCGCTCGACATCGTGCGGGCGTCCCCGTCGTCGCTTCTGCTCGGCCCCGCGGCCACCGGCCGGTCCGACGCGGAGGAGCTCACGGCGGATGCAGCGCGGGTCCTCGAGGCGGGGCGGAACCTGCTCGGGGCCCTCCCCCATTTCGTGGGCGCCGACGGTACGCGCAGGTATCTCTTCGTGGCCGAGAACCCGGCCGAGCTGCGTGGGACCGGAGGTCTCTGGGGTGCGTACTCGATCGCGACGATGCGCGACGGCGACCTGACCTTCGGCGATTTCCTTCCGATCCAGCGCCTGACCGATCTGCCGAAAGACAGCGTGCCGGCCCCGAACCCCGACTACGAGCAGAACTACGACCAGTACGGCGGGGCGAGCTTCTGGCTCAACATGAACATGACGCCGGACTTCCCCTCGGCCGCCCGGGCCGCGCTGTCCACCTACGCGGCCACGGAGAACGTCCAGCTCGACGGGGTCATCGCCGCCGACCCGTTCGCGCTGCAAGGCCCTGATGGAGATCACCGGCGCGACCGAGATCCCCGGATACGCCGCACGGATCGACGCCGACTCCGTCGTCCAGTTCACCACCTATACCGCCTACCATCCCGCGCTTCTTCGGCCGCCATTCCCAGCTTCGCAAGCAGGTGCTGGGGATCGTCGCCAAGGACGTGTTCGAGCGGTTCCTGGCGACGGACCGCCGTCAGATCGGACGGCTGCGAGCACTGGCGAGCGCCGCCGTCGACGGCCACGTCAAGGTGTACAGCACGGATCCGCAGATGCAGCAAGGGCTGCGGCTCGCTCGCGCGGACGGGTCGCTGTCGGCGCCGCCCGGCGATCTGCTCGACGTCAACGTCAACAGCGGGTCGGGGACGAAGATCGACTACTTCGCCACACGCGCGATCACCTACGACGTGACGCTCGGCGGCGAGGGCGCCGCGCACGCTCAGACGACGATCAGCCTCGGCAACGAGGCTCCCACGGAGGGCGAGCCCAAGTACATCATCGGCCCGAACCTCAAGCGCGCTCAGGCGGGCGACCAGATCGACATCCTCACGTCATTCTGCGTCCTCGACTGCGACCTGGTCCGCGCCGAGCGCGACGGCAACCAGATCAAGCTTCGCGTGGGACGGGAGCTCGGGCACCGCTGGTATCAGGACTATCTGACGGTCGGGTCGGGCAAGACCTCGGTCGTATCCATCCAAACCGATCTGAAGGGCGTCTGGGAAGGCAACTCCTCTGGGGGGACCTACACCCTGAACTTCATCAACCAGACGATGATCCGGCCGGCGTCCTTGCACGTCGTCATCCACCCCCCTGCCGGTACCAGGGTGACCTCGACGAGCGATGGGATGACGGTCGACCACGGTGCGGCCGCCTGGGACGGCGTGCCCGGGCCGCGGCTCAAGCTGGAAATTCGGTTCTCGGCACCGCTCCCGCTGCGGTGGTGGCGCGACCTGACGCGTCCCCTCGGCTAGAAACGAAAGAGCCGGCCCGAAGGCCGGCTCCTCGAAGAACCTGAGGAACGATCGATCCGGTCAGCCGGCACCGTTGGTCGACCGGCGCCGCGCGACGAACATCGCCGCGAGGCCGACGACCACGAGCACCCCGAGGGCGATGAGATAGCCCCCGACGTTGCCGCCCGTGAAGGCCGTGCCGCCCCCTGTTCCCTCAACCGAGGTGGTCTCGCCTGGGGTTCCAGGGTAGGACTGCGCGAGCGCGGTCCCCGCGAGCATCACGACCAGCAGGATCGCTCCCGTCAGCACTCCCGCACGCTTCATGGATTGCTTCCTTCCTCTTCGTTGGGCCCTTCGTCGGGCCACTTCGTTGGACTCTTCGATGGAGCCACATCCCGTTCCGTGAAGCCGTACCACCTAGCTTATTCGATCGGGCACCGATGGTACTCCACGCCCGCAGTCGAGGAACGGCCCAATGCTAGGCCGGATGGTCTACCCCAGACAACCACCGAACGTACCATTTCCCCGCCCCGCCGAAGGGCTGAAGGACGTAGCCCCCAAAGGCGGATGAGCTGGCCGAATGGGTCTCCAGCTTTCTCGTCTGTCTGCCGATACCAGGGACATGAAGCTGCTGACCTCGACGCTGGACCTCATCGAGCGAGAGTTCGCCGATGCCGCCGCCCGCGGCGACTACGAGGCGGCCGAAGGATGGCTCGCGACGGCAGTCCACGTGAAGGCCCGTGAGGCCCTCGAGCCGAGACCGGGGCTCCTCGCCGGGGCTCTTCGAAGCCGCCGCCGGGTTCTTCACTAGCCGAACGGCGCTCGATCCCGGCCCGCGCAGGGCCACGCCGCTCATCACCGACCCTCGGCGCCGATGCCGTGAGCGGTCCCAAGACCGGCGGGCGCTTCCCCATCGCCGGTCGTGTCCGCGAACCTCAGCACGGCGGGCACCAGCCCGCCGGGATCTCGCCGCAGGTCCAGCTCGCGAACGGCCATGGTCCGGCGCCCCCGTCCGAACCGAGCCGCCCGGCAGCCCGAACCCGACCACGCGAACGACGCGCACGTCGGCCGCCGGCGCCTGCCGCCAAAGAGCCGCCGAGCCGGTCGAAGCCGAGCCGGCGACGAGCCGGGCGCCGGCCACTCCTTGGATCGCCTCCGCGAGACGCATGAGCTGCGTGGCGCCCGCACCCACCTCCGCATCGAGCGACGGAGCCAGCCGGGCGGCACGAAGCCGCAGACGGCCACCCGAACGATCCACACTCCCGAGCAGACGGAGCATCCTGCGCTCGTCCAGCTGGTCCCAGCCCCCGTACGCGCGCTTTCCGACCTCGGACCAGAAGGGGCAATCCGCGAACGGAACCCCGCAGCGGCAAGCACGGTTCCGCTCCACCCCGTCGCTCCAGAGCCGGTCGAAGTCGCCGATCCAGGCGACGCCGTGAATCCGGCCGAGGGCTTGTCCGAGATCGGCGGCGTGCATCCCGACGATCGGCAGGATCCGCACGCCCGGGCTCGAGCCGATCAGCGGATCGACGAGATCGGCGAACCGCTCCGCGGCCCGCGCCGCGGCGTCGGGAGACCCGTCCAGCCGGAACCGCCCGGAAGCCACGAGCGCGTCGTCCAGCAGGCCGTGGAGCTCGGGCTCCGTCGTGGGAACCACGACCTGGCCGTCGCCCGCGAGCCGTCCGGAGAACAGGATCTGATGGTCGTCGACGTGCTCGCCCAGCTCGGGCCGGCGGGGAACCACGATCGGCAGATGACCCGCATCGCGAGCGGCCATGATCGTCCCCGGCCCTCCATGGCACACGACGGCGACCGCGGAGTCGAGAAGTTCGCGGAGCTCGTCCTGCGGGATGAGGTCTCTTCCACTCGCGAACCCCGGCGGCGAGGAGGTCCCGTATTGGATGACGGCCGCACGGTCCCGGCTGCGCGCCCAGCGATCGACCCACTCCACGAGACGGTCGAACGGGTGGTGGTCGGTGCCCACGATGACCACGACGGGCGGCTGTGTCGGTTGCGGCATCCTCAGATCCCTACAGGAGTGGTCCGATCGAGAGCGACCGCGGATACAACCGGCGCTGCTCGTCCCACTGTGTCAGGAACAGGTCGGTGATCGGGTAGCACAGCCGGCCCGTCATCGTGCTCGTGTCGATCCGGTCGTAGACCTCGATGTACACCGTCTTGACGCGAAGCAGCTTTGCGATGACGAAGAACGGGACCGCCACGCCGGCGCCGTCGGAGACCACGACATCGGGGCGCTCGCGACGCATCGTCCGCCACGCGAGCACCAGGTTCCTTAGCGCATTGCGTGCGTTGCGAGTCGTCGGGTGATGCGCCCAGACCACACGCTCGCCTTCGAGGAGCGACACCGCGTCGAGCGTGTCGAAGCTGACCCAGAGCCGGTCGTGGTCACGCCACCACGGCTCCAGCCGATACAGCTGTGCGAGGTGGCCCCCGGAGGAGCACACGAGGGCGACCTTCACGGTCAGTAGGCTCCACGAGGAGACAGCAGAACCGGGAGCGTCTTCGCGAGGATGTAGAGGTCGTAGGAGAGCGACCAGTTCTCGATGTAGAACAGGTCCAAGCGCACGCAGTCGTCGAACGAGAGATCGCTGCGACCGCTCACCTGCCACAGCCCGGTGATCCCCGGCGGCACCTCGAGACGGTCGAACTGCCAGTCCACGTAGCGCGTGACTTCCTCCGGCAGCGGAGGCCGCGGTCCGACCAGGCTCATCTCGCCGCGAACGACGTTGATGAGCTGTGGGATCTCGTCGAGGCTGATCCGCCGAAGCAGCTTTCCGATCCGTGTCACGCGCGGGTCGTCCTTCAGCTTGAACATCAGGTTCGTGACCTCGTGCTGCTCTCTGAGCTGCTCGACCTCGAGGTCGGCGCCGAGGCGCATCGTCCGGAACTTGAGCATCGTGAACGGACGGCCTCGCTGGCCGACGCGCGTGCTGCGGTACAGGATCGGCCCCGGTGAGGTCAGCTTCACGGCCACCGCGACGATCGCGATGATCGGCGACGCGAGGACGAGTCCGACGCCGGCGACCAGCAGGTCGAACGCGCGCTTGCCGATCACCTGCGAGCCCGACAGCCGCGCCGGGTGCAGAGACAGGGCGGTGATCCCGCCGAACGGCTGCACCGACAGACGCGATGACAGCACGTCGGGGAGCGTCGCCGTGACGCGCACCTCGACACCTTCGAGGCGGACGGCCTTGGCGACGTGGCTCATCTCTTCGGGCGACACGGCCGTGGCCGCGACGAAGACGCACTCGGCGCCGGTCTCGCGGATCAGATCGCGCAGATCGGTAACCGACCCGATGACCGGCGCGACCTCTTCGCCGCCAGCCGTGCGGTTGGTCCCGACCATGGCGATGGCCCGGAACCCGAAGGACGGCCGCTCCATGAGCTCGACGAGATGGTTGGCCTCATCGTTCGTCCCGACGACGAGGGTGGGGAACACGAGCCGGCCGCCGGCGCGCGCCCGGCCGATCCATGCGTGCCACATCCGCCGGGAGGCGAGCGCGAAGACGAGGGCGAGAGTCCAGGAGAGTCCAAGCCACAGACGGGAGAACTCCGCCTGCGACCAGAACGAGAGGGTGACGAGCCCGATGATGCCCAGGGTGACCGCCAGGACGATCCGGCGGAACTCCTCGGCGGGCGTGTATCGGAAGGCCTCGTAGAGGTGGAAGGCGGCGTAGACGCCGACGACCGCGACGGGCGTTCCCGCGATCAGCAGCCAAAAGTCCTGGCCGGGGGCACGTGCGGCGAACCGGACCCAGTAGGAGACGAGCAGGGCGGCCGCGATCGAGACGACGTCGGTGAGGGCGACCCAGCGATAGAAGCGCCGATACTGGTCCCGGCAGGACTGGGCCTCGAGCTCCGGGCGCGCAAGGGCGATCCTCGGCTCATCGGGAACGAGTCCCATATCCTCCATGCGCCCTTGCACTCAAACCCCCGTCCGACGTCTCGGCCTGCACCGAGAGTCCATCTCCGTAGCCCGCCTGGGGGACTGTAACGCGTCGAAGCCCAGAACGCTACGAGGCGAAGGGCCACACCTTCCGACCAGGACCTTCCACGCGCGGCCTAGTTCGAATGGCCCACTCCCAACTCGGGATGCTTGCCGTGTGCGCACGGATCGACAGACGACCACCACCAGGATTCGTCATGAGACTAGGGCCTCAGGGCGCCGGTTCAACACCCCCGGCCAGGTGACCCCTGGTGGTGCTACGGAGGAATGGGTCTTCTAGTGAATGAAGCCCTGGTAGATCCGGATCGCGCCGGGACCGACGATGATCACGAACAGCGACGGAAGGATGCACGTGATCAACGGGAAGACGATCTTGACGGGCGTCTGCTGTGCGCGCCCTTCCGCCCGCTGACGACGCTTGGTCCGCAACTGCAGGGCCTGGGTGCGCAGCACGTTCGCGATCGAGACGCCGAACACGTCGGCCTGGATCATCGCGAGGGCGAACGCGTTGAGCTCCTCGACGTCGGTGCGCTCCGAAAGGTGGCGGAACGCGTCGGCTCGCGGGACGCCGAGCTGGATCTCCTGCAGCATCCGCGCGAACTCCGACGACAGGATCCCCGGCACGTTCTGAACGACCTGGGCGATCGAGGCGTTGAGCGAGAGCCCCGCCTCCACGCTGATCGTCAGCAGGTCCAACGTGTCGGAGAGCGTCTTGAGAATCTCCTGCTGACGCTCGTTCACTTGGCGGTTCAGGATCGAGTCGGGCAGGACGAGCCCCGCAAACGTGAGCAGGCCCGCCGCAACGACGGTGAGCACCGAGCTCAGGCCGACCATCCCCGAAAGGACGAGCCCGAGCACGAACCCCGAGATGGCGCCGATGATCTTGAAGGACAAGAGTCGCTCGGCGTCCCAGCCCGGCGGGTTGCCGGCCAGCATCAGCTTCCGCTTCAGCTTGTCCCGTGTCTCGAACGGCAGGACCCGCTTGGCGATCTGACCGGCTCCGGCAACCAGCGGCACCATGACGCGCTGGGCGAACGGAATGTCCATGTCCTTGTCGCGAAGGTTGACCGGCTTCCCCGCGCCAACGACAACCTGCGACTGGAGAAGACGGACGGTCCGCTTGCGATCGGACGCGGCCAGGTCGACCGCGACGCCCGCAAGGACGATTGCGAAGAACACGCATGCAACGGCGAGAACGAGCCAGATGTCAGACATCGATGTCCACGATCTTCCTCATCCAGAGGATGCCGACGACGAGCAGTCCTACGCCCACGCCCAGCATCACAAAACCGACGGTTGTGGTGAACAGCAGGCCGACGTACGAGGGGTTGACGGCCGCCATGTAGGCCCCGATGCCGAATGGCATCAGCGCCAGCACCCAGGCGGACAGTCGCCCCTCCGCGGTGAGGACCCGGATCTGTCCCCGGATCGTCGCCCGCTCGCGGAGCGTTTCCGCAACGGTGTCGAGGATCTCGGCCAAGTTCCCTCCGACCTCGCGCTGGATGTTGACGGCGAGCACGGCCCATCGGAAGTCCTCGCTCCCGACCCGTTGCGCCATCGCCTCCAGCGCATCGTCGGCGGAACGACCGAGTCGGATCTCGGCGACGACCCGCTGGAACTCCGCCGCTGCCGGCTGCGCGATCTCCTTGGCCGTCGTGTCGAGGGCTTGGAGGAAGCTGTGGCCGGCGCGAAGCGACGAGGCCATGATCGTAAGGACGTCCGGAAGCTGGTCGCGCAGCTTCTCGGCGCGGCGCCGGAGGGCGGCGCGCAGCGCCACCGTCGGAGCGAACGACGAAAGACCGGCGACCGCGATCGCGAGCAGCCAGTTCCCGAGGATCGCGGCGCCGAGCAGCGCCCCGAGGAGACCGGCCACGACCGTAACGATGACGAACTCGCCCGAGCGCAAGGACACACCCGCCGCCTCGAGCTCCAGGTCGAGCCTCTCGCTGAAACCGCGCGCCTCGGCGAAGCGGTTGCCGAAGCGGGTCACGCGATTCGGGATCCATCCACCGGCACCGCGCTCCATCGGGATCTGCTCGCGGCTCGGCCGGCCGATCGCCGCCATGCGCGCAGCCATCTCGCGGTCCCCGCGCGCGCGCACGGCCGTGCCGAACAACAGCCAGCCGACCGTACCCGCCGCAACGGCGACGATGCCGATCGTCGCGGCAAGGAATTCGCCGCTGCCCCAGAACGACGTGGCAACCATCACTCGGACTCCTTCGTCTCGAGCGCGAACAGGTCGGGGTCGACGTGCACGCCACGCTCCACGAGCCGGTCGAGGAACTTGGGCCGAAGCCCGGTCGACTTCAAGCGGCCGAGGAAACGGCCCTCTTCGTCGACACCGGCCGAGTAGTCGAACAGGAAGATGTCCTGCAGCGTGACCACGTCGCTCTCCATGCCCGCGACCTCGGTCACGTGCGTGAAGCGGCGCGTTCCGTCCTTCATGCGAGACTGGAAGCAGATCAGCTGGATCGCGGACGCCATCTGCTCGCGCACCGAGCGGGGGCTGAGTTCCATCCCCGACATCTGCGTGATGGTCTCGAGTCGCGAGAGCGCGTCACGTGGACTGTTGGAGTGAATGGTCGAGATCGAGCCGTCGTGACCGGTGTTCATCGCCTGGAGCATGTCCAGGGCCTCGGGGCCACGGACCTCACCGACGACGATCCGGTCCGGCCGCATTCGCAGGGCGTTGCGGACGAGGTCCCGGATGGAGACCTGGCCGCGGCCCTCGATGTTGGGCGGGCGCGACTCCAGACGGACCACGTGTGGCTGCTGGAGCCTCAGCTCTGCGGCGTCCTCGATTGTGACGATCCGCTCGTCGTCGGGAATGAACGACGACAGCACGTTCAGCGTCGTCGTCTTTCCGGAACCGGTCCCACCGGCGACGAGGATGTTGACGCGGCCGCGGACGCACGCCTCGAGGAACTTCGCGACGTTGGAGCTCATCGTTCCGAACTCGACCAGGTCGTCCGCGTGGAACGGGTCGGCCGAGAACTTCCGGATGGTGAGCGCCGGACCGTCGATCGCAAGCGGCGGGATGATGGCGTTCACGCGGGATCCGTCGGGCAGACGGGCGTCCACGTATGGACTGGCCTCATCGACGCGACGACCCACCTTGCCGACGATCTTGTCGATCGTCCGGCGAAGCTGGGACTCGTCGTGGAACTTGGTCCCGGTCCAGTAGAGCTTGCCGGCCCGCTCGACGTAGATCGTGTCCCAGTTGTTGACCATGATCTCCGTGACCTCGGGGTCGCGGATGTACGGCTCGAGCGGCCCGAGGCCGAGCACCGAGTCGCCGATCTGGCGAACGATGAGCAGCTTCTCCTGGGCCGAGAGCGGGACGTCTTCCTCTTCGAGGAGCTCGCGCAGGCGCTGGTGAACCAGGCCCTCGAGCTCGGTGTCCGACAGCGTGGAGTCGTACAGGCGCGGCCCCAACACTTCCACGAGGCGTTCCTGCACCCGCGCGCGCACCTCGGAGATGCGGTCGCGCTGCTGTGCTTTCGCGAGACGATCAGCGAGCGACATGGGGAAGTCTCCTTACGGTGAGGGGGAGTCAGGTTCTCGAGAACAGACCGAACTTCTTCTTCTTCTTCTTCGCGGCGCCGTTGGTCGCGACCGGGATCATGCCGTCTTCCTCGTCGGCCGCGGTCGTGAACCGCTGCGCCAACTGACGGATGCTCAGCGAAACCTCGGATCCCGGCTCGTCCAGCACGACCGGCCGCCCCTTGTTGAGGGACGTCGGAACGAGCCGGCTCGAGGGGATCATCGCGTCGACCTGGATCTTCATGACGCGCTCGACATCGGACGCGTCCAGACCCACCTTCGAGTCGGCCCGGTTGAGGACGACGCGGAAGCGGTCGCGCGGAAGCCCGATCGTCAGCAGCGTGTCGAGCGCCTTCGACAGATGCTTCACGCCGACCACGTCGAGACTCGTGACGAGGCAGATCGTGTCGGAGAGGTCGAAGCACACGAGCGCCGAGTCCGAGTAGTCGACCGATGCGTCGACGACGACGAACCCGAAGTCCGCTCGGATGGCCCGCAGGAACTTGCCCACGGCCTCGCCCGCCGGCGGCTCCGCCGCGGGGTCGGGCGGTGCGCCGTACGCCCACAGGTGGTCGCCGACCTGCACGCCGACCTGACGGATGCGCTCGTGCGACCCTCCCTCGCCGATCTCCATGAGGTCCTGGATCGTCGCGGAGGGCTCACGCCCGAAGTACGTGAACACGTCTCCCATGTCGACGTCGAGGTCGACGACGGCAGTGTCCTGCCCCGTGAGGTCGGCGATCGCGGTCGCCAGGTTCGTCGTGAGGAAGGTCTTGCCGGCGCCTCCCTTCGAGGAGAACACCGAGACGATCCGGCCGCGATTCTTGGCGCTTCCGTTCGATCCGTCGCGAGGCGCACCCGCCTGGCGAAGGTTGCTCGCCCAAAGGATCGCGCGCTCGACGGCGTCACGAAGCTCCTCCGTGCCCTGCGTCATGTCGACGACGTCACGGATGCCCGCGCGCATGGCGGCGGGCAGGAGCCCGTTCCAGGTGTGGTCGCGCACCAGGACGATCGCCGTACCCGGAGCCTGACGCCCCACGAACTCAGCGAGTCCGAGGGCGTCCGGCTCCTTCACGTCCGGCGAGAGCACCAGGACGTCGATCGGCCCGAAGGCGTTGATGAGAAGCTCCTCCGCCGCGGTGGCGGACTGCACCCATCCGATCTCGTCCGGTCCGACCTCCAGTGCCCGTGCCAGCTGCTGGCGAAAGGACTGCGGCGTCCCGACGGCGACGACGCTGACTTCTGCCATCAGCTCGACCCGGTGACCGTTTCGATGCGGGGGCCGACGACACCCTGGATGGCGTAGCCATCGGGAGAGTCGGGCGGCAGGAGTCCGAACCACATGGTCGCCTCGTTGGAGAGCGCCAGGGATCCGGCGTAGGAGACCGCTTCCGCGTCCTCGGGCTTGAGGTCGAGCGTGAGCATGACGTCGTTGCCGTTGCGGTGGCCCGTGGCCTGGTCGATCACGGGGTTGCTGACGTCGAGGACGCGCACGCCCGGGATCAGCGAGACCGTGAACGGAACCGGCAGGGAGATCGCCGGGGATCCGGCGGCCGAGGCCGTCGCGGCGTTACCCGTCTGCAGAAGGTCATAGACCTGCTGGAACTGACTCGAGGTGAGCAGCTGGCGCATCGTCGACTTGAGGATCGGCGTGTCCTTGGCAAAGGTCACGTACACGACCACGTGGTCGCCGCGCGAGATGTTGCCGGCGACGCCCTGGTAGTCGCTCACCTGAATCGACATACCGACGTGGCCCTCGGAGATGCCGAGCGTGCCACCCGGTGCGGCCTCCCCGCCGGAAAGACGGGTGGTCGGAATCTGCTCGTTCGCGAGGATGGCCGACGTGGTCGTCCGGTCGCGGAGCTGATCCATGGACGAAACGGCGCCGTTGACGAGGGCATCGCTCGGGACCCGAATCTGCTGGAACACACTCTCGTCGATCAGCGTGTTCAGTGCCGTATTGGCGGCGATGTCCTTGGTCGACACGATGACGGGCACGAGGTTACCCCCTTGCACGGCATCCTGCTTCACTCCGTTGGTGTATAGGACCACCGCACCGGCTGCCACGATGGCGAGCACCACGGCAACGGCGACCACCAGACCTCGTGACCTCATCCCGTACTCCTTTCGAGACCTCTTTCGCGTGTCGATCTCCACATTCGGGAGCCGATCCTCCGGCCGGTCTTCACCGGCCCTTGCGGAGACGGTTCCGCCGGCTCCTCACGTCCCCGGGGCGGGCCCGGGAACGTGAGCGGCCGGCGGACGGCCGCTCGTGGTTCGGGTCGGTCTTACTGACCGGAGTTGGCGACGGCGTCACCCACACCCTGGAACTTGTCGCGTGCGGAAGTCCCAACGAACGTAACGGCGGCGATGATGACGACAGCAATCAGGGCCACCATGAGTGCGTATTCCACCGCGGTGGCGCCACGCTCGTCCTGTGCGCGGGTCTTCAGATCGGCCCACCAGGCCTGGACACCGGTGATCAGCTGAAGGTACATGTCACCTCCTTCTCTCGTGTCGCGTCTCTTCGAAGCGGCCGAAACCGCTCCGGCCGGGTGAGTACCCGGCCTAGGGAGCACGGTAGAAGCAGGCCGACGACCTGCATATTCCGAATTCCCCGGAACCTGTCTACGTACTTCCACGTATGTGCTCCGAGAGCGGTATCGGCGGGCCGGGGGGTTTCCTTGAGGCAGGGAGGGAGGTTCTTCGGGGCCCGCCGCCTACGGCGCTTTGCCCTCATTCGGGCATGCCGACGGAGACCAGCCCGGACTGCGCGGCAAGGCGCACGGCCGCAAGGCGGCTGCCCACCCCGAGCTTGCCGTAGATGCGTGCCAGATGGGTCGTGATCGTCCGCTCGCGAACGCCGAGCCGCCCGGCGATCTGGCGGGCGGTGAGTCCCTCGGCGGCGACGGACAGGACCTCACGCTCCCGCTCGGTCAGGCGCACCTGCAACTCACGCCGCCGCTCGATGCCGGCCGCGATCAACCCGACCTGATCCGGTGCGGGTCCGGCCAGGACCATCTCGTGGCCGGCGGCCTTGCCAAGCGCGACGAGGAACTCGGCCGGATCGACGTTCTTGTCCACGAAGCCGTCGGCCCCCACGAACAGGACCCTCGAGACCACCCCCGCGTCGGCGTTGGCGCCGCACCCGAGGATGGCGTGGGCGGGAAACTGCGCCCGGAGCGTCCTGATCAGCCAGAACGCGTCGTGCTCCCCCGCCAGACCGAGTCCCACCAGCACGACCACGCGGCTTCTGCGCAACCGGCGGATCGCCGCAAGACCCTCGTCGGCCGTGCCCACCTCGGCGAGAACCTCCAGGTCGGGGCGATCCGCGATGAGCATGGCGAGGCCGGCCCGGACGACGGGCAGGGGATCCACGAGGACGACGCCGATGCGGCGTGGCCGCACGTGGTGCTCCGACGCCGGGATCGCTGGTCTGCTCACGGCTCGAGGTCCTCCCGGTGCAACGTCGACTGCGGGCGCGAGGCCCGTTCATCAGACGTATCGACAGGTCGGCGGCGGGTCTGGAGCCGCGGTCGCGGCTCAGCGGAGGTCGATCAGGCCGAAGGAGGCCGCCTTCGCAAGCGCCTGGATCCTCGTGTGGACTCCGAGCTTGCGGTAGAGCCTCGCGACGTGCGTCTCGACCGTCCTCGGCGAGATTCCCAGACGCCGGCCCATCTGGTGCATCGTGAGCCCGTCGGAGAGCAGGATCAGGATCTCCCGCTCGCGCGGCGTGAGCGTGGGGCCGGCTCCCGACGGGTCCCTGGCGCTCCTCGCGAGGGGACCGAGTGCGGCGACCGCCGCCCGCTCGGCATCCTCGGGCACGATCCGCTCGCCTGCCGCGACCGCCCGGAGGGATTCCCCGAGCGTCCACAGCCCGTCCGCCTTGGCCATGTAGCCGCGGACGCCCAGGCGCAGGGCCTCGAGCACCATGGGCCCGTCGACCCGATCGGCCATCGCGAGCACGGAGCCCGCGAACCCGCCGGCCCGGAGATCGCGAAGCAGCACGAGTGCGTGGATCCCCGGGAGGTCCATGTCGAGGACGAGCAGATCGGGATGCCGTTCGGCGACCCTTCGAGCCGCCTCTTCGGCGGTGGCCGCCTCACCCACCAGCTCGAACCCCGGCTGGGCGGCACACGCCAGCCGGACCACTCCACGGATGACGGGATGTCCGGCCACGACCAGGACGCGGGTTGCGTCCATCTCGCTTCCGGAAGCTGCTTCGGGGCCGGATTGCCACCCGGCGTGGAGATCAGCCGTTTCGAGCACCCGCCTCCGCCGACCAGGCCACGCGGACCGCCGCGACCTTCGAGTGGACGCCGAGCTTCGCGAACAGGTTCTTCGTGTGGCTCTGCACCGTGAGCGGGCTGATGCCGAGGCTGGCCGCAATCTCGAAGGTGGACCGGCCATCCGCGAGCGCCGACAGGATCTCGCGTTCGCGAACGGTGAGGACCCCGATCGGAGCGGGGCCCAGGACCGGCTCGGACATATCGACGGCCGCCGAAACGGGTTCGGGCGGAAGCACGAGCAGCCCCTCGGCAACCTCGCGGATCGCATCGGCGAGACGGCCCGGCGTGGCATCGGCGCCCACGAGCCCCGAGGCGCCGGCGGAAAACACCAAGGCGGCGAGCTCCGGCGACTCCGAGGAGGTGACGCCGAGGAGCCGGACCGACGGCCTCGACCCTCGAATGAGACCCACGAGCCTCACGCCGTCTCCGCTGAGGCGATCGAGATCGACGACCACGACGTCGACGGCTCCGGAGGCCAGCCGCTCGAGGATGTCTGCCGCCTGGGCCGTCGTCTCGACGATCGCGACGTCCGGCGTCCCGCCCGGGGGCGCGAGCGCGATCCGCCCCGCCAGCTCCGGGCCGTCCGCCACGACGAGGACCCCGATCTGTTGCATCTACCCACTTCATCGGCTCCCGGAGCGGCCTCACTGAAGGCTGGGAGACTGCCCGCGTGACCCCCCAGAACCGGCTGGCCGGCCAGACGAGCCCCTACCTGCTGCAGCACGCCGGAAACCCCGTGGATTGGTATCCGTGGGGCCCGGATGCGCTCGAGCGGGCCGCAGCCGAAGACCGGCCGATCTTCCTCTCGATCGGGTACGCGGCGTGCCACTGGTGCCACGTGATGGAGCGGGAGTCGTTCGAGGACGAAGAGACGGCCCGCCTGCTCAACGAGCGGTTCGTGGCGATCAAGGTGGACCGGGAGGAGCGTCCCGATCTCGACGCCATCTACATGGACGCCGTGCAGGCCCTGACCGGGCAGGGCGGGTGGCCGCTGTCGGTCTTTCTCGCGCCCGACGGCCGCGCGTTCTACGGCGGCACGTACTTCCCGCCGGTCCCGAGCCATGGGATGCCGGCCTTCCGCCAGATCCTCGGCGGGATCTCCGAGGCCTGGCGGGAGCGCCGGACCGAGCTGCTGGAGCAGGGCGATCGCGTGCTGAGCGCCATCGGGCGCACGGGCGCCCTTCGCTCCTCGGGGACGCCGCTCACCGCTCGGATCCTCGAGGAAGCCCTGGCGCAGCTGCGCCAGCGGTTCGATCCGCGGTGGGGCGGGTTCGGCGGCGCTCCCAAGTTCCCGCAGCCCATGACCCTCGAGTTCGCCCTTCGGATGTCCGTCCGCGAACCCGGCGACCCAGAACCGGCGCCGGGGCCGGGGCCACTTCACATGCTGGAGACCACCTTGGACCGGATGGCCGCGGGGGGGATCCGCGACCACGTCGGGGGCGGGTTCGCCCGCTACAGCACCGACCAGGCGTGGCACGTGCCGCACTTCGAGAAGATGCTCTACGACAACGCGCAGCTTGCGAGCGTGTACACACACGCGTGGCTGCGAACCCGTGCTGACCGGCACCGGCAGGTCGCCGTCGAGACCCTCGAATACCTGCTGGCGGAGATGCGTGATCCCGCCGGCGGCTTCTGGTCCTCCGAGGACGCGGACAGCGAGGGCGTCGAAGGGAAGTTCTTCACCTGGACGTGGTCCGAGCTGGTCGAGCTTGCCGGGGAGCCGGCCGCCCGGGCGTTCGGAGCGCTGCCCGAGGGCAACTGGGAGGGGACGAACGTCCTGTGGCTGCCTCGCACGATCGCCGGGACCGCCGCCGAGCTCGGCATATCCGCCGAGGACCTCGGGGCGGACGTCGGGCGGGCACGGACCGCCCTTCGCGCGGCGCGGGAGGGGCGCGTCCGGCCGGCGACCGACGACAAGGTGCTGACCTCGTGGAACGCGCTGGCGATCCGCGCGTTCGCGGAGGCGGGGCGCGCCTTCGCCGAACCCCGGTACCTCGAGGCCGCGGCCGCCTGCGCGAGCTTCATTCGAACGGCGCTTCGCGACGACACCGGCCGGCTCCTGCGCTCCTGGCGGGGCGGTGTCGCCGGCCGCCGCGGCTTCGCCGACGACCATGCGCTGCTGGGGCTCGCGTGCCTCGCGCTGTACGAAGCAACGGGCGAGCTCGGCTGGTTCGATGAGGCGCGGGAGCTCGCCGAGCAGCTGCTCGAGCGGTTCCTCGATCCGGAGGCCGGAGGGTTCTTCCAGACGGCCGACGACGATGAGCGACTCGTCGTCCGGCCCAAGGATCTGGAGGACAACGCTCTTCCGTCGGCGAACTCGGCGGCGGCCGAGCTGCTGGCGCGGCTCTCGCTCCTGACAGGCGAGACCGCGCTCGAAGACCGGGCGGCGGCGGCACTCGGGCTCGTCGGCGACGTGCTCGCGCGGGCACCGACCGGCTTCGGACACGCGCTCTCCGCGCTCGACCTGCTGATCGGTCCCACGCTCGAGGTGGCGATCCTCGGGGAACCCGGCGATGCGGCAACCCGCGCGCTGGCCGCCGTCGTCTCCGAGACGGCCTACCGGCCGAACCTCGTCCTTGCCGCGGCGAGCCCCGCGGATCCACGCGCACCCGAGCACGTGGCGCTGCTGCGGGACCGGACCGCCCTCGGGGGCCGGCCGACCGCCTACGTGTGCCGCCGGTTCGCCTGCCGGCTCCCCGTGACGACGCCCGAAGACCTCGCCGCCCAGCTCGACGCCCCATGAGGCTCCGAAGCTTCGATAGGCTCGGTCAAAGAGCACCGACCGGGAACTGCCGACCCACAGGAAAGGAACCACGGGAATGACGACCGCAACCGTCGTGACCAACAAGGGAACGTTCACCGTGCGGCTCATGCCGGAGCACGCCCCCAAGACCGTCGAAAACTTCGTGAGCCTTGCCACCGGCGGGCGATCGTGGACGCACCCGAAGACCGGAGCGTCCTCGCAGGACCCGCTGTACCCGGGGACCGTCTTTCATCGCGTGATCGACGGCTTCATGATCCAGGGGGGCGATCCGCTCGGAACGGGGACCGGCGGTCCCGGCTACCAGTTCGAGGACGAAACCCCGCCCGACGGGCCCGCCTTCGACCGCCCGGGCCTGCTCGCGATGGCCAACGCGGGACCGAACACGAACGGCTCGCAGTTCTTCGTCACCGTCGCGGCGACTCCGTGGCTGACCGGGCGCCACACGATCTTCGGAGAGGTGACCGACGGATACCCGGTCGTCGAGGCGATCTCGAAGGCGGCCACCGGAGCGCAGGACCGCCCCGTCGACGAGGTGCTCATCGAACGGATCGACGTCTCGGACGACTGAGGGGTTGCGCGCGAACGCCCTCAGGTTCGCGAGTGCTCGCCGGTCCCCTCGCCGGCGGGCTCGGGGATGACGACGACGTCGTCCTCGGCGGGCGCGGGCCTCGGATGGGACCTCTGGATCAACATGTAGTTGAAGATGGTCAGCAGGATGTACACGGACAGCGCGCTGGCCAGGCGCTCGAGCTCCGACCACCTGCCCGGAACCAGAATGGGGAGCAGCCCCAGGGCAACGACCAGTTCGACGAGCTGCAAGCTGAACCACAGGGAAGGAACCTCGACGAATGCCTGCCACCCCAGGCGTCTGCCCATCGCCGGCGAGCCTACAGGCTCCCTCTGGTCAATGTTGCCATGACAGGTCCATGTACGAGCTCGAAGGCGGCGAGAGGTGGCCCTCCAGGTAGCCCCGGGCGACGACCTCCATCGCGTCGTAGACCCCGATCTCCCACGAGGAGACCGGCCCTTGGTGGTATCCCCCGGCGTTCACCGAACGCTGGACGGACTCGCAGGCCGCCCAGTCCTCACGGTTGGTGACGTCCCAGAACTCGGCCGCGTAATCCGGTGAGAATCCCGGCTTCTCGAACGCCTCGGCGGGGAACGACCAGACGCACTCGACCCAGGTTTGATCGGGCGCGATCGGCACGAGCCGGTGCGTCATCACGTAGTCGGGATGCGGGCTGATCAGCAGGTTCGGGAACAACGCCGCATATCCGACCTCGCGGTGCCGCGCCTCGGGAACGGACGGGATGCGGACGCCCCCGCTCTTGCCGTCGAGCGACATGGTCTCGGCGTGATCGAGAAGGGTCATGGGACCCCCCGTCCAGACGCCGTTCGGGAGCTCGTCGTACGGGATGTCGCCGGACTCCGGTGCCGAGACCGCGCACAGCTCCGGGTGGATGTTCGAGCAGTGGTAGCACTCCATGTAGTTCTCGACGACGATCTTCCAGTTCGCCGCGATCACGTACTCGTGCGACGCGACGTCCACGAGCGTCTCGGGCCGGTAGTCGTCGATCGCGACTCCGATGTTGCCCGCGTGCTCCTCGAAGGTGGGGGCGTCCCCGGAAAGGTTGACGAAGACCCACCCGTGCCACTCGGCGGTGGGCACCGACACGAGGGGGTAGTCCTCCTTGCGGAACTCATCGAGCTTGGTGAACTCCTCGAAGCGGGGCACCGCCTTCAACCGGCCTTCGAGGGAGTACACCCACGCGTGATACGGGCACTTCACCCCGCGGGCGTTGTTCCGCTCTCCGACCTGCAGCAGCTCGTGGCCGCGGTGGCGGCACGTATTGAAGAAGGACCGAAGCACGTGGTCGTCGCCGCGGACGAGCAGCAGCTCGCGGTTCGAGAACGCCACCGCTCGCTGGTCGCCGGGCGTCATCAGGTCGACGCTCCGCCCGATGCACAGCCACGAGCCTTCGAAGAAGTGCGCGACCTCCCAATCGAGCACCTCCTGCGAGCGATACGCCTCGGCCGGCAGCGTGAGCGCCTTCTCGAACGGCTGGAGCACCCGCTCGAGGAGGGCGGGATCGATCGGCGCCGCCGTCCGCTGGACCATTGTTTGAACCTCCGTTCAGTCGAGACCGGATCGTACCGCGCCGGAACCCGCTCCGGAAGTGGGCCGATCGGGGCCGATCCGCCGGGGCGCGCCGCTGCCTGCGGTTATGCGGCCGACTCGAGGTCGGGTGAGTAGCGGCCCGCGCGGGCGAGCCCGTTCATCCTGGCCCGATGGGCAAGCGCGGCCTGCCCCACCCCCACGTTCGCCGCTTCCCCCGCCCACGCCTTGAGGGCCGGCTGCTGCAGGGCCCGCCCATACGAGAAGGACAGCTCCCAGGGAAGCGGGCCGCGTTTGTTCATCTCGTTCAGCCGGTTCGTGGCCGCCTCGTCGGACATCCCACCCGAGAGGAACACGATCCCGGGAACGTCCGCCGGGACGCACTCGGTGAGCATCGCGATGGTCGCCTCCGCGACGGTCTCGTCCGGTACCTGATTCGGGCTGTCGGCGCCCGGCACGACCATGTTGACCTTGAGGAGCGTCCCGGGAAGCTGGACCCGGTGCGCCTCGAGCTGGGCGTAGAGGACCTGCAGCGTTCGCGAGGTGGCGGCGGCGCAGTCCTCGAGGCCGTGGTCTCCTTTCATCAGCACCTCGGGCTCGACGATCGGAACCACGTCGGCCTCTTGAGACAGCGCCGCGTACCGGGCCATCGCGTGCTCGTTCGCCAGGATGGCGAACTCGGTGGGAAGGTCCCGCTGGGTGTCGATCGAGATCGTGGCCCGCCATTTCGCGAAGCGAGCCCCGAGCCCCCGGTACTCCTCGAAACGCTCGCGCAGCCCGTCGAGTCCCTCCGTCACCGCCTCGCCCGGAAACCCGGCCAGCAGCTTCGCCCCGATGTCGACCTTGATGCCCGGGATGATGTCCGCGGCCCGCAGGACCTCGGTGAACGGCGTCCCATCCTGCGTCGCCTGGCGGATGGTCTCGTCGTAGAGGATCACGCCGCTGATGTGCTCCCCCAGACCCGGCACCGTCAGGAGCATCTGCCGGTAAAGACGGCGATTCTCTTCGGTGGACGCGATCCCGATCTGGTCGAAGCGCATGCCGATCGTCCCGGTGGACTCGTCGGCAGCCAGGATCCCCTTCTCGGGAGCCACGAGCGTTCGAGCCGTTTGCACCAAGGCCTCGCTCATCGTTGGTTCACCCTCCGCCCGGGGTCTCGGTCGGTCTTGTCGCTTGGGGTCGCTTGGGGGGGCCCGGGTCCGGCCAAGCCTATCGGCCGGCAGCTCGGGGGGCGAATCGTCGCTGCGCATGAGGGGGTCGGGAGCCCCGCCGGCCCGATCCCGGCTTACCGCCAATTGTCTACTCGAGTTCAGGTACGGCCTCAACCGGTCGATAGATACTCCATGGGGCGCAATGAGAGAACTCGCAGATCGTGGGCGATCGTTGCCGTGGTTTCCATGGTTGCCATCGGCCTCACGGCGACCGCCGCAGAGGCGGCCGGCGAGAGAAGCGCCCAGGGCGCCTCCCCACCGGTAGCCGTCCGGGTGCCCCCGCGGCCGGCCGAGAACCCCGCCGACGCGGCGACGCCCGTCGCAAGCCCCCACCCGCGCTCCGTCGCGCGCCCGCAGACCGCTCAGATCCTCGTTCATCTCCGCCACGATCTCGAGGCCCACGCCCGCCCGTGGTCCGGTTCCCCGGTGGTCGGCACCGTGACCGCGTTCTCGAAGTACTACCGAGTGCCGATCGTCGCGTGGATCGAGCAGGTCTCCCGCGACGGTCACTGGGGCCTGCTCCAACTCCCCTACGTCAGCCCCCGTCACGAGGGCTGGATTCCGATCGACGGGCTCCGGCGCACCACGACCCGGATCAGCGTCCACATCGACCTGTCCGAACGGCGGATCGAGCTCTTCCGCGGCGCCGAGCGCGTGTACGGCGCTCCGGCCGCGATTGGAGCTTCGAACTCCCCGACCCCGCCCGGCCGCTACTTCGTCACGGACCGCGTCGCGTTCTGGGTCGGCCACTACCTCGGATCCTTCGCCTTCGGCATCTCCGGGATCCAGCCCCGGCTGCCGTCCGGATGGAGCGGCGGCAATCAGCTGGCGATCCACGGCACGAACAACCCCTCCTCGATCGGACAGGCGCGAAGCGCCGGGTGCGTCCGCGTGAGCGAGACCACACTTGCTCAGCTCAAGCCCTGGCTGCGGCTTGGAACCCCGGTCATCGTCGTCCCCTGACCCTCCCTTCGGCCGATTGACGCGCGCGTGAGCGGCCCCTAGGGTCGCAGCCGAATGTCGTAGGGGACACGACCTACGTCCTCTGCACCGTTCGTGTTCGGTGCATTGTCCGTGCTCGCCGGGAGGGGTACATGATTCGCTTCCACCACGTTCGCAAGGCACAGCCGACGGCGTTCGCCCGCTCGGCAGTCGCACGACTCGGAATTGCCCTCGTCGTGGCCACGACGAGCCTCGGCATCATCGCCCTCGGCGCCCCGACCGCGTCGGCGACGAGCGCCACCCAGGTCGTCACCGGAACCGACCACACGTGCGCGCTCACGAGCTCGGGTGGGGTGCGCTGTTGGGGCGGGAACGACTTCGGCCAGCTCGGCGACGGCCGGACGATCACCCGCTCGCTGCCGGGAGCCGTCAGCGGCCTCACGAGCGGCGTCCAGGCGATCGCGGCCGGCAACTCCTTCAGCTGCGCGCTGCTCAACGCGGGCGGCGTCCAGTGCTGGGGCCTCAACAAGTCGGGCCAGCTCGGCGACGGCACCGGCAAGGAGCGCCACACCCCGGTCGACGTCTCGGGGCTGACGAGTGGCGTCCAGGCGATCGCGGCCGGAGCGTCCCACGCCTGCGCCCTGACCACCGGCGGCGGGGTCAAGTGCTGGGGGCTCAACTCCGACGGCCAGCTCGGCGACGGCACGACGAAGATCCGCCGGACTCCGGTCGACGTGACGGGCCTGACGAACGGCGTGACCGCCGTCGCCCTTGGTGCGGCCCACAGCTGCGCCCTGCTTTCCACGGGCGGCGTGCAGTGCTGGGGCGGAAACACCACCGGCCAGGTCGGCGATAACAGCACGAGGAAGCGGAAGACCCCCGTGAGCGTGGTCGGCCTCGCGAGCGGGGTCACGAACATCGCCGCCGGCGGGCTGCACACCTGTGCGCGCACGAGCGCCGGGGCGGCCATGTGCTGGGGCTGGAACCAGCACGGTGAGATCGGCGACGGCACGAAGGTCGACCGTCACGTGCCGACCGCCGTCTCCGGGCTCTCGAGCGGCGTCAACACCGTCATCGCCGGCGACGAGCACAGCTGCGCGCGAACCGGCGGCACGGTCTCGTGCTGGGGCGACAACCGGGCGGGACAGCTCGGCGACGGAACGACGGATGAAAGCGACGTGCCCGGCCCGGTCGGAGGGCTCTCCGGTGTGGCGGGGCTCGGCGCCGGCGAGGTGCACACCTGCGCGCGCACGAACGCCGGCGCGGTCGAGTGCTGGGGCTCCAACGACTCCGGTCAACTCGGTGATGGGACGACCGACGATCACCTGACGCCGACCGGCGTCATCGGGCTGAGCGGCGGCAACGACACCCAGGCGCCGACGGTAACGATCGTGATCACCGGTCCGAACTCGGGAACGCCCGACGGTTCCGCCGGCTGGTTCGTGAGCGGGCCGATCACCGGAACCGTCTCCGCGGACGACACCAGTCGTGGCGGCAGCGCCGTCACGGCGATCAGCTGCGGCAGCCAGAAGCTCCGCTCCCTCCAGGGCCTCGGCACCTCGACCGCGTCGGCCGGGCTTCGGATCTCAAAGAACGGAGTCCTCAACATCTCCTGCACGGCAACGGACTCCGAAGGCAACACCAGCTCGGCGGTCGTCAAGCAGCTCAAGATCGACAAGAAAGCACCGGCGCTCATCGTCGGCGCGCCCGACAACGTCTATCTGCACGGGTCGGCCTCGGCGAATCCGACCTCGAGCGACAACATCTCGGGTCTCGCCGGGGCGCCGACCTGCGATCCGATCAGCACGGCAAGCGTGGGGCTGCGCACCGTGACCTGCACGGCCACCGACGTGGCCGGCAACTCCACGACGAAGTCGGCCGTGACGACGGTCCGCTACCGGACGGTGCTGTCACAGCCGGGCAACTCCTACACCGCCGGCGACGACGTCCCGGTCGAGCTCGCGCTCTTCGATGATTCGGTCGCGGCGATCCCGAAGGCCGAGGGTCGGAGCATCGGAACCGACTGCCGGGCGAAGGTGACCTTCTCCGGCGGCGGGTCGGTTCTGTGCATGGCATACGACGACACGAGCCGGCTGTTCTCGGCCACGATCGCGACGTCGGCCGGATTGGCTCCGGGCAACTACCAGGTTCGCGTCGATGTCTACGATCCGTCGATGGCCCTGGTGAACTCGCTGACGAAGAACATCACGATCCACTGACGCGACCCGGCCGCGCGGCCTTGGTGGCAGACGCCACCAGGGCCCGCAGGTCGGGCAGGTGCGCGTCGGCGTGCATGAAGGGGCCAGCCGGGCCACCCAGGATGCCTCCGAGCCGATCGCCGAGCGATCTTCGCGAGCGAGGTGTCGCCCGCGCGAGCCAGCGTTCCTCCGACAGGGCGCGGATGGCCTGAAGGAGCATCTCGTTCACCCGTCCCTCCTGACGGTGCACGCGCGACCACGTCCATGAGGCCCGCGCCTCTACCCACGTCGCATTGAGCTGGTTGATGCCGGCCGTGCGGAGCGCCACATCGAGCGGCGCCGGCTCGCCTCGCTCCCAGGCAGCCAGTGCGTCGAGGGCGTTCTCCTCCCAGGACGCGAGATGACCCACGAGATCCTTGGCCGACCACGCGCCGCCACCGAGACCGGGGCTGGACCGTGCCTTCGGAGGCAGCCGGGCGAGAAGCCGCTCGATCTTGCCGCGACCCACGACGAGCGTTCGAACGGCCTCCCGGCGCGACGGTGTCACGCCCGCACGCTATCGCGTCCTCTAGGCTTCGGCGGTGACACGCGACCAACTGACCGTGGTGTTCATGCCGGAGAGCGCCTACGGCCCGACGAACAATTGCATCGGCATCGGCCGGGTGCTGACCGACCGGGGACACCGCGTGGTGTTCGCGGCCGAGGCGTCGTGGAAGGGAAAGCTCGAACCGCTCGGATTCGAGGAGGATCTGGTCGACCTGACCGCGCCCTCGGGTGAGGAGCAGGACGCGGGCCAGTTCTGGACCGATTTCATCACCGAGACGGCTCCGCAGTTCCGGCGGCCGACCATCGAGCAGCTGGACACCTTCATCCGGCCCGTATGGGCCTCGCTGATCGACGGGGCGAAGTATTGCGAGCCACAGCTCCGCTCCATCCTCGACCGGGTCGAGCCCGACGTCGTCGTGGAGGACAACGTGAACAGCTTTCCCGCGCTGATGACCTCACCGGCGCCCTGGGTTCGGATCATGAGCTGCAATCCGCTCGAGATGAAGGATCCCGATCTGGCGCCGGCGTTCAGCGGGTATCCGCAGGACGATCGCGGCGGCTGGGCGCCCTTCCGCGAAGAGTACGAGCGGACCCATCGGGAGCTGTGGGAAAGCTACGACGCCTGGGTCCGGGAGCAGGGCGCTCCGCCGCTGCCCGACCTCGAGTTCATCCACGAATCTGCGGATCTGAACCTGTATCTGTATCCCGAGGCCGTCGACTACCGGCGCGCGCGGCCGCTCGGTCCGTCATGGCATCGCCTCGAGTCGAGCGTGCGCGAGACCGAGGAGCCGTTCGAGGTCCCCGACGAGCTTCGGTCGGGCACGGGCGGCGGCCTCATCTACCTCTCGCTCGGCTCGCTCGGCTCCGCCGACGTGGATCTGATGCGGCGGCTGATCGACGTGCTCGGCCGCACGCGACACCGGTACATCGTCTCGATGGGACCACGCGCCGACGAGCTCGAGCTGGCCGGCAACATGTGGGGCGCGGCGCGGCTTCCACAGACGAGCATCATTCCGCTCGTCGACCTCGTCATCACGCACGGAGGGAACAACACGACGACGGAGAGCCTCCATTTCGGCAAGCCGATGATCGTGCTCCCCCTGTTCTGGGACCAGTACGACAACGCCCAGCGGATCCACGAAACGGGATACGGCGCCAGGTTCGAGACCTACGCCTTCGACGAGGAGGACCTGCGCGCGGGGATCGACCGGCTGCTGGCGGACGAGCCCCTTCGCGGGCGTCTTTCCGATCGGGGCGCCGAGATCCGGGCGCGCGACGGCAAGCAGCGGGCGGCCGACCTGATCGAGGCGCTGGGGCGGCGGGGCCGGACGGGGACGTCGCGGTGACGAACGGCGACGGCGGGGCGGAGGTCCCCGGGCGAGACGAGATCGAGGCCGCGCGCGACCGGATCGACCCCCACATCAGAAGGACGCCGGTCCTTGCGATCGAAGACCCGTCGGGGGCGACCGGATCGATCGTGCTGAAGCTCGAGCATCACCAGGTCACCGGGTCGTTCAAGGCGCGCGGCGCGTTCAACGCCCTCCTCGTCGCCGGCTCTGCGCCGGCCGGCGTGATCGCGGCGAGCGGCGGGAACTTCGGGCTGGCCGTGGCGCATGCCGCGTCGAGGCTCGGGCTCCGCTCGGAGATCTTCGTCCCCGGGACCTCGCCGGAGGCCAAGATCGAGCGGATCCGGGCGACCGGGGCCAGCGTCCGGGTGATCCCCGGGTACTACGACGACGCGGCGGCGGCCAGCCGCGAACGGGCCGCGGAGACCGGCGCGTTCACCGTCCATCCCTTCGACCAGCCGGCCGTCGTCGCCGGGCAGGGGACGATCGGGATCGAGCTCTCGGAGCAGTCACCCGAGGCCGACACCGTGCTCGTCGCGGTGGGCGGCGGTGGGCTCATCGGCGGGATCGCGTCGTGGTTTCGAAACGACGTCCGCGTCGTCGCGGTCGAACCCGAGCGGTGCCGATGCCTGCACGCCGCGATCGAGGCCGGCACGCCGGTCGACGTCGAGGTGGGTGGGATCGCCGCGGACTCACTCGGCACACGGCGGCTCGGCTCGATCGCGTTCGCCGTCGTGGAGGCCGGGTTCGTCGAACGGCGGGTGCTCGTGTCCGACGAGGCCATCCGCGACGCCCAGCTCGCGCTGTGGGAGACGGCCCGGGTCGTTGCGGAACCGGGTGGGGCGGCCGCGTTCGCCGCCCTCGCCTCGGGTGCCTACCGGCCGGCGCCCGAGGAGCGGGTGGTCGTGCTCGTGTGCGGGGCGAACACCGACCCCGGCTCCGTCGAGCGTCCGCGTCCGGCCGGCTGACCGCTTCACCAACCAGAAATCCCTGCTGGAGACGGGTCCTCCGGTACCATCGGTGCCCCCATGTCGGCCCTCGAGACGATCCATGCCCGCGAGATCCTCGACTCTCGCGGCAATCCCACACTCGAGGTCGACGTGTGGCTCGACGACGGAGGCTTCGGCCGCGCCGCCGTGCCGTCGGGCGCATCCACCGGGGAGCACGAGGCCGTCGAACTTCGCGACGGCGACGCATCCCGATTCGGCGGGCTCGGCGTCCTGCAGGCCGTCTCGAACGTCAACGGCCCGATCGCCGACCACGTCGTGGGCATGGACGCGCTCGACCAGCGCGCCGTGGACACCGCGATGCTCGATCTCGACGGCACGTCGGACAAGTCGGCGCTCGGTGCCAACGCCATCCTCGGGGTGTCGCTCGCAGTCGCTCGCGCGGCCGCCGAGTCGAGCGGGGTTCCGCTCTACCGGTACCTGGGCGGGCCGATGGCGCGCGTGCTGCCGACCCCGATGTTCAACGTGATCAACGGCGGGGTGCACGCCGACAACAAGCTGGAGCTCCAGGAGTTCATGCTGATGCCCGTCGGAGCCGCGTCGTATTCCGAAGGGCTTCGCTGGTGCTCGGAGACCTTCCACGTGCTTCGCGGGATGCTGCACGAGGCCGGACTGTCCACCGCGGTCGGCGACGAAGGGGGATTCGCGCCGGCGATCGACCGGGGCTCCGAGGCGCTCGAGCATCTGATTCGCGCGATCGAGGCCGCCGGATACGAGCCCGGCAGCGAGATCGCCCTGGCGATGGATCCGGCCGCGTCGGAGTTCTTCCGCGACGGCCGGTATCACCTCGAAGGCGAGGCGCGATCCTCGGCCGACATGACCGCGTTCTGGTCCGATCTCCTCGACCGGTACCCGATCGTCTCGATCGAAGACGGCCTCGCGGAGGACGACTGGGAGGGGTGGGCCGAGATGACTCGCGCGCTGGCGGGGCGGACACAGCTCGTCGGCGACGATCTCTTTTGCACCAACGCGGATCGCGTGCGGCGCGGCGTCCGCGAGGGCTCCGCCACCGCGGTGCTCGTGAAGCCGAACCAGATCGGATCGCTCACCGAGACGCTCGACGTGGTCGAGCTCGCCCGGCGAAGCGGGTACGGCGTGGTGGTCAGCCATCGCAGCGGCGAGACGGAGGACGCGACCATCGCCGACATCGTCGTCGCCACCGGGGCGGGCCAGATCAAGGCCGGCGCGCCCAGCCGCGGCGAACGAACGGCCAAGTACAACCAGCTCCTGCGGATCGAGGAGGAGCTGGGCGAGGAAGCCCGGTACGCGGGCGGGGCCGCTCGTATCGGGGGTCCCCGGATGAGCGATCGAGCCGCGGCGCCCGCCGCCCACTTCGGAACGACCGGCATCCGGCCCACCGTGCGCGCGCTCGTCCTCATCGCCGTCGTTCTCGGAGTGGTCGTGCTCTCCGTGGCGCCGGTTCGCTCGTATCTCGACCAGCGGTCGCAGCTCGCGGGGCTGCAGCGGCAGGCCCACGCGCTCGAACGGCGAAGCGACCGGCTGGCCGAGCAGATCCGGCAGCTTCGAGACCCGGCCTCCCTCGAGCAGATCGCCCGCCGATGCCTGGGGATGATCCGTCCGGGCGAGATCGCGTTCGTCACCGTCCCCGAGCACGGCATCCGCCAGCCGGCCGGCTGCTGAGCGGGCCGTCCCCGCCATTGACGCGGCCGTCGCCCTTCCCGCAGACTGGCGCTCCGAAGTGCGGGAACAGCCCGCACCACCGGCAGGAAGGGTCACGAACATCGCCGAGATCGAGGTAGGAGCCGTCATCGACGGCACGGTCCAGCGCATCACGCCATACGGCGCCTTCCTGCAGCTGGAGGACGGACGTCTCGGCCTCGTCCACATCTCCGAGATCGACCGGAACTACGTCAAGGACGTGCACGACCACCTCCGCGAGGGAGATGTCGTGCAGGCCAAGGTTCTGGCGATCAAGGAGGACGGGAAGATCGACCTGTCGGTCAAGGCCCTCCAGGACCCGCCCCCGCAGCGATCCCGGCGCGGCTCGAACCCCGAGTTCGAGCAGATGCTGAAGAAGTTCATGCGCCAGTCCGAAGAGCGGCTGGTGGACTACAAGCGGGCCGTCGAGCACAAGCGCAAGTAGCGGCCCCGGGGCCGATGGACCGGCCGCTTCGCACCGTCCAGCGCGAGCTTCGGGCATCCGATCTGGCGGCGGTTCGCACGCAGCTGGGACGCGAGCCGACCACTCCGTTCACCGTCGTTGCCCGATGTTCGACCGCCGGCGGCGTCCACCCGCTCGTGATCCGCAACGCGCCCCTCGGCGCGGCGGGCGACCCGTTCCCCACCACCTTCTGGCTGAGCTGCCCCGAAACCGTTCGGGCCATCTCCCGGCTCGAGTCGGTGGGATGGATCGCAAAGCTCAACGAACGAGCTGAGGCCGATGCGGTCTTCGCCGCCGGGCTGGCCGGCGCGCATCGTCGATACGCCGAGGAGCGAGCCGAGGAGCTGCCCGAGGCGGCGGCGTGGGGCGGCGTCGGCGGAACGCGACGGGGCATCAAATGCCTGCACGCCCACTACGCCTACCGGCTCGCGGGGGGCGAGGACCCGGTCGGCGACTGGGTGGCCGAACGGATCGAGCCGGTGCACGCCGGGCGGCGGCCGGACCGGATCGCGGCCATCGACCAGGGAACCAGCTCGTGCCGGCTGCTCGTCGTCGAGGCTCCCCTCCTGCCGGCCACGGAGCCGACCGAGCTCGCGCGAGACATGGTGATCACGCGCCTGGGGCAAGGGGTCGACCGGAGCCGGGCTCCTGGAACCCGAGGCGATCGCTCGAACGCTCGTCGAGCTCGGTCGGTTCGTTCGCCGGGCCCGAGCCCTCGGAGCCGGCCGGATCCGGATGGCGGCGACCAGCGCCGTCCGCGACGGTGGGAACCGCGGCGCGTTCCTCGAGCCGGCAGCGGAGCTCCTGGGGAGCGACCCGGAGGTGATCGACGGCGGCCAGGAGGCGGCCCTCTCCTTCCTCGGGGCGACGCGTGGACTCGATCCGGCGGGCGCGCCGTTCCTCGTGCTCGACGTGGGCGGCGGCTCGACCGAGCTGGTCCTCGGGTGCGCGCCCGGCACGCCGGACCGCTCGATCTCGATGCAGATCGGCTCGGTTCGCCTCACCGAACGATGCATCCGCTCCGACCCGCCGTCCGACGAGGACCTGCGCCGGCTGGAGGAGGCGACCCGAACCGCGCTCGCGGACGCCGGCGCCGTCGTCGGCGCGGGACGGACGCTCGTGAGCGTCGCCGGCACGGCGACGACCGTCCAGGCGATCGCGCTCGGTCTCGACCGGTACGACCCCGAGCGGATCCACCGCACGTGGCTCGACGCTCCGCGACGCCGAGCGCGTCACCGTGCGGCTTCGTGCCATGACGAATGCCGAGCGTTCGGCGCGTCCCGATGATGGCGCCCGGCCGCGGCGACGTGATCGTTGCGGGGGCGGCCATTCTCATCGAGGCGATGCACCGGTTCGGCGCCGAGTCCACGCTCGTGTCCGAAACCGACATCCTCGACGGCCTCGCCATGAGTCTGCTCGGCCCCTAGACACCGGGTCGAACGACCCCCCCTCCGCGTGTCGGTGAAATAGGTTCGTTCAGCAAGAGACATCGAGCGAAAGCGGGAGGGTCGTCATGAGACCAATTCGGCGATTCGATCGGTTTGGCGCGAGATTGTGTCTTGGCGCCGCTGCCGCAATGGCCATCTCGGTGCTCCCCTCAGCGCTCGGCGTCGCTCGGCGCCGCGGATGGACCCCGCCCGAACATTCTGGTGATCGTCACCGACGACCAGCGGATCGACGGGCTGGCGGCGATGCCCAAGACGGCCGTCGTGGTTCGCCGACGGAGGCACGGACATTTCCAAACGGCGTGATGACCACCCCGCTGTGCTGTCCGGCGCGGGCCTCGATCATCACGGGCATGTACGCCCACAACCACCACGTCATCGGGAACGAAGACCCGGTCGACGTCCAGGCGCTCGACCAGAGCACGACGATCGAGGCCTATCTCCACGGATGCCGGCTATCACACGGGGTTTGCGGGAAAGTTCCTCAACACGTGGCCCAAGGGAACCCCGCCTCCGTACTTCGACCGGTCGAAGTTGGGCGACGCATACATGCTCGGCGGGCGGTACCAGACCGACGTGATGGGCGACTTCGCGGTCGACAGCCTCGACGCCTGGGAGGCTCAGGACGCGACGCCGTGGTACTTGTACCTCGCGCCGAAGTCTCCCCACGAGCCGTACACGCCCGAGGCGGTGCACGCGAACGATCCCGTGCCGCCCTGGACCGGCCCCCCGTCGCTGTTCGAGGCGGACCGGAGCGACAAGCCACCCTGGGTGCGTTCGGCGACGTTCACCCCGGCCGACGCCAACTCGGTCCGGCTTGCCCAGCAACGAACGCTGATGTCCGTGGACGACATGGTCGACCGGATCATGACCCGACTCACCGCCCTTGGTGAGACGAACACACTCGCCATGTTCGTCTCCGACAACGGCTACTTCTGGGGCGAGCACGGGCTCGTCGGCCTCAAGCGGCTGCCCTACCTGGAGTCCGTCGAGGTGCCGTTCTACCTGCGCTGGCCGGGGCACGTCGCCGCGGGCGGCGTCGACCCGCGACTCGTGGCCGGCCTCGACATGGCCCCCACGTTCATGGACGCGGCCGGGATCCCCATCCCGGCGAACCACCCGATGGACGGCGCGTCCCTGCTGTCGCCGTTCACGCGGGCGCGGATGCATCTCGAGTACTACCGGAGCGCCGACGCGCCCAAGTGGCCGTCGTGGGCCTCCACGCTCACGCCGACCTCTCAGTACATCGAGTGGTACGACGACGACCTGACGACCGTGTCCTATCGCGAGTACTACGACCTGGCGAACGACCCCTGGCAGCTCACCAACCTCCTGAACGACGGGAACCCGGGCAACGATCCGCCGGTCGCGCAGCTTGCGGCCATCCTCGCCGCCGATCGCGTGTGCGCCGGAGCGAGCTGCCGCATCTCGGCGGCCCCCGACACCGAATCGCCGACGGCACCGGGCAACCTCGCAGCGACCGATCTCGGAGCCCAGGGCGTCCGGCTCACCTGGACGGCCTCGACCGACGACGTCGGCGTGGCCGGGTACTCGATCGAACGCAACGGCTCGCCGCTCGCGGCGGTCGGTCCAGTCACCACGTACGTCGACGCGTCGGCCCCGGCGAACGGGACGATCACGTACGCGGTGACCGCCTTCGACGCGGCCGCGCACACCTCGCCCGCGAGCACCGTACAGATCCAGCGGACGGGAACCGGACCGCTGTTCGCCGACGGGTTCGAGAGCGGGACCATGTCGAGCTGGACCGCGAGCTGGCGGATGACCGTCCAGGGCACGTACGTCCACGCGGGGTCGTGGGCGGCGCGAGGCACGGCCACGGGGCAGCCGAGCTACGCGAGGAAGACGCTGGCCGCCACGCAAGCATCCGCGGCCCTGGCCGCGCAGATCCGGGTGCTCTCGCACAACGCGTCGTCGACGATCATCCTGCTGCGGATCCTCGGTGCGAACGGCAACGGCCTCGCGCGTCTGCTGCTGCTCCCCAACGGCCGGCTCGCCTACCGCAACGACGTGGCCGGCAAGCAACACACGAGCACGACGACGCTCCCGACCGGATGGCACCGGCTCGAACTGCACGTGACGTCCGGTACATCCGGCTCCGTCCGCGTCGTGTTGGACGGTGCGACCGTCACCGGACTTGACCGGACCGAGAACCTCGGGACCTCGAGGGTCGCCACGGTCGAGATCGGCGACCACGTGAAGGGCCGCCGCTACGACATCGTCTGGGACGAGGTGGCGGTGACCACCCCGGCGTAAATTGGTCCGGATTTGCCGAACCAACGGGCCAGGGCATGCTGCGATTTCCGTATGGACGAACGCCCGATATCGGAGTGATGTGGGTCCCCGTCCGCCCGGCCACCAGATATGTGGCGGCAAGGCGTACAGGACGAAAACACCGATATGCCATCCGGGACCCGCCGGGCGGCGTGGACTCGGGAGCAGGATGAAGCGACGGACCCTGATCGTAGCCCTGAGTCTCGTCGCGGCGTCACTCTCGGCCGCTCCGGTCGCGGTGGCGAGCGAGGATCGCCCCAACGTGGTGGTCTTTCTCACGGACGACATGCGGATCGACCAGCTCCGATTCATGACCGCGGTGCAGTCGGAGCTCGGCGCCAATGGCGTCACGTTCGATCAAGCCGTCGTGCCCGACCCGCTCTGCTGCCCGAGCCGGACGTCGTTCCTGCGGGGCCAGCTCTCCCAGCACACCGGGATCTGGGCGAACGCGGGATCGAGCGGCGGCTTCGGAACCGCCAAGAAGCTGGGGCTGCTCAACAGCACGATCGCGACCTGGCTCCACGCCGTGGGCTATCGGACGGCCATCATCGGAAAGCTCCTCAATCTCTACAACAGCCCCAAATATGTCGCACCAGGCTGGGATGCCTGGCGAGTTCAGGATCGCATGACGGAGAATGCGGCCCTGGGGGGAAGCTACTTCGACTACAAGGTCTCGGAGAATGGGGTCGAGCGCGCATACGGCCATGCACCCGGCGACTATGTGACAGACGTGCAAACTGCAGATGCGACGAACTTCATCGCCAGCACGCCCGAGACCCAGCCGCTCTTCTTGGACGTCGCCTATCGAGCTCCGCACGCTCCCTGGATCCCCGCGCCGCGTCACGCGAACGATCCACGGTGCGCCGGCGTGACGACAACGGCGGAACCGTCGTTCAACGTCAAGACCGCCGGCCAGCCCTCCTACCTTTCGTCGACGCCGATGGGCGCCTCGAAGTCCAAGCGATTGGGAATCACGAACCCAGGTGCCGCTTGCCGCACGCTCCTCGCCGTGGACGAGTCGGTCAGCACCATCCTCGGCGCGCTTGCGGCAACGGGGCGACTGGAGAACACCTTGCTGGTCTTCACGAGCGACAACGGGCTCCTCTTCGGGGAGCACCGGTGGAACATCAAACGGGTCCCGTACGAGGAGTCCGTGCGAGTGCCGCTGATCGTCCGGTGGGATGACGGCGGCCTGCGGACGGGCGTCGTCGATCCGGCGCTTGCGTACGCCAACCTCGACGTCACGGCCACGATCCTCGATGCGGCCGGCGTCGCTCCGGGTGTCGCGCAGGACGGCACGAGCTTGCTCCCGAGGCTCCGGGACGGCTCGGCGCAGGTGCGAGAGGCTCAGCTGCTCGAGGCCTGGGACCCACCGAATCTCTCGACTCGGGTGCCCGGCTACTGCGCGCTCCGAACCGAGGGCATGAAGCTGGTCGAGTACGACCGGCTCGACGAGACACATCCGGTCGAGCTCTACGACCTGGCGCAGGACCCCTACGAGTTGCACAATCTCGCCGCGGACCCAGCCGAGCAAGAGACGATCTCGGCTTTGCACGCGGACCTTCGGGTCTTGTGCGACCCGGGACCCCCGAGCTTCCACTGGCCGATCGGGGGCTGAGGCGACCCGACCGGCGGTCGAGGCCGGGTTCGTTGGACTTCGGAGAAAGCGGCGGCCCGTCCGCTAACCTTGGCGACCGATGCCCGAGAGCCGACGACGAACGCGGGACCGCAACCTCGCCAAGCATGCCGCGAAGCGGCAGCTGGAGCGGATGCGGGCGGCACGGCGCCGCCGCATCGCTTTCTGGGCGGCGACCGTCGCCGCGGTGCTGGCGCTCTCGTTCGTCGGCAGCTTCTTCGTCTTCAAGGGCGGGGGCGGCAACGCCGCGTCCTCGACGCCGACCGGACCGAGCGCGTCGGTCAAACCGGGCACCCAGACCGGCACCGTCACGCCCACGCCCCCGACCACGAGCCAGGTGGCCTGTGGGGGGAGCGCGCCGGCCGACGCCGACGCGCCGAAGCCCCAGTACGCCGGCCCGCCCCCGAACCGGATCGACGCCGCGAAGACCTACGTCGCCACGATCCGCACCTCCTGTGGTGAGATCGTCGTCCGGCTGAACGCCAAGCGGGCGCCCGACACGGTGAACTCCTTCGTCTTCCTCGCTCGCAAGCGGTTCTTCGACGGGATGCGCTTCGGCCGTGTCGTTGCCAGCACGGACCTGATTCAAGCCGGTAGCCCGTTCGGCACGACCGAGGGCGGACCCGGGTATCAGTTCGATGACGAGCTGAACGGGAAGATCACCTACACACCCGGCACGGTGGCGATGGCCAACAGGGGACCGAACACGAACGGAAGCCAGTTCTTCGTCATCACGGGTCCCCAGGGAACGAACCTCGACGGTTCCCCCAACTACGCGATCTTCGGCAGGGTCGTGAAGGGGCTGGACGTCGCGAAGCGGATCAACGCCCTCGTCCCGGCAAGCGGCGACGGGGCGCCGACGAAGAACGTCTACGTGGAATCGATCCGGATCACGCAGAAAGCGGTGCCGTCGCCTTCACCGAGCCCTTCGGCCACGCCGACGGCATCACCGAGCTGAGTGAATGGGGTCTCCAGCCTGAAACTGGCTCTTGCTCAGAAGTCCAGCAGGTGCGAATTGCCGATCGCTTGCGCGGCCGCTTGTTTGAATGCCGGCTCGAGGTCTCCCGAACCCGACTCGCAGAAGTAGTTGTCCAGATCCGTGTTCTCCGACGCGACACAGCCGCCGGGTGCGTTGTCGTTCGAGTCCGTGGCCATGTTTGCGAGCAGTGTCGATGCGTAGGCATTGCTGTACCCGCCCGACGTGTCGTTTGTGCATCGGGCGTTGGCGACGCCATAAGCGATCGTGAACACTTCGACATCGCGGGACTTCGCCAAGCTCGCCTTGTTGAACGCGTAGCCACATGGCTGGAGACCATTCGGTTGGTTCGCCTCGCCGTCCGTCATGAAAATGATCGCGTCGGGAACGTCCGGGCGCCCCTGGGAAAGGAGCATGTTCATCGCTTCCTCCATCGGATCGCCGAGGTCGGTGTGGCCACTGTTCGGAGGCGTCACCTGCATCCCGTTCGGGGGTCGCTGAAGGCAGGCGATCGTAGAGACGATCTGGCTCCCGTTGTTGAGGCTTCCATCCTGCAACCGATAGTCGCTCGAGAGGCCGACAAGGTCCCATCTTGAGCCGCTGGTCGGGTACACCTGTGTCGAATTGACGTTGCAGCGGTTCGATTGGTCGGCGTAGGGAAGGCCGACAAGGCCCACGTACTGGGACTCGGGGTCGTAGAGCTCGAGCACAGCGGTAGCGGCGTTCTTAACGTTCGCGAGGTCGGTCGGCGTCATGCTCGACGACCGGTCGATGACCATCACGACGTCGAGCGGTGTGCCGACGCCTCCGCATGCCCCGCGGCACGAGGCACCGCTCACGACGCCCGTCGATCCCGTGTTGATGCCGATGACCGGAGCGAAGTAGTACGGGATCGAGCGCCGCGTCGAGACGACGATCGTGTTGCACATGTCGCCGGCGTACGGGTTGCACGCATGCCAGGCCTTGCCGGCCTTGATCCTCCAGCCGGTCGCCCAGGCGCTGTCGCCCCGCCTGCCGCAGATGGCTCCGATGTCCACGTCGTCGGGCTGCCCGTCGCCGTTGCGATCGCCGACCACGCACTGGAACGCAGTTTCGACCGTGCGCGGATCCAGCTCGGGATGATTGTCGACCGTGACCCGGACCGCGGTTTGCGCGGCGAGGTCGGCGGTCACCCCATCGGCCGTCGGGAGCTCGTGGGCCCCCGCGAGGGCTCCGAAGTCCACCGCGTTCTGAAGGGACTGACGTTCGTGATAGAGGCGGCCGAGGTCGATCGTGAAGGCGACGGCGGCCATCAGGACGACGATGAGAAGCGCCGCAAGGACCGCGACGGCACCGCGCTCTTCCCTCGCCAGCCGGTCGAAGCGCCCACGGACGACGCCCGCGGACGGGCGCGGCGAATTGGTCGTCATGCGCCTTCGTACCTCGACTCCGAGCTGGCATGGACCATCAACGTGCTGCCCAGCCCGACCATGTTGGGAAGGGGAGTCATGTAGTCGTACTGGTAGTCGACCGAGACCCGGATGAGATCGTCTTCGTTCAGCGACCCGCAGGGTCCGTAGCCGGCACCGCCTGCGGGGCTGCACTCGACGACGACGTTCATCTTGTCGGGGTCGAGGCCCTCGGAGGTGGCGTAGACGCGGTCGACGATCTCGCCGATGTTGTCGGCGACGGCCGCCTTGCGGGCACCTTCACGGGCGGCGTTGGCGGTCGTGTTCCACGTGAAGAAGGCGAACCCGAAATCGATGATCCCGAACACGAGCATGAACAGCAGGAAGGCGACGATCGCAAACTCGACCGCCGCGGCACCCCGCTCCTGCTCCAAGCGCCGTCTCGACCTCAGGGACTTCACGGGTGTTCCTTTCATCCGACCGACGTACGTACGCGGCATCGAACCTGCTGCGCCACCAGGCCTTTTCCGTCGAATCCTGATGAACAAGCTACGAAGACGGGTCGAGCCGGGAAATCCCGAATTCCCCGCACCGCCAATGCGTAGTTCTACGCACGTTGGGGATATCGGCTGGTTGGACCCCGGCCTTGAGGCCGGCCGGAGCCGGGGTGGGCTTGGGGGTAGCATCGGAGCCCGTCCGGCCCGGGTGTCGGAACTGGCAGACGAAGGCGCCTTAAAAGCGCCGGCCCTTCGGGGCGTGTGGGTTCGATCCCCACCCCGGGCACGAGACCTTTCGAAGACGGCTCGAATGGGCAGGAAGGCAAGGGAAATCGGATGACTGAGCTCAACTCGCTCGAGGCGAAGCGCGTGCCCGTCACCACCACCTATCACGGCGTCGAGGTGACCGAGGACTACCGCTGGCTCGAGGATGCGGAATCGGAGGAGACCCAGGCGTGGACGAAGGCCCAGAACGAGCGCACGGTGGCCTACCTGCGCGCGCTGCCGGGCTACGACCAGATCCGGCGCAGGGCCGAAGAGATCCTCAAGGCCGACTCGACGTCCTACGCCGGCCCCAAGCGGGCGGGGGCGACGTACTTCGCGCTCAGGTACCAACCGCCCAAGCAGCAGCCGTTCCTCGTCGCCCTGACCGACCTGGGCGACGCCTCCACGGAACGCGTGCTGGTCGACCCGAACGACATCGACGCGAGCGGTGCGACCACCATCGACTGGTACGCCCCCTCACCCGACGGGAGGCTGGTCGCCGTTTCGCTGTCCTCGCACGGCACCGAGGACGGCACGCTCCACCTCTACGACTCTGCGACCGGTGACGTCGTCGACGTGCAGATCCCGCGGGTCAACACCGGGACCGCCGGTGGGTCGATGGCCTGGCGCGGCGACTCGGCCGGCTTCTGGTACACCCGCCACCCTGCCCCGGGCGAACGCTCCGAGGACGGCGGGTTCTTCCAGGAGGTCTGGTTCCACGAGATCGGCAGCACCACGGATGACCGCCGGGACCTCGCAGGGGTGTTCGCCGACGACCGGGTCGTCGAGAACTTCCTGTCGTCCTCGCCGGACGGCCGCTGGGCGCTGGACCGGGCCCAGAAGGGCGACGGCCGCGAGTGGCAGCTTTTCGTGCGGTCCCAGGACGGCGGCGGCTGGTGGATGCTCGCCGACATCCCCGACAAGATCGTCGGCGCGAGCTTCGGCCCGGATGCGATCTTCCTGCTCTCGCTGAAGGACGCCCCGCACGGCCGGATCCTGAGGCTTCCGATGAGCCCCGGCGTCACCGTGGCCGACGCCGCCGTCGTCGTGCCGCCCTCGGCGGTCATCATCGAGGGGCTCGCCGTGACCGACGAGCGACTCTGGGTGCTCGACATGGACGGCGGCCGTTCCGGTCTGCGTGCGTTCGACCACAACGGCGGACCGCTCCCGGCCGTCGAGACTCCCCCGCTGTGTGCCATCGAGGGGCTGACCCGGCTGGGCAACGACGAGGTCGCCTACTCCGTGGAGACGTTCGTGTCTCCTCGCGCGTGGTGGGTGGCCGCCGACTCCGAGGCCGATCCTCGCCGCACGGCGCTCGACACTGCCACGCCCCTGGACTTCTCCGGCATCGAGGTCCGGCGGGTGTTCGCCACCTCCGACGACGGGACCCAGGTACCGATCAATCTCATCGCGCGGATCGGCACGCTGGACGCCGGCCCGGCACCGACGATGCTGACGGCGTACGGCGGCTACGGCATCTCGATGAAGCCGTGGTTCGTGCCCGGCCGTCTGCTCTGGGTCGAGCAGGGTGCCGTGCTCGCGGTCGCGAACATCCGTGGTGGAGGCGAGTACGGCGAGGAGTGGCACCACGGCGGCCGTCTGCTCACGAAGCAGAACTGCTTCGACGACTTCGCGGCGTGCGCTCGTCATCTGGTTTCGTCGGGGGTGACCACGGTGGGACGGCTGGCCATCGAGGGTGGCTCCAACGGCGGGCTGCTCATGGGCGCCGTGCTGACCCAGCACCCGGACATCGCCCGCGCGGTCATCGCCGAGGTGCCCGTCCTCGACATGCTGCGGGTCGAGCTCCACCCCAACGGCGCCTTCAACGTCGCGGAGTACGGCACCGTGGAGGACCCGGACTTCTTCGCGGCGCTCTACGCCTACTCGCCGTATCACCGGGTCGTCGATGGCACGCCGTATCCCGCGGTGCTCCTGACCGCCGGCGAGTTCGACCCTCGCGTCGACGCGTATCACGCCAAGAAGATGGCCGCGCGGCTCCAGGCCGCGACATCGTCGGGCAACCCGATCCTGCTGCGGATCGACGCCGGCGGTCACGGCATCGGGCAGTCGCTGGATCAGATGGTCGAGCTGATCACCGACGTGTACGCGTTCGCCTTGGCCCGGATCGGCCCCGAGGAGACGTGACGCGGGGACCGGGGCCCGAAGACCCCGATCCCCGAGACGAGCGCGACGCTAGGCGGGCCGAACGCCGGCGAGAACCGCCGAGACGTTCACGATCCCGCGGCACGCTTGGAGCCGGGCCGGGATGTACAGCGGCGAGCTGCCGCCCGGCGCCGTGATCCCCGCAACCTGCGACGTCGGGCACGCATGCGCGCCGGACTCGACGTCGTTGTAGCTCGAGTAGAACGTGGCCGAGGCGCCGGGCGCGAGCCGCACGGCGGCCGGACCCGGCGAAATGGTGTGCTTCACGTTCGTCGGGATCGCGCGACCCGCGCGCCCGTACAGCTGCATGTCCGGGTAGCCGGAGAGCTTGCACGCGGTGCTCGAGAGATTCGTGAACACCCATGCGCCGTGGATGGTGCCGGCTGCCCCGTTGATCCCGTTGTCCCGGACGCCCAGCTGACCGCGCGCGCAGGTCGCGACGCTTTGCGAATGAAGACCGGCCAGCGCCGCGGGCACAGCGGCCAGGACGAAGATCGCGGCGGCGACGCCTGCGATCAATGACGCGTGGGTCCGTCTCACGAGGTACCTCCCTTTGCTCGATGCCCGGGCCTCACGGTTGCGAGGCCGCACGAGGGCAACCAGATCACGATCGGATGTGCTGACGACGGCTCTCCCGGCCTAGCCGCCGGTGTCCGGCTCGAACGGCCCGACCTCGAGGATCGACGGTTCGGCGGGCCCGTTGCACGGCGGTGGGAAGGTCGCATCGGTACCCAGCACCTCCAGCGTCCCTCTCCCGTCCTGTAGATCGACGCGCCACAGGGCGGGGTTCGAAAGCTGCGGGCAGGCGTTCGACCACCGGACGCGGACCGAAGCCGCGGAACCGGGGCGCAGGCTGACGATGGGCCACCCGTCGGGCTCCGGCGCCTTGTCGGCCTGCCAGCTCGCAGCGGCAGACTCGACGATTGGCGACAGGTCGCGGCCCGGCGAGCTGCTGAGCGTCACGGCGGGCCGGCCGGTGAGGGTGCAGGTCGTCGTGCCGACGTTCGTGAACCCGATCGAGCCCTCCACCGATCCGGCGGCTCCGTCCAGCGCCGCCGTCGCCCGAAGGTCCGCCGCCTGGCAGGCGGAGCCCTGCGCGGGCAGCACCGAAGAGGACGAGCTGCCTCCCGGGACCACGTTGTTCGGGCCGCCCAGCGCGCCGAGGTTCGCGAGTCCCGCCGACGCGCCGGCGACGAGGACCCCGGCCGCCACGACCGACGTCAGCGCGTTGCGAACGAGCCTCCGCCGCGACCGCGCGATCGTGGTCCGGGGCAGCTCCTGACGCTGGGGAACCTCCGCCGCCCGGTCCCGCAGCAGCTGCTCCAGCGTGCTCAGATCGTCATTCATCGTCCTCACTCCTCACGTGCATCCGCAATTCGGCAAGCCCTCGGGAAAGGAGCGAGCGAACCGTTCCCGGACGGCATCCCAAAATCTCCGCCACCCGCTGCTCCGGCAGGTCTTCGTAGATCCGCAGCACGATGGCGATCCGTTGACGGGCCGGCAGCCGCTGGAGGTCCTTCCAGAGCTCGTCGCGCCGATCGGTGTCGGGCGATCCCGTGGACGCCGCCGGCTCCGCGGCGGTTCGTCGCAGATAGGCCCGCTCCACGCGTTTCCGGCGGAAATGCGAGTTGGCCATGTTGACGACCGTGCGGCGAAGGTACGAATCGAACGCATCCGGATCCCTGAGGTGAACCAGCCGCCCCGCCATCCTGACGAAGGCGTCCTGGACCAGGTCCTCGGCCAGCAGCCGGTCGCCGGTCAGCAAGTAGGCGAGCCGGATCGCGTCGGCCGCGTGGCGCGCGTACAGCTCGCCGAGCCGGCCGCCCTCGGTCTGGGTGAGGCGTGCATCTTTGGTTCCCACGTGACCCATGCGTCCTAGGACGCCCGAGAGTTCCCCGACGTTGCACGCGGCATCCCGCGGGGCCCCCTAGCGGTTGCTCTGGCGCGTCATTGGCTCTGAGCGGCGTCGGCGAACCGGCGCGTCGCCCGGCGCAGCGCACCCTCGGGATCGATGTCCAGCGACCGGGCGAGCGCGACGGCGGCGAACAGCGCATCCCCGAGCCGTTCGTCCGCGTCCGGTGAACCGGCGTCTCGATCGAGCTCCTCGATGCGTGACCGAAGCTCCGCCAGGGCCGCATCCGCATCCCGGCCGGCGTCGGGGCTCAAGCCGGCCGCGCGCCGCTGAACCTTCGCGGCGCGAGCGAGCGCGGGGAGCGTCGCGGGAATCTCGTCGTCGAGCCCGTGGTGCTGCCGCTCCGCGGCTTTGATCTGCTCCCAGTTGGCGAGCACCTCGTCGGCTCCGTCGACCTTCACGTCGCCGAAGACATGCGGGTGGCGGTGAACCAGCTTGCGGACGAGCCCGTCCGCGACGTCGTCCACATCCCAGCGGCCCTCGTCGGCCGCGATCTGGGCGTGAAAGGTGACCTGAAGCAGGACGTCGCCGAGCTCATCTCGGATCGCGTCCGAGTCGCCGGAGTCGATCGCCTCGAGGACCTCGTGGGTCTCCTCCAGCAGATGGCGGGCGAGCGAGCGGTGCGTCTGCTCCCGGTCCCACGGGCAGCCGTCGTCCGCGCGGAGCCTCGCCTGGATCTTGATGAGGTCAAGGACCGCGTCGCCGCCGCGCGAAGACGGAACGGGCCCCGGCGGGAGCACGTCCCGCAGCTCGTCGGGGGTCCCCCCGCCCGGCTGCATCAGGCTGCCGGCGACGGGCTCGCCGTGGGCAAGACGCTCGCGTTCGTGCTGGAGATGCGAACGATGCTGACCGTCTGGGGATTGAAGCGGCCGAACCTCGGGTTCACCACCACGCCCTCTCGTTTCGCCTCGTCTTGAAGCCAGGTCATGACGATGTCGGACGACGAATCGAGGAGCTGATCCTTCACGGCGTCGATGGGTTGGACCTGCTTGGAGATCAGCCGGATCACGTGCCATCCGAGCGATGTCTGGACGGGTTTCGAGATCTGCCCGGGCTCGAGCGCCACGACCGCCGAGGCGAACGGAGCCTCGTACGTCGAAGCGGCCGCCGAGCCGAGCGCACCGCCCTTGTCCTTCGTCGTCGCGTCCGTCGAGAACTGCGCCGCGAGGCCATGAAAGGTGGCCGCGGTTGCGCCCGGGGCCGTCGCCAGCTCATAGACGTGCTCCGCCTCGGCCTCGGTCGCCACGAGGATGTGCTCCGCGTCGACGGTCGTCGCGTCCGGCAAGTGCTGCTCGTAGAGCTGTTGGAGCCCGTCGGTACCGAGCTCCTCCTCGGCGACGGCGCGCCTCGATGCCTGGTCCTGAAGGAGCGCCGTCACCAGCGCGTTGAGATCGGCCCGATCCATCCCGGCGTCGGCAAGCTGCTTGTCGGTCTGTTCCTGCCCGAGCCGTCCGTCGATCCTGGAGATCAGGTCCGCGGCTGCGGACGGCTGGATCGTGGTGCCGGCTCCGGGAGCGGCGCGGAACAGCTGGCGCTGGACGAGTCTGGTGAGCGCGATGCGGCTGCACGAGGCGGCCTGGGTTTCTCCCCCGGTCGCATTGTCGCCGCACTTCAGCCCGCTCAAGTCGGCGAGAAAGCCGAGCCACGTGGTCTCGAGCGCGACCTGCTGGTCGGTGATCCGGGCGTCGCCGATTCGGGCGGCCGGCGGAGACGCAGCGTCGCACGCGACGAAGAAGACAACGGCCAGGATGGGCGCGGCGCGCAGGCAGCGGCGCAATCGTCGAGGCAGGGACACGGCCGACCAGTCTATGGGTCGGGCGAGCGACCGGCGTGGGCCCCTGACGCGACCCGAAGCGTCGCCCCGATCGCGCGCCCGAGCATCTCCTCGACCCAGGCAACGAGGTCCGCGCCGGCGCGGCCGCGGGACGGGACGAGGTTCAGCGTGCGCCGGGCCTCGTGGAAGCTCGCGCCCTCGATGCGCTCCGCGAGGTCCAGCCGCAGCGTCTCGGGGAGCGCGACGGGGGTGAGCCGCACCTGGTCCCGCCAGGTCGAGATCTCCTCGACCCCGGCGCTACGGGCGGCCAACCGCAGCGAGGCGACGGCGAACAGCGTCTGGACCTCGGGTGGGAGCGGTCCGTATCGGTCGACGGTGTCCGATCGCATCGCCTCGAGGGTCTCGTGATCGCCCGCGAGCGAGATCCTCCGGTACAGCTCCAACCGCAGGGCCTCCTGGGAGACCCAGCCCGGCGGGACGAACGCCTTTACCGGCAGGTCGATCCGGAGCTCCTTCTCCTCGGGGATCGGTGTGCCCTGCAGCTCCGATACCTCCTCTCGCAGGATTCGGGCGTACGCGTCGAAGCCCACGGCGGCGATGTGCCCATGCTGCTCGGCGCCCAGCAGGTTCCCGGCGCCGCGGATCTCGAGGTCGCGCATCGCGATCTTCGATCCTGAACCGAGCGCCTGGTGGGCCGCGATCGTCGCGAGCCGCTCGTGCGACTCCTCCGTCATCTCGCGATGGCGCGGGAAGAAGAAATAGGCGAACGCCCGCTCGCTGCTGCGCCCCACGCGACCACGAAGCTGGTACATCTGCGCGAGCCCCAGCAGGTCCGCTCGATCGACCACCAGCGTGTTCGCCGTCGGCACGTCGAGCCCGCTCTCGATGATGACGGTCGACACGAGGATGTCGGCGTCGTGGTCCCAGAAACGGATCATCTGCGCCTCGAGCATCTCGTCGTCCATCCGTCCGTGCGCGACCACGATTCGCGCTTCCGGCAGCAGGTGCTGAAGCCGGGCCGCCTCCCGATCGATCGTCGCCACCCGGTTGTGGACCCAGAACACCTGACCCTCTCGAAGGAGCTCGCGCCGGACGGCGCCCACCGCCAGCCCCTCGTCGAACTCCCCCACATAGGTCAGCACCGGCTGGCGGTCTTCGGGCGGCGTGTCGATCGTCGACATGTGGCGGATCCCGGACAACGCCATCTCGAGCGTTCGTGGGATGGGCGTCGCGGTCAGCGTAAGGACGTCCACTTGCGCGCGCATCGTCGTCAGCCGTTCCTTGTGCGCGACCCCGAAGCGGTGTTCCTCGTCGACCACCACGAGCCCCAGATCCTTGAACCTCACGTCGGCGCCCAGCAGCCGGTGGGTTCCAATGACCACGTCGACCTTGCCGGCCGCGACCTCGGCCGCGACCTTGCGCTGTTCCACGGGGCTGACGAAGCGGCTCAGCATCCGCACAGTGACCGGGTAGGGCGCAAACCGCTCGGTGAAGGTGATGAAGTGCTGTTCGGCCAGGAGCGTCGTCGGTGCGAGCACCGCGACCTGCTTGCCGTCCATGACCGCCTTGAACGCGGCCCGGATCGCGACCTCGGTCTTGCCGAACCCGACGTCGCCGCAGAGCAATCGGTCCATCGGCCGCTCGGATTCCATGTCGGCCTTGACCTCGTCGATCACGCGAAGCTGATCGGGCGTCTCCTCGAAGGGGAAGGCGTCCTCCAGCTCGCGCTGCCAAGGGGTGTCGGGTCCGAACGGATGACCGGCAACCTGCATCCGCACCGTGTACAGACGCACGAGCTCGCCGGCCATGTCGCGCACCGCGCGCCGGACCTTGGCCGTCGCCTTCGTCCAGTCGGATCCGCCGAGGCGGTGCAGCCGCGGCGTCTCGCCGCCCAGGTACTTGGCGACCATCCCGACCTGGTCGCTCGGCACGAAGAGCCGGTCGCCCTGCGCGTACTCCATCACGAGGTAGTCGCGCTCCGCCCCGGCGATCGAGCGGTGGGTGATGCCCGAATACCGGCCGACGCCGTGCACCCGGTGAACGGCGAGGTCGCCGGGCTCGAGCTCCTCGAGAACCGCATCGGCGCGGCGGCGGACGAACCTCGGGGCGTCGCGCGTGTGCCGCCGGGACCCGAACAGGTCCTCCTCGGTGACGATGGCGAGCGCGCCGGCCTCGAAGACCACTCCGTGCTCGAGCGGCGCCTCGACCGACTCGACGCCCGGTATTCCTTCGAGCACCTCGTTCGCGCGTTCCAGCGCGCCCCGACCCTGCGCCACCAGCAACCGGCGGTACCCGGGAAGCTGGGCCAGCCGCGCGGCGACCTCCGCGGCGTTGCCCTGCGCCGTCCCCCAGGTCCGCAGGCCCAGATCGATCCCTTCCGTGAACTCGCTCAGATCGAGCCGGACCCGCCCGGAAAGTGCCGCCTCGAGCGAACGGACCGCCCGCCGGTCGGCGGGCCAATCCGTGGCGTCGGCGAGCGCCTCGGCCTCTTCGTATGCCTGTGCGGCCCGGTCGATCGTCCGCCGGGACTGGGTCAGGACGACCCACGAACCGGGCGGCAGCAGCTCGGCGGCCGTCGGCATGGCGTCGAACACGAACGGAGCGAGCCCGTCGGCCGCCTCCAGGTGCAGCCCGGCGGCGAACCGCTCCAGGTCGTCGCGGAATCGTTCCGGGACGCCGGGCGCAGCCTCGGCGGCTCGCCGCCGGGCGGCGTCGTCGGCGACCAGCTCGCGCACCGGCGGAATCTCGACGGCGGAGGAGGGACCGGTCGAGAGCTGCGTGGACGGCTGGAACTCTCGCAACGACTCGATCTCGTCACCCACATACTCGAGCCGGACGGGCCGCCGGGCCGTGCCGGGGAAGACGTCCAGGACGCCGCCGCGCACGGCGAACTCGCCGCGATGCTCCACCACGTCGGCTCGCTGGTAGCCGATCTGGACCAGCCGCTCCGCCACCTCGTCGGGCGGCAGCTCGAGACCGGCGGCCAGATGAATCCGCGACGTGGTGCCGAGCGTCGGCACGATCTCGTGAAGAGCCGCCAGCACCGGCGCGACAAGCACGAACGGCGACTCGCCGCCTGCTTCGCCTGCGGCCTCGCGCAGCTCGCGGAGGCTCGAGGCCCGGCGGGCGGCGACGTCGGGAGACGGCGCGATCCCCTCGTACGGCAGCGCCTCCCATGCCGGCAGGAGCGCGGCCCGCCCGCCGAGATAGGCGCCGGCGCCCGATACGAGAGCCTCCGCCTCCCGGGGTCCGGGCGCGATCGCGAGGACGGGGGCCCCGAGCGCGGCGGCGATCGCGGCCACCACCAGATCGGCGCCGGCGTCGGCGCGCGCATGGATGGGCCGCTCGCGCGAGGCAAGGAGCCGTTCGAACGGCTCCGATGCGATCACCGCCGCGAGGGCTTCGTCCAGACTCAGTTCGGCCTCCGGGACAACACGAACAGCCCCGGCCGCGACGCGACGGGGCATACCGGAGGGGATTCTAGCGGGCCCGAGCGACGCGCTAGACGACGCGAACGCGGGTCGGCGCTTGCTCGCGCTCGACGGAGTGGGCGGCCTCGGAGAAGGCCTCGGGTCCTCTGACCATGAGCCATCGGGTGAACTCGTCGGGCGGAAGGGGACGGCTCACGTAGTAGCCCTGGGCCTCGTCGCAGCCCATCTCGGCCAGCTTGTCGAACGTTGCCGCGTCCTCGACGCCTTCGGCCACGGTCCGAAGACCGAGGTTTCGCCCAAGCTCCACGGTGGCGCGCACGATCATGAAGTCGTTCGCGTCTTCGCGCATGTGCATCACGAACGAGCGGTCGATCTTGATCTCCTGGATCGGCAGCCGCTTGAGGTGGCTCAGCGACGAGTACCCGGTTCCGAAGTCGTCGATCGAGAGCCCGACGCCGACGCGAGACAGGCGTTCGAGCACGGAGAGGGACCGCCCGGACTCGGCCATCAGAAAGCTCTCGGTCAGCTCGAGCCGGATGAACTCGGGGGGCACGCGCCAGCGATGCAGCTCCTCGGCCACGCGTTCGGGCAGCTCGAGGTCGAGCAGGCTCCGCGGGGACAGGTTGATCGCGATCGGAAGCCGGTAGCCCGCGTCCGCCCAGGTGCGCCATTGCCGCAGGACCGCCTCCATGACGTAGTTGCGCAGCGGCCGCAGCAGCACGGTCTTCTCGACCAGCGGAACGAACTCGTCCGGCGGGATGAGTCCGCGCTCGGGATGCTCCCACCGGATCAGCGCCTCAGCGCCGGCGACACGGCCGTCCGTCAGGCGAACTTTGGGCTGGAAGTACATGACGAACTCGTTGTTCTCGAGCGCGGGGCGGACCTGGCTGATCAACGTCAGCCGATGCGGGCTGTGCTCGTCCATCGTCGGGTCGTACATCTCGCAGCCGGCGCCGGCCTCCTTGGCCGCATACATCGCCACGTCGGCGCGGCGGAGCAGCGTATCGGCGTCGTTGCTGTGCCTCGGGAACACCGCGATGCCGACCGAGCCGGCGACGTCCAACGCGAGTCCCTCCACCGTCACCGGCTGCTCGAGCCGGTCGAGCAGCCGGTGCGCGATGGTCATCGCGACGCCCTCGTCGGCGATGTCGGGCAGCACGATGCCGAACTCGTCTCCTCCGAGGCGGGCCATCATGTCGTCGTCGCGGAGCACCGTCGAGAGCCTCGGTCCGATCTCTCTCAGCAGCATGTCGCCGAAGTGGTGCCCGAGCGTGTCGTTGATCTCCTTGAAGTGGTCCAGGTCCATGAGCATCACCGCCAACCGGGAGCCGGCGGCGCGCGCGTGCTCGATCGACTCGGCAAGCCTGGTCTGGAAGAGCACGCGGTTCGGCAGCCCCGTGAGGGAGTCGTGCAGCGCCTGGTATTCGTTCTCCTTCTGCTTGACCTCGAGCTCGTTGGTCGCCTCCTGGAGCGAGTGCGTGCGCCGGAACATCTGCCGCGCAAACGCCAGCGGAGCAACGAACACCACGATCGCCCAGAGGCCCAACCGATCGGTCGAGATCGCGACCAGCACGGAGAACATGGCAAGACCGACGTAGGAAAGGACGAACTCACCGAAGACGCCGACGTGCATCTCCCGGAGCAGCCGCAGCACGCGCTTGGCCGTCTGCAGGTGCGCGTAGGTCGCGACCAGGAACACGTTGACCGAGTAGCCGGCCACGGCGGCAAGTGTGACGGCGGGCCCGAGGACGTACCACTCCGACAGATGCGGCGTGATCTGCGCCATCGAATGGAACACGAGCCCTTCCGCGATGACGCTGAGCGCGATCTGGCTTCGGATGAACATCGCCTTGAGCGGCGGCAAGGTCCGCTGGAGCTCACGCTTGTCGGCGGCTCCGAGGAACGTGATGAGTCCGGCCACCGGGCTCGGGTACAGAAGTGCCACCGAGAGCTCCAGCGGGAAGCTCAGGCTGAACATCATGGACGCGGCGCTCGGGACCGGCATCAGGTCGACGATGGCGATCGCGGCCGCCCACACGAGGATCGACAGGCTCTTGAACCGCGACGGGTCCCGAACGACCTCCGTGACGATCCACGTCAGGAACGGCAGCGTCACCGCCGCTTCGTACAGTCGGATCTTCGAACGGCGATCGTGCCCGACAGTCGGGGGCTTACGTTCCGGCACGCTCGACCCCCGCCACAAGGACATCGGGAGACGACTGCTGGTCGGGCCGCCGCCGCATCGCGGCGGCGATCACAACGGCGGCGCCGCCATACGTGAAGATGTCCCCGATGCTCACGGCCTGAGCGATAGGCGGTGGAAGCGCGATCACGTCGCCCAGGAACAGGAGTTTCTCATCCGGCGCCGCCAGATGGTGCTTCGCCGTGTACGTGCGCAAATCGGCGAGCGTGCTCTCCTGACCCGAGCGCACGAGGGCCGACCGGGTCACGGGCATCCCCGCGTTCACCCCGATCACGAGGAAGTTCAGCAGGACCCCCACCAGAATCAGCTGGAATCCCGTCGTGGGGACGTTCGCCAGCACGAAGACGAAGAGCAGCACGAACGACGTGAGGAGGGCGACGAGAGGCCACGACAGATCCGTGCCGGGAAAGATGCCCGAGGGTTCGAATCCGAGCTGGAGGCCGAACCCGATGATGGCAAGGGGAGCCCATCGCAGCTTGAGATGGGCGAGGTTGGCCGGACGTCCTCCCCACAGGAGGCCCGCAGCGGCCGCCGCCACGAGGCATAGCGCCATGAGCTTCACACAGTTGGTATCGGTCCCGGGCCGCGGTTCTGTAACTGCGCCGGACGGATTGTGGGGTGATCGGGGCTTCCCGGGTGGCACAAGCACGAGGGCCCCGGTTCTCCCCCCATCGGGGGTCGGCCGGGGCCCGTTGCAGCCGGGCTGGTCAGCGAGGCTTCCAGCCGGCGCCGATGGCGATCGCCAAGGCAGCCAGTGAAACGAGCGCGTAGAGCGTTCTGCGGAGTCGCACGGTGCTCCTTCCTCGATGCAATCGTTCGGCCGTTGGTGCAGCCGATTCGTTCAGCCGATGGTTCGAGTTCTCATCGCCGGTGCGGTTTCCACCGTGCGCCCGCGGCGGGAATCACCGTGGCGAGCGCTGCGGTCGAAACGACCCCTCGAAGAAGGTCGTCGACACATCGGCCGACAACCTTGAGGACCGTCGGGGGGATCCGAGGGGCCCCCTGGTCATCACCCGGGCCCCGGCATCACGAAGCCCCCGGACGATCCCGAAGGGTCGGCCGAGGGCCCCCTTGCAACCGGTCGATCAGCGAGGCTTCCAGCCGGCGCCGATGGCCATTGCCAGGGCCGCGAGCGAAGCGAGTGCGTAGATCGTGCTGCGGATTCGCATCTTTGATCTCCTTTCGGTCAGTTCGTACAGGTCGTTGAGCCGAACGCTTGTCACCGGGGCTTCCACTTGGCCCCCGCAGCGAACATCCTTATGGGCATGGAGGCCGTGTGGAGGGCCGGTCGCCACTTCGTGCTGAGCGTTTCCCGCATCCGAGTACCTCCTCTGTCTCAAGCATCATCGGCGGCGAAGCGCCCTCGGGACATCGGCCGACGGTCGCGATTGCCGTTCGGGGGATGCGGATGGCATACGGCCGGGGTCCCGCCCCCCGGTACCCGATGGTGAGTAGGCAGCAAGTCCGTGGTTCGCTGGCGGGAATCGCCCTCGGTCCCGCAGGTGGCGAAGGTCTCAGTCCCCCGACGGTCGACGGTTGAAACGGTCCTGGGCGGCGGCCAGTCCGCTCTCGACCAGGCAGCGCACCGCCTCGGCGCCTTCGCCCACGAGAATTGCGACGTCGGCTTGCATCCGGGCCGGCAGGGGCTCGAGGACGAAATCAGCCGGGTCCTGGCGACCGGGCGGGCGGCCGATGCCCAGCCGAACCCGGTAAAAGTCCGGCGTTCGCAGCGCCCCCTGGAGCGATCTGAGGCCCTGGTGGCCGGCGGTGCTCCCGCCCACCTTCACGCGGATGGTCCCGACCGGCAGGTCGAGCTCATCGTGGACGGCGATCACGTGGTCCGGGTTCACACGGCGCTTGGAGGCGAACTGGGCGAAGGAGGGCCCGGACTCGTTCATGTAGCGACGGGAGCGCGCGAGCAGCACCTGCTCGTCGCCGATCCGGATCTCGGCCGCCTCGACGGGAACGAACCGAACCGAGCGAAGACGGCCTCCGGCGTCCCGCGTGAGCTCCTCGACCACCATCACGCCGAGGTTGTGGCGGGTCCTCGCGTATCGGTCGTCCGGGTTCCCGAGACCGGCGACGAGCCAAGTCACGGTTAGTCCCCGCCGCCCTCCTCGGGCGGCGCACCCTCGGCGGGCACGCCCTCCTCGCCGGCGGCGGCCTCTTCGGCCTCCTCCGTGGGCACCTCGACCTCGATGGGCGCCTCGCCGGGCAGCGTGAGATCGGCCTCGGTGCGAAGCGCAGCGGGCGTGATGATCGAGATGATCGGGGTCGTGGCATCGGTGAGGATCGCGACGCCCTCGGGCACGGGGACGTCGGAGACATGGAGCATGTCGCCGATCTCCAGATCGGTGATGTCCACCTCGAGGATCTCGGGGGCGTTGCCCGGAAGACACTCGACCTGGACCTCGCGAAGGTGATGCTCGACGACCCCGCCGGCCTTGACGCCGACGCTCGCCCCGATCTCGCGGACCTCCACGTTCACGGTGATGCGCTCGTCGCGGTTGACGGCGAGAAAGTCGACGTGGACGAACCGGCTGTGGATGTGGTCGCGCTGGACCTCACGAGGGATCGCGAGGTGACCTTTCCCGCCGACCTGCAGGTCCACGAGGGCGTTCGTCCCACCGGCGCGATGGAACAGGTGGAGCAGGTCCTGGGTCGAGACCGAGATGGCCAGCGGGTCCATGCCGTGTCCGTACAGCACGGCGGGCACGCGGCCGTCGGCGCGCAACCGCCGTGAGGCGGCGGAGCCGGTATCGGTGCGAAGCTCGGCGACGAGCGCGGTTTCCATGGGGGCAGATCATACCGGCGCGCCCGGCAGCCCGGCCTAGACCTGGTTGTCGCCGCCGAAGATCTCGCTCACCGAGCTGTCCTCGAAGACCGCCCGCAACGCGCTCGCGATGAGCGGGGCGATCGAGAGCACCTTGAGGTTCTGGAAGGACCGCTCCTCTGGGATCGGCACCGTGTTCGTCACGACCACCTGCTCGATCGGGGCCTCTTCCAGGAGCTGGCGCGCCTTGCCGCTGAAGATGGGGTGCGTCGCCGCCGCGTAGATCGGTCCGGCGCCCTGGGCCGCAAGCGCCTGCGCTCCCTTTGCGACCGTCCCCGCCGTGTCGATCATGTCGTCGATCAGCACGCAGGGCCGTCCGTCGACTTCGCCGACGACCGTCATCTCCTCGATCTTGTGCGCCTCGGTCCGGGACCGGCGCTTGTAGAGGAAGACGAGGTCGGCGTGGACGATCTTGCGGAGCTTCTCGGCCGTCTTGATCCGCCCGGCGTCGGGGGCGACGACGACGAGGTCGCCGTCGACCTTCAGCTCGTTCTTGAGGTAGTTCGCCAGGACCGGCAGCGCCGTCAGGTGGTCGAAGGGGCCGTCGCTGTATCCCTGGATCTGGCCGCTGTGCAGGTCGACCGAGACGATCCGGTCGGCGCCCGCCTTCGACAGCAGGTCGGCCACGAGCTTCGCGCTGATCGGTTCGCGGGCGAGGGCCTTGTGGTCCTGCCGCGAGTAGCCGTAGTACGGGATCACCGCGGTGATGCGTTTGGCCGAGGCGCGTTTCAGCGCGTCGATCATGACCAGCTGTTCCATGATCGCCTCGTTGACGGGGTCGTAGTGCGTCTGGACGACGAAGCAGTCGGCGCCCCGCGCGCTCTCCTCGGCCCGGAAGTAGATCTCTCCCGATGCGAACCGGCGAAGCTGGGACTCGCTTACCGGGATGCCCATGCAGTCGGCGATCTCGTTGGCAAGGGCCGGGTGGATGGTGCCGGTGAACAGCATCATCCGTTTCTTCGTGATGATCTCCACGCCGCTCCCCCCGCTATCGGTGTCTCTTCGTGCCCGATCGTTGCCGGTCTTTGCGCTTGCGATATCCCTCCACGGTCCGTTGCTCGGTCCGCTCGACGGCGAGCGCGCCGGCCGGGACGTCGCGAGTGATGACCGAGCCGGCGCCCGTCGTCGCATCTTTGCCCACTCGGACCGGCGCCACCAGCATCGTATCGGACCCGATCCTGGCTCCCTCCTCGATCACGGTCGTGTGTTTCTCGTAGCCGTCGTAGTTGACGACCACCGTGCCCGCCCCGACGTTGACGTTCGGGCCGATCTCCGCGTTGCCGAGGTACGTGAGGTGCTTGGCCTTCGACCCGCGGCCGACCCGGCTGGCCTTCACCTCGACGAAGTTGCCGATGCGCGACCGGTCCTCGAGCACCGTTCCGGGACGCAAACGGGCGAACGGGCCCACTTCCACGTCACGGCCGATCTGCGAGCTCTCGACCACCGCGAACGTGATCTCCGAGCCGTTGCCGACCCGCGAGTCCACGATCCGCGTGGACGGACCGATCCGGCAGCCGGCGCCGATACGCGTCTCGCCCTCGAGGAACGTAGCCGGGCGGATGACGGCGTCGCGGCCGATCCGGACGTCCACGTCGATGTAGGTCGTCGACGGATCGACGAGCGTGACCCCGTTCGCCAGGTGCCGGGCGTTGACGCGGTCGCGGATCACGCGTTCGAGCGCCGCGAGGCCGCTTCGTGAGTTGACGCCGAGCGCGCCGCCGGTATCGACGAGCAGGGCGGAGACCAACTCGCCCTTGTCGATCAGGATCGGATAGACGTCGTTGATGTAGTGCTCGCCCTGCCGGTTGTCCCGGCCGACGAGCGGCAGCGTCCGGTAGAGGTCGTCGCGGCGAAACGCGATCCAGTTGGTCGCCACCTCGTGGATGGCGCGCTCGGCGGCCGACGTCGCGTCCTCGATCACCCGCTCGATGCGGGGGCCCGAGCGCAGCACCCGCGCGTATCGCCCGGGCTGATCCAACTCGGTCGTGAGCACCGACGCCGCACTGCCGGTGCGCCGATGGAGCCGGAGGAGCCGCCGCACGTCGTCGGGCGAGACGGGATCGAAGTCACCGTTGGCAACGAGAACGTCGTCCACGCGCCCGACCGCGCGTTCGGCGACGAGAACCGCGTGGCCCGTCCCCAGCTGCTTCGGCTGCTCGACGAAGACCGGCTTGGGTTGCAGGTTCCAGGACTCGACGGCAGCCCGCACGTCGTCGGCGCCGAGACCGACCACCACCACGATCCGAGCCGGCTTGGCGGCGAGCCCCGTCTGCAATGCGTGCCACAGCGCGGGCCGCCCGCAGATCGGATGCAAGACCTTCGGGCTCGACGACTTGAGCCGCTTGCCCTGTCCTGCCGCCATCACCACGAGCGCAGTCGAACGCGGGCGTCGGGCGGTTTTCTTCGTCTCGGCCACCGCTTCCTCGGGCTCGAGGGAACCTCATCCTGCGGCATCGGCACCGGGGTGACAACCTGACGGGGAGCGCTTCGGGGCTCCGGGGGCCAAGGCAGTCGGAGCCCCTGGGGCTCCGGGGGCCAAGGCAGTCGGAGCCCCTGGGGCTCCGGGGGCCAAGGCAGTCGGAGCCCCTGGGGCTCCGGGGGGAGGAGTCGAACCTCCATTCCAGGCTCCAAAGGCCCGTGTCTTGCCGTTAGACGACCCCGGACCGCCGCATCATCCCACGCCGCTCCCCGGCGACCCGGTCACGACGAACGCGCCGGGGACGGCGGCCGCCACGGCAGCGGCGTTCGCGGTCCGCGCGAGCGCGACCACGGTCGGTCCGCTTCCGGACATGACCGCTCCTTCGGCGCCTGCGGCGCGGAGCGCGTCGACGGCCTCCCCGACCGCGGGGTGGCGCTCGGCGACCGGCCCCTGAAGGTCGTCGAAGATCGCGTCGCCCACCAACTCCACGTTGCCGATCTCGAGCGAGGCGATCAGGACCCCGGGGTCCGGGCCGGTGGTGCCGCCGGCTTCGTCCCACCACCCGTAGGCGTCGGCCGCCCGCACGCCGAAATCGAACGGCTTCAACACCCACGTGGTCGGGGGTGTGTGGACGGGGACGAGCACCTCGCCGCGGCCACTCGCCAGGACGGGACCACCGGCGAGCATGGCCGGGACGTCCGAGCCGATGGCGGAGCCGATCGAGGCGAGCGCCGGGTCATCGAGGCCGCATCCCCAGAGCTCGTTCAGCGCGATGAGCACCGCGGCGGCGTCCGCGCTGCCGCCGCCCAGCCCGGCGGCGATGGGGATTCGCTTGTCGATGGAGATCTCCGCGCCGCGCCCGGGGGCCGCCGCGTCGCGGAGCGCCAGTGCGGCCGCGAGCGCCAGGTTCTCTCCGGGGCCGGGCAGATCGCCGGGCGCCGCTTCGTCGAAGCGGACCGCGAGATCGCCGGCCTCGCGCACGGTGACGACGTCGTGAAGGGAGAGCGGGATCACCAGCGTCTCGATGTCGTGGTACCCGTCGGGCCGGCGGCCGATCACGCGCAGAAACACGTTCAGCTTCGCGTGGGCCTTGCGAACGATCTCTCCGGTCGAGACGGTGTCCGGCATCGCGGGGAGGGTACCGCCGGCTCAGACCGCAGCGGCGTTGGCGAGCCGTGCGAAGTCCTCGAGCGAGAGATCCTCCGCCCGGGCCGACGGGTCGATACCGGCCGACGCGAGCACGGCTCCCACCGCTTCGGGCTCGATGCCGGCCCGGCGAAGGGCGCTGCGCATGGTCTTTCGGCGCTCGGCGAACCCGGCCTCGACGACGCGCCACAGCGAGGCCTCGCCGACCTCGACGGCGGGCCGGCCCCGGCGCTCGAGCCGCAGCACGACCGATTCGACGTTTGGCCGGGGCCAGAACACCGTCGGCGGCACCCGACGCACGAGCGAGCCCGCGGTCCGATAGGCGACGTGGAGTGCCGCCGGCCCGTATCCGGCCTCTCCCGGTGCCGCAAGGAGCCGCTCCCCCAGTTCGTGCTGGACCATCACGACGAGCCGCGTGATCGCCGGCACGTGATCCAGGATGTGGAGCACCAGCGGCGTGGCGACGTTGTACGGCAGGTTGGCGCAGAGCACCCACGCGGCGGCGCCGTCGAGCACGCGATCCCACTCGAGCGTCGTCGCGTCGGCGCGAAGGACCCGGACCCGGGCCGATGCGCCGACGACCTCCTCGAGCGCCGGGATGAGCGCGCGGTCCAGCTCGATTGCGAGCACGTCGGCTCCGCGCTCCGCGAGCGCCACGGTCAGCGAGCCGAACCCCGCCCCGATCTCGATCACGCGATCACCCGTTCCGACGCCCGCGTCGGCGGCGATCGCCCGGGCGAGGTTCGGGTCGACGAGGAAATGCTGTCCGAGCGCGCGGCTCGGACGGATTCCGTGGCGAGCGGCGAGGGCCCGGGTCTCGGCGGCCCCAGGGGGCGTCACGCCCGCCGGTGGGTCACCAGGTGATGCGGACGTTGAGGACGCCGCGGCTGAGCGAGTGTCCGAGCGCCTCGAAGGCGGCGGGCGAGAGGTCGATGATCCGTGCGCTATCTCCGTAGGGTCCACGATCGTTGATCACCACGACCACACTCCGGCCGGAGTCGAGGTCGGTGACGGTGACCCGGGTCCCGAAGGGCAGCGTCAGGTGCGCGGCCGTCAGCCCCGACCAGGGGGTGTGATACCAGGTCGCCACGCCGGTCTGTGAGTGCGTCCCGGTCGATGGGGGCGGCGGCGCGGCGAGCAGGGTGCCCACCAGCCGCACCCCGGCGATGGGCTCGGCGGTGACCCAGCGGCTGAGCGTGTCGCGGTTCCTGATCTTTCCGTTGACGCGGGTCACCCGCTCGGTGAGGAGCGCCTCGCCGTCGATCGCCGGCGAGACGATCCGGTAGGTGCCCACCCGCAGGTTGTCCGTCGGGCTGGAGTGCACCGGCGCGGGGATTGCGATCCGCTGCAGAAGGGTCGCGACCGTGACGCGGGCGAACCTCACGGTGTCGCCGGAGTGGAGGGGGGTGCTGGGTGACGGAGCGACGCGGTCGTCTGCGTCGGGTTGGATCCCCATGGCCGAGAGGAGTTCCCCGGCCGTTGACGCGTTCGTAACGACGTCGTGCACCTTCCCCAACACGACGACGTGAACGGCTACGGCCGGGGACAATCCGACGCCGACCGCGGAGGCAGATGCCTCCACGAGCTCCGCCGCCCAGGCGGCGCGTCCGCGGCTCGTTCTCTCCGTCACCCAGACCCCCACATTTGATGAGAGCCCGTCTGTCACCCGCGCCGCAGCGGGCGCGGGACTCACGATTACGGTCATGCCATCGGCGAGGGAGGTCGACGGCGGCGGGGCGACCTGCAACCGGCTGCCGAGACTGATGCCCTGGCCGAGCAGGAAGCTCCCGACGTTCGAAGAGGTGGTCGCGATCGACTCGGGCCGCCCGTCGACGACGAGCGTCACATGCTTCAGCACCACCGAGTACGCGTAGGTGAACGACCCCGCGACAACGACGACGATGAGCAGAGCCATGGCCCGCCCGGCTCGGCGCATTCGAAGCCGCCGCAACCTCGTCGGGTGAATCTCCAAGTGGACCTTCCCTCGTTCTGGGGAAGGTTCCGCGGGGAAGCGGCAACCGCCGGATGCGAAACCTCCGATGGGACGCGCATCGTACCCAACCCTCAACCCTCACTGCAACCTTGAGGCCGAACACGTGTTCACCCTGCATGTGGGCATGTTCGGTGGATAACTCGCGCGGTTTTCCACCGCCGTCAGCGCAAACCGGTGAATGCTGCGCGCGCGTTGATCGCCGTCGCGTCGCGAATCGCGTCGGAGGTCACGTCGCGAAGCTGCGCGATGGCGTCGATGGTGACGACGACGTTCGCCGGTTCGTTCTCGGATCCGCGAAGCGACTGCGGAGGCAGGTACGGACTGTCGGTCTCGACGAGCAGGCGGTCGATCGCAACCGCCGCCGCGGCGCGTCGCAGGTGCTCGTTCTTCGGATATGTCAGGTTGCCGGCAAAGCTCAACCAGTACCCGCGCGCGGCGCACTCCAGCGCGACGTCGGCGTCGCCACTGAAGCAGTGGATGACGACGCGCTCGGCGGAACCCTCATCCAGAACTCGAAGAACCTCGGGCCATGCGTCGCGGACGTGCACGACCATCGGCTTGCCGGTCTCGTTGGACAGAGCGATGTGTGCCCGCAGGGCTTGGACCTGCGCATCTTGGCTCGAATGCATCCGGTAGAAGTCGAGGCCGCACTCCCCCACGCCCACCACGCGGGGGTCGTGCAGGAGCTCCTCGATCCGCGCCCCCGCCTCGCGGTCGAACCGGTCGGCCTCGTGCGGGTGCATGCCGGCGGTCGCGAAGACGCCCGCGATCCCATCGGCCAGCTCGAGGCAGGTCCGGCTCGTTTCCGGGTCCACTCCGACGCAGATCAGCCGGTCGACGCCGGCGGCCCGCGCGGCCTCGACCGCTGCTACAGGTTCCAGGTCGCCGAGGAACAGGTGGCAGTGGGTGTCGACCGCACCCCTCTTTACCGGGAGTTCAGGGTTGTTGTCGTCCATCGGAGGCGGATGATACGCGGCCTCAAGCTTGGGTTCATCGGGGGAGCTTCACGTGAAACACCGGTCGCGTCGCGCCCCGCGCCTCGTTACGTCTCCAACCTCGGAAAGAGGCCCTCGCCCTTGTGGGTGGAGACCCCCGGAGGCAGTCCTCCCCAGGCGATCGAATCCGGAAGATGTTGGTCTTCCAAGCGCGTTTGGAGCCCGAGCCGGTCCCAGAGCTGCGACGCCGTTGCCGGCATGATCGGTCCGATCAGGATGGCGAGGACGCGCAGCGTCTCCGCCGCCGCGAACAGAACCCCGGCGAGGTCGCTTCGCCGCTCGGGGTCGCCGGAGAGCTTCCACGGCTCCTTCTCGACCAGGTAGCGGTTGGCCCGGTCGACGATCTCCCAGACCGCGGCGAGCCCTTCGTGCGGCCGCACCGCCAGCATCGCCTCGTCGTAGCGGCGCGCGGCCGCCGCGACGACCTCGGGCAGGTCCTCGGCCTGTCCGGAGCCCTCGGGAACGACGCCGTCGAAGTAGGAGGCCAGCATCGCCAGCACCCTGGAGGCAAGGTTGCCGAGCCCGTTCGCCAGGTCCGCGTTGTGGCGGTCCGTCATGGACTCCCACGAGAAGTTCCCGTCTTCGCCGAACCGCATCTCGCGCATGAAGTAGTAGCGGTAGGAGTCGGCGCCGAAGTGGTCGATCAGCTCGAAGGGATGGATGCCGGTGAGGTTCGTCTTCGACATCTTCTTCCCGCCGACCGTCAGATACCCGTGCGCCCAGACCTGCTTCGGCGTCTCGAGACCGGCGGCCATGAGCATGGCCGGCCAGTAGATGGCGTGCTGACGCAGGATGTCCTTTCCGATCAGATGAATGTCGGCCGGCCACAGGCGCGAGTAGCGCTCGGGATCGGAGCCGTAGCCGGCGGCGGCGATGTAGTTGGTGAGCGCGTCGAACCAGACATAGCAGACGTGCTTGGGATCCCACGGCAGCGGGACGCCCCAGTCGAACGATGTGCGACTGATCGAAAAGTCTTGCAGCCCAGACCGTATCAGCGATAGCACCTCGTTGCGGCGCGCCTCCGGCTCGACCGCGGACGGATCACGCTCGTAGTGCTCGAGCAGCCGGTCGCCGTATGCGGAGAGGCGGAAGAAGTAGTTCTCCTCCGCCATGCGCTCGACGGGGCGCTCGTGGATGGGGCACATCCCACCGATGAGATCGCCCTCGACGTAGTAGAGCTCGCACGAGACGCAGTACAGACCCTCGTACGTCCCCAGATAGATGTCGTCGTGGCCGTTGTCGTGCACCGTCTCGAGCAGCTCGATCACCGCTCGCTCGTGCCGAGGCTCGGTGGTCCGGATGTAGTCGTCGTTGGCGATCTCCAAGCGCGACCACACCTCCTTCCACCGTGGTTCCATCTGGTCCACCCACGCCTGCGGTTGCATCCCGGCCGCCTCGGCCGCCCGCTGCAGCTTCAACCCGTGCTCGTCGGTCCCGGTCAGGTGGAAGACCTCCTCGCCGCGCAGCCGGTGGTAGCGGGCGATGAAGTCGGTGGCCACCGCGTTGTACGCGTGACCGATGTGGGGCACGTCGTTGGGGTAGTAGATCGGCGTCGTGATGTAGAACACGTCCCGGCCCATGGCCGCTCATGATACGGACGGCTCGCCCGGATCAGGCGTTCTTGGGGTTCGCGAGCAGCTCGCGGTAGACGTCGTTCGCGGCCAGACCGTGACGCCGGGCGGATTCGCGGGCCGCCTCCCGCGGCCGCATCCCGGCCCCGACCAGCCGGGCGGCTTCCTCCGCTCCGGCGTTCAGGTCCCCGGTCGCGCCCGTCGTCTCCCCCGCCACGACAACCACGACCTCGCCCTTCGGATCCTCGGCGAGCCGGGGCAGCACCTCGGAGATCGGTCCGCGCAGAACCTCCTCGTGGGTCTTCGTCAGCTCCCGCGCAACCGCGACCCGGCGGTCGCCGAGCGTCTCCATCAGCTCCCCGAGGAGCGCGCGCAGGCGTCTCGGCGATTCGAAGAGCACGATCGTCCGCGGCTCCGCGCGAAAGGACTCGATGCGTGCGGCACGGGCTCCACGCGCCCGCGGGAGGAATCCCTCGAAGATGAACCGGTCGGTCGGAAGGCCGGAGACCGCGAGCGCCGCCGTGACCGCGGACGGTCCCGGCACGACCCGGACGTCGATGCCGCGTTCGGTGCACGCCCGCACGAGCCGGAAGCCCGGGTCCGAGATCGTGGGCATCCCGGCGTCGGAGATCAGCGCGACCGACTCGCCGCCTTCGAGCCGGACGACGAGCTCCTCGGTCCGGTCCCGCTCGTTGCCCTCGAACAGCGAACGCATCGGCCGCTTCGCGATGCCGGCGCGAGCAAGGAGACGGCCGGCCCGCCGAGTGTCCTCGGCGGCGATGAGGTCGGCCCGCCCGAGGATCTCGCGAGCGCGCGGCGTGAGGTCCTCGAGATTGCCGATCGGCGTCCCCACCAGATAGAGGGTCCCGGCCATGGTTCCCGATGCTGTCAGGATGGATCCGCGGCGACCAACGAGCGGAGCGCGGAATGACGAACCCGTTGCACAAGGACTATTCCGGCACGCCGCTCGCGACGAAGCTGGGCATCCGCGAGCACGCGCGGGTGCTCCTTGTCGACGCGCCCGGCGGGTTCATCCGGAATCTGGAACCGCTGCCGGCGGGCGTGCATCTGCTCTCGCGGAGCGCCCCCGGACTCGACGTCGTCGTCGCCTTCGCCGTCCTCGAGCGGTCGCTGGCCCGTCTCCGGCCGCTCTCTGACCGGCTGGCCCCGGCGGGACGGCTCTGGGTCGCCTGGCCGAAGAAGGCCTCGAAGGTCGCGACCGAGCTCGACTTCGACCTCGTCCAGCGGGCGGGTCTGGATCTGGGGCTCGTGGACAACAAGAGCGCGTCGATCACCGAGGTCTTTCAGGGACTGCAGTTCGTCATCCGGCTGCGAGACCGCTGAGCGGCGCGGGATCGAATCGCCGCCGGTACGCTGACCCGGTGTCCCGGCTGGCGAATCGAGTGAACCGGCCGGTCGTCGCGATCCTGGCGGTCGCCGCGATCGCCGGCGGCATCCGCTTCTGGCACCTGTCCTCGCCGCGCGCCCTCGTCTTCGACGAGGTCTACTACCCGAAGGTCGCGTGCATCTACGTCGGTCTGTCCGATCGCACCTGCAAGGTCGTGAGCAGCGACGAGCAGTACTGGCGCGCGAACCAGTGGGACGTCGGCTCGTGGGTCCACCCGCCGCTCGGCAAGTGGCAGATCGCACTCGGCATCAAAGCGTTCGGCATGACTCCATTCGGGTGGCGGGCCGCGTCGGCCGTCGCCGGGACGCTCGTCGCGGTCGGGCTCGCTCTCATCGTCCAGCTGATGCTCGGGAGCCCGCTGTGGACGTTCATCGGGGGGCTGCTGCTCGCGACCGAGTTCCTCGACGTCGTGCAGTCACGCCTCGGGTTGCTCGACGTCCACCAGCAGCTCTGGGTCGTCGCCGGCTTCCTCGCGATGGTGCTCGACCGACGCTGGATCGAGCGCGCCGACGGCCGCGTCGCCGCCCCGGAAGATGCGGAGGAAGATGCGGAGGAAGATGCGGAGGCGGAACCGGAGCAGGAGCCGGAGCCGCCGAAGCGCCGAATCGTGTCCCCGGTCTGGCGTCCCTGGCGGGTGGCCGCCGGCGCGGCCTTCGGGGCGGCCACGGCCGTCAAGTGGTCGGGCGCGACCGCGATCCTGGGTGCGCTCCTGCTCGCCTACGGATGGGAGAGGTCGCGGCGACGGGCCGCGGGAGCGCGGCGCCCGTTCGCCGCAACCCTCGCCCAGGAGACGTTCGGCATCGCCATCTGGTTCCTGTTGCTGCCGGGGATCGTCTACTTCGCGACCTGGCTCCCCTGGTTCAACCACGAGAATCTCTCGCTGCTGCACCATCCGGGGATCGCCGTCGCTCATTGGTGGAAGGAGCACCAGGACATGGCGGCCTTCCATCTGCACCTGAAGGAGTTCAACGTCGGATCGGGCGGGACCCTCACACCGACCCACCCCTACTACTCCAGGCCCTGGACCTGGCTGCCGATGGTCCGTCCGGTCTCCTACTTCGTCCGCGACCTCGGGTCGAACATCCGCCAGATCCTCGCGATCGGGAACCCGGCGATCTTCTGGGCAAGCGTGTGGACGCTCCCGTACTCGGGGTACATCTGGTGGACGCGCCGCGACTGGCGAGGCGGCTTCGTCATGGTGGTCATCGCGTGCCAGTACCTTCCTTGGTTCGCGGTCTCGCGCCCCCAGTTCTTCTTCTACGTCCTGCCGATCACGCCGTTCCTGGTTCTGGCGGCGGTGCTCGCCCTGCACGACCTGGCCGACGCCCGCATCGTGCTGCGAGACGAGACCGGCGCGGTCGCGATCGACCCGGAGACCGGGGCGCAGGCGGTCTCGCGGCGCCGGCCGTTCCGGCCGTTCGTGTGGGCCTACGTCGTGGGCGCGGTCGGGCTCTTCGTCTGGTTCTGGCCGGTCCTGACGGGCGGCGAGCTGACGCGGACGCTCTGGCACACGCGGGTGTGGTTCCGGGGCTGGGTCTAGGCGGGAGGAGCCCGGATACGCGAAACCCCGGCATCGCCGGGGCCTCGGTCTTTATGGGATATCCCGCCATCGATGATACCGCACCCGGCGGGAAGGTCGCCCCGCCGAGAAACCAGCCAAGAAACCAGCCGAGAAACCAGCCGGAACCGCCGCTAGAAACCTGGCAGGTGGTCCCGGAACGCCAGGAACCCGATGCCCGCACCGAGATCCAGCAGGACGTGCGCGATCACGAACGGCCAGGTTCGCCGCCACCGCAGGAAGAGCGCGGCGAACAGCACCCCCATCACGAGGTTCCCGGCGAACCCGCCCCACCCCTGATACAGGTGGTAGCTGCCGCGGAGCAGCGCGCTCGCCGCGAGCGCGGCGAGCGGCGACCATCCGATCTGGCGAAGGCGAGTCACGAGGTAGCCGAGGACGACGACTTCCTCCAGCAGCCCGGCCTGGACCGAGTTGAGCACGAGGGCCGGCCCGGTCCACCAGTGGCCCGTGTACGGCACCGGAATCACGAACCGGTTGACCCCCAGCTGCACGGCGCCCAGGTAGAACCCGAGCCCACCCACCGCGACCACGACGAACAGCAGACAGCCCCTGATCGCGTCGCGACGAGCCTGGTCGGGCTCGAGCCCGATGGATCCGAGCCCCTCACCGGACCGGCGAACGAGGTGCACCACGAGGAACGCCGGCGCGAGGCCGAAGACGAACCCGGCGATCTGGCTGGCGAACAGCGTGCTCGTGTTGCCCGCCGCGACGTAGACGCCGGCCACGGGGGCCGAGAGCAAGCTGATGATCGAGTCCACGGCGCTCGCCAGCAGGGAGAGCGAGAGGACGACGAGCACCTCTTCGACGAGCGTGCGCCGGTCGGCCGGCGGAGCCGGAACATCCATCGGCACCAGCGTACGGGCGGACGGGCCGTTGGCTCGCCTAGACTTCGCGCTTCGTCGCGCCTCGCGGCGCGCATCACAGAAGTCGCGCCTCGCGGCGCGCATCACAGAAGTCGCGCCTCGCGGCGCGCATCACAGAAGAAGGGCGGAAGGAGCACGGTGGCAGGGCGGACGGCGGATCTCGTGGTCGTGGGCGCGGGGACGGTCGGCGGATGGGCGTCGGTCTTCGCCGCCGGCGACGGCGCGGGCGACGTGGTGGTCCTCGAGCGCGGGCTCGCCGGCCAGGGCGCGTCCAGCCGGGCCGCCGGCGTCGTCCGCCAGCAGGGCGGGACACCCGACACGGTCCGCCTCGGCACTTTCAGCGTGGCGTTCTACCGCGATCAGCGAGACCGGTTCGGGACCGATTCCGGCTTCCGAGAGCTCGGCTATCTGATCCTTGCGACGACGGCCGCCGACGAGCGGGCCGCCCACGAGCGGATCGCCATGCAGCGCGGCGCGGGGCTCGACGTCGAATGGGTCGACGCGCGCGGCGTCCGCGAGCTGAACCCGACGATGGCCGAGAGCGGCTATCGCGGCGGCTCCTACGTCTCGACGGATGGCTGCATCGACCCGCCGCGCAACGTGCGCGCCTACTCGCTCGCGATGCAACGGCTCGGCGTCGAGCTTCGCGAGCGAACCGCCTTCCTGGGCCTTCGGACGCGGGCCGCGGGCCGCCGACGGCGGATGGTCACCGGCGTCCGCACGTCCGCGGGCGTGATCGCCACCGAGCGCGTGATCCTCACCGGGGGGCCGGCGCTTCGCGAGGTCGGCCGGCTCGCCGGCGCGCGCATCTTCGCCGGCGGAGCCCGGCACCAGGTCGTCGTCACCGGTCCCCATCCCGCGTTCGACGTGGAACGCCAGCCGATGGTCTTCGACCTTGGGGCCGGCATCTACTGGCGGATCGAGGAGGGCGGCCTGCTCTGGGGAATGAGCAACCCGAAGGAGGCTCCCGGGGAAGCACGCGGCATCGACTGGCCGTATCTGCGGAAGATGCAGCGGCGCCTGGCGAAGCTCGTTCCGGCTACGGACGGGCTCGCGCTGCGGAAGGCGTGGGCGGCGACGATCGACTACACGCCCGATCACCTTCCCATTCTGGGGACGCTCGTCACGACGGATGGGACGAAGGTGGACGGCGCCGTCGTCGCGAGCCCTGGCGGCCACGGCATGATGTGGGGACCCGCGGTCGCGCGGATCGCCGCGGACCTCGCGCTGCTCGGGTCGACCGATCTGGTCGAGGACGTCGCGATGTACGGCATGGATCGGTTCGACGACGAAGGCCGGTCGCCGTTCTACGACCCGATCGCGTTACCGTTCCCGGTCGGCGCCGACGACAGCCCTTGAGCCAGCCGGTCGCTACGCGACGGTCGCGGAATAGGTGAACACCTGGTCGTCGTCGAGGGGGGCTCCCCTGGCACGAGTACACCGTGCCACGGCCGCACGTGAACCGGATGCTGCCGTTTGTGAGGATCAGGATGACCCGAGTCACGGCGGCCGGGTCGAAGTCGAACGTCGCGGCGCCGTCCCCGTGGGCATCGAGCACGATCTCGCCGCGCTCCGTCCGGCCCGCCACGCGGTCGACGAGCACGCGCGCCCCGGGGCCGGTGCCCCTCGGCGGCCCGCCGATGGTGATGCTCGATCGTCGCCCCGGCGGGGAGCGTCACATCCGGCTTGAACTGAACGATCCTCGTCGAGAGGTGATCGATGCGTCGCCTGATTCGAGACGCCGGTCCCGTCGACGTTGGCAAACGTCGTCCGCGGCGGGACCGGGTAGGCCGCCCCCTCCTGGTAGAACTCGGCCGGGTCGGCGTTCTTCTGGCCGAACGAGGCGAAAGCCCAGCGCATGTTCTTGCCCCGCAGGCGGAGGGCGGCGTTGATCGCGGCGGTCGAGTATCGGTCGGGGCCGCCCTTGGCCGCGTCGGCGCGCTCCCAGATCTGCCGGATGATGGTGGGTCCGATGGCCTCGGACAGGTGCCGGAAGAAGATCCACGAGCCGTAGACCCGGAGCTTGGTGTCACGATCGAGCGGCACGCCCGGTTGCTTGAGCGGGCTCTGCGAGAAGTACTGCCGGTTGTCGTTGACGCCGTCGAAGACCTCGTCCTCCATCCACACCGCGGTGCCTTCCATCAGCCAGACGTCCTCGAACGCGTCGTAGGCGAACTGCACGGCGTGGAAGAACTCGTGGGCCGCGGTCACCTGCAACGCGGCCTCGCCGTGCACACCGGGGAACTGCGCGCGCCGGTAGTCGTTGTCGAGGACGCAGAACGCGGAAAGGTCGCCGAACCGACGCCCACCCTGGAGGTTGGGGTCGTCGCTCGTGCAGTAGCCGTAATACCCTTCCGCGCCGACATCCGCGAGGTATACGTCGAGCTTGCCGTTGGGTCCGTGGCTCCGCGAGGTGATGTCGGATTTCGGTCGCCGATACCGGAACTTGCCGATCTCCGTGCGCCAGACGCGGTTCAGCGCACGGATCGTCATGTCGACGAAGTCGGGCCGGCCGTTGTGGTTGCGATCGGCGAGGCTCGGGGCCGCCGTCGTCGACCTGACCCAGTGCACGCAGAAGAACTGAACGCACGCGTGCACCGATGGGACGCGGTACCCGTCCGGGCGGGAAGGCCCATCCGTCGGCCGTGCCAGCAGGGACATCGCGGCCCGCCGATCCGCTCCGACGAGCCCGGGGACGTTCGCAAACAGATCCCGGAGCACCATGGTCGCGTCCCGGCCGGGCGATGGGGAAACGGATGCGGCGCCGTGGACCGCGCTCGGTTCGAAGAGCGCGCGTGCCCGGGCGAGCGCCCGGAGCGCCGCGGGCGACGAGTGCGTGGAGTGAACCGATCCGGCCGCCGGCACGGCGAGCAGCGCGGTGACCATGGCGAACCCAACAGCGATCGCAACGACAACGCGACGAGGGCGCCCGAATCCGGGGGGCAGGGCAGGCATCGAAGCGCTCAACCTACCCCAGGCGGCCGCCGCGCGCGAACTTCTACAGCTGCAGGACGGGGCAGGTGAGCGTGCGCGTGATGCCCTCGAGCTCCTGCATCGGCATGACCGTTCCCTTGGCAAGCTGGTCGAGATCGTCGGCCTGCGCTCGCGCGATCACGTCGTAGGGGCCGGTCACCGGGTCGACGGCGATGACACCGCCGACACCGCGAACGTGCTCGGTCACCTGGGCCGCCTTGCCCACCTCGGTCTGGATCAGGATGTATGCGCTCACCATAAGGTTCGCTCCGCTCAGCCCGTGGAGTCGTCGTCGCCGGCCGCCGTGTCGGCGTCCGATCCCGATCCGGATTCGTCCTTGGTACCCAGCTTCTCGCGAGCCTTGCCGAGCAGCTCACCGGCCTTGTCGACGGCCTTGTCGAATTGCGGCTGCGCTTTCTCGGCGAGCTGCTGAGCCTTGGACCCCACTTTGCCGATGGTCGGTCCGGCCTTCTCGCCGACCTGCTGCAAGACCGGCTCCGCCTTGACGATGATGGTGTCGACGGTCTCCTTGGCCTTGTCCAGCGCCGGCTTGGACTTCTCGGCAAGATCGTCCGCAAAGTCCTTGGCCTTGTCCAAGAACCCTTTCTCTTCGGGCATGCGGCCTCCTTCCACTTCGGATGGTGACACGCGCCCGAGCCCGGGCGCGAATTCGCTGCTCACCGTACTACCGCATCGGTGACGCCACCCACGGCCGTCTCGTCGCGGGGCGGCGGTCCGGCCAGTCCCGGCGTGTCCAGCGCGAAGAATGCAACCCCCGCCCCGGCAAGCGCGAGCACCGACGCACCGGAAAACAACACGAGCGGCCCGGCGTGCTGGTAGACGATGCCGCCGAGACCGGCACCCAGGATCGGACCGAGCCCGAAGCCCACGGTCTGGACGAGCGAGATCCCGGTCGAGTACAGGTGCCTCGGCACCAGCCGCCCCACGATCACGACACCCGTCGTGAACAGCAACGAGAACGCCATCCCTTCGAAGACGGTCAGGAGCGACAGGAGCGTCGGGCTGCGGACCGCGCCCCACAACTCGAAGGTCACGGCATAGACGACGCAACCGGCAACGTAGACGGCGCGCAGCCCGAAGCGCCGCTGCCACCGGGACGAGCCGCGCATCACCCCGACCTCGACGAGACCGCCGAGGGCGGTGCCGAGCCCGACCAGAAGCGGCCCGCCGCCGCGCGCCTCGATCGTGATCCCGACGAAGTTCCACGCGGCGTTGAATCCGGTCCACAACAGGAACGCGGCGACGAGGAACCCCCACAGGCGCGGCGCCTCTCGGAACACGGCACCGACCGTGCCGAGTCGTCCGGGTTCGTCCAGCCGGCGCGGGTGATCGCGCACGAGCGTGAAGCTCCAGACCGCCACCCCGGTGCTCGCGACGACATACGCCGCCATCTCCCACCGGACACCGAACACCTCGAAGAGGATTCCGAGCCCCAGGCACGCCACGGCGTAGCTCAGGCTCTCCCAGCCGCGGATGCGGCCGTAGTCCGACATCCGGTCGTCGCCGAGATGTTCGAGCGCGACCGCGTCGATGTTCGATCCGGTGGAGACCATGAACCCGGCCAGGGCCGCACCGGCGAGGGTGATCGGCACGAAGCCGTGCGCGAGCCCGAGAAAGCCGGCCGCGACCGCCGCCCCGAAGGCCCCGAGCTGGAGCGCGGTTCGGCGGCCGAGCGTGGTGTCCGCCAGATGTCCCCAGATGGGATTGGACACGACCCTCGCGAACGCCGTGAGCGCGAGCACGGCGCCGATCTCCGACGCCGAGAGCCCCCGGTCTTTGAGGAACAGCGCGATGAACGGGAAGAACGCGGCGATGACAAGCCCGAAGCCGACGAAGAGGCCGTGGACGGCCGTGGTATCGGAGGGACGGCGCATCGGCGAGCCCTCCTACAGGAAGCGAACCCGGGCGCTCGACGCCAGCTCGCGCGCTCGGGTTGCGTCGAGCTTTCCGGCGCCCGGCATCTCCGCGTTGGCGGTCGCGGCGCCGAGCGCGAGCCGCAGGGCCTCGTCCCACGTCTCGCCATTGTCGAGCGCGACCACGACGCCGGCGAGGAATGCGTCGCCGCTGCCGACCGGGTAGCGGCCGCGGACATAGAGCATGCCCTCATACAGCGTTCCGTCGGGGGCGGCGAGCACCACGCCTTCGGCGCCGCGCGTGACGAGGCCCGCGTGTCCGTCGCCACCCGCGAGGTCTCGAAGCTTCACCGCGGCGGCCAGCGCCTCCTCGCGCCGCGCCGTGGGCAGGTCCAGAACCTCGCGGGCCTCGGCGGCGTTCACCTTCACGATGTCGGGCCCCGCCTCGAGGGCGGCGCGCAGACGATCTCCTTCGGCGTCGAGCGCCACACGCACTCCGGCCGATCGCGCCTCCGCGACGAGATCCCGATAGCCGGCTTCGGGGACGCCGCGAGGCATGGACCCGCTGATCGTGAGCCAGCTCGCCGAGGAAAACAGACCCGCGGTGGTGTGCATCAGCTCGGCCCAGGCCGCGGAGGGAACGACCGCGCCGTTCTCGTAGAACTCCGTGAGGCCGCCCGTCTCGCGGTCGGCGACCGAGAGGGACGAGCGATTCTCGCCGTGACACCAGACATAGGAACCCCGGACGCCCTCGGCCGCGAGCGTCTCGTCCAGCCACTTCCCCGCATGGCCGCGCAGCAGCGACACGGCGTGAACGTCGCCGCCCAGTTCCCACGCCGACCGCACCACGTTGAGCCCTTTGCCCCCCGCCGTCTGAATGAAACCGGCGGGCCGGTGGATGTCGCCCCGGATCAGGCGGTCGATCTCGAAGAGCCGGTCGACCGACGGGTTGGCCGCGAAGCAGACGATCACGCGCGGCGCCCGACGGTTGCGGCCCACGGAGTCTGAAGCCCTCTCACGCCGCTACGATAGCGGCCATGCCGATCGTCCTCCTTGCGCGCTGATGGCCGACCTCTCGTCGGTCCGCGCCGTCCACGCCGCCCTCGGCCAGATCCAGCTGGTGGACTGTCGCGAGCCGTACGAGTGGGCGGCGGGGCGGGTCGAGGGCGCGATCCACATCCCCCTCAACACCATCATGGCCGGGGCGGGGCAGGAGCTGGACAAGACCAAGCCGGTCGCGGTGATCTGCCGCTCGGGCAATCGCAGCGAGCTGGCGACCATGATGTTGCAGGCGCGCGGATTCGACGCCACCAACGTCGAAGGCGGGATGGAAGCCTGGGACGCCGAGGGCCTGCCGTTCGAGGCGCCCGACGGCTCACCGGGCCGCGTCGCCTGAGCGAGCGACCGTTTCGATTTCGGTCCGGGACGCGCCGGGCGTAGCCTAGGGTCCGGATGGCCGACGTCGCCGCATGCCGCAACGAGCTCGAAGCGGCGCTCGGACCGGGCGCGCTGCTCTCCGATCCGCTTGCGCTCCGGTTGTATTCGCGCGACGCGTCGATGGTCGAGGGCGGGTGCGCGCTGGTCGCACTGCCCGAGACGGTCGACGAGGTTCGCGCCTGCGTGCGCGCCGCCGTCCGCCACGGCCTGCCGATCGTCCCGCGCGGATCGGGCACGGGGCTCGCGGGTGGCGCGACACCCATCGGCGACGCGCTGGTGATCGCGACGTCGAAGCTGAACCGCATCCTCGAGCTGCGGCCCGCCGATCGGCTGGCATGGGTCGAGCCCGGCTTGTTCAACCTCGAGCTGTCGCGCGCGCTCGCGCCGACGGGTTTCACCTACGCGCCCGATCCGTCGAGCCAGCAGGTCTCGACGATCGGCGGCAACGTCAACACCAACGCCGGAGGGCCGCACTGTCTCGCCTACGGCGTCACGTCCGCCCACGTGCTCGCGCTGGACGTCGTCATGCCCGACGGGTCGCTGGAGCGGATCGGCTCCGAAGCCCCCGAGGCGCCGGGCTACGACCTGCGCGGCGTGGTGGTCGGCAGCGAGGGAACGCTCGGCATCGTCGTCGCGGCCTGCGTGCGGCTGGTGCCGGTGCCGCCGGCGGTCCGCACGATGCTCCTCGACTTCACGACCGTCGAAGCCTGCGCGGCGACGGTGACGGAGATCATCGGCCGCGGCGTGGTTCCGGCCGCGATGGAAATGATGGACCGCGGCATCGTGATCGCCGCGGAGCGGTTCGCGCACGCCGGCTATCCGACGGATGCGGCGGCCATCTTGCTGGTCGAGGTCGACGGCGTGCGCGCCGGAGTCGAGGCCCAGTCGGCCGAGGTGGAAGCCGCGGGGCGCGAACACGGCGTCCGCACAATCCGGGTGGCCGCCGACGAGGCCGAGCGGGCCCTGTTGTGGAAGGGGCGGAAGTCGGCCTTCGGCGCCGTGGCGCAGATCGCCCCCAACTACCACCTGCACGATTGCGTCGTTCCGCGGACCAAGCTCGTCGAAGTGCTCACGGGCGTCTACGAGATCTGCGGCCGCGAGAACCTGATCGTCACCAATGTGTTCCACGCCGGGGACGGCAACCTCCACCCCCTGATCTCGTTCGACCGAAGCGTGCCCGGGATGCTCGAGCGCGTGCTCGCGCGCCAGCGAGCGCATCGTCCGCCTGTGCATCGACGCCGGCGGCGCGCTCTCGGGCGAGCACGGGATCGGTCTGGAGAAGCGCGATTTCATGCCGCTCGTCTTCACACCGGACGATCTGGCGACGCAAGATTGCGTGCGGGCGGCGTTCGACCCCCATCGCCGGATGAACCCGCAGAAGGTCCTGCCGTCCGGGGCTCGCTGTGGCGACGTGATGGTGGCGCGGGCGGGGACCGATGTCGCCGCGGACGCGGCCGCGACGATCCCGGAGGGGACATGGATCTGATCCACCCGAACACGGCGGCCGACGTCGTGACGACACTTGTCGCCGCCGGCGCGGACCGGCGGCGTGTGCTCGTCGTCGGGGGACGCACGCACATGGATCGCGGGAACCCGACCGAGGCCGACGTCGAGCTGTGGACGACGATGCTCGACGGCATCGTGGCCTACGACCCGGCCGAGATGCTGGTCGTGGTCGCGGCCGGCACGCGGGTCGGCGATCTCCAGACCGCGCTTTCGGCCGGCAACCAGGAATGGGCGGTCGATGCCCCCGAGGCCGCCACCGTCGGCGGCGTGATCGCGGCCGGCGCGTCCTCACCACGGCGACTGCGCGTCGGTCACGTCCGCGACACGGTCGTCGAGCTGGAGCTCGTTACCGGCGACGGACGACTCGTCAAGAGCGGTGCCCGGACGGTGAAGAACGTCACCGGGTACGACCTGCACCGCCTGGCAACCGGATCGCTCGGGACGCTCGGCGTCCTGGTCCAGGCCGCGCTCAAGGTTCGGCCCCTGCCGGCCGCACGCCGGCGGCTGATCGCCTACGGCGACGGGCTGGAGCTCGGGGAGCGCCTGCTGTCGGCCGTTCCGCTGCCGGCCGCGGTGATCGCCGGCCCGGACCACGTCGAGGTCGTGCTCGACGGATGGCCGGCCGAGTTGGAGGAGCAGACGGCGGCCGCGCGTTCGGTGGCCGAGGTCGATGTCGAGGACGAGACCGAGCCGCACGCGCTGACGCCGCCGATCGACGCGGTCGAGGGCTCGACCGTTGTGGAGATCTCGGTTCCCCCGTCGCGTCTGCCCGACGTGCTCTCGGGGCATCGCTCGTGGCGGGCGCTGTTCGGCGTCGGTCTCGCGTGGGTCGGTCTGGAGGACTCCGACGGAGCGCTCACCGTCGTCCGCCGCCGGGCCGAGGCAGCCGGCGGGATCGCGCCGGTGGTCCGCGGCCCGGGCGGGCTCGGCGACACGACGCTCCCGGCCATGGAGGTGCAGCGCAGGATCAAGCAGGCGTTCGACCCGGGCGGGGTGCTGGTGCCGGGTCGGGCGTGGGGCGGGCTTTAGGCGAAGCCTCAGGCCGAAGTCACGACCGAACGAGCGACCGCAGCCGCTCCCCCGCCGCCTCGAGCGTCTCGAGCTTCTTCGGAAACGCGAACCGCAACAACGAGCGGCCGTCGGCGGGATCGGCAAAGAACGACGATCCCGGCACGCTCGCGACGCCGACGCGCTCGACGAGGTGGTTCGCCGCCTCGACGTCGTCGGCAAATCCAAGGTGCGAGATGTCGGCCATCACGTAGTACGCGCCGCGCGGCGGATCCGCGGCAAAGCCCGTGTCGGCGAGCACGCGCAGCATGACGTCGCGCCGCGCCTCGTACTCCTCGCGCATCCGCTCGTAGTAGCCGGCCGGCAGACCGAGCGCCGTGATGCCGGCGATCTGCAGCGGCGCGGCGGCGGCAACCGTCAGGAAGTCGTGAACCGTGCGGATCCCGTTCATCAGCGGCTGCGCGGCGATCGCCCAGCCGACGCGCCACCCGGTCACCGCGTAGGTCTTCGACAACGCACTCACGGTGATGGTCCGGTCCGCCATCCCCGGGATCGTCGCGATCGGGATGTGGACGGCGCCGTCGTAGGTGATGTGCTCATAGATCTCGTCGGTGATGGCGATGGCGTCGTAACGCACGCAGAGCTCCGCAATCGCCTCGAGCTCCTCCCGCGAGAACACCTTCCCTGCAGGGTTGTTCGGCGAGTTGATGACCACGGCGCGCGTCCGGTTGCCGAAGACCGCGCGCAGATCCGATTCGTCGAACGACCAGTCCGGCGGCCGCAGCGTCACCAGCCGCTGCGCAGCGCCGGACATGATCGCGTCCGGCCCGTAGTTCTCGTAGAACGGCTGAAAAAGAACCACTTCATCGCCCGCGTCGAGCACGCCGAGCATCGAGGCCATCATCGCCTCGGTTGACCCACACGTGACGCAGATCTCGGTCTCGGGATCGATCGTGCATCCCGTACTCGCGCTGATACTTCTCGGCAATCGCCTCCCGGAACGCCGGCACGCCCCACGTCACCGGGTACTGGTTGTGGTCGTCGGCGATCGCCTGACGGGCGGCATCCTTGACCTCGATCGGCGCGGGGAAGTCGGGGAACCCCTGCCCGAGGTTGATCGCACCGTGGAGGTCGGACAGCCGCGTCATCTCGCGGATCACGGATTCGGTGAAGGAGGAGGCTTTGGCCGACGCCCGGAGCTTGCTCACGGAAGGAAGGGTAGCCAACCGGCTTCCTGGTGAGGCGTGGCCCTCAGGACCCCGTGCGATCCCGCCGGGGTCTCGTCGGACTTGATGCCGAGGGTGGTGCTCGCTCTCATCGTCGGAGCCGTGCTTCTGCTCTTCGTGGCCGGTTGGCTTCGCCGGCGCCCGCCTCGGGCCATTCGCTGATCAGCCCGAGCCGTTGCCTCCGAGAAGAGCACGGCTGGCTTCGGGAATACACGAGCAGCGCGCGGAGGCCGGCCGTGACCGACGTGGCGTCGGTTGTGTGAGGATGGCGCCGTGACCGCCGACCCCATCGACGCGCCGCTCGGCACCGACCTTCCCACCGGCACGAGATTCATCGGACCGGATCCGGGCTCGATCGCGCGCTGGGCCGCGGGCGACGCGCCGTCTCCCGACGACCTCAACTCGTGCGTCGCGTGCGGGCTCTGCCTCCCCCACTGTCCGACCTACGTGCTCACCGGCGACGAGACCGCATCGCCGCGCGGCCGGATCGCGGCGATGCGTGCCGTTCAGGAGGGCCGCGCCGAGGTCGACGACACCTTCGCGTCGTACATGGACCTGTGTCTCGTCTGCCGGGCGTGCGAGGACGTGTGTCCGTCGCACGTGCCGTTCGGCCGGATGATGGAGCGCGCTCGCTCGCAGGTCGAGCCGCACCGCTCGCGCCGCTCGCGGCTCGTCCGCACCCTCGGTCTCGACGTGATTCTCGCCCGGCCGCGACTCCTCGGTCTGGCAACGGCGCTCCAGCCGCTCGCGTCGCCGTTCATGGGGCGGCGCGTTCGCCGGCTGCTCCCCGCTCCCTCACGCCGGCTCCATCGGCTCCCGCGGCGGGCCGATCCGCCGCCGGGAACCGCGCGCCGCGGGACCGTCGCGATGCTTACCGGTTGCGTGCAGGACCGGTGGTTCCGCGGCGTGAACGAAGCGACGATCCGCGTCCTGACGCGGGGCGGTTGGCGCGTGATCGTGCCGCGGGCCCAACGATGCTGCGGGGCGTTGCACGCCCACAACGGCCACCTCGACGCGGCCCGCTCACTTGCGAAGCGAAACGCGTCGGCCTTCGCCGGCGTCGACGCGATCGTCGTGAACGCCGCCGGTTGCAGCGCGCACATGAAGTCCTACAAGGAGCTCACCGACGACATCTCGATGCCGCCCGTGCTCGACCTGATGGAGTTCCTCTACGACCAGCGGCTCGCGTCCGACAGGGCACCCGTCGGCGGAAAGCCGCGTCGCGTCGCCTACCACGACGCATGTCATGCGCTGCGGGCTCAGGGCATCCGCAAGCAGCCGCGCGCGCTCCTCGGCGCGATCCCCGGACTCGAGGTGGTCGACATCCCCAACGGCGATCGCTGCTGCGGGGCCGCCGGCATCTACAACGTCACGCAGCCCGAGATGGCCGACGCCCTGATGCGCCGGACCGTCGAGGCGGTCGTCTCGACCGGCTGCACCGTGGTCGCGAGCGCGAATCCCGGGTGCACGATGCAGCTTCGCGCCGGCGCGCGAGCGCTCGGCGTCCGGCTCGAGGTCGTGCACCCCGTGGAGCTGCTCGACCGCGCCTACGAAGGGTCCTGACCGAGCGACGCCAACAGATCGAGCAGCCCGCCGGTGGATCCGCCGTCGGTTTCGTTCAGCGCCTGCGCCTGCTCCGCGTCGGCCGGGGAGACCGTCGAGACCGCGACGGGTCCGGCGAGGGCACGCGCCCCGACCGGACGATGCCCGGTGGCCGTCGTGCGGAGCACGAGCAGCGCACTCGTGACCGGCCGCTCTCCGGACGGGTCCGCGGGGTTGTTCACGATCCCGCGGGCGGAGGTCCACATGTCCGCGCCACCGCCGCCGTCGAGGTTGACCGCCGAGCGCGCCCCGAGGTCCAGCATCAGCCTGGCTGCCTGCACGAGCGTCATGCCGACCGAAGCCTGCGACCGCCCGTCGACGACGACGAGCAGGATCGTGCCGTCGGCCCGCACCCCGACCATCGTCCGGGGCTGGCGGCGGCAGAGGTACGTGGTGCACGCCGGCGCCACCGAGCGTCCGTCACGGACGAGCGTCGGCGCCCCGCCGATGGAGTCGATCACGCCGGCGAAGCCGCTCGTCCACCGCAGACGGACGGTGTTCCCCGCATGCAACCGCCGGAGCGTGGCCGATCCCGGGCCGGTCAGCTGCGAGGAGAGCACGACGCTTCCCGGAAGCGCCCGCACGGTTCCGGTACAGCCCGCGCGAGCGACTCGATACGGCCGCACGAGCGCGGACCGGTCCGGCGCCCACGCCCGCCGCCCCGAGGGCCGCACGCGGACCCAGCAGCCGCTCGGCGGCGGCGCCTCCGCCTGTCCGCCGTACGGCGTGAACGCGACGATCTGGTTCGGTCCGGGCGCGCCCGCGTTGACGTGGGCGATCGCGAACCCCGTGCGATGGCGGACGTCGCGGCCGAACGCCTTCGGATGCGCGATGCCGACCACGCCGCCTCGGACGCCCGCGTAGCCGAACGCCGGACCGATCTGGGTGCCGGTCGTCCTCAGCAGCCCGTTGCGCGTCACAGGGTGAACGGGCCGGCCCGGCGAGACGGTGAAGTCTCCGTTGATCGCGGCGAGGGCTCCGCCGGCCCGGCCGATCTCGCTCGGCCGCGCGAACGTCCCCATCGGCCCGGGCATCGCGACCCGCAGCGCCAGCGGCCGCGAGGGATCGACCGAGAGCACGTGGATCACCCAGGGCCCGGCCGGGTCCCGGATCGTGGTGAGAACGAGCCCCGGCGCAAGCGTCACCTTGGTGACCGTCTGGACGGCCGCCCGGGCCGGCGTCGCGAGGCCGATCGAGCACGCGGCGAACACGCCGATAGTTGCCGCCGTTGCCCCTCGACGCCAAACCCCTCTCACGGGGATGGTCATCGACGAGGAACCCGAGGGTTCTTGAGGTCCCATACGGCGGTGTCTGCCGCCGTTCGTCTTGACCGTCCGGCCCAGTCCCCCGTACCGTGATCGGAGGGCCGACGGGGGGACGCGCGAGATGGAAGACGAACCGGTGCGCTACGCGGGGGTGGGCGTGCGTTTCGTGGCGACCCTCGTCGACTGGTTGATCATCGGCCTGGTCACGGCGCCTTTCGCCGACTTCCACACGTCCAACAGCCCGGACTTCTCGGTACGGATCCACTATGGAGGACCCGGCGCGGCCGTCAGTTGGCTGCTCGCCATCGCCTACTTCATCGTGCTCGAGGGGACGGTGGGGGCGACCGTCGGCAAGCTCCTCGTCGGGATCCGAGTGCGCGCGGAGGACGGAACCCCGATCTCGTTCGGACCCGCCGCCGTGCGAAACGTGCTCCGCGTGATCGACATCATCCCGTACTTCCTGCCGTACCTGCTCGGCGCTATCCTCGTTTGGAGCTCGCCCAGGAAGCAGCGTCTGGGCGACCGGGCTGCCCATACGGTCGTCGTGGCCCGCAGCACGGAGCCCTTCGGCCTCCCGAGGTCCGAACAGACCTACGCGACGGAGCCGGCCGGCTCGTTCCCCCCGCTGCCACCACCGCCCCCGGCTCCCTGAGCCTGCCGGGCGTTACCACTGCGTATCGGTCGCCCCGCTCGCTTGCGTTCCCGTGCACCGGGTTCCGACGCCGTACCGGAGCTCACCGCCCACCGAGTGGATGAAGAAGCAGGCGTCGTTCACCTTGACCGCTCCCGCCCACTCTTGCGGCAACGCCCAGACGCTCACCTCGTCGAGCGACGTCGACGGCGTATCGGCATCGACGTATGCGCGGTCTCGGTCCTCGCCGGCTAGACCGGCCGCGTCGGCGCCGGAGAACGAGCCGGTGCGTTCTTGGATCCGCTCGGCCGCCGCCGCGGCCTGCCGCAGCGTGTACTGGGCATGCGCGATCCGGTCCTTCAGGCCGCGGTTCGCGACGATCGCGACGACGAGAACGACACAGGCGAGCAGCATCGAGCCGGCGACGATCCGGAACCCACGATTGTTGCGACGCGGCGGCGCGTCGAGCTCTTCGGTCACGAGCCCAGAACCAGTCCGAGCTGCTCCAGGCTCTCCAGGTTGTGCCCGGCGAGGAAGACGTCGACGCTCGGAAGCGCCGCCGCCATCCCGCGCGCAAGCGGCTCGTACCGCGGCGAGCCCTTCAAGGGGTTGACCCAGACGACGCGGTGCGCCAGTCGCCGGAGCCGCGCCATCTGCTGACGAAGCAGCTCGGGGTCCCCGCGCTCGAGACCGTCGGATGCGAGCACGACCACCGCGCCGCGAAGCGCCGCGCGCTGGCTCCACCCGTCGAGGAGGGTCTTCAGCGACTCGCCGATCCGCGTCCCGCCCTCCCAGTCCTGCACCCGCCGGCCGATCTCCTCGAGCGCGCGCGACGGGTCGTTCGTGCGAAGCGTCCGCGTCACCCGGGTGAGCCGCGTGCCGAAGCAGAAGACCTCCACGCGCCGCCCGGCTGCCATCGCCGCGTACCCGAACTGGACCAGCGCACGGGCGTACGGCGCCATGGATCCGCTGACGTCGAGGATGAGGACGAGCGGCCGGGTACGCGAGCGCCGGGTGCGCCACGCGCGGTCGAACGGCTCTCCCTGCGTGCGGAGCGATCGCCGGAGCGTGCGGCGAAGGTCGAAGGTCCGTCCGGAACTCGACGCCCTCGTGCGACGCGCCCGCTCGACGGGGACGCGCACGGCGAGGTTGCGGATGAGCCGCGTGACCTCGATCCGCTCGCCGTCGGTCAGATCGCCGAACGACTTGGTCCGCAGGACCTCGGTCGGACTCGCGACGATGCGGATCGCGGCCTCGTCGCCGGGCTCGGGCTCTTCTTCCCCGGCGCCCCGCCACGCCGCCGCGACCTGCCCCGCCGTCACCTCCAGGTTCTCCGGCATCTCGAATCGCCTGGCCTCGCCCGTGCTCGGCGCCGCCAGATCCAGCTCGATCCGCAGCGCGCCACCGGCCCCCAGCGATCGGTACCACTCGTCGAACACCTCGCCGAATGGAGCGATGTCCTCGTGGCGGGCGACGAGCGAAGCCATGCCGGCCCAGTAGAGCGCCTCACGGTCGGGCAGGCCGAGGGCACTCACGGCTCGGACGAACGTCAGGATGCGGCCCGTTCCGACGGGGAGACCCCGTGCGCGCAGCCGGCGGCCGAGCCGGACGAGAGCGGAGACCCCCCCGACGCTCGCGCCGGGCATCGCCTCAGGCATCGCGCTCGCCGACGATATCGGCGAGACGTGCCGCAACCAGCTCCTGATCCTCGTGATCCTTGACGACCGAGCCCAGCGTGTCGGCCGCGAGAGGCTCGGTGAGGCGGTCGGCGCCGAGAAACGCGAGCGCGTTCGCCCAATCGATCGTCTCGGCGACCCCGGGGAGCTTCGCCAGGTCGAGCTCGCGAAGCCGCGCCACGGCGGCGGCCACGTCGCGGGCGAGCTTCTCGCCCACGTGCGGCGCCCGCGTGCGGACGATCTCGACCTCGCGGTCCAGCTCGGGATGGTCGATCCAGTGGTACAGGCACCGTCGCTTGAGCGCGTCGTGCAGCTCGCGGGTGCGGTTCGAGGTGACGACGACGGCCGGCGGCGAGTCGGCCGCGACCGGACCGATCTCGGGGATGGTGACGACGAACTCCGAGAGGATCTCCAGCAGGAAGGCCTCGAACTCGTCGTCGGCTCGATCCAGCTCGTCGACGAGCAGCACGGCCCGGTCGCCGGCGCGGATGGCGGCGAGCAGCGGCCGCTCCACCAGGAACTCCGGTCCGAAGAGGTCCTCGACCTCCGTCGTGGCATCGTTCGCATCCATCGCCCGGACGGCGATCAACTGCCGCGAGTAATTCCACTCATAGAGCGCCTGCGACGCGTCGATTCCCTCGTAGCACTGGAGCCGGATCAGGCGGCGCCCCAGCAGCCCGGCGAGCACCTTCGCGACCTCGGTCTTGCCGACGCCCGCTTCGCCTTCGAGCAGCAGCGGCCTGTTGAGCGAGAGCGCCAGGTAGATCGCCGTCGCGAGCCCGCGATCGGCCAGATAGGAACCGGCGCGCAGCTCCGACTGGAGCTCATCCACCGAACCGAACGGAAAGCCTTCGGACACGGACGCCATGCTACCGGGGTGCGGCCCGCCGCCGCCCATGTCGGCGTTCGTCGCAACTCGACGAGGCTGCGAGGATGGATCGAACGGGGGTGATGACGAGATGAACGACCAGATGCTGACCGGTGTCTCCGAGACCCTGTTGTGGACCCTGTACCAGCGAGCGGCCGAGGCGCGCCGCGACGACGGCGTGATCCGCGATCCGATGGCCGTCGAGCTCGTCGAGAGGATCGACTATCCATTCGCCGAGCGGTTCGGGGATCCCTGGATGGGCCACTGGCAGGCGCTTCGGGCGCGGGCATTCGACCGTGTGATCGAGCGATACCTCAAGGCCCGGCCGGACGGGACGGTCGTCGCACTGGGCGAAGGCCTGGAGACGCAGTTCTGGCGCGTGGACAACGGCCGGGTCCGGTGGATCTCGGTCGAGCTTCCCGAGGTGACCGATCTCGAACGCCGGGTGCTGCCGGCCGAGGAGCGGCGGAGGCTGGTCGCTCGATCCGTGCTCGACCTCACATGGATCGACGAGGTCGACGAGCCCCGCGGCCCGCTCGTGACCGCACAAGGTCTCTTCATGTACCTGCAACCGGCTGAGGTACGCGAGCTGATCGCGGCGATGGCGGAGCGGTTCCCCGGCGGGGGCCTTGTCTTCGACGCGATGCCGCGGTGGTTCGGGGCCAAGACCCACAGCGGGGCGATGGCGACGCCCGGCGGATTCCGGCCGCCGCCGATGCCGTGGTCGATGGACTCGAACGAACGCGCGGACCTCGCGTCGATCCACCCGGGCATCGTCTCGGTACGCGACGTCCCGCTCCCTCGCGGCCGCGGCGCGATCGGGTGGCTGATCCCGCGCATCGGCAGAATTCCCTTCGCCGGCCCACGGCGCCCGACCGTCACGCTCCTGCGGTTCGGTCATCCGCGCCGGCCGGCCGAGTAGACGGCCGGGGTCAGGTCCCGCCGAGGTTGGGGTCGGTCGAGGCGGAGGAGGTCATGCCCGGGGGCGTCGGGACGCGGATTCCCTCACGGGCGAGCCGCCGCGCGATCAGCTCGCGGAGACGGCGCTCGGAATCGATCCGCTTGGACGGCCGCGTGTCCGCCGTCACCCGGATGACGACGGCGAAGTCGGAAAGCCGCTCGACGCCCAGCACGCCCGGCCGCGTCGTCAGCCAGCCGTCGAACAACCCCTCGGATTCGATCTCGTCGAACAGATCGTCGAGGATGTTCCGAACTCGCTCGACGTCCTCCCCGTAGGCAAGGCGGACATCGACGATCGCGCGTCCCCAGCCCTTCGAGCGGTTCGACACGACCTGGATGTTGCCGTTCGGGATGAAGTGCAAGGTGCCGTCGAAGTTGCGAAGCGATGTGACGCGGAGCGTCAGCAGCTCCACCTTGCCGGCGACGGTTCCCCCGGTCGTCTGGGTCTCGATCACGTCGCCGACGCCGAACTGGTTCTCGAGGAGGATGAAGAAACCCGAGAGCGTGTCCTTGACGAGGCTCTGGGCGCCGAACCCGAGCGCGACGCCGGCGACACCGGCCGACGCGAGCAGCGGCGCGAGGTTGAGGCCGATCTCCCCGAACACCAAGAGGATGGCGATCAGCCAGATGCCGACGATCAACGCGGTCGAGAGCGCGTGGGTCAGGGTGGCCGCCCGCTGGAGGCTCAGCTCCTGGGTGAAGCTCGGCGACCCTTCGATCTTTCGCTGGAACCGGTGAACGACGTGGCGGGCGAGCAGGTGCACGGCGACGGCGACGACGAGGATCGCCAACACGTGCCACCCGCCCTTGATGAACCAATCCCCCAGCCGGTCGGCCCACGGCTTCCGGGCGGCCACCAGGACGGATCCAACGGACCCCAGGAGTCCCACGCCCCCCATCGAATCAGTGCGATGGGGCCCCGTCAAAGAAGCAGGGTGCTCCGACGGCTATCGATTCGCGTTCGTCGAGTCCCGGCGAGGCCGGACGGCTATCCCCCGGCGGCTTCCTCCAGCGCCCGCCGGACGAGCACCTTCGAGAGCTCACGACGGTATTCGGCACTGGCGAACGCGTCGTCGGGCGGGGCCGTGCCCTCGTCGGCCCGGGCCGCGGCGGCCGCCACATCCGAACCGCCGCCGAGCGCCTCCTCGACCCCGGCCGCGCGGATCGGCGTCAGCGCCATGTTCGTGAGCGCGACGGCGGGGCTGCTGCCGTTCAGCGCCGCCACCCCGACGATCGCCCAGTCCTGCGCCCGGCGGTGGAACTTGAGATAGCTCCACCCACGGCCGGCGGTCTTGGGCACGCGGATCTCGGTGAGAACCTCGTCGGCGGCCAGAGACGTCTGGAACAGCCCGGTGAACATGTCGGCGGCGGCGATGCGCCGCTCGCCGCCCGGGCCGCGCGCAACGAACTCCGCGTCAAGGGCCATCAGCACCGACGGCATGTCCGACGCGGGGTCGCCGTGCACGACGGACCCGCCGATCGTTCCCACATGACGAACCTGCGGGTCGCCGATGAGTCCGGCCGCATACGACACGATCGGGCACAGGTCGTGCAGCGCATCGCTGCCGGCCACGTCGTGATGGCGGCTGAGCGCACCGATCGCGACCGCGTCGCCGTCCTCCCGGATGTACGAGAGGTCGCGAAGGCGGCCGATGTCGACCAGCTTCGAGGGCCGCACGAACCGCAGACGCATCTGCGGCAGGAGCGAGTGCCCGCCGGCGAGCAGCTTCGCCTCGGGATCGGCCGACAGCGAGGCGATCGCCCCGTCGATGCTCTCTGCCCGCTCGTAGTCGAACGCGGCCGGGATCATGCCGCACCCCCTGTCTTCGCCGCTTGGATGGCTCTCCACACGCGCTCCGGCGACGCCGGCTTGCCGATGTCCGTCACGCCCAGATGGCTGACGGCGTCGATCACCGCGTTCAACACGGTGGGCGGGGCCGCGATCGTGCCGGCCTCACCGATGCCCTTGACGCCGAGCGGGTTGGTCGTCGACGGCGTTTCCATGCTGCTGTCGGTGATCATGTGCGGGACCTCGGTCGCACCCGGCACGAGGTACTGCGTCATCGTGCTCGTCGTGAGGTTGCCCGACTCGTCGTAGATCGCCTCCTCGTACAGCGCTTCGGCGATCCCCTGGGTGACCCCGCCGTGCACCTGACCCTCGACGATCTGCGGGTTGATCACCGTGCCGCAATCGTCGACGGCCACGTACTTGAGGATCTCCGTCTTTCCCGTCTCGGTGTCGACCTCGACGATGCAGATGTGCGTGCCCGACGGCCACGTGAAGTTGGGCGGGTCGTAGATCGCCGTCTCGGCGAGGGCCGGCTCCGTCCCCTCGGGCAGGCTGTGCGCGTGCCAGGCGGAGAGCGCGATCTCCGGGATCGTCTTCGCCTTGTCCGGCGCGCCCTTCACCCGAAGGGCGCCGTCGGTCCACTCGAGGTCGTCTTCGGCCACCTCCAGCTCGTGGGCGGCGATCGTCCTCGCCTTCGCCTTGATCTTCTCCATGGCGAAGTGCAGCGCGACGCCACCCACGGAGAGCGACCGCGACCCGTAGGTGTCCATCCCGAGCGGCGTGATCTGGGTGTCGCCGTGCAACACCTCCACGTCGTCGGGCTTCACGCCCAGGCCGTCGGCCACGATCTGCGACCAAGAGGTCTCGTGCCCCTGGCCGTGCGGCGACGTCCCCGTCTTGACGATCACCTTGCCGGTCGGCAGGCACTCGATCGTCGCGCCGTCCCAGCCGCCGGCCGCGTAGCGCAGCGCGCCGAGGATGTTCGAGGGCGCCAGGCCGCACATCTCGATGTAGGTGGTGACCCCGATCCCCAGCTGCTTGACGTCGCCCCGATCGCGGCGCGCCGCCTGCTCGGTGCGCGTCGCGGTGTAGTCGGACATCTCGAGCGCCTTGTCGAGCGCCGGCTCGTAGTTGCCCGAGTCGACGTTGAGTCCGCAGATGAACGTCGTGGCCTCGTCGAACGGCGCATGGAGATTGAGCCGGCGAAGCTCCGCCGGGTCCTTCCCGACCTTCCTGGCAAGCGCGTCCATCGCCCGCTCCACGACGTACGTGGCCTCGGGGCGGCCGGCTCCCCGATACGCGTCGGTCGGGGTCGAGTTCGTGAGCACCCCACGGAACTCGTACCAGTAGGTCGAGGGGTCGTAGGGCCCCATGTAGACCCAGCCGCCCAGCTCCGGGATTCCCGGGGTGAGCAGCTGGTAGTAGGCGCCCATGTCGGCGAGCTCGACGAACTTCATGCCGATGAGCTTGCCGCTCTCGTCGGCCGCCAGGGTCACGTCGTGCGTCACACCTCGCCCGTGGGTCGTCGCGACGTAGTTCTCGTCGCGCTCCTCGATCCACTTCACCGGCCTGCCGAGCTTGCGCGCCAAGCCGAGCGCGATCGCCTCCTCGGCGTAGACGTTCAGCTTCGAGCCGAAGCCGCCGCCGACGTCGGGGGCGATCACCCGGAGCTTCGACTCGGGGATGCCGACGACGCCCGAGAGCGTCACCTTGGCGATGTGCGGGATCTGCGTGGACGACACGAGCGTCCACTCGTCCATCGCCTGGATCCCGTACGCGAGACACCCGCGCGGCTCCATCGCGTTGGGGATGAGCCGCGGCTGGTGATAGCGCTCCTTCACGATCACCGGAGCCGTGTCGAAGACCGACTGGTCGCCGGCCCCCCCGTGGGACCAGTGCACGACCACGTTGGTGCCGAGGTCCTCGTGGATGAGCACCCCGTCCTTCGCGGCCTCTTCGATGTCGGTGACTGCAGCCAGCTCCTTCGCCTTGACGGTGACCGTCTCTGCGGCGTCGGACGCCTGCTCGCGTGTCTCGGCGAGGACGACGGCGACGGCGTCGCCCGCGTAGCGAATCTTGTCGGTCGCGAGCGGGTAGTGAACCGGCACCTTGATGTCCTCGGTGATCGGCCACACGAACGGCAGCGCGCCCAGACCGAGGTCGGTTCCCGTGAACACGCCGAGGACCCCGGGCATCGCCGCCGCGGTCGAGGTGTCGATCGCTTCGATCGTCGCATGCACGTAGGGAGGACGAACGAGCGCCATCCACACCATGCCGGGCATCGTCCAGTTGTCGATGTAGTGGGCCTGTCCCGTCACGAGCTCCGGGTCCTCCTTGCGAAGGACGGTCTGCCCGATGAACTTCTCCGTGGCGACCATCGGCGCTCCCCCCTCAGGCCCCGGCGCCGCTCATCTGACCGGCGGCGTCGAGAACGGACTTCACGATGTTCTGGTAGCCCGTGCAGCGGCAGAGGTTCCCCTCGAGGGCCTCGCGGACCTCCTGCTCGGTCGGGCTCGGGTTCTCCTTCAGGTAGCTCGTGGCCGCCATGATCATTCCGGGCGTGCAGTAGCCGCACTGAAGACCGTGGTTGCGATGGAACGCGTCCTGCATGGGGTGCATCGTTCCGTCGGAGGCCAGCGCCTCGATCGTGGTGACCTCGCGGCCGTCGGCCTGGACGGCCAGGAGCGTGCACGACTTCACGGACTCGCCGTCGAGCCACACGGTGCAGGCGCCGCAGGACGAGGTGTCGCAGCCGACGTTGGTGCCGGTCAATCCCAAGTGCTCGCGAAGGAAGTAGACGAGCAGCGTTCGCGGCTCGACTTCCGCCTCGCGTTCCTCCCCGTTCACGGTGACGGCGATGCTCGTCACGGCGAACCCCCTTTCGCGCGCGGGTAGCCGGAGACCCGGCGGCGACGAAGTCTAGTCGGGTCGCCGCGGGCGCGCGAATCCGGCCCGGCGACTACCATCGGTGCGTGAGCGAGATCGCCGACGTCCTCGCCGCGATCGAGTCCCTGTCGGAGAAGGGCGAGCGGATGGCGCTCGCGACGATCGTGGCCGTCCGTGGATCCACCTACCGCCGGCCCGGCGCGCGCCTGCTGGTTCCCGAAGAGGGCGCGCCGATCGGCAACATCAGCGGCGGCTGCCTCGAAGGCGACGTCGCCGACGTGGCGCGGGTCGTGATGCGAGAGGGACGTGCCCGGCTTGCCGGCTGGGACCTCACGGCCGACGATGACGAGGTCTGGGGGCTCGGTCTCGGGTGCAACGGCGCGATCGAGGTGTTCGTCGAGCCGGCCGAACGGGCCGCCGAGGTCGCGCGGGCGCTGCGGATGGCCCTCGAGGAGGAGCGGCCCATCTGCGTGGTCACGGTGCTCGAATCCGAGCTCGCCGGCGTCGAGTCCGGGTCCCGGATGGTCGTCACCCCGGACGGCTCCGCCGAGGGATCGCTCGGCGATCCGCTGGTCGACGATGCCGCGGCCGAGGCAGCGAACCGTCTCCTCGACGAGGGGCGATCGGAGATCTGCGACCTGCCCGGCGGTGTCCGGGCGTTCGTCGAGGTGCTCGAGCCCCCGCTTCGCCTGCTGGTCTGCGGGGCCGGCCACGACGCGATCCCACTCGTACGGGCCGCGGACGGGCTGGGGTGGCATCCGGTGGTCGTCGACGACCGGCCCGGGTTCCTGACCCGCGAGCGCTATCCCGAGGCCGCGGGCTTCGTGAGCGTGGAGCGCCCGGAGGACGCCGCGACGGCGGCGGCGGCGGACGAGCGAACGTTCGTCGTCGTCATGACGCACAACTTCCTGCGCGACAAGGGGTACGTCCGGTCGTTCCTCGGCTCGCCGGCGGCCTACATCGGGATGCTCGGGCCGGCCGCGCGCACCGAACGCATGCTGATGGAGTTGCAGAAGGAGGGCGCAACCGTCACCCGGGCGGACCGCGAGCGGATCCACGGTCCGGCCGGACTCGACCTGGGCGGCGAAGGACCCGAGGAGATCGCCGGCTCGATCGTCGCCGAGATCGTCGCCGTCCGGCGCGGACGGCGCGGGGGGTTCCTCAAGGAGCGCCCCGGCCCGATCCACGACCGCCCCCGGCCCGGCGCCGAGGCCCGGTAAGGTCCGACTTGCCCACTGCCGGGGGGCCGTGATGGAATCGTATGCCGGACCGTTGTTCTCATAGCGGCCCATGCTGTTCGACTCGAAGGGGGGAAGCTCGCGATGCTGCCATCGCGCTTCGAGTACCACTGTCCGTCGACGATCGAAGAGGCATTGGACCTCCTCGCCGAACACGGCGACGACGCCAAGATCCTTGCCGGCGGACAGAGCCTGATCCCGATGATGAAGCTCCGGTTCGCCTCACCGGGCCATTTGATCGATGTGAACCGGATCCAGGGGCTCGACACGATCGAGGAGAAGGACGGGTCGCTGCACATCGGCACGCTCGTCCGCCACAACCAACTGGCCGCCTCGGAGGTCGTGTCGGCGCGCTATCCGACGATTTCGGCCGCGGCGCCGCAGATCGCCGATCCGCTCGTGCGGAACCTCGGCACGATCGGGGGCTCGATCGCCCACGCCGATCCCGCCGGCGACCTGGGCTCGGTCATGCTCGCGGTGGGAGCGAGCGTGATCCTGCGCAGCAAGAGCGGCGAGCGGGAGGTTCCCGCCACGGAGCTGTTCGTCGACACCTTCCAGACGGCGCTTCGCCCCGACGAGATCCTCACCGAGATCCGCGTTCCGTCACCGCCCGCCCGGTTCGGCGGCGCGTACCTGAAGCTGGAGCGCAAGATCGGCGACTTCGCCACGGTCGCTGCCGCCGTCTATCTGGAGATGTCCAACGGAACGATCGGGCGGGCCGGCATCGGTCTGACCGCGGTCGGGCTCACGAACACGAAGGCGACCGCCGCCGAGCAGTCGCTCGCCGGCGCCACACCCGGCGAGGAAGCCTTCGCGGAGGCCGGTCGCCTTGCGGCGGAGGTCGCCACCCCGGTCAGCGACGTCCGCGGTTCCGACACCTACAAGAAGCACGTGGTGGACGTGTTCGTGCGACGCGGGCTCGCCAGTGCCGCCGAGATGGCCGGCGCGGCCTGAGCGGGCGGCCGACAGCGGAGCCCAAGAAGCGGAGGTAGAGAGCGATGGAGACCACGTTTACCGTCAACGGGGCCGAGCAGAAGCTCGATCTCGAGCCCCGCAGGCTCCTGGTCCACGTGATCCGTGAGGATCTGGAGCTGACCGGCACCCATGTCGGGTGCGACACCACCAGCTGCGGCGCGTGCACCGTGCTCGTCGACGGGACGCCCGTGAAGTCGTGCACGATGTTCGGGGTCCAGGCCGCCGGACGGGAGATCACGACCGTCGAAGGGCTCGCCGCCGGCGGGCTCGATCCGATCCAGGCCGCGTTCAAGGAGCACCACGGCCTGCAGTGCGGGTTCTGCACGCCGGGCATGATGCTCGTCGGGCACGCCCTGATCGAGAAGAACCCGCATCCGAGCGAAGAGGACGTCCGCTGGGCGATCTCGGGCAACATCTGCCGCTGCACCGGATACATCAACATCGTGACGTCGATCCAGGCCGCCGCCGAGGACACGGCGAACGCGCCCGCCACCGCCTAGGACTACGAGAGGAGCCGATCGAACATGGCGACCGAAGCCGAGGAGATTCGCGGAGTCGGCCACAGCGTCCGCCGGGTGGAGGACGACCGGTTCATCCGCGGCGCCGGCAACTACATCGAGGACATCAAGCTCCCCCGGATGCTCCACATGGCGATCCTTCGGAGCCCGTACGCGCACGCGAAGCTGAACGGGATCGACGCGTCCAAGGCGCAGGCCCTGCCGGGCGTCGTGGCGGTCGTCACCGGCGAGTTGATGGCCGAGCACAACCTCGCGTGGATGCCCACGCTCTCGGGCGACACGCAGGCGGTCCTCGTGACCGACAAGGTCAGGTTTCAGGGCCAGGAGGTCGCGGCGGTGATCGCCGAGGACAGGTACACGGCCAAGGACGCGCTCGAGCTGATCGAGGTGGACTACGAGCCGCTGGGCGTCGTCATCTCGCCGCAGCAGGCCATGAGTGAGGGCGCGGCGGTCATCCGCGACGAGAAGGAAGGCCAGACCGACAACCACATCTATCACTGGGAAGCCGGCGACAAGGACGCGACCGACAAGGCGTTCGACGGCGCGGACGTCGTCGTTTCCCTCGACACCTTCTATCCGCGGGTGCACCCCTCGCCGCTCGAGACCTGCGGGTGCGTCGCGGACGTCAACCCGGCGACGGGTCAGGTCACGATCTACATGACCTCGCAGGCGCCGCACGCGATCCGCACGGTGTTCGCGCTCGTCACCGGTCTGCCCGAGGAGAAGATCCGGATCGTCTCGCCGGACATCGGCGGCGGCTTCGGCAACAAGGTGCCGGTCTACCCCGGCTACGTCGTCGCCACCGCGGCCTCGCTGCTGCTGGGCCGGCCGGTCAAGTGGATCGAGGAGCGCACGGAGAACCTGATCTCGACCGGGTTCGCACGCGACTTCCACATGCACGGCGAGTTGGCGCTCAAGAAGGACGGCACGATGCTCGGCCTTCGGACGTCGCTGCTCGCCGACGAGGGAGCCTTCCACGCCGACGCGCAGCCGTCGAAGTTCAAGGTCGGGCTGTACCACATCGTGAGCGGGTCCTACGACTTGCCCGCCGCGCACGTGGCCGCCGACGGGTACTACACCAACAAGGCGCCCGGCGGCGTCGCGTACCGGTGCTCGTTCCGCGTGACCGAGGCCTCGTACATGATCGAGCGCCTGGTGCAGAACGCGGCGTACGAGATCGGCATGGACCCGGCCGCGTTCCGCGAGAAGAACTTCATCGAGAAGGACCAGTTCCCGTACAAGTCGGCGACCGGCTTCGAGTACGACTCCGGGGACTACCAGGGCGCCATGGACATGGCGAAGGAGATGATCGGGTACGACGACCTGCGCAAGGAGCAGGCGGAGGCCCGCGAGCGCGGCGTCTACTACGGGATCGGGATGGCCTCGTTCACGGAGGTCGTCGGGGCCGGACCGCACAAGGACTACGACATCCTCGGCCTCAAGATGAACGACGGCGCCGAGCTGCGGATCCACCCCACGGGCAAGGCGATCCTCAAGATCAGCTCGAAGACGCAGGGTCAGGGGCACGAGACGACGTTCGCCCAGATCGTGGCCTCCGAGATCGGGATCCAGCCCGAGGACATCAAGGTCGTGCACGGGGACACGGACAACACGCCGTACGGCCTCGGCACGTACGCGTCGCGTTCGACGCCGACCGTGGGCGCGGCGACGGCCATGGTGGCCCGCCGGGTCCGCGAGAAGGCGATGAAGCTCGCCGCGCACCTGCTGGAGGTCTCGGAGGACGACATCGAGTACGCGGCCGGAAAGTTCTCGGTCAAGGGCGCGCCCGACAACGTCAAGACGATTCAGGATGTGGCGTTCGCGGCGTACACGAACTTCCCCGACGGGATGGAGTCCGGCCTGGAGGGCGTCTACTACTACGACCCGCCCAACCTGACGTTCCCGTTCGGCACGTACATGGTCTCGGTCGAGGTCGACATCGACACCGGCGTCTGGAAGGTCCGGCGGATGATCGCGGTCGACGACTGCGGCGTGCGGATCAACCCGATGATCGTCGACGGTCAGATCCAGGGCGGCCTGACGGAAGGGTTCGGAACGGCCGCGATGGAGCTGATCACGTTCGACGAGGCGGGCAACTGCATCGGATCGAACTTCACCGACTACCTGTTGCCGACCGCGTGGGAGACGCCGAAGTTCGAGCTGGGGGCGACCTTCACGCCGTCGCCGCACCACCCGATCGGCGCCAAGGGCGTCGGCGAGTCGGCCACGGTCGGCTCTCCCGCCGCCTTCGTCAACGCGGTCATCGACGCACTGTGGCCGCTCGGGGTGCGCAACATCGACATGCCGCTCACGTCCGGCAAGGTCTGGGACGCGATCCAGGCCGCCAAGGCGGGGGGCGCAGCCTGAGCGGGGGGCTCATGAAGCGGAGCCGGAGGCAGAGCGTAGCCCCCCGGCAAAGCGGGGGGCGCGGGGGGCTCATGAAGCGGAGCCGGAGGCAGAGCGTAGCCCCCCGGCAAAGCGGGGGGCGCGGGGGGCTCATGAAGCGGAGCCGGAGGCAGAGCGTAGCCCCCCGGCAAAGCGGGGGGCGCGGGGGGCTCATGAAGCGGAGCCGGAGGCGGAGCGTAGCCCCCCGGCAGACATGAAGCCCGAGGTACTCGAGCTCGCGGCGGAGCTGTCGGCGCGGGGCGAGCCGTTCGTCCTGGCGACCGTCGTGTGGCGGCGGGCGCCGTCGTCCGGAAGGGAGGGCGCGACCGCGCTCATCACGCCGGATCGCAAGGTGCGCGGGTGGCTCGGCGGAGCGTGCGCGGAGCCGATCGTCGTGCGCGAGGCGCTCCGCGCATTGGAGGCCGGCGCCCCGGAGCTCTTGTTCCTCGGGACGCCGGACGAGCTGGAGGCGCATGCTCGCCCGGGGCTCATGACCATCCCGATCGCCTGCCAGAGCGAAGGCGCAATGGAGGTGTACGTGGAACCCGTCTTGCCGCAGCCACAGCTCGTCGCAATCGGCCGGTCCCCCGCGGCCACGACCCTGGCGGCCATGGCGGCCGGTCTCGGGTGGCGAAGCGCCGTCGTCGACGACGGTGGCGACCCCGCCGACCACCCCGGCGTCGCCACGGTGCTCACCACGCTCGATCTGTCGGTGGTGGACGAGCGTTCGTACGTGGTCGTCGCGACCCAGGGCCACTACGACGAGGACGCGCTGGGGAAGGCGCTCGAGACGCCGGCCGCGTACATCGGTCTCGTCGCCTCCCGGAAGCGAGCCGAGGCGGTGCTCGGATACCTGCGCGACCGGGGATCGAGCGAGGAGGCCCTCGCGCGCGTGCACGCCCCCGCCGGACTCGACCTGGGACACGTCCCCACCGAGGAGATCGCCGTCGCGATCCTCGCCGAGATCGTGCAGCTCAAAGCGACCGGGGCGCTGGCGATGCCGGTCGCCGCCCAGCAAGAGGCACGGCACGAGGCGATCGATCCCGTCTGCGGCATGACCGTGGACGTGGCCGATGCCCGCTATCGCCTGGTCCACGACGGCCTCACGTACTACTTCTGCTCGGCCGGCTGCCTCGAGGCGTTCGAGATGGATCCGGCCCGGTTCATCGCCGTCGGCGGATGAGAGTCGCGGGCCGTGTCTTCAACCAGGCCGTAGGCTGAGCGCCATGCTGATCGAGAACGAGTTCGTCGTCGCCGCCGATCCGGATTTCCTCTGGCGTTACCTGCTGGATGTCGAACGAGTGGCGCCGTGCATGCCCGGGGCCGAGTTGACCGAGACGATCGACGACCGGCACTGGAAGGGCAAGGTCAACATGAAGTTCGGGCCGATCTCGATGTCGTTTGCCGGGACGGTCTCGATGGAGGAACGCGACGACGCCACGCACAGCGTTCAACTGGTGGCCAAGGGCATGGAGGCAAAGGGCAAGGGAGCCGCCAACGCCAGCGTGACCTCGTGGCTGGAGCCGGCGGCCGACGGCAAGACGACGGTCAAGATGAAGGCCGACATCACGCTGACCGGCGCCGCGGCGCAGATGTCCCGCGGGCTCCTCCCGGAGATCTCGAAGCGCCTGACCCAGCAGTTCGCCGACTGTCTGCAAGAGAGCATGGGCGCCGGGCAGGCAGCCACCACATCGGCCGACACTGCCACCCCGGGCGACGCCGCGGCACCCGCAGCCACCCCGGCTCCCGCAGCGGCAGCCGCGCCACAGCCCGAGCCCCCGCTGCCCACGCCCCAGGCCGCCAAGCCCGTCGGGGGGATCCGCCTCGGCCTGATCGCGGTCTGGTCGATCATCGCCGGATTCTTCAAGCGCCTCTTCGGCGGCGGTTCGAAGACCTGACGCGGTGATCTCCGGGATCGTCCTCGCCGCAGGGACGGGATCCCGGTTCGGCGGCACCAAGCAACTCGCAATCGTCCGCGGTCTGCCGCTCGTCCAGCACGCCGTCGACGCGCTCGCCTCGGCCGGCATCGACGAGATCGTCATCGTGACCGGTCACGATGCGGAGGCGGTCGAGGCCGCGATCCGGATGCCGCCGCAGGCGAGGTTCGTCCGAAACGTTCGCTACCGCGACGGCCAGTCGACGTCGCTCGCCGAAGCGCTGCACGCCCTGCCGGATACCAGCGAGGCGGCCGTGGTGTTGCTGGCCGACCAGCCGGGCGTCACCGACGCGGAGGTTCGCGCGCTGGTCGACGGCTACCGGCGCACGCGGGCACGCATCGTCCGGATCCGCTACGCGGATGGCCCCGGCCCCGCCCTGCTCTCGCGCGAGATCTATGCCGAGGCCGGCCACCTGAGCGGCGACGTCGGCGCGCGGTTGCTCATCGCCTCACACCCCGACTGGGTCGAGGAGGTCGAAATCCCGTTCTCGGCGCCGCCCGACGTCGACGTCCAGGGCGATCTCGACAGCCTGTAGGTCGGGACTCGGATTCGGACGCATCCGTGGATCGGAACCGCGCGGCGAATCGGAGGGCCCGCGGGGCAACGCCGGCCCGGGCCGATACAACCGGCCCTCCGGCGTGTACCAGCGAATGGTCCCGTCGGGCTGCATCCTCATCTTCCAGCCGCCCTCGTGGGCCAGCCAGTGGTGAAACGTGCAGATCCGCGCCAGGTTCTCGAGGTTCGTCTCCCCGCCCTCCGACCATGGCCGGATGTGGTGTGCCTGGAGAAACCGCCTCGCGCCGCATTCGGGGAAGCGGCACTCCGGGTCGCGGCGTCGCAACAGCCGGCGCATCGCCCTCGACGGTTGACGCGTCGCGCGTCCAAGCCGAAGCGGGACGCCGTTCTCATCCTCGAGCACGACCTGTAAGAGCGCGTCGCAGCTGAGCCGGCGAGCGGTCTCGACGTGGATGGCCGGACCGCAGTCGATCTCGCATCCCGGGGACCGGTTCCAACCCGACACCGGCCGATCCCCCGTAAGCACCTCGTACGGGACGTGGACCATCACGGAAGCACGGTCGGGATCGGCATCGGCGGCGATCCTGGCCGAACAGATTGCGGCGAGGGCATCGAACTGGCGGGCCCCGATCCGATCGATCGCACCGGGGATCTCCGGCACACTCGCCGCTACGCGCTCGATGGCGCGCATGATCTTGGCGCCGACCTCTGCCGGACCGCAGGCCTCCAGATAGAACCGTGAGGGATCGGTGGCGTAATCGATCGTGAGGAAGCGCTCCCGTCCCAATTGTTGTTCGTCCTCGAGCCGCGGGCGCTCGGCGAGCTCAGCGCGCTTCCTTATCCTCGCCCCGGACACGGTGTTGGCCCATCGGACCAGCCGCTCCTCGGTTTCGGGCGTTGCGAACCTCGTCAGCTCGACGACCTTGTCGATCCCGAGCTCACCCCACGCGAACGCATCGGAGATCGCCGGCAATCCACCCAGCGCGTGGGCGGACGCAATCCACCGGTGCGCCTTCCAGGTCGAGATGCCGTAGCGCATGCAAAGCCAGTGCGCGAGGTTCTTCGCGCCGGAGTCCTGCCAGATCTTGAGGCGGTCCGCCTCGGTGATCAGCTCGAAGAGCTGACGTTCGGCGCGCATGGCGCGACCGTGCGCCGCGTCCATGGCCGAGATGAGCTCGTGTTCGTCGTCGATCGGTTCGGGTTGCACGTGACCTCGCTCTGAGGGGGAGGAGGCCGATGTAAGGAAAGGAGTATATCGAACGTATGTTCGATTGTCAACTCTCGTTCCCAGATCGCCGCGGGCGGATCATGGTCCGCTCGTGGGCGGGCTCGAAGCCAAACTTCGCGTAAAGGCCGTGCGCGTCGGAAGTGTTGAGGAACCAGCCGCAGTCTCGGTACGGGGGGTACTCGACGGCTTCGCGGACGTAGGCCGCGATGACTCGCGACTCCCACGACCCGTTCGATGGTCTCGCGCGACCGGCCGGGGGCCCAGTAGGCGTCCTCGGTGAGGAACTGGTACACCACGTCGACGTCGACCCGGTCGCGATCGTCGTCGAGCTCGTACCCGCCGGCCAGCTCGCGGCGCATCAGCAGGCCGGCCCCAGCCGGCGGTGCTCCAGCGCGGGAAGGATCGACCGGACGCGGCGGAGCTCGGTCAGGTCGAGGTCGGCGAACCACACGCCGCTCCCCTCCTCCGGCGCCTCGACGAGCACACGGCCCCACGGGTCCGCCACGAGGCTGTGTCCGTACGACCGGCGCTTGCCGTCACGACCGAACGTCCCCCACTGCGCCGGCGCGACCACGAAGCACTGGTTCTCGATCGCCCGCGCGCGAAGCAGGACGTGCCAGTGGTCACGGCCGGTCTCGAACTGGAACTGCGCCGGCACGGTGAACACTTCCGCGCCGACGGCCATCAGTCCACGGTAGAGCTCGGGGAATCTCAGGTCGTAACAGATGGAGAGGCCGACGCGCGCGAACTCCGTCTCGTGCGTGATGAGTTGGTCGCCGGCCACGAACGTCGCGGACTCGCGAAACGGCGGCTGACCCGGGAGGTCGACGTCGAAGAGGTGAATCTTGCGGTAGTGGGAAACGAGCTCGCCGCTTCGGTCGATCAGGGTCGAGGTGTTGAACACCCGCCCGGCGTCGCGCTCGATCAGGCTCCCGCCCAGCACCCACATCCCCCGGGCGGCCGCGACCGCCGCAAGCCGCTCGGTCGTCGGGCCGGGGACCGGCTCGGCCACCGCGCCGCGCTCCGAAACCGGCCCGAGAAACGAGAACAGCTCCGGGAGCGCCGCGAGGTCGGCCCCGCCGTCGGCCGCCTCGCCGAGCAACCGCTCGGCCTCGGCGACGTTCGCTTCGACGTCGGCGCCGGAGCGCATCTGGCACAGACCCACCCGCATGGGCGGGCAGTCTAGGAGACCTTGATCGCCTGCACCTGGAGCTCGAGGTCGACCTTCCGCCCGATGACGGCACCGGTCAGCTCGACCGCCTTGTTCCAGTTGAGACCCCAGGCCTCGCGCTCGACGGTCGTTCGGGCCTCGGCGAAGATCCGGGTGTCGCCGCTCATCCCGTGCCCCCAGCCGAGGAACTCGCCCTCGAGCGTGACCGGGTTCGTGACGTCCTTGATCGTGAGCTCACCGTCGAGCTCGAAGGAGGTCTCGCCGGTCATGCGAACACCGGTGCTGCGGAACGTCATCGCCGGGTAGGTCTCGGTCTCGAAGAAGTCGCCGCTGCGCAGGTGGTTGTCGCGCATCGCCGATCCGCTGTCGACGCTGCCGGTCTCGATCTCGACCTCGACATGCGAGTCCTCGGGCCGCTCCGCGACCTCGACCGTGCCGTCGAACGCGGTGAACCGGCCGCGCACCTTGGTCAGCATGTGCCGCGCGACCCACTCGATCTGCGTATGTGCCTTGTCCAGCTCGTACGTTCCGACCGGCGGATACGAGATCGAGACGGACTGCTCGCTGAGGGTCTCTATCTGCGCCATTGGGTGTGTCCTTTCCCTTGGGCGCCGCCCGATGCGGCGCATGCACTGCCGGCTCGTGCCGGTCGCTCGCCTTGAATAACGATTCCATAGCTACTTACTATTCCTTAGTGCCTCTGCTACGCTTCGGATAGAGAGGGAGACGACCCGAATGGCGCCGGACACCGAACACGAGAGCCCCGTCTGTCTGCATTTCCAGGCCGCGATCGAGCTGATCGGCAAGCGCTGGAACCCGCAGATCGTTCGCGTCCTGCTCTCGGGCCCGCACCGCTTCGGCCCGCTCCGCGAGGCGATCCCGGGCCTCTCGGATCACCTGCTGTCCGAGCGGCTCAAGGAGCTCCAGGCCGCCGGCATCGTGACGAGAAGCGTGACGCCCGACACGCCGGTCGTGATCGCGTACACGCTGACCGACCGCGGCCGGGATCTGCGCGCGGCCATCGACAAGCTCGCCGACTGGGCCGAGCGCTGGGCGGCCGAGCCGGCCGTCTAGTCTCCGCGGCCGGGTTCAGTTCGGCGCGGTCAGGGCGTCGAGCTCGGTGATCTCGTCCTCCGACAACGCCCACGACTCGAGGATCTCGGCGTTCGCCCGGACCTGCTCCGGACGGGTGGCGCCCGCGATGATCGTGGCCACCTCGGGCCGTGCGGCGAGCCACGACAGGGCAAGCTCGAGCACCGTCCGGCCGCGGTCTTCGCCATAGGTGACCAGCCGCTCGACGAGCGAGAGGCGGTCCTCGGTCAGCCATCTGTCACGCCCGGCCGGTTCGGCGAGCCTCGTCCCCTGCGGCGCTTGCTCCCCCGCTCGGTACTTTCCCGTCAACAACCCCGCGGCCAGGGGGAAGTAGGGCATGAAGCTCATCCCGAGCCGCCGGCATGCGGGCAAGACCTCCGCCTCGGGCTCGCGGCGCAGCAGGCTGTACTCGTTCTGCACGGTGACGAATCCCGGGACGCCCAGTCCGGCGGCGGCGGCGCTCGCCTCGTCGATCTGGGCCGCGGACAGGTTCGAACATCCGATCTCGAGCACCTTGCCGCGAGCCCGCAGCGCCGCCATCGCCTCCAAGGTCTCGCCGATCGGCGTCTTCGAGTCGGGTGTATGGAGCAGGTAGACGTCGATCCGGTCGGTCCCCAGCCTCGCCAGGCTCGCATCGCACGCCTGAGCGACCCAACGAGGATCGCCGCCGGTGAGACCCGGGGGCTGGTCCATGCCGAACTTCGACACGATCGCCACCTCGTCGCGCCGGGCACCCAGCGCCCGTCCGAGGAACTCCTCGGAGGCCCCGTCGCCATAGACGTCGGCCGTGTCGAACACGGTGATGCCGGCGTCCAGAGCCGCCGCGACGACGAGGGCGGCGGCGGCCTCGTCGATCCTTCGCCCGAAGTTGTTGCACCCGAGCCCGGCCAGCGAGACGGGCACGGCGCCGATCGATCTCGTCTCCACTCGATCAGTCTTTCAGGCGCGGCTCGTCCGGCCGCGTGACGTCGGCCACCTCGGCGTCGAGCACCCCGATCAGAGCGGCCGGATCGACGTGAAGGTTCACGCCGTGGGCGCCTCCGCCGATGGCGACGCGCGCTGCGGATCCGACGGTGGCGTCGGCCAGCACCGGCCACGGCGTCCGCGCGCCGAACGGGGTGATCGTCCCGCGCTCGTATCCCGTCGCCTCCCGGGCCTCGTCGGCATCGGGCAGCGAGAGGCGCTTCACGCCGAGCGCCGCCCGGAGCTTCGGCCAGTCGATCTGGCGGCCACCGGGAACCAGCACGAACACGTAGTCGCCGGCCCCACGGCGCACCACGATCGTTCGCAGGAGCTGCCCCAGCTCGATCTTCTGGAGACGGGCGCTCTCCTCGGCCGAGGACGGCCGCTCGGTTCTCGCGATGTCGAACGCCAGCCCGAGCTCCCGAGCCGCCCTCGCACCCGGTTCCTCGTCCACGGCCAGAGCCTAGAGGGGTGGCGCCGATTCCGGCGCCCGATGAGCGCTAGTGGCGGGGCTTCAGCCCGGTGGTCAGCGAGTCGCAGAGATCCGTCGAGCGCCCGATCAGGGTCTTCGAGCCGACCGTGAAGAAACCGGTCCTGAGGTCGTAGCTCCCACGCATCGCCACGGCGCCGGTGACCCAGAGGAAGAACGGTCCGGCGGACGAATCCGTACCCCACAGGGCCCCTTCGCCGACGAAGACGAGCGTGTCCGCTCCCCGGCGGTGGTGCCTGGAGATCACCACGTAGTTCTCCGACATGCCGTCGAGGACGACTCCGAGCGCCCGGTTCGTGAAGGTGGTCGAGGTCTTCGTCCGAACCTTGGACGAGACGACGACGTTGTTCCCGTTCGTCCGGGTCGTGACCCTGCGAGTGTCGCGCTGGTCGACCGTCACGCTGAAGGCGCACACACCCGAAACGTCCTGACCCGAGATCGGCCGCACGAGCTCGACCGTCTTCGTGGTGGACGCCACAGCCGGCTGCGCGCCGGCGACGAGGAGCGCGGCGGCAAGCGCGGAGACGAATACCGAGACACGGCGCATAGATGACCCTCCCTGTGGTTCGCGTCGCCGGGTTCCCGGCCGAGGGGGCGCGAACGTCGAGAACAAGGGTCTCACGGGCTGTCAAGGCGGCGAACCACGACCCGGCGGAGGGGGGCGAGTGCGGTACCCTTCGGCGGCACGTTGTCCCCGAAAGGACCTGCACGGATGCGCTGTTCGGCCTGCGGGACCGAGAACGATCAAGGCCGGAAGTTCTGCGGTGAATGTGGCGTGAGACTGGCCGCCGTGTGCGGTGCCTGCGGGACACCAAACGCGGCCGGGACGAAGTTCTGCGGCGAATGCGGTGCCCCGATGGGCGACGTCGCTGCACCGGCGGGGAACGCGGCCGGCGCGCCCTCGGGTCGAGAGGCTCCGGAGGCCGAACGTCGGCTCGTCTCGGTGCTCTTCGCCGATCTGGTCGGGTTCACGACCCTGTCGGAATCACGCGACGCGGAGGATGTCCGCGACCTCCTCACCCGCTACTTCGACGCCTGCCGGCAGCTCATCGAGCGATACGGCGGCACCGTCGAGAAGTTCATCGGCGACGCCGTCATGGCCGTCTGGGGCACGCCGATCGCAAGGGAGGAAGACGCCGAGCGCGCCGTCCGCACGGCGCTCGACCTTACCGACGCCGTTGCGGCCCTGGGTCAGGAAGCGGGCGCGCCCGAGCTCCGCGCGCGCGCCGGTGTGCTGACCGGCGAGGCCGTCGTGACACTCGGCGCCACCGGTCAGGGAATGGTCGCCGGCGACATGGTCAACACCGCGTCGCGGATCCAGTCTGCCGCCTCCCCCGGCCAGGTCTTCGTCGGCGAGTCGACAAAGCGCTCGACCGAGGCAGCGATCGTCTACGAGGACGCGGGAACGCACGAGCTGAAGGGAAAGACCGAGCCGGTGCCACTGTGGCGCGCCATCCGGGTCATCGCCGGGCTCGGCGGGGCGCAGCGATCGATCGGACTCGAGGCGCCGTTCGTCGGCCGCGACCGGGAGCTTCGGATCATCAAGGAGATGTTCCACGCGAGCGGAGAGGAGCACCGCGCGCAGCTGGTGTCGGTCATCGGAATCGCGGGCACCGGCAAGTCGCGTTTGATGTGGGAGTTCAACAAGTACATCGACGGCCTCGCCGGCGACGTCCGCTGGCACCGAGGCAGATGTCTTCCGTACGGCGAGGGTGTCACCTATTGGGCCCTCGCCGAGATGGTCCGCACACGCGCCAGCATCCTCGAAGGCGAGAGCCCCAGCACGGCGCTCGACAAGCTCCACACGGCGGTCGAGGAGACGATGGCGGACGCGGAGGAACGCGCCTGGGTCGAGCCGCGACTCGCGCATCTTCTCGGCCTCGAGGAGGGCTCGTCCTGGGACCGCGAGAGCCTGTTCAGCGCATGGCGCCTCTTCTACGAACGACTCTCCGAGCAGATGCCGACCGTCATGGTCTTCGAGGACATGCAGTGGGCCGACACGTCGCTGCTCGACTTCGTGGAGTACCTCCTCGAATGGTCGAAGAACCATGCGCTGTTCGTCCTGGCGCTGGCGCGCCCGGATCTCGTCGAGCAGCATCCGACCTGGGGCTCGGCCCCCCGCAACTCGACGATGCTCTCGCTCGAGCCGCTACCGGAAGGAGCCATGGAGGCGCTGCTCACAGGGCTCGTGCCCGGGTTGCCCGACGAGCTTCGGTCGCAGATCTTCGCGCGGGCCGAAGGCGTGCCGCTGTACGCGGTCGAGACGGTCCGGATGCTGATGGACCGGGGACTGCTCGTCCAGGAAGGATCCTCCTACCGCCCGACCGGGCCGATCGACCTGCAGGAGATTCCCGAGACGCTCCACGCGCTCATCGCGGCCCGCCTCGACGGCCTCTCGTCGGACGAGCGGCTGCTGATCCAGGACGGCGCGGTCCTCGGCAAGACGTTCACCGTGCCCGGGCTCGTCGCGCTCTCGGGGTTGTCCGACGCCGGGGTCGAGCCGCTGCTGTCTGCGCTCGTCAAGAAGGAGGTGCTGTCGCTGCAGGTCGACCCGGTCTCGCCCGGCCGCGGCCAGTACGGCTTCCTCCAGGAGCTCGTCCGGCGGGTCGCCTACGAGACCTTGTCCAAGAAGGATCGTCGGGACAAGCACCTCGCCGCCGCGCGTTTCATCGAGGGAATCCGGGGAGCCGACGAAGATGAGTTCGTCGAGATCGTCGCAACCCACTACCTCGCGGCGTGGCGAGCGGCCCCCGAGGCCGACGACGCCGGCGACATCAAGGACCGCGCGCGGAGTTCGCTCGAGCGAGCCGGCGAGCGAGCGGCGTCGCTTGCCGCCCACGTCGAGGCGCAGCGGTATTTCGAGGAGGCCGCCGAGCTGACGGACGATCCGGCCGTTCGGGCGAGGCTCATCGAGCATGCCGGCATGGAGGCGCAGGCCTCGGGCGCAACCGATGTCTCACTCGAGCGGTTCGAGGCGGCCCTCGAGCTTCTCGAGCGAGAGGGCCTCACGCACCCCGCGGCGCGCGTATCTGCGCGCATGGGTCAGGCACTGTGGGATCGAGGCCGTCTCGGGGAGGCGGTCGACCGGATGGAGGCGTCGTTCGAAGTGCTGTCCGGTGAGGAGCCCGACGAAGACCTTGCGATCCTCGCGCACCAGCTCGGCCGGATGGATTTCTTCGCCGGCCGGATCGACCGGGCGGAGGAGCGGACCGAGGCGGCGATCGACATCGCCGAAGGAATGTGGCTGCCCGACGTGCTGTCGAATGCGCTGAACACGAAGGCGGTCATCCTGTACTCGGCCCGGGCGCGCCGGCGGGAGGGCTTTGCACTGCTGAAGTACGCGCTCGAGCTGGCGCTCGAGAACGACCTTCCGATCGCGACGATGCGTGCCTACTTCAACATCTCCGACCTGGCCGGACAGTCCGACCGGTTCCGGGAGGGCTACGAGTACGTCGAGAAGGGACTGGCGCTTGCCCGACGGCTGGGCAACCGCGACTGGGAGTGGCGGTTCCTCGGTCAGGTCTACTGCCTGCTGCTCGCGGGCGAGTGGGACACCGCTCTCGATCTCGTCAGCCAGATCCCGACCGAGAAGGTCCCCGAGGCGCGTTTGGCCTCATCGGCCTACCTGCTGATCGTCCCGGTCATCCAGGTGGCCCGCGGCGACATCGCCGGGGCGGAGGAGGCCTTCGCCATCTTCCCCGAGGTCGTGTCGTCGGCCGACCTCCAGGAGCGCGCGACGGAGGCGGCCGGGCGGGCGGTGCTCCACCGCGCTCGGGGAGAGGCTCGGGAGGCCCTGGAGGCCGCCCGGGAGGTGCTGACCAACTGGCACGCCGTCGGAACATCGAGCGAGGCAGGCAGAGAGGCGCTGCTCGTCGCCTTCGAAGCCGCCCTCGACCTGAGCGATCTCGTCGCGGTCGACGAGCTCCTCGGCCTGGTCGACGCGATCCCGCGCGGCAAGCGGCCGCACTTCCTCCAGGCGCAAGCCACACGGTTCCGGGCGCGGCTCGCGGCCGCCCGCGGGCAGGCCGATGAGGCCGAATCCGGGTTCAAGGCAGCGACGGGCCTGCTGCGTGAGATCGAGAGTCCGTTCTCGATGGCCGTGACCCTGGTCGAGCATGCCGAATGGCTGATGGAGCAGGGCCGGGGCAACGAGACCGACTCGCTGCTCGCCGACGCGCACGAGATCTTCGATCGCCTGAAGGCGAAGCCGTGGCTCGAGCGCGTCGAGCGCCACTCACCGTCCGAAGCGATCGGCTGAGCACGTCGCTCTCGCACCACTCACACCGACTGCCCGAAGAGCGAGGAGCTCAGCTCCCGCGGATGAGGCCGCGGTACCAGCCGGCGCTGGATTTCGGCGTCCGTCGCTGCGTCTCGAAGTCGACGTGCACGAGCCCGAAACGCTTGGAGTAGCCCTCGCTCCACTCGAAGTTGTCCAGCAGCGACCAGACGAAGTAGCCGCGGACGTCGGCGCCCTGTTCGCGCGCGGACGCGATGGCCTGAACGTGGCCGTGGAGGAAGTCGATCCGAGCCGAGTCCTCGATGCCGCCGCCCGGAGCGACGACGTCGTCGTAGGCGGCGCCGTTCTCGGTGATGAAGATCGGCAGGTCCCCGTAGTCGCGGCGAACACGCAGCAGCACCTCGGTCAGTCGCTCGGGGGTCACCTCCCACCCCGCGGCGGTGAGCGGAGGCGTCGCTGGCACGGCTTCGATCCCGAGCACGCTGTCCGGCCCGCCGGCCCGAACGTGGCTCCGCTGGTAGTAGTTGATCCCGAGAAAATCCACCGGCACCGCCACGTCGTCGAGGTCGCCCGGACGGAGCCACTCGACGGGTCCCCAGCGCGCGGCGATCTCGTGCATGAGCTCGCCCGGGTACTCGCGGCGCAGCAAGGGATCCAGGCACCACCGGTTCCGCCACAGGTCCATCCGCCGCGCGGCCGCGAGGTCCTCGGGCGAGTCCGTGGCGGCGTCGACGGGATACAGATCGAGTGAGATCCCGACCTTCGCCGTGGGCCCGGCCGCGGTCCGCACCGCCCGCGCCGCCAGTCCGTGTGCGCGGAGCATCTGGTGAAACGCGGCGAACGCGGCCGGCCAGTCCTTGATGCCGGGCGCGTGGACGCCGGTGCCGTGGCCGAAGAACGCGGCGACCCACGGCTCGTTCACCGTCACCCACATCGGCACCAGATCCCCGAGCTCGGAGGCCGCGACCGATGCGTACTCGGCGAATCGCTCCGGCGTCTCGCGCGATCCCCACCCTCCGGCCTCCTGCAGGAAGAGCGGCAGGTCCCAGTGATACAGCGTCGCGACCGGCGTGATTCCGCGGTCCAGAAGTCCCTGGACCAGCCGGCGGTAGAACGCGACCCCCTCGCGGTTGACCGCTCCGGCGCCGCCCCCGAGGATCCGAGGCCACGCGATGCTGAAGCGATACGCGCGCAGCCCGATCGAGGCCATCAGGTCGAGGTCGGACTCCCAGCGGTGGTAGTGGTCGCAGGCGACGTCGCCCGTGTCGCCGCCGCGGACCGCGCCGGGCGTGTGGGCGAAACGATCCCAGATGGACTCGACCCGGCCGTCCTCGCCGACGGCGCCCTCGATCTGGTACGCCGACGTGGCCGCCCCCCACAGGAAATCCGGGGGGAACGACACCGCAAGCAGGCTCGTCTCGACTGCGGGATCGACCGCCGCCCGGCCGTCGCCCATCAACCCTCGTAGATCCCGAGCCCGGTCTCCGGATCGAAGAAGTGCAGCCGCTCGACATCGAGGACCAGCTCGATCGGGTCGCCTTCGTTCACTGTGGATCTGGGGTTGATCCTGGCCATGAACGTCGTGGAACCCGACCGTGCCCCCTGCTCCGCCGCCTCCAGCGCTTCCTGCCCGACGTCGTGCGCGAGCTCCTTGGCATCCTCGGTCAGCACCGACGGCTCACGCACCTGGAAATGCACCAGCAGGTCGGCGCCGAGCGCCTCCCGCAGGTCCACCTCCGAACGGATGCGGCGGTCGGCGGGAGCATCGGGAGCCAGAGCGGCGTCCTCGAGATCCTCCGGACGGAGGCCGACGATCACGCGCTTGCCGTCGTAGGCGCGCAGACCCGGACGGGCCGAGAACACGTCGGCGGGAATCGGCAGCCGGAAACCGCCGAACTCGACCGTGCCGTCGCCCTCCGAGCTCGTGATCGTGGCTTCGACCATGTTCATGGCCGGCGAGCCGATGAAGCCGGCGACGAACAGATTGGACGGATGGTCGTAGAGGGTCTGCGGGGTGTCGATCTGCTGGAGCACGCCCTTTCGGATCACTGCGACGCGGTCGCCCATCGTCATGGCCTCGACCTGGTCGTGGGTGACGTAGAGCGTCGTCGTCCCCAGCTCGCGCTGGATGCGAGCGATCTCCGAACGCATCTGGACGCGCAGCTTCGCGTCCAGGTTCGACAGGGGCTCGTCCATCAGGAACGCCTTCGGCTCGCGAACGATGGCCCGTCCCATCGCGACGCGTTGCCGCTGCCCCCCGGACAGAGCCTTTGGCTTGCGCTGCAAAAGCTCTCCCAGGCCGAGGATCTTCGCCGCCTCCTGCACGCGGCGCTCGATCTCCTCTTTCGGGAGCTTGCGCAGCCGCAGGCCGAACGCCATGTTTTCGTACACCGTCATGTGCGGATACAGCGCGTAGTTCTGGAACACCATGGCGATGTCGCGTTCCTTCGGGGGGACCGAGTTCACGACGACGTCGCCGATCGTGATCGTCCCACCCGAGATCGACTCGAGCCCGGCCACCATGCGCAGCGCCGTCGTCTTGCCGCATCCCGATGGACCGACGAGCACGATGAACTCTCCGTCCTTGATGTCCAGGTTGAGTCCCGTAACCGCGGCGGTCCCGTCCCCGAACACCTTGGACATGCCTTCGATCAGGATTTCAGCCACGGCGCTCCCCTTTCCTTACGGTTCGACCTCGAGCACGACGCCCTCCCACGGATCGAGCCGGATCCGATCCACCGCGACCTCGCCGGCACGCCCGCCGCGGGTGGCGATCAGCACGGTCGCCGGCCCGACCGGAACCTCCGCCGGCCGGTCCGACAGATCGAGCGCCACCGCGGTTCGCTCCCCCCGCCTCCACGCCCACACCCCGTCCGGGGCCGGCATCGCGCGCACCGGTCCCAGCGCGAGATCCGGCCGCTCCCGGCGAAGCGCGATCGTCTCGCGACACAGGTGCAGCACCGAGCCGGAGTCCTCCCGCTGCCGCTCGACGCTGACTCCCGGCACGCCGACGGGCAGCCAGGGTTCGACCCCCGGCGAGGTGAACCCGGCCCCCGGGTCCTCGGTCCAGGGCATCGGGGTCCGCATCCGGTCGCGGCCCCCGGCCATGTGCCCCCCCAGGCCCCGCAGCCCGACCGGATCCAGCATCCGGTCGGGTGGGACCGGCACCTCCGGCATCCCCAGTTCGTCGCCGTAGTACAGGATCGGCGTGCCGCGAAGCGTCAGCAGCATCAGCAGCGCGGCTCGGATCTTGCGATCGTCGCCGCCGCACCAGCGCGTCGGGAACCGGCCGCCGTCGTGATTCGAGGCGGCCCACACCGGCCAGGCGCCGGCCGGCAGCCTCGCCTCCGTCGCTTCCACCACGGCCCTCGTTGCCTCGCCGAAGTCCGCGAACATGAACGGGAAGTTCTGGGCGAGATCCAGCTCGTCCGATCCGTCGCCGTAGAACCGCACGAGGTCGTCCAGGTCGAGCACCCACGTCTCGCCCATCAGCAGCCCCGGCGGGTCGCAGGTGTCGGCAACCGTGCGCCAGCGCCGGTAGATGTCGTGGACCTCGGGCCGGTTGGCGTTGTACACGGGACGGAGCCCCCCGGCGCGGATGAACGCGTGGTCCTCCTCGGTTGCCGCCGGGTTGTCCCGCAGCTCCCGATCCTTGACGAGCCCCTGGGCGACGTCGATGCGGACGCCGGCCACCCCGCGGTCCAGCCAGAATTTCAGGATCTCGTCGAAGGCGGCGCGAACCTCTTCGTTCCACCAGTTCAGGTCGGGCTGCTCCCGCAGGAAGTTGTGCAGGTAGTACTGATTCGTGACCGGGTCGAACGTCCATGCGGGACCGCCGAAGGTGGAGCGCCAGTTGTTGGGCGGCCCGCCGTCCGGGCTGGGATCGGCCCACACGTACCAGTCGCGGTGCCGGCTGGTCCTCGAGGACCGGGCGTCGACGAACCACGGGTGCTGCTCGCTCGTGTGGTTGGGAACCAGATCCACGATGACGCGGATCCCCAGCGCCCCGGCCTCGGCGACCAGCCGGTCCAGCGATCCGAGATCGCCGAAGTCGGGGTCGACCGACGTGTAGTCCGAGACGTCGTAGCCCCAGTCGGCGTTCGGCGAGGACGTGATCGGGGTCAGCCAGAGAGCGTCGACCCCGAGCCAGGCCAGATGATCGAGGTGCCGCACGATCCCCTCCAGGTCGCCGACCCCGTCCCCGTTCGCGTCGGCGAACGACCGCGAGTAGATCTGATAGACGACGGCCGATCGCCACCATGGCTGCTCCCTCACCCGCTCGACGAGCGCCGGTCGCGACGCCACTCGACGATGTGGTCGGCGACTCCGAGCGAGGTGAACGGGAGCACCGGACCCATCAGGAGCGCGATCCCCGGGACGCTGCGGAGCAGCACGAACTCGTAGGCGGCCGCGGCCATCACGCCGATCGCCCGGGCCTTCCAGGACAAACCGATCTCGGAACGGAGCGCGATGATGCCGCCGGCGCCGAGCCCGGCCACGAGGCCCGTCGCGGCGTCGGCGGCGACCGCCGAGACCGGGATCCCCACGAGCAGGGCGACGACCATCGCCTTCACGGCCGCCGCGGCGGCTCGCGGGTGCTCGGAGAGAAACGCGAGCACCACGAAGACGAAGGGCACGACGGCGAGACCGAACGCGATGAACGGTCCCGCCGGCGGCGCGTTCGCGTCGTTTGAAGCCGCCGAGACGGTGCCGACGAGCACCGACCAGAAGGCCGGCGCGAGCAGCAGCGTGGCCAGCGTGATCGCGCGCCATTTGCGCTTCGGGACAAGCGGGACGGCACCGGCGAGCGGGGACGGTCTCGCTCGCAGCACCTCCGGATCAGCCCTTCACCGAGCCGGCGGTGAGCCCCCGCACGAAGTACTTCTGAAGCGAGAAGAACACCACGAGCGGGAGCGACATCGAGATGAACGCCGCCGCGGTGAGCAGTTGCCACGTGTCGCCTCGCGACCCGTTGAGATTTGCCAGCGCGATGGTGAGCACCTGCACGTCTTTCGTGCCGCCGAGGAACACGTACGCGACCAGAAGGTCGTTCCACACCCACAGGAACTGGAAGATCGCGAACGCCGCCAGCGCGGGAACCGAGAGCGGGACGATGAGTCGCCAAAAGATCGTGAAATGGTCGGCGCCGTCGACCTTCGCCGACTCGATGATCGACGAGGGCAGGGCGCCGATGTAGTTGCGCAGCAGATAGACGGCGAGCGGCAGGCCGAACCCCGTGTGGGCGAGCCACACCCCGAGGAAGGTGCCGTTCAGATCCAGGTCCGGGAAGACCTGGTAGCCGAAGAGCGACGCGCCGTTCACGTACATCTTGAGGATCGGGATCAGGGCCATCTGGAGCGGGACGACCAGCAGGCCCACGACGATCACGAACATGACGTAGCGCCCTCGGAACTCCATCCACGAGAACGCGTATGCGGCGAACGCGGCGATGGCGATCGGGATCACGGTGGCCGGGACCGTCACCGCGAGGCTGTTGAGGAACGCGTTGCCGAGCCCGCCGGCATTCAGCGCCTCACGATAGTTGGCGAGCGTCCAGCCGGCGATCCGGAACGGATGCCCGACAACGGTCCACCACCCGGTGCTGTTGACCATGTCGGCAGGACGAAACGACGTGACGAGCACGCCGACCGTTGGGATCAGCCACAGGACGACGATCGCGACGACGGTGATCCGGATGAACCAACCTCCGTGCCGAACCTCCCCGACCCCCCGCTGGAGAAGAGGAGGGTTCGCCACCGGTGCTGCCTGGGCACTCATCGGATCGCCTCCTGCTCACGGAACTGGCGGACGTTCCAGACCATCACCGGGATGATCGCGATGAACAGGACCACCGCGATCGCCGCTCCCTTCCCGAAGTTCGCGCCGATGAAGAACCAGTGGATCATCCGCTCGGCAACCACCTCCGTGCCGTTCGCTTCGGCGTTACCCATCACGAAGACGATGTCGAACACCTTGAGGGCGTTGATGACCATGTAGGTCGTGACCACGACGATCGTCGGAAAGATGCTGGGGATGATGATTCGACGGAAGACCTGGAGCTCGGTCGCGCCGTCGATCCGCGCGGCCTCGATGATCTCGTCCGGGATCGACTTGATGGCCGCGGAGAGCACGACCATGGAAAACCCCGTCTGCATCCACACCATGATCACCATCAGGTACAGGTTGTTCCAGGGGTGCTGCGTCAGCCAGGCGACCGGGTTCTGACCGAGCCCGATCATGACCCCGTTCAGCAGGCCGATGTTCGATCCCACGGGGCGGTAGCTGTAGACCAGCCGCCACACGATGGATGCGCCGGCGAACGAGACCGCCATCGGCATGAAGATCATCGACTTGGCGACCGCCTCGCCGCGCCGCAGACGGTCCGCCAGGGTGGCGAACGCCAGCCCGATCGATACGGCCACGGCGGGCACGAGGATCATCCATCCGAGCGTGTTGCGGAGCGACCGGAGCATGCTCTCGTTGGTGAAGACGAACTTGAAGTTGTCGAGCCCCACGAACTGCTGTCCGAACCGGTCCTTGAAGCTGAGCAGGATGGTGTTGATCACCGGGTAGACGAGAAAGACCGACAGGATCACGAGCGCGGGCCCGACGAACACATAGGGCCGGATCGCCTCCGATATCCCGGCCGGCATCAGATCCACGAGGCGGTTCATCGCCCAGTACAGGAAGAAGATCCCGCCCGTTCCGACGACGATCGCGACGAGCACGACCACGATGCGGTTCGCGTCCTCGTTCCTCAGGAAGTCGAACGTCCACCACAAAAGGACGAACGCCACGACCGGGATCGCGATCGCCCCTACGACCCGCAAGAGAAAGAGACCGATGGATCCGGAGGACGTCGAGGGCTGGAGAACGCCCTCTCCGCCCGGCGCCTTGCCCGATGACACGCTCACGTGACCGATCCCCTCCCCAGCACCGAAGGGGGGAGCGGCCGCCCTCGCGGCCGCTCCCTCCCCTCGATCGGTCGTGCTACCGACCGTGCGAGTCGGTCGATGCGACTAACTCTTCGGCCAGCTGTCCTCGATGTCCTGGAGGATTCCATCGAGGGAGTCCGGACCCTGCTGCATGTATTTGACCATGCCTGTCCAGAAGCTCCCCGATCCGACCTCCGGCGGCATCATGTCGGAGGCGTCGAACCCGGCCGTGCCGGCCTTGAGACCTGCGCTCAAGACGGCAGCCGAGTCGGCCAGGATCGAGTTCGCGTAGCAATCCGCGCCGACGTTGACGTTCGGCGAGATCCGCGACTGAGCCGGGTCGCCTCCCATGGCGCACTGAACGTCCTCGGCCATGAAGCGGTCGAGGAAGTCCTTGACCTCGGGAGCGTTGCGGAACACCACGGCCAGCTCGCCGCCGAACAGCGTGCCGTCCTGGTCGATCGGCGGAAGCGGGAACCAGTCGTAGTCCTGGCCCGCCACGGCATTCTTCGGGAAGAACGCCGGGATGAAGCTGGCCTGGTGGAGCAGCCAGCAGCCGGGCGTGGGCTTGAACATCGGCAGCCCCGCGTCGCCGAACGCGATGTCCGGCGTGTGCTCGGCGCCGCCCAGAACCCAGTTCGGGTGGAACATCACGTCGCCGAAGATCTTGACGGCGTTGGCCACCGACGGGTCGTTGAACGGAATCTCGTGCGCGACCCACTTCTGGTAGGTGTCCAGACCCGCGGTCCGAAGCATGATGTCCTCGACCCAGTCGGTCTCGGGCCATCCCGAGGAACCCTCGCTCTGGTAGCCCGCGCACCACGGTGTCCCGCCGTCGGCGACGATCTGATCGGACAGCGCCGTCAGCTCGTCCCACGTCGTCGGGACCGTGTACCCGGCCTTGTCGAAGGCCTCCTTCGGGTACCACACCATGCTCTTCAGGTTGATGTTCGTCGGGATGCCGTAGTGCTTCCCGTTGTACTCACCCAGGGACACGAAATACTCCCCGAACGTGGCGTTCAGGTCGTCGATCTTGAATCCCATGTCCTCGAGCGCGATCGCCTTGCCCGACATGGCCTGAGCCAGCACGGCGCCCGGCTGCGGGAGCAGGATGACGTCCAGCGTTCCGGCCTGAGCGCGGATCTGCACGTCTTGCTCGAAGTTGCCGTCCGCTTCGACTTCGGCCTTGTAGTCGACCTTGGAGTTGATCAGATCGTCGACCACCTTCTGCATCGGCCCCTGCTCCTTGGCCGGGTCCAATGCCCCGAGAACGTTCACCGTCCCCTTGTTGGCGGAGGTGTTCCCGCCGGTGCCGTTGTCACCTCCGTTGTCGCTCTTCTTGCAGGCCGTGGCGACCATCAAGAACGTGGCAACCAGCACCACAACTTTCATTCGACGCATGCGCCTCCCCTTTCCGAATCGAGCCCTCTAGCAAGTCCTACGTATGTTTTGCCCCGCCCGGCCGGGGGGGCTCCTCCCCTCATGGCTCACGGACGCCCTCCTCGATCGCGGATTCGCGCCGCACCAGCGTGACGGGGACGGTGATCGTCGGTGGATCGAGTTCGGGGTCCTCGATCATCCGGACGAGCGCTCGCCCGGCCGCGGCACCCAGGGCCCGCTTGTCCTGCCGGACCGTCGTCAACGACGGCTGCAAGAGCGAGGCGATCTGGATGTCGTCGAACCCCACGATCGAGATGTCGCGTGGCGCCAGCAACCCACGCTCGTTGACCGTCTGGATCGCGCCGGCCGCCATGAGGTCGGAGGCGGCGAAGACCGCCGTCGGCGGCTCCTCCAGGTCGAGCAGGACCGCCATCGCCTTGGCGCCCGACTCCGGGTAGAAGTCACCCTCGACGACGTACTCGGGGCGGTACGGAAGCTGCAAGCGCTGGCGGGCGCGCCGGTACCCCAGCAGCCGGTCGACTCCCGGACGGGTGTCTTCGGGGCCGCCGATGAGCGCGATGCGGCGATGACCCAGGTCGTAGAGGTGGCGAACGGCGAGCTCGGCTCCCGCGACGTTGTCCGACATCACGTGCCCGGTCCGGCCGCCCACCAGGTCGAGATCGACCGCCATGCACGCAACGCCCGAACGAACGAGCATCTCCACCTCGGGATGGAGCTCGTCGCACCCCATCAGCACCGTGCCGTCCACCCGATGGTGGCGGGCCCGCTCGAGGTAGGTCCGGGGACCGAAACCGTTTCCAGGAGGGGCGGAGCTGAAGAGAAGCAGGTCGTAGCCGAGCTCCCCCACCGAGTGCTTCAGCCCATCGAGCACTTCCTGGAAGAAGGGATGCTGCAGATCCGGGTGACCGGCGCCGGTCTCCAGGATGACCCCGATGACGCGGCTCCGGCCCGTGACGAGGCTCCGAGCCACTCGATCCGGCGTGAATCCGTGCTCCTCGATGGCGGCCAGGACCTTGGCCCGGGTCTCGGGGGCGACATCCGGATAGCCGTTGAGCACGCGCGAGACGGTCGCGACCGAGACCCCGAGCTGGGCGGCGAGCTCACGCATCCGCACCCTTGGCGTCCCCCCAGCAGTGGAAGCTCGACCGAAAACGCTTTCGGTCAGCACGGGGGCACGCTACCCAGCGGTTTCCGGCCTGTCAAGGCAGGTCGCGAGCGCGCTGCGCCGCCTCCCCACGAGGGATCGGCGGAGGAACTTCCTTCCGCAGGGCGGAACGACGTACGATCCGGCCATGGCAGGGTCCGGTGCCCCGGCGATCGAAAGCGTGGACCGAGCGCTTCGGTTGCTCCAGGAGCTCGGCGGGCACGCGTCGGGCGCGACCCTCGACGAGCTGGCCGGGGCGGCCGGGCTGCCGAAGAGCTCCGTCCACCGGACGCTGGCGGCGCTTCGCGAACGCGGCTTCGTGGGCCAGCACTCGGACGGGCGTTATCTCATCGGGTGGGAGCTCCTGCGGGTCGCCTTCGACTTCTACGACCGGATCGACCTGCGAGCGGCGCTGCGGCCCCTGCTCGAGCGGCTGCGCGACGAGCTCAACGAGACGGTGCACCTCGGCGTGCTCGACGGCGGCGACGTCGTCTACGTGGACAAGCTCGAGTCGACGCACCCGGTGACGCTGACCTCGCGGGTCGGGGGGCGCAACCCCGCGCACTGCACCGCCGTCGGCAAGGCGCTGCTCGCCTGGATGTACCCGACCGACGAGGCCCTCCGCGAGTGGATCCGCGGGCAGGGAACGCTCGAGCGTCGGACCCCGAGCTCGATCACGACGGCCGACGCGCTGGTGCAGGAGGCGGCCCGGATCCGGGTCGACGGCTACGCGCGCGACCGTGAAGAGAGCGAGATCGGGGTTCGCTGCATCGCCGCCCCCGTGTTCCTCGGGGCGAAGGTGCCGCGGGCGGCCATCTCGATCGCCGCGCCGCGCGAGCGGCTGCCGGCCGGACGCATCCGGAAGATCGCGCCGATTCTGCTCGCGATCACCGGGGACGCGGCGGCCGTGGAGAGCCGTGCTTGACCCGCGGCGTCCTGCCGAGGTCAGAATCGCGGTCTTTTAGAATGGCGTTCCGCATAGCGGAATCCCGATTCCGCCGGGAGGGGGCGATCGTGCGCGAGCGGGAGGAGATCCGGGCCGTCGATGCCCCGGCGGCCGCCGGCGCATACTCGCAGGCGATCCGCGCCGGTGACTTCGTCTTCATCTCCGGCCAGGGCCCGCTGGATCCCGAGACGGGTGAGATCCGCGGCGACACGGTCGAGGAGCAGACCGAGCGGACGCTTCGCAACGTCGAGGCGATCGCGCGCGCGGCGGGCGGGAGCCTGAGCGACGTCGTGAAGGTGACCGCGCTGCTGTCCTCGATCGAGCTGTTCCCCGGGTTCAACGCCGCGTACGAACGGATCTTCGCCGGCGCGCCGCGGCCGGCCCGCACGACGAGCGGAGCCCAGCTTCGGGGAATCCTGGTCGAGATCGACGCCGTCCTGTATCTCCCGGAGCCATGACGGCTTCCGTCGACCTCGACACGCCCTGCCTGCTCGTCGATCTCGACGTGCTCGAGCGCAACATCGCCGCGATGGCCAAGGTGGCCGCCGACGCCGGCGTGCGGCTGCGCCCGCACACGAAGACCCACAAGTGTCCGGAGATCGCCGCCATGCAGGTCGCGGCGGGGGCAAGCGGCATCACCGTCGCAAAGCTGGGCGAGGCCGAGGTCATGGCCGACGCGGGGCTTGACGACATCCTCATCGCGTTTCCGCTCGTCGGCGATGGAAAGCTCACGCGCCTCCGAGACCTGATGGACCGGGCCTCGGTCCGCGTCAGCCTCGACGCGGTCGAGGTCGCCGAGGGGCTCGGAGGCGTCGGGCGCGATCGCGGCGCCGATGTGCCGGTCCTGGTCGAGGTCGACACCGGTCTGCACCGCCTCGGCCGTCCGCCGGGAGCGCCGTCGGCGGAGCTCGCGGTGGCGATCGACCGGGTCGAGGGCGTCGAGGTCGTCGGGCTCTTGACGCATGCGGGGCACTCCTACAGGGCGGCCGACGCCGCGTCGCTGCACGAGATCGGCCGGCGCGAGGCACTGGATCTGCTCGAGACGGCCGAGCTCTGCCGGCGCGCGGGGGTCGACGTCCGCGAGATCAGCGTGGGTTCGACGCCGACCGCCCGTGTCGCGGCCGGGGTCGAAGGCGTGACCGAGATCCGTCCCGGCACGTACGTGTTCAACGACGTCCAGCAGCTGCGTCTGGGCGTGTGCACGCAGGACGAATGCGCCGCCAGCGTCCTCGTCACGGTCGTGGCCCGGCCGTCGGCCGAGCGCTTCGTCGTGGACGCCGGCACGAAGGTCTTCACCTCCGACGGCGGGGACGGCCCGCCCTTCCCGGGACGCGGTCTCGTCGCCGGCCGGCCCGGCCTGCGGATCGACCGGATGAGCGAGGAGCACGGGGTGGGCCACATCGAGGGCGACGAGCCACTCGCGATCGGCGACCGGCTCGAGGTGATCCCGCTGCACGTGTGCAGCGCGGTCAACATGTTCGACGTGGCGTACGGCGTCCGCGGCGGCGCAGTCGACCGCGAGTTGACGATCGCCGGCCGGGGACGGAGTCGCTGATGCGGGGCCTCCGCGACAAAGGCGTGCTGATCTCGGGCGGGACCAGCGGGATCGGCCTGGCCACCGCGCGCCGGTTCCTCGACGAGGGTGCGCGCGTGTGGGTCGCCGGCGTCGACGATGACGTGACCGTCGCCGCCGTCCGGGAGCTCGCGGCGCTGGGGACGGCCGGCGGCGCCCGCGCGGATGTCAGCGTGGAGGCCGACGTGGGCCGGATGGTCGCGGAGGCGGCATCGTTCCTCGGGCGCATCGACGTGCTGATCAACAACGCGGGGATCGCGCAGAAGGTGCCGTTCCTCGAGACCACCGTCCCCGACTGGGACCGGACGATCGCGGTCAACCTGCGCGGCATGTTCCTCGTCGCGCAGGCGGTCGCGCGGCTGATGGTCGCCGAGCACGCCGGCGTGATCCTCAACATGGCCTCGACCAACGCGCTCGGCGGCGAGGAGCTGTTCGCGGACTACAACGCGTCGAAGGGCGGCGTGCTCCAGCTGACCCGCACGATGGCGGTCGAGCTGGGTCGCGAGGGCGTGCGGGTCAACTGCGTGTGCCCGGGCTTCATCGACACGCCGCTCAACCGCATCCATTCCGGGAACGAGGAGATGGTGGCGTACGAGCGCGCGAACATCCCGCTCGGGCGGCGCGGCACCGCCGACGAAGTGGCCGGCGTGTACGCGTTCCTCGCCTCCGACGACGCCTCCTACATCCACGGCGCGGCCGTCGTGGTCGACGGCGGCCAGACGGCGGTGATGTGACGGTGACCTCCCCGCTCGACGCGCTCAGACGCGTTCCCGCCGGCGCCGGCCGGGTCGCGCTCTCCTGGCTCGGCCAGGCCGGGTTCATCGCCACCGACGGAGACCGAACGATCCTGCTCGACCCGTTCCTCTCGCCGCGCGAGGGGCGCCGGTATGAGAGCGCCCTGTCCCCCGCCGGCGTGACCGGGATCGACGCCGTGCTCTGCACGCACGAGCACGTCGACCATTTCGACGCGGAGAGCGCCCCCGTGATCGCGGCCGCATCGCCGGGTGCGGTGTTCGTCGTGCCGGCCCCGATCGTCGACATGGTGACCGAGGTGGGAATCGCCCCCGATCGCGTGGTCGGGATCGAGCCCGGGGATCCGATCGAGGTCGCCGGGCTGACGATCCGGGCGGTGCCGGCCAAGCACGGCGTCACCATGGACGACGCCTACGGCTTCGGCGAGACCGTCGGCGACGGCCGGGTCCGGTTTCTCGGCTACGTGGTCGACCTCGGCGAGGTCCGGCTGTATCACGCGGGCGACACGATCCACTACGACGGGATGGAGGCGCCGCTTCGCGACCTGGCGGTCGACGTCGCGATGCTGCCGATCAACGGCCGGGACGCCGAACGCGAGACGCGCGGGATCGTGGGCAATCTCGATCCGCGCGAAGCGGCGCTGCTCGCCGTCGCGATCGGCGCCGGCCTCTTGATCCCGATGCACCACGACCTGTTCGCGCACAACCGCGGATGGCCGGCGCACGTGGTCGAGGCGGTCGAGCGCGAGGACCTGGACGTCCACGTCCTCGTCCCCACCCGCGAGCGGCCGTTCGTCCTCGGGGCGGGGGGATCCCCCAGGAGATCAACATGAAGGCGCTCGTCTATCTCGGGCCGCGCCGGATGGAGCTGCAGGACGCGCCGGAGCCGTCCCCCGCTGCGGGCGAGGCTCGCGTGCGGGTTTCGGCGGCCGCGATCTGCGGATCCGATCTGCACGGCTTTCGCGAGTTCAGCCCGCGGCGGATCCCGCCGCTCGTGATGGGTCACGAGGTCGTCGGCGTGGTCGACGCGATCGGCCGGGGGGTCGACTCCTCGCTCGAGGGATCGCGCGTCGTCGCGATGCCGGTGGTCTCGTGCGGGGTCTGCGCCCGGTGCGCGGAGGGGCGGCCGAACCTGTGTCCGAGACGCCGGCTGATGGGGATGGACTTTCCGGGCGCGTTCGCCGACGCCTTCTCGATCGAGGCGAAGCAGCTGCTCGCGGTCCCGGACGCGCTGGGCGACGAGGTGGGGTCCCTGGCCGAGCCGTTCGCCAACGCCATCCACGCCGTCGACCGGTCCGTGCACTCGGGCGACTCGGTGCTCGTGATCGGGGCCGGCCCGATCGGTCTGTTCGCCGTTCGCGCCGCGGTGACGGCCGGAGCCCGCACGCTCGTCGCGGACCCGATCGCGGACCGCTTGGCGCTGGCGCGGGCCCAGGGCGGAGAGCCGCTGGAGGGCGACGACGCGGCCGCCGCGGTGCGCGAGGCAACGCACGGCGACGGGGTCGACGTCGTGATCGACGCCGCCGGGTTCCCCTCGACCTGGGCGCTCGCGGTCGACGCGGTCCGCTGGGGCGGCCACATCGAGGCCATCGGGCTCGGCGCGACGGAGGGTCCGCTTCCCTATCACCCGGTGGTGGCAAAAGGCGTGACGATCGTCGGCTCCTACGCGTGTCTTGCCGGGGATTTCGACCGGGCGCTGGCCGACCTGGCCGGCGCGCCGGAGGAGATCGCCGGCTGGATCACGACCATGGGGCTGGACGAAGGACAGGCGGCGTTCGAAGGGCTGGTGGACGGGGCGCAGCTCACCAAGGTGGTGCTCCGGCCGTGACGGGAGGTGCAGGGATGAAGCGGTTCTGGATGGTGATCGTTGTGGCGCTGGCGCTCGTGGTGGCCGCCTGCAGCAGCGGTGGTGGAACGGACAACGGGAACAACAACGGGGGCAACGCCGGCGGACCGATCGAGCTGACGATGTGGATGGGCTACACGCCGCCCCCGCCGGTGGATGAGTCGCTGGAGAACATCTCGCTGCAAAACATCATCGACTCGTTCAACGCGGCGAACCCCGGCATCCACGTCACCATGAGATACGTGAACAGTGACAAGGCGCTCACCAAGGCCATGACGGCGCTGCAGGGCGGGCTCCAGCCCGACATCTCGTATCAGTACGGGACGAACATGGCGCAGCTGGCCACGACGCCGAAGCTCGTCGACCTGACCGATCGCGTGAACGATCCCAGCTACAACTGGAACGACTTCTTCCCGGGAGAGCAGGCGGTCGCGACCGTCGACGGCAAGGTGCTCGGTGTTCCGGCCCTCGTCGACAACCTGGCGGTCGTCTACAACAAGGACCTCTTCGCACAGGCTGGCCTTGCGGAGCCGACGCCCGACTGGACCTGGGCGGATTTCCAGGCGGATGCGGCGGCCATCGCCGACCCGTCGAAGAAGATCTCCGGCGTCATGTTCCCCGCCGACGGCAGCGAGACCACCGTGTGGGAGTACGAGGCGATGCTCTGGGAGGCGGGCGGCGACCTCCTGAACGCCGACAACACGCAGGCGGTCTTCAACTCGGCCGCCGGCGTCCGCGCGCTGACGACCCTCCAGCAGATGCGGCAGAACGGGTCGCTCGACCTCGACTTCAACCCGGACTCCGGCAAGTACAGCAACCTGTTCAACTCGGGCAACATGGGCCTGCTCATCACGGGACCGTGGGATCTGGGCGCGTTCCCGGACGTCAACTACGGCGTGCAGGTCATGCCGTCGTTCGACCCGGGTGGCAGCCACATCACGATCGCCGGGCCCGACAACTGGGTCATCTTCGACAACGGATCCGCGCGCGTCGACGCGGCCTGGAAGTTCCTGACCTACCTGACCTCGCCGGAGATCGTGCTCCAGGACTCGCTCGACACGAGCCACCTGCCGACCCGCGCGTCCGTGAGCGACATGCCCGGCTTCGCGCCGTTCGAAACCAAGTACAAGGGAACGGAGACCTACGTCCAGAACCTGGACAACGTGCAGAAGGCGAGGCCGCAGATTGAGGCGTACCCGACCGTGTCGAGCTACCTGGGTCAGGCGGTGGTGAGCGTCCTGACGGGCGACGCGCAGCCCCAGGCGGCGCTCGACCAAGCCGCCGAACAGTCGAACTCCGAGCTGGCGGCGCCCTAGGCGGATCGTGGCGGGATCCCGCGTCCGTCGCGCGTTCGCGTCCGACCACACGGCCGGGTGGGCGCTCGCCTTCCCGGCCGTGTTCCTGATCGTCCTGTTCGGGATCCTGCCGATCGTCTGGTCGGCGCTGCTCTCGTTCCAGAAGACCAACTTGCTGAACACGCCTCAGTGGGTCGGGCTCCGCAACTACCGGGCGCTCGGCACCGATCCCTACGTCCGCAAGGCGGTCGTGCACAGCATCATCTATACGGCTCTGTTCGTGCCGCTCTCGGTCGCCGGCGGTCTGCTGACGGCGATCGCGCTCAACCGCAAGATCCGCGGCATTCGCATGTACCGCACGGCGGTGTTCGTCCCGGTCGTCGTCTCCACGATCGCCACCGCGATCATCTTCCTGTGGGTGTTCGACCCGACCTTCGGCATCGTCAACTGGGCGTTCGCCAAGATCGGGCTCGGCCCGTTCGGGTTTTTCGAGAGCTCGAAGGGGGCGCTCTATTCGATCGTCGGGATGACGGTGTGGGGATGGATCGGGTTCAACGTGATCATCTATCTGGCTGCGCTGCAAGGCATCCCAGGAGAGCTGATCGAAGCGGCGGAGATCGACGGCGCATCGCGCTGGGGTCTGTTCCGCAGCATCACGCTGCCGCTGCTCGGACCCGTCACGCTGTTCCTCGTCGTCTGGTCCTCGATCAACGCGCTCCAACTCTTCGACGAGGTCTACCTGGCGACGAGCGGCGGTCCGGCGCAGAGCACCCTCGTGCCGGTGCTCTACCTCTACAACCTCGCCTTCCTGCTGGGCAAGGCCGGCTTCGCGGCGGCGATCGCGTACGTCTTGTTCGTCGCGATCCTCGTGCTCACGGTCGTGCAGCTGATGGTCGGCCGGCGGATGGTCTATTACGCCTCATGAGCGAGTCGAGCGTCGTTCTCGCCCAGGCCGCCGACGCGGGCCCGCCCGAGCCGGGCGAGCGCCGCCACTTCCTGTTCAGCCGGTGGCATCTCGTCCTGTTCCCGGTCGCGGTGGTGATGATCGTCCCGCTCGTCTGGATGGTGGTGACGTCGTTTCAGACGCTCGACCAGACACGGCACTACCCGCCGACCCTGATCCCCACCTCGGTCAACTTCAACAGCTACTCGCGGGTGTTGCGCGACGCGCCGTTCGCCCGGTGGTTCCTCAACTCGGTGATCGTGACGCTCGCGTCGGTGGCCGGGAACCTGCTCTTTTGCAGCCTCGCGGGCTACGCGTTCGCCCGGATCAAGTTCTTCGGGCGAGACGTGATGTTCATCCTCATCCTTGCGACGCTCATGATCCCGTTTCAGATCATCATCATCCCGAGCTTCCTGATCGTCCGCCGGCTGGGCCTCATCGATACGCTGGGCGCGCTGATCGTGCCGAACCTGGCCGGCGCGTTCGGCGTCTTCATGCTCCGGCAGTTCTTCCGCACGCTGCCGGTGGAGCTGGAAGAGGCGGCGCGGATCGACGGCGCCTCGCGACTGGGCGTGCTCTTCAAGATCGTGCTGCCGCTGTCGGGTCCGGCCCTCGCCACGCTCGCCGTCATCACGTTCATGTGGACGTGGAACGACTTCCTGTGGCCGCTGATCACGATCTATGACCCGAGCCACATGACGTTGCAGCTCGGTCTTGCCACGTTCCAGGGCGCGCACCAGACCAACACCAATCTGCTCATGGCGGCCAACGTCATGAGCGTGCTGCCGGTGCTCGTCCTGTTCTTCGTCGCGCAGCGGTATTTCGTGCGCGGCATCGCGACGAGCGGGCTCAAGGGGTAACGATGGCGCTGGTCCGATTCGAACACGTCACGAAGCGCTTCGACGACGTGGTGGCGCTCGACACCTTGTCGCTCGAGGCCGCCGACGGCGAGTTCCTGATCCTCGTCGGTCCGTCGGGATGCGGGAAGACGACGGCGCTGCGGATCGTGGCCGGCCTCGAGAAACCGACCACCGGGGGCGTGTGGATCGGCGAGCGCCGCGTGAACGACGTCGGGCCGCGCGACCGCGACATCGCGATGGTGTTCCAGAACTACGCGCTCTACCCGCACATGACCGTGTACAAGAACCTCGCGTTCGGTCTTCGCGAGCGAAAGACCCCGAAGGCCGAGATCGACCGGCGCGTGCGCGAGGTCGGCGAGATCCTCGGGCTCGACGAATTGATGAAGCGCCGGCCCGCACAGCTCTCCGGCGGGCAGCGGCAACGGGTCGCGATGGGCCGCGCGCTGGTGCGCGAGCCGAAGGCGTTCCTGATGGACGAGCCGCTCTCGAACCTCGACGCGAAGCTCCGGGTGCAGATGCGAGCCGAGCTCAAGCGCATCCACCAGCGGGTCGGCGTCACGACGATCTACGTGACGCACGACCAGGTGGAGGCGATGACGCTCGGCGACCGGGTCGTGGTGATGTCGGGCGGCAAGGTCCAGCAGGTCGGCCGGCCGCAGGAGGTCTACCGGCAGCCGGCGAACCTGTTCGTCGCCGGGTTCATCGGGAGCCCGGCGATGAACCTGTTGCGCGCGCGGGTCGAGTCGGGGGTCGCGACGGCCGGCGAGCTGTTCGCGGAGACACCGGGCATTCCCGACGGCGAGGTGGCCGTGGGCGTCCGCCCGGAGGCGCATCACGACGGTCGACACGGGCTCGCCGTCGTTCGGGTTCCGCGTCGAGGTCGTGGAGCCGCTGGGCGAGGGCGTTGTCGTGCACGGGACGGTCGAGGGCACCGCGGTCGAGAGCGGCGCCGAGGAGGAGGCCGAGATTCCGCTCGCGATCGAGGGAGCGCGCGCGCCGATGACCGTGCGGCTGCCGGGCTCGACCGAACCGGCGCCCGGCGACGAGCTGCGTCTCTCGGTCGTCGGGCGTGTCCACCTGTTCGACCTTCACACCGGTCTCGCGATCACCCCAGGAGGATCAGATGACGGCTGACGGACCCCGGATAGCGATCGTCGGAGCCGGCGGATGGGTGTTCCCGATGGAGCTCATCCGGGACATGCTCGCGTTCCCTGCGCTTCAGGGCTCGACCATCGCCCTGTACGACATCGACGTCTCGGCGGCCAAGCGGACCGAGCGGGCCGCGCTCGAGCTGATCGAGCTCGGGAAGGTGCCCGCGCGCATCGAGGTCCCGACCGACCTGCATGCGGCGCTCACGGGCGCCGACTTCGTCGTCACCGTGTTCCAGGTGGGCAGTCTCGACGCCTACGGGATCGACGTCGAGATCCCGCGCGAGTACGGGATCGATCAGACCGTCGGCGACACGCGGGGGCCCGGCGGGATCTTCCGCGGGCTGCGAAGCGTGCCGGCGCTGAGGCTGGTCGCCGAGACGATGCTGGACGTCGCACCCGGCGCGCTGCTCCTCAACTACGCCAACCCCATGTCGGTCAACTGCTGGGCGACGGATCTCCTCGGCGTCGACGTGGTCGGCCTCTGCCACAGCATCCCGAACACCGCGCAGCAGCTCGCGCGCGAGCTGGGCGTCCGCGACGACGACGTGACCTTCGAGGCCGCCGGGGTCAACCACACGGCGTGGTTCACGACCTTCCGGCGCGGCAACGAGGACCTCATCCCGAAGATCCGCGAGGTCATGGTCGCCCGCTACGTCGACGGCACGATGCCCCGGCTGCCCGTCGAGGACAAGATCGAGGGGAACGAGCGCGTCCGGACCGAGCTGATGATGCTGACCGGCTACTTCCACGCCGAGTCGAGCCATCACGCCAGCGAGTACTGGGCGTGGTTCCGCCGCACCCCGGAGCTGATCGACGACTACCTGGACGAGCGGTGGGACTACCTGGCGGAGAGCCGCGAGGTGGACCCGAACGACACGAACCAGGAGATCGTCGAGGAGGCGCGGCGCGAAGGGATCGTCCACGGCGGCGAGCAGTGCGCGCCGATCATGGACAGCATCGTCACCGGGACGCCGCGGGTGGTCTACGGCAACGTTCGCAACGGGGGTTCGGTGGAGAACCTGTCGGCCGACGCATGCGTCGAGGTGCCCTGCAAGGTGGACGGCAACGGCGTACGGCCGGTTCGGTTCGGAACGCTGCCGCCCGCGTGCGCCGCCCTCAATGAGGTCCAGATCGCGAGCCAGCGGCTCACCGTTCAGGCCGCGATGACCGGCGATTCCTCGCTCGTCCACGCGGCGGTTGCGCTGGATCCGCTGACGAGCGCGTGCTGACCCTTCCGAAGATCCACGAGATGGTCGACCGCATGCTCGAAGCGCAGCGGCAGTGGCTCCCGCAGATGCGCTGAAACGGCGAACCTGACCCGGCTCCCACCGTCCGGTGCCGTGTCCAGGTGATGCTTCTTCGACCTTCTCGGCCTTGACGCGGACCGCCGGCCCACCCTAGGCTCAAACGACCTTCTGCCCCCCGGCACGAGGAACGTGGCGTAGCTCTTGCGCGCCCACGGCTCGCGGCAACAACGAAGGGGAACGACGTGAAACGGATTCTGGCGATCGCAGTGGCGATGGCGGCTGTGTTCGCCGGCTCTCACGCAAACGCCGCCTCGCTGTTCTCCGACAACTTCAACCGCTCAAACCAGTCCCTCAAGTCCCCGTGGGTCAACACCAGCGGCTGGTCGATCGAGGGCGGAAAGGTCCGCTACTCGGGGCACGGCTTCAACGAGACCGTCGTCGACTCCGGATACAGCGGCAACTTCCGTGTCGAGGCGAACATCACGCTGAGCCCCAAGCGGGCGAATGCCGGCCTCGCGATCCTGTGGGCGAACCACCAGAATTATCTCTTCTGCAAGATCGAGTCGACGCCCGGCAACCCCTCGGGACTCATCTCGATCGGACACCGCCTGAAGGGCAAGACGGTGTCGCTGCTCAAGAAGGCGCGAAGCATCCACCTGATCAAGGGCAACACCTACCACCTTGCAGTGACGAGGCAGAGTCAGACCGTGACGTGCACGGTCTCGGGTCCGGGGCTCTCGGGTGGGAACACAACCATCACGTACTCGATGAGCAGCTCCGAGATTGCGGCCTTCGGCTCCGCGAAGAAGTCGGGGTTCCGCGGCAAGAACCTCTACGACGAGGACGACGGCCAGACTCGCTACGACGACTTCACGGTCAGCGCGATCTGAGCCGATCCGACCTTACGCCGCGGCCGATGCGGAGTCAGCGGCGGTGCAGCGGGTGGCGCGTTTCCGGAGTCGAGTGGGTCCAGCAGGTGTTCGACCGGTTGTAGACCGAGAGCACCGTGCTGCAGCCGGGGAAGTCGCAGAGCCGGCCGGCAGCCTGTCGCTTCGTCCCCTTGCCTCGCTCGGGGATGCCGAATTGGACGCCTTGCGCTCTGGTCATTGCATTCCTTCCGACCGGCTTGATCCGTGAGGGCAAGAGCCGGTGGACGTACTCCACGAACGCTCTTTGCGATGCGAACCCTCGGACGACGCCCGAGACCAACAGTTTACGCGGTTGGAGCCGGGAGGCGCTCCGGGGTTATCTGGCGTCCGACGTGCCCTTGGAGCCGGCAGACTTCGCCTTCTTCGCGGCCCGTTTCTCCTTGAGACTTCGGCTCTTCGCCGTCTTGGAGCTCTTCGCTCCACCCTTGTCCTTGTTCGCCATGTCGGCCTCCTTCACCGGGAGCTGACGCTCAACGGCGCAGCCCCGGATCGCGGAACAACTGCTTGCAGGTAAGACACTTCATGTTCATCCGCGCGCCCGGGCCCGCGTGGGTGAACGGCTGGGTCTTGGTGGAGCCACAGTTCGGACAGGCTTCTCGGGGAGCCGGGCGGGTCTCGGACGCCGCGCGCACTGCTGGTTCGGGCGGGTCTGGAACACCTTCCACGGTCGCCACAGAGTCCTTTTCTTCCGTCGCTGTGCACCAGCACGTTACTACGCCTGGGGCCCAAGGGTCCTTCGGAGGGCTACCCTGGGGGTCGTGGATACCGAAGAAGAACGAATCGCCCTGTTCCTCGACTACGAGAACGTCGCCATCGGGGCGCGCGAGAACCTTGCACGGACTGCAGTTCGATCTGCGGCCGGTGCTCGACGCGCTCGCCGAACGGGGACGGGTCATCGCGCGGCGTGCGTACGCGGACTGGTCCTCGTTCGACGAGGACCGCCGGATGCTGACGCGGAGCAACGTCGAGTTGATCGAGATTCCCCAGCGCATGGGCGCGGTCCGCAAGAACGCGGCCGACATCAAGATGTCGGTCGACGCGCTCGAGATGGCGTTCGAGCGCGACTACATCACGACGTTCGTGATCTGCACCGGTGACAGCGACTTCACGCCGCTCGTGCACAAGCTGCGCGAGCTCAACAAGCGGGTGATCGGGGTCGGGATCAAAGAGTCGACCTCGAAGCTGCTCCCGCCCGCGTGCGACGAGTTCCTGTTCTACGACACGCTCGAAGGGGTCGACGTCCCGGACAGCCGCCGGCGCAAGCCGGCGACGTCGAGGCGGCCCGCGGCCGCCCGCGCTCCGCAACCCGAGCCCGAGACCGAAGAGGTGGGAGCCGGGGCGCGCGACATCGACGAGCTTGCGAAGGTCGTGGCGCAGACGGTCGCGGGGCTCGAGCGGACCTCGGGCGGCGCGGTGCTCGCGTCCTCGCTCAAGCGCGCGATCCTTCGCAAGGACCCGACGTTCTCCGAGGACGAGTACGGCTTCCGAGCGTTCGGCGAGCTGCTTCGCCATCTGGCCGATCGCAACGTGGTCGAGCTGACCAAGGGCTCGGCCCGCGGGGACCCCGAGGTCTCGCTGCCGTCCAAGGGCGGGCAGGAGGAAGGGTTCGAGCTGTTGCAAAAGGTCGTGTCCGACCTCCAGGCCAAGGACGGCCCGCCGGCGCTGTCGGGCCTCAAGGCGCAGGTTCGCAAGGTGCAGCCGTCGTTCAGCGAGAAGACGTACGGCTATCGAGGGTTCCTCCAGTTCTGCAAGGCCGCCGAGACGCAGGGTCTCGTCTCGCTCGAGTGGGACGCCGACGCGGAGGACTACCGCATCACGGCGACCTGAGCCTCACACCAGCCGCACGAAGAACACCACCGAGACCAGCAGCCCGATCGTGACGACGATCCGGCGCAGCATCGCGTCGCTCATCCTTCCGGCGAATCGGCCGCCGACCGCGCCACCGATCAGCGCGCCGCCGGCCATCACGCCGGCGGCCGGCCAGGCGACCTTTCCCGAGAAGACGAAGAACAGCGCCGCGCTGACGTTGACCGCGAGCGACGTCGCCTGCTTCAAGGCGTTCACCCGGACCAGGGAGTCGTGCACGCCGACCCCGATCACCGCCAGCAGGACGATGCCGAGCCCGGCGCCGAAGTAGCCCCCGTAGACCGAGGCGAGCAGGACCGGAGCGATCGCCCACACCTCGAGGTCGCCGCTCGACGTGTGGCTGTTCGAGCGCATGCGCTCCACCCGGCCGCGCAGCCGGTCCTGAAAGGCCAGCAGCAGCGAGGCGCCCAGGATCAAGAACGGAACGAGCACCCTGAAAACGTGTTCCCTGGTGATGACCAGCAGCAGCCCGCCGGTCACGCCCCCGACGACGCCGACCGAGACGAAGAGCCACACGCGGCGGCGCTGCCCCTGTAGATCCGCCCGCTGGGCGAACGTTCCGCCCAGATAGCCGGGCGAGAGCGCGACCGTGTTCGTGATGTTCGCGACGGTGTCGGTCAGACCCACCGCCGTGAGCGCCGGGAACGTGATGAAGGTCCCGCCGCCCGCGAGGGCGTTCGCCGCCCCGCCGGCGAGCGCCGCAAGCGCGATCAGCGCGAGGCCGGCCGCCGAGAAGTGAACGGCCCCGATCATCGGCGGCGCCTGGAGTCAGCGGCCACCGGCGGCCACCTCCCGTCGATGGTCGCCCACGGCCCAGACCCCGTCGTCATCCCCGCCGGCGGCCACCACGGCGCCGAACCGCTCGTCTCCGGCGGCCAGCACGTCGACCGCGTGCCCGAGCCGCCGCAACGACCCTTCGGCCGGATGTCCTTTCTCGATCGCCAGCCGTCCGTCCGCGCCGCGCCAGCGCGGCCGCCCGATCGCCTCCGCGAGATCCGCATCGCCGTAGCGCATCGCCAGCAGCACCTGGAGCAGCGTCTGCACCTGCCCGTCGGCGCCGGGCGTCGCGATCGCTCGCGCGGCGCCTTCGGCGTCCACCAGCATCGCCGGCGCCAGGGTGTGGACCGGCAGCGCCATCGGTCGCAGATCGTTGGGGGCCGCGCCGAAACAGTCCGCCCGGTTGTTCAGGACGAACCCGCCCTCGGGCACGAAGACGGCGGACCCGAAGTCGTCGAAGACGCTCACGAGCGAGGACACGACCATCCCGTCGATGCGATCGGACGTGGCCACGCCGGCCGTGTGCAGGTAGGGCCGCGCTCCCGAGCGTCCCGCCGAGGTCCCGGGGTCGACATCGAGCTCGATGTCGAGCAGCGCCCGCCCCTGCGAGACCCGGTCCCGGTGCTCGAAGGCGGCGCCGATCGCCTCGACGCCCAGGTGGTCGGGATCCGTACCGGCCACCACGTCGCCATGCTCTTCGAACCAGCGCGCCGCCATCGCAAGCAGCACCCCCTGACTCATCGGCGGCTGTACGGCGAGATGCCCGCCATCCCACGAGACGGCGATCGGTGGCGGCCGGGTGCTCGCGTGCGCCAGCAGGTCGTCCCGGCCGAGCGTTCCGCCGTGTGCGCGAATCGCCGCGGCGATCGCCCGCGCGATCGGGCCGTCGTAGAACGCTCCTGGGCCCCCAGAGCCGATCCGGCGGAGCATCTCGGCCAGCTCGGGCTGCGGCCAGGGGTCGCCGGCGGCGAGCGAGAGCAGGTTCCATCCGTCCGCGCCCCCGGACCGCAACCGCTCGGCGCTGCCCGACGCCGCCTCGGCCACCGACGTCGCAACCGTCGCCCCGTCGGCGGCGGCCGCCTGCGCAAAGGCAAGCGCCGAGGCGAGGTCGAGTCGGCCGTACCGCTGGATCAGGGTGTCCCAGAACGCGACGATGCCCGGGACGGTCACGCGGGCGCCGGCGCCGTCTCCTGCCGGAAGGGTGCGCGGCGCCGCCCCGGCGCCGTTCACGGCGCGCACCCCGTTGCCGGGGACCGAGATCAGGGCGAACCCGTCACCACCCAGACCGCAGGCATTCGGGAGCGCGACGCAAAGCGCCGCCTGCGCGGCGACCGCGGCGTCCACCGCGTTCCCGCCGCGCCCGAAGGCATCGAGGCCCGCCTCGACCGCGAGCGGATGCGCCGCGGCAACGGCCCCGGAACGCCCGCGCACGACGGCACCCTTCGGCATGCGGCGCAACCCTATCTTCGCCCGCCACCGGCCCGCGCTGCTGCGCCCGGCGGTGGGCGCCCGGGCTCAGGCCGGCGGGATGGGCATCGGCGGGGGCGGGCTGCCCACGGCTGCGCCGGCGCCGGCGCCGGCCGCGCGGTCCCACATCCGGTTGAGGTGCTCCTGGATGTACACGCCGTTGCCGACCGAGACGAACAACATGATCACGATCGTCAGCGCCGGCTCGAGCTGCTGCACGATGCCGACACGTTCCTCGGCCGTTCGTACGTGCCTCGCCGTGTTGTACATGGCGATGAACGGCGGCACGATGATCAGCCAGCCGAAGATCATCGCCATCAGCGAACGGACCGGGCTGATCGTGTTGTCGTTCTCGAACGTCTGGAGCTCTTCGTTGATCTTGAAGTACCAGTAGAAGAAATAGATCCCCAATGTGATGACCGAAAGACCCAGCACTCCCAGTGGCTGTCGCTTGAGGTACCGCTGGCCTCCGATCATGACTGATTCGGCCATCCCCGCTCCCCTCGGTATGTGGCCGCATTCTACGCGGGCGGCCGTGCCGGGGAGCGCCCTGCGGTCGAGGTTCAGTCCTCGGTGTCGCGGCGAAGCTGCTTCGTGCGAGCGCGTCGCTTCTTGTCGGCGATCCCGCGTTCCACGGCGGCCCGGCTGGGCTTGGTGGGACGGCGCTTCGGCGGTGGGGGCGCGAGCGCCTCGGCGAGGATCCGCGCCATCCGCTCCAGCGCGGCCTCCCGGTTTCGCAGCTGCGAGCGGCGCGCCGAGACGGTGAGGGTGAGCACGCCGTCGGCGAGGCGGTGCCGGAGCCGCGCCAGAGCGCGGGCGCGCTGGATCGGCCCGAGCGCGGCGGTCTTGGTCAGGTCCAGGCTGAGCTGCACGCGCGAGTCGGTGGTGGCGACCCCCTGCCCGCCGGGGCCGGAGGCGTGGGTGAACCGCCACTTCAGGTCCCGCTCGGGGATCACCACGGAGCGCGTCACGCGAAGCGGTCCGTCCATGGACCTGAGTATCACACCTGACGGGGTTCGGTTACCGTCCCCGCTCGATGGCTCGCCTCGCCGTAGCCGTGCTGCTCGTCTCGACGATCGCCGCCTGCTCGAGTCCGGCCGGAGGGCCGACGCAGCTCTCCCCCACCGCGGCCGTCCGGCACATCCAGCTGAACGGAAAGGGCCCGCTCGCAATCGCGGTCGCCGGCGGGTCGCTCTGGATCGCGAACTACGACAGTGGCACCGTGACGCGCGTCGATCCGGACACCGCCCCCGAGGAAACCACGATCAAGGCCGGACCCAATCCCGCCTTTCTGCTCGCGGTGGGCGATCGAATCTGGGTCGAGTCCTACGGATCTCCCAAGGACGCCCGCCTGTCCTGGATCGAGACGCCGTCCGGTCGGGTCGACGACGGATCGCACGCTTCGCAGCTCTGCTGCAACCTCGCGACCGACGGGCAGGACATCTGGGCGATCGATCCGAGCGGGGCCGTCGTCCGATTCGACGGCTCGACCGGCCGGGTGCTGGACCGGTTCCCGGTCACGATCGACCGCAACTTCCATTCGAACCTCGTCTATGCGTCCGGCGCCGTGTGGGTGGCGAGCGACAACGCCGATCTCCAGCGCGTCGACCCGGGATCGGGCGACATCACGACGGTCGCGACCGGCGGAGGCGTTCCGTTCGAGGTGGACGGGGAGGAGATCTGGGGCGCCTCCAGCGGGGAGATCTGGGTGGTCGATGCGCGGACGGCCACGGTGGCGCGCCGCGTGCCGATCCCGAACTCGATGGAGGTGCTCTGGCTCGCGCTCGACGACAGCGCGATCTGGCTCGCGATCCGCCACCCCGGGTACATCGGCGCGGTGCTCAGGATGGATCGCGACACCGGCCGGGTCACGCAGGAGATTCCGGCCGGGATCCCTTCGTTCATCGTCAGCGCGTTCGGCGCGGCCTGGGTCGTCGACTACGACACGAACGAGCTCGTCAAGATCCCGGCGTGAAGCCCTCAATCGAGGAGTGAGCGGGGAAGGCGCTGCCGGTCCTCGAGCAGGGTGCGCCAGCGTTTGGGGCCGGGGCGGTCGAGCAGATCCGGGACGGTCGCGATCGTGAAGTCGGATGGTCTCACCGAGCCGAGCTCCTCGGGCTCGATGGGGAACGACACGGTCGCCTCGGGCCGGGCCCGGGGCGAATACGCGGAGACGATCGTCGCCCCCACACCGTTTCGCGACGGGTCGAGCATCACGCGTCCCTTGCGCGCCTCCTTTCGGAACTCGTCGGTGACGAGATCGGGGCGGCGGCCGGCCACGATCGTCGTCAGACGCGCGGCCGCTCTGCGCAGCTGCGCTTCGTCGACGCGTCGTTCGATCGGCACCACGACGTGCAGGCCCTTTCCGCCGGTCGTCTTCACGCCGGTCGCGACGCCGAGGTCGTCCAGCACCTCGAGCACGAGCTGCGCGACCTCGACGGCCGCCTCGAACGCATCGTCCGGCGGGTCGATGTCGACGACGAGGAGGTCGGGGCGATCGAGGCGATCGAGGCGAACCGGCGCGGGGTGCAGCTCGAGCGCAGCCTGGTTGCCGAGCCACTCGAGCGTCGGGCGGTTCTGACAGATCACGTAGTCGACGTCGCGGCCCGCGCTCGGCGCGGGGATGCGCACGGTCCGGATCCAGTCGGGCGCGTAGTCCGACACCGCCTTCTGGAAGTAGCGCTTGCCGCCCACCCCGTCCGGCGCGCGGACGAGCGTGAGCGGCCTGTCGCGCAGCCACGGCAGCACGTCGTCGGAAACCGCACGCAGGTAGTCGACGTAGTTCTGCTTCGTGATCCCGGCCTCGGGCCACAGAAGCTTGCCGGGTCGCGAGATCTCGACTCGGCGGGAGGATGGCATGCTCAAAAGTCGCGGCGCCCGTCGAAGTGGGTGGCCGCCTCCGGCCGGGTCACCTGGTACAGGGCGAGCCGGTGCCCGCCCGGCGTCCGGAACGAGCAGACCGGGCCGTGCGGAATCTCGAGGTCCCGCCCCCTCACCCAGCCGGCCGCCTCCAGACGAGCCAGCGATTCCTCCAGGTCGTCCACTCGGTAGACGAGGATCGGCCGCTCCCCCTCCACGTGGTCGGTGAGCAGGATCAGCGGAGGACCGGAGGCCAGCTCGATGGCAGCCACACGCGCGCCCATGCCTTCCACGGCGAAGACGACGCGACCGCCAAGGACCTCCGTGAAGTACGCCATGTCCTTCGCGACGTCCGTGCTCGGCGTGTAGATGAAGTCGAGCTGCTCAAACGGCGGCGACCCTGGATCGGCGTCGGCGGTGCCCACAAACCCAGGGTTTCACAGTCTCGCTCCACGGCGCCAATGACTGGGGGTTGATCGTTCACCAACCCCGCGGGCTTCATGCAGTGAATCTGATGTTCACCACGTGCTGCGTGCCGTCGGTGAGCTCCAGGGTGAATTGCTGACAGGTCCCGGCCAGCTGGGCCGGCGTCTTCCACGCGTACCGGTATCGAGACTTGGCCGGGTGATACGTCAGCCTCCCGCGCGTCGCCGCCGGACTCCCGATGGGCGCGAGCGACGCGCAGTCGATCCGACGCGTCTGCGGGAACCCCGGATCGAAGATCGCAAGGCCGCGGTCGCCGCCGAGGCTGAACTTCACGCGAACCGCGGATCTCGTCTTCACCTGGTTCAGGGCCGGCGGTTGCTTGGCAAGCGGACGAAAGAAGCCGGTGAACGGGAACGGCGGCGGCGTGGTCGCCGTGGCACCGCTCCACGCGCTCGCGTGAGAGGTCAGGACCGTGATCTGCACGCTGCCGTCGGGCAGGTCCGCGCGGTCGACGACGCATGGATCGGGGTCTGCTTCCGTCGAACCCGTGCACGCCGCCGCGGGTTCGGTGTCGCGGAAGATCTCGATCGTCGTCGCGTCCTGGCCGATCGGGATGATCGAGGCGTCGAAGACGAACACGATCCGCAGCGGGTCGGCGACGGTGGCCTGCGGGGCTCTGATCCTGACCTGCTGGCCGAGGATCGCGAATCCCGGCGGCAGGCTCACGTCGGCCACTCCCTCGCGGATCGAGACCACCCCTCCGACCGGGGTGGTGACGGTCGTGGCGACCGGGTCCGCGGGCGTGGTTCCCGGCGCGCCGGAATCCGTGCTGATCGTGCCGCCGCCCGCGACGATGCCGACGACGATGTCCGTCGGGGCCGGGTCGGTGCTCGGAGCGAGCAAGAACCCGCGGAGATGGCCTGCCAGATAACCGAAGCCGACGATGTCGCCGGCATCGTTGATGCCGGTGGCCTGCGCCAGCTGCCACCCGCTTCCGCTCGGAAGCAGGGCGTTGAGGTCGATGGTCTCACCCGTGGAGCGCTCCCAGAGAAACGCGGTCTGGTCGCCGAAGCGGTCGCCGCGCCCCACGATCTGGTCCGATTCATTGATGGCCGCCGCCTCCAGAAAGGTGCCACCCGGCAACATCGGGAGCTCGCTCATGGACGAGCCGTCCCAGAAGAATGCGAACTGGTTGCCACCGGGCCGTCCGAGGGAACGGCCGGTCGCGTGTCCGGCGTCGTTGATCGCGACGCCGTTGCTGTATTCGTCCAGCGGCAACGTCCCCAAGTCCGTGATGCCGCTCGTCCCCTGCCAAATCACCGCGTGAGAGTCCCCGCCGGAAGTGATCTCCGAGTCGCCGATGATCAGGCCGTCTTCGTTGACGCCGCGGGCATGACTGGAATCACCGCCCGAGAGCGTGCCGAGGTCGACCGGGGAGCCACCGTCCCACAGCAGCGCGTGCGTGAAGCACGTGAGCGTCACGCAGCCCTCGCCGACGATCTGCCCGGCGTCGTTCACGCCGAACGCCGCGCTGTAGTTCCCGACGAACGTGCCGAGGTCGGCGATCGTGGTGCCGGACCACGACGTCGCGTGTGATCCCCCGAGCCCGTCGGACGACCCGCCGACGACCAGCCCGGACGCGTTGATCGCACGGGCGATGCTGTCGTGCGAGTCGTTCAGCGAGCCGAGCGGGGTGGTGGTCCCGCCCTGCCAGCGATAGGCCTCGTAGCCTCCGGCCACTTGGGCCTGTCCGACCGCCACGGGGGTGGCGTTGACGCCCCAGGCGTAGCTGTCGACCCCCGCCGGACCGAGATCGACGATTGTGTACGAAGGCGGCGCCGCCGAGGCCGGGAGCGCCAGGACCGACACGGAGACGAGAACGAGACATGTTGCCGCAGGCAAGAACCGCTTCACCGAGACCCTCCTGAGAACCCTGTAGCCGACCCGGCCGACAGTGTGCCCTGAGCGGTGCGCAAGTCAAGACGCAAACGGCTGATCCCCCCAGAGGATCCGAGCTCACGTCCCGGGAGGCGATCGTCTCCGTCCGATGTCGGCCCAGGGGTCGAAGTCGACCTCGAGGGATTCCTGCGACGGACGCTCGTCCTCGGGGACGTGGACGAGGTTGATCCGGATGCGGGTCCAAGTGGTGCTCCTGCCCCGCATCGAGTCGACGAGCACGTCGGCAGCTTCGAGGTGCGGCCAGACATCGGGGTGGCGCGCCTTCCAGCGCTCGAGACCCTCCTTCGCCTCGGCTTCGGTCGCGGCGCGGGCGATCTCGATCAGCGGCATCGAGGAGCGCCGGCGGCCGGTCGGACCCGCCGTCTTGCCGGGTGCGGGCGGCGGCACGATTCCCTCCCGGGTCGCCGGTCCCTTCATGCGGCGCTTCGAGGGCTGCACGCGCGGCGGCTCGGACGCGGTCTTCTCGTAGTGCGGCGGCCAGGGCGCGTCGCCGAACCCGGCCGTCTCGTGTTCGTTTGCGAGCTCGAGCAGCGAATCGAGTGAGCCTGCCGCTTCGTCGATGCCGGCATGCGGGTCGCCGATCGCCGCGACGCGCTTCGGGACGGTTTCGATCGTGAACGCGGCTGGGTCGCAGCCGAGGACCTCGTCCCAGCCGAGCGGCGTCGAGACGCGCGCGTCGGGCGTCGGACGGATCGAGTACGCGGACGCCGTCGTGCGGTCCTTCGCGTTCTGGTTGTAGTCGATGAAGACGCCGTGGCGCTCCTCCTTCCACCAGCGTGACGTGGCGAGGTCGGGCACGCGCCGCTCCACCTCGCGGGCAAGCGCCAGGGCGGCGCGGCGCACCTCGGGGAACGTCCATCGCGGCTCGATCCGGCAGTAGATGTGGAACCCGCGCGAGCCGGACGTCTTCGGCCAGCCGGTGAGACCGAAGTCCTCGAGCGCCTCGCGCACGGCGACGGCGACGTCGAGGACCTGCGACCACTCCACGCCGGGGATCGGGTCCAGGTCGACGCGGAGCTCGTCGGGATGCTCCAGGTCGTCGGCGCGGACCGGGTGCGGGTTGAGGTCGATGCAGCCGAGGTTGACCACCCACGCGAGCTGGGCGGCATCACGCAGGACGATCTCGTGAGCGGTCCGGCCCGAGGGGAACTTCAGCTCGACCACATCGATCCAGTCCGGCCGCGAGGACGGCGCGCGCTTCTGGAAGAAGAACTCCGCGCCGGCCCCGTTGACGTACCGCTTGAGCGCCATCGGGCGGTCCCGGACCCCACGCAGGGCGCCGCCGGCGACCGCCAGGTAGTAGCGAACGAGGTCGATCTTCGTGTGCCCGGTCGCAGGGAAGAAGACCTTCCCCGGGTTGGAGATCGAGACCTCGCGGCCGCCGATCTCCAGAAGCTCCTTCGGGCTCGGCATCGGGGGAACGATACGCCGGGCGCCTCGACGAGCGCCGGCCTCAGGAGCGGGTGACGGAGACGTCGACCGCTCGGCGGACGGCGTCGGCGACCGGGCAGTGCTCGACGCCCCAGTCCACGAGCTCCCGCACGGCCGTCTCCGCGGCGCCGGGCGCCTCGACGTGGACGTCGATCCGAACCGAGATCGGCCCGGCCGGCACCGAAGGATCGACGCCGAGGATGCCCCGGTCGTCGGATTCGCTGTCGACCGTGACGCGAAGGACCGTGAGCTCGACCTCCCGCTGGGCCGCCCGGAGCGCGATCAGCGCGGCGACGCACGACGCGAGGCCGGCCCGGAGGAACCACGCGGGCGACGGCGCGGCCCCGAGGCCACCGATGGAGGCCGGCATGTCCGTCGTCGCGCGTTCACCGCTCGTCCCCTCCACCTCCACATGGAGCGCCTCACCGAGCGTGGCGACCGCCACGGAGTCCGTGTACCGCGCCTCATCCGGATGTTCGGTCAGATATCCGACCGCCGACTCGATCGAGTCACGAATCGTCGTCATCCCCGCCTCCTCTCGCACGGGAGCATTGTGCCGCCTCTAGACTCAGCGCGGCATGCCGACCTGTTCCGCCTGCGGCGCTGAGAATCCCGAGCGAGCGAAGTTCTGCCTTGAGTGCGGCGCGCCGATGCAGGCCGCCGCGCCGGCCACCTCCGAGGAACGCAAGGTCGTCACGGTCCTGTTCTGCGACCTGGTCGGGTTCACCGCCGCCTCGGAGCACGCCGACCCCGAGGAGGTCCGCGCTCGCCTCCGCCCCTATCACCAACTGCTGCGCACGGTGATCGAGCGTTACGGCGGCACGGTCGAGAAGTTCATCGGCGACGCCGTCATGGCCGTCTTCGGCGCCCCGGTGGTGCACGAGGACGACGCCGAACGAGCGGTCAGAAGCGGCCTCGAGATCCTGGAGGAGATCGAGGAGCTGAACGAGCACACCGCGGACCTGAACCTCAGCGTGCGGATCGGGGTGAACACCGGCGAGGCCGTGGTCACCCTCGGAGCCCGCCCCGAGCTCGGCGAGGGCATCGTCACCGGCGACGTCGTGAACACCGCGTCGCGTCTGCAGGGCGCGGCGCCGGTGGGCTCGGTGGTCGTCGGGGCCGGTACGCACGCGGCGACCGACCGTCTCTTCACCTACGAGACGCTCGAGCCGGTCGAGCTGAAGGGCAAGAGCGAGCCCGTCGCGCTGTGGCGCGCGGTCGAGGCACGGTCCCGGTTCGGGATCGACATCGCCCGTTCCTACACCTCGCCGCTCGTCGGTCGGGAGCTCGACCTCGCGATCCTGCGGGCGACGTTCGACAAAGCACTGCAGGGATCGTCCGTGCAGCTCGTCACGATCGCCGGCGAGCCGGGCGTCGGCAAGACCAGGCTCGTCGCCGAGCTGGCGGCACACGTCGACTCGCTCCCGGAGCTGATCGTCTGGCGGCAGGGGCGGTGTCTGCCCTACGGCGACGGCATCGCGTTCTGGGCGCTGGGCGAGATCGTCAAGGCGCAGGCGGGCATCCTCGAATCCGACGATGCGGCTGCCGTCGCCGGGAAGCTCGACGCCGCGGTGCCGCCGGCGACGCCCGAGCACGACTGGGTCCGCGCACGCCTGGATCCCCTCGTCGGCCTCGAGGCAGCAGCGGGGATCGGGCGCGACGAGCTCTTCACGGCGTGGCGGGCGTTCCTCGAAGCGGTCGCCACCGAGACGCCGGCCGTCCTGGTCGTCGAGGACATCCACTGGGCCGACCCGGCGATGCTCCAGTTCCTGGAGCAGCTCGCCGAGTGGTCCGAGGGCGTGCCCCTGTTCGTCGTGTGCACGGCCCGGCCCGAGCTCTTCGAGTCCCACCCGGGCTGGTCCGGAGGCAAGCGCAACGTCACGACGATCAACCTCGAGCCCCTGTCGGACGCCGATACCGCCCGGCTCATCGCCGCGCTTCTCGATCAGACGTTGCTCCCGGCCGAGCTGCAGGCCGTCCTTCTGGAGCGAGCGAGCGGGAACCCCCTGTACGCAGAGGAGTTCGTCCGCATGCTCCGCGACCGAGGCTTGCTCCAGGATGGCGGACGGACCCTGTCGCTGGGCGAGGAGGCCGGCGCGCCGTTCCCGGAGAGCGTCCAGGCGCTGATCGCGGCCCGGCTCGACACCCTGTCCCCCGAGCGCAAGCGGCTGCTCCAGGCCGCGGCGGTCATGGGAAAGATCTTCTGGTCGGGCTCGGTCCAGGCGCTCACCGGACTCGACGAGGCGGCCGTCGGCGAGGCGCTCCACGAGCTGACGCGCAAGGAGCTGGTGCGCCCGGCGCGGACGTCGTCGATGGCGGGCCAGAGCGAGATCGCCTTCTGGCACGCGCTCGTGCGCGACGTGGCGTATGCCCAGATCCCGCGCGCCGCCCGCGCGGCGCTGCACGTCGCGGCGGCTGGGTGGATCGAGTCGATTCTCGGCGACCGCGCGGAGGATCAGTCCGAGATCCTCGCTCACCACTACGAACGGGCGATCGAATACGGGGACACCTCCGACGAGGTCCGCGACGCCGCCGTCGAGCACCTGTCGTCGGCCGCCTACCGCGGGAACGCCCTCGACGTGTCGCGAGCCGTCGAGCAGGCCCGTCGCGCCCTCGCGCTCGCCCCGCCGGAGAGCACGCACCGGAACACGGCGTTGCGGCGGCTCGCCTCGAGCCTCAACATCCGCGGCGACGTCGAGGAGGCTCGCGCGCTCGCCGAGACCGCCGTCGCCGAGGCCCGCGCCGGCGGGGACCCGCTCGAGATCGCCCAGGCGGTCTCGCTCGCGGGCATCACCACGTCGTACGGCGGACTGGATCTCGGGGTGATCGACGAGATCCTCCCGACCCTCGACGACGCAGGGCCGAGCAAGGACCTTGCCCGGGTCTTGAACAACTTCGCGTCCTTTCGTGCCGTGAGCGCGGCGTACGAGGGAGCCATCGCCCTCGGGGAGCGGAGCCTCTCGATGGCCCGTGAGCTCGGGCTCGACGACCTCGAAGCCGAGATTCTGGGGTTCCTGGCGCTGTCCCGTTTCCAGATGGGGTCCCCGGGAGCGCTGGAGGACATGCGGCGGGCGGCGACGCTGTCGACCGAGCGGGAGTCGGGCGACGCCAACATCGCGAGGATGAACCTCGCCCACTGCCTCTGGCAGGCGGACGGGTCCGCGGCCGCGCTCGCGGAGGTGCAGGGCGGCGCCGTCAATGCCGCGGCGCGCGGCCAGCGATTCACGGAGCTCTGGTCCCGTGCCTCCGCCGTGGAGTACCTCTTCGACGTGGGGCGGCACGACGAAGCGCTCGTGGAGGGTGCGGCCGTCGTCGAGATGGCGAGGGCGCACGGGTACGACGGGGCGGAGGGCTGGGCCGGCTCCTTCGTCGTGATGATCGAGGCGCTCCGAGGCCGAGCGGCGGCCGCGTACGACCGGCTCGCCGAACTCGGCCGCCACGCGGACGCCGACCATTCGTCGGTCGCACTCGGCGCCGTCGCGAGGGCGATGATCTGCGTGATGGCGGGCCGAACCGCGGAGGCGGAGACCGCCGTTGGTGACGCCGTTCGGCTCGGACGGGACAAGCCGTCCAACGACCGCGCCGAACGTCTGGCGGGACTCGTCCGATCGGCGCTTGCGCTTGGACGCGCGGACCTCGCGGCCGAGCTGATCGACGGCGTCGATGGAGTCGTTCACGTCAGACCTCGCGCCGCGGTCGCGGCGGCCGGCGCCCGGATCGCCGAGCACGAGGGCCGGCACGAGGACGCGGTCGGGCGCTACGGGCTCGCGCTGGAGGGCTGGCGCTCGCTGGGCGACGCGGTCGAATCGGGCCACGCGCTGCTCGGACGGGGCCGAAGCCGGCGTGCGCTCGCCGATCCGGACGCCGCCAAGGACCTCCGCGAGGCGCGCGAGCTGTTCTCGAAGATGGGCGCCACGGCCCTCGTTCGCGAGATCGACGACCTGCTCGGCGACGAGATCGCGCGCAGTTCGTAGGAACCTCAGACCTGCGTGATCCCCTTGATGGTCAGGGCCGCGCCGACGATCGCGATCGCCGCGGCAGAGCCGAACGGCGCCAGACGCCAGAGCTTGCCCGACAGATACCGTGACGCGAGCTCCCGCGCACCTAGCGCAAGCGCGCCAACCCCGACGAGCGAAGCCGCCAGCCCGATGCTGAACGCTCCGATCACGACGAGACCGAAGACGGTGCGGCCGAGGGAGATGGAGATCAACAGCACGACGAGGGCACTCGGCGAGGGCAGCACCCCGCCGGCAACCGCCAGAGCAATGAGGCCCTTTCGGGAGAGCGTCGCCTCGGGAACCGGATGCTCGTGTCCATAGCCGCCGTGCGTGTGCCCCTCCTCGTGACCGTGGCTGTGTCCGTGTCCCGCATCGAGCCGATGGAGCCGTGAGACCAGCAGCGACGCGCCGAGTGTGAGCGCGATCAACCCCGACCCGAGTCCGAGCCACGGGTACACCTTCTCGGGCGGAAGAAATCGCTCCGCCGAGACGACGATGAGACCGAGCGCCAGCACCGAAGCCGTGTGCATGAGGGACACCGCGGCGCCCACGACCGCCGCCTGCCGGATCGAGCCGCCCGACCCGACGAGATACGCGCCGATCATGCTCTTGCCGTGTCCGGGCCCGAGCGCGTGCAGCGCACCTGCGCCAAACGCGACCAGCAGGATCAGCGAGACGATCGCGAGCGACAGATTCTGGCGGCCGGCAAGATCGGCCAGCAGGCCGCCACCGCCGGCCCGTTCGGGGGCTGTGGTCGCTTCGCCGATCGCCCGCTCGCCGATCGGCGCCGTCAGCACCGGTCCGCCGGGACGTACATTCAGGGTGGCCGTCCGAACGCCGAGGGGCAGGACGCCCTTCGGATAGCTGCGCAGGCGATTCGAGCTGCTCGCCGTCGGCACCGAGCTCTTCACCAGCGTCGTCCGGTCACCAACGGCGGTGATCTCGTGCCAGCCGAGCCGGCCGGGGAACGTCGCGTCCTCGTAGGTGACGGTCCGCGGCGCGGTGGACGGTCCGATCGTCGCGTCGAGGAGGCACGTCAAACGGAGCGTCGTCAAACCGGCTGCGCCGGGAAGGAACTCGAGGGTCGCGTCCGTCACCCGGAGCGTGGCCGGATGACCGTCCACCGCGAGCGACAGGTTGTTGCGCATCGCCGCGCATTTCGACTCGCGGTAGGCCTGGGTCTCACCGGCGTCCAATGCCCCGTCGGTGTTGCGGTCGATCTTCGTGCGCTCCTGATAAGTCGGGATCTCGGCCATGTCCAGCACGAAGTCGACGACGATGGCGCTCGGCCGCACGACCAGGCCGCCGTAAGCATTGATCGTGAAGTTCCCCAGCGGGTGCGCCCACGCGAGCCCCGGCACGAGCACGAGGCCTGCGGCGAGCACCGACACGAGGGATATCCGCCGGACGAACGTCATGCGGCTCCGCCCAAACGCTCCAGCTCGGCCGCGGCCGTCCGTGCCTGGATCGGATCGAAGTGCGGGCTCTGTCCGAGTGCCCGGCTCAGAAGGTCACGCGCCCGGGCGTCCTCGCCCTGCGCGGCGGCGATCATCCCGGCGTGGTACCAGAGCTTGGGGTCCTGAGTTCCGAGTGACAATGCCTGGTCCGAGGCCGCCCGCGCTTCCTCGTACCGGCCGGCCCGATACAGCGCCCACGCGTCGGCGTCGTAGCCGTAGATGTCCTTTCGAACCTCGAGCGAGTCGCCGGCCATCTGAACCGCCTGATCGATCTGCCGGTCGTGGTCGGCGAAGAAGAGCGCCAGCTGGCGGTCGTAGAGCTGCCGGTTCAGCGCGGCGATGGTCGCGATCGTCTGGACCGTGCCGTACTGCACCTCGGCCGCGCGGGTTTTGCCGGTCAGGGTGTAGAGGTCGCCAAGCGCGGCCAGCGAGATCGGATCGGGCACGATGCGGACTGCCCGTTTGTACGTCCGGATGGCGTCGGCGTAGTTCACGCTCGCCGCCTGGGCCGCGCCGAGTCCCGACAGCGCCACGAAGAAGGTGGGGGCCACCCGGACGGCGTGCTCGTACAGCGGCAGCGCCGTGGCGTAGTGGCCGAGATCCAGCTCGAGCTTGCCGTGGTAGACGAAGTAGAAGGCGAGCTTCGGACCAAACGCGCCCTCGGTCGCGGCCTCTTTGTCCGCCTGCGCCGCGAACCGCTCGGCCGCGTCGACGTCTCCTTTCAAGAAGGAGAGCCGCGACATGCGCACGAGGATCGCGGCCGCGGTCGGCGCCGCCTGCTGAAGCTGGCGGTACGTGGCGGTGGCCTCGTCGTAACGGCCGAGCTCGAGCTGCGCGTCGCCTTCGACCGCGAGCGCGCCGGTGGACGTCGCGTCTTCGGCCAGCACACGGCGCGCAAGGGACAGCGCGCCCGTGAAGTCGTGGGTGGTGTAGCGGGTGCCCGCCAGCGCCACGGCGGTGTCGAGGTCCTGGGGGGCGAGGGCGTTGGCGGCCTCGAGCGCCTGGACCGCGGCGCCGTAGGAGTCGACGTCGGCGGTGAGCCGGGCGCGTTCGAGCTCGAGGCGACCGAGGAACGCGAGGCTGCTGGCGTTCTGCCCTCCGTTCGCCTGGCGGTCGTACGCGCGGATCAACCGATCGATCTCGGAGAGCTGCGTGCGATTGGGCGCCGGATCCAACGAGATATCGCCTCCGGGCGCCGCGGGTGCCGACAGATGTCCGTTCGCGACCTGTGGAATCGGACCGACGTCCGTCGGCGCGAGCAGGTGCGTGACCACGGCGATCGCGACGGCCACTCCGACGATCCCCCCTGCCAGGAGACCGAGCCTTCCCATCCTCATGACGTTCCCTCCACCATTCGTGCCGGACCCGGGGCGGGAATGGACCCGCCCCGGGTGACGGCGTTACGACGTCAGTGCGGCGTCCCGAGGTACGGGAAGACCGACTGGTAGTCGTGGTGCGGCCCAACGCAGTCGCTCGGAATCGCACCCGTGCCGTGCCGGCCGGGGAATGGGTATCCACCGGTCACGATGTTCAGCTCGGCGTCGATCACGTCATCGCTGAGGGCGCGGCCGTTGAGCGGGCCGACCGCCTTCGTCGACGTGTCGTAGGTGAGGATGTCCGGCAGCAGGACGTGCGCGAGCCCCGTCGCCTGCGCGGTGGTGTACGAACCATCCGAGTCCAGCCCCGAAAGGGCCTTGAGGGTGCCGATCACGTTGCCGCTGAAGCGAGCGTAGTCGACTCCCGGGCTCGTCTCGTTGAAGCGGTTCTTGTCGTTGCCCGAGTTGAAGACGGTGTTGATGGCAGGACGGCCCATGCGGTCGAGCCGGTTGGTCCTGTTCGCCGTCGTGATGCCCCAGACGCCGATCTTCTTGCCGAGAACGCCGTCGGGCACCTCGATCACGATCGCGTTGGCGTTGAGGGGCTTGAAGAAGTCGGTGGCGTGACCGTCGCAGAACCTGCGCGGCCCCATCCCGAGCACGCTGCCGTGGAAGGCATCGAGATCGAAGAAGAAGGGGTCCGAACGCAGGCCGGCAAAGACCCAGCCGCCGCCCTGAATCGAGTTCGTCTTACCGGTCCAGCCCTTGGCCACGACCTTGGACGAGGTCACCATGCTGTTGTGCAGGGTGACCCGCCACACGCGGTAGAACTGGTGATTGTCGTGACGCGGCCCGAACCGGACGCGGTACACGAGGTCCTGCATGGCGTCGCCGTTGCGGTCGACGTTCAGCTTGTAGGCCACGTCCGTCGCATACGCGAGCGGTGCGATCGCGCCGGCAGCCGGATGCGTGGTCATCGCAAGGACCGTGTGGTACCCGTTGTGACCCTGGAACACGTAAACGTCGTTGATGTCTGCCGCCGGTCGGTTCCCGGGCGAGGTTGCGTCGGGGGCGTCGAGGTGGTCGGCGCCAAACCCGACGAGCGGGGCCGTTCCCAGGGCGAGGACCGCAACTGCCGCGATCGCCGCCCCGAGCAGGGTCACCCGTTTCGTACGAGTGCTTGCATTCATTCCAACCCTCCCTGATTGCGAAAACGGAAAACGGGATAAAGGGCGGCCATTGGGCGGCCTGCGCAGTCATCTCCTCCTCTCGGGTTCCCTTCCCGCACCCCCTTCGCGGTTGCACGGAGGGCGGATCACCCGCACTGCTTGTTGCAGGCCGTTGCAACAGGATCTCGGCGGCGGCGATCAGCGTCGTCGCGAAGACGGCGCAACCAAGTCCCGCTCGGCACGCCGACGAGCACCTGCGACCCGCGCTGAATCATCCAGCCCAACAGTGAGGACCCCGGCCGATGGCCGGGGTCCTCGATTCAGAGCTTGGTGCTGTTCAGTGCGAGACCAGCTCGCGGTCCACGATGGCCGCCGGCGCGTGGTCGTGCTCGACCACCAATCCGTTCTTGGATGCGTGGCGGAATCCGAGGAGCGCGAACCCGAGGAGCAGGAGTCCGAGCCCGACCATGGTGTAGCCCGCGATGACGGCGATCGTCGCGACCGTCCACCACCCGTAGGCGTTCAGCAGGATCGAACGAAGCGTCTCGCCCTTGAAGAGCGTGTCCGCCTTGACGCCGAGATCGGCGGCGACGGCGGGATCGATCCCCTCGGCGCGCGCGGCTGCGCTCGTCTCGGAGTAGGTCTTGCCGTCGTTCACTCCGGCGAGGTGACCCGCGATGTAGCGCGAGAACGCCTCGGCCTGCGGGCCGTTGACGACCTGCTGCCCGGCGAAGGAGCCGACCTCAGCCTGCTCGGCGGGGGTCATCGCGTCGAGCGGCGGGAAGCTGACGTTCTCCGGCGCGAGACGGTCGGTGACGTTGCTCCGTCCGAAGTTTCCGCCGTAGACGGCCATTCCACCCAGCACGATCAAGGCGATCGCGACGACCATGCCGGCCGCGCTGACGATCTGATCCCAAGACTTCCTGTTCATGATCTCTCCTCCTACATAGGAACGCTTGCCAGTCAGCATGGCCGACCCATCGGGAGGCGGGGAGGGCGGGATGGACCCCTTCAGGGCAGGACCTTGCCCAGGCTTACGGGGCCGAAGGTCCCGGCCCATCCCGAGCGGACTACAGATCGCGCCCGATCGCTGGGTTGCGAGGCCGGCGCGGATCGGTGGCCGAATCAGGCGGCGGCGAGGAGGCCCACCTGGTCGAAGGTGCCGGCCATGGCGTCCATCGACGCGGCCACGGCCGCCTGGAGCTTCGCCACCGTCGGACCCCGCTGCATCAAGACGTAGGAGGTCTGGCTGGCATTCGATTGACCGTTGACCGTGATGGTCAAGGTCGTGGCGACCTCGACGCGCCGGGCGCCTCCCAGATCGTCGAGCCCAGCCAGCACGTCGAGGCTGGTCGTGGTGTCGATGTCGGGACCGGTCCACAGGCAGCCCACGGAACCGTTGGCGAAGGAGTCGAAGTATTCCGCCGCGTCGCCGGCGGAGCCGAACGAATAAAGGACCGCGAGCAACCCGCCCGCCGGAGTGATGACGATGGCCGACTGCTCGCCCGTGACGGCGACGGTGTCACCGCTGCACGCGGAGCCGAGCGTTCCCGGAGACTCCACGTCCTGCGGGCTGACCCTGGCGTCGGCACCAAAGACCCCTTGGATCGCGTCCTCGTCCGGCAACCTGAGCGCGTCGGTCGAATCGCCGCCGCCGGCCGGCGCGGACGGAGACGAGGCACCACCATCGGGCGGGGTCGCCGCCGGCGACTCGGTACCGCCGCCGCTGCTACAGGCGATCAGGATGGCAGAGGCAAGGAACACACCGAGTCCATAGCGATAGCGCCGCATGGTCGAGGCCTTTCGGTTCGGGGGAGCAAGACTGAACCAGACGGCATCGACCGAGGTCAAGTGCGTCCGCTTCTCGCCCGTTCGGGCGAACCAGGAATTGCCCGATTAGAGGTAGCGCTCGATCAGGTCGCGGATGAACGGGTTGAGCACGTCATGGGTGTGGCCGTAGATCGAGCAGTGACCCATGCCCTCGAAGCGGTGCAGCTCGGCGGTCGGGGTAAGCGCGACGAGCTCCTCCGCGTCCTGGGGCGGGGCCTGGACGTCCTCGTCGAAGGCGAGCACGTGCATCGGCACGGTGCAGTTCGGTAGCCGCTCGCGCTGGTCGTAGAGCAGGCAGGCCTCCCACTGCGGGATGAGCGAGCGCTCGTTCTCGCCGGTGTCGATCCACTCGAGCAGCTCGGCGCGGAGCTTCGGCCACAGCTCGCGGTCGCCGAGCACGCGAGCCGGATACATCGTGGCGGCGTAGTGCGTGAGGGCCATCATCCCGTCGAGCGAGCCGCCGGCCTTGCGGAAGTCGATCTCGGCCTTCTGGTAGTCCCAGCCCCACTCGGTCGACCACGCGCCGGTCCCCATCACGATCGCGCAGCGGAGCAGGTCCGGGTAGTCCAGGGCGACCTGCTGGACGATCGCGGATCCGAAGGAGAGCCCGACGAGGGCGACGGGCGGGGCGCAGACCGCCTCGATCAGCTCGGCCGTGTCGCGGGCGAACGCCTCCAGCGGCCACGGCATCGGGGCGTCGGTCGTGGTCGTGCCGATCCCGCGGTTGTCGAAGATCGTGTTGCGGAAGTCGGTGCCGAAGAAGGGCATCTGGTACGGGACCCAGTCCTCGGCCAGGCCGCCGCCCCCGGAGACCCAGACGATGTCGGGGCCGGACCCGATCTGCTCGTAGTGGATCGTCGCCTCGGTACCCGAGAGCTCCGGCACGTTCCGCTCCCCCGTCCTCGTGGGCTGGCCGGCCGATCCTAGACCGCGGTCGGAGCTTTCGCGCGGCTCGTAGACTCCGCGGCAGGCACACCGAGGGAAGGGGAAAGGCATGGATCACAAGGCGACGATGCAACGCTCGTACGACCTGATCAACGCCGGCGACATCGACGGGTTCGTCGGGCTGCTGGCCGAGGACTTCGTCGAGCACGAGACGGCTCCGGGTCTGTCCCCGACGAAGGAAGGGGTCAAGCAGTTCTTCACGATGTACCGGGCGGCCTTCCCGGACCTGCGATTCGAGCCCCAGGACATGATGCTGAGCGACGACAAGGTGATCACCCGCGTGCGGGCCACGGGCACCAACACGGGCGAGTTCATGGGCATGCCGGCGACCGGCAAGAGTGTCGATATCCCGCTCATCGACATCGTGCGCTTCGGGGACGACGGTCTCGGACACGAGCACTGGGGCGTCGTCGACACGCTCACGATGATGCAGCAGCTCGGTGTGGTGCCGGAGGGCCCTCCCGGCTAGAAACCGGTCATCCGCGACCCAGGGGCTCCCGAGCCGGGCCCGTTCGTGTCTTCGACGGCGTGATACGAGATGCCAGCGCGCCGGCCTCGCTGATGCGTGACGGCGCCAGGTACGACGATCGACACGGCGGTCCATCACTCAGGAGCAGTTCGCGAGCGCTCAGATTCATGATGACCGAGGTAAGCGTCTCGCATCGATCCTGATAGGGCGCGTCATCGTCCTCGTGACAGCAAATGCTCCGTGCGACTCCTTGATGGGAACGCAGCACCGCCTCGATATCCCGGCGGTCCAAAACGTCACCCTTCCGCCGCACCAAGCGTGCCATTTCCTCATATCGAGCAACACTGTCCGGCCAACGATCGACGACGGCATCTTCTCCGACCAGCGGTTCACGGAGGAAATGGTTCGTGTGAAGAAATGCGCCGTCGGTCCGCCGGATCCAGGTGGTACCGCCGGGCGTCACCTCCGCGCAGGACACCGCGGCACTACCGCCGTTCGTTCCTGCGATGGTGATCGCGGCCGACGCACAGGTTGGTGTCGCATCGACCAGCGCCTCCGCCTGCACGGTCGTCGAGCACAAGTCGAGGATCTGGCGCAGCAGAATGTGAATCGGCACCCCGACGTCCGGGCCATCGCGCGTCGTTCGCATCGCGTTGAGACAAACCCCGAGCCCGTCGCTGTTGAAGCCGATCTTGCCGACGATCCCCGCTTCCGTGAAGGTGGTGACGCGTCGCTCTGGTCGCTGGATTTCCCAGACCACCCGCGATGCTCGAAGATCCGGATGCCAGTCCCAGTTCTGCGCGAGGACCGCGTCCGCGTCGCCCTGGAGCATGGCGATGGTCGAGCATTCGAGCGGCGCCGCAGCGCGAATCTCGGTGCGAGCGTTAACGGCCAGGAGCTCGATCGGCGACTGTCCCGCTCCCGCCGCCATGCCCTCGATCTCTGCAAGAACCGAGCCGTAGCCGTCACTCAGATACCCGTGCAACCGCCGCCCGTAGTCGTCGACGTCGCCAACCGCGAAGCCGGCTGAGGCAAACAGCCGCCGATACGCACTCACCGTATTGCCAATCGCGTGGAGCTGTGCCTCGCCGAATTCGCGCCCCCGCTCGTACGGATCGCTCATCGTCGACCGATGCGTCGCGATCCCAGCATCGTTGCTAGCCGTGACGGTCACCCCAGCGGACGGCCGATTCCTTCCGATGAACGTTCACCCAGATCGCTCGCGTCTTGCCGTTGGCGACGTTCTCGAACCGATGAGGAAGGGTCGACAGGAAATGGACGGCGTCACCGGGCGTCAGCGTGTGCATCTCCGTTCCCACCTCGACTTCCAGCTCACCCTCGACGATGAAGCCGATCTCCGCGCCGGAGTGATGCGCGGCCTTTCCCGTCTTCGCTCCCTTCTCGAAGACGTAGTCGAGAAGCTCGATACCGAGCTCGGCGTCGTCGAGGATGGTTCGCCGGGTCACACCCTCCGAAGACCGGACCGCCGGCTGCGAATCCCGCAGGACGACCAGCCCGGGCTGCACGTCGATTCCGGCGAACAGGTCCGCCACATGGATCGAGAGGGCATCGCAGAGCGCGACGAGGGTTCCGATCGACGGCGAGGCGTGCCCTCGCTCGACCAGACTCACCATTGAAGCGGAGAGGCTCGACGCCTCGGCAACGCTCTGCAAGGTCATGCCGCGGCTCCGGCGAAGATCCTTCAGCCGCTTGCCGATGTCGGCGACGGTCTTTGTGACCGCAAAGTCCGCGTCTCCCCGCGCCATCTGCTCCCCGCGTCCCGTCGTGTGCTCCGGCATTGTCACCCCCTCGACCCCCTCCTACAACGTCTGCCACCACGGCCCGGATCCAGGCGATCATGCCGCGGAGATCGCCGGAAGCAGGGCCTCGGCCAGCGGCCGAAGCGCCGATCTCCTCTCGTGCGGATCGGTGATCCGGAGAACGAATCGGCGGCATCCGGCATCCACGAAGGCCATGAGACTCTCGGCGCACTGCTGGGGGCTCCCGTGCAGCGTTGAGGAGCGCGCCACCTCCACGGGGATGGCCTCCGCGGCCTTCTCCGCCAGCGCCTTGTTCCATCCGGTTGCCCCGGGCAGGGGTTCGGACGCCTTCCCGGCCGAGACCTGTCTCAGCACCTCCGGAGCCATCGAGAGGTAAAGACGGCCGGTAGCCTCGGCCTCCGCCGATCGATCCTCGCCGGGACCCTCCATGAAGACCGGGATCCAAAGACCGGGCACGAACGGGGTCCGTTCGGGGTGAAGCGCCGCCAGGGCGTCTCGGTAGAGGTCCGGCGTCAACCCGAACGGGAGCCAGCCATCCGCGAGCCGCGCGGTCACCTCGAGCATCCGGGGACTCACCGATGCCACCGAGATGGGCGGTGGGGCCGAGTCCGACACGTTGAGAAACGCCTCGTCGAGCTGCGACCATCGACCGTCGAACGAGGCAGGCTGCTCCTGCGTCGCTTGGAACAGCCGGCGGATCACTTCGATGCTCTCCGCAAACCGTGCGGCCGGCGCGCTCGTGTCGACTCCGAACGCGCGCAGATCCGGACCAAAGCCGGTCCCGATCCCCAGCTCGAACCGACCTTCGGAAAGCGCGCTCAGCGTGAGCGCTGCGTGTGCCACGCTCGCCGCGTCCCGCTTCTGCAGAGACAGGACGCAGGTCCCGACACGGACTCGGGTGGTCGCGTGGCTGATGGCACCCAGAACGGAGAGCACCTCCGGCACGCGCCATGAGCGATCCCGACCGCCGCCGAAGAAGTGGTCGGCGACCCAGACCGAATGGAGCCCGAGCGCCTCGACGATCGCGGCCTCCTCCAAGAGCTGCTTGGGCTCGCCCGGGAACAGCTGCACTCCGATCTCGATGGTCACGCGCGTGGCCGCCACGCTCGAAGGGGCGGCAGATCGAGGATCGTCTTGATGCCGGGGCTCGCCGCGCGAACAAGGGGGATCGCGTTGATCACAAGCGCTGCCGTCGCGACGTCACCGGCGATCCCTCCCTCGATCACGGCTTCGAAGGAGGGGCTTCCTTCGATCTGGATGCGATCGAGCTCGACGTCGAGCGAGGTCGACATCTCGAGCCTGAGCTCGATCGCCGGTGACTCGTGCGGCCCCTGCCAGCCGGTCCGTTGCCGGAACCCCACGACGGTCCCTGCCGGGCCGACCACGGGCTCGATCTCCACCGATGGCAACTCGGCGTCGACCCCGAGTGCTGCCGCGAGCAGGCGCGCCGAGGCATCCAGACCGACGTGGCCGATCTGGCCGATCGACGCGAGCCGCCCGAACTCCGCGGGCGAGAGTCCCACCCCGGCCTTTGCGCGAAGAGCCGGGCGACGTCTCGTCAAGTCGACCCGACGCTCGACGACGCCGCGCTCGATGCGGGTGCTCGCCGTCGAGAGAAGAGCCGGCAGCAGATCCATCGCGAAGCCAGGGTTGACCCCCACGCCGACGACAGCCCTGCCGGCATCCACCGCCAGTTGCTCGAGCTCCGGCAATCCGACGCGTCCCCACGGGCATGAAATCTCCTCGCAGGTGGTAACGACGGAGGCCCCCGCCTCGAAACAGCGCTTGATGTCGGGGACAACCGCTTCGAACCGGGAGCTCGTAGACAGCAAGACGACGTCAGGCGTGAGCTCGCTCAGGGCAGTTACCAGGTCGCCGGACACCCGGAGATTCGAATCGCCGTCGAATCCGGTGAACGTTGCGAGGGGTACTCCCACCTTGTCCGGGGCCACGTCGACCGCGCCGACAACGCGAAGCGAGCCATGGAGCAACGCGCTTCGGGCGATCTCGATCCCGATGTCGCCGAGCCCGACGACCATGACGTCGATCACGCGTTCCCCTCCACCTCGAGATCGGCGAGCGCCCCGTCGAAGGCGTCGATCGTCCGTTCGATGTCCTGCTCCGTATGGGCAACCGAAACCCAGCCCTCGTACCCGGGAAAATCCACGCCACGTCGAAGCAGCGCGTTTCGCATGGACTCGGTCCGAGAGATGGAGCGAGCCTGCTTTCGGCGTTCGCCCTCCGCCGTGAAGTCCGCGCCACCGATATCCGTGGTCTCGATTTCCCCCGCGGCCATCGGGAGCCAATGAAAGATTGACGACTCACCCAGTACCGACCATGCCGAGCCTCGCCGGTCGATCGCGGCTTGGAGACCCTCGCGAAGAGCCCCCGCGAGTTCGACCGCCCGTTCACCGGGACGTCCATCCCGGACCAGCCGGAGGGTCGTGACCCCGGCCGCGGCCGCCGGCGGATTGGCATTGAACGTCCCCGTGTGGGGAATGCGCTCGTATCGATCCCGTTGAGGATCGTCGTGAAAGCTCAGCAGATCCATGATCGACGCGCGGCCGGCGACCGCTCCCCCGGGCATCCCTCCGGCGAGGATTTTTCCCAGTGCGGTGAGGTCGGGGATAACCCCCGTGAGGGACTGGACGCCCCCGGGCGCATACCGAAACGCAGTGATGACCTCGTCGAAGATGAGCGCCGATCCGGCCTCGTCACACGCACTTCGAAGCGCGGCAAGGAACCTGGGCGTGAGGGGGATCAGTCCCATCGCAGCGCCGGTCGGCTCGAGGATCACGCCGGCCACGTCGCCCCTCGCAAGCTAGGTGCGACGACGCGCGTCGGGGAGCACGATGACGGACGCGCCACTTCCGGAGCCAGCCCACGGAGCCGGAACGTCGAAGGGCGGGTTGACCCCGTACGCCGCATAGTCGTGCCAGCCGTGGAAGTGACCTCGAACTTGACGATCCGCGGACGCCCGGTCGCGCCACGGGCCAGCCTCATGGCCAGCAGGGTGGCCTCGGTGCCGGACGCGGTGAAACGGACCTGATCGGCACTCGGAATCATCGATGTCACGAACTCAGCCCACTCGACCTCGAGTGGATGGCAGCCTCCTGCGTGCGTTGCTTGTGAAACAGCCTCCTTGATCGCGGCCACCACGTCGGGATGGCCGTGGCCCAGCAACAGCGCTCCGTGACCCATCCAGTAGTCGATGTACTCGTTCCCGTCGACATCCCATTTGTGCCCGGCGAGCGCTCTCGTTTACGTAGATGGGGTTCGGGCGCGGATCGCGCGCATGTCGTGCGTAACGCCCGACGGGAGGACGTGTTGCGCCGGTGAGCAAGCTGGGCGCTCTTGGCATTCCCGTTCGATCGTGGGCTGGACGCCCTCACCCGGATACCGCGCCGCTCGCCGGAACCACGCGCTCACGCCTCGGTATTCGCGCACTCCCAAGTGAAGCCAGCGGCATGTCGGATGCGGCGTGGAGCCCCGGCGACCGCTGGAGCACACCGGGTACCGCGTTCAGCATCAAGGCGATCGTTGCCTCTGCTCCGTCGATCGCCGGCGAAATCCTCAGCCGGAGCGACGGCTCACCCTCGATCTCGATCAGATCGCCGAACGGTTCCTCCTCCTCGAGGAGGCGTCCCGATCCGTTGCGGATGCTCGAGCGCCACGCTGTGCCCCTGCGCGGAACGGGCCACGCATCGCTGATACACCCCGACGACCAGCCCGGCCGCGATCGTCTCGCCGCGGAAAGAGGTCGGACGGCCACGAACGATTGGCGCAAAGGAGTTCTCGACGATCGAGAGAGGAATGTCGAGTCCCTCGCCGATCACGGCGACGGACTCGGGAAACCCGAGGTGACCTCCGACGCGACCGGCTACACGCGCATCGTCGAACTCAGCCGGCCCCAATCCAACTCCAAGCCCCTGCAGGACCGTCCAGCCGTTCGACGAGAGGTCGCTGACTCACGCGGCGCGCGTGCAGTCGACTCCACCGGCGCGTCGGCGCGGTCAGGACGAGTGGAAGCGTGTCCATGAGGAATCCAGGATTCACTCCTGTCCCGACTGCGGCGACGCCGTGCCGAACCGCCGCCTGCATGAGACGGCGTGCCCCGTCGGCGTAGGCGGAAGCCGGATGCAGCAGCTCCCTCCCGATGCCAACCACGCACAATCCCGCTCGGAAGGAGGCAAGCACCTGCTGCTCGAACTCACGGACATGCGCCCCGGTGGCGAGCACGACGACGTCGGCTCGAACGCCAACTGCGACCAACTCGGCTAGATCGCGGGCGATCGCG
>CAVYBY010000001.1:0-7983 GCA_963766935.1 uncultured Actinomycetes bacterium | reverse complement strand
GGTTCGGGGAGTCCTCGCCTAGCGCCGGGCACGCACATGACAAAGGGACCTTGGGCATGAGATGGCATACCCAAGGAATTCGCCTATCCTTGGGTAAGTGCAGCGCCTACCCAAGGAGTTGAGGTGCCGGAGCTCGTCGAACTCGTGTGGAGTGCCTCGGGGCACCACGAGATGGTTTCCAGCCGCGACCGAGGTCCGTTCCGGTACACGGCCTTCGTGCCTGATCCCCTCGCCACGATCGAGCCCTCGCTCTCGGCCGAGGTCGCCGGCGAAATGGAGCGGGCGGTCAAGGCGTGCGCGATCCTGGACACCTCGCCGGGGATCCACGACCTGGAGCCGGTCGCCCGCCTCCTCCTCCGAGCGGAGAGCGTGGCGAGCAGCAGGATCGAGGGTCTCCGACTCTCTCACCGCCGGATCGAGGAGGCGCGCTTCGCGCCGGGAGGCGCGCGCGGGACCGCGGTCTCGATCGTCCGCAACATCGAGGCGTTGGCGCGGGCGATCGAGCTCGGCATGACGCCCGGCGCACTCTCCGTCGAGGACCTGCTGTCGGTCCACCGCGTCCTCATGCACACGCCACAGGATCGAGCGATCGCCGGCAGGATCCGAGGGGAGCAGAACTGGATCGGAGGCGGGAACACGCCTCGGAGGGCCGAGTTCGTGCCGCCGCCACCCGACCGCGTCGAGCCCCTCCTCGACGACCTGGTGCAATTCTGCAACCGGACCGACCTGTCGGCCGTCGTGCAGGCGGCGCTCGCCCATGCCCAGTTCGAGACGATCCACCCGTTCGCGGACGGGAACGGACGGGTCGGGCGGTGCCTGATCCACATCGTCCTGCGCCGCAGGCATGTCTCCGAGCGGGTCGTCCCTCCGGTGAGCGTGGTGCTCGCGGCCGATGCCCGTGCCTACGTCGACGGTCTCACCGCGTTCAGGCGCGGGGAGCTCGACGGATGGTGCGGCTCGTTCGCGACGGCCCTGACCATCGCGGGGGAGCGCGCGACGGACCTCGGTCGAGACCTCGCCGAGCTCCGGGCGTCGTGGCTCGAGCGAGCGGGACGGCCCAGCGCCCGGTCCACGGCCCGTCGCATCATCGACGGGCTGCCCGGGCATCCGATCCTGTCGGTCGGATCGGCCTCGGATCTGCTCGGCGTCTCGGACGAGGCCGCGAGGGTCGCGCTCAACCGTCTCGAGCGAACGGGCGTGCTTCGGCTCGTGACGGTCGGCAAGCGCAACCGCGCGTGGGCGGCGACGGAGGTCTTCGAGCTCCTGGACGAGCTCGATGCCGCCGTGGGGGTTCGCACGCGATCGACGGGATGAGCCGCCTCCTCACGATCCGCCCGCGCTCGGAGATGGCCGCGTCGAGCACGATGACAGCCTTGCGCACCTCCCGCGGCCACAGCTCTAGCAAATGAGCCCGGCGGAAGGCTACGGCTCCCAGCCGGCCGGCGCTCGCTGCCCCTGCTACGCAGGCATCTGTCGGTTCGGCGTGCCTCGGGAGCTAGGGACGCTCGGCAAGCGACAGAAGCCTTTGCGCCAGGGGCCAACGGTCGGAGTCTTGCTTGATGAATCGTCCGGGCTGCATCTGATCCCGCGTCGCGGTGGTGAGTCTGACTCGATCTTGTTCGGGCAGGGTCGGCAGGAGGGTCTCGGCGGCGCGGAGAGCGTGATACAGCTCGAAGGCCGACTTCGACTGCTCGATACCTTCGAGCACGATGTCCGCGAGGCTCGAGTCGGGAGACGAGCTGATCCACGCTAAGGCCACGACGCGGCCTCCCTCGCTGTGCCGGAACACCGCTCTGAGGGTCTCCGCCGGCACCTGCTGTCGCTGGGCCACCGCACGGACCCGTGCGACGACCTGAGACATCGCTCGCGTTCGATCACTGCCGCGCGGCATGCTTCTCCGGGTTCGCTCGTAGTCCGCCGCCTGCCGGCGCAGGAAGTCCTCCGTGGGTTCGGTCGTGCCGACGGTTGTCGACAGCCGCTCCGCGACGCTTTGCACGATTCCACCCTGAACCTCAGGCCGATCCACGAGCGCGAGGACATCAGTCGCAACGCGCTGCTGCTCCTTTCGCGATAGGACGAGGAGCCGGCGAAGCTCTTCCTCGACCTCGGTTTCCGCCCGCTGGAACGCGATGGGCAGGGTGAGGCGGGTCCAGAGATACCCGATGAGGAACCCGGTCGCAGCGAAGGTGATGACAACCGCGAGGCCGAATGCCGAACTGCTCTCGGCCCCACCGAGTGGTGACCTCAGAGAGGCCGCAAGCCGGGAGAGCCCACCGCCGATCGCGCTCAGCTGCGTCAGGCCGACTCCAACGAGGATCTTCGTCAGCCAATCTGAGATGTCTTCGAGGTTCGTGTTCGCCCTCACGCGTGCCCCGACGGGCGACTCGACATCGGAGCCTTGCGAGATCTGTTCGCCCCCCGGATGCGTGCCGGAGGACTCCGATTCGGTCCGTTGCCCTCGGGGGATCCCGAACAGGAACCCGAGTGTGGCACCGATGATGATGGAGGCTGTGGCCACGATCAGGCTGGTGGCAAGCACCGATGGGAACTCCGACGGTGAGAACTGAGACGAGTAGAGGATGCATCCGACGAGCCCGATCCCGGCCACTCCACCGAGGCCGATGATGGTGTTCTTGCGAACGGCGCGCGTGTACCTGAGGCCTTCGGACCGATCGCGCTCTGGTTCGCCGGTGACGGACTCGGCACTCATGCAGCGTCCGTCCTAACCGGGCGTGTTGGTCACGCCGACGATCTCGAGCGCGTTCGAGTTCGGATCGTCGGGCAGAGAGACGTAGAGCTTCCACCCGCCGGCGATCGCTGAGAGTCCGCACGCCAAGGCCTCGCGTGCCCGCTCAGCCGGCACGGAGGTCCACTGCCAATCCAGGCCATCCGGCTGAATATCCAAGATGGCGCTGCCATCGGGCGTGCTCAACGCGCGGCGGATGGAAGCCAAACCCTCGTATCTGGCCATCACACCTCTCCTTTCGGATTCGATCCAGTTCGGGGAACGCCGAAGGCAGAGCCAGACCAGCGGCTCGTGGCTAGGGCGGGGCACCAAGGAGGAGCAGCGACGATGCCGCAACCATCGCGGCCGTCGGATGGGTGCGCGTGCTGCGCCTTTCGTCGAGAAGCAAGGTCGACACCGCGGCAGCGGTGTTCGACGGGAGATCGGGAGCGCGTTCCTCGTGCAAGAAGTTCACGATCTCGGACGCGAGGTATTGCGGGCGTTCGGTGTGGATCGAATGCCCGGTCTTGCGGAGCAGCAAGAGCCGTCCCGGCGTTTGCGTCATCAACGCTCCCAGCTTCATGGTTCCGTCGTAGATGCGAACCCACTCATGGTCGTCTTCCTCGCCCGAGGCAAGAAGGGTGCGCACCGTGTTCAGCGTGTAGCGCACCGGCGTCGAGGTGTCGCCGAACACCTCGTTCTCGACGTGACTGTAGATCAGCTGTTCGCAGGCCACGCGCCAGTGCCATTGCCGGAAGTAGGAGTTGTAGATCTCTCGACGAGAGACGCGGGAGAACTGGAGGTACTGATCCGCATAGGGGAAGCTCGTTCCGTACCAGAACGTCGGCTGCGGTCCCGCGATCTTGATGGCACCAACCCAGTGAGTCTCTTCGTAGGCCCTGAAGAAGTAGTCCGTCCTTGAGCTCTCGATCTCCGGTTCCTGGAATGCGGCCCACGCGTATCTCGAGCCGTCGCGCCCGGGATCGTCCCTGACCTTCGCCTTCCAGACGGACGCGGGGCTCCACGAAACGATGGCTCGGTTCAGCCACGCCGGCATCGGATTGCGCCTCCCGAGCCGCAGCCCGAGGTTGCCCCCAAGGCTTCCACCGATGACGGCAGAGATGCGTTGCTTGATTCGAGGCGTTCCGTTCTCGATTGACTGGTCCTCCAGGGCGTCAACGAAGGCAACAACGAAGTTCTCGATGAAGTCGAGCATCGGTGTCGCGATCGGAGCGTCGCGCCTCGTGAGCGTTGGGAAGTCGGTCGCCTCCGGTGCCGCGACGCGGGTGTGATCGAATACCTCTGAATAGCCGTTGTTCGGGAGATCGAGCGAAATGACCGCATACTTCCTTCCCTGCCGGAGGCCCTCCTGGAGCAGGGCCGGGGTCAACGCAAGCGCCTCCTCGGCCCCCGAGCTGTGACCGTGGAGGAAGAGCAGCACGCGGTGATCGCTCGGGATGATCGGCACCGGATCGTCCGGGGCCATTCGCACATTGAACGGTGTGGCGGCCCTCGGCACGTCATCCGCACAGGCGACGAAGAAGCGCGTCCACAGGGCGATCTCCCCGCTTGCGACCGGCGTCTTGACCTGGACCTCGTACTGCTCGTATGCCGGGGACGGCAGGTTGACCGGACGGTGAGGCATGTCGTCTTCGGCGGAGACCGCGATCCACCACAGCCCCGGGCGCAGCTCGGTCTGCTGCGCAACCGACCCACGGAGCGCCCACGCCACGTTGTAGGCACGGTCGAGCGCTTGATTGATGACGGACCCTATCTCGGCGTCGCTGGGGCGCACGGCAAGTGACCGTGCGTCCAGCCGCAGTCGAGTCGTGCCTTCAAGCTTCAACATGTTGATCCCGCGCTTGAACGTGTCGTACGACTGACGGCCCGTCACGGCCAGGTCGGCGATGGCGGTGCCGAGGTCGATCGCCTTCTGCCGCTCATCGGGCGTCGTCGCGCGGAGCGCGGTGAAGAACTCGGCGGCCGAGTGAGCCAGGATGAGGGTCGGATCGCGGAACGCCGCCCTGCCTCGCAGCTCCCAAATCAGTCGGTACTCGTTCGCGACATCGATGAACTCCTGCGGAGCCCCGTAGACGGGAAAGACGGGCTCCTTGCGGTCCTTCTCCTCCCAAGGGGTGACGGGTGGGTTGACCTGCATGGCAGCCCTCTCGGATCACGAATGTGGACAGCAAGTCTCGTGCACGATCACACCTGGGGTTGCCGTCCTGGTCCGCTGCCCTGCGCCGGGCGGCCGAGAAGCCGAACCGGTCCGGACGTCCCCGTGCCCCGCGCACGCCCGATCGTGGCGAGGCCGCCACGCTATGGACGCGGCTGTGACCACACGAGTCGGATGTTCGACCTACGGCCGCCAGGAGAGAGTAGGTCCGGCTGGTCGCCTCGCGACCGCGCGAGAACGGCCTCTCGTGGCCATTCCTGAACAATCCCTTACAACTTGCGCTCTCGAGCCGGCCGTCCGTAACGCCCCCGCCGCGCGATCACACGTCCTCCCCGCATGCACATCCATCGACGGATGCCCGGGTCCCCGTCATCGACCCGAAGGGGGATCGACGCAATGTCAGGCAGAACTCGATTCGCACGCGCGATCGTGGCCGGGGTGGTCCTCGCCCTCGCCTCGATCGTCGCGGTCCCCGTCGCAGTCGCGGCGGAGCCCGCAGCAGGGCACGTGTACGTCCAGACGAACGACCCGAGCGGCAACGCGGTCGTCGCGTTCGATCGCGCGGCCGACGGCACGCTCACGTACGCCGAGACCGTCTCGACGGGCGGCCTCGGGCTCGGGGCGAGCCTCGGCAGCCAGGGCGCGCTGACGGTCACCGACGACGAGCGGCACCTGCTCGTCGTCAACGGTGGGAGCGACGACGTCTCGATCTTCGCGATCAGGGTCGGCGGGCTTGCGCTCACCGACGTCGAGCCGGTCGGCGACCTGCCGGTCAGCGTGGACGCGTCGGGCAGCGTGGCGTACGTGCTGAACCAGGGCGCGAGCACGATCCAGGCGGTCCGGATCGCCAAGGACCGTCTCGTCGCGATCCCGAAATCGACCCGGCCGCTCTCCGGCCCGGCGGCGAACGCGGCGCAGGTCGCGTTCAGCCCGAACGGCCGGATCCTGGCCGTGACCGAGAAGGGAACCGCGACGATCGACACGTTCGCGGTGCGCCGGGACGGTCGCGCCACGGGCCCGAGGGTCCAGGCCTCGAACGGCCTCACCCCGTTCGGCTTCGCGTTCGGCCCGGACGGACGGCTGTACGTCTCGGAGGCCCCGACCAGCTCGGCGTCGAGCTACGACGTCGCGTCCGACGGAACGATCGGCCTGATCAGCGGGTCCGTGCCGAACGGCCAGGGCGCCGCTTGCTGGCTCGTGGTCACCGGCGACGGCCGCTTCGCGTACACGGCCAACGCCTCGACGGACGACGTCAGCTCGTATGCGATCGGCGCCGACGGCTCGCTCACGCTGGCGAGCGGCGTGGCCGGGACGACCGGCGACGGTCCGGTCGACATGGACCTGAGCGACGGCGACGGGTTCCTGTACGTGTTCGACCGCGCGGGCGGGTCGATCTCCGCCTTCGCGGTGAACGCCGACGGCTCGCTGACGGCGCTCGCCGGCGCCGGCGGCGTCCCGACGACGGGCAACGGGATCGCCGCGATCTGACGACAAGGGTGCGGGACGGGCGGGGCAGACCTCGCCCGTCCCGGCCCGCGTTCGAGCGGGTGGCCGGCGGCGTGCGGTGCGGCTCCGGCTCGCGGTGCAGGTCCGGGCGGCATGTCGTCCAACCCTGGCCATCGACGACCCGCGTGGGTCGACGCCGGTTTGCCCGTTCCGATCGATGGACGGGAAGATGCGCCGGTGGATGCCCCGGCGACGCGATGGGCGAAGACGGTCGACGACGTGCACATCGCGTATCAGGTGGTCGGCGACGGGCCGGTCGACCTCGTCGTCGTCGCATCCGTCCTCGGCCTCGGCGAGATCTGGCGCGGGCGGACCGGGGCGTTCTTCCGCCGGCTCGCGTCGTGCAGCCGGCTGATCGTGTTCGACCGGCGGGGCAGTGGACTGTCCGATCACGTGATCGACCGGGCGCAGCAGCTGTCGCTCGAGTCTCGGATGGAGGACGTGCGCGCGGTCGTGGACGCGGTCGGCTCCACCCGGCCAGTGCTGCTCGCGCTCGAGACCGGCGGGTTCGCGACGGCGGCGATGTACGCGGCCACGCTGCCCGAGCGCACGGCGGGTCTGGTCGCATACGGCGCCACGGCGCGTGAGCTGTGGGCCCCAGACTATCCCATCGGGCTCACGCCCGAGCGATCCGATGCCGAGATGGCCGACATCGAGCGCCGGTGGGGGACCCCGGAGCTCGCGCGCGAGTGGGCGTCGGCGATCTACGGGCAGGACGACGACCCGGCTCTCGGTGAGGAGCTCCTCAGGTTCATGCACTCGATGGGAGGCCCCGGCGACGTGGTGCAGCTCTTCGGCGTCGATCGCGATACCGACGTCCGGGACCTGCTCCCGTCGATCCGCGTCCCGGCCCTGGTCGTGCATCGCCGGGGAGACACCGAGATGCCCGTCGAGCACGGCCGCTACATCGCGCGCCATGTACCGGGCGCGGAGATCGTCGAGCTCGACGGCGCCGCGCACGCGTGGGACGCCGACGACGGGTTGCCGGCCGAGGTCGAGCGCTTCCTCGACACGATCCGCGCGGAGGCCGTGGACCTCGACCGCTTCCTGGCGACGGTCATGCTCACGGACATCGTCGGCTCGACGGAGCTCGCCGCCTCGCGGGGAGATCGTGAGTGGGCAGACCTCATTCGCGAGCACCACCGCATCGTCCGGGCGCACCTCGCGCGCTACCGAGGTGTCGAGATGGACACGGCCGGCGACGGCTTCTACGCGACGTTCGACGGACCGGCGCGCGCGGTGCGCTGTGCGCTCGCCCTCGCCGCGAGCGTCCGCGACCTCTCGATCGAGATCCGGGCCGGCGTGCACACCGGTGAGGTGCAGGAGATCGACGGCAAGATCGGCGGCATCGCGGTCAGCCTCGGCGCCAGGATCGCGTCGGTGGCCGGACCGTCCGAGGTCCTCGTCTCGAGCACGGTGAAGGACCTCGTCGCCGGATCGGGGCTGGCGTTCGAGGACGCCGGCGAGCACGAGCTGAAGGGCGTGCCCGACCGGTGGCGTCTCTACCGGGCGTCTGTCTCTTTGCCGTCCGTCGGCTGAGCCGATCCCGGGGGGTCAACGTCGGCAACGTCCTGGA